>DASVUX010000020.1:0-9387 GCA_036386835.1 Bacteroidia bacterium
TACAGCCCATCTGGCTGAATCGGATAGGCTAACGTTAAAGCTAACGCAATATGTTATATTAGAAACAAGCGAATCTGACAAATTAATAAATACAAACTCTTTTGAATTTTCACCATAAAATGGAACTATTCCAGCATAAGCATTTCCGATATTTGGAAATTGAAAGCCAGCGAAATTTAAAGGTACATCGGTAATAAACGTACTGGATGAAGATGAGATACAAGAATTAAAATAATCAGGTGACATCATACCTCTCCAATTAATTGCATTTTGGATATAATAATTGCTGTTTATACATTCATAAAAGGATTCGAAACTTGGATTCGGAACAAAATTTTGTCCGCTAGCTTTTCCAGCAACAAAAAAAAGAAATATGGCAAATGTTTTTTTCATTAGAAAGGGGCCTTTACACAAAGATAGTGTAAAGGCCCCTCTTTTCATATATTATTACTTTATAAGTATCAGCTTATCTCTTTTAATTTTTCTCCCATTAACGATCACTTCGTACATGTAGCTTCCTTGTTTTAAGGATTGTGCATTAACAGGTATTGTTTTGGCAGAAGGATTTAAAGGATAATTTTTGACCTCTTTCCCGTTGGAATCGTAAATGATCAATGATCCTGATTCTGTTTCAGTGAGGTTACAGTCAAGCTGCATGATGCCGTTATTAGGATTTGGATACAGCTTTATTTCCCTTCCACTAACATTTGGAGTTTGAAGTACCGCTCTTGAATCGTTAAAAGTATCGTCACAATCTTCGGTAAATTCAATAACATTGTTAGCAATGAACATAAGGAGGTTACGGCTTTGATAAACCGCGTTCCCGCCTTCCAAACCACATTGGTTGGCTATGTCATAAAGTGCGATGATCTCCTCTTCCGTGTAAGTTATTGCGGAATCACAACGTGGAATATAGATCCGGTTAAAGGTGAATTGGTTTTCTTCTATTACATTGCTAGGTAGAGCGTTATTACTGTTGACAAGAGCTTGAGTGTAATTCTGGTTCAGCATCTCATCATCCACATCACGGAACTGATCCATTGCGGTATTAAGCTTACTTAAATAAAAGAAATTCAAGGTGCTATCCGTTTGCAGGTCCTTATGGTCACGGATCTCATTGTAAATGAACTGCTGCATCAGGTAATGATTAGGGATGAAGGCATCATTAGCCGAAGTATTTAAGGCCAGCAATTGTTTTAATTCTTCTACATAGGCTGAAGCCTCCATTGATCTGAATCCACTGCCACTTGAGGAAGCCATGCCCGCTGGTACATATGAACTTGGACATGTTATTTCAGTACCTGTTGTCGGTATCAAGGTTACAGGACTCGCAAAAGCAGTGAATGTTCCGGAACCAGTATTGTTTGAGGGTTGCGAAGTAGTAGTGCTCAAGCAGTACAAAGCACCACTAGTTGGGGCAGAAGAAGACAATGTAAAGGTCTGCCCATTTGAAAAAGCAGAGGGTGAACCATTCCAGTGGTTGCTACTTGGAAATCCAGGAGATACGCTACTTCCCTGTTGACCAATAACTCCGGAAGTTCGCAGCATTAATCCTGTTCTGGCATTGGTCATTTCGTTTCCAAGAATACCATTTGTAGTGCCGCCATAACTGCTGTTAGAGGTACTGAGGCATCCGCTCTCGAATACCATACACTCTCCAACACTTGAAATGTTGTTGCAGAAAATTTTGTTATTGGTACTCGTTTTAACATAGATGCCACGCAATTCCCAATTGTCGGGGCTTGTATAGGTTCCGGCTTTTAAGCTGTTAATAACGTTGTTTTTTACTTCTGCCTTATCACAGCTTTCAATATAAATACCATGGACCGTGCCGCTTGAAGTGTACCTGAGAGCAATCGAAGGATTGTTATATACCACCATGTTGTTCTTGATGTTAGAGACCTTGATTCCGTTCTTTACATCAGTAATAGTATTGTTTTTAATTTGTACGGTTGCTACGTTGGTCGTGGTGGCAATGTCGGTAACGAGAATGGCTTGGGTACATGATCCAGCTGAATTGGCTGAAATAGTATTCCCATCAATAATAAAAGCCGGGTTCAGTGTTCCGGTTGTGCCGGTATTCCTCACAAACCATACCCCGGTTACCCAGTTGGTGATTGGTGCCGTGGAAATGCCTTTTACCAAAACATTTTCCTGTATATCTTTCAGGTATATTCCAACATTGGCAATAGTGTTGAATGTGGTAGTGCCAGGTGTTGATGAACAGACCAGTGTATTGTAAGTAGCATCAACCGAATAATAGTTACTTATCTCCATTCCTCTGTAACAATCATAGAATGCATTAGCCTCATTGCTTCCTGACCCACCTATCACCAATGAGGTGTAAAGCTGGTTTGTTTGCGCTGGCGCATATACTGCAATTCCATATGGAGGAATTGGAGTACAGCCATGGCAATAGGAAGGTTGATTTCCTTTTAAATTCTGGAATGTTGAGTTTTTAATTTCACACCTTGCAGCGTTCAGATAGACCCCATAATCAAGATTATCAAAAACATTCCTGTCAGTAGCTCCACCTGGAGCATTCCCAATTTTTGGATAAGCGGTGATGTAACTTAATGAATTTAATTCTACTCCTTTAACAGACCTTGTTCCCGCAATTGTAAGTGCAATAGGGTATGCTGATAAAGAAAGAGGATTGTTTGTAAGCAAGGCCGTTTTTTGCGTACTGAAATTTGATGCAAATGTACCTGGGGTAGGAGTAATTATATTCCTGCAGGTGAATATTGCATTTTTAATAGTATTGGCGCTCATATCACCTGTGTTTAACGCAACTTTTATATTCACGGCATTCTTGTTAAAGATTGCCTGATTGATTGTGTAATCAGGTACTCCGCTCCCGGTCGTGTTCGTTTCAATCGCATTTAAGGCATCTTCAATAACACTTCCATTTATAACCTGTAAATGTCCGCCTCTTTCAAGGACGATACCTGCCCACATAGGACGACAAGAACTGCATGCATGAAGCCAGGCACCGCTGACGATCAGGGTAGCGCCAGATTTTACAGTTATTTTTTTCCCTCCATCAAAACGCATATCAGGACTGATGATGGTAACAATTGCAGGGCTGTTAATGGTAATATCATCAAGAACCTTGTAAGTCATTCCGGCTGTACCTAACGTAGTGTTAGTAAGAATGTTGTTATTGCCAATGGCGGTGGAGATCTGAGTAGTCCCTACGCAATTTGATGGAGTTACAGTAATTGTATAAGTGTAATTAGTCACGCAACCTGCAAGGGTGGCTGTAACTGTAATTGTTGATGAAATTAATGTTGATCCTGCGTTAGTAGCAGTAAAAGAAGGGATATTGGTTGTTCCGCTTGTTGTAGAAAGTCCAATTGCAGTATTAGAGCTTGTCCATGCATAAGTTGCCCCTGCAGGGATGCTTGTAAAGTTCGAAGCTGCAACCACTGTGCCGGTACATACGGAAACATTTCCGGGAATTGTTACGACAGGTTTTGGGCTCACATTGACAGTGACTGCTGTTCGCGGACCAGCACAGCCATATTCTGTGATAGCTTCTACATAATAAGTTGTAGTGGTCGTGAGAGCCGGGGTAATGAATACCCCCCCTGTATAAAGCGAGGTGCCCCCGGTTGCTGCGGAATACCATTTATAGGTATATCCACATGTGGTTGTCGCTGTTAAGGTCGAAGTTTGTCCTTCGCAGATGGGGTTTGGTGAAACAGTTACGGGAATTACTAAAGTGGAAGGAGGAAGTGGTGACACCCATAAACCCCTCCCGTAAACTGATGCCCTGATCTCTTTTGCACAATAATTAATTTCAATTTCAGGAACCATACCTACAGGAATTCCGGTACTAAAACATTCCCATGCAGACATGGATGCATCCCTGTAAAAAATTCCAACATCAGTACCAAGATAGAGGCCTTTGTTTGTGCCGTTTTGACAAACTATTGTGGTAGTGGGGAACCAAGGCAAGCCTGTAGAATAGTCATTCCAGGCACATGTTCCTGTGGTAGTATTTACAACTCCGTGGAATACTCGATTCATTCCTAAGCCGCTTCCTGTCGAAGTTTCCCAGAAACTATTAAAGCTAACCCAAATTTCATTCGGATCATTCGGGTTTATCGCGATTCCCGTTATGCCTTTCCATTCTACGGGAGTTAAGCCTTCGGTGATGTCGATCCAGGTAGGAGTAGTACTTGTGCCATTTGTAGTCATAAATAGGCGTCTGGCCTGAGCACTGGGACAACCACCACAGGAAGTTCCTGTAAACTGATCATTCCCCCAAGTTGGCTCAGAGAACCCTACGTAAATATAATTTGAATCACAAGATGACTGTGCTACAGAAGAAATGGCCTTATCAAAAATAGAATGCTCTATATTCCCGTTCGCATCTAACCAAGTCGAGTTAAAGATGCCTATAAAATCAGATTTCTTGACCCAGGTTCCGAAGGCACCACGTTTATAGCTCCGCCACAGATCATTGTATCCAGCATACCATGTATTGTTTATATCTGCACTAATTGGTCTTGTAGTTAGAGAAGCGCCAGATGGTTGAGGAATATTAGCCCAACTTATTCCACCGGAAGATGTTTTATATAATTTATTACTTCCTCCATTCTGCGTTCCAAACATAATGGATTGATTATCCTGGTCTATGGCACCATCGTAGGCATCTCCAACAACACTCACAGACCAGCTCCCGGAATTATAAGTATATAAGCCGTTGTCCTGAGACCCACCGACTATACGACTAGGTAAAATTTCTGATCCTCCAAAACCATAGAACTGAGTAATGTTTAGACCGGTACCATTAAGGTTCAGCCAGCTTGCAGTCCCTCCTGCAACATTTTTAAGTAGGCCTCCATCGTCTGCTACATAAAGAATATCTTGATTCCCTGTAGCATTTCCAATTGCGCTTGGGGTATAAAGCAGGATTTTTCTAATATCACAATGAGTATAACCTCCTAGATAGTTACTAAGGTATGAGCTAATAGGGGAGAAGTTTAATCCTCCGTCAACAGACTTACAAACTGTTCTTCCAAGTCCACCATCATAATGGGTCTCTGAATATATTATGTTAGGATTGTTTGGATTCACTACCAGAAGACCGGCGGAGGGTTCAGCAATAGAGATGGTTTGAACGGAGCTAGTCCATAAACCAGTTGTTTGATTATAAAATTTTATCTGCGTTATTTTAGACGCTGTGTTGCCAAGATAATATGTATACACTGCATTTGCATAAAGTCCATTTATTGAAAGAGTACTGTTTACTACTGGACATATGGAAATTTCTAATCCTGCATATGTATAACCCGTAGGGGCTGAAGGTACAGTGCCGAAAGAAGGGATGTTATCCAAACGGGTAAAAGTGTTACCTTGATTGGTTGACATGTGTAATTCATTTCCAGTTAAGTAGACTATATCTGTATTTCCATTAACAGGTTGTGTCACAACACTTCTCCAATATGCATTTGGACTCGCACCTGTAGGAGTTATATCTGTAATGTTGGCTGTATTTACAAACCCATCTGTAGTTCTATAAAGTACTTTGTCAGTTACAGTATACAGTCTTAATGGATTATTAGGATCCATGCATACTACCCAAGTTCTGGTGTCAGAGGAAGTAGGAGTCATCGTCATACTGGTTTGGCCCCAGTTAACCCCGCCATCTGTAGATTTTAAAATACCAATTGAATAACCTGCCGCAAAGTTGGTTGATACATAAATAGTTTGATTTGAAGAGGTCGGGTCAACAGTAATCGAACTAATCCCCATGCATGGTAACCTGGAAACATCCGGGTTAGACCAGGTGGTGCCGCCATTTGTTGTTGTAAAGAAGCCACCTGAATTACTTCCTACCATTATATTAGAAGAGTTTGTAGGATCTACCCACAAACCCGTAATGATGCCCATGTTTTCATCAGTAGTGGGGCTGGGTTGAGAAAAGGGCCCGATAGGCGACCAATTAGAAGGTGTTGTGCCTGATGTAACGCACATAGGATTTAACATAAAATTCGATAGAGCTAAAGAAGATACGGAAAAATCACCAGTCTTAGATCCCGGGTTTCCTTTATCAACTCTCCCCTCCCAAAACCATTGCCATCTTTCGAAAGCGCGTTTTTCATTATCCAGCCCGGAGGTGTCAGGATTTGTCGCATAATAAGCTCGAACTTGGTCTCGAATATTATAATAGTTCGCGCCTGGAGCAAGCATTAATTTTTTAAAATTTGGAGCTTGTGCTTGTCCATTAATATTACTTAGAATAAATATAACAAGCAAGATTACTTGAAGTTTTTTCATATTATTGATTTATAAATTTATAACGTAAAATTTTTCCATCTATAGAGGTCAGGATGCATATATAATGACCGGGTAAAAAATCATTTTTGTTCAAATGAAAACTAGAGAAGTGATTAATGTTTTCCGATAAAACTTTCTGTCCATGAACGTTAAAAATTTCTAGAAGATTAAGATTTATTGGAAATTTTAACACTGAATTGCAGGATAATGGATTTGGATATAGTGCGACAGCAATGTTGTCTACTTCATAAACATCCGTGTTAATGTCGCAATCCATACCCCCGAAAATATAATCACCGTGTAACCAAAAACATGCATTTTCATAACCACCATTATCGCAACCCCATTGCGGAATTTCATTATATAGTACTCCCAGAGAACTTCCAATACCTTCAATCCATTCCAATCCAAAGGCAGTGCACGCCCATATTAGGGGAGATGCAGGATTTAAAAATATCCTTCTTGTAATACCTGTCCCTAAAGTAGTGGAGTCTATATATGTAACTTCGAAAAGATATATAGATTGAGTAGTATAATGTTGTAACTTAATGGAAATGGTATCACCAATATTGCAGCCGAAATCATAAAGAAGATATTCTGTAGTATCTACTCCGGTGCCTTGCGGGTATTTTACAAAAACCTTCTTTGTAGAATCTTTCCTTATAAAGCAATTTAAAGTTTCATTAGATGAGTAGTAATTAACATCCGGAGTGGTATACATTTTTCCATATGTAATTCCATTTAGAATAGTATCCCCTTTAATTCTGAATTGATCGGTATTCTGAGCGAAAGGTGAATTTATGGTTTGGCGAACGCTCCATTGAACACTATCTGTTGGAAATGTTAGATAAGCTTGAGCTATTACCGAAATATAAAAACAATGACTGAAGAAAACTAAAAGAATAATTTTCTTCATAGTTAATATGTGAATTGGAGTGGGGAGTCGATTGCAATATTAGACCAATAATAGTTCTCCCGCAATACCAAATGAAAACTTTATAAATAGGATTTCTGTTGAAAAACAAAGACATTTTGAATGGATTTTTCAAAGGTACCGGAAATAAGCGAGAGTTCGTGGACAAATTACTCCTAAAATGCGACTCGAAGTAAAATCAGACATATTAACTGTTGTTTTGTTTTAAAGAATAGTTTTAGGGTTGCTTTTATTTTGCTTTTCAAATACCGTATCATAAACAGTCAAATACTCTTAGCAGAGATAAATATCTTAAAGAGAGATGCTCGTTATGTAGTTTATTCTTTGGGGAGCTCCCGCTAATCAGAATGTAATAATAAGAATTGAAAAGTAATATTAAGTAAACCTTAATGCGAAAACTCAACCTGGTAAATGTTCTTCCACATTTTACCTGTTACCAGGATCTTATCGCTTGCCGGATCATACGCGATGCCGTTCAATACTTCAGCGTTCCTGTAATTACGTTTGGCTTCATCGGTTATGCCTGAAAGATTAAGTAAGCCTACTACTTTTCCCGAAGCGGTATCAATCTTCACAATATAATCTTTGGTCCAGATATTTGCATAAATAAAGCCATTGATGTATTCCAGCTCGTTAAGATTATCTTCCGCATAACCTGCGTTACTGACTGCCAGCTTCTTTATTGGTTTTAATGTAACAGGGTCTAGATAGGTCAGGAAATTTGTTCCGTCACTCATGATCAGGTTTTTTCCGTCTGTCGTCATGCCCCATCCCTCTTCGCTTTCTACGTTGAAACGCATCAGTTGCCGGAAGTTTTTCAGGTCGTATACGAAGCCGATATGGCCTTTGTAGGTCAGCTGGTAAAGCTTCCCGTTAAGAATGGAAATCCCTTCCCCGAAATATTGCTTATCAAGTTCTACTTTCTTATTGATCCTTCCCGTTTCCAGGTCAACGGTCCCGATGAATGATTTCATCTGCGGTAGATTGTCGGGTGAGCCGGTGCTTTCAAAAAGCAGTCCTTCGTGAAAGAGAAACCCTTCTGTAAAGGCAAGTGTATCATGAGGGAATTTCGCTTTCACCGTATAGCTGAGTTCCGGAACAGGGTCGGGTTTCGGAGCTTTGTTCCCCGTTGTTTCAATATTTGCAGGTTCTGTGCCGCAGGCTGCAAGCAATACAGAACAGATCAATAAATAGAAATATTTTTTCTGCATTTAGAATAGATTATTGTTCAGCAATTTTCCGCTTTCCATTAATTGCTGAAGGTGCGGTTCATAAACAACATTCTTCATGAGCTGGATATGTCCGACATGGTGACAATCAGTTCCCAGCATGGAGATCATGTTTTTCTCGATCATTTTTTCGGCTACTTTTTTTGTTCCTAAAGAATAATAACCTGTTAAGGAATTGATATTCATCTGGAGCAGCACGCCTTTATCGATAAAGGATTCATATTTTTCAAACTCGGTATGCCAGAAATTGTAACGCTCTGGATGTGCAAGGACGGGTTTATAGCCAAGAGTCTGCATTTTAAAGATCACATGATAAAGGTTGTCAGGAGGATTCATATAGGAAACCTCAAAAAGAAGGTAATTCTTTCCGAAAGTGAGTAGTTTTTCTTCATTTAGTTTCCTTTCAAAATCAAAATCAAGATAATATTCGGCAGCAGCACTGATCTCTACATTCACACCTTTCTCTTTTAATGCCTGCTTAACAGGTTCAAGCCCGCCCAGGATAGTTTCCGGGGAGTTCCTGTACGCATCGCCCATGATATGCGGTGTGGTGATGATCCTGCTGTATCCCATGGAGTGCAGCTTTGTGATCATGTCGATACTGTCATCCAGGCTTTTTGAACCGTCATCAATGTTTGGAACAAGGTGGGAATGAATATCACAGCCAAGCAGGGAAAGATCTACCGGTGTTTTTAATCGTTTGTGCTTTTTAAATATATCGAAGATCCCCATTTTTTTACCTCTTGAATTTGCGGATTCTTATTTTATAAGATCATTCACTTCCAATGCGTTAACCGGCTGTCAATTGCCAATCGACTTAAACCACGCCAATGTCAGCTTTAGCCCTTCTTCTATTTTATACCGGGGATCGTAACCAAGGATAGTCCTTGCTTTACTGATATCGGCCAGTGAATCGCGTATATCACCCGGACGTTC
>DASVUX010000021.1:0-52928 GCA_036386835.1 Bacteroidia bacterium
ATGACACCGAATGAAGTGCTGGCGCTGTGTGAAATCCCCGTTTATTCTTATGATCCTGCAGCACTCAAGAATGAGCTGACACTGGTGCTGGATGATATAAAAGATCCGGGGAATATGGGGACGATCATAAGAATAGCTGACTGGTTTGGGATCGGAAATGTAGTTTGCAGTCTTAATTCGGTGGATATATTCAATTCAAAGGTGGTGCAGGCTACGATGGGATCGATAGCGCGGATCAATATTCATTATGCTGACCTGGATGTTTTTATCGAAGAGCAAACCCGGCTGAATGAGTTAAGTGTCTTTGGGGCATTGCTGGAAGGTGAGAGTATCTATTCAATGGAACTGCCCGCAAAAGGTTTAATTGTGATCGGGAATGAATCAAAAGGGATTTCTGATGACATTCAGAAGCTGATCACCAACAAAATCAGCATCCCTTCCTTTTCACATTTTAAGCACAGCAGCGGGGAAGCGGAATCCTTAAATGCCGCTGTTGCCACCGCTGTAATTTGTTCCGAGTTCAGGCGGAAGAGCTGAGTTTGCGATGTCTTCATCCTTATTCACTTTTATTGCAAAGTAGAGGTAAGCCAGGGAAAGGACCATACAGCAAAAGCTCCAGCCGGTGAAGTCAAGATCGGATATCATGAAGACCTTATCAATAATGAAAGCCGGAGTAAAAGCCAGTATACTCAAACGGTAGATCGTCTGAAAAGAAAACTTTGTCTGCAATATTGCCTGGAAGATCAACCCTATCAAAGTATAAATGAGAGCAAGAAACGCCCTGTAAACAAATACACAAGGTATAATCAGAAGATAGATCAGGATCGAGATGTATTTTCCATAACCCGCCCACGAAATGATCTTTTCATGAGTAAGGGAGAAATTCTTAATTTCTTTGAGCGAGTATTCCCTTGTTTCATAAGCACCTTTCTTATAAATGATCTTTGAGTCAGTCACCAGGATCTCCGCGTCAGTGTTTTCAAGAGAGGTGTATTCACCTGACTCATCAAAGATGATCGCATCCCTGCCGGTTTTTTCATCAGTAATAATATACGGACTTGGCTTGTCAAAGCTGGCGACCCCGTCATGAATCTCAATTACCGGGACCTTCCCGATAAATGGCGGGAGCTCGGTGTCGATAAAATAGGAAAATGAAAGGTGCAGCTTTATAGCGAGCGGGATCCAGAAAATGCAGAGTAAAAGAATGAGATATCCCAAGCCTGTCTTGTTCCCTTCAGCGCGTGCCGAATAGATATACAGTTTCTTGCTGAAAAAAGAAAGAACGACTTTCTTAAAGAACGGATAATTACCCATGGTTTAGAATGTTAATGGTAGTGCAGGCATATAAAGCCGCTGTTTCTGTGCGCAGCCTGCTGGTCCCCAGGCTGATCTCTTTAAACCCGTTTTCTGATGCGAGCTTCACCTCATCAGCTGTGAAATCCCCTTCCGGTCCGATAAGGACAAGAACATTATTCCCGGGTGTGTAAAGTGACCGGAGGTGAGACCCGGCTGTAAAACCCGACTGGCAATGTGCAATAAATTTGTCCCCGCTGAAATCTTTTACCGAAGAGATGAATTTTTTAAAGTCGGTGATCTCGTTTATTTTTGGAAGATAGGCTTTCAGGCTTTGTTTCATGGCAGATACGGCAACCTTCTGCAGTCTTTCCGTTTTAACCACTGAGCGTTCGCTGTTCTTGCAGTCGATCAGGCTGATCTCATCGATCCCTATCTCTGTAGCTTTTTCCACAAACCATTCCGTGCGGTCATTGTTCTTAGTCGGTGCTATGGCAATATGAAGATGCTGTCTTCGCTTTTCAAATTCCTTTTTTGTATCTGTAATCTTTACGGTGCAGTGCTTCTGGTGGTCATCGGTGATCTCCGCGGTGTAGAAACCTCCTTTTCCATCAATAAGCTGAATGGCATCGCCTGTTTTTAGCCTGAGTACACGTATTGCATGCTTGCTTTCTTCTTCAGGAAGTGTATAGGATCCTCCGGAAATGTCAGGGGTGTAGAAGAGATGCATGGGGTAAAAGTATGGTTTTTCTTAAGATTGATAATTTTTCTTTAACTTTTTGAAGGCAAAAGTTACAAAAACCTTTTTGATCCTGTAAGGCGATTTTATTTCTTCCTGTCGGTCGAAATAAACCATGGCTAATGAAACACTATTTTATCTGACACTTCGAAAGTATAATTCATTTAGCGATTCATTACCATTATCGCTGAACAGGATCAAAGAGTCACCGAATGAGAAGAGCAAGAATTTAAAATGTTGATCAGATTAAATTTCGAAGCCGCCCAGAAGGATTGAACCATCGCGATGCCTGTTGCCATGAGGGAAGCATTCGATGGTTCTTGATTTTTTTTGTAACTTTTTTCATCAAGGAAAAAAGTTGAAAAATTTAACAAGGAAAGGGATTGATCGCCTGGCACAGGTACACCATCCTTTCAGGAATCTGTTAAATAAAAATGTCCCGTATTACCGGGACATTTTTATAAATAATTTATAACCTTAAAAAATTAAGCATTTACTGCTGTTTTTGGTGCGGCAGCCATGATCTCCTCATTTGCTGCATTTGCATATTGCTCAAAGTTTTTGATGAATGATGCTGCAAGTTTGTTTGCAGTTGTATCATAAGCATCTTTATCTTTCCAGGTTGTGCGTGGGTTCAGGATCTCCGCAGGAACGCCAGGGCATTCGGCAGGCATCTGTAATCCAAATACAGGCAATGTCTCATATTTCACATTGTCGAGCTTTCCTGTAAGCGCAGCTGTGATCATGGAGCGTGTGTAAGAAAGTTTCATACGGCTTCCAACACCAAAAGATCCGCCGGACCAGCCTGTATTTACTAACCATACATTCACTTTGTTCTCTTTTAATTTCTTTCCAAGTAATTCAGCATACTTTGTGGGATGAAGCGGTAAAAATACTTTTCCGAAACATGCGGAGAATGTAAGCGTTGGCTCCGTGATCCCCATCTCGGTACCTGCCACTTTAGCGGTATAGCCTGAAATGAAGTGATACATCGCCTGTCCCGGGGTTAATTTAGAGATCGGGGGCAAAACACCATATGCATCACAGGTAAGGAAGAAAATATTCTTTGGGATTCCGCCTACAGAAGGTTCTACCGCATTGTGGATATGGTGAATAGGGTAGCTTACCCTTGTATTCTCTGTTTTGGAAATATTGGAGAAGTCAACTGTTGAGGTGTTCTCATAATATTCGATGTTCTCTAATAAAGCTCCGAATTTTACAGCCTGGAAGATTTCCGGCTCCTTTTCCTTTGTAAGATCAACGCATTTTGCATAGCAGCCGCCTTCAAAGTTGAAAATACCTTTATCGCTCCAGCCATGTTCGTCATCACCGATCAGGCCGCGGTCAGGGTCAGCGGAAAGAGTTGTTTTTCCTGTTCCGGAAAGACCGAAAAATACAGCTGTGTCGCCTTCTTTACCAATGTTTGCCGAGCAGTGCATTGAAAGAACGCCTTTTTCGTGAGGAAGAATATAGTTCAGCAGAGAAAAGATCCCCTTTTTGATCTCCCCGGTGTACCCGGAGCCCCCAATAAGGATCATCTTCTTTGTCATATTCATTATAGTGAAATTGTGCTGGCGTGTGCCATCAATCTCCGGTGTTGCGCGGAAGCCGGGAGCACAGATGATCGTCCACTCAGGCGCGAAGCTCATGATCTCATCATGTGTTGGACGAAGAAAAAGGTTATTGGCAAAAAGGTTCGACCATGGGTATTCTGTCACCACACGGATATTCAGACGGTAAGCCGGGTCAGCGCAGGCGTAAGAATCACGTACATAAACTTCCTTTCCGGCAAGGTAAGCAGTAACCCTGTTATAAAGTGTATCGAATTTATCTGAATCGTATTTAAAATTAACATCGCTCCACCAGATGCTGTCTTTTGTTTTTTCGTCAAGTACAATGAATTTATCTTTTGGTGAGCGGCCGGTGAATTCCCCGGTATCAACAGCTAATGCCCCTGTATCTGTAAGCATTCCTTCTCCGCGTACGATCGTTTCTTCAACAAGCTCCGCAGGATTCAGGTTCCAATATGCTGCAGAAACATTTCCTAAACCTAAACTTGCAATGCTTGCATTCTTGGCTTTAATTCCAAATTCGTTCATTTCTTTTGTTTTTGGTTAATTTTTCAATTTTTAAGGACACAAATTTAAAAAATATTGGTCAAAAAAGCCCGATTTATCTTTTTAAATCAATTATAAACAGAATATTATTTAATAAATAATACAATTAAATTAATGATTATCAATATTTTGATGCGTTTAATTAAAGTTTTAGATAACATTTGTGTGTTGATAAATCACTTGTCAGAAACCTTATCTGGCTTCGATTTTAAGGCAGAGAAGCCTGTAAATAACCAACCTGCTATGAGGAACAAGCCCCCGATCGGGGTTACCGGGCCAAGCCATCTTACGCTTTCAATCCCCATTAACTTAGCTGTAGATAAAATGTACAGGGACCCCGAAAAAAGGACAATTCCCGCCATAAAACTGTAAGCACCTTTTGCGATATACTTTGTACCGAACCGGTCGTACATCAAGGCGATTATAAGAAGGGTTATGCTGTGATAAATCTGGTATCTTGAAGCAGTCTCAAATGCCTGGAGCTCATTTAAGCTGATGTCACCGCTTTCCATCCTGGATTTAAGATAATGGGCCGCCATCGCTCCGAGGGCAACGCCTAAGGCACCGGAGATCCCGGCAAAACGGATAAGTCTTTTTTGCATGGGGCAAATATAATATATAGTTTAAAAGGTCGGTCATTCGCTATCCTGCATCTTTGTATTTTAAATATATTTACACCAGAACTCAAACCCGCATGAACCAGTATCTTTATGACTCTTTCCGGAAATTGAACGGGACGAGAAAATCAGAATTGCTTAATAAGTTCCGGAATTCACCTACGGTTATAAAATTCATCGGATTCATAGAAAAGACGAACACACCGGATTTTAAGACAGCATCCGCAATTGAAGCCGTTTATCCGGGTGAAAAAGGAATTGTATCTTATAATATCCTTGAAAACAGGTATTTCAAGCTGCGGAAGAAGGTGCTTGATGAACTGGGGAGCCACAGGCATACTGATCACAGCGCTCTCCACACGGAGGAAGAGCTCCGCCTGCTTTCTGCCAGGGAGCTGATAGCTTCCGGGAATAAAGAAACCGCATGCAGGATGCTGGTTGAGCTGGAAAAGATTTGCTGGGAAAGGAATATATTTGAGCTGCTGCCGGTAGTCATCGACCAGGTCATTTTCTGTAACCAGGCGTTCAACAGGCTGGAGAAGAACAAGGAACTTTATGCAAGGCTGGAGAAAGCGATCATGCTTTTAAAGGATATCCAGCTTTGCGGCCTCAGTACCCGGAAGATCTATGAGATCAACTTTACAAAAGGGATCGCCCATGCCGGGAATGAGCTGAAGCAGATGCGTGCCTTAGCTTCAAAGCATAAGTCCTATCCCCGGTTCCTCATGTGTTATCACCATGTTTCGGCCTATTACAAACTTGGCTCGAAGGACAATACCAGCCAGCTCCAGGTTGTAAGCCGGCACCTCAGCGGTTTTAAAAAGCTCCAGGCGAAGCATCCACTTGTTCCCCTGATGAATTATAAGGTTAACTACGTACAGCACCAGCACATGCATTTCAGCCAGATGAGCATTTCTTTCCATTTTGCACGCTGCGAATTTGAAGAAGCATACAGGGTCATGAAAGATATGTATGACCTGATCGTGAGTGAAGATTCCGTTCTGAAAATGTACAGGACCGAAGCGGTTTTCTATAATATGATCACATCAGAGTGTATGACCAGGCGTTTTCAGGAAGCTTTGGAAACTGTTAATGATTTAATGGATTATCTGCGCTCAAATAATTGCACGGATAAGCTGATACTCGGAAATGTGCTTAAAGCAAGGATATATTCCGAAACCTACCCGAATACAATGAAAATGGACCCCGGGTTCCTGAACAGCCAGGTAGATGAATATCTCAAAATACTTAAGAAGAATAACAATACCATGATCTCCCTGGATCAGACACTGGTGCTTAAAGCCAAGCTGCTCCTTTACAGTGAGAACTTTCAGAAAGCATTGCGGCTGATCTCTTTACCGGAAGGCAGGAGCTACCTGGAAGCATTGAAATTATACAGCGTTTTCTGCGAGCTTATCCGTATTCTGCAGACCGGCGGGACCCAGCGGAACAGTAAGCTTGCCGAACTGAATAAAACAGTTCAGCTTATCGGCCATAAAGCTTCCACACCGGCAGAATACATGCACATTCACTGGCTGCAGCATTATATTAAACATCTTTTAAGATAAATGCAGAATTGGATAAATAGTTTTAATTTCGCGCCTTTAATATTATCATGGAGAAGAAAAACATATTGGTCATAGGAGCGGGGAGGTCAGCGTCATCACTCATTAAGTATTTACTGGATAATTCAGATAAGGAGAACTGGAATGTTACTGTTGGAGATGTATCCCTTGAACTGGTGATGCAGAAAACGAATGACCACCCGAACAGCCGTGCAATTGCTTTTGATATTAATAATGAACAGCAGCGTGCGGAAGAGATCAGTTATGCCGACCTGGTGATATCCATGGTGCCTGCATTCATGCACATGAACGTAGCGCTGGATTGCGTGCGTTTTAAGAAACACCTCGCCACCGCCTCTTATGTTTCGAAAGAAATGGCAGAATTGGATACAGCAGCCCGTGAAGCAGGTATTATTCTTTTGAACGAAACCGGGCTTGATCCGGGCATCGACCATGCATCAGCCATGAAAATCATTGATGAGATCCATGAAAGCGGGGGAATTCTTACATCCTTCAAATCTTTTTGCGGTGGCCTTGTTTCGCCGGAAAGCAACGATAATCCCTGGGGTTATAAGTTCTCCTGGAACCCCAGGAATGTGATCCTTGCCGGGCAGGGAACTGCACAATACATTGAGAGCGGGCAATATAAATATATCCCCTATAACCGCCTTTTTACACAAACAGACACAATTGAAATTGACGGTTACGGGAAGTTTGACGCTTATGCCAACCGTGATTCTTTATCCTACCGGTATTCTTATAACCTGGAGAACATCCCCACAATGCTGCGCGGTACGTTAAGGATGCCAGGGTACTGCAAAGCCTGGCATGTTTTCGTGAAGCTGGGTTTAACGGATGATACTTATAAAATTGAAGCATCGGACAAGCTGACCTATCCCGAATTGCTCGATGCTTATCTGCCTGATGGAAATGACAGCACCAGGGATAAGCTCATAAAATTTATGGGCGCAGAGATGGATGAGGAGGTGCTTGCAAAAATAGAATGGCTCGGCCTTTTTGAGAATACAAAGATAACTGTGGCAAATGCTTCTCCGGCGGAGATACTGCAAAACCTCCTGGAAGAGAAATGGAAGCTGCAGGAACACGATAAGGATATGATTGTGATGCAGCATCAGTTCAAATACCGGAATGCAGCACGTGAGCCGCGGACTATATTGTCGTCACTGGTGGTCACCGGTGAAGACCAGGTTTATACAGCCATGGCGAAAACAGTGGGGCTTCCCCTTGCCATAATGGCTAAGCTGATCCTTCAGGATAAGATCAGGGCGCGTGGCGTTACCATACCAACTTCTAAAGAGATCTATCTTCCCCTCCTTGAAGAACTGGATTCTTTAGGAATAAGATTCCGGGAGAAGGAACAGGCCGGCTAAAAATATATTTCAACCGGCTGCGTTATTCGCAAAACGATCCCGTGATCAAAAGAATCTTTGGATATTTTCTTAAAACGATTCTGTTAACGCTGGCTGTACTTTTTAGCTGGCTGTTATCCGCATTTCTTTTCCCTTATCTTATTACCGGTTATGTTCCGCTGCGCCAGGAAAAAAGCATTACCATTTTTGTTGAGTCCAATGGTGTGCATACTGATTTTATACTGCCCGTGAAATGCGGTTCTGCCGATTGGAGCAGGAGCATGCCATATTCTGATTTTGAGCGTGCAGACCCGGGGTTTCAGTATGTTTCGATCGGCTGGGGCGACAAGGGCTTTTTTATCGGGACGCCAACCTGGGCAGACCTGACCTTCTCCACTGCTTTCAATGCTGCATTTGGTCTTGGCACTTCGGCAATGCATGTAACTTATAAAAGAAACGAACCAAAGGAGAGTGAACATTGCCGGAAAATCAGGCTCTCTCCGTTCCAGTATAAGGTGCTGAGTGGTTATATAACAAATTCCTTCCGGAAAATAACGGCCGTTTTATCCGCATTGAACATCCCGGTTATTCTGACTATTATTGTTTTTATGAAGCCGGTGGGAGTTACAGCCTGTTCAATACCTGTAACGTTTGGACGGGCAATGGACTGAGGGCTGCAGGGATCAGGACGGGGGCATGGACGCCATTATGCGGAGGTGTCATGCAGAATCTGAATGAACCCTAAAAATTTAATGGGGACTATTGCTTTATTTCATTTTTTTTTGTTATTTTACATTAAAATAATTGTTACGTGAAAAAATATCTGTTTTTTCATTTCTTAACTTTTACTTCATTTACTGCATTCTGCCAGAATAATGAAGCGATGATAACTATTGTCGGAAATCCTGTCGATAACATCAACCAGGTACAGTACCTAAACAATTACCAGGAGAACAATCCACCGCCCCCTGAGCAGCAGCAATTCGCCCCCATCCAGCAGAATATTGAACCAAGTCTTGAAAACGGTTTCCACATGCGTTTTCAATTGGAAAGTCCGGGCTCGGTTGAGAGGCTAAGCGGTGTTACATCTTCCTCCCATGCGTCTTCATCTTACTCTTCCGGTAGCGGAGGCGGAAGCGGCATCAGGGTTAAAAAACATTCTGTTTCAATGGCCCAGAGAACTTTTAATTTCAAAAAGAAAATCAAGAACTGGCTTCCTGAACGCAAGAAAAAATACCATCCAACGCTCTGCGAAAAATTCAGATAATCGCCCTGTTGAGTGTCCATTTTGATCAATTCATCTTATAAAAGCAACGGTTCGTTGCTTTTTTTTATCTTTGTCGCCATTCACAAAACATAAGATCAGACCACGATGAAAAGATTATTGTCACATGGATTCACAGTGTTAATGCTGATATCGGTAAGTTTTACTTTTGCGCAGGATGATGATGATAAAAAAGTTGACCCTTACACCGCGGATAAAAAGTTCATTGCAGGAAATTACGAGGCAGCGCTTGATGATTATCTGGAGCTCCTGGATAAGGATTCAAAAAGTGATAAATACAATTATAATATTGCCATCTGTTATCTTAACACCAATATCAATAAATCCAAGGCGATCCCTTACCTGGAGATCTTAACACATAAGCCAAAGTTCGATCCCAATGCAATGTATCTTCTCGGAAGGGCATACCATTATGCCAACAGGTTTGATGATGCGATAAGATCTTATAATGTTTTTAAGCAGACGGGACGCGGAAATGCCGATAATCTTGCAGATGTTGACCGCCAGATCCAGTTCTGCATAAATGCAAAAGAGCTGATGAAATTCCCACTGAACGTAACGTTTGAAAACCTGGGTGCGAATGTGAACTCACCATATGCCGATTATTATCCATTTGTCCCGAGTGATGAATCCTTTATTATTTACAACACCCGCAGGCCGGATGAAGGTGCTGCAATTGCAAAGGAAGACGGGAGCTATTTGTCAGCCATCTATGTTTCCAAAGTAACCGAAGGGGCTTTTGCAAAAGCCAAGAACATCGGGCCACCGATCTCCAAAAAGGATGGTGAGCAGGAGATCATCGGACTTTCGGCATCAGGGGAGATCATGCTGCTGTATTATACAAACCTGAAAGGTGTCGGAGATATTTATATTACCAATACCGATAAGAATAAAAGCTTTAGGTCGGCCGAGAGGCTTGCTGACAATATCAACTCACCTAAGGCGGAAGAAATAGCGGCATGTATCAGCAATGATGGCAATATGCTTTATTTCGCAAGTAACAGACCGGGAGGTTCAGGCGGTACCGATCTGTATATGAGCCGTAAGCTTCCGAACGGGGAGTGGGGACCAGCACAGAACATGGGTACTGATATCAATACGCCTTTTGATGAGGATTTTCCGAATATCACCAATGATGGGAAAGCAATGTATTTCAGTTCTAATGGTCATACAAGTATGGGAGGCTACGATATATTCAAAGCGGAGATGAATGAAACAAGCCACCAGTTCTCCAATCCGAAGAATGTAGGCTTCCCGATAAATACCACGGAGGATAATTTCAATTTTCGCTTGTCAAACAATGGCCGGTTTGGTTATATGGCGGCCTTGCGTGAAGGAGGACTTGGTGATCTTGATATCTACCGGGTAACTTTTAATGAGGTGGATCCGCAATATTCAGTCGTGAATGGTGACGTAAGTTCTGCTGACAGCACGCAGAAACTGAATTATGCAGATGTCTTCATTTCAGTAACAAATTCCAAAACCCAGGAAATGGTGGGCAACTATCTGCCGAACCCAAACACCGGGAAATATGTGATGGTGCTCACTCCCGGAAATTACGAAATGAGTGTGGAAGCGAACGGTTTTCAGTCGGTTTCGGAGAAGATTTCGATCCTTGACAAAGGTTCCTATAAATTTGAGATTAAAAAAAATATTGAACTCAAGCCTGAAGGTTATCAAACGAAATAAGGGTTTTGTTGCTTAGCAACTTCAAGGTAACCAAAGCTTTTACCTGCAGTTAAAGCCTCCCGCAACGGAGGCTTTTTTTATTTAATGGCATATAATTTTCTCCTTGTATTTATTTACTAATTTTATGAAAAATCCTTTATGAAGGCTAATATTCCCGAATCAAATAAAAAAAGGATCGTTATTGTAGGCGGAGGCTTTGCGGGTTTGAAAATAGCGAGGGACCTGGCAGGTTCCAACTACCAGGTAGTTCTTATTGACAAGAACAATTATCACCAGTTTCAGCCATTGTTTTACCAGGTTGCTACTGCAGGCCTCGAGCCGAGCACAATTGCATTTCCCCTGCGCAAGATCTTCCAGCATAAGAAGAATGTTCACATTCGTGTAGCTGAAGTAAAAAAGATCGATACTACAGCCAACCAGCTGCAGACCAGTATAGGAATTATCGATTATCATTATCTGGTAATTGCAATAGGGGCCGACACTAATTTTTTCGGTAATCAGAAAATAATGGATCACGCGTTCCCTATGAAATCGGTGAGTGAAGCACTTACAATACGGAACACTGTGCTTGAGAATTATGAGAAGGCTTTGTCCGAAACGGACCGCGATAAACGAAAGATGCTGATGAATATCGTTGTGGTAGGAGGAGGGCCGACCGGGGTTGAGGTTGCCGGGACGCTTGCTGAAATGAAAAAAAACATCCTTCCAAAAGATTACCCTGAGCTTGATTTTAAAATGATGCAGGTGTATCTGCTTGAAGGCTCACCCAAGGTGCTGAACGTAATGTCGGAAAATGCTTCGGTAAAAGCCCACCGTTATCTCACAGAACTTGGGGTCAATGTATTTGTTAATTCACGGGTTCTTGATTATGACGGGAACCACGTTTTCCTGGATGGAGGAAAAGCCATCGCTACCAACACACTTGTTTGGGCGGCAGGCGTCACAGGCAACAGGATCGAAGGACTCGACCCGAAAGCAATCGGACGTGCAGGAAGGATCAATGTTGACAGGAAGAACATGGTGGAGGGTTACCGGAATATATTCGCTATCGGTGATATTGCGTATATGACAGAAGCCGCATTTCCCGCCGGGCATCCACAGGTCGCACAGGTTGCGATCCAGCAGGCAAAGAACCTCGCAAAGAATTTTAAGAATATGGATGAAGGAAAAGCCCTGAAAGATTTTTCCTATAAGGACCTTGGCTCCATGGCAACAGTTGGCAGGAATAAAGCTGTTGCAGATTTCCCCAAATGGAAGTTTGCCGGGTTCTTTGCATGGCTTATCTGGATGTTCATTCACCTGATGTCGATAGTAGGTGGCAAGAACCGCCTCTTTGCATTCATTAACTGGGCATGGAGTTATGTTACCTTTGACCAGTCACTTCGCCTTATCATGAAGCCTAAACCACGTAAGATTTTATGACCTTAGAAAAACATTTTCTTGAAAACACGATCGGTGTATTTACTAATTACAGGAACCTTGCAGAGAAGTCGTTTCAGCAGCTGACTGAAGATTCGCAATTCCATTATCAGCCCGACAGTGAATCAAACAGCATTGCAATCATCATGAAGCACATGGCTGGTAATATGATCTCGCGGTGGACTGATTTTCTTACTACAGACGGTGAAAAGCCGGACCGGAACCGGGATGGCGAATTTATTTCAGGAAATGAGTCACGCGAACAGCTGGTAGATTACTGGAACAAAGGCTGGAAGATCTTTATGGAAACGCTGCATGCATTAAAAGAGGAGGACCTTTTAAAAACGGTAACCATCAGGGGAGAAGGGCTTACTGTTACGCAGGCATTGAACCGTCAAACAGCTCATTATGCTTACCATGTCGGGCAAATTGTTTTCCTGGCAAAGCATATCAGGAACTCCGAATGGAAGTCATTATCAATTCCAAAGAACAAGTCTGCTGAATTCATGCAAGGCTCTTACAAGGAGAATTTGAAGTAGAGCAACCGGGCATTGACAAGAGACTGTAAGCCATAAGCAGCAATACAAAGGCGTTTCAAGCATCAATTCTCACATCAATCTAATATCACATCTCATATCTATTATTATTTATCTTTGAGCATGATCACTCTTATCATAATTGGTATAACAGTCCTGGTTTCAATTGCAGCAATGCAGAATGAAACACTGAAGAACAAAATGATGTTCAATGCTTATATGATCCATCACCGCAAGGAATGGTACCGTTTTTTTTCTAACGGCCTGATTCATGCAGATTGGCTGCATCTTGGGTTCAATATGTATGCATTGTATATGTTCGGGCGTGGCGTAGAAATTATGTACGCGAATGTTTATGGAGGCAAAGGCCCCTTTTTCTTTATCTTACTATATGTTGGTGCTCTCGTGATGTCGTCATTGTATTCATATGAACGCAATAAGAATAATATCTATTACAATGCATTAGGTGCTTCCGGGGCTGTTTCGGCCGTTGTATTCGCATTCATTATCCTTAATCCGAATGCGCGGTTGGGTTTTATGTTTATCCCTGTTCCCATTCCCGCTTACCTGTTCGGACTCATCCTTCTCGGTATTGAGCATTACTTAAGCAAAAGAGGCAATACCGGAATTGCACATGATGCACATTTCTGGGGTTCGGTATTCGGAGCTGTTTTTACACTGGCTTTAAAACCCAGCCTGGCAGTAGATTTCATTCATAAGATCCAGGGATGATGAATAAAGCGGTTTTCCTCGACAGGGACGGTGTAATAAATACAGAACGCGGGTATACGCATCGTCTTGAGGACTTTGTCATATTACCGGATCTCATCGAAAACCTCCAGATGTATCTTGAAAAGGGATACCTGCTGATTGTGGTTTCTAATCAAAGCGGGATCGCAAAAGGCTTATACACCCAGGCGGAAGTTGAAACCATCCACGCTTTCCTTACGAATGAGCTTATAAAGCACAACATTAAGTTTTCCGAAATTTATTATTGCATTCATCACCCGGACGTGAGCCGCTGCATTTGCCGGAAGCCCGATTCACTATTTGTTGAAAAAGCCCTTGCGCGTTTCAATATCGATCCGGCAAAGTCCTATTTTATTGGTGATAAGGACAGGGATGTAGAGGCCGCTGAGAAAGCAGGAGTAAAAGGCATTCTCATAGAAGCCAACAGCCCCCTTAAATTAATTTCCCACATTATAGAATAGTGCGTATTTTTGCACCTCAATATGCAGCAATTCATAAATCATAACGGTGTAATGATCCCCAGTGATCAGCCTTCTGTAAGTCATACCAACAGGGCTTTCCGTTACGGGGATGCGCTGTTTGAAACGGTAAGGATCGTAAACGGCAAGCCTGTGTTCCTGCAGGAGCATGTAAACCGGTTGCTGGAAGGGCTTCGCGTTATGAAGATGCTTACACCGATCAACCTGAATACCGACATCATGCAACGGCTGATAGGTGAGCTTCTCCAGAAGAACGGGATCGGCACCGATGGAAGGGCCCGGTTTACTGTTTACAGGAACAATGGAGGTTTTTATACTCCTACAGATAACCAGGTTTCTTTTCTTCTCGAGGTTTATCCTATCCAGGACCAGGGATATCATCTGAATCAGAAAGGGTTGATCATTGATCTTTTTATTGATTTCAAAAAATCGCTGAATCCCCTTGCTTCTATAAAATCTGCCAACAGTGCCATTTATGTAATGGCGGGTGTATATAAAACCCAGCATCAGCTTGATGATTGCGTGCTTGTGAATGACAGGAGCCAGATCATTGAAACGATCAGCTCCAATATTTTTGCAGTGAAGAATGGGGTTCTTTACACACCTCCCGTGTCTGACGGCTGCGTGAACGGGGTGATGCGGAAGAAGGTCATAGAGATCGCGCAGGCGAATAAGATAGCAGTGTATGAAAATTCGATAACACAAAGTGTTCTGCTTGGTGCTGATGAATTATTCCTGACAAATACGATCAAAGGCATCCAATGGGTGGTTGCATACAAGCAAAAACGATATTTTAACACCACTTCAAAGAAGCTGGTTGAAAAGCTGAATGAGCTGATCGTGTAAAGCAATTCTTAAAAACTAGATTCTTAAATTCGTATTTGTACAATGGATGATATCAGGAATTATATAAATACGCTTCGGCACGATTTCTCCAAACAGAGCCTGGATGAAAAAGATGCACATAAGAACCCGGTGACCCAGTTTTACAAGTGGTTTCATGAAGCAATTGATGCCAAAGTAAACGAGCCCAATGCCATGTCGCTCAGCACTGTTTCTTCAGAAGGAAAACCTTCCTCCCGTATATTGCTGCTAAGGAATTTCAATGATGAGGGTTTTGTTTTTTATACGAATTATACCAGCCGGAAGGGAGAGGAAATAGCTCAGAACCCGAATGCTTCGCTCTTGTTTTTCTGGCCCGAACTTGAACGCCAGGTGAGGATATCAGGTGAGCTTGTCAGGCAATCAATTGAAGAATCAGATGCATATTTTAAATCACGGCCCCGTGCAAGTAAAATAGGTGCGTGGACCTCTGCGCAAAGCAGGGTGATCGAAAGCCGCAAAGTACTTGATGAAGAATATATAAAGCTTGAAATGAAATACCCGGGCGAAGAAGTTCCACGGCCCCCACATTGGGGAGGATATATACTTAAGCCGGAAACAATTGAGTTCTGGCAGGGGAGGCCAAGCAGGCTGCATGACAGGCTCCTTTACACATTCGAAGGTGAAAACTGGAAGATAGAGCGGCTTGCACCGTGATTTACTTCATTATTGTCATTCCGCCTTATCGTAGCGGAGGAGCTCTACCTTGATTGTTACTTCTTATCATTCCGACCGTAGCGGAGGAATCTTACTCTTGGCGTTAGGTTCAATGTTTGAATAAGATCCCCGGGCAGGCCGGGATGACATATCAAAGATTGAAATAAAAAAATCCTCAATTATTTCTATTGAGGATTTTTTATTAAAATGTGCTTAAGTTTTATTCTGCTTTTTTAGCAGCTTTCTTAGGAGCAGCTTTCTTAGGAGCAGGTGCCGCAGCTTTTTTAGCAACGCCAGCTTTTTTAGCAGCAGCTTTTTTTACTTTTTTCTTTGGACGGGTTACACCGTGAGATCCCATTGCAATTTTGCCTTTGCGGCTTTTTTTATCACCTTTTCCCATAATTGTTTTTTTTAGTTTTTGGTAGGACAAACCTACATAATTTTCTCATAATATCAAAAACTGATTCACTGTTTGATTGCCTTTATGGTTGAATTAGCTTAATTAAGATTCACGGTCTACGCACAAACAACTACAAACTTTTTTTTGCGAAATAATCTTTTTCGATCAGCTCTACTTTACTGATGGATTTCCGGAGCCAGTTCAGGCGGAGTTCATCTTTCTCTTCCTCATTAAGGTGCCAGTCCACATTGGTTTGATGAAGCCTGGTGATCATGCTGTGAAGGCAAAGTGCTGCAGAAACAGAAATGTTAAAGCTTTCCGTAAAGCCATACATAGGGATCATGACAAAATCATCTGCATGTTGCTGCACAGTTTCAGAAATACCTGTCAGTTCCGTCCCGAAGAACAATGCAACCGGCTTGTCAACCGGCAGGTCTTTGATTTCATAGCCTTTTTCATGCAGGCTTGTAGCTGCTATCCTGTAACCTTTGGCTTTCAGTTTATTGATGCAGTCGAGTGTATTGTTCTCTTCTTTTCTGTATTTATGAATGTTCAGCCATTTCGGTGAACCCATCGCAATGTCTTTATTTACAGTGTAAGCGTGTTTGTTCTCTATGATATGAATATCCTGGATCCCGAAGATGTCGCAGGAACGCAGTACTGCGCTTGCATTATGCGGCTGGTAAAGGTCTTCAAGCGCAATCGTGATGTGGCGTGTGCGGTAATTGAGCACCTGCTCGAATTTTTCTTTCCTCGTATCGGAAACAAACTGTGAAAGATAGGTTGTCAGTTCTTTCGTCATATTGTGGCTTGGAGATCTTAGCTTGTCATTCGACTGCAACTGAGAAATCCTGTTTAAAGAATCTGTTTAATTGTTTTATTACACTCTCTTATTTGATTTTGCTGCAAGGTTAGCGATCCTGTAAAGCATTCTTGCACCAACATTTGCGTCCCACTCATCTTTGCCGGGAGCCACTTCATTTATATCAAACGCGATGATCGTCTTTTTGCTTTCCACGATCTTTTGCACAAGGTAAAGGACCTGTTCAGCTTCAAAGCCTCCGGATACAGGTGTTCCGGTGTTTGGACATAATTTAGGGTCGAGGCCGTCAATGTCGAAACTCAGGTAGATCTTGTCGGGTAATTCTTTAATGATCTTCTCACAAACTTTCTCCCATGTTCTTCCTTCGTATTGGGCATGCTTTATGTCGCGGTCGTAAAAACTTACAACCCTCCCTTTGGAATTTTTTACGATATTATATTCTGCTTCGCAATAATCACGGATCCCCACCTGTACGAGTTTAGAAACCTGTTTGATCTTTAAAGCATTGAACATGATCGAAGCATGGGAAAATTCAAATCCTTCATAAGCATCGCGAAGGTCCGCATGAGCATCAATCTGCAGGATTCCGTAAGACTTATGCTTTTCTGCGAGTGCCTGCATCATCCCGTAAGGTGTGCTGTGATCACCGCCCAGGAGCGCTACTACCTTTTTCTTATTCATAAAATGCAGGGCGCGTTCTTTAACCCAGGCATTCATTTCTTTACATGCAGCATTCACTTCCGACTGAATACTTTTCATTGTAGTGTTCTTCTCGGGGGAAATTCCATCCTCCAGCATTCCAATATAAGTTTCCGCTTTTTTTCTAAGTGTATTGCTCTTTTTTTCAATTGCAGAAGGAATTACATCCATTGCCAGTCCGATCTTCCATGCATCCTTTATATTAGGATCGAACAGGTCCACCTGGAACGATGCATCAAAAACAGCCGCAGGGCCTTTTGCCGTACCGGCAGAGTAGGAAACTGTTACTTCCCAGGGAACAGGTATAATGACAACTTCAGCCTCATCTGTTGTGAACGGGAGTCCGTAAATGTTCGCGTTCTTGTCACCCAGGTTATTCGGATCGAAATTCTTTATCTTATCTGCTTTGCTCATTGTCTTTATGTTTGTGGCTGCGAAAATACTAAAAATAAAAAAGCCTTTCAGGATAATCTGAAAGGCTTTTTTGATCAATCGATAATTCAATAATTTGAAACAAATCGGTTCTTCGGAGCCGTGTGTTAGGCCAGAACCATCGCGATATCATGTTGCCTGTGGAAGTATTCGATGGTTCTTGAGTTTTTATAACTTTTTGTTTTCAAACAAAAAGGAAAATGAATCCTATCTCATTATAATCACATGCCCGTTCTCTTTATACTCTTTCCCGTTGGCTCCTTTCGCATTGAAAAGATAGAAATAAGTCCCGTCAGTAACTTCAACACCGCTGGTTGTACGTCCATCCCACGCGGAATGCACGCCATTGAATTCATACATCTTTAACCCCCAGCGATCGTAGATCACCACATGGAGTTGTACAATTCCATGACTTATGATTTCGAATCCGTCATTTACATTATCATCGTTAGGTGTAAATATATTTGGAATAGTATAGGTTACTTCACCGTCGGCAAAAATATCAAGCGTTGCTGTATCCGTACAACCGCTTTCGATATCTGTCACAATCATAGAGATCACATAAGTCCCTTCAGTCGTAAAAACATGGTCCGGCTCGAAACCCGTAGAAAATAAATTGCCATTCATGTTCCATGTATAGCTGTCATTCGCATCAACACCGGAACTTGTATTTGTGAAGGAAACGCTCAAGGGAATAAAGCCGCTAACCGGGCTTGCGGACGCACCCGCCACAATATTATAATTAGAGGCTGCTGCAGTTGAAATGCTGCCCGTACACCCATCAGCACTGGTAGAAGTTACGTAATATGTTGCTGATGAATTTGAGCTCAGCACAGGTGAATATGTATTACTGTTGGCCATTACAAGTGTAGTTAAGGATGCATTACTATACCAGTTGATCACACCGGAACCGTTTGCGGTTAATATTAAAGGCATGCCTGTACAGGTTGTGTCACCGGTAGTAAGGGGCGCGCCAGGTGACTGGTTCACAGTAACAGAAACGGTTGCCGAATCACTGCAGCCCGCAGAGTTCGTTACAGTAACAGTATAAGTTCCTGTATTATTTGTTACCGAGCTGCTGATAACGGGAGCCTGCAGGGAAGAGGTAAATCCTGAGGGTCCAGTCCAGCTGTAATTCCCTCCGCCTGTTGAATTAAGCGTTACTGAAGTGCCGGAGCAAAACGTATTTGAACTCACCAATGCGGAAGCAACAGGTAAAGCATAGACGGTAACTGTAACCGTTGCTGCAGTGCTGAAACAGTTTCCCGCGGATGCAATAACAGTATAGTTCCCGCTTGCCAATGGACCGGCAGCGTTAATGGATGGATTCTGAAGCCCGGAAATAAACCCATCTGGTCCGTTCCAGCTGTAAGATGAAGCACCTGCAGAAGAGGCAGATAATACAATATCCTGGCCTTCACAGATGGTTGTAGCTGCTGCACTGGTTGTTGGCGCAGGAGGTGTCTGATCGACTGTAAGTGATACACTTGCCGAATCAGTACAGCCTGCTGCATTAGAAACAGTAACAGTATAAATTCCACTGTTGCTGACAATTGTATTTGCAATCACAGGGTTTTGTGCAGCTGAGGTATAGGATGCAGGCCCTGTCCAATTGTAACTCGTCCCTCCGGATGAGGTTAATGATACAGAAGTGCCTGAACAAATAACAGCGCTGCTTATCCCGGCAGCAGCTGCAGGATTTGGGTTTACTGTTACATTGACCGAAGTACCGGTGCTCGTACAGTTTCCGATTGCCGCAGTTACGATGTAAGTTCCGCTTTGTACAGTAGAGGAATTTAAAATTGCAGGATTCTGCAGTGCAGAAGAAAAGCCATTCGGCCCCGTCCATGCATAGGTTGTTGCACCTTGAGATGATGCACTGAAAATAAGATCCTCTCCTTCACAAATACTATTTGACAGTGCACTTGCAGTGGGTGCAGGCGAGGTCTGGTCAACTGTCACCAATGTACTTGCCGTAGCTGTACAGCCATTATTATCAGTCACAGTCACGGTATATGTACCGCTCATCCCAACTACAGAAGATGTGATCGCAGGATTCTGCTGTATGGAAGTAAAGCCGGACGGTCCTGTCCAGCTATAACCTGAACCGCCTGCAGAAACAAGGGAGATTGTTTGTCCGCTGCAATAGACAGCCCCTGAAGCGTTTGAGGCACTCGCAAGCGGTAAAGCATTTACTGTTATTGTAACAGAAGCCGGTGCGCTCGTACATCCGTTTGAAGTAACAGTAACCGCATATGTTCCTCCGTCAGCAGCAACTGCCGATGCAATAGTAAGATTGGAACTGCTGCTGCTGGCTCCCGGCCCTGTCCAGCTGAAGGTTGGTGATGATGCCGAAGTTGTGGCATTCAGAACGATCTGTTCGCCTGTGCAGACAATTGCATCCGCTGCAGTGATGGATGGTGCGGAAGGTGCCCCCGGGTTGGTGATGTTGAATGGCCCGAACAATGCACTGCATCCGTTACCATCCGTTACCGTTAAATTATATACCCCTGCAGGTTGGGAAGTAAGATCCGCTGATGTTCCTACTACAGTGTTGGATGCGTTGGTCCATGAATAGTTCAGGCTGCCGCTTCCACTGGCTGCAGCTCCTGTGAGTGCACCAGTTGCAACAGCACAATTTGATGGAGTAGAAGCGGGGCTTGCTGTAAGTAAAGGGATGTTGTTTACCGTTACTGCGGCAACGGCTGTGTTCGAGCAGGAATTTCCGTCAACACCTGTAACAGTATATGATGTTGTTCCGGTTGGGCTAACACTAATTGAAGGTCCGCCTGCACCTGTATTCCAGGAATAGTTATTTGCACCTGAAGCAGTTAAAGTGATGTTCTGCCCACTGCAGATTGTGCCTGAGTTTACAGCTACTACCGGAAGCGGATTCACGGTAACTGTTGTAACCTGTGAACTTGTGCAGCTATTTGTACCGGTGGCTGTAACTGTATAGTTTGTTGTTGTACCAGGTAAAATTGTAATGGTGCTGCTGCCTGACCCTGTACTCCAGAGATACGCGCTGACAGAGGTACCTGATGCAGAAACTGTGGCACTCTGACCGCTGCATACAGGAGGCGAAGGAGTTAAGGTAAATGAAGGCAGGGAATTAACGGTCACGGTCGCAACAGCCGTAGCTGTACAACCATTTGCAGCCGTCCCGGTAACGGTATAACTTGTAAGTGATGAAGGTGCGACAGTTATGGTATTTATATTGTTCATTCCGTTGCTCCAGTCATAATCAGCCGCACCCGCACCGCCACTTGCAGTGAGCGTAACAGATTGCCCAAAGCATACAGAAGGGGAATTGACAGAAATGACAGGAACCGCATTTACAGTAACGGTGGCTACAGCAGTATTGGTGCAGCCATTTAACGCAGTACCGGTAACTGTGTAGCTTGTAAGCGAAGAAGGCGAAACAGAAATAGAGTTTATGCCGGCTGTCCCGGTACTCCAGGAGTAGCTTGTTGCGGAGGCCGCGCCTGATGCATTCAGTATCGCAGTCTGACCGCTGCAGATCGCAGGTGAGTTAACCACAATTACCGGTAATGCGTTAACGGTAACTGTTGCCACTGCAGTGTTCGTGCAGCCGTTTGCACCTGTGCCGTTAACGGTATAGCTGGTAAGCGAGGACGGGCTGACAGTGATGGAATTTACATTATTACTGCCATTGCTCCATGTGTAGTTTGTTGATGAAGGAGCTCCGTTAGCATTCAGGATAAAAGACTGGCCGTTGCAGACGGATCCCGAGTTGACTGAAATTACTGGTAAAGCATTCACTGTCACAGTTGCAACTGCTGTATTCGTGCAGCCGTTAGCGCCTGTGCCTGTTACGGTATAACTTGTCAGGGATGACGGAGATACACTGATCGTATTTGTTCCACTGGTTCCGTTGCTCCATGAATAAGAAGAGGCAGTGGCACCGCCCCCCGCAATTAAAACGGCAGATTGTCCTGCACATATTGAAGTTGAACCTGCAGTGATAACCGGTTGGGACAAAACAGCCACATTTACTGTTCCCGTAGCTGCACATCCGCTGGCGCTGGTGCCTGTAACCGTGTAAGTGGTCGCGGAAGAAGGGCTCACCGTTATTCCGGCTGTTGACTGGCCGGTATTCCAGGAATAGGAACTTGCCCCCGCTGCGGTTAGCACTACGCTCGAGTTGTTGCAAACGCTTACCGGGTTTCCCGAATTAATAATAATTGATGGAAGAGGATTAACAACAATCGTTTTTGTCAGAGTTTGCTTGTATCCGCAAACACCTTCTGCAATAAGCGTATAAGTTGTTGTTGTACTGGGTGCATCGGTTATTACCTGTGTTGTTTGTCCCCCGGGAAGCCATTCATAGCTTGAAGCGCCTGCCGGGCCTGTTAGGGTTACTGGTGCTGCGCCTGTACATATTGATGTTGCAGAGGCTGTGATGGCAGGAAACGAAACACCCGAATTTGCGGTGATCGTATAATTACAAATATCACCCGCATAGCCATCCACCATGAGGTAATAGCTTTGCCCCACTGTTAGTCCGTTAGCAGTGATAGTAAATCCTGTGGAGTTCTCTTCGAAATCGGAAACAGGTACAAAATTACAGCAGTTAGTACCTGAGAAGATCTGCATCTGGATTCCTCCTGAAGGATAATTTCCTACCCAGCAGTTGCCTATCGTAACATTTAAAGTTGCACTGGCGGCAGAAGCAGTGAACCTGATCCATGAGTTGTTATTGATATTTACATCAAAGGCCGGAGCTCCTGTTCCCCATGGTCCGCCTTGTCCGAAAATGCCCCCTGTGTTGGTGCCGTTAGGCTGATCCACACCGGCTGCGTTCTCATTATTTCCTATCATGTTGCATGGCCTGTCAGGTATATAAGCCGCACTGGTAGAAGCGCTGTACCCGTTAATGTCACATATGTAAAGCGCGTTGGCGCAAAGATCATTAGTAGGAGAGGAGATGCAAATCCCGAAATTTCCGGAACCGGAACCGTAACCCCAATAACGGATATAAACCGTTCCCCCGGGAGTTAGCCCGGTTGCAGCAAGATATGGTTTGAAGTCGTTGGCAGCTCCGGGATAATTGTAATCATCGGAGCATGTGATCTGGGTGAGTGCCCCGCAGGTACCTGAGTAGATTGCCATAACCCCGTCATTGATCCCATAACCCGGCTGAGGGGTGATGTACAGGTTGCCTGTTGCCGGAACAACAACACTGAACCAAACATCTTTTGAAGTGGCGGAGAAACCTCCCATAAATGGTGTAGTGCCACCGCATGCAGCCGGTGCGGGTGCTGTAGCTGTGGAAGCTGTTGCCCCGGTTGTGGTAAAGTTTAAATAATTACATGCTGATGTTACCGCAGGCAGTGCAATTGCAGAACAGGGCTCATCGTTGGTTGGCACCGCGGTAGGTGTTCCCGTTACGCAAATATCAAATGCTGCACCTCCCGTAGCACTGTAATAATCATATACGCGGATAAAGTAAACATTGCCAGGTGTAAGCCCCACTGCATTAATGACTTCATTTCCGTTCATGAACGTATTATCCATGCAGTACATCGAGGTGAGTGCGGCACACGACCCGGAGTATAACTGCACAACCGGATCCATATTAATAGAAGGGTTTACGGTAATTGTCTGCACCGAATTTGTTGCGGTAAACGAGAACCATACATCATCATCTGCTGTTCCCGCACATCCAACAGCCGATTGCGTAGCCCCGACAGTTGTTGCTGCCACATTCACACAAGCAGCGTTCACCGTTAAACTGATGGCTCCCGAGCAGTTATTATTGGCAGGGGGCGGGGGTGGGGTGGTCACACATACTGTAAATGTGCCGGAGCCAGAACCTGCGCTATAATGATAAACGCGGAAAGTATAAGTTGTCCCGATTGTTAAGCCGGTAGCATAGATGTTTTCAGTTATTCCATTGCCCCCAAGGTCCTGGCAGTTTAAGGTGGTAAGTGAAGCACATGCCCCTGAGAATAATTGTACAACAGGATCGAAAGTTGCCGATGCTGTTACTGTGATCTGGTGACTGGTTGATGTTGCTACGAATTTATACCATACATCATCATCTGCATTCCCTACACAGCCGGAAATACTGGCAGTTGCACCTGCAGTTGTACCGCTTACAGGGGTACAGCCTGCAGTAACACTTAATGTAGTGGCGGAGGAGCAGTTGTCGGACTGGGCAAGTGCCGGACGACATAAGAGCACACCTGCCGTAATGACAAGTAATTTAATAATTTTCATCAGAGCAGAGTTTAGTTTTCTATAAGAGATTCTTCCTGGGTCAATTCCATGGGACTGAGACGGTTCCGGATAATTGCTTTTTTTAGATCAGTGATGTCGAACAGGACATCTCCTTCACTGCTGCGCTGTTGTTCAACAACAACCACTATAATCTGTCCCATGCCTTTATCAGCCTTGTATTCTGATTTTACCTCTGTGACACCTCTCAGGAGAGAAACATTTTGTTTAAGTGTTTCGATCTGCGATTCGGAACTTACATTTTCAAAGGAATAAAAGAAGGTTTTTTTAACCGTTTTGGTAACAGGTTTTACCTGGGCATTTGATGAAATGAAAAAGACAGCACAGAGTGCTGTAAGGAGTGCGTAGCGTATTCGGTTCATGCAGGAATGTTTAGTATTACAAAAATATAATAATTTTTCTAAACAAAACAAGCCCGGAACCCTTTAAAATAAAAAAGTCCGGCATTTCTGCAGGACCCTTTTATTTCAATTTTTAGTTGAGACTATTTGTTAACTGTTTTAGCTAACTCAGCACCAGCTTTAAATTTAGCTACTTTTTTAGCAGCAATTTTAATCGCTTTACCAGTTTGTGGGTTACGGCCAGTTCTTGCAGCTCTTTTAGAGATAGAGAAAGATCCGAATCCTACTAACGCAACGCGGTCACCTTTTTTAAGTGCTTTTGTTGTAGCGTTAACGAATGCATCTAATGCACGCTGTGCATCAGCTTTAGTCAATTTTGTTTCTGCTGCGATAGCATCAACTAATTCTGCTTTGTTCATTTGATTAGTTTTTAAGGGTTAAACATTAATTATTACTTGAACAGGAGCAAAATTACTCGGAATCACATACAATGCAAGGGACAGAGGGGAAAAAATGCAATATTGTTGATAAATCGCCTTATTGTTAATAACTACGCCTGAAAGGGCATATATAGTTATGTTTCAGCAAGGGTGTCTTTTGAACCTATATTTATAATGGATTATCAGGGCATCTCTGCCCTGTAATATCCGGTATTGGGGGAGTGCGCGGCTGTTAATGGATTTGTTTGTTCACAGTGCTTTCCAGCCTCCTGTCATCGGGAATCCCCTGAGAAATTCATTTACAGTTAACCTCTTTTTTCCTGCAAGCTGAAGGTCCTTTATTATTAAATAGCCATCACTGACTGATACTTTAAGATAGCTTTTAGAATCTGTTACAATGGTTCCAGCAGGATGGTTATGAATGCAGGGCTCTTTCTCAGTTGCAAAGACCTTGACGGAATTTGCTTTATCATCCGGTGATATAAACTCTGTAAAAGCCGCGGGATACGGACTTAACCCACGGACATGATCATGAACCGCTTTCAGCGGGCGCGTCCATACTATACGGCAATCTTCTTTGAAGATCTTAGGTGCATGCTTCTCCATTTCACCTTTTGCAATGTATACCGACTGGTCAACCTGGGGATAATCATTGTTCTCAATGGCCCTTACAGTCTTTAATACCAATGAGGCTCCTATCACCATCAGCCTGTCATGAACCTCACCGGCTGATTCGTTTTCCCCGATCGGGGTTTTTTCACGGAAAATAATTTTCCCGGTATCAATCTCGTGCTGCAGGAAGAATGTGCTTACACCGGTTTCCTTATCACCGTTCATCACTGCCCAGTTAATGGGCGCAGCTCCCCTGTACGCAGGCAGTAGTGATCCGTGAAGGTTGAACGTACCTAAACGTGGCATATTCCAAACTACCTCGGGGAGCATTCTGAAGGCAACCACTATCTGCAGATCCGCTTTTAAATCACGGAGCTCATTTATAAATTGTTCTGCTTTCAGTTTTTCAGGCTGAAGTATCCTCAACCCTTTTTCTTCAGCATATTTCTTAACGGCCGACTGCTGAAGCTGCTGGCCTCTCCCGGCTGGTTTGTCGGGAACGGTTATAACCCCAACAATATTATAATTATTCTGAACAAGCATATCAAGTGAGGCTACCGCGAACTCCGGTGTGCCCATAAATATTATTCTAAGTGCTTTCATTTTCGTAATTGAATTTCAGTAACATCTATTACTTGTCCCGCCATGCAGATGCTTGTGCCATGCTTATTGTTTGTGTATGTAACCCATACTTTCAATCCATCCTGCTGAAACTCCAGTTGCAGCCCGGAAGGCTGCAGCTGCGTGCCGTCTTCCAGCCTGATCATCCAGGTGCAACCATCAAGGTCCAGCCGGAACACAGTAGCTGCAACTGCCCCCCGGGGCTGAACTTCTTCTTTTACTTCGCCCCCGGAAGCTATATTCTTTTCCGAACAAGCTCCCAACAGCGTAATAAAAGAAACAAAAATGATAAATGGAATATGTTTATGTTTGCTATGCATAATAATGATTGTGGCCATCACAAAACTAATTTTTTTATTGAATGAATTATTTGAAAAGTATAAAATTACTGCTCGGGCCCCTGACTGCCGCTGCAATATTTTTCGGATGTGACCTTGTCCCGGGAAACCCGATGGCTACACGTATGGCTGCTGTTGCAGCATGGATGGCAATTTGGTGGCTGACAGAAGTTATCCATCTTGCTGTAACTGCACTTTTGCCTGTTATATTAATGCCTTTACTGGGTATTGCAGATTCAAAGACAACCGCATCACAGTACATGGATCCTATTATCTTCCTGTTCATCGGGGGATTTATCATTGCATTCGCAATTGAACGATGGAACCTCCATCAGCGGATCGCATTAAGGATCCTGATGGCTGTGGGAACAAGCCCTTCCCGCATCCTGTTCGGGGTAATGATCACTTCATTCCTGATCTCCATGTGGATCTCCAATACAGCAACTGTAATGATGCTGATCTCTGCAGTACTTGCCGTGATCGTACAGATAGAAAAACACTTTAAAGAAGAAAAGCATTCTCATAAAATGGCTTCTGCCTTACTGATCGGACTTGCTTATTCTGCTACAATAGGAGGAATGGCCACCCTGGTCGGAACGCCTACGAATATGATCTTTCTCCGTGAATACACCGAAAATTATCCGCAGAATAACGACATGAATTTTTTATCATGGTTCGTGATCGGGTTCCCCGTAGCTTTTGTTTTCCTGCTGATCGCGTTTTTGGTGCTGAAGAAAATGTTCATCCATAAAGAGTCCGAGCTGATCATCGATAAAAAATATTTCAGGGATTCTTATGAACGCCTTGGCAGAATGACTTATGAAGAAAAGGTAGTGGCGTGGATCTTTTGCCTGACGGCAGTACTTTGGTTTACGCGCGAGGACATTGATCTTGGCGCTGTGACGATGAAAGGCTGGAGCAGCCTGTTTCCATTCAAGAACTTTTTAAGTGACAGTACTGTCGCTGTATTCATGGCAGTACTATTGTTCCTCATACCTTCAAGATCGGAGAAAGGCCGCGCGATCATTACCTGGGAAGACGTAACACGACTGCCTTTTGATATCGTACTCTTATTCGGTGGCGGTTTTGCGATGGCAAAAGGATTTGAGCTTTCGGGGTTAAGCGGATGGTTTGCCACACAAATGAATTTTGATGCTGCAACAAATATCTATGCGCTTATATTCGGATTAAGCATCCTTATCACCATCATTTCCGAGTTTGCATCCAACGTGGCCTGTATTCAGCTGATGCTCCCGGTACTTATTGCCATCCAGCAGTCCACCGGGGTTCATCCCCTGGTACTGATGATCCCTGCAACACTTGCGGCTTCATTGGGGTTCATGCTTCCCGTGGCTACAGCACCCAATACAATTGTATTTGGCAGTAACCGCCTTAAGGTAAAGGATATGTTAAGGGCCGGGCTGGTGCTCGATCTTATCGGGATCTTATTGGTAACAGCTGCAGCCTTTGTTATTCATGAATTATTTTGATTTGTTTAAATATGTATTAACTTTAATACAATTAATGCATGACATTTTTTAACCAAGCCCTTCATCATAATGGCAGTATGGAAATGATCAGGATACATTTAATTTAAGGATTTATGAAAAAAATAATTTTAACGGTAGCTTTAATAGCATCATTTATGAATGTTTCTAAAGCACAGGACAAGGCTTTTAAGAAGGGTGATATTACTGCCGGTTTAGGGATCGGGTTAGGGATTTATGGGACCAGGATCCATACAACGTCATCATACCAGAATCTCACATTCACACATGACACTACGGATGCCGCTGCTTCGGTGATTTATCCGCTGACGCTTGAATATGGCATCACGAATTGGTTTGGTGTAGGCGGAAGATTTGCTTATTCTAATTATTTCACCGAAAGGGATTCACTTACCGGTTACAAAGAAAAAACCACTTCGCTGGATGCTGACCTGATGCTGAACTTTCATCTCGTGAAATCAAAACGATTTGATATGCCGATCGTACTGACTGTGGGTTATTCCCGTTTCAAGATCAATTCAAATGAGCCATCTCAATGGATGGCCAGGGATAACGGGATCAATTTCGGTTTCGCCTTAAATCCGCGGATCTATTTCGGTGATCATATCGGAATGTTCTTTAATGTTGGGTATGCTGGCTACAGTTATCCAAGTCTCCGGTTTTCTGATAAAACAGATTCTAACCTGAATGAAAATGGCGATTACCGTTCTACATTCAGCCTCAAAGGTAATGGGGCTAATATCGGCTTTGGCTTGATAGGGAAATTTTAAGACTCTGTGATTCCTTTTGTTATGAAGCTTACAAATCAGCTATGGGAATTTGAAACTACTACAAGCTTGTCAGCCCGGGAGATAGAAAAGTATTTGTTTAACATAAATGAAGGTGAATATAAATCCGGTTACTTGCCTTTGATTTTTAAAGGCAAGCCGGGTTGCAGGATCTCTGGCAGTGGTCCCGGGTTCATAGCCCAATTTGAAGACGGTCATAAAGAATACCTTATACCTGATGTGGAAAAACGCACCTTAACAATTCGCGGTGAGTGGTGGTATTGCGGGGTGTATACCATTACTCAGCATTCAGCCGGTTCATTGGTAAAATTGAACATTTACAACATCGCCAAAAAATACAGGTGGGCAGCTGCACTAATGGTTTTGCCGGATAAAAAGAAGCACCGGGTAAATTTTCATAAACTTATAAAGGAGTTGGAAAGAGTTTCTTCCCAATATTCACAGTGAACGTTATTATTCCATATCGATCTTTTTATTCTCATGGATCACTCACAACAAGCTGCAAACCTCTTTAACAAGCTCGCCAATTCTTACCAGGATAAATTCATGGATGTAAGCCTGTATGCTGAATCGCTCGACTTTTTCTGTGATCACCTGGATTCAACAAACCCAAGTATACTTGAGCTGGCCTGTGGCCCAGGGAACATCACGAAATATATCCTGGGTAAAAGGTCCGATCTCTTCATTACAGGTACCGATCTCGCCCCTAAAATGCTAGAACTTGCAAAGATCAATAACCCGGGATCTGAATTTATGACGATGGACTGCCGGGTGCTCAGCAGCTTAACAAAGACGTATGATGGGATTATATGCGGATTTGGTTTACCTTACCTTTCAAAAAAGGAAGCCCTGAAATGGATTGCGGATGTTTCAGAAAAATTAAATCCGGGAGGGCTTCTCTATATCAGCACCATGGAGGATGATAACAGCAGATCAGCCTATAAAAAAGGAAGTACCGGGGATGAGATCTTTATGAATTATCATGAAGAAGGCTATTTAAAAGCAGGGATGACGGAAAATCATCTCCGGGTAATAATGACAGATCGCAAATCATACATTCATAACGGAGAGCAGGTGACAGATATGATTATAATCGCAGAAAAATGTGCAGATCAATAGCAGTTGCTGTCTTTGTAATTTCCACTTTTGGTTTAACCGCCCAGGATGAGCCTCGGGGACTTTATGTAAATGATAGTGCCGGTCCCGGTTGCTATTCTCTTATGATTAGTAAAGATCTCCTAGGCTTAAGATCCGATGAATATACCATCATTAAATGTGAGCTTGTTCATCATTGCCTGAAGTTTGTGATCAGTTATAGTGGCGGCTGCGGTCCTGCTGAACTGAAGATGTATGCTGATACCAGTTCCTTGCAGGAGCCTGTTATTCACCTGGAGCCTCATTTCACAGATAATGATAATTGCCGCTCAATAATAGAAGAGGAGGCCTACTTTGACCTTGCTCCGCTGATGAAGCGAAAAAAAAAGCCGTATGCATTTCAGATAGCAACGAGTCATAAAGTGCTGGTGAAATAGTAGACCCCCTATGAAATTTTATTTCCTTCATTTTGACAAACTACTTGTTTTTTAGTACTTTAGTAAAGTTAATTCACAATACCTTAATCTAAGATACATGAGTTGGAAAACTTACCTTCAACTATCCCTGGTTGCATTTGCTGTTTTGCTTCTATCACCCCAGGTGCATGGACAGGTTGTGATCAATGAATATTCCGGTGCCAACGTCTCCACGGCTACTGATAATTTTGGTGATACCCCCGATTGGGTAGAACTTTATAATCCCGGGGCTGCTGCTGTCAGCCTGGCCGGATTTCACTTGAGTGATAAGATCAGCAACCCTACCAAATGGGTGATCCCGGCAGGTGTCTCAGTTCCTGCCAATGGTTTTCTGCGGATCTGGTGTTCAAGCAAAGATGTGGTTTCCGGAACGAATGTGCATGCAGGCTTCTCATTAACACAAACCAAACCTGAAGCGCTTGTGCTTGCAGACGCGTCAGGAAACATAATAGATTCTCTCACCATTAAACCCAATCTTGCGAATCATTCACGGGGACGTACTACCAATGGCGCTGCAACATGGAGTGTTTTTACAACTCCTACTCCGGGTGCATCAAACACGGGTGCGAAGCTTGAATACGCATCAACACCGGTAATGAGTATTGCGGAAGGTTTTTATTCAGCCGGGCAAACCGTAGCAATTACTGCCACCGGAACGGGAATTTCAATTTATTACACGACCAATGGTTCTACTCCTACAACGGCTTCAACATTATATACAGGTCCTGTTACCATTTCTGCGACAACCGTACTGAGAGCCCGCGCTTTCAGCTCCGATCCGCAGGTGCCGAATAGTTTTGTAAAGAGCAATACTTACTTTATTAATGTAGCACATACAACTCCTGTTGTTTCTATTTTTGGTGACCAGGTACTCGATTTAATTGATAATGGAAATCCTTCTATTACTCCGGAAACCAGCATGGAATATTTCAATGAAACCAAAGCCCTGGTTGCTGAAACCAACGGAGAGACCAATGAGCATGGAAACGATTCATGGGCATATGATCAACGCGGGTTCGATTATGTTTCTAAAGATGAATTCGGGTATAACAATGCAGTGAATTATAAGGTGTTTGATATCAAGGACAGGGATTCATTTCAGCGTTTGATCTTTAAAGCGGCTGCAAATGACAATTATCCTTTCGAGCCGGGCGGTGCCCATATCCGCGATTCCTATACGCATTATCTTGCGCAGCGCGGTGGCCTTAATGTGGATGCACGTACCTGGAAACCATGCGTTCTTTACGTTAACGGTCAATACTGGGGAGTTTATGATATCCGCGAAAAAGTTGATGATCTTGATTTTACCGATCATTACTATAAGCAGAATGAACCTTATGTTGAATTCCTGCAGACCTGGGGAGGTACCTGGGAAGCATACACGCCAACTCCGGGACAGGCTACAAGCGACTGGAACTCGATCAGGAGCTACATCACTTCCAACAACATGGCAGTGCAGTCTAACTATGATTATGTAGACAGCATCTTCAATACAAAAAGCTTCGTGGATTATTTCGTTTACAATTCATGGCTTGTTACAATGGACTGGCTGAACTGGAATACATCATGGTGGCGAGGGCTTGATCCTAACGGAGACAAAAAGAAGTGGCGTTACACGCTTTGGGATTTGGATGCGATCCTCGGCCATTATGTTAATTATACCGGGATTCCGGATGTATCTGCCAGCGCAGATCCTTGTAATGTGGAGAATTTAAATAGCCCTCCTAATCCCGGAGGGCAGGGCCATACTGAGATACTTACCGCTTTAATGGCCAATCCGGGTTTTGAACAATATTATCAGGCCCGTTATATTGATCTGATGAATACTACATTGAGCTGCGATTTTGCACTGCCGTTGTTAGACAGTATGATAGCCGTAATACAACCGGAAATGCCTGCACAGATAGCGAGATGGCCTCATACAGGTGGATTTTCGGTTAGTGGCTGGCAAGCAAATGTTGCAAGGTTTCGTGATTCGGTAGAAGCACGATGTACCGCTCTTACACAAGGGCTTATAGATTGTTATAATTTCACAGGCCCTTATGCTGTTACCTATAATGTGATACCTGCAGGTGCGGGGGAAATTAAGATCAACAGCGTAACCCCGGCAAGTTATATTTATACCGGGAATTATTTTGGAGGGATTGTTACAAAATTAAAAGCATCGCCTTCGAGCGGGGCTTACATATTTGATCACTGGGAAACGGATAATCACGCCTTAGCGCCTTCAATGACAAGTGATTCAACCGAGGTAAGCTATACGCAGGCTGATAATATCGTGGCTGTGTTCCGACTTATAACGCAGCCACCTTTGCCTGATCCGCTTGCACCGGAGGACCAGGTTGCGATACCAAGCGCTTTTTCTCCTAATGGTGACGGCACAAATGATATCCTTACAGTATTAGGCAGCGTAACAGATATTGATTTTGCGATCTATAACCGCTGGGGACAGCAGGTTTTTAAAACTACTGATCGTGATAAGGGATGGGACGGTAAATTTAATGGTGTTCCCCTGAACCCGGGTGTATTTGCTTATCGGTTCAGCGGAAAAACCCCTGAAGGCGCGTTTGTGGAGCTGAAAGGAAATGTAACCCTTGTACGTTAAAAGAAAATTTATGATTCCTGCAGACAAGATCTTGAAAAGAATACAAAGATATATCCTGTGCGCTGCCGCATGCATTTCCATGCAGTCAGTGATCGCACAGGATGTACATTTCTCGCAGTTCAATGAAACACCGCAATTGCTGAATCCTGGCGCTACCGGTGTGTACAACGGATACATGCGTGCGATCGTGAATTATAAGAACCAGTGGATGGCAATGGGCAAAGCATTCAATACTTCTGCAGCTTCTTTTGACATTCCGCTGTTTGATTACAATGAACATAAAGCCCATTTAGGCGCAGGGCTTAATTTTTTCAGCGACAAAGCCGGTGATTCACAGTTCGGGTTAACGCAGGTAAACCTTTGTCTTGCCGGGATCCTCCCGGTAAGCCGTGAAAGCCAATTTTCTGCTGGTATCTCGGTTGGGGGTGCTCAGCATAAAGCAAACCTGGCTGCAGTAACCTGGGGAAATCAATATAACGGAACGGGTTTCGACCCGGCCTTAAATTCTACAGAAGCTGCACCTGTCAGTTCATTTGGTTACCTCGATCTCGGGGCCGGATTGTATTATGAATATTTTACCGGCAAAGCCACTCTCGACAGGAATGAGGCCAAAAGACTGGCGGTTGGGGTAGCTTACTATCATATCAACCGGCCTACCCAGAAGTATTTCACCGTGTCGGAGAAATTGTATGGAAAAATGGTTGCAACTGTAAACGGGCATTTCGATCGCACAGGTACTAAGCTTTCAATAAGGCCTTCCGCAATGTATGTCCTGCAGGGTCCGTCAAGCGAGATCACCGTAGGATGCGCACTCAGATACCGGTTGAAGAACGGGACAAAGATCACAGGGTTTATTAATGAAACCGGGATCTCAATTGGTGTTCACTACCGTGTGAAGGATGCCGTAATTCCCCAGTTTTACCTGGAATTGGGAGACCTTGGTGTGGGACTGTCATACGATATTAATTTGTCTTCATACCGCGAAGCTTCCAAAATGAATGGTGGGGCAGAGGTTTCCCTCAAATACTTCATCCAGAAAGGTGCGCTTTTCAAGCAGAAAAGAATGCTGTAACCCTATGAAATCAGGACTCCGGCTGAAAAAATTTCGTCAAAAACTTGACTTTTATTTTTTTCAATAATAATTTTGTCTCCCTCAAAAGGAGAAGGATGCCCGTTGATTTTGAAATATATAAAAACCTGATTGTTGCCGATGATGATCCTGATGATCAGCTGATGCTGAAAGAGATCATTTCCGAATATTCGTCCCTGATAAAAACCACCTGCATCAGTGATGGGAAAAAACTGATGGAACACCTAACTGTTGAAAAACCTCCGGATCTTTTATTGCTTGACCTGAACATGCCCTACAAGTCCGGTATCCAATGCTTAAATGAGATCCGTGCTGATAAAAAACTACGCGCTTTACCAATTGTAGTATTTTCCACCTCGCGCAATATGCAGGATATTGAATTGTGCTTTTCCGGAGGAGCTCATCTTTTTTATTCGAAACCCTGGGATCTAAAATCCTGCAGGGCGCTGATTCATTCTATCCTTGAAATTGACTGGAGCGTTTTCAAAAGACCGAACAATCCTGTAGAATTCTCTAAAGTTGCACTGGAAGGCAGGCTTCTCAATTAATCCCATTTGAGTAATAAAGCGGGATATTCCCATATATTACATGTCCCCCTTTCTCCTTTGAGTTCCAATTTCCCGGTTTTTGGCGATTAAAAAACCAATTTGATCCACACCAGTCAAAGTTGAAGTAATTATGGCATAATTTTGCATGATAAGAATAGTCATGAAAACGAACTCTCAACCCGGAACCCCATCAGCCAACTGCCACCATCCTGAATTAAAGGATGGTAGTAATGGTGAACGTTTGTGTTCCCGGTGCGGACGTACGGTTTACTCGGGGACTTCTCAAAATCAGAATAACAATCAACCGAACCGGGATCAACATGTGGGAAACAGGTAAAAATGTCTTTTGCTATGTTGCCTGAAATGATTTAGCGCGCTCCTTACCAGCCCGATTGCTTAAATATCTCACACACTTTCTCGACTTCGCTCGAAATGGCTTAGCGCTTAACCTCTATGCTTACATTTCTCGACTTCGTCCGGATGACTTGCGTGTTGTAATTTCGAGCGAAGTCGAGAAGAGCGAAGCCGGGAAAAGGTAGCTGTCAGATCCTTTTACAATTTATCCATCAGGACTCGATACAGATCGATCATTCCCTGGATGTCCTTTTTATGTACTTTTTCATCCGGTGTGTGAACATGCTCTTCAGCAGCGCCTATAAAACACCAATCCCATGCATATTCGGACATTTGCAATTCTTTGGCATCGCTGCCACCGCTGCCTTCCACTTCAAGCTGGTAAGCGATCTTTTCTTTTTTAGCGATCTCAATGATCCTGTTTACATAGCTCCTGCGCGGAATAAGACTGTCACGCATGGATATAACCGGTCCTTTCCCGGGATGAACACCTTCTGTGATCCAAGAAATGTCAGAGATAAGCGCCTGGCTGATCTTATATTTTTCCTGCAGGAAACGTTGTATGAATGAAACTGTTCCTCCGCCATGCTCTTCATAACAACTGAAAACAATTGCCCCGTGCTTCATGGTTTCCGCAACTTTAAGCGCATTATACACCCCTAAGCGGTTGTCCATGTAACAGCATTGAACATAATCCTGGTCCTCCCGCCAGTTAGGTTTAAAAGTCAGCTCCGTTCCGGTTTCAAGGTCCCGCCTGAAAACATATTCCGGTTTTATCTCTTTTGTTTTTTTATCGCTGACAAGCTTTAATTTCACTTCAGCCCTTCCTTTGCTGTCTTCTCCAACCAGTTCAAAGCCATCAACCAGTCTTGGCCCGCCAATCTTCACCAGCTGCTTACCATAACGTACTGTAAAACCAATGCTGTCGATATGAGCGAAAATGGCAGTACGCGGCTTGCCGAAAACAAGTACGATACAATCCTGGAAACCCTCACCGGAATAAACCTTTGGTTTTACTTTCCAGGATTTTTTATTCTTCTTAATGTAGTCAAGGAGGAAATTAGTCATTGGCGATTCATTGCCGGAGGGGGCATGAATGGCACTCATTTCTTTTAATAGTTTCATATAAATGCTGATCTGTTTGTCTTATAACCCTATACTATTGCGCTAATATAGGCATTCCTCTCAAATTTAACGTGCCAGGAATCAGCTAACGACTGTAGAGGAATGTAAGATTGCTTCCTTCTATTTTTTTTATGCGGTCGTACACTTTAACTGCGAGGCTTTTTCTCACTGCAAAGGTCAGGGCAGGATTAAGCTCAAAATCCTGTGTTAATATTTCCAGGTTTTCATCCTTGATGATCTTCATTATGTCGTTCATTCAAACCGGACCTTATAAACTTCGGATACCGTTGCTTCGGTAATCGCGGCGTTGTTAATGGCTTCAGCGGCTGCCTGTCGGTATGCTGTGATCAAACCACTCACCCCAAGCAGGGTGCCTCCGAAATACCTAACGACCACTATCAAAATATTGCTCAGGTCATTGGACAGGATTTGTCCGAGGATGGGTTTACCGGCTGTATTGGATGGTTCTCCGTCATCATTGGAACGAAACGCCTGCTTATCGGCTCCCAGCCTGAATGCATAGCAATGGTGATTGGCCGAGGGGTGAAGCTTGCGTAAGTCCTGGAGTCGCTGCCTGATCTCATCTTCACATGTAACAGGATAAATAAACGAGAGAAATTTGCTGCCCCGGTCTTTTATTAAACCTTCTGCCGGCTGCCGGATGGTCAAATAGGTGTCTTCAAAAAGCATGGCTTAAAGATACGCATCTTTGAAAACTAAACGTGTTCCGTAAGCAAATGCGATTCTTCTTTTATTAATCTGTGGAAATTAGCGGAAAAAAGGGGAAGAAAAAGTGGCCCCGACTCCTTAGTTTTGCATAAAATTTCATGCCGGAAAATTTGCTTTTCAACTAAAACACAATACTTTAGCAAAAAATCCAAGCATGCTTATCGGATACTTTAATAACGAATCGGGTTCTCAGCATCTCATCCTTGAATCAAGGCTGGAGAGTATTGAGGCTGTTGAAGACCTTATATCCAGGGTAAAAGAAGAACACGCTATTTCTGAAGAATGCTGCAATGGTATCTGGCTTGCTTTGAATGAAGCCGTAACGAATGCTATCAAACACGGTAATAAATATGACCCGGGGAAGAAAGTAAGTCTCACAGTAGAAACAAAAGGAAGCCGCTACCTTTGTTTTACTGTGAAGGATGAAGGAATGGGGTTTGACCCGGAGAAAGTTCCCGATCCGACAAGTTCCGAATGTATTGAAGAACCAAACGGACGGGGTGTTTACCTCATTAACAAGGTTGCGGATACGGTTAGTTTTTCCCGGAACGGTACCATCCTTGAAATGTGTTTCGACATCTGTAAAAATTGATCAATAAGTTTTCAGCACATTTCCCGTAAAAGAAAGAAGTTTGCAAGTTCAAAAAGATTTACCCCAGAGTAACGGAGGCCATGGAGAAGCACAGAAACATGTCATCCTGAACGAAGCCCTTGCGGAGTGAATGGATCTCTTTTTAATTTCAAAAAGATTACCCCTGAGTAACTGAGACCACGGAGAAGCACAAAAAAAAGAATTAAAGAGGTTTGGCTTCAGTTATATAGGAGCAAGGAGTAGCAATTTAGCACATGTCATCCTGAACGAAGCCCTTGCGGCGTAAATGGATCTCTTTTTAATCGTAATCCTCAAATTTTATCACCAAAAAAAATGCTTGCTTTGTTTTAATTTCACCTGTAATTTTCTGTATATAAAACAGATACGGTATTTTTTATGTCTTGGGATTAGAATGCCTGGAACATTTTCAGGCATCTATTTTTCTGATGTTCAGTATATATACCTGTAAGTAAGGTTATGTATTTAAACAGATCGACATGCGCATTAATCCGATACATTCTCAAAATCACCCCCAGATATTTGCTTTTCCCTCCAGCATGCAGAGTATTGATTCACTGGAAATGCTTCTTGATGAGATAAAAGAACAGTTTGCTTTATCAGAAAAGGTTTACAGCTCCATCTGGGTTTCACTGAATGAGGCCATAACAAACGCAATCATTCACGGCAACAAGCAGGATATTTCTAAAAAGATCCATTTGTCTGTTCAGCTGAAATGGGATAATTTCATTTGTTTCACAGTACGTGATGAAGGTGACGGGTTTGATCCCGAACGCATTCCGGATCCAACTACGCCCGAACTGATAGATAAACCGAATGGCAGAGGGATCTTCCTTATGAAAAAACTTGCTGACCTGGCGCTGTTTTCAGGAAAAGGTACAACCGTGGATCTGTATTTTGATCTGACGAAGCCTTAAGTGTTAAGATAGGTCAGAAGTAAATCTCCGGAGATATCTTCTTTTGAAACAGGTTTATGATCGAGCTCAGGTGCATTCACACCGTCCTGGATTTTCTGCTGCGAAATGAACACTCTGGCTTCATCCCAGATCCCGTGACTTATAAAACTGTTGATCAGCTTGGTGCCGCCTTCTACGATCAGGGATTGGATATTTTTTTCATAAAGTGTATCCAGGATTTGTGGCAGCAGCTCAGCGTCAAAATTCAGGCGGATATATTCCAGATTTGGTACAGAAGCAGAATCGGCTGAAGTGAAGATGAGGGTAGGGGTTGACTGATCAAGTAAAAAATAATTGGAAGGAATGGTAAGGTTACGGTCAATTGCTATTCTCAGCGGATTTATCCCTTCAATGTTCCTTACCGTAAGTTTCGGGTTGTCGAATAATGCTGTGCGTTTCCCGACAATAATAGCCTGTTCACGGCTTCTCCATTCATGTGAGAGCTTCAGCGAATCCTCATTTGTGATCCTGAGCGCTTTTTCGAAACCCTCTTCATTCCTGATAATATCAATATAACCATCAGCTGTCTGGGCCCATTTTAAAATGATATAAGGCCGCTTCTTTTCCTGGAAAGTAAAAAAACGTTTATTAAGCTCCCGGCATTCTTTTTCAAGAATGCCCTTTTTTATTTTTATACCGGCCTGCTCAAGTTTTGAGATCCCTTTTCCGCTTACCATCTCAAAAGTATCCACAGAACCTATCACAACTGACGGGATTTTGCTTTCAATGATTAGGTCGGCACAAGGCGGAGTTTTCCCGAAATGGGCGCACGGTTCAAGGTTTACATAGAGGGTGGCCTGCTGTAATAATGATTTATCCTTCACTGAATTAACCGCGTTCACTTCAGCATGCGCCTGCCCGTATTGTTCATGGTAACCTTCACCGATTATCTCATCATCCACAACAATCACACAACCTACCATCGGGTTGGGAGCAGCATTTCTTCCGCCTTTCCGGGCAAGCTGGATGCAGCGTTCCATATATTTTTCTTCTGTATTCATAATTAAGACAAATGTACTAAAAGCCCAAGGGATTATTACCTTTGTCCCGGCAGTAATTATGAAGATTCCCTCAAATAAAATCAAAGACATCATTCGTTTTTTTAAAGATGAATTAGGCAGTCTTTACGAAGCGTCTGAGCTTGAAACCATTATGCGTTATTGTATTGAGGATTTTACCGGACAGAAGATCCCGGGTCTTAAAAGCGATCCCGGTTTTACGGTGAGTGAATCACAGCTTTTAAAATTTAGTTTTGCACTTAAGGATCTTAAAAATCAAAGGCCTTTGCAATACATTCTGGGGAAAGCTGATTTTTACGGGCTGAAGTTCATTGTGAACGAAAATGTATTGATCCCCCGCCCGGAAACAGAGGAACTGGTGCATCTTATTATCACTGAAACAAAGAAAAATTATAATGGACGACCTGTTGCCATCCTGGACATCGGCACGGGCAGCGGCTGCATCCCGGTAACACTTAAGAAGCATTTGCCTCATGCAGAAATTTTTGCAATGGATATTTCAGAAAAAGCACTGGAAGTTGCAGGGATGAATGCGGATTCGAATGGATGCCGCATAAATTATATTCATGATGATATTCTTGATCCAAAGGATCTGCCAGTGCAGCGGTATGATATCATAGTTAGTAATCCTCCTTATATAAAGCTTTCGGAGAAGGCCAGGATGGAGGACAATGTGCTGAAGCATGAACCTCATCTTGCGTTATTTGTGGAGGATGATGATGCACTGCTGTTTTACCGGAAGATCATGGAATTTGCCTTGGGAAACCTGGAGGAAGGCGGCTTAATTTATTTTGAGATCAACGCTGCCCTTGCATCGGAATCAAAGGCGGTGATGATTGGTGCAGGCTTTAAAAATGTAGAGCTTGTAAAAGATATGAGTAATAAAAATCGTATCTTGCGTGGTATGCTTTAGAGGCCTAAATGGCCGCAGAAGGGTAATGTTTTAAAGGTTATAGAAGTATGAAAAAAAATATTTTGCTTATTTTTTTCCTGGCTGCGTTCAGTGCTGTTCAGTCGCAGGAAAGTTTTAACGTAAGTGTATTTCCTACCAATGTAGGAGGCAAAGCCGAATTCAAACGTGTGTTCGAACAGGAAATGGTATATCCTAAAGTTTCACTGGCAAACCAGGTCGAAGGAAAGGTGACGCTTACTTTTATTATAAAAAAAGACAGTACAGTATCTGATGTCACGGTGGTTGAATCGCCTGCAAAGGATCTTGAGCAGGAAGCACTGCGGCTTTTTAAACTATACCAGTGGGTTCCTGCAATTAAGGAAGGTGAATATGTTGCTACAAAATGGTCTGTTACGTTCAACTTTGAGTACGGGAAATATAAAAAGATCTGCAGGGAACGGGATTATACCCAGTTCAAATACCTGCCCAAAATGAAAGTAGATACATCAGGAAAAATCTATACCCAGGCTGAACAAATGCCGATGTACCAGGCAGGCGCTTTTGCCCTCCAGGATTTTATAAAAGCCAACCTGGAATACCCCCGCCAGGCACAGCTCGCCAATATCCAGGGGACGGTTATTGTCCGTTTTGTGGTGGAACCAAGCGGCCTGCCTACAAATATAGGAATCGAGAAATCTGTTGGTGGCGGCTGCGACCAGGAAGCAGAACGGATCATTGCAATGATAAAATGGTATCCTGCAAAGATGGGCGATACGCTTGTCCGCGCGCAGATGACCTACCCGATGTATTTTGTTCTGAATGATGAATTCAAGGACAACAGTGCAGGGGAGCAAAAATAATTTAAAGTTTGTAGTTTACAGTTGACATACTGTGTTTTGTATTTGGTATATGAGTGAAGAAATAAAAAATAAGATTCAGGAATTATCAAAACAACTGGAGGAGCACAACTACAATTATTATGTGCTGTCCAATCCCAGTATCAGTGATTTTGAATTTGATAAAATGCTGGAAGAGCTGATCCGGCTTGAAAAGGAATATCCGCAATATCTCCGTTCAGATTCACCTTCTCAAAGAGTAGGCGGACAGGTTACCAAAGAATTCCGTTCAGTGAAACATAAATACCCGATGCTCTCGCTGGGGAATACTTATAATGAAGGAGACCTCAGGGATTTTGATGACCGGATCCGCAGGGCAGGGATTAATGATCACCAATATATTTGTGAGCTGAAATATGACGGGGTTTCTATTTCCCTTACGTATGTTAATGGCGAACTAACCCAGGCGGTAACCCGGGGTGACGGGGAAAAAGGCGATGACGTTACCGCAAATGTGAAGACGATAAAAAGTATCCCTCTCAAACTCCGGGGCAGCGCGTTTCCTGCTGAATTTGAAATCCGCGGTGAGATCTTCATGCCTAAAAATGAGTTTCTCCGCATCAACAAAGAAATGAGAAAACAGCTTCTGAAAGAGGGCTATGATGAAGAAGAGATCTTTGAGAAGCAATTGAAAAACCCCCGCAACGCCACTTCCGGTACGCTTAAGCAGCAGGATTCAAAAGCCGTGGCAGAACGTAAACTGGATTGCTATTTATATTCTTTACTTGGTGAATCACTCCCGGCTGCTTCACATTATGACAATCTTGAATTGGCAAAAAGCTGGGGATTTAAGATTTCAGCCGATATGGAAAGAGTCCCTGATATTAACGGGGTTTTAAAATACCTGGAGAAGTGGGATAAGAAACGGCACTTGCTGGATGTAGAAACAGATGGAGTGGTTTTAAAAGTAGATTCTTACGAACATCAGCGTTTTCTCGGATTTACGGCTAAATCACCGCGTTGGGCAATCGCCTATAAATTCAAGGCGCAGCAGGTTTCCACCATCCTTGAAAGTATTTCATACCAGGTTGGGAGAACAGGGGCGATTACTCCTGTAGCCAATCTTAAACCCGTCCAATTGGCAGGAACCACAGTAAAACGTGCCTCGCTGCACAATGCCGATATTATTGAAAAACTCGATGTGAGGGTAGGCGATACTGTTTTTGTTGAAAAAGGAGGAGAGATCATTCCGAAGATTATCGCGGTTGACAAAAGCAAACGTGATATGTTCATTGAATCGGCCGGCCCGGTAAAATACATTACAAATTGTCCTGAATGTGATGCCATGCTCGTCAGGAATGAAGGAGAGGCAAATCATTACTGTCCGAATGAGTCAGGCTGCCCGCCACAGGTAAAAGGTAAAATGGAGCATTATGTGAGCCGCAGGGCGATGAACATTGATAGCCTGGGAGGTGAAACGATCGCGCAGCTTTTTGATGCCGGCCTTGTGCATAACATTGCAGATCTTTACGAGCTTAAAAAAGAGGATCTTCTGCTGCTCGACCGTATGGCGGAAAAGAGTGTGAACAACCTCCTGGAAGGTATCGAAGCTTCCAAACAAATTCCTTTTGAACGGGTCCTTTTTGCAATCGGGATCAGGCATATCGGGGAGACTACCGCAAAGAAACTCGCCTACTCATTCAGGTCGATCGAAGAACTCTCAAAAGCGAATATTGAAAAGCTGCTTGAAGTTGGTGACATCGGAGAGCGGATAGCTTCTACCATCGTTGAATTCTTTGCTGATGATAAGAACAGGGATATAATTTCACGGCTGCGTTCCTACGGACTGCAGTTTGAATTGTCAGGCGAGCAGGTAACGAATGTAAGTGAAAAGCTAAAGGATAAAACATTTGTAGTGTCCGGGGTCTTTACAAAGTTTTCCCGGGATGAAATAAAAAAAATGATCGAACAGAACGGTGGTAAGAATGTGGGCTCGATATCAGGGAAAACAAGCTACGTGCTTGCAGGTGAGAACATGGGCCCCGAAAAGTTGAAGAAGGCTGAAAAGCTTGGGGTTCCGATCATTTCAGAGGAGGATTTTTTAAATATGGTATCATAAGAAGACAGCATGATGAAGAAATTAAAACAGGTAGTGGGGGACAACCTGCTGAACAAGCTGATGTCGCAGCATGCGCGAAAAATATCCCCGCATAAATTCAATTTTAATGCTGTGAGAAAAGTGGGGATGCTGTTTGATGCTTCCAACCCGGAAGATTATGAACTGGTGAAACGTTATGTTGTTTACCTGAGAGAACATTCCAAAAAGGTAAAAGTGCTTGGGTTCTTCAGTGAAAAAAAGATCCCTGATTATACCTATTCCAAGCTGGAATATGATTTTTTCTCTGTAAAGGAAACAAACTGGTTTGGCAAGCCCCTCACCCATATTATTGATAATTTTATTGAAGAAGAGTTTGATCTTCTCATCGACCTGAATATCCGTGACCATTTTTCATTGAAATATGTTTCCGCTTTATCCAAAGCCCGGTTTAAAGTCGGCAAGTATAAAGAAGCGGATGAGAAAATCTATGATATGATGATAGATGCGGATAACACGCAGACATTAAAATACTTTTTAAGGCAGATTGATACATACATTACAATGATGAATAAGCCTGATGTAATTCTGAATTAGACAACAGTTAATTAATTAGTGACCATATTGCCCGGGCGCTCCGGGAACCTTGCTTACTTAATAAACTTGATATGAATTATATATTATTTGACGACATCACCCGGGAAAATCTTCTCCCGCTGACCTTTACAAGACCGGTGGCCGATATCAGGATCGGAATCCTTACTATTCGTGAAAAATGGGAAAGGATGCTGAATGCAGAATTGTCCACGCGGACAGAAGAGTATCTTCAGAAAAAATATCCCATGGAGTTTGCAATTGATACCGATAACTTCTGGATCAACGGTTCTTTTTGTCCGAATGAAAAGCTCCTCGAAGAAATTAAGCTGCTCCAGCCATATCATGCGCTGTTGTCAGGCGGGGTGGTGATCGCTGCGAATACCGGTGCAGATAAAAACTTTGATATTGGCCTGAGTGAGAATTATACGAAATTCGAATCCCATGCGAAACCCCTGCATATCCAGAATCCCTGGGACATATTTTCAAAGAACGGGGAAGCGATCCGTGCCGACTTTGACCTTGTGACCAAAGGCCGCATCTCCCTCGCATTGAGTGCTACCAACCAGGTGATCGGCCTGGAGAACATCTTTGTAGAAGAAGGGGCCAAAGTTGAATGTGCCATTCTTAATGCATCCTCCGGACCGATCTATATCGGAAAAGAAGCTGAAGTAATGGAAGGTTCAATTATCCGCGGGCCTTTCTCACTGGGTGAGCATTCCGCCTTAAAACTGGGAGCAAAAATTTACGGTCCGACTACAATAGGACCGCATAGTAAAGTAGGGGGTGAAGTGAATAACTCGGTGATCTTCGGCTTTTCGAACAAAGCACACGATGGTTTCCTGGGGAATTCCGTCTTGGGGGAATGGTGTAATATCGGGGCTGACAGCAATAATTCCAACCTGAAGAACAACTATGCCGAGGTTAAGCTCTGGAATTATACAAAAGAGCGCTTTGTTGGTACAGGCCTTACGTTCTGCGGTCTCATTATGGGTGATCACAGTAAATGCGGGATCAATACGATGTTTAATACAGGCACTGTTGTCGGGGTGAATGCAAATATATTCGGTTCCGGCTTCCCGAGGAATTTTGTACCGTCTTTTTCCTGGGGCGGAGCGGCAGGCTTTACCACTTACAAAGTGAAAGATGCCTTTGAAGTAGCATCACGGGTATTCGAGAGAAGAAGCCTGGTGTTTGATGAAACAGAGCAGGAGATCCTGACGCACGTGTTCGAGGTGACGGAAAAGTATAGGAAGTAATAAAAGGTAGCAGACGACAGGCAATTAAACAGCTGCGTAAACAGAAACAACAAAGCCTTGATGCCTTAGCGTCTTCGGGGTAAAAATAACATTCATAAACCTCTCTGCGAACCCTTTGGCTCTGCGAGAAATTAAAAACAGAACTCATGCACTTTTCAATAACAGATATTATCGGTTACATCGGATCCCTCGGGATCTTATTGTCTTTTTTAATGAAGGACATTAACCGGCTGAGAATAGTAAATACAATAGGATGTGCATTCTTTGTAATGTATGGTGTCCTGCTTGAATATTCAATTCCTGTGATCGTTACCAATGCCGCGATCATTTGTATCAATGTCTTTTACCTTCTAAGGAAAGACCCTTCCTGATCTTTGGAAATGCCTGCCAGAATGTCCCGCTTATTCCATTGGCATATTCATTGGAAACAAAGGGATGTTCCAAACATAAACGACTTTAACCAACCCTCAATATGACCGATAATTTTGACCTGAATGGCTTATCTCCGCTGATGCGGGATAATCTCGTGGACGAGGATACCGAATTTATACCTTTACTTTCTTCTGAGGATGAAGATCAGATGAACTCTGAAAAGATCCCTGATGTACTGTCAATTTTACCTCTTCGCAATACCGTGTTGTTTCCCGGGGTGGTCATTCCTATAACCGTTGGGCGCGATAAATCAATAAATCTTATAAAGGACGCATATAAAGGGGACAAAACAATTGGTGTTGTTTCGCAGAAAAATGATTCCATAGAAGACCCTACAATTGATGATTTGAACAAAATAGGCACCGTGGCACATATCATAAAGATGCTGCGGATGCCTGATGGTAATACGACTGTTATTATCCAGGGGAAAAGAAGATTTGAATTAAAAGATATCAGGCAGACCGAACCTTACATAAAAGCATCGATTACTGCGTTCGCAGAAGTACGGCCGCACAAGGATGATAAAGAATTCCAGGCTCTTGTGTCATCATTGAAGGACCTCGCGCTGAAGATCATCAAAGAATCTCCCCAGATCCCGAGTGAAGCGGGCTTTGCTTTAAAAAATATCGAGAGCCCTTCCTTCCTGGTAAATTTTATTTCTTCGAACATGAATGCCCCGGTTGCTGAAAAACAGGCCATGCTCGAGGTGGCTGATCTTTCTTCCCGTGCAACGATAGTTCTTGCAAACCTGACAAAAGAATTGCAGATGCTTGAGCTGAAGAACCAGATCCAGTCGAAGGTAAAAGTGGATCTCGACAAGCAGCAGCGTGATTATTTTCTTCACCAGCAGTTAAAAACTATCCAGGAAGAGCTTGGCGAAAACAACTTTGCCCAGGATATCAAGGAGATGCGGGCAAAGGCGAAGGAGAAAAAATGGAGCAAGGAAGTTTCACTTGCTTTTGAAAAGGCGATTACAAAACTGGAACGCATGAATCCGAATGCAGCTGAATACTCTATACAAACCAATTACCTTGAAGTATTGCTGGATCTGCCTTGGGATGAAAAAACCCAGGATAATTTCGACCTGAAAAGAGCAGAAAAAGTTTTGAACAAGGATCATTTCGGGATGGATAAAGTGAAGGAAAGGATTCTTGAGCATCTTGCTGTATTAAAGCTGAAAGGAAATATGAAATCTCCTATCATCTGCCTTTACGGACCTCCGGGAGTTGGTAAAACCTCTTTAGGAAAGAGCATTGCAGAGAGCCTTGGGCGTAAATATGTAAGGATGAGCCTTGGCGGATTACGTGATGAAGCAGAGATCCGCGGTCACCGTAAAACCTATATAGGGGCCTTGCCGGGAAGAGTCCTCCAGAATATAAAAAAAGCAGGGAGCTCAAATCCAGTCTTCATACTTGATGAAATTGACAAGGTTGGAAATGATTTCCATGGCGACCCTTCTTCAGCATTGCTGGAAGTGCTTGATCCCGAGCAGAACAATGCATTCTATGATAATTACGTAGAGATGGATTATGACCTGTCGAATGTTATGTTCATTGCAACAGCCAATTCACTCAGCAGCATCCAGCCGGCATTGCGCGACCGTATGGAGATCATCGAGATCACCGGTTATACGACAGAAGAAAAAATTGAGATCGCGAAACGCCATCTTATTCCGAAGCAGCTCGGTGAACAGGGAGTTAAGAAGGAGCAGCTTGTACTTGATAAAAAACTGATTGAATACATCATCGAGAATTATACGAGGGAAAGCGGAGTGCGCGGACTTGAAAAAGTGATCGCAAAAGTGGTGAGGAATACTGCAAAATCCATCGCGATGGAACAGAAGTATGTGGTAAATGTGGCTGAAAAAGATCTTGCCAAAATACTGGGGCCTGCACACGAAAAAGACCGTTACCAGGGAAATGATGTGGCAGGTGTTGTAACCGGGCTTGCATGGACCTCAGTGGGAGGTGACATATTGTTTATTGAAAGCAGTCTTACAAAAGGCACGGGAAAATTAACGTTAACAGGGAACCTTGGCGATGTGATGAAAGAATCCGCTGTAATTGCGCTGGAATATCTTAAATCGCACAGTTCGTTCCTCGGCCTGAAACCGGAAGTGTTTGACCAGTGGAATGTGCACATCCACGTTCCTGAGGGTGCAACACCAAAGGATGGTCCGAGCGCTGGAATTACAATGCTTACTGCCCTTGCTTCGGCATTTACGCAGCGGAAAGTAAAATCCCACCTGGCTATGACAGGCGAGATCACACTCCGGGGACGTGTATTGCCGGTAGGAGGTATCAAGGAAAAGATCCTTGCCGCTAAACGTGCCGGAATTAAAGAGATCATCCTGAGTGCCGATAATAAAAAAGATGTAGCCGAGATCAAGGCGGATTATCTCAAAGGACTGAAATTTACGTATATCGAGAAAATGATCGATGTGGTGAAGCAAGCGCTCATGAAAGAGAAAGTGGAAAACCCTATCGATTTTAATGTAAAGGTAGAAAAGAAGAAATAGTTATTAATCATCATTCTGTGCTCAACACCGGAATCTGCTCCGCAATGTCGGACTTGCAGAGATCTTATATGGTGTCATAGAAAGGTGCCTTGCCACGGCACGTATAAAAATATTGGCACCCCAGAATTAAAAAAAGTTACCTGCAATATTTTTTTCTGTTTCCCGTTCCAGAGCCGTAATATTTTTAACTTTGTAAGGATGAATGTAAAAAAAATACTTTTTGTTTTTACGCTTCTTTCCTTAAGTCTGGGCTCCAACGCCCAGGTGGGCGGGAACAATACATTCGAATTCCTGAACCTGCCGATTTCTGCAAGGGTAAGCGCCCTTGGTGGCAATCTTCTTACCGCTAAAGACGGTGACCTGAATGTCGCGCTCGTTAATCCTGCTTTGCTCACCGATTCAATGGATAATAACATAGCGCTGAGCTATATCAATTATTTCATGGATGTGAATTACGGTTATGTGGCGTATGCAAAGAAGTTCAAAAAGATCGGGGTGGTTTCGGGCGGTATTCAATATCTCGATTATGGCAAATTTATCCGTGCTGATGAAATAGGAGTAACTGACGGGACTTTTTCGGCAAATGAAATGAGTTTCAATCTTTCCTATGCCCGTTCGATCCTTGATACTAATTTTACGGTTGGCGCTACTTTAAAAACCATCTATTCCCATCTTGAATCTTATACATCAACAGGCTCTGCCCTTGATTTCGGTGCAATCTATGCCCGTCCAGGTAAAGGCTGGGCCGTTGCTGCAGTGATAAAAAATGTTGGCCGGCAATGGAAAACTTACGCAGGCGCCAAAGAAAAGCTTCCTTTTGAAATGCAGCTCGGTATCTCCTTAAAGCCGAAGCATGTACCTTTCCGCTTATCAGTCGTTTATGAAAACCTGGAAAAATGGGACCTGACCTATACTGATCCGAAAAATCCACCCCTCACCGAAGATCCTTTGACAGGAGAGCCTATCAAGCAAAAGAAATATAAAATAGTAGGAGATAAATTCATGCGTCACATGGTAATAGGCGGTGAGTTCATTATCACCAAGAACTTCTTTTTAAGAGGTGGCTTTAATTACCAGCACCGCAAGGAATTGAAAGTGGATGTTAAACGGGGAATGACTGGTTTTTCTTTCGGATTTGGTTTCAGGGTATATAAATTTCATTTTAGTTATGCCCGTTCTTCCTATCATCTTGCGGGAGCATCCAATAACTTCTCGCTGAGCTTCGACCTGAACAGCTTTGCCAAAAGAAAATTCACATCTCCTGCCAACCCGGGAACATAATCATTGTGTTTAGTGAATAAGTACTTCGGTTTTCGTTAATAACCGTATTCTATTTCCTTCGGAATTCAAAAAAATATTACCTAATATTGTGCATTACCCTAAAGGCACAGAATGTCGAAGATCACCATTGCAATAGACGGTTATTCATCCTGCGGAAAAAGCACTCTTGCAAAGGCTTTGGCCGCCACCCTCGGATATGCATACGTGGATTCCGGTGCAATGTACAGAAGCGTAACCCTGTATGCTCTCCGCCAGGGTATAATTAAGGATCATGGTTTCATTGCCGACCAGATCGTAAAAATTCTCCCTGATGTAAACCTTACTTTTAAATTCAACCCGGCAACGCGTTCTTCCGAAACATTTCTGAATGGGGAGAATGTGGAGAAAGAACTTCGCCAGATGGTGGTTTCTGAAAATGTAAGCAAAGTCAGTGCTATCCATGAAGTCCGGGTGAAAATGATCGCGATACAACGAGAGCTTGGAAAGAATAAGGGCATTGTAATGGATGGAAGGGATATTGGCACCAATGTATTTCCCGATGCGGAACTAAAGCTTTTCATGACGGCAGATCCAGATATCCGCACACAGAGGAGATATGATGAAATGCTTTCCAAAGGACAGCACCCGACATTCCTGGATGTTAAGAAAAATCTTCTTGACCGGGACTATGAAGATACACATCGCAAGGAAAACCCGCTCACCCAGGCAGAAGACGCCATAGTGCTTGATAATACTGACCTTAGTCGCGAACAGCAGCTTGAATACGTGCTTAAACTTATCACCGAACTTACACTATCCATCAGCTGATAACGGTTCACTATGTTACTGCGATGCAGTGGCTTCCAATCGCTAAATCCTAAAAAAACTTCTATAAAGTTTGATTTAAAGCAATCTAATTCTAAATTTGGATAGTTTTAGAACGCACTCCCAAATCACCACATATTTATGAAAAAAATAAATCCTTACCGGCTTATTTTTACAAAGGGCATTCTGCCTGCATTGTTTTTTCTTTTTATTCCTTTAATCTCCTCTGCGCAGGTTTTCTGGACAGAAAATTTTAATAACGGCTGTGCTGCTAATTGCGCAGCTGTGGGTTATACTGGGGTAAATGGTGCATGGACTCAGACATTGACGGGAACTAACGGAGCAGACAATAATGTTTGGTATGTCAGCTGTGCCGAAAATGGACATACTCCCGGGGTTTGCGGGACGGGTTGTGCAGCCGCTTCACCAACTGCTACTTTAGCTACGCTTCACCTGGGTTCTAATGCTTCGGTATTCGGTGATATTGGGGCAGCGTTTTTAAATGGAGGTTTCGGATTTTTTGATCCCGTGACCGATCTTAGAATAGAATCCCCTACAATTAATTGTTCAGGAAAAACCAATATTACATTGTCCTTTAACTATATTGAAAATGGGGCCGGTACCATTGATGATGCGACATTATGGTATTTTAACGGTACAGTATGGACTCAGTTAGACCCAATTGCTAAAACAACAATTATCTGTCCTTCAGCTCAGGGTTTATGGACAGCATTTTCTATAACGCTGCCTGCAAGCGCAAATAATAATCCGAATGTAAAAATCGGATTCAGATGGGTCAATAATGATGATAGCTTGGGGGATGATCCGTCCTTCGCTGTCGATGATATTACATTATCAACTCCGGTTACAGGCAACACCATCATAACAGGATTAATAACAGGCAGCCCTTTCTGCGCCTGCAGTTCTGTAAATGTTCCTTTCACAAGCACCGGGACATTCACTGCAGGGAATATTTATACGGCAGAATTATCCAATGCCGCGGGGAGCTTTGCAGCACCTGTGGCAATCGGGACCCTTGCAAGCACAGCTAATTCAGGGACTATAGCGGCTACAATTCCTTGCGGGACACCAACAGGCAGCGGATACCGCATCAGGGTGGTAAGCTCAGCGCCTGCCACTACAGGAACAGATAATGGCGTGAACATTACGATTACTCAGCCTTCAACAGGGGCATTCAGTTATGCAACAACTCCATATTGTTCAAATGAAGCGGATCCTTCTCCGGTTTTCAGCGGTGGAGGCATTGCGGGAACATTCAGCTCTACAACAGGACTTGTGTTTGTAAGCGCTGCAACAGGGCAGGTAGATCTTTCAGCCAGTACCGCAGGTACTTATACTGTTACAAATACCATTGCTGCTTCGGGCGGCTGCCCGGCAGTCGTGGAAACATCCACAATAACAATAACCGCATTGCCAGTGGGCACGTTCAGCTATACTGGCACGCCTTTTTGTGCCGATGAAGCAGATCCATCACCAACGTTCAGCGGAGGAGGGGTTGCAGGAGCTTTCAGCTCAACGGCTGGACTTGTATTTGTAAGCGCTGCCACAGGACAGGTTGATCTTTCTGCAAGCACAGCAGGTACTTATACTGTGACCAATACTATTGCAGCGACAGGTGGTTGTCCTTCAGTTGTTGAAACATCATCAATCATAATTGATCCTGTTCGTGATTCAACATTCAGTTATACAGGAAGCACTTTCTGTCAATCGGGAACTGATCCTGTTCCTGTGATTACAGGGACTCCCGGCGGTGTATTTACATCTTCTCCTGCAGGGCTGGTTTTTGTAAGCACTGCAACAGGGGAGATCGATCTTTCAGCAAGTACCTTAGGAACTTATTCAGTGACTTATACAACACCGGGACCTTGTGCAACAGCAATGTCTGTTTCAGTTACCATAACAACTTCTCCGGCTTCAACATTCAGTTACACAGGCACACCTTATTGTTCTGATGAAACAGACCCTTTGCCAGCATATAGCGGAGGAGGCAGTGCAGGAGTGTTCAGTTCCACGGCCGGACTTGTTTTTGTAAGTACTGCAACCGGTGAGGTTGATCTTTCTGCAAGTACTGCTGGAAGCTATACAGTAACAAATACAATTGCTGCTTCGGGAGGCTGCCCTGCCAGTACATCCACATCTGTAATAACAATCACAACACCTCCCGTTGGTATATTCAGCTACCCCGGCTCACCGTATTGTTCTGACGGAGCTAATGCTTTACCGGTATTCACCGGTGGCGGCACAGCCGGAACTTTCTCATCAACCGCAGGATTGGTTTTTGTTAATACCGGCACAGGTGAAGTGAATGTAGCGGCAAGCGCACCCGGCACTTATACAATAACGAATACTTTGGCTGCTTCGGGCGGATGCCCGGCTGTTATCGAAACGTCAGGTATAACTATTGATGCATTTGCTGAGCCTGGATTTTTATATCTGCCTTCTTCTTATTGTGTGAATGGCGCAGACGCTTCTCCAACGTTTGTTACCGGCGGCTCTGCAGGAACATTCAGCTCAAGCGGAGGACTGGTATTTGTCAGTACATCAACCGGCCAGGTAGATGTTTCGGCCAGTACGCCCGGAACCTATACGGTAACCAATACAATTGCTGCTTCGGGTGGTTGTCCTGCCGCTTCAGCAACAAGCCCGGTGACAATAGACCCGGCACAGGATTCTGCTTTCGCTTACAGCAGTGCTGAGTTCTGCCAGTCGGGAACAACCACGCCAACAGTTAATACACCTGGTGGAACATTCACATCTAGCTCGGCAGGATTGGTATTTATAAGTACAACGACAGGGGAGATCGATCTTGCGGGAAGCTCAGTTGGAACATATAATATTACTTACACTACACCCGGCCCTTGTGCTTCATCAATGAGTGTTTCTATTTCAATTGTAGAACCACCAACGGCTGACTTTAGTTATACTCCA
>DASVUX010000022.1:0-64525 GCA_036386835.1 Bacteroidia bacterium
AAATACACAGATTAACCTATTAAAGGCAAGTAGTACTCAGGATCTGGTCATCACATCCGAATGTAACTTCTGCTACCGGAACAGCTACCGGCTTCGGGCATGGCTCGTGATTGCATTTGGCTACCTTATAAAAAGTAACTGTGGTTAAGAACCCGCCTGCAAAACAGATGCTGGTAATTTCACTCTGGCCGATAAATTCATAACCAGGTTCTCTTACTGCATTCAGGCATTCGTGTGCGGCTCCGCGGGCCCTCCCGATAATGTCATTGTCGGAAGATTGTGCACTTGCAAACTTTGTTGTTAAAGTCATGCATGCTACAAAAGCGATCATAAATACTTTTTTCATGATGTGTTTAGTTTAGTATCATCTACTCTGTTATGGATTTTCGATAAGCTCCAGTCTGAATGATTTTTTCAAAAAGACCTAGCTAATTTAAATCAAAAGCAAATTAAAGGAATGGGTAAAAACACCCATTTTAATGAAATGGATCGCATAATGAAATCAGCTGCAGAAGGGATACATTAAAAAAGCAAGTTTGTAAGCCGGGTTCTGTCCCTTCCCGCAAGCGGAAAGGTTTCTATCATTTATCTTGGCCAGTTCTCACGAAAAGGCTCTAGCAATCTACCCGTCACACCATCTTCCTTTCGGAAGAACTAAAGCGAGCAGCTTCAAGTGTGTGACTTATTTGATCTTTCAACTCCCAAGGTTTACCCCTGGCAACTGTTGCCAATTGCCATCGTGAGCTCTTACCTCACGTTTTCACCCTTACCTTCCGGCTTTAACTCTGAGTTTGCACGCAAACCCGGATTTTAGCCGGAAGGCGGTAATTTTCTGTGGCCCTGATCTGTCCCTGCATCGCTGCAAGGCCTTCCTGTTAGGAAGTGGGATGCTCTGTGTTGCCCGGACTTTCCTCTCCCCTTCCCTTTCAGGAAGAGCAGCGATAGAACAACTTGCCTTGTAAAGGTAAGGAAAATTTAATGGGTACTGGTGAATTCAGGTGGTGTCAAATTAAATCCGGCCAGATAACCGGCCTGACGAGTTAACCGATCATTATTTCCGTGGCCCCGAACCCATATTTTGAATAAGAAGCATCGTGATAACGCAATTTCATTTTATTGAGAATTGACCGCACTTCCTGCTTGAGCCTGCCATTTCCTACTCCATGGATAACCGTAAGGCTTCTGTAATGCTCATTAATTGCTTTGTCAAGCGCCATCTGGAAATGCCGGAGCTGTATAATCACTATTTCAGCATTGCTCATGCCTCCGTAATTATCGATCAGCTCCTCTATATGGAGATCGATCTCCATTTCATAATTAGCATTATTGATTTTATGCGGCTTTGAATGTTTTACCGGCTCGGCAGACCTGTTTTTTTGAAATAACAGTTTATTCAGATCCGTTTTTAAAGCCTCGGGATTATCGAAATACAGATCCTGTTCACCATCGGTTATATTGATAAGCATAGCTTTTTCTGGCAAAAGATCATTTTCAGCAAAGGCATTTTCCTTGTAAAGCTTATAAGCTTTTATTTTAACAATCTCCGAAACCGGCTGCTGGTGTTCGTACGGGGTTTTGCTGTAAAAAAGAATATCACTTTTAAGAGTGCCGAACTGATCGATCTGCTTTTTACTTACAGTCTGAATCAGCTTCGCTTCATAGGGCCGGGATTCTCCCTTTTCTACCAGCTCATAGCCCTTGCTTTTCAAAGCTGAAACACTGAACATAATCTCTGAATCCGTATGGTTTATGAGCCATATATTGAAATCAGAAGATGATATATTATCGGGCTGCTCCGCGGTAACTGCTATGAATATCCCTTTAGAGGTCTTTTTTCTTTTTTCAGCGCTGCCAGTATAGCTTTGCAATGGCTCTTCTACCTTTTGAGCCTGCTGCTGAACAGCAGTTTCGGGATCAAAAACGGTTACCAGTTCAGCTGCCATTACCGGGATTTCAAAACCATCTTCAATTGTAACCCCCACAGAGGTTTTATTGATGATCCTGGTGACTACACCCTCACCTTTTTCATTCAGGAAACGCACCTTATCACCTAGCTTAAACTTCATGGCACAAATTTAATCCTAAATTCTTAGATTTGATAAGAATGAAACTTTATATGAAAATACTATTGACATTCGTTGCTGCGGCTATAGCTTCCGCATATTCCGGTTGCGGGAAAGATCCTGCTTTAGGCCAAAGCACTCCCTATAAAACCAAAAACGTAGTGATTATTGTCGTTGACGGACCTCGGTTTACAGAAACCTGGGGATTGCCATCCAGGTCGCTGATTCCTTATCGAAGCCAGATGCTCCGGGAAGGCGTATTTTGTTCCTCTTTTTATAATAACGGTTACTGTTTTACCAATGCCGGTCACGCTGCAATAACCACCGGAGTTTATCAAAACATCAATAACAGCGGTCTTGAGCAGCCCCAAAAACCTTCGATATTTCAGTATTGGATCAAAGCTTCCAAACATCCGGCTTCAGAAGCCTGGGTAATTGCTTCAAAAGACAAGCTGGCGATATTATCTGATTGCCAGGACACAGCCTGGAGTGGAAAATTCCGCCCGTACACAGATTGCGGAACTGCCGGTTTAGGAACAGGTTACAGGGAGGATTCGGTTACATTTCGTAATGCGAAAAATATTTTTACCGCGAACCATCCCAAACTTGCCCTGATTAATTTCAAACAGCCGGATGCTGCAGCTCACGGTGCTGATTCTGCAGGTTACGTACAGGGGATTATAGATACCGATAATTATGTTTACCAGTTCTGGCAGTTCCTGCAAAGCGACCCTTTTTACAAGGGAACTACCGCGCTTATTGTCACGAACGACCATGGCAGGCATACGGCAGGACATCTTGACGGATATATTTCGCATACCGATAACTGCGAAGGATGTAAACATATTGAGTTCCTGGCATTAGGTCCGGATTTCAAGCAGAATTACACCTGTAATGTCCCTCATGAGCAAACGGATATCCCTGCCACTATTGCTGCAATTATGGGATTCCAGATGCCCGGTTCCAGCGGCAAGCTGATCAAGGAACTTTTCCGATGATCAGATGTTCATTTCAAATGCCCCGGATTCTGTAACGGAATAAAATGGCCGGTCATGTAATAAACATTCATTCTTCCATGCTTTGAGCTTGTAAGCTGAATTTGAAGAATCAAAAACAATTCTGCCGGGCTGGTACACTTTCAGAATATCGCGGATTTTTATATCTGCATTTTCTGACACTATTAAGAGGTCAATTGCTATCCTCTTTCCAAAATCATATTCCTGCTGCCGGTATTGCTTATCGAGCCGCACAATTTTCTTATTAAAGAATTGTATGCTGTTATTCCTGATGCAAACTTCTGCTGTTGCGGTATCACGGCAAACTATCATTGTCGTGTTTACGCCCAGTTCCCACCAGTTGTGGCGTATATGAAAGAGCTGGGCATTTTCATTTTCAGCAAAGACTGTGTCGGTGTAAAGAATATTTCTCTTTGAACTTATAAAATCAATTGCACTGGTTTTAGGTACATTATAAATGATCAGTTTTCGCTGATGGAATTGGGCGTGCTGCTCGATGATCTGTGAGAAAAGGATCAGCAAAAGCATTGACAATGACAATACAAGATAGTTAACAGTCCGTTTCGAAAAGTAAAGCAGAAACAAAACGATCATGGCATATAATAACCATGTTTCAGTAATATTAACCGAAATATCTTTTAACAAAGAACAGGGCCACTTTTCAATGAGCTTTACAGAGGCATTCAGCAGCCAGACGCACCAGCCGAACCCCAGAGCAAGGTATGTCGCTATAAGGGATATTTTTGCAAACACAAACAAAGCGATGCCAATATAAATGATCATAGTGGATAAGGGGATCACAATAAAATTTGAGAGCAGAAAGTAATTAGGGAACTGGTGAAAATAATGAAGACCAAGCGGGAAGGTTGCAATCTGTGCTGCAATGGAAACTGCTGTGATGGTCCACACCTGGTCCAGCAACCAGTTATCAGTTTCATACCATGAGTATATTTTAGGTTGAATATAAACAATCCCAATCACGGCAATATACGACAGCTGAAACCCTACTTCCATTATAAGGAAGGGATCAATAGCCAGCAGGACAAAAGCAGATGCTGCGAGGGTATTGTATATATTGGTATGCCGGTCAAAGGCCTTTGCAATGATTATAAAGCTGAACATGGTGGCCGCACGGAGAACAGAAGGCGAGAGACCGGTAAGTGCGGAATAGAACCACAGCAGGAGAATAAGCACTGCAGCTTTTATGATATTGCCGCGCTTAACTTTATCCAGGAAGAACAGGATCCAGTTAAAAACCACATAGACTATCGCGACATGCAACCCTGAAACAGAAAGCACGTGCAACGCACCTGTGCTTGAATAAGCCGAAATTATATCCTGATCAAGTTTATCGGCATAACCAAGCATTAATGCGGCACCAACGGCATATTCATCATTCTGTATATGATGGGAACGCAGGATCGCCAGCAGCTGATCCCTCAATGTATAGGAATACCTGAGCACTGGATTTCCTGAATTTATTCCCGGAGCCACCCAGCTGTTCGAGTCAGCATAACACTGGTGATAGATATTATGAAAAGAAAGGAATCTCTTATAATCGAAAGCACCCGGATTCTGTGGCGGTGGGATCGCGGTAAAGGTGGTGTTGATTAGTAATTCATCTCCGTAGGCAAGTCTTCGCGCGGCCTCATTCTTCTGAAGATACAGTAATACCTTGCCCTCTGATCGCTTCCAGCCGGAATTGGTCTCGCAGGCAACAACATCCAGGATAACCTTGAACGTCTTTTCCTTTTCAAGGGGAGACTGGAGGATCACTGCTCTCACTTTCGTTTTCTTATCAGCCAGGAGTTTTGAGAAATGTCCTGGTTTTAGCTTCTGTGTTTTATCAATTGTTAAATGATATGCGAAAGCGAACAGTAATAAATTAATGGTGATCCCGAAGATCCATGATCTTTTATAAGAGATTTTTAAAGATGGGATCGATACGACAGCTGCAATAAAAAGAATATAAGGCAATACGATGAGCCAGAAATTCTTAATTTCAAAAGGGAAATAAACAGCTGATATTATTCCGGCAATAAAAGGCAGTAATAACCTTATCAGAGGGGCCTGGTTCCAGATCTTCATATTTCGCAGCGAAAATATTATATCTGTTCTTTTTCATTTAAAGAAAATGACTGCTATCTAAGGTTTCGGAGAATAAGTGGATTTGTACTAATTTGGATATGTCATTTTTGAGCGAAGTCGAGAAATCTAATGATAAAACCGAAGACTTAAGGTTTACTTGTACACTACATTCCCTTAGAATACCATCCTCTTCCCTTCCCATTTTGAGCGATCTAATGAAACCGAAGACTTAAGATTAACTTGTACACTACATTCCCTTAGAATGTCATCCTCCCATCTGTCATTTCGAGCGAAGTCGAGAAATCTTTAGGCCGAAGACCTCATTTTACCACCTCTTTTCGTGAGGAATATAATAATCCTTGCCGGCAGTAAAAGCCTCATACTTGCCTTTGATCGCCATCACGAGTTCAAACTGGTTGGCTGACTTAATGAACTCTTCACTTAAATTGCAGTAAATGATAAAGGCTTCAAACTCTTCTTCACTCAGCTCGATAATATCGTTTTTTACATACAGCCTGAAAAGATCTTTAAGGATATCCATCTTAAGGTCTTCATTTTCCCAGGCTGCCACTTTTTGCTTGGATTTACCGAATTTACTGAAGCGCTCATACAGGTAAGTGATAGGGCTCGAAATTGCATTAATATCCGTATAATATCTTGACCTCCTGGTTGAGTCGAGTTTTGCTATGTCTTTATCAATATCACTCAGGCTTCTTGTTCCGAAAACGCTCACTTCCTTAAGTGTATAGACGAGCTTCTGCATCTCGACCTCTATATAATAATGACTTTTAACAATAGAGTCCCGAAGGCAGATTTTTTTTGAGTGATAGCCGATCACAGACAACTGCAGCGTGTCGGTTTGATAAGCTTTCACGGAAAATTTTCCCTCCGCATCGGCAAATGAACCGTTGTTTGTCCTTTTGTTTATGATCATTAATTTTGGCAGGGGTAAAAACGGGTTCTCTTTGTCGAAAATCCGGCCGGAAATGGTTACGAGCGACTGCGATCTAATTTCAGAAACGAGCACCATTGCGATCACAATGAACATAATCCTGGTGACACTTCGATGGGTACTAACGTTGTTATGGCTTCCGGAAAACATGGACAAAAATAAGATTTAAGAAGCAGTGCTTTAGCCAATTAAAGTTAAACGGTATAACGGAGAATGAAAACGGTTATTCTGTTTCCGCAGGTTTCTCGATCTTCTTTTTTTTCTTTATCAGCTTTGCTTTCGATTCTTCCCTTCGCAACAAGCGCTCTATATTCTTTTGATGAGTAATAAGAACCATGATTGCTATAAGGATTGAAAAGATCACAAGCGAAGGAACTGTTTCTTTAAAGATGCCGATTACAATAAATGGAAACAGGACTGCTGCGATCATAGAACTAAGCGACACGTAGCTTGAGGCTAACAATACAATTACAAAAATTCCCATGGCAATAAGGGCAGCCGGCATGTGAATGGCAAGGACTATCCCGAGAAGCGTGGCAATCCCCTTGCCTCCGCGAAAGGAAGCAAAGATCGGGAAGATATGACCAATTAGTGAAGCAATCCCGAGAACCAGCTGCAGGTTAATGAACTGGTTGCTGTGAGGGGTGTAATTGCTGATGTAAGCCAGGTTGACAGCAGCAAAACCTTTGAGAACATCAATCAGCAGGACCGGGACTCCCGCCTTTTTCCCAAGGACCCGGAACGTATTGGTTGCCCCGGCATTGCCACTTCCATACTCTCTTACATCGATTCTATAGAAATATTTACCTATCCACACGGCTGTAGGGATAGAACCCAGTAAGTAGGCTCCGATCAGCAGGGTTATATGTAATGCCGTGATCAATTTATTCTTCTGCGCTTTGTGTCTTACGTAAGAATTGTGTTTTTTTGCTCGGAGGACAAATATTGAAATAGTAATTAGGCTCTTTCTTATCCTTATCCCCTGCCTTCTCGCGTTTTTCCGGCTTAAGTTCTTTCAGGGCTGTATTGAATGCTTCATTGGAAGAAACAGCAAGCATTGTTCCTCTTGTATAATTGAAGTAATACCAGTTGCCTTCATCCAGCTCAAGGTAAATGTTCAGGATATCCCCTCCTCTTTTCTTGATCAGCTCTATCCGTCCGCCCACATACTTATTTACCTGTGTCTTATTGATATTTCCGATCCCGATCTTACCGTTTGAAGTATAAGAGCGTGTATCCTTGTTCCATTTCATTTTTACATCAGTGAAGAAGAACGATTTTTTTAATTCGTCAGGGAACTTTTTATATGAACCGTAAAGATTCAGCTGGGAGATCAGCTTATCCGCCTGTTCCTTTCCAAGCATCTCACGCATTCCTTTCTCGAATACGGGCCTTGAAAAATCTGTCGGGGCAAGGTCAGCGAAATTTACGATCGCATCAGACATTTTATCCATTGCACCGTCATCAAAGAAGAAGTCGGTGGTCATCAGCATATCAAACGATACAGAATCCGGCACCAGGTAATGAATCGCACTTCCGAATGACTCTACTTTAACCTGGCCGAAATCACCGCCCAGGTTGATCCTGCCTTCTCCGTAAACCTTACATTGCGCAGTATTCAAACTCAGGTAATTCCCGGTAAGGGACCGTTCTACAAGCTTTTCCTTGTTTGAGATCCGGTATTCGCGGGAGCCTTTATCAAAGAAAAGGAATCCTGCTGCGGGCAATACAAACGGGTCGTTGGCAGATTCCTTCGGTGAAAGGAAAGCCGAATAGAAATGCGTGGAATCGGTAGTAACCATCAGGGAAGCTGCAAGAGGTTTTCCTCCTCCATCTTTAGGAAGTGTATCCACCGGGATGTAAATGCTATTCGGATTTATCTCTGACTCAAATTTGAACCACATCTTTGGAATGGATGCACAATCGTGGGAAATACGTGCTGTTCCGTCAAATACAAGGAACTGATTGGTCGCTTTCAGCTTAACTTTTCCTTTGTATTCAAAGTTCGGGCTCAGGCGGAACCTACTGGAATCCGGGATGTTAGTTTCTGCATAGGTTTGAAAAGTCGTGTCAACGCTCACGTTGCTGAAGTAGAAGGTCTGCTTCGATTTGATCTCATCTATATAATCATAGTAACCGGAACCAGCATAACTCTTCTTTGCAAATACGTTAACAGTACAATTATAAAGATTATGATACTTTGTGGTGGCATTGGCAACGATCTTAGAATTGCTCAGTGTGCGCATTACAGCATCCTTATCAATGATCACATCCCCTTTATCCGGATAGATGCGGGCATCTGCAACATTAATGTATTTTACTTCCTTGGCGGTGATCACATATTTTTTCAGATCGTATTTGGCGGAAGGAGAATAAAAAGCCAATGAATCCTGCTTGGGATGAACTGAGATGAACTGGGGACCGCTAAGGTCCAGATCCTCATTTGCAGCCTTCGCCCCGGCTTTGCTTGAACCAAGTTCAATATTGTTCTCATCCATGAACCATTTGAAATTATCCATGAAACAGATATACTGGTTCACCGGGAATTTTACAATAGATCCTTTTCCGTTGGATTTGAATTCGCCAAAACGTTTTTCAAAATCAACTTTTGCATTAACGTTATCCGTGGAGAAAGCGATCCCTGCAATGTCGAGGGCTTTTAAACTAAAGTTGGCTGTATCCGAATCAAATGCATTGGCGCGGAATTTAACCAGCCTGGCATCCAGCTTGGCATTGGAAAAATCTGCAGTACCGCTTCCGAAGAGCTGCTTCGGAGTAAGAGAGACATGGCCGTCAAACTGTGCCTGCCCGTTATAGGACTGGAACTTTTTCTGCTTGCTGTTATGAACGATCATAACATCCTTCTGGGGCTGCCAGTGGACCTTAACACTGTCGCCATGCAATTGAGGGAACTCCGGCTTGATCTTTTGTTCTTTCACATCAAATGTCTGGGCAAGAGCATTGGTTGAATCGGGGAAAAAGATAAAGTCCTTTGACCTTGTCACCGATGTAACATAATTGATCGTGCCGTCACCGCGTAAGCCCTGGTTGCTTAACTTAACAGCACTGTTATATGTTCCCTTTCCCCCGTAAAGCGGGTAGCCAGCGGCAGGTGCCTGGGTAATAAAACCTAATGAATAATCAGACTGCAGAGTGAGGGATTCCTTAAAGGTTGGAAAAATCCCTGCAGAAACCATCTCTCCTTTGAAATTTAAACCTTCATTGGAGAAGTTATCCAAACTGTCAATAGAAAAAGGTTCTAGGTGAAAAAAGAATTTGTCCTTATGATACTTCCCATTCTGGATCTGTTTTTTATCATAATACGCATAGGAATCTTTGAAGCTGTTAAAGACAGGATATTTCGGAAATGGTTTTCGTCCCGATTTATTTGCGGGGTTATCTATCTCGAGATTACCATCAATATGCTCAATTACGGTTTTTACCCTTACAAGGGGATATTCACCATAGGCATCAGGCTCCCCGGATTTGACAGTTAGCCTGAGTGAATCTACATTCTTAAGGTTAATAATGAATTTGTCATAATCAAAGGTGAATTCCTTTCCGAAAAAATCGAAGCGTCCGGCATGAACAACACCTGCAAAAGAAAAATCACGATTTTTCTTTAAAATAAGCTTTTGCTGGGCCGGGTAAATGACCACGTTCTGGGAATCACTCATGTAAACCTGCTTCACGCCAAAAATAGTCATGTCATAGTTTAGAAGGTTCACGCTTGCATTACTGGCATTTCTTACTACGGAAGGAAACTGGATCACATCATTATCCACGTGTCCTGCTTTTGCGGATATATAAGTGAACAGTTTTTCATTCACAGAAACTTCATCATCTTCTATATCGTAGGTAATGAAACCCAAAGCAGAAAGCCTCACGAGCATAGGTTGTACATCCTTCAATGCAAACTTGATATACCTTGCGTACTCCATCCCATAAAATTTGCGGTTCTCCCCGTTCTTTTTCATTACAAATTCACGCATCTGGTACAAGGGATTTATTGCGTCAATCCCCTGGACAGCATCATAACGATCACCACGGAAATAATTGGAGGATTCAAACATAGCGTCTTCCTGGGTATTCCCTACCAGCATCCGGAGATCTATCTTCGGGTCATCGATCTTCCAGGCCAGTTCCTCAAAGTACATATCCACCATGTGGAAGCTGTTAAGGAACGGGGAGCGGGAAACTCCGTCATTCGTTCTTATGAGGGACAGCATCCGGTCATTCACCATGAATTTCATATTTACACTTGGATGTGTAATGGAATCTTTACCAAAATAAATCCTTACGTTGGCTGTTTCTGCAGTAAGTTTTTCTTTAGCAACACCGATCAGTTTTGCCCCTACTATGAGAAATACCTTGCCTTCTCTTTTAAAAATAAGCTTTGCGTCCTCTTCTTTGCTGCCTGAACCAAGGAATTTCGGTCCCCGCTGAAGAAATCCTCCGTCATAGTCAACATCCTTTGCAATATTTGGGATTTGCATCCGCTTGCTGTATGAATCAAACCTCGGATACGATATATTGCTTTCTTTTTCAGATACCACTTTTTCATTTAACTGTCCTAACAGAGGTTTTTCGAAATAATTCTTATTATAAAAGGTCACTGAATCGGCAGAGAAGCCGCTGGTCTTTAATGTGATCTGGTACCTTTTCAGCTCAGCCCACACTGTATTTTCATCCAGCCCTGCCCGCTTCCACGTCACTTTACCTGTTTCCCCGATAAAAACTCCTTTAAAGGGATAATAAACACCGCGCGTCTTATATATTATCCCGCTGTCGCGCTGGTTATTATAGCAGCGAAGATCGAAACCCGGAAAGATAACTTTTGGAACGCTGTCGTACTCAAACATATATTTATTGTTGCTGGATTGGTATTCAACAACAGCCGATTTGTAAAATGTATTTGTGGCGAAGAGGTTTTCGCTCATCTGGAGGTAATCGGAATAATTTTTCAGGATCTTGGCCCCGAGGATCTTATTGATACACTCCTGCCAGCTGAGAAAATTATCTTCGCTTTGCTTGGAGGCAGCAAAATTCATAACGGAATTGAGGTAGCTTTTATATTCAGGCAGTATCCTGATCTTCCTTTTAACCATCAGGTTAAAACAATCATAAGTCGCTTTCTTCAGCGTTTGGGTATATTGCGGGCTGTTCCAGAGAAGAATAAATGCTTCCATATATTCTTTCACTTCCTTTTTATCCATATTCGTTACCTCGAACATGGTCCTGACCTCTTCCGGGAATTTAACAGGATCTTCGGAAAACTGCTTGATAGGATTTAACTGTGCTGATACTTCCTGTAATCCGGTAATGGAAATAAAAAGTAAAAAAAGAAAAGATATTTTTTTCATGTTTGAATCTAAGCGGGTTTAATAAAATGCAGCATTGTCCATTGCTCCCTGACAGCCTTGTCTTCAAAATTTAATCCAAGTTCTGTTGCTTTTTGACCAAGCTCTGTGATATCGGTCTCAAAGAATCCGCTTAAAATAAGGTCTCCCCCGTTTTCAAGTGACTGAACATATTGGCTCATATCGGCCAATAGCACATTTTTATTGATATTCGCTAAGATAACTGAAAATATTTTTTTTTGCAAAATTTGAGCATTCCCTTTATGAACACTCACCTTGTTGATATTATTCTTCTCGAGGTTTTCAAGGGTGTTCTCATAACTCCACTCATCAATATCAATGGCAGTGATCGGCCCGGCACCCATCATGCCGGCAACAATTGCAAGAACTCCCGTTCCGCAGCCCATGTCCAGCAACGACTTTCCTTTAACATTTAATAACATCAATTTGCTGATCATCAGCTGTGTAGTATTGTGATGTCCGGTTCCAAAGGACATTTTAGGTTCAATTACCACATCATACATGAAGCCTTCTTTTGCAGGATGGAATGGTGCGCGGATATAACATTTACCCTCTACATCAATCGGCTGAAAACTACTTTCCCATTCTTTGTTCCAGTTTTGCTGCGGAATTATTTTAGTTGAAAAACTCACTTTGAAAAAATCCACGTATAATGAAAGGACGAGGTTTAACTTACTTTCATCATAGAACGCTTCCTGGATATAGGCGCAAAACCCGGTTTCATTCTCCACAAAGCTTTCATATTCGAGCTCTGAAAGCTGCGCTATAAGAACATCGCTGCCCTGATCTTTCGGGGTAACACTAACACTGAGCTCAATATAATTCATTAGGTTTATTTAAAATGAATTTACAATGGCAACAAAGTCCTTCGCTTTTAAGGACGCTCCTCCAACAAGACCGCCATCCACGTCCAGGCAGGCGAAAAGCTCCCGCGCATTCTCTGCATTGCAGCTTCCGCCATAGAGGATGGAAGTGTTTTCGGAGATCTCTTTCCCGTATTTCTTATTTATTTCGGAACGGATAAAGTGGTGCATGCCCTGGGCCTGGTGACTGGTGGCAGTAACCCCGGTACCGATTGCCCAGATCGGTTCGTATGCAATGATCAGTTTACTGAAATCGGCAGGTGATAAATGATACAGGGCTTCCTTAATTTGCTGCCTGATGATCTCCAGGTGTTTGTTGGCATTCCTGTCCTCCAGGTTTTCACCTACACAAAAAATCGGGATGAGGTTATTGGCAAGCGCAAGATTAACTTTCTGAATCAGTACAGGTGTAGTCTCATTAAAATAGCTCCGTCTTTCTGAATGCCCTATGATCACATATCCTGATCCGCAAGAGCTGAGCATGCCTGCAGAGATCTCGCCTGTGTATGCACCGCTTTCCGACTGGTGGCAATTCTGGGCCGCAATGGCATAATCTGCTTTATCTTTTATCAAAGCTACTGCAGAAGTAATATGAATAAAAGGTGTAGCGAAGATTTTCAAAATATCTTTTGACGGCTGAAGTTCGATCACCTCATTGATCAATTCCAAACCCTGATCAAGGCTTTTATTCATCTTCCAGTTCCCTGCAACGATCTTTTGTCTCATTCTAAAGGTTTTATAATGATTAATAGCTCACGGAAATTTTCTCTATTTCTTTTAATCCCTCTTCATATCGCCTGGTATCCCAGCGCGTTCCCCAGTTTTTTAAATATTCATCAAGTGTGCTTAATCCGAGTTCCACCCTTCTTTTATCTACGTTTTCAGGATCTTCCAAAGGCGCGGTATAATATTTCTTATCGATGTTTACTAAATAAGTTCCGTATAGTTGCTTCTTACCCTGCCTGAGTAAAATCTTATCCTCAAGAAGTGCGAGATCATATGAATCTGCTTTTTTACTCTTAACCGCTTCTCTCATCATTGGAATATACTTCAGCTGCATTTCAAGGGGTGAGTGCATCAGTACCAGGGGAAGCGTTGCATTGCCGTTCACACCAACAATTTCCGGCCCAAGCCAGCCATACTTATCGAGTATTCCACTAACGATTTGCTGATTGACAGAATCCGTCTCATGGATAACCTTTCGTATCCTCAGGCCTTCAGGCGAACCCGCTCCAAACTCTTTGTCGATGCTGATCTGCTGAAAGCGGAATGCCTGGTCAGCGTGATATACACTGTCCATAAGCTTTAACAGCGACTTATTCAACCTTGCTTCATCCTTGCCTATATTACGGCTCACCATATTAAGAAGCTGCGGCCACCGCTCATCATGGTTCAGTGAAGTAAGAACTGTATCATTCGCAATCCGCTCATAGTTATCATACTTGAAAGCATCGGCAACTTTAAAAAGCTGGTAGAATGCCGAATCTTTATTTCCGGCAAGCGCCCAGGCGCAGGCTGCATTATACCGGTCCGACTGGTATGCTTTCCATCCGTTTTCCCTGAAAGCTTTTGAATAGGTTTCGGCTGATTTTTTATATTGGCCATTCTCATAAAGAGAAGCGGCCTGTGAAGTAATTTCAGCGTACCTTGAAGTTTTATCCTGCGCTAGAGATCGTCCTGCGCACAATAAGATGATAAATAAAAATAAACAGGCGGTTCTCATTATAAAATCAAAAAGGATTATTGTACTCTCACACGCGGATCCAGGATGCCGTAAACAATATCAACTGTAATATTTATAAGCACGAACACAACTGCAAAAACAAGGGTCGCACCCATAACAACAGGAAGGTCGTTTTTTTCAAGTGCATCTACTACTTCATTTCCTATCCCGCGCCAGTTAAACACTCTTTCCACAAAAACGGCACCTGCCATCAAGCCGGCAAACCATCCGGAGATTGCGGTTATTACAGGGTTAAGGGCATTCTTTAAGGCATGCTTGAATACTACTTTATAAAAACTTAACCCTTTGGCAGTAGCGGTCCTGATGTAATCCTGTGAAAGTACATCGAGCAGTGAACCGCGGGTAAGCTGGATGATGATTGCAAGCGGTCGCAGGCCAAGGGTAATTGTTGGCAGGAGCAAATTTTTAAGGACAAGCTGCTGGTCTCCGAAATCATCAATATAATACAAGGAGCCCTGGTGATTAAGTCCTGTATAATCACGCAGGATATATCCAAAGAACCACGAGATAATAAGTCCGATAAAGAATGAAGGCAACGCCATTCCGAAAATAGCGAAAACAAGTGAGCTTTTATCAAGCCATGAATGCTTCTTGATAGCTGAAAAGATCCCGAGCAGGATCCCGAAGATGGCACCAAACGTAATCGCTGAAAAAGCAAGCACAACGGTTGCCGGCATTGTATCCTTAATGATATCGGAAACCTTTCGCTTGGTTATGTATGATCTGCGGAGGTACGGATATTTAAGAATAACTGTCTTGCTGGAAGTTAGCGGAAAAAGCTTTACGTAAGAAGAGTATTTGTCCGGATTCAGGTAGAGATAATGTTCTTTATTCACAGGATCGTGGACTGATACCGGTGAAAGGTCATTAAGGTACATTACGAATTGGGTTGTGAGCGATTTGTCGCGTCCAAGATCCTTGTTGATGGCATCAATGGAAGCCTGATCGGCACGCTGACCAAGCATCATACGTGCAGGATCTCCCGGGAGAACGTTAAAAAGCAGGAATACAACGGTGATCACTCCCAGCAAAACCAGGAAACCATACATCAACCGCTTTAATATAAATTTTGCCACTGCTTATTTCTTAAAATATTTTTCTTTAACGTCACTGTAAGATGGAAACGAATGATAATGCCACATGTCAATCACAGTGCCTGCCTTAAGCAGCATCAGGCCCGGGTTCGACCGGATCATGGTCTTAAGTACCGTTCCATCAGTAGTATAATACCTGAGATGTGCCTTGGTTTCATTCACAAATCCTTCGATCACATCGGGAGTAGACGATGTAAGCACGACAAATGTAACACTGTCGGCCTTACACAAAGCGGCAAAGTCATTTATTTTTCCAAACACATCTTTGTTAGCTTTTTCCAGGTCATAAGCGATCAGCAGGAAATTGTGGTTTGGATTCTCAATGATTTCCTGGGTAAAATCACCACCTTCCAGGGATGTTATTGTAAAATCTTTGATCTTGGGATCAATCCCCTTCTTTGTCACTACGGTCCTGTTATCAACATACTCATAATCCTTGTCCCAGTTTTCAGGCCATTTGTCAAACTCTTTTACTTCGCCTGTTTTTTTATCCTTAAGCTTATAAAAGTATTTCAGCTCATCAGGAACGCCTTTGGTTTGTTCCGGGATGTTCTTCCCGATGGCATATGCCCGGAAATCGAATACAGGCAGGTAATTGTAAGTATAAAGCGGAAATATTACGGTAGCGACCAGGATGATGATCAGAAGTGCATTCTCCACCCTTTCATTAAAAAGCGGTTCAATGTATTGCCTCCCGATCACAAGAATTATGATCAGGATAAGAAGCACAAGATCTTTGGTAAACGATTGCCAGGGTGTTAAATGGAGGAAATCACCGAAACACCCGCATTCTTTTACAACATCATAATAAGCGGAATAAAACGTAAGGAAGGTAAAGAAGACGATCATCAGCACCAGGAGCCAGAGAGTAAGCTTTACCCTTGCTCCCAGCAGGAGCATAAACCCAAGTAAGATCTCTGCAATGCAGATGACTATAGAAAGTGTTAATGCAAGTGGTACAAGAAAATGAATTCCGAAAACTTCAAAATATTCAACCAGCTTATAGGAAAAGCCTAAAGTATCATTGGCTTTGATAAAGCCGGAGAAAATGAAAAGCAGACCGACTAAGATCCTGGAAATGGTTGTTACTGCCTTCATTCACTTAGCTTTATCAGTGCAAAAACAGAATAGTTGATCATGTCATGAAAGTTGGCATCTATCCCTTCAGAAATAATTGTATTTCCTTTATTGTCCTCGATCTGTTTAATACGTAAGATCTTCATAAGGATAAGGTCGGTGAGCGAGCTTACCCTCATATCCCTCCAGGCTTCACCATAATCATGATTTTTGTTCTCCATCAGGCTTTTAGCTTCGGAAGAGTATTTGTCATAAAGCCGGCTTACCTCATCGGTTGGAAGCTCCAGGCGGCTGTCATTACTGAGGTCAAGCTGGATAAGGCCGATAATCGAATAGTTAATAATACCGATGTATTCAGAGCGGACATCATCATTTATTTTTTGAGTACCTTTATCCTCGATATTCCGGATTCGCTGAGCTTTAATAAAGATCTGGTCGGTGATGGAACTCGTCCGCAGGATTCGCCAGGCGGTTCCGTAATCTTTCATTTTCTTAATAAAAATATCTTTGCAGGAATTTACAGCGGTATCGTATTGAGAAGATGTTTTATTCATAATAAAAAATTAGAGAAGTGGAGATCTGGAGAATCGGAGGTTTATTCCCGCAATTCAACAATTCTCTATTTCAACAAATCAAAAATTGCTAATGAGCGCACAAGATACAGATTTTTCTTCTAAAAAAGAGCGGATTTTTGACCAAAAGGCCAATCCCATGATTATGGGTATTTTGAATGTTACGCCCGATTCTTTTCACGATGGCGGGAGGTACACCACTGAAGACAAGTGGCTTGCGCAGGCCGATGAAATGATCAGCCTTGGGGCGGACATCATCGACATTGGGGCTTACTCAAGCCGACCAGGTGCCCAGCACATATCGGAAGAAGAGGAATCAGACCGGCTCCTCAAAACCGTATCATCAGTCAGGGAACACTTCCCTGAAACCCTTATTTCAGTGGATACTTTCCGTTCGCGGATCGCAAGGGATGCTGTGAGTTGCGGTGCGAACATTATAAATGATATTTCCGGGGGAACACTTGATGAAAAGATGTTTGAAACAGTTGCAGAACTGAAAGTTCCCTATATTCTTATGCACATCAAAGGCACACCACAGGATATGCAGCTGAACCCCACTTATGAATACGTAGTAAAAGAGGTTTTTGAATTTCTGAGGGAAAGGCTGGGGCAGCTGCGTGCGATGGGACTTACTGAAATCATCCTCGATCCCGGGTTCGGTTTCGGTAAAACAGTGGACCATAACTTCGAACTACTCCGTCATCTTGATAAGATCACCGAATTAGGATATCCTGTCCTTGTAGGAATCTCACGGAAATCAATTGTGAATAAACTTCTGAATATCAGTTCAAAAGACTCGATCAACGGAACCTCTGTTTTAAACACAATCGCTCTTCAGAAAGGTGCGCGGATCATTCGCGTTCATGATGTCCGTGAAGCGAAGGAGGTAATTACTATCCTAAGCAAGATCAAGAGTGCGGACCACTAATTTTGATTACTGTTTTATAATCTTTTTGATCGCGACCCCTTTTTCCGTTTCGATCTTCAGGACATAATAACCTGTTGCAAGCTCTGCAAGGTCAATAAAAGAATTCATGATTACTTTATCCGTTTTCTTAACAACCTGTCCGTTTATATTAATAACCGTAATAGTCATTTCTGCATCCTGCAGGCTGGAGCTGGTAATGTGCATTTTATCGGCTACCGGATTTGGGAAGACGTTTATCTCATCTCCAAGAACCAGGTCCTCTACCCCTGTTGAAAGATTTTCAGTAACAGCAAGGGTCGATAATTTTATGATATCCCCTGAGCTTGTGCCGTTGGCATTCGTGATATTAAAAGCTCCGTAAAAAGTAAAGTCGCCTGAACCAGCAACCGGGGCGGTCCAGTTAAAGCTCCATGTAGCGGTTCCTGAAGGAAATGAAGTTCCGGCGGTTTTATGAGTAATGTATTTCCCCCCGGTCAGCAATTGCGTTGCAGTTGTGTTGGTTACCACAATAGTTCCTTTTTTAACACCTGTGGTGGTCTGAGGAGAGATCTCGAATCCAAACTTGGTTTTTCCCGCTTGTGTTATACTTGCAGTCACGGTATATGTCTGCCCCGGGATATAGCCAGATGCCGGAATGGTTGAAGTAATGAGTCCCGCAGCCGTAGTTGCTGCCGTGCCTGTATGACAGCTCGTGCAGTTTAATCCGTCAGCAGGAGAACCGGTTCTGGCGGCAGGTGCCGCACTGGTATTTCCATCTGCAGGGGATGTAAACGAATCTGTAAGAATAAGCCCCAGGGTGACAGAGCATATGGATAAAGCAAATTTGGTAGTTTTCCTCATTTCAGTAAAATTAACGGTTCAAAATTACGCGTTAATTTCGTCAGGAACAATTACTATTCACGTTAATGCTGGTACTTTTCGCGGGTGTGCTTGCGGAATTCTTCCGGCGACATGCCTGTTTTGGTTTTAAAGAACCTGCTGAAATAAGAAGGATCAGAATAATGGAGATGATAAGCAACTTCCTTTGCCGTGATGTCGGAATGAAGCAGAAGCCTTTTTGCTTCAAGGACCAACCGGTCAAGGATTAGTTCCCCCGCGGTGCTTCCCGTGATCTTCTTAATGGTTTCACTAAGGTGGTTAGCCGATACATTCATCCGTTCTGCATAATCACTTACTTTATGCAGCTCGATAAATTTTTCTTCCAGCAGGTCATTGAATTTCCTGAACACCTGTGATGACGCTGCATCCTTTTTATCCTTTTCATGGGTCGTCAGCAACGACCGGCATTTCATTAAAAAGATACTTATGTATGCACCAAGCATTTTGTCTTTATAAGGGTCGGTGCTCCCATATAACTTCTGCATGTTATTGACAAGGCCTTCAAGCTCCCCACAGGTTGGCTTGTCAATAATAAGAACAGGTTCAGCACTTTTGTTAAATGCCGGAAACTCGCTGAGAATAGAATTGTCTGTCGAATTCAGAAACATGAACTCTTTGGAAAAAGCAATAAGGTATCCTTTTGTATCCTTACTTCTTTGCAAGGCATGCACCTGTCCTGCCGCAACAAAATGAATACTCCGTCCCCTTATTTCGTGAACATCAAAATCCACCATGTGCTTGCCTGAACCCTGAATGAAGAATAAAACTTCATAATAATTATGCCTGTGGGCTTCGTTGGTAGCATAATCTGAAGGCATATTGAGCTCCATCACTTTGCATGATGTTTCGTCCGTTTCTGTGAGATCGTGTATAGGAATGGTGCTCATTTACAATTCCAGGGTTAAGCCGTCATAAGCAAGGTGAATTCCCTCCGGAAGCTCCGCCTCTACTTCGGCATGGAGACCAAGCTGATGGCTGATATGAGTAAAATATGCCTGCTCCGGCTGCAGTTCCTCCACAAGCCCTATGGCCTGCTGAAGCGTAAAATGAGAAATATGTTCTTCCTTGCGAAGTGCATTCAGTACCAGGACTTTTGAACCTTTTATTTTTTCCTTTTCCTTTTCAGAAATAAAATTCGCATCTGTGATATAGGTGAAGCCGCCAACCCTGAAACCAAATACAGGCAGCTTATAATGCATCACTTCTATCGGTATAAAATCAACTCCATGTATAGTCGTAAGTTTATTTTCCAGCAAATGCAGATCGATCTCCGGGATCCCGGGATATTTAAAATCACTGAAAATATAGGCAAACTCCCGGTGTATAGCTTCCTGCACCCTTGTAGAAGCATAAACGTCCATTTTTTTTCGAAGAATAAAATTGAAAGCCCGGATATCGTCAAACCCTGCAGTATGGTCCTTATGCTCATGAGTGAAGATCACTGCATCCATTTTTTTAACATTTTCCCGGAGCATTTGCTGCCGAAAGTCAGGCCCTGTATCAATTACAAAGTGCTTGCCCTTCTCTTCGATCATTACCGAAGTACGGAGCCGTTTGTCTTTCGGATCAGCAGAGGTACAAACACTGCACGGGCACGCAATGATTGGTATGCCCTGGGATGTTCCTGTACCTAAAAATGTAATCTTCACGTTATACTAATATAGAATATGGTAAATATAAAATCCATTTGGCTCAATTACTAATTGTTTCAATAAAAAATCGGCCTTTTGAAAAAATTATTAAGTTTAAGCTTTCATAGTTTTGATTTATGTTTAAACGATTCTGGAATACATTGTCCTTCATAGGGGTACGGCATAACTATGACGACAAGATGATCAAGCGCATCTCTTTAACCAACCAGTTTTGCTTCATTACATTCTTCATTTGTCTTTTTAGCGGAATCAACAATTATTTCCTTGGAGATGTCTATTCGGCTGTGATTATTGAATTTTCAGCGTTTTTCTGCGTGCTTGTTTTCTGGGTAAACAGTGCAGGGTATCACCGGTCGGCTACTTCCTCGCTCCTATTTACTATTTCCACCATCATATTTTTCTTTGATTCGTATTCAGGCATTGCTGCAGGAACTTACCTTTATTATTTCCCTCTGATCCTTGCCATCGCTTTCCTCCATGATTTTAAAGAAAAGAAACTCCTGCTGTTCCACCTGGGTTTACCTGTTTTTTATATGATTATAAATCTCTGTACACACTATGAATTATTTGCAACTTCAAACTTTACGGAAGACGTGCGCTACAGGATGTTTATATTTAATCTTGTAGCAAGTGTTGCAGCGATAGGGTTCTTCATGTACCTGACAATTGCCAATAATATCAGGGAAAGCCTGGTTTTTGAACAGCGGCTGAATGAAAGAAAGGCTACGGAACATGCGATCAAACATGCGTTAACAGAAAAGGATATTCTTCTTGCGGAGATCCATCACCGTGTAAAGAATAACCTTGCAATTATAGCGAGTTTGTTCAACCTCCAGTTAAGCACCGTGGAAAATGAAGATGCCCGCAACATTCTTCTTGAAAGTAAGAACAGGGTGAAGTCCATGGCGCTGATCCATGACCGTCTTTATAAAAGTGAGAACATGAGCGATGTGGACTTTGCAAAATATACCAAAGAGCTGGTGGATGAGATCCGTTTTTCATACCCTACCATCTCTGCTGCTGTTGATGTAAATACTCATATCAGCAATGTCCGGTTAAACGTCAATACCGCAATTCCGTGCGGTTTGATCCTGAATGAGCTACTGACGAACTGTTATAAATATGCTTTCCAGGGAAGAACAAAAGGATTGATTGATATTGAGTTTACGAGCATAGGGAACATGCTGCGGCTGGTTGTTAAAGATAATGGTGTGGGATTAAAGCAGAATTACAAGGAAAGTGAATCTCTCGGCATGGTGGTCATACAATCGCTATCGGAACAACTTGATGGTGACTACAGATTCACTGTAGATAACGGCACAAAGTTCGAACTGAAATTTGAACAGGCCGGGTCCTAGAGGAAGCCTGTTATAAGTTGCTACTGCAATAAGCTCTGACATGGTGCTAGTCGTTACTCCCTACTCCTATAGACTCTGAAAGCGAAGCGGCTTCTTTACTTTCTTTGTGCTTCACCGTGTTCTCCGTTCCTCCGTGGTAAAGCTTTTTAACACCATTTCTTTTCCTCCGAAGTAAAATTTACTTTCCGGCCAATTCCTTCACGGCAAACAGATCCTTTAATTTGGAAACTGTATAATCGATTTCCTCTTTTGTATTGTATTTACTGAATGAGAATCTTACTGACGGGCGGGTTACATCAGATCCGATGCCCCGCAAAACATGAGAACCCTGGTTACTGCCGCTTGTGCACGCACTTCCTCCTGAAGCTGCAATACCGGCTATATCGAGGTTGAATAACAGCATTTCCGCATTGTCGGTTTTAGGGAAGCGGACACTTAGTACAGTATACAGGCAATTATCCAGGCAGGCACCATTGAATTCAACTCCGGGGATTGCTTCTTTGAGCTGTTCCACCATATATTGCTTCAGTCCTGTAATGTGTTTCTGATGTTCTTCCATATCACGGTTTGCGATCTCAAGCGCTTTTGCAAGTCCGATGATGCCGTAAAGGTTCTCGGTGCCGCCACGCATATTCCGCTCCTGTGAACCTCCGTAAATAAGAGGGTTGATCTTTACATTTCCATTTACATAAAGGAAGCCGACACCTTTCGGGCCATGAAATTTATGTGCTGCACATGTGATAAAATGAACTTTGACTTTCTGAAGGTCCATGTGATAATGACCCATGGTTTGCACTGTATCGGAATGAAATATCGCATTGTATTTTTCGCAGATCTCCCCTGCCTCTTTCAGTGGAAGCAGGTTTCCGATCTCATTATTGGCGTGCATTAGGGAAACGAAAGTTCGCTCATTCTCACTTAATAATTGATCGAGGTGCCTGAGGTCGATATGACCGGTAGGTGTAAGATTAACAAGACTTAATTTTATAGTTCCTGCCGCAGCCAAAGCTTCGAGGGTGTGAAGAACTGCATGATGCTCAACGCAGCTGGTGATAGCGTGTTTGATCCCCATATCATGGATACAGCAACGGATCGCCTGGTTATCGGCTTCTGTCCCGCCTGATGTAAAGAATATCTCTGAAGGAGAAACATTAAGCGATTTCGCAACCGATTTACGTGCACCTTCGATAGCAGCACGCGTCTTTCTTCCATATCCATGTGTGGAAGAAGGATTCCCGAAATGTTCGGTCATGTAAGGGAGCATGGTCTCAAGTACTTCTTTGTCCAGTGCCGTGGTGGCTGCATTATCCAAATAAATCTTCATTATTTCTTAATTATATTTTTGTACGGATGCTAATAAAAAGCGAATTTACGAATCTGCATTTTCAAACGAATCCATAAATTCTTAGTATTTAGTTTCCACAACTCAGCCAAACACAGATTGGTAAATTCGCATTAATTAGTAATCTGTACCTGCTGCATTTTAATCAGTTCACGGATATCAAGCATGATTTTTTTAGCAAGATTATCCGCGGTAGTTTCACTTTCACTTTCAGAATAGATCCTGATGATGGGTTCCGTGTTTGATTTCCTCAGGTGTACCCATTCTTTATCAAATTCGATCTTCACACCATCTACCAGGTTGATCGGCTGTTTCTTGTATTTCTGCTGAACACCTTCAAGGATCCTGTCAACGTTGATTTCCGGTGTAAGTTCTATCTTATTTTTCGATATATGGTAATCAGGATAAGTAGAACGCAGCATCGAAGAGGTTTTCCCGTATTTTGCAAGATGGGATAAAAAGATCGCGATTCCCACCAGGGCATCACGCCCGTAATGCAATTCCGGCAGGATAATCCCTCCGTTCCCTTCCCCTCCTATGATGGCCTTTGTTTCTTTCATCATCTTCACAACATTGACTTCGCCCACAGCGGAAGCATTATAAGTACCACCGTGCTTCTCAGTGACATCGCGCAGAGCTCTTGTTGATGAAAGGTTTGAAACGGTATTTCCTTTTTTGCCGGCAGCTTTTTCCGCAGGCGTCCTTCCTTTATTCAATACATATTCAGCAACAGCAACAAGCGTATATTCTTCCCCGAACATCTCCCCGTCTTCACAAACAAGCGCAAGCCTGTCCACGTCCGGATCAACCACTATTCCCAGGTGGGCTTTTTCCTTTTTTACTGCTTTTGAGATATCCCTGAGGTTTTCAGGTAGCGGCTCGGGGTTGCGGGGGAATTCCCCAGTCGGGTCGCAATAAAGCTTAACCACATCATTTACACCCAAAGCAGCCAGGAGCTGAGGTAATACTATACCCCCGGTGGAATTTACACAATCTATAACCACTTTGAATTTGGCCGCTTTAATTGCCGGAACATCCACAAGTTTAAGTGCCAGGATCTTATCAATGTGCTTTGTAAAATACGTATCATTCGTTGTGATCTTTCCAAGGGAATTTACATCAGCGAAAGTATAATTTTCATTCTCAGCGATGGCAAGGAGGTCAGATCCGTCCTGTTCAGAAATAAACTCTCCCTTTTCGTTCAATAATTTAAGCGCATTCCACTGTTTCGGGTTGTGGCTTGCGGTAAGGATGATTCCTCCGTCAGCCTGTTCTTCCGGTACTGCAATCTCCACGGTTGGCGTGGTGGACAGTCCTATATCAACAACATCCACGCCCATACCCTGTAAGGTACCCAATACCAGGTTATTAACCATATCCCCGGAAATCCTGGCGTCCCTTCCGACCACCACTTTAAGCTTTTTCCCCGTACCTTTCCTGTTGGAAAGCCATGCTGCGTATGCTGCAGTGAATTTCACCACATCCAGCGGGCTCAGGCCCTCACCCGGTTTTCCGCCAATTGTTCCCCTGATCCCCGATATTGATTTAATTAAAGCCATATTCCGTTATTACCTCAATTTTAAGTTAGTGAATAAGTCTGCAAAGATACGATTTTGGTAGTGTTTTTCCGAAAAATAAACTCAAAGAATCAACCGGAACCTGTTTAAAATAATATGAAAATGATGAATCAATTTTTCTTACTTTCGTGAAAATTTGAAAAACAACAATTTTCGGGCTTTATTGTTGTTCTATTGTAATTAAACACTTGATAGATGAGCGAAGAATTCGGAGAAAATGAACACAATGAACATAAAGGCGCTAAGCATATACTGCTTTTGGTAGACAGATTTGAGGAAATGCTTCAGAATGGAAGTCAGTATTTTTTTGATTCTGAGGAGTTTGAGGATATAATCGACTATTATATTGATAAGAATAATCCTAAAAAGTCCCTGCAGGTGATTGAATTTGCGATCGGCCAGTATCCTTTCTCGACTATTTTTTTCCTGAGAAAAGCCCAGATCCTTGCTGCGACAAATCAGAGCCAGAAAGCGCTCGAGATCCTTTCTTTTGTTGAGAGCATGGAGCCTTCCAATGCTGAACTTTACATGACTAAAGGGAGCATCTACAGCCAGATGGGCCTCACTGAACAGGCGATCGAGAATTATAAAAAAGCAGCTGAACATGCTGAAGAGTTGGATGAGATTTATCTTGCCATGGCTTTCGAGTTTGAAAACACGGCAAAGTTCGATGATGCTATTTTCTATCTGAAGAAGGCAATAGAAGAAAATCCAGAGAACGAAGCAGCGCTTTATGAGCTTGCTTTCTGTTATGAACTGAACGGCCAGTCAGAAGAAAGCGTTAAATATTATACTGATTTTACCGACAGGCATCCTTATACTGCCACTGCCTGGTTTAACCTTGGGGTTGCATACAACAGGCTGGGCTTGTTTGAGAAAGCGATTGATTCCTATGATTTTGCCATCGCGATCCAGGAGGATTTTGCTTCCGCTTATTTCAACAAAGCGAACTCGCTCGCGAACCTGAACCGTTTGGACGAAGCCATAGAAGTTTACAAAGAAACCCTGAAGGTTGAAGAACCTGATGCCATAACTTTTTATTATATCGGGGAGTGTTACGAAAAGAAAGACGATTTTGATCATGCCCTGATCTATTATAACAAGGCTATTTCCCTTAATTCACAGCTCGCGGATGCATGGCTTGGGATAGGCATTGTGCTCGATGCCCAGGAAAAAACAGCAGAAGGGATCCATTATGTGAAAAAGGCCCTCGAGCTGGAAAAAGAAAATGCTGAATACTGGTATATCTATGGGGAGCTCCAGCAAAAGATGGAGTTTTACGAGGATGCCGAGGAATCATTTAAAAAGGTGATTGAACTTGATCCTAGCAATGCAGAGATCTGGCTCGATTATGCCAATTTACTGTTTGAACAGGAAAACAAGAACGGATCCCTTGAAATACTTGCAGAAGGGATCAAGCATCATCCCCAGAATGCTGCTTTACAGTATCGTATCGCGGCATGCCTGATGAGCATCGGGCAGAAACAGGAGGCGCTCAGCTTTTTACAGGGCGCACTTGCCCTCGATTATGAAAAGCATAATGAATTATTTGAGTATCTTCCCGACCTGAAAGGAAATTCAAGTATCACAGACTTAATAGAATCCTATAAAAAATAGTATGAATTATACATTACCGCATATTCCCCTGCGCCAGGAAAAGCCGCGTCAGAAAGGCTTAACCATGATGATGGATAAGGGATTGAGTATCCGCCAGGCTGAAGATTTCATTTCTGCAAACAGCGATTATACAGATATTATCAAGCTTGGCTTTGGAACATCCTATCTTACAAAAAACCTGGAGCAAAAGATCAAACTTTACAAGGAAGCCGGGATGAAGATCTACCTGGGTGGAACTTTGTTCGAAGCCTTTATAGTCAGGAACATGTTTGATGATTACATGAAGCTGATCGATAAGCTCAAACTTGATTGTGCTGAGGTTTCTGACGGCTCCATTACCATGCATCATGATAAAAAATGCGAGTACATTCAAAAACTTGCAAAGAATTTTACCGTTTTTTCCGAGGTAGGCTCAAAGGAGGCAGGACTGATCATACATCCTGCCATGTGGGTTTCAATGATGAACAAAGAGCTCCAGGCGGGATCATGGAAAGTGATTGCTGAAGCCCGTGAGAGCGGAAATGTCGGGATCTACCGTGCAAACGGGAACGCCCACACCTTGCTCATCAATAAGATCCTGGCAAAAGTGAATAAAGATGATATTCTTTGGGAAGCCCCCCAAAAGTCACAGCAGGTATGGTTCCTGAAGCTTCTTGGCCATGACGCAAATCTTGGAAATATCGCCTATGATGATGTGATCCCCCTGGAAACGCTTCGTTTGGGTCTTCGCGGTGATACATTCTTCAGCTACCTGCCCGCAGAGTTGAAGAAGATGGAAGGTTAAAAGTTGTAGTTGCGCAGTTTTTAGTTGTAGGGGTCAAATTATAGCCCTGCTTAACCAGGGAATGCAGACAAGCAGATCATCTACCTTTTAAAACCTAAGGTGGACAAATTGATAAACTCATAAATTCATAGATAAAATGAAGGAAATAACAGTCTCGGAATTAAAGAAGTTAAGAGATGAAAACGCTGATCATCAGCTGATCGATGTTCGTGAAGAACATGAACTGGAGATCTGTGAAATTGGCGGTGAGCACATTCCTATGGGAGATGTGATGGATAACCTGGATAAGATCTCAAAGGACAAGCAGGTAGTGATCCACTGCCGCAGCGGTGCCCGTTCGGGTGCTATCTGCCAGGCCCTGGAAACGCAGGGTTATAATAATGTATATAATCTCAAAGGCGGCATCATTGCCTGGGCAAACGAGATCGATAATTCACTGACTAAATATTAAAAAACACCCTTGCCCTTGTCCCACAGAGAAGGGCCTGATCATTTATTACAGAGCCCAATGGTAGAATTATTTAAGCACATCCTTCACCTTGATTTCGAATGGCTTTTCGCAAATTATAATGATGCGGTTTACATCATTTTATTCCTGGTTATATTTATAGAAACAGGGCTGGTGATCATGCCTTTCCTGCCAGGCGACTCCCTTTTGTTCACCGCCGGGCTGTTCGCCCGTTCAGGTTATCTGAATATTGCTTACCTGTTCATTCTTCTCTTTATTGCAGCAGTTGTGGGGGACAATACCAACTACTGGGTCGGCAGAAAAATTGGATTGAAAGCACTGCAGGTCAAGTTCAGGGGAAAGAAGCTGGTGAAACCTGCTTATCTTGAAAAGACCCATTCTTTTTATGAAAAATATGGGCCTAAGACCATAATAATGGCACGCTTTGTTCCTATTGTAAGGACTTTTGCTCCTTTTGTTGCAGGCGTTGCGGAAATGAATTATCGCAAGTTCTTTGCATTCGATATTCTTGGCGGTCTTATCTGGATCGGGTCACTTTTGTTTGCCGGGTATTTTCTCGGTGAGATCCCTTGGATCAGAAAGAATATCGAGCTTGTAGCTTTAGGGATCATTTTCCTTTCCGTCCTTCCGATCATTATCGAATTCATAAAGGCAAAAAGAAATAAAAGCACACCCTGATTTTAATTTGCCACAGGAAGATTATATAAAGAGAGAGATTGACAAACTCGGACAAGTACTGGCCAAAGCACTTGCAGATCTTCTTGGATTAAAATCACAAGGAAATTCAGAGCAGGGAATTCAGGCAGCCAATGATACTCTCCGATCTGAACTGAATATTGATATTGAGACCCTTTTTAACCTGCCCTGGCAAGAGCTCATGCTTTTTCTCGAAGAAAAAAATATTTCCACGAATCATTTAGAATTAATAGCCGACCTGATGCATGAAAGTGTGACAGGTTCACGGGCAGAATGCATGGTTAAGTATTCAAGGGTGCTTTTGATGTACCAGTTTATTAATGACAGTAACAGCTGTTATTCCGTTAACAGGCATTATAAAATCGATCGTTTAAAGAGCCTGATACACACTTAAAATAAATTTGGCCGGCCGGTATAAATTTTATACCTTTGAGTATAATACTACTTGGCATAATACCAATCGGTATAAAAAATAAACCTATGAAAGATTCTCCCTTCATATACGGTACTACCGTGAGCCGGCACTCCTTCACCAACAGGGAAAAAGAAAGTGAGAAGCTGAAAAGCAATCTCCTTAACGGTATTAACACAATGATCATTTCCCCGAGACGCTGGGGCAAATCATCACTTGTTGAAAAAGTGATCGGCGATATTAACCGGAAAGATAAGAGGGTCCGTACTGTAATGATTGACCTTTTTTCGGTCAGCAGCGAAGAGGAATTCCTGGAAATGTTTGCAAGGGAGGTGCTCAAAGCATCATCCACGAAATGGCAGGAATGGATCAATACGGGAAAAGAACTGTTTAAAAAACTCATTCCCAAATTCAGCATGGGCTTTGAAGAGACCGACTTTAGTCTCAGTTTCGACTGGAAAGAACTAAAGAAACACAGTAATGAAGTATTGGATCTTCCTGAAGCTGTTGCGAAGAAAAAAGGCATCCGGTTTATCATCTGCCTGGATGAATTTCAGAATCTTTCAAGCTTTAAGACCTATCTTGATTTTGAAAAAAAGATGCGGGCCTGCTGGCAGCGTCACCACTCTGTTACTTACTGTATGTATGGAAGCAAGCGGCACATGATGACTGACATTTTCAATAATCCGGCCAAGCCCTTTTATCGTTTTGGAGACATTATGCTCCTGGAAAAGATCAGTACTGAAAAATGGGTTAAGTTCATTATTAAAAGCTTTTCTTCAAGCGGCAAACAGATCAGCCCGGAAGACGCAGCAAAGATCCCTGTCCTGATGAAGAACCACAGCTGGTATGTACAGCAGCTTTCCCATTACACATGGAACCTGGCTGGTAAAAAAGCTGGGCAGGCAGAGATCACATTTGCTTTAAAAGAACTGATCCAGGCAAATTCCCCTCTCTACCAGAAAGAAATCGAGAACCTTAGCAACACCCAGGTTAACCTGCTGAAAGCTGTTGCCAAAGGTGAAACAAAGTTTACCGGCACTGCTGCCATGCAGCAATATGCACTGGGGACCCCAAACAATGTCGGCAAGAACAAAAACATCCTGATCGGCAACGATCTGATCCATGAAGTGAAAGGTGAATACGAGTTCCTTGATCCGGCATTTGAGATCTGGTTCAGAAAACAATTCTTTAACAAACCTTATTAAAATTTATGCAAAAAAAATACGGACTTATAGGTTATCCCCTCTCCCACTCCTTTTCAAAGAATTATTTCAACGGAAAATTTGAACAGGAAAATATCCGGGGATGTGAATATGAACTATATCCGCTTGGCAGTATAAGCGAATTGCCGGCCCTGATCAGGAACGAGCCCCTGTTGTACGGGCTGAATGTTACTATTCCCTATAAAGAAAGCGTTATTCCTTTTCTTGATGAACTGGATGAAACAGCCAAAGCAGTTGGCGCTGTCAATTGCATCCGGATTACATCTTCCGGCTCCCCTCCAGGCACTCCAGTCTTAAAAGGCTACAACACCGATGTCTTTGGTTTCCGGCAGTCCATCAAGCCCTTTCTTGAAGTGCAGCATGAGCGTGCCCTTATCCTTGGGACCGGGGGGGCAGCCAAGGCGGTTCATCATGTTCTTAAAGAAATTGGTATTGACTGTTATTTTGTAAGCAGGGATAAAACCAGGATTACTTCTGAAAAAGTATTTGAATACTCAGAGCTGAATGAGTACATGATGAGTGCATTTAAGCTGATCATTAATACCACGCCTGTGGGGATGTTCCCCGAAACAAATTCTGCTCCAGGAATCCTTTATGAACACCTGGGGCCCGGCCACCTCCTTTACGACCTGGTTTACAATCCTGCAGAAACGGAGTTTCTTAAACGCGGAAAAGCAAAAGGCGCATCTGCGGTGAATGGCTTGTCGATGCTCAGGCAGCAAGCAGAAGAAGCCTGGAGGATCTGGAATTTGAAGTAACTACTTTGCTGGGGCAATACTTTTTAAGTATGCTTTCCGCTTAGCTCTGTATTTTTCAAATAAATGGGTTGCTGCTTCCAGCGCTGCGGGTTTCCAGTCATTAACATAGTTATAGCTGTTCCTGTTCAGGGACCGCTCGTATTCGTGATAGATAACTTTTTTAGTAGCGATATCGAAAAATACAAGATAGGCGGATACCGTTTTATCGGCTTTATTGAAACTCTCGAAAATGATACTGTAGCCTATCCCCTCTTTCGTATTCAATCGATACCCGCTGATAAAAGAATTCAGCGAATCCTTTGGAAAGATATACGGATCCATTGATGCGATCCTGCCATTCACTATCGCATCATTCATGACAGCAGAATGAGCAATGTCCATTTGAACAGTGTCTTTTCTGAGCCATGCCTGCATCTTCTTCTTTGGAATTTGTTTACCCAGGAAAATATTCAAATTGAACAGGAATTTTTTCAGGGGTTGCCCTATTCGGTTTTCATCAACAATCCTCAGCCTTGTATAATCAAAGCCATAAAAACTGACAGTTTTTATATTAAACACATCAGTTTCTGAAGTGTAATTCATTTGAGCTTTGGAAACCAATAAACAACCTGTAAACAGCAATGCCAGCATTATCTTTTTCATGTCCATATTTTAAATATTATTCAGCGTTCAGAAGCGAAGCACCACCAAGAATCCCGGCACCGATAAAAAGGGCTGTTAACCGGCCTCCCCTGACCCTGCGATAATTATCAATCTTATATCCTAGTTTGAGATTTGTTATATTATTCTTTAGTTTGCCGAAGGACTCATTATCCATCTTGTGTTCGGAATGATAATACCATTTCCTTGCTTTGAATTTCTTATTCAGCCTGACGTTCGACATTGTCTGCATAAGGAGTTTAATTCTTTCTATTTCGGGGAACCTGGTGAATTTTACATCTTCAATGTCCTCAAAGGCATACTGGTAATTTCCCTTCCGATAATTTTCAAGACTAAGATTTATGATTTTCAGGTTATTATCATATTCAGGCCTTGAAACACCCCGCATGCAAACCGGATCAATAAATTCCTTTTGCGAAATCACGGAGATCCATCCCGAAAGGATCGCCACCGTTGAATCGTTGCCTGCAAATTTGACCTGCGCGCTTGAAAACGTACTGATCAGGATAAATAATACCGCGGATAGACCTTTCATTATTGGATCTTTGATTTCAGGGAGTCCATTATAGCCAGCAGTCCCTTATTTATATCTTCGTAAGAAGAATTGAACTTCTTTACATTGCTTCTTTTATTGTTGTTATATATCCGTTCAATAGGATAATGCATAATGTGAATGCCATTTATCTTAAGGTCACATTTCGAGTCTTTCAACGTAGCTGTAAGTAAATAAGACAACTTCCTTTCATCGCCCTTATACTTGTATTTGGTATAGCTTATAACCTGGAAGTAGCCATTCGGCTTATCCTCCAGAACATTCTTGGTTTCAGGACATAACAGGTAAACCTGCCTGATCAGGTTGTCATAATTAATGTCTTTTGAAACGTCCGTGTTAATACTTTGCTCATATGTAACTCTGGCCGGGGTGCCTGAAAGAGGAAGCTGATTCCTGGTAATGGTTTTACACCCAAGCATCAGGACAGAAACAAAGCAGGATAAAATTATTTTTCTCATATTAAAAGGCATAAGTGATTGTGGCGGAATTCAAACCCAGTGAAACAGTTGCTCTTCTTTTTTCTTTCTTTAACTTTTTATTCCCGAAATACCACATGGCCATCCCACCAACTGTCGAGATCGATCCACCGACAATTCCCATTGCACCCATTGCGCCTAAAAAAGAACCTTGTGTCTGTGTCTGCCCGTTGTATGTGCTGGAATTATATGATGTTTCCCCATCTGCTGCACTTACCATTGCTGATCCTCCGATAATAGTGGCGATGCCGCACAAAGTAAATCCTATCCCGGTATTCCGCAGCCGGGGATGCAGTTCCCCTTCAGTGTGAAGATGGAAGTTCCCCGCCTTCAAAACTGAATTTGGAAGAGGGGTAGTTGAATTTAATTTCGTTTGACCGGAAAGTTGTATTGAGTAAAAAAGGAACGACAGGCTTAACGCCATAATAAATCTTGTCTTCAAAAGTTCGATGTGTTCGTGAATGAGGCGCCAATATTACCAATTAATTAAGGTTAAACAAAATTACAGGCCAAAATATCCGTAATTTTGTATCATGCAATTTAAGATCACATCCGACTTTCAGCCTACCGGCGACCAGCCTACAGCCATTAAGCAGCTGGTTGATGGTGTTAATCAGAATCTTCCCGCCCAGACGCTTTTAGGAGTAACGGGTTCAGGGAAAACGTTTTCTATCGCGAATGTAATTGAGCGCACCCAAAAACCAACACTCATATTAAGTCACAACAAAACTCTTGCAGCCCAGCTCTACGGAGAATTCAAACAGTTTTTTCCAAAGAATTCAGTGGAATATTTTGTAAGTTATTATGATTACTATCAGCCGGAAGCATTCATTCCTTCCTCCAACACATATATTGAAAAAGATCTCGCTATTAATGATGAGATTGAAAAACTCCGGTTAAGCACTACTTCTGCCCTGCTGTCCGGCAGACGTGATGTTGTAGTGGTATCTTCCGTCTCCTGTATTTACGGTATCGGAAATCCCAGCGATTTTAAAAGCAATGTTATCCATATTAAAAAAGGGGATATCATCCCGCGGAATAAATTTCTTCACCGTTTGGTGGAAAGCCTTTATTCCCGTACAACAGCGGATTTCCTCCGCGGAAACTTCAGGGTAAAGGGGGATGTGGTGGATATCAACCTGGCGTATGCCGATCATTCACTGCGTGTTACTTTCTTTGATGATGAAATTGAAGAGATCGAATATTTTGAAACAAGCACCGGCAACAAGATCGACAACCTGGATGCGGTCAATATTTATCCTGCGAACATATTTGTCACCAGCCCAGAAACAATGAAAGGAGCGATCTGGCAGATCCAGCAGGACATGGTCAAACAGGTTGATTATTTCAAAGAACTGGGCAAGCACCTGGAAGCCAAGCGGCTTGAGGACAGGGTTACTTACGATCTCGAAATGATGCGTGAATTGGGCTACTGTTCGGGGATTGAAAATTACTCGCGTTACTTTGACGGCCGCCTGCCGGGCTCCCGGCCATTCTGTTTACTTGATTATTTTCCTGATGATTTTTTACTGGTTATTGATGAAAGTCATGTTACTATTCCCCAGATCCGTGCAATGTATGGGGGTGACCGCTCACGGAAGGAGAATCTTGTTGAATATGGCTTCCGTCTTCCTGCAGCAATGGATAACCGCCCTTTGAAATACGAGGAATTTGAAGCCCTGATCCACCAGGTGATTTATGTAAGTGCAACACCGGCGGATTACGAATTGCAGCGGTCAGAAGGGATCGTGGCTGAACAGCTGATCCGTCCTACAGGTTTGCTGGATCCGATCATTGAGGTCCGTCCCAGCATCAACCAGATTGATGACCTCCTGGAAGAAGTGGAAAAAGTGGCGAAACGTGATGAGCGTGTGCTTGTCACAACCCTTACAAAAAGAATGGCGGAAGAGCTAAATAAATACATGCTTAATATCGGCATCCGCTGCCGCTACATACATTCGGATGTTGACACTCTTGAACGTGTTGAGATTCTCAGAGACCTTCGGCTTGGTAAATTTGATGTTCTTATCGGGATCAATCTGCTCCGGGAAGGTCTTGACCTTCCGGAAGTTTCACTTGTGGCGATACTTGACGCTGACAAAGAAGGCTTCCTGCGTTCGGACCGCGCACTTACCCAGACCGCAGGCCGTGCTGCCCGTAACATCAACGGGCGTGTGATCATGTATGCCGACAAAATAACTGATTCGATGCAGCGGACCATTGATGAGACAGAGCGCAGAAGGAAAAAGCAGATCGCTTATAACCTTGAACATGGCCTGGTTCCTACATCACTGAATAAAACGAAAGCTTCTATCCTTGGACAAACAACTGTTGTTGTGGATGCTAAAGGGGAATTGGCCCGTCCTTATGTTGAGAATGAACAGATCAACTATGCTGCTGATCCTGTTGTACAATACATGAGTAAAGAAGAGCTGCAGAAAGCGATCACTAAAACCCGCAAGGCAATGGAAGCTGCTGCGAAGGAATTTAATTTTGCGGAAGCTGCAAGATTAAGGGATGAGATGTTTGCGCTGGAAAAGTTGTTTTCGGAGAAGTGATTTCTTTTCTCGCAGAGGCGCAGAGAAAGCAAAGAAAACCATAAATGCGATTCCATCTGGATACAGACCAGGCCTTAGCGCCATTCAAATCAATCTTATCCTTTTCCTTCACAGCTATCCGTTTTCATCTTACATAATCTGTGTAAATCTGCGTTGCATTAAACAGTATATCAAAATAACAGACTGGCCATCCCCTTCCCTATATTTTTGTAAATTCGCTTTTCATTATTATGGCTGCAATCCACGACATACTTGAAGCTTACTGGGGTTATAAAACCTTTCGCCCTTTACAGGAAGACATCATCAACTCTGTGATGAACGGTAATGACACCCTTGCGTTGCTGCCGACAGGAGGTGGGAAATCCATTTGCTTCCAGGTCCCAGGCCTTGCCAGGGACGGGATCTGTATTGTAGTTTCACCTCTGATCGCATTGATGAAAGACCAGGTGGAGAACCTTCAAAAAAAGAACATAAAGGCTATCGCGATAACCTCCTCCATGCATAAGCGGGAGATCGACATAGCGCTCGATAATTGCGTGCATGGGAATATCCGCTTCCTATACCTTTCCCCGGAAAGGCTGGAAACTGAAATTGTTCGGGTGAGGCTGCAAAAAATGAAAGTTAACCTTATTGCCATTGATGAGTCGCATTGCATTTCACAGTGGGGATACGACTTTCGCCCCAGCTACCTGAAAATCGCTTCATTGCGCGAACTTCTTCCCGGAATTCCTTTCCTCGCTCTGACAGCCACTGCAACACCCGAAGTAGTAAAAGATATCCAGTCGAAGCTTGGTTTTAAAAAAGAAAACCTTCTTCAGAAGAGCTTTGAAAGAAAGAACTTAGCTTACGTGGTTGCACAGGAGGAGGATAAACTTTCACGACTGGTAAAGATCGCAAACCGGTTAAAAGGGAGCGGGGTTGTTTATGTGAGGAACCGTAAGAAAACGCAGGAGATAGCATCCTACCTGGTGAGCAATAAAATCTCGGCTGACTTTTATCATGCGGGTTTGGATTCCAAGATTCGGGATGAAAAACAAAACAGTTGGATCCGAAATAAAACCCGGATTATCGTTTGTACGAATGCCTTCGGGATGGGCATCGACAAACCGGATGTTCGCTTTGTAGTGCATGTGGATCTGCCCGACTCGCTGGAGGCTTATTTCCAGGAGGCCGGAAGAGGCGGAAGAGATGAAAAATCAGCGTATGCTATACTGCTTTATAATGCCGGTGATAAGGCTGAACTGAAACGAAATGTAGAAGTCAGTTTTCCGGAAATGGATGAGATCAGGCAGGTGTACCAGGCACTTGCGAATTTTTACCAGATCCCTGTCGGTTCTGCCGAAGGTGTTACTTATGATCTGAACATTGCAGGGATTTGTGATACTTATAAACTAAATGCAGTAACGGTTTACAACAGCCTCAGATTTGTAGAACGCGAAGGGTATATCTCATTAACTGATGCGGTGTTTATTCAGTCAAGGATAAAACTTGACATGAACCGTGAAGATCTTTATAAATTTCAGATTTCAAATCCGGCTTTTGATATCTTCATCAAACTCCTGCTCCGATCCTATTCCGGTTTGTTCGACAGCTTTGTCAAGATCAATGAGTTTGAATTGGCGGGAAAAGTAAAATCAACAAAAGCTGAGATCATAAAAAAGCTGGAATACCTTCAACAGATCAAAGTCCTCACCTACATTCCGCAGACTGAACTTCCGCAGCTCACTTTTCTAAAGCCCAGGGTGGATGCAAAGAATCTTTATCTATCAAAAGAGAATTTTGTGCTCCTGAAGAAACGCGCTTACGACAGGATGGAAGCAGTACTTAACTACGCTGACAGCACTCACAAATGCAGGAGCCGGCTTTTGCTCTCCTATTTTGGTGAGAATAATACGGAACGCTGTAATCATTGTGATGTCTGCCTGGAGGAGAACCGGACAACCCTTCATACCGATGAGTATGAAGCATTGAGCAAGCAGATAAAGCAACTGCTCGAGGTTCATCCTTTACCGCTTCAGCAGCTTGTTGATGCAGTCACCGGGAGTAATGAGCACAAAATTTTGCATACGATTCAGCTCATGACGGATAATGACCTGATCTCCTATAATTCGGAACACCTGCTGACAATCAATAAATAATTCCTTCGATTAAAAATGAAACTTGAAAAAGACTTTTACCTGAATGAAAATGTTGTTGAAGTAGCCCGGGAATTGCTTGGTAAGTATCTCTGCACAAAGATCGATGGGAAGCTGACTTCCGGGATTATAACGGAAACAGAAGCGTATGCCGGTGAAACCGACAGGGCTTCGCATGCTTTCGGAAACAGGAGGACAAACCGTACTGAAATCATGTTTGCTGAAGGCGGTGTAAGTTATGTGTACCTGTGTTATGGGATTCATCATTTATTCAATGTAGTTACGAACTTTAAAAATACACCGCATGCAGTTTTAATTCGTGCTATAAAACCAGCAGACGGTTTGCCTGAGATCTTCAGGAGGAGGAATATCACTACAGATAAAACTTTTCGTGCCTTTGTAGAAGCTGATAAAAAGAATAAGATTGCCGGTGGCCCTGGCACTGTTTCGCAGGCATTAGGGATTAAAACAACTCATACAGGGCTTGATCTTACCGGGAAAGTTATCTGGATCGAAGACCGGGGATTAAAGATCCCGAAAAAAGAGATAATCGCAGGTCCGCGGATCGGGGTGGATTATGCAGGAGAGGATGCCAAACTGCCTTACAGGTTTGTAGCGAAGATCTCAGCATAAAATCTGCTTCAATATTTACCCTCCACGCAGAATAAGATCCCTCCGTTGCGGTCGGGATGACATAATGAGTTAATATCATAGATCTGCTAAAATCTGCGTTCCAATGATTAGCCTCCACGCGGAATAAGATCCCTCCGCTGCGATCGGGATGACATACTGAGTTAACATCATAAAGATCTGTGAAAACCTGCGTTCCAATGATTAGCCTCCACGCGGAATAAGATCCCTCCGCTGCGGTCGGGATGACATAATGAGTTAATATCATAGAGATCTGTGAAAACCTGCGTTCCAATGATTAGCCTCCACGCAGAATAAGATCCCTCCGCTGCGGTCGGGATGACATAATGAGTTAATATCATAGAGACCATTCTATTAACCAACTCATACAGGAAACCGCTATTATTACTAAATTTGCACAAAGAAGCAACTATGCCTGAATACATTAAAGTCACTCTCCACAGCGGAAAAGATCACAGTTTAAAGCGTTTCCATCCCTGGGTGTTTTCAGGTGCCATTAAAAAGATAAGCCTCCCACCTGATTATGAAGGGGAAGACCTGAAAGAAGGTGATGTTGTGGAAGTTTACACTTCACAGGATGAATTGCTCGGAATGGGGCATTACCAGATCGGTTCAATTGCCATTCGCATGTTCTCATACACTCTGGTTGATCCCAACCGTGAATTCTGGCTAAGCAAATTGCAGAAAGCCTATGATTTCAGGACCCAGCTAAACCTGACGAATAATCCCGCTACAAATTGCTATCGGTTGTTCTTTGGCGAAGGAGACGGGCTTCCGGGACTTGTGATTGATTATTATAACGGAACAGCTGTTTTTCAAAGTCATTCGATCGGGATGCACCTTATTAAACCCATACTGGTAGATTGTCTAAGGGAAATTTATGGAGAAAGGCTTTCCGCGGTGTACGATAAAAGCGAGGATACTATGCCGAAGCAAGCGCCTGTTAAAGCGCCAAACGGTTATTTGTGGAAGAAAGACGAAACATCTGTACAGACAATAGCTTTGGAGAACAATCATAAATTCTATGTTGACTGGGAAGGCGGGCAAAAAACCGGGTTCTTCCTGGACCAGCGTGAAAACCGGGAACTGCTGGGTTATTATTCAAAAGAAAAGGTCGTATTGAATACTTTTTGCTACACGGGAGGCTTCTCCGTTTATGCCGCAAATGAAGGGGCAAAAGAAGTCCATTCAATTGATATATCAAAAAAAGCGATCGAGCTGACAGACCGTAATATCGGACTGAATGAAATAAAGAATCATCAGTCCTTTGCGATGGATACATTTGAGTTCCTGAAGCATCGTGAGAACACTTATGACATAATTGTACTTGATCCGCCTGCATTTGCAAAACATCAGAATGTTAAACATAATGCCGTGATGGGTTACAAGCGACTGAATTACGAGGCGATCAAACAAATCAAACCGGGTGGATTACTTTTTACTTTCTCCTGTTCGCAGGTAGTCGATAAAAATACATTTAACAGTACTGTAATGGCAGCAGCTATTGAAGCGGGAAAAAATGTACGTGTACTCCATCATTTATCCCAACCTCCTGATCATTGCGTGAATATTTTTCACCCCGAAGGTGAATACCTTAAAGGTTTAGTGGTACATATCGAATAGCTTATGAGAAAAGAAGAAAATACAACTTGTATCTTCTGTGAAATTCTTGATGGAAGATCGGAAGCCAGTAAAGTCTATGAAGACAATGATGTAATTGCCATCATGGATATCCAGCCTGTGAATGCTGGACATGTACTCATCATCCCAAAGAAGCATATTGCTTTCCTCGACACAGAAAACTCAGCATCCGGGGAACAAATGCTGAAAGCGGGAGTTAAAGTCGCTTCTGCAATGAAAAAATCCGATCTGAATTGTGAAGGCGTAAATTACCTGATTGCAGATGGGGAAGCTGCCGGACAGGAAGTTTTTCATGTCCACCTGCATGTTTTTCCAAGATTTAAGTCAGATGGCTTTGGATTCCGTTTCAGGGAAGAATACTATACTCTTCCCGACAGAAAGGAATTAGAGGAGATTGCCGTAAAAATAAAAAAGAACATTATTTAAAATGCAAAAACAGCAAAACCGTGTCAGGTTTCTTATTCTAGGTGCAGGGGTCCTTTTCCTTGTAATTGGAATAATTATGGGAGTCATTGCAAACTCGGAAGATCCTGAAAATACAGGAAGGTTTATGCTTCCTTCTGTTTTCGTAATAATGGGACTGACTGATATTCTTATTGCCATCATTTGGTCTGTTCGTGCAAAAAAGAAAGCTGAAAAGGAAAAATGGCTGATGGAGAACGGCACGACTGTTAAAGCCGAGGTGATTTCCATAAAAGAACACAAAGGAGCTGGAGAAGACCAACGCAGTTATTATGTGATCCATTGTGAATGGAAGGATAACATCACATCTGAAACTTATATGTTTAAAAGCAAAGAGCTGTGGGAAGACCCTGCTCCTGCTCTTAAATCCCTAAAGCAGATAAACGTTATTATCAATCCTTCAAAGCCTGGCGATTATATGATGGACACCGCCTTTCTGCAAAGTACTACCTGATCTCGCATTCCCGGGAGTAATTGCCTCCCAAAAGATCCGTACCGGTCTTTTCTTCCTGGTTACACCTGCTTTCGGCCCTGGTTCGGCTATCTGTAAATGTATAAACGCCATCATCCGAAGTGGTGGTCCCGGAACTTCCGCTATACACCTTTTTACAATCGCAAAAATATTCCTTTTTACAGGAGTTAAGAGTAGTTGATGCTATCGCAAACAACATACTTATTAAGATTGTCTTTTTCATAATAAAGAGTTATGGATCAAAATTACAGTAGTTAAAATCAAAACATCGGGAAATTCGACAGGAGGTTTTATTAGGTCGATATCAGGCATGATACTGTCCGGGCAGGAAAAGACGGAATATTTCAGCTATCTTTGCGCTTTAATTTATAAAGCTGATGACTTTCGAAGAACTGAATCTTAACAGGCCCTTAAGGAATGCCCTTGATGACCTGCAATATATACAACCCACCCCGATCCAGGAAAAAGCATTCCCGGTGATCATGTCGGGCAGGGATGTTGTCGGCATCGCGCAGACAGGTACTGGAAAGACTTTTGCTTATCTTCTCCCCATATTACGTCAGCTCACTTATTCAGAACAAAAGCATCCGCGTGTACTTATTGTAGTACCTACCAGGGAATTGGTTTTACAGATAGTAGCCGAAATAAAAAAGCTTACAGCCTATTCAAGCATCAGATATGAAGGGATTTATGGCGGAACGAATATTACCACGCAGAAGCAGCTGGTGTATGACGGGATCGACATCCTTGTAGCAACCCCGGGTAGACTTGTGGACATTGTACTCACGGGGATTCTTCGTCTGAAATCCATCCAGAAGTTAGTGCTTGATGAAGTGGACCAGTTGTTAGGACTTGGTTTCCAGCAGCAGCTGAATACCTTCCTCGAAACTTTACCTGTAAAGCGCCAGAATATTTTATTTTCAGCCACAATGAATGAGGAGATCGAAAAGCTTCTCGTTAAATATTTTAATGATCCCTTGAAGATCGAAATTGCAGCGCATGGTACGCCCCTGGATAAGATCGTTCAGAAAGTATATCATGTTCCTAATTTCTATACGAAGGCGAATTTGCTTGAACACCTTATTTTAAATGATGCTGAACTTAATAAAGTCCTCGTGTTTACGAATACTATAAAAATCGCAGACCGTTTACTGGAACAGCTCAGCTCCAGGATCCCGAACACATTCGGTATCATTCACTCAGCAAAATCACAGGCACACAGGATTCGGATTTTAAAGGAATTCAAGGAAGGAAAGATCCGGGTGCTGATCGCCTCTGATGTTGCCGCACGCGGTCTCGATATCTCGGATGTAAGTCATGTTATAAATTTCGAGATGCCGGAAGTTCCGGAAGATTATATCCACAGGATCGGGCGTACCGGCCGTGCGAATAAGGATGGTATTGCCATCTCTTTCGCTAATGAGCAGGAACAGGAACTCCAGGATATTATTGAAACTATGATGAACAAAGGAATGGAATATCAATCCCTGCCTTCGGACGTTAAAGTAACTTCAATGCTTATTGAGGAAGAGGAAAGCAAACCAAAATTCGATAAGGCTTACCTTAAGGCACAAAAAGAGAAGGCGGAACGCGGACCTGCATTCCATGAGAAGAGTCTTAAGAACCAGAAAGTAAATCTTGGAGGCCCCGCTCAGCGTGAAAAACTTAAGGGAAAGAATGCCAAAAAAAGAACCAGGAGGCACGATTCATAACTTGTCATTTCGAGCGCAGTCGAGAAGTGCGATAATTATACTCACAAAAAATAAAGAACCACTAAGCATCTTAGTGGTTCTTTGATTTATGTTACCCTTCGCGGTAAAAGACTAGCCTAACAATTCCTTCTCAGCAGCTTTTAAAATAGCGAAAGCCTTTTCAGTAGTTTCCGATTCGGCATAATTTCTAAGAACTGGTTCTGTACCTGAAGCACGAATCATCAGCCAGTCACCATTCTCAAAAAAGTACTTCCACCCATCAATGGTTTCTATACGGTCGATTTTATAGGATCCGAAAGCCGTGTATTTGTTGTTCTTGCAATTCTCTACAATGGCATTCTTCACATCTTCTTTCAGGTGCATGTCACTGCGTTCAAACTTGAATTCTCCAACGATCTTGTAAACTTCTGCAATTAACTGATCCAGCGTTTTTCCTGATTTCACCATATACTCCCAGATAGTTAACCCCATCCAGATACCGTCACGCTCAGGGATATGCCCTTTTATGGCGATCCCTCCGCTCTCTTCTCCGCCCAGCAACACATCTTCCGAGATCATGATCCCGGCAATGTGCTTAAAGCCGATCTGTACAACCTGGTATTCGAGCCCGTAATGCTCACACATTTTCTTAACGCGGGGCGTAACTGAAAATGCGTTGACAACTTTGCCGGTAAATTTTTTCTGGGTGACCAGGTAATTGATCAGTAAAAGGATGATATGATGAGAATCAACGAACTCTCCTTTTCCGTTGTAAAGCCCAATCCTGTCAGCATCTCCGTCAGTAGCAAGGCCACAGTCGATATCACCGCTTTCTATGATCAGGGATGAAAATGGCTGCAAGTTTTTGTGGATCGGTTCCGGGGCCTGTCCTTCAAATCCGGGATTATGCTCGCAATGCATGAAGGTGATATCCGGTAATAACCTGCGCATAACATTCTGGCCTGCGCCAAACATCGCATCATAAGCAAAACTCATGTTGGTATTCCGTATAGCATCCATGTCAAAATTCTTCTCCACGTGATCAACATACATCGTTTCAAGATCTACATATTCGATCATTCCCTTTTTAACAAATTCACTTAGTGAAAGTGCTTCAGTATCCACATTGCTTTTTTCAGGGATAACATCCTCAATTTTCTGAATATCCGCAGGAAGCAAAGGGCCGCCAAAATGACCTTTTAATTTATATCCGTTGTAGGAAGGAGGATTATGGGATGCGGTAATAATCACACCTAAAGATGTGTTTAACCGCTTTGCCCCGAGAGAGATCATTGGCGTAGAAACGAAATCCTTTGCGAGAAATACTTTGATACCTGCATTTGCAAGAACTTTAGCTGTTGTTTCAGCAAACAGCTCACCAGCAAAACGGCAATCATGCCCCACAACTACACTTGGCTTTTCAAAGTTCTTTTTCACCCACTCTGCGGTCGCTACAGTTACACGTGCAACGTTCTCAACTGTGAAGTCTTTAGCAATGATGGCTCTCCATCCGTCTGTTCCGAATTTTATCTTTGTCATATTGAATATTTAGGCTGCAAATATACTCTTTTTAAAAAAATCCCTTAGGTTTGCATTCCACTAATTAAACCAGGTATTCCTAAATGATTTTATTGAAAAGCAATTTGAAGCGGGCCAACGCTGCACGCATTATCTTTTATTTACTGGTAGCTATTTCTATTATTTCTTTTTATTCTTATTACCTGCAATACGAGCTTTTACTGAGTTGGAAAGAAGGCGCAGGCATCCAGCCGGAAGCTGCTGCTGCCAATGACCAGCGTCAACAGATCATTCACCGGGTAAACCTTGTTTTGCTGCTGGGATCTTCTGTCCTTTTCCTCATGTGGATCTATCGTGCCTATGATAACCTGTATAAATTACATCCCGACAAAATGGATTGTTCCCCGGGCTGGGCGGTAGGATTTTGGTTTGTACCTGTCATCAGCTTATATAAACCTTATTCGATTGTTAAGGAGATCTGGGAAAAAACCCAGGAATATGTCATGACTGAGGATCAAAAACATGCTATTCACAGGGCTTATCTTGTCGGGGCCTGGTGGGTTCTATATCTTATCAGCATAATTTCGTCATATGTTGTGCTTGGCATGGGTGATCAAAACTCAATAGACGGTCTTATCTCACTTACTGTCGCATTGATGCTGTCGAATGTTTTCCTGATCATTGTTAAAGTAATCACCCTGATCATGATAAACAGGATTGTTCTATTTGAAAAAGAACTGCAAAAGCATGTTTATACTTTAGAGATGCAGCAGCCTTCAGGAACAATACCAGGCTCAGTGAATATTCCGGGCATCTAAAGCATCACGGTATTTTTTAGCATACACGCAATGCTGGTCATAAGTCTTCGCGAAATAATGCCTGCCTGAAAGATCCTCTTTTGCACACATATAGATATAGTCATTGTTCTCGAAATTGAGTACTGCATCGAGCGATGATTTCTGTACAAAGGCGATCGGGCCAGGCGGCAACCCTTTATTCATATATGTATTATAAGGTGATTTCACCCTCGTTTGGGCTGTTGAAACGCGCTGAATGCTGAAATCGCCAATTGCAAAAATAACAGTTGGGTCCGATTGAAGCGCCATATCATTCCTTAGCCTGTTTATATACAAACCCGCAATGGTCTTCTTTTCTTCATTATCACAGCATTGCTCTGATTGTACAATTGAGGCAAGGATGGATATCTCAGTCTGGGTAAACCCGGCATTTTTAGCTTTCTTTTTCCTTTCCTCTGTCCAGAAAGCTTTATACTCCCTTGCCATGCGGTCAAAAAATTCTTCTACCGATGTATTCCAGTAAAATTCATACGTATCCGGAATGAACATTGCCTGAACCGTTACTTCATCAAAACCGTACCGGGAAAGAAATGAATTATCGTGTGCTGCATGTAACAGCTGTGAAGAATCCGCCTCTATTCTTCTTCCAACCCTAAGCATCAGCTGATCTAAGGTATGAAGTCCGTTGAAGTTGATCTCCACAGGTTCCTGGATCCCCGCACGTAAAAGATTGATCAGTTCATTATTGCTCATCTTCGCAAGGATCCGGTATTTTCCGGGCTTAACAGCATCCCTGTACTTTTTTTTTCCGGCAAGGAATTCAAATGAGCTCCTGCTCTTTAACAGGTTATTATCACCAAGGATTCTTATTACATCTTCAAATGTAGATCCGGTAGGTATATAAATGATCGTTGATTTCTTATCCCCCAGGTTTACATTCGACTGGTATAAATTACTGTAAGCCCAGTATGCGCCAATACCACCGGCAATTATTATAACTGCGATTATTGCCAGTACGATCTTTTTAAATAATGATGATGATTTTTTTTTCGCCATGTCCGATAATTATGAATGCCCGATCCGGTTTTATTTTAGAGATTTTAATTGCATTAAAACATTCTTGGCCTGTTCATTCCCTGGGTTCTTCTTCAATACGCGCTTTAATATTTCTGTTGCTTCCGGGTATTTTTCCTGGTAGATCTTTAAACCTGTTATATTCAACAGCAAGGGCTCATAATCCGGGTCCAGCTTTAATGCCGCATTGTATAGGTTTTCGGCCTTAACAGCATCCCCGGCGATTAAGTACGCATACCCTGAATTGTTCAAGGCAGGTACATACTTAGGATTCTCCTTCGTGATCCCCGATAATATCCTGAGCGCTTCAGGGATTTTGTTTTGGGCAATGAGCGAAGCAGCCCATTTGTTGCTGAATTCAGGATTATACGGAGCAAGGTCTACAGCTTTCCTGTAATAAAGGGCTGCTTTTTCAATGTCACCCTTATTATAAAACGCTTCACCAATCCTGTAAAGTGTCCATGCATCCGCATTGTCCCAGCTTTTCACCGTAAAAGCTTCACGCACATAATTCTCTCCCACATCATTAAGACATGACAATACTTTTGCAAAATCCTTTTTGATGAACCATAAATGAACTGTAAGAGCAAAATTCTCCTTCCTGTCGCCTCTGGCTTTGTCGTTCAGTAAGGACTGTGCGGAATCGAGAAAGATAATGTTATACTCAAATTTTTCATATTGCTGAATATATGCCTTGGCTTTAACGAGATCGGAAGGCTGTTTTTCATTAACAGCAAATAGTCCGATAAATTGTTTAATCTGTTCCATCTCTTTTTTTCTGATCGGTTTTCGGATAAAATGATCATGTACAGTTACATGCGGGATATCTATTGAGCCTGAACGCGGCATATGGCAGGAAACACAGTTGTCCTGTACTTTATTCCGTACTTCCTTCTTTTCCGTGCAGAAACCTTTTTCGTTTGTATTGTGGCAGTTACGGCATGCATTATTAAACACTTCTTTACCGGTAACTTTTACGCTTACATGAGGATCATGACAAGTTACGCACGTGAGGGCATTTTTGTACGGGCGGAGTGATTTGTTATCTGCTTTTTCGAGGGACTTTATAAAGCATGGGCTTTGCTTCAGGCGGTCGGCATGGGAAGCCATTATAAACTGGTCATCCGCGCCTTTGTATCGCGGAAGGAAAACTGTCATGTGATCAGACAGCTTCATCCCGGGTTTAAAATCAAAGAATGATTTCCCTTCTTTCAGAACGGTATTTCCCTGCAGGTGACAGCGCTGGCAAACATCGAACTGCAGGTCAATGCTTAGTTTTCCTGGATTTACGATTGAGTAATCAATATATTTGGCCGTATCTACTTTTGAACCGGAACTTCTCTGCCCGACATGGATGCTTCCCGGGCCATGACAGCGTTCACAGCTGACACCTTCGGGCACACTTGTAAATTTATTCTCAGAGCCTTTTTCAAAACCGGGAAGGCTATTGTGACAGCTCATGCATTCCAACCCAATCTTTCTTGAGAAACGGGTATTGAACCCGCCTTCAAATCCGGGAGGAAGGTCCCATTTACCTTTCTGCGTATAATATGTCAACGGCATTTGGTTCAGGTAACCGTTAACACCCTGAATGTGAGAATTCGTATGCTGGCCTGAACCAATAATATAATCAACCCTTTCAACACGCTTATAAACGGTATCTTTTCCGGAGAGCCGGAATTCAAGAATCTTCATACTGTCATTTTCCCAGAAAGGATGGTAATAAAAGTCAGAATACTTATCGTAGATAACAGTGTGCTTGCTGAATTTAGCGGAGCTCTTTTGCTTACTTGCCTCATCAAAGCTTTTCCCCATCCCCGTTTCGATAAAGGAATCATAGATTGACTGGTGGCAAAGCCTGCATTGTCCCATCCCCACGTATTTAGCTGAATCATGATGATTGAGATAAACATTCGCAACTGCTGGAACTTCCTGCTCTTCAGGTTTTTCCGAATTACCGCAATACATCATCAGCAGGATAATTGCCGAAAAGAAAATGCAAATAACAGTCCTGCGGAAAAAGCTCTTCATCTTATCTGATTAGTTGAAGCAGCAATTCATCTTTATATTCATTACCGTTGCGGATCCATTGCTTTTTTATTCCCGTGATCTGGAAGCCATGCTTTTGAAAAAGCAGGATGCTTGATTCATTATCAGTCGTGATATTACAATACAACTGGTGGAGATTCAGGAGTTCAAAGCTGTAGCGGACCAGCAGGTCCAGCGCTTCAGATGCGTAACCTTTCCTGCGGTCGGTTTTTTCTGCAATAAGTATTCCGATACCTGCACGAAGATGGTTGGGATCAAAGTCAAAAAGATCAATGCTGCCCACTGCTGTGCCTTCCAATTTGCAGATCATCAGCCTGAGTTGCTTGGCGCTGTAAATATCCACATGTGAAGTAGTAATATACTGTTCGAGGAGAAATCTTGAAAATGGAGTTTGGGTGTTGCTTACATTCCAGTTTTTCGTATCATTTTCCCAGGCATAAAGAAGATCGATGTCTTCAGGTTCAAGTGCACGCAGCAAAATATGTTTGCCTTTAAGTCTCATAGGTTCCCGGTTGAATGTTTTCTTATTAAGCTGGCCTCCCGCAAGGCAGACACAATATTCACATCAATATCATTATGACTGTAAACAGGAAGGGAAAAATGCGGGCTTTCAATCCCAATGGAATAAACACTTTCTATAAGGGTTGCCTGTTCCAGTTTCGGCAATAATTCGAATATAAAATTTACATCAGTTACATCCAGGTCATAAGCTTCCCTGAAGAAATTCCGGAGAGGACTCAGGCAAGTGGCCCCGCCCTCTTCCACTTTCTTAAACTGCCTGATGTCCTGGATAAAATGTTCTTTCAGATAATCATTGCTGAAAACAGGATGTTTTTTTATTAAAATAAAAAAAGTAGGGATCTTCCGGATCCTGATGTTCTTTAGAAGTAATTCCAGGGACATTTCAATTTCATGTCCTTTAATCGTTAACGAATGATATTGTTTACCGGCTATTAACCCAATGTGCGGAGGGATCCGGGACGCATGCTGTATAACTATGAATACATCTTTCTGCAGGATGTGGTCCTGGAGAGCCTGGTGGGCGTTTATCTGGTATGGTGCACTGATCTGCATGGCTAACTGATATTCACTTCCCCGGTAAACACTAAAGTGGCGGGACCTTCCAGCCAGATATCCGTAAATGAATTATCTCTGTGCTTATTAAAGATGACTTTCAGCTTACCTCCAAGGGTTTTGATATCACAGTAATTATCTGCTGTAGCAACGTTCTTTAAAGAGGCTACCAGGGCGGCAGCTGTTACACCTGTCCCGCAGGAGTACGTCTCTCCCTCCACCCCTCGTTCATACGTTCTTACAAATAATTCATTGTATTTTTTCTCAACAAAATTAACGTTTGTGCCTTCCGCCCTAAAGCGGTCATTATACCTGATATCTTTCCCCTGCTCATAAACATTATAATTCTCCACGTCATTCACAAAAGTTACATAGTGTGGAGAACCCGTATTAAGAAAAGCATAGGATGCTCCCTGCTCAATTTTACTGACGTTGTTCATTTTAAGACTGATATGCCCCTGGCCGATCAAAGCTTCATGCTCACCATCTGTAGCCAGGAATAAAGCCTTTTCCTTCACAAGGCCAAGGGATCGTGCGAATTCAACAATGCACCTGCCGCCATTCCCGCACATGCTGCTCTCACGGCCATCAGAATTGTAATAGACCATTTCAAAGTCAAATCCCTGGACAGCCTGCAAAAGCATCAGGCCATCCGCTCCGATTCCGAACCTGCGGTGACAGAGTTTGGCGACAAGTTCATGGTTCTTCCTGTCGAATTTCATCTCCCGGTTATCTATGATAATGAAATCATTGCCTGTACCCTGGTACTTTGAAAACCTGATATGCATTTATTTTAGTTTTGAGATGATTTGCTCATCGGTCACTCGTTCATACGGCTTAAAATCCCCTGTAGCATCGAGGCGATAGATCAGGCCGGCATTCTTCATGTAAATTATATCCTCAAGTTTGTAAAGTTTCAGGCTTTCTGCCGAAGATAAGCCATATAATACAATCTTGTATTTACTCATTTTATACCCCTTGTAATTCAACGGGGAAGACCACAACTCCACATTAAACATCTGCTTTCCGGAAAATTTGTCGTCCCTGATACCGCTCACCTTCTGCAGGAGGGAATCCTTCGCGGAAACCTTAGTGGCGGATGGTTCCATAGTATACACCTCTACTGTTTTTGTTCCTGTCAGCTCATCTTTCCTGACAACAATGACATCATCTGTCGCTATGGCAGCATAAGCAGAATCACTTTTGTTAACAAGTGTATCGGGAGATGTTCCCGGTGTTTCCGTTGTAACGGAGGTGGTATCGACCTTAGGTAAAGATCCTGTCTTTTCTGATTTTTCTTTTGTTTTTGAAGGGAGGATAACATTTGCTTCTTTTTCCACAGGCTTTTCTGCGGCAGGAATACTGAAGTTCACAGCCATTTTTTTGTATAAGTTCAGCTCCTTGAAATAATCATCAAGTTTTAATATAAAAAAAGCTCCTGCCACCAGTAGGCCGATGGAAAGCCCGGTAATGAAAATCTGCGCTTTTTCCTTAAAACTGCTCATTTAAATCATTGTACATTTAGACGGTTGAAATAACAGATTGTAAAGGTAAACAACCTTTTAAAACCGCTGTTAATTATTGTTAAAAATAGTTGCACCGGCAATAATGGGAACAGCTTTTGTGTTTTGAAAGCATCCTTAAACTTATTGTAAAATTTAAACGAATCTGAGATATGAAAAAGATTTTAAGTGTATTTACGATTGCAGCCATAGGTGGGGTAACTTCACTTGGGATAAGCCATCTACTGCACGAAAACCCTTCAACCCAGGCTTCAATGCTTGGATATCAGCCACCGGTAAAGTATGTGAACATTCCTGCCGGGCCTGAATCTTCTATTGATTTTACTGCGGCTGCCGAACAGACTGTTCATGCGGTTGTGAATGTTAAAACCACCTATCCTCTTCAAACCAATCAGAATATTTATATGTACGACCCTTTCCGGGATTTCTTTGGGCAGCGGGCGCCTCAGCGGCAGGAAGCTCCAATGTCAACCGGTTCCGGAGTGATCGTTTCACAGGATGGATATATTGTGACCAACAATCACGTAATTGATGGTGCTGAAAAGATCGAGATCACCCTGAATGACAAAAGAACTTATACAGCTGACCTGATCGGCAAGGATCCGTCTTCCGATCTTGCTTTGATCAAGATCAAGGAAACAGGACTTCCATTTATGGGTTATGGAAATTCGGATAATGTAAAAGTTGGAGAATGGGTCCTTGCCGTGGGAAATCCTTTCAATCTGACTTCAACCGTTACAGCTGGTATTGTCAGCGCCAAAGGAAGAAATATTAACATACTTGATAATGACCCGGAAAAAGGGTTGAATCCGGTGGAGTCTTTTATCCAGACAGATGCTGCGGTAAATCCGGGAAACAGCGGTGGTGCCTTGGTGAATACGAAAGGTGAGCTTATCGGGATCAACTCCGCTATAGCGTCAAACACAGGTTCTTATACAGGTTATTCCTTTGCCATCCCGGTGAATCTTGCCCGCAAAGTGGTGGCCGATCTTTTGGAGTTCGGAGAAGTTCAGAGGGCGTTTATTGGTGTAAGTATCCGAGACCTCGATGCTAAACTTGCTAAAGAAAAGAGCATTAATGAGATAAAGGGAGTTTATGTAAATGGTTTGACTTCGGGAGGTTCCGGTGAAGAGGCGGGGATAAAAGAAGGCGATGTTATCACAAAAGTAGGTGATGTGGCTGTGAACAATACCCCTGAACTGCAGGAGCAGATCTCGAGGTTCCGCCCGGGGAATAAAGTAATGATCACTTTAAAACGGAACAACCAGGAGAAGGTAATCCCGGTGGTTCTTAAAAACAAGAATGGGAATACCAACGTTGTTGAAAAAGCGAAAATAGAGGTTGTATCTGCGTTAGGTGCCACGTTTGAAGACATTAATTCAAACGATATGAAAAAGCTTGGAATTGAACACGGGTTGAAAATTAATAAGCTTGGTGCAGGCAAGCTTCTTAGTGCTGGGATTAAAGAAGGCTTTATTATCACGAATGTGGATAAGAAGAAGATCAGCTCTGTGGATGATATAAAAGCTGCGCTTGAGACAAAAAAAGGCGGGGTTTTAATTGAGGGCGTATACCCTAATGGAATGAGAGCATATTATGGCTTTGGGTTATAATGAATATTGAGTTAATCGACAAAAACAGCCTCTTTATAGAGGCTTTTTTGTTTTCGGTCTAATATATTATAATTTACTGAAAATCAATAATTTGCTTATGTTTTTTTATATGAAATAATTAGTCTTCTTCTGCGTTTTAAAGTATCTTTGTATCCGATTATAAATAATCAAATTTAAAACATTCGAATAAAAAATGAGACAACTCAAAATAACCAAATCAATTACCAATCGTGAAAGTGCATCCCTGGATAAATACCTCCAGGAGATCGGGCGTGAGGAATTGATCAATGCAGATGAAGAAGTAATTTTAGCCAAGAAGATCCGCGAAGGAGACCAGGCTGCATTGGAAAAACTAACCAAATCGAATTTACGTTTCGTTGTTTCCGTTGCGAAACAATACCAGAACCAGGGTTTAAGCTTACCCGATCTTATCAATGAAGGAAATTTAGGTCTTATTAAAGCGGCAAAACGTTTTGATGAAACCCGCGGGTTTAAATTCATCTCTTATGCTGTATGGTGGATCCGTCAGTCAATTCTCCAGGCTTTGGCTGAACAATCCCGTATCGTGCGTTTGCCTTTGAACCAGGTGGGATCATTAAACAAAATCAACAAGGCCTTTTCAAAGCTGGAGCAGGAATTTGAGCGTGAGCCAAGTGCTGAAGAATTATCGGAACTGCTTGAATTACCGCAGGATAAAGTTGCTGACACAATGCGCGTATCCGGGCGTCACGTTTCCATGGATGCACCATTCGTGAACGGTGAAGAGAACAGCTTGCTGGATGTACTTGTGAATCACGATTCTCCCCGCGCTGATAACGGACTTTTAAATGAATCCCTGCAGCGTGAGATCGAACGTTCTTTGTCAACGCTGACTGAAAGAGAAAGAGATGTTGTGAAATTATTCTTCGGAATAGGTGTTAATCATGGATTGACACTGGAAGAAATCGGTGCAAAATTCGACCTTACACGCGAGCGTGTCCGCCAGATCAAAGAAAAAGCGATCCGCAGGTTGCGCCATAACTCACGCAGCAAATTACTTAAAACCTATTTAGGATAATAATAAGACAGCAGATTGTATGTACTTAACCGCATAAATAGCTTCCCCATAATTCCAAAGGAGCTGTTTGTGCGGTTATTTTTTTTTACATTTAACTCATTATTCTTAATTATAATTTAACACAATTAAATATGACCCTTGAAACGATGGAACCTACAAAAGGTAAAGCAAAAGGCTCTTATGAGGCTGAACTGAACGAATGGATCGGACACGAAAAAGCAGCATTGGACCTTATTAATGTAATTGGAAAATTATGGTATGAAAAATCCATTGAACTTATCCTTTTCAGGAACCAGCTTGTTGACCGAAGCGCAAGTGAAATAATCAACCTCCACCATTATGCAAAGAATGTTGTTGGTAAAACCATCACTGTGGAAGCGACACTGATGATCGCTAATGAAATATATAAGCTGGAACTTTGCCCTTCAAGAATTGATATAGGGAAACTAGCTTTTGAATGGCTCCAGGAACAATCAAATTTTAAGAGCTCTACTGACTTTCTAAAGAACAAGCTTGCGGAATTTGTGGGTGCCAAACATACAATTACCCCTAAGGATGTGGTTCTTTTTGGGTTTGGGCGCATCGGCCGCTTGGCTGCGCGTGAGCTTATTGCCCAGGCAGGTAAAGGTGAACAGCTGCGTTTAAAAGCTATTGTAACCAGGGGCAATAGTAACGAAGAGATTATCAAACGTGCGGATCTCCTGCGCACCGATTCAGTGCACGGTCAGTTCCCGGGGACAATCATAGAAGATCTTGATAAAAAAGCGCTGATCATAAACGGTCATACTGTTTATATGATCGATGCCAAGAATCCTGAAGATGTTGATTATACCGCTTATGGAATTGAAAATGCATTATTAATTGACAATACCGGTGTATTCCGTGACAAAGCTGAATTAAGCCGCCACCTGAAAGCGAAGGGTATCTCGAAAGTTCTTCTTACCGCTCCAGCGAAAGATATCCCGAACATCGTTCACGGGGTAAATCATAAAACCGTTGACGTTAAAGCAGAAACCATCTTCTCAGCAGCTTCCTGCACAACCAATGCGATCATGCCAATCCTGGAAGTTACTCACAGCAAGCTTGGGATTGTCCGCGGACACATTGAGACGGTACACTCGTATACAAACGACCAGAACCTGCTGGATAATTATCACAAAAAATACAGGCGCGGCCGTTCTGCTGCCTTAAACATGGTAATTACAGAAACAGGCGCAGAAAGCGCTTTAAAGAAAGTGCTGCCGCAACTGTCAGGGAAATTTACCGCTAATTCGGTTCGTGTACCGACACCGAACGTTTCTCTTGCCATCCTCAGCATGACCATAGAGAAAGAAGTTACAAAAGAAGATGTAAACAATATCATTAAAGACGCTGCACTGAATGGTGCGCTTGTTGAGCAGATCCAGTATATGAATTCCAATGAGTTCGTATCAACAGATGTGATCGGCAACCCGTGCCCGTCTGTGTTCGACAGCCAGGCAACAATCGTGGGGCCTGATAAAAAGAATATTGTTTGTTATGTATGGTATGATAACGAATATGGTTATACCCGTCAGGTAATCCGTCTTTCAAAATACATTGCAGAAGTAAGGCGACTTGTTTACTACTAAATATCTAATTATTAGTTTTAAATCCCCGGGAATCATTTCACGGGGATTTTTTTTATGATTCCGTGCAACTTTTAAATAAAGTGCAGTCTTTATAGTAAACGTATCAGAATTGATTACTGCGATAGAACATACAACTGTGCATCTCCATTTAGTGGAACAATGCAAAACGGGAGACGAGCAGGCTTTTAAAGAGCTGTACACGCTGTATGCGAAGCAGATGTTCAATGTCAGTATGCGGATCCTGAATAACAGGAATGAAGCCGAGGATGTACTCCAGGAAAGTTTCGTAGCAGCTTTCCGGGGCATCCGGAGCTTTGAAGGGAAAAGCCCGTTCGGCAGCTGGCTTAAACGGATAGTCATTAACAAATCACTGGATGTACTGAAAAAGCAACGGCATATTTTCCTGTCGGTTGACGGCCTGGATATTCCGGAAGAAGAAACATTCGAAGATGACAGGCTCACTTTTGAGACTGAAACTCTCCGGGAAGCAATAAGCAGGCTCCCTGATGGATACAGGGTGATCCTTACACTTTATCTTTTCGAGGATTATAGTCACAAAACCATAGCTGAGAAGCTGGGCATCAGTGAAAGCACTTCAAAATCACAGTACCTGAGAGGGCGAAAAAAGCTGTGTACGTACTTAAAGAAAGAAAATAAAAATGGAAGATAGATTAAAAACATTTATTTCAGAACATACTAATGAATTAGATGTTCACGAGCCACCGGACCTTTGGGGAAAAATCAGCAGTCAACTGCCTTCCTCCCCAGCGGTAAGATCTTCGGGAAAAGGATTAACAAAAGGACTTTTTCTTGGAATAACAGCGGTAATCATCGGGGCTGCTTCCTGTTATTATTTAATACAGCCAACCCCTTCCGTGTCATCTTTTAGTTCACAGGAAAAAACAGGTAACGATTTGGCAGAGCCTGAAACTGAAGGAACGGCTTCCCTTCCATTAACAATGGAGGTTACAGAGGCAGTAAAAGAACAAAAAGAGCCGGCTGAAGTTGTAAAGGCACAGCCTGTAAGTGATTACGTTAATACTGAAGTTACACAGGAGGTCATCCCGGCTGCTGTTGCGGGCAGTGCTATCTCACCGTTGTCCCCTGTGTTAAACGCAGCTCATGATACACTTCGCGATATTGCTGATTCTTTATTCAATGGGATAAAAACCGTGGAGATTGAAGGTGAATTTTTTGATGTATATGTAAAAACACATACTGCCGGCACTGTTCTTTTTCATAAAGAATCTCACATTACAGCTAAAGGTTTGCATTCAAAAATTCCGGTTTACAAAGTTATTACAGATAAAAGAGACTCTGTTTTAAGAATCCGGATTGATTGTGACGGAAAAAAGGGCATTGTAATGATGGGTAGCCTGGTGATCGCAGCCACAATGGATCTTACGGTTCCTGAAGGCACTGCGTTGAGAATAACGAATGTTTCAGGGAATGTGCGGCTCAATGGTTTAAAAGGTCCCGAACAAAACATAATCACTAGCTCTGGAGATATCAGTATACAAAATATAAGGTCGAACATAAACCTTAAGTCGGTATCGGGAGATATTAAAAGCGTGAATTGTACCGGGAACCTGAAAGCTGTTACCAGTTCAGGGAATCAATTTATTGAAAAAGCGAAAGGCAACATTGTAACGCAATCTGTTGCAGGAGATCTGAAGATCAGTGAGATCAAGGGAAACATATCCGCCACCTCCTCTTCAGGAAACCAGGTGGTCCGTGCTGTTATCGGGAACATTGAATGCAATGCCGTTTCAGGCGATTTAAAATTGAATGATTGCAAAGGTGAGCTTTTTGCAAAGACAAGCTCAGGGGATATTATCGGAAAAAACATTGACCTGTTAAAAAAGGCAATCCTGGAATGTGTTTCAGGAGACATCAGGATTGATTTTTCAAATGATAATAACCTGAGCTATGACCTCAGTACTATTTCCGGTGATCTTTCTGTGGACAATGGAAAAGTAGTGATCCGTGAGGAAAAACGCCTGTTGTATAACCAGGGGTCAATACAAGTCTCAGGAAGGACCAGTTCAGGGAACCAGATCTTTAAATAAAATGAGCACCTCAGGAAAAAAATTAGCCGCGGCTTGTTTAATCACAGTCACGTTGTTATCATGCGGAAAGGAAGAGCGCTCCAATGGGGAACTTATTTACAGGACAGGCAGGAACCTGGAAGGGGAAACGATGCTTGACAGGAAGGGATCTCAACTTAAGCTGGCAGAAAGTTGCCAGGATTGTCACGGAAGAACGGGCGGTAATTTTTTAAACCGTAAAGAATCCATCAGGTACAAAGATCTCTCCGACCCTTCCTTAAGGGATATACCCTACAACGATAGCCTCATTTTTCGCTTCCTTGACCATGAACTGAAAAGCGATGGCTCGCGGGCTATAACACGTGTAAAGTGGAAAATGAACAATAGGGATAAGAAAGACCTGGTTAATTTCCTGAAAAGCCTGTGATCTATTCTTTTTTGTATTCCTTTACTTCTTCCCTCTTTACCAGCTCTCCACTTTCCGAAATAAGCACCTCGTAAGTTTTCTGGTTATATTCCAGATCGATCTGATAGCATACGCCAGCGGGTTTGTCAACGCGTTCTATGTCGTTTTCTTTATAGATGTCAAACTGTTTAGTAAGACAGGATTTAACAGCTGCCGGAAGAGATTTATGGGAAACCGGAATTTCAGTCATTAACCAAACCGCATCTTTATTATACGTTACCGCTACTTCAACTTTATCCCTTTCAAATTTGCCGATATAATTGTCGTAATCCATTTCCCATTTTACCTGCGGAGGATTCAGGTATGCTTTGTTCAGGGCGCTAATAACGTTTTCTGGGACCGTAGAATGATCAACTGCCTGCGCAATAATATTTCCGGAAAGCAAAACAGCAGTGATCAGGAAGAATGCTTTTTTCATGATTGTGAATTGTGGGTTGTTCAAAAATAAACTAATTATCTGAATAGCATACCCCGGCTTTATTGAACTATTAAGTGTTAAATTTGCGCGGATGGCACCTCCAATCAAACATGATCCATTTGCAGCTTTACGGTTCAAGGAATTTCTTTTTTTTCTGAATACAAGATTTTTTCTCACCCTGGCCATTCAAATGCAAAGCGTAATTGTAGGCTGGCAGGTCTATGAGCTTACAAAAGATGTCCTTGCACTTGGAATGGTGGGACTTGCAGAAGCTATACCCTTTATTATAGTTTCATTGTTTTCCGGCCATGTTGCTGATAACTTCAACCGGAAGCATATAATTATAATTTTTACCTCCCTGCTGATCATCTGCACTTCAGCTCTGCTTTGGTTCTCAATGGAAACAACTACCGTAGTTCAAACCTACGGCACTTATCCTATTTTTATTGTTATCGGGGGAATTGGTGTAATCCGGGGCTTCCTGTCCGCCTCTTTTCCCTCTTTCATGGCGCAGATAGTCCCAAGGGAATATTATGCAAATTCAGCCACATGGAACAGCACGGCCTGGCATGTTGCCTCCATTGTTGGACCGGCAATGGCTGGCTTTATCTGTGCAGTAAGCTTTGTCGCAGCCTACCAGGTTAACATAGCAATGATCATTACTGCGATCATCTCCTTCTTTTTTATACGCTCCAAGCCTTTGCCCGCAAAAGAGCGAAAAGAAAGCCTGAAGGAAAGCTTATCAGCCGGGATTAAATTTGTTTTTAGCAATCAATTGATCCTTGGCGCTCTTTCCCTGGACCTGTTTGCAGTGCTTTTTGGAGGTGCGGTAGGAATGCTCCCGGCCTATGCGGATGCGATCCTTCATGTAGGCGCGGCAGAACTAGGCTTCCTTCGGGCGGCCCCTGCTGCAGGTGCTGTATTAATGGCACTGATTCTTGCCTATAAGCCACTGACTAAAAATGCCGGAAGGAATTTATTTATTTCCATTGCCGCGTTCGGGCTCGCCACCATCCTGTTCGGGATCTCAACAAATTATTACTGGTCTTTATTCTTTTTGTTTCTTACCGGTGCATTTGATAATGTCAGTGTAGTGATCCGCCATACCATTCTCCAGTTATCAACCCCTGATAATATGCGCGGCAGAGTTTCGGCCGTGAACAGCATCTTTATAGGCTCTTCCAATGAGATTGGAAGCTTCGAATCAGGCATTGCAGCAAGGGCCATGGGTTTAATGCCTTCTGTGGTGTTCGGAGGGATCATGACCATAGCGATCGTGGGCATAACAGCCAGGCTTGCCCCGAAGCTGAGAACACTTGATCTGAGGAAGATTCAGTAGCTAAACGATAGTAGTGCGGCAATGCCTTGAAAGCAAACATTACCGCACTAACACAACTGCTCTTAGCGCCTCTTTGCATTAAACCCGAAGGAGGCACCCATCCTTATCCCTTCTTTGCTGGGAATAACATACATGTTCACAGGAATGTTCAGCTTCCCTGATTTGAAGGTTCGTCCGACAGCCACAATAAAACCGGCATTTAATTCATACGATCCCCTGCTGTCCAGCCGCTTTTCAAGCCGGTATGGATTTACAACAGCAGAGTCTGTCCATTCTTTCTCAAGATGCCAGTTATTCTCATTTATCATAATAACCATCAGCCTTGGTTATCAGGCCGAACGTTGGGCCGAATGCTATTTCCCATCCGTATTTATTATTCCTGAAGCCATTCATTACAGTAAGACTCGGAATAAAAACATTCTGGTTAAAGCCTGAGACAGTAGGAAGAAATTCAAACAATGCCTGGTAATTCCCTTCATTGAGATATTGCACCTCAAACTGATACCCAAACTGGAACATCACAGGATAGGAACCGAAGCCTCCCTGGTTCCTTGGTTTCTGCAGAAGGCTTCCTGCCTCACCTGTAAAATAAGTAACTCCGCTTCGCGGACCTGAAAGATTCACACTTGGCTTATCATCATTATTTGTTGAACTTTCAAAATTGTTCTTCTTTGTCAGGTAAGTTAAAAGCGGTTGTTCCACAGGCTGGTCAAAAAGCTGCCGTATAGAAACTTTAACCATGGATTGCAGCTCCTTGGGAAGGTTGAGATATTCTGTAACTTGTGTCTTTTCGATCCTGCCAGCCTTCACATCAATAATCCTGAAGGTAACTACGATAGTTTCTCCTATGGTTTCCACACTTCCCGTGAACATCTTATCCGAATTTATTGTTTGACCAACCTCAACAAGACAGATCTTTCCATAGCAATTGCCGATCTCCAGCTTATTTTTTTCGACCACATAAGCAACATCATAGCGATCCATCACTTCAAATGTATCCAGTTTTTCAAGTTCGATCCTTACCATGTTGCCCATTTGAACGGGATCAATTCCCAGTCCTCTTGTGTCGATATTTAATACCGTCACACTTATTCTTCCCGTACTTTTTGCCAATGCTCCTTCCTGTGACTGCATACCTGTAAAAAGCAAAAGCAATATGCTTATAAGGAACCATCTTTTCGGAGCGAAAAGAGAATTATAGGATCTAGACGAATTATGAGATAGATTTAGAAATAACAAAAGATTTTCCACGGATATCTTTTCTCTTTGAGAGCCGGTTATCCATTTTCCTGTTGCCTTGTTCATGTGCTGTGTTATAAAGTTCATTTTTTAATTACATTGATTCCCATTCCATAATATTTGAAATGAATTCCTGGAGCGTGACCTTTCCGCTTAAGCTGATAAGGCTGGCAATGATTAAAGCCACAATACAGCATTTGAGTATAGTGGTGTTTTTAGAAAGTGTGATTATCTGAGTGTTCATGATATGATTATTTAAGGGTTAGATTGTTATATTGTAATTACAAGTCCTGCTTTAAACCTTGCGCCCACAGAGATAGCGGGGATGGGGCCGATTTCCGGTGTATTCATGAGATGAATGCCAGAGCCGGCCAGTATATCCAGAGAAAACTTTGGACGAAACATATTCCCATGAAACAACCCGGTGCCATGACTTTTCTCTTTAAAGGATTGCACTGCTTTCCTTAGGTCAAGGGTTCGGTTGTGAAATTTGTCCTGTGCGGGCATACATTTCGGGCCCTGGGCTTTCAGGATGTTTGCCGTTAGAATGATGACATGTATGAGTATGGTCTTTTTCATTGGTGATTGATTAATAATTCCGGGACAAAACTATATACAAGGGACAGCTGGCAGAAACGGAGGTTCGCGTGCTACCTGGTGTGTTTAAGTAAAAGCCGCAACAACCAATCCTGTCATCTTCTGTTCTTTATAATATTTGCATTTTTTGCAAATCAGTAAAGGGAATTATTATAAATTGCAATAGATTCCGGGGGATATACTTATTTAACACGAAAAAATCATGGCAAAAAAACTTCAGGAAACTGCTCAAACCGTTCTTATGCAGCGCATCAAGAATGCATTGCCGGCTAATATGTCGCTGGTGGATGAACTCGCTGACCTGTTAGACGTAAGCAATGACAGTGCGTATCGAAGAATGCGCGGTGAAACCCAGCTAAGTATTGAAGAAATAGCCCTGATCTGCAAACATTTCAGGATCTCTTTCGATTCCTTTATAAACAGTGGGAATGACAGTTTTGTAAGCTTTACATACCACCAGCTAAGCAGTCATGTCAATACTTTCCGGGAATACCTCGAGGGAATAAAGAACGACCTGGACCAGGTAATGAAATTTCCGGAGAATCAAAGGCAGATTATATTTGCCGCAGAAGATATTCCGGTGTTTCAGCATTTTGCCCATCCATACCTTACTGCATTCAAGATCTTTTACTGGAACCGTTCCATCCTTAATGCAAAAGGCTTTGAGGATAATAAATTCGAAACGGCTTATGTGGATGCCGACCTTATGCAGCTGGCTGCTGATATTTACGATCGGTATTCGAGGATCAATTCCGTTGAGATCTGGTCAGATGATACGGTGAACAGCACCCTCAAACAAATAGAATTTTATTGGGATTCAGGGGCTTTTAAAAGCAAGGCTGATGCACTAAAAGTATGCGAGGAAGTTAACCTGATGTTTGCGAGGATAAGCAAACAGGCAGAAATGAATGTAAAGCTTGATCTTAATAATAAACCGGCCAGCACAGAAAATAATTACGCCCTTTACCACAGTGATGTAATGATTGGAAACAATTGTGTCCTGTCTGTTATGGGTAACTTAAAAGGCACCTACATTTCTTATCATACATTTAATGTAATGCTTACCACCAATGTTAATTTTTGTAATGAGACCGACCTCTGGCTGAAAAACCTGATCCGGAAATCCAACCTGATCAGCGGGGTTGCCGAAAAGCAGAGATACCGCTACTTCAAAAAGATAGACGAAGTCCTGAAAAAGCTGGTTGCCAGGATAGAGAATGATTAAACGGGGTCACCATGAAGCTTTCAAAGCATGAGGTAAAAGAGTTTCTTGATGAAAAGGTCGCGAAATACAATCGTCCCTTCTTTATTGAAAGCGACCCTATTTCCATCCCTCATCGCTTTACGAAGAAAGAAGACATTGAAATCTCAGGATTCCTTGCTGCTACAATCGCATGGGGACAGCGTGTTACCATTATTAACAACGCGAACAGGCTGATGAACATCATGGACGAAAGTCCGTATGAATTTGTCCGCCATTCAAGTGAAAAGGACCTGAAAAAACTTGAAGGATTTGTACACCGGACTTTTAACGGTACCGATGCAGTTTACTTTATCCGTTCCCTGAAGAATATCTACACCAATCATAATGGCCTTGAAAGCGCTTTCCGGGCAGACGAAAGTTCCGGTATGCTTATTCATTCAATAGGCAATTTCCGGGATATCTTCTTCTCATTGCCCGGACCTGAACGGGTAAGAAAGCATGTTTCCGACCCATCTGCCAATTCCTCGGCAAAGCGCCTGTGCATGTATCTACGCTGGATGTGCAGGAAAGACAACAAGAAGGTTGATTTCGGCTTATGGAAATTATCTCCTTCAAACCTGATGTGCCCGCTTGATGTACACTCAGGGAATGTTGCGAGGAAACTGGGTTTATTAAAAAGGACACAAAATGACTGGAAAGCAGTAGAAGAATTAACCGCTGCTTTGAGAAAAATGGATCCGGAAGACCCTGTTAAATATGATATCGCTTTATTCGGACTGGGTGTTTTCGAGAAATTCTAAAACTTGGGCTCTATCATTTCCCGATTTTATCCGTTCATTCGGAATCATGAATTAATTAACAATACATACTTCTGGCCTTCGCTCCTCGTGATAACCTGCCATACTATATACAATCTGACTCTTTTAAAAATTATATACCGGCTGATAAGCAAAATCGTTATATTTGTCCTTTGATGAGCTTTACCTACCCGGCATTTTTATTTGCACTTGCGGCAATTGCCATTCCCATCATTATTCATTTATTTAACTTCAGGAAATTCAAGACTGTTTATTTCAGTAATGTCAGGTTCCTGAAAGAAGTAAAGCAGGAAACCCAGGCTAAATCGAAGTTAAAGCATCTGCTGGTACTTGCTGCGCGCATCCTCTTCGTAACTTTTCTTGTGCTTGCATTTGCACAGCCTTTTATACCTGTTGAGAACAGCAAGATAATACAGGGAGATAAAGCCATAAGCATCTTTATAGATAATTCTTTCAGCATGGATGCTGTAAATAAGAACGGGACCTTACTGGACGAAGCCAGGAAAAAAGCGCTGGAGATCATCGGGGCGTTCAAGCCTTCTGACCGCTTCCAGCTTCTGACAAATGATTTTGAAGGACGCCACCAGCGTTTAGTGAATAAAGAAGAATTTGCCGAATTGCTGGATGAAGTAAAGATCTCCCCGTCTTCCAAAAGCATCTCCGAGGTCACTTCGCGTGCTTTTGATATCCTTCAGCAAAGCAAGGCGAAAAGCAAAACCTTGTATATATTATCTGATTTCCAGAAAAGCGCTGCCGGGTTTGAAACGGTAAAGAATGACACTTCCATATCTGTTGGCCTGATACCTGTGGAAGCCGGTGAAAAGAATAATGTTTACATCGATACCTGTTGGTTTGAAACACCAGTGAGGCAGTTCAACCAGGTAGAGCGGCTTCATGTAAGGATCCGGAATGCTTCGGATAAAGAACTGGAAAACAACTCCATTAAACTTTTCATCAATAATGTCCAGAAAACACCAGCCAGCTTTAATGCTGAAAAGAACGGTGAAACGGGAGTGGTTCTTTCCTTTGCATCCAAAGAGGCCGGGATCCAGCATTGCCGGATAGAGTTAAGCGATTACCCGGTCACATTCGATGATAAATTCTATTTTAGTTTCGAAGTCGCGAAAACCATTTCCATTCTCAGCATCAATCCTCCGGGCATTGAATCGGAGAGCCAGTATCTGAATAAGCTTTTCGGATCAGATTCTTTGTTTATCAACAAGAACCAACCCGTTGACAGATTGGACTATTCCACTCTTTCTTCTGCAAACCTGATCGTGCTGAATGAAATAAAAAGCATTTCTACCGGGCTTGCCCAGGAATTAAAACGATTTATGAATGATGGCGGGAGTGTAATTGTTTTTCCTGCAGGGGATGCCGAGCTCAATTCTTACAGGGAATTTCTCCTTCAGTGTTCTTCCAATGCTTTTGAAAAGCATGATACAGCCAACACCCGAGTGGATAAGATCAATCTTGAACATGAGATCTACCGTGATGTGTTTGACAAAAAATCATTTAGTGAAAACAACCTCGACCTGCCTAAAGTCAGCAGTCATTATGTACTTACCAGGGCGACACGCAGCAGGGAAGAGTTTCTTTTAAGGCTGCAGAACGGGGATGCATTCCTCAATGTAAATCCTGTAGGGAACGGTAAGTTATATGTGTGTGCCTCCGGGTTAAATACTGAAAGCAGTAATTTTTCGAGACATGCTGTTTTTGTGCCTACTATGTATAAAATAGCCATGAACAGCCTGAGCGCTCAGATGTTATTTTACACGATTGGAAAAGACGAGTCGATCGAAAGCAATAAAACTTTAAAAGGCGAGAATGTGTTCCATTTGAAAGATACAGAAGGAAGCATTGATATTATCCCTGAATTTAAAGTGTCAGAAACCAAAACTGAAATAATGCCCCGCGCACAAATCATAGATGCAGGCAATTACGATCTTGTTGCTGGATCGGAAAAGATCATGGGTGTTTCCTTTAATTTCAACAGGAAGGAATCCAATCTTGACAGCTATTCTCCTGATGAACTAAGCAATCAGGTAAGCAAATATAACCTGTTAAATTTCAATATAATAAACCAAACAGAAAAAAGCTTAACGAGTACTTTAAAGGAATTTGAACAGGGCAAAAGATTGTGGAAGATCTGTGTTGCATTAGCCCTTCTTTTCCTTGCAGCCGAAGTATTATTATTAAGATTAATGAAAGGATAATATCATATAAATTATTAA
>DASVUX010000023.1:0-59013 GCA_036386835.1 Bacteroidia bacterium
TTTGGGAGGAATGTTTACTTCGGCAATTACCGATACGAGATATGCCATGCTGATCGATGACAACAGCAATTATTATTCAACGAGGTTCTTCTATGATAAATTAGGAAGAATGGTAGTATCCCAGAACAGCAAGCAGTATAATAAAGTACCGAAGGCATTCAGCTATACGAAGTATGATGCCTTGGGAAGAATAAATGAAGTAGGTGAAAAATCGGAGAACACGGAAGCAACCACCTTCAGGAAGATCTTCGGAAGCGATGTGGGGGGATTGTTTAATGGCAATACGATCAATGATGACAGCTTAAAAAGCTGGCTGGGAGGAGACGAGCAAGAAAAGAGGTGACAAAGGACATATTAAAAAAGACGGCATCATGTAATGTAAGAGTAGGTAAAAATGGCGGACAATTGTTAAATAAAATTAATAGTATTGCAAAGTAAATACTAAAGTATGTCTAAAATTAAAGCAGGTGATATTTTTGAAGTGCCTCTTTCTAATGGAAAGAAACAATATATTCAGTTTATATTTAAAAATCTGAATGAACTTGGAGGTGATTTGATACGGGCATATGATTTCGAGCTTGAAAAGAATGAAGAGGTTAATACTAAAGAACTTATATCAAAGCCTATCAAATTTTATTGCCATGGAATGCTCTTATTGGGTATAAAACTGGCTATGTGGAGTAAAATTGGTAATGAACCTATAGAACCCAATTTTGAAGAACCGACCTTTAGAGGGGCGGATGAGGTTTATTCTATGACAAAGAAGTCCTACAAATGGTATTTAAAAAAGGGAGCTGATGTTAAATGGATTGGCGAATTAAAAGAAGAGTACAAAAAATTACCAAAGGCTGGAGTTACCCCTCCAATTGGAGTTGTAAGACAATTGGAAACAGGATGGGATGGTTTCGTTACCCCTGAATAATTCTATGGAAGAAAAAACACTTAGTATTAAAGTAAAAGTAGACAAATCCGATTCTACCAGGAGGAAGAAAGGGTTTTGATTAATAAGTATCATCCTTTGGGATGAGAAATATTTTTACCATTTTGGTAAATAAAATTACCATATTGGTAACTTTATTTGTATATTTGTGGTATAAGTTATTAAGAATGAATATTTATAATAGAAGTTCTATAATAGAGTTTTATACAAAACATGGAGATGCTAAAATTCCTTTGGAGGTGTGGTATGAAGAAGTTGGATCTAAAAAATGGAAATCCCCAAACCAGCTAAAACAAGATTATGGCGGTAGCGTTAGTATTCTAAAGAATAGCAGAGCTGTTTTTGATGTTAAAGGAAATGATTACCGGGTAATAACAGCTATAAATTATGAAAACGGGTGGGTACTAATAAAGTTTATAGGAACTCATAGAGAATATGATAATATAGATGCTGATACAGTTGATATGTATAAGCCCAAAAAGAAAAAGAAAACAAAAACTGATAATCGTAAACCCAAAAATGGAAGTAGAAGTAATAAAAAACAAAAAACAGTATAAAAAAGCTTTGCAGCGCTTTGAGGAGATCTTTTTTGCAAAACCGAATACTAAGGAAGGAAAAGAGGCTCAGCTTCTCGCCCTTGTTATAAAAGATTATGAGGATAAAAACTATAAAATTGAAGCCCCTGATCCGGTAGAGGCCATTAAGTATAAAATGGAGCAAATGCACCTTACAAGAAAAGATCTGGGTGAAATTTTAGGCTATACAAGCCGGGTGAGTGAAATCTTAAACCGCAAGCGTAAACTCACGCTTGATATGGTACGTAATCTTCATGAAAAGCTTAATATTCCATTAGAATCACTCGTACAGGCGTATTAAACAATTGCTGTTTTAAAATTTAAATCCTGAATTATTAAATTAATTCAGGATTTTTAATTTTCTTTTTTTTAATTTAGACTTACTTAATTTTTAAAATATTTTCTACAAATTTAAATTTGATTTACCAGCATAGTATGCAACGCATTACACGTATGATATTCACGGGAATGTAGAAACACTGGTTCAGGACAACCCGATGGTGAATGTAACAAGCCAGCGTTACAAGCGGATTGATTATGATTATGATTATGATCTGATCAGCGGAAAAGTGAACAAAGTTATTTACCAGCCTGACGCACGGATCTGCCCAGGATTAGCCCCTGTTGAGGGACAGCCGATTGATTTAACCAAAAGTCCCATAAAATATTTATGGGACTTAGGATTCATTTTTTATTATAGGATAAACTCCTTTTTTAAGAGATTTTATTGGAGTTTGGCAGATGAAGAGTTTATTTGATTTCGATTAATTTCTTCATGATGGTCTTTTCACCGATCACCATCCGAAGGAAATACACTCCACTCTCATGTCCTTCCTCAGCTGTATAATTGTAATTATATTTCCCTGCAAATTGTTCACCCGAAAAAATGGTTTTTACATGGTGTCCTATGGCATCAAAGATTTCTATTGTAACCTTTGCTCTTTCTGAAAGTCCATAACTGATCAGCGTATTGCCCGTAAAAGGATTTGGATGAACCAGTATGTCATTACTTGTGATTTCTTCAATGACCCCGGTAGCAAGCGGATCAACCATGATCGAATAGGGCAGGGGATTTAAAGGGACCGGTACGCCAGCAGAATCATTTGCAAAATAACCTGAATAAGAAAAATTCATTGGGGTAGGAACGGTGATCGTGCTTTTTAGCTGAAACCTGAAGCTTGCTATTTTTCCGTAACCATCCGTATTCATGTGATCGGTTCTCGTTAATGCACCATAGGCGGTTGCCGCAGGCGCAACGATCTTCGCAAATGAGATACCATCAGTTCCGGGATTTACAAACCAGCTTGGAGAATAATACATATTTTCTGTTCCGGACTGAACAAGTGAAGCATCATAGCTGATGTTAAAAGCCAAACCATACAAATTCTCTACAGGAACTGTAGCATTACCTGCCATCACATCAACCTCCACCCATGAACCCGGACTATAAGTCGCTGTACCTGAAACCATGTATAGATCCGGAGTACCCGTTCTCTCCTCAAAAACCGGTGAAGTAATCATATGCATAGAGCTAAAATTCAGATTGACAGCAAGAGTATCGTTGTTGTTAATCGTACCATCACCATTACAATCGGCATGTTTAATGTCTTCACCATTGGTTTGATTTATCCCCCAATCCAGAGCAGGGTATGGCTGCCATGAATTGCTGATGACGGAACGGGCCGAACCGGTTTGAGCATAATGAAGGCCTATAGGCAACAGATCCAGGTTGTTTACAATTAAATCATGATTCGCATCACCGGGCCATACATCATCCGTTTCGCAGGCAAGATTTCTCATAACACCAATATTATCATCCGCTCCGGTATAACCAAAAATCATATCCGGTTTATTATCTCCGTCAATATCAGCTATAGTAATATCACGCGAGTAAATCCCTGAATAATTTATCCTTGGCGTAAACGTAATTGCTCCGGGAGCACTCGTGTTTGTAAATACAGAGACGTGAGCATCTCCGGGAGCAGATACTGCAACATCCAATTTTCCGTCACCATTCAGATCAGCCAGGGAGAGTTCGCCAGATTGACTGGAAGCCGGATATGTTTGAAGCGAAGCGAAAGAAATATTTCCGAAGGCCCCCGTGTTTCTTAGTGTTCCAAAGTAGGTAGTGGAGGAGTTACTATTCCCTATAACAATATCAGGCTTTCCATCACCATCCATATCGCCAACCTTCACCTGACGAGGAAACGAAGAACCCGCATTATAAGTAACTTTTGGTGCAAACGAAATATTTCCAACCGTACTTTGATTCTTATAGATGCCTATATCTACAGCAGGAAAGGATGCTACATACATTAATTCGGGTTTTCCATCGCCATTAAGATCCGCGATGTTTATGCTTACAGAGTTGGCCGAAAGATCAGTTGAGAAAGGAATTAGAGGGGCGAACATGATCGAGTCACCCAGGCTTATATTTCGCAACACACCTGCATAATATTGTGTATTCAGCACAGCAATCTCCGGCCTTCCGTCACCATCCAGGTCTCCTGCAGCGAGGCTAAGCACATTCGATCCTGCATGAAACTCCTGACGGGGGGCGAATGAAACTGATCCCGGGCTTGACGTATTCTTCCTGACAGATATTTTGTTGGAACCATTGTCGACAGTGATCACATCTAGCTTCCCATCACTATTAATATCAAAGAGTAATGCTTCTATAGGATCACTGCCGCCTGAAAACAGGGATGGTGCTGCATATGAGATATTACCCGGTGTACTTGTATTATGCAAAACGGCAAGGTTGATTGCCCCGCTGTAAAGACCGGGTATCACCATATCCACTTTGCCATCATTGTCAATATCCCCTAAAGCTACATGCTCACATATTGTTGCTAAGGATGGAGGCAGTATGTCCTGTACTCCGGAGAAAGAAGACGCAGTAACAGCTGCGCCACATGGGAATGTTACAACAAATGGTGAACTTGAATATCCCGTGGAATGGCTCATCTTGTTTGATACGGAGATCGTCTGGAATGTGGCACCGGAAGGAACAGTTACAGTTAATATATTTGAAGTTGCTGATAAGACTGTTGCCTGGGTCGCACCAAAATACACGGCATTGTTTGAAGCAACCGGATTAAAACCGCAGCCGTTTATTGTTACCGTGGTTCCAACCGGGCCGGAGGCAGGTGAGAAAGAACTCACACTAGTCTGTACCACAGCAATCACATTTACTCTTGGAATGGAAGTACATCCGGCATCTGTTGCATCCACATAATAATTAATTGTAGAATCAAGTGCAGGTATTGTAAAGCTGGTTCCAGATCCCAATGACACTCCTCCAAAAGGTTCTGAATACCAATTGATGACACCGGCACTGGGGGCGGCACTTAAAGTAACAGATCCCGGACCACATGAGGAATTGGAACTAACAGAAGTTATGTTCGCTCCTGTATAATTCATATTCCGGAGAACGGAAAATCCGTCTGTCGAATTACTTATAACTGCGATATCGGGTTTTCCGTCATTATCAAGATCACCAAGAGATGTGGCTTGCGGATCCATGGAAGATACGCCAACAAGAAAATCTACTTTAGGCGCTAATGAAACTGTGCCTGACCCACCGTTATTAGAGAAGATGGATATGGTAGCAGCAGTGCTTGTTACTACAAGATCAGGTTTTCCATCCCCGTTCATATCTGCCAAAGCAATATGACGGGGATTATATGCCGCTGCAAAATCAACTCTGGGAGCGAAAGAAACAGTACCGGGTGTGCTGGTGTTCTTTAGTATTGAAAGGGTTGAATTGTTATTTACAACAGCGATATCCTGTTTCCCAAGCCCTGCAAAGTTTCCAGTTACTAGGCCGGATGGCATGCTGTCAACTGCAAAATCAATATAAGATGCAAAGGAAATGCCTGAACCGGCACTTGTATTTCTAAGCACTGAAACGGAAGAGCCTAAAGAATTTGCCGTGATCACATCCTGTTTTCCATCACCGTCAATATCAGCAAGTGTTGAGATCATGGGACGGTTTCCTGTATTAAAATCAACTCTGGGTGCGAATGAAATGACCGCAACAGAACCTGTATTTACCAGAACCGAAACGGTATTATCATCAGAATTAGCTACAACAATATCAGATTTACCGTCCCCGGTAAGATCGTAGACACCTGCTACACTTGCATAATCACCGGTAGTGAACGGAATTGGCTGCGCAAAGGAAATATTACCTAGTGTACTTGTATTTCTGAATACATTCACATGATCATAGCTGCTTAAAATTAGATCTGGTTTGCCATCACTGTTAACATCCCCGGCAAAAACTGTAAAAGCTGAAACAGTGCTGTCAACACTGGTTGCAAAAGAAATGACGTTAGGAGAACCGGTGTTGGGATAAACAGAAAATCCGGCACCTGCTTTCAAAGCAACATCGATCCTGCCATCACCGTCAAAATCGCTTTCCACCATTGAGACCGGATTTGATGGTGCAGGAGAAATATCCACCCTCGCTGCCATCGAGGAGGCAGCAATGGGGCCACCACAAGGGAAGGTTAGATGAAAGGGCTCAATCGAATAAGCGGTTAAAGCGGTGGCTAAATTTGTAACAGAAAGCGGAAGCTCGGTAGTTCCCGGAGGAACAGTAATTGTAAGAGAAGTTGCGCTTGCAGCTGTAATTATGGCTTCCGCTGCACCAAACATTACCTTGTTACCTCCGGCAGTACCTCCGAAATTAGTTCCGCTTATCGTCACTGTTGAACCCGCAGGACCGGATGCAGGGGAGAATGAGCTGATGGTTGGCGGCAATGCTCCCCCAAGAGTTGTGAAACTTATAACATTCGAATTCACACTAAGTCCGCAAGTCGCTGTTGAAACACGAAGCCTGTAATAATATGTAGTTGAAGGGATCAGTGGAGAAAGATTATAGGTAGTAACATTCCCTGCATTCGCATTATTAAATCCGCTTACAAAATTTGTGAACAGGGAATCATATGCAACATCAAGAAAATAATCTATTGCCCCTACAGTTGCATTCCAGTTCAAATCAGCCGAATAAGAAGCGATACCGCTGGCGGGAATTGCTACAGGAGAATAATAAGCTGTGTTCATTAAAACCGACAATGTCCCTGTTCCACCTGAGTTCGCTGTGATCACCTCCGGTTTACCATCTGTATTTAAGTCAGAGATCACAAGGTAACGCGGAGTAGCATCAGTCGAAAAGTCGAATGGCGTTCCAAAACTTACAGACCCTGCTATTGTAGTATTACTCAAAACAGATACTTTATCAGCGCTCCACTTCGAAACAACGATATCAGGTTGCCCGTCACCGGTGACATCCCCCGTTGCAAGGCCATAGGTATTGGTACCTGTAGCAAAATCCACTTTAGGATCAAAATTGATGGTTCCGGCAGAACTATAATTCCGGAAAACCGAAACAGAGCCGCTGCTGTTTGCGGAGATAAGATCTAGTCTGCTATCAGCGTTGATATCCGCGATTCCAATTGCCTGAGGTCCGTTACCGGAAACAAGATCAATGCGTGCAGCCATTGTAATAGTGCCTGTAAGGCTGGTATTCCGAAATATGGAAATACTATTGCCAGACGTATTGGTATTGATCAGATCCACTTTCCCATCCGCATCAAGATCACCAACCGAAATGCCGGAACACATTCCCGGCACAGTAAAATCTATTTTAGCAGCGAAACTAACAACAGCAAAAGAAGTGGTTATATTCCGCAGAACAGATACTGAATTTGCACCGTAATTTGCTGTGATGATATCAGGCCTTGCATCACCGTCAATGTCTGATGCAGCAATGCTGCGCGGCAGCGATCCTGTTGTAAAATCCACTTTAGGAGCGAACGACACAACACCCGGGCTGCAGGTGTTAAGGAGGACTGATGCTTTATTTGGATCGCAGCCTGCAATGATGTCTAATTTTCCATCACCATTCATATCGGCCAATGTAACCGACAAAGGGCCGGCAGCAGTTGTCAGATCAACTCTCGGTGCAAAGGAAACAGATCCGGCTGTACTGGTATTTAAAAAAACAGAAACTTTGTTCCCTGTTCCCCCCGTGCCATAGTTTGCTTGTACAAGATCATTTTTTCCGTCACCGTCCATATCACCCGAAACTATGGTATAGGTAATTGATTGTGTTCCAAGGCTGGCTGCAGGAGAAAAATAATCAGCGGAAACATCTCCTCCGCATGTAAACATGGGTGCAAACTTTGAAGGAGAAATAGCTGTAAGACCCGCTACACTGTCAGTAACAGAAATATACTGATAAGCCGCTCCTGCAGGTACTGTTACCAGGAGAGAAGATGTAGTTCCGCTTGTTACAGCAGCACGCGTTCCTCCAAAGAAGACAATATTATTTGCTGCATTTGTATTAAAATTGGTTCCGGTAATTGAAACGGAAGCACCTGTTTCTGCGCTCAATGGAGTAAAAGAGATGATCGTTGGAATTGGATTAACGACCACATTTATCGTTTGCGGAATACCGCCTGCACATCCTGCGGTTGAGGTTGGAGTAACTGTATAGACAACGGTTTGCGGAACAGATGATGTACTGATGATGGTATTTGTCAATATACCTGTTGATTGTGGAGTTATGCTTTCACCGTTTGTATTCGGATTATCGGCTGCGATCCATGAATAGGTTGAAGGAATGTTGCTCGAGAGTGCGATACTCACCGTTCCGCCCGAAGGAACGGAAGCTGTGTTGGTATTGGTCATTGCCGGAAGAGGATTCACTGTGATGTTAACTGTTTGCGGATACCCAACACCACAGCCTCCCAGGTCAGTCGGTGTGATGGTATAGTTTACTACCTGTGCCGTACTTGCTGTATTATAGAGCGTGTTGGATAAAGTATCCGTTGTTTGAACACTTGTACTTTCTCCCGAAATATTCAGATTGTCAGCGGCCAGCCAGGTATAACTTGCGGGATAATTACTGGTTAATGGAATGCTTACAGCCGTTCCGCTGCAGATCGTTACCGTAGAAGTGTTAGACATCATTAGCCCCTGATCAACCGTATTCCTGAAAATTGAAAATATGGATGCAGAACTTGTTGATACTAGAATATCTTGTTTACCGTCAAGGTCGATGTCACCAACATTTGCATATTCAGGCAAAGAGGAAGTTGTAAAATCAACTCTTGCCGCAAGAGACATGGTTCCGGGTGTACAGGTATTCTTGAATAGAGATATTTTGTTTGCTGATCTGCATGAGGTTGTGATATCTGGTTTACCATCTCCATCAACATCGGCAATCACTAATGATTGGGGAGTCATGGCTAAATGATCAACCCTGGGCGCAAAAGTCATGGTTCCTGATGTGGTATTTCTGAAGAGTGAAACACCGCCCCCGCTGCTGCATGTTGCCACATCGGGTTTTCCATCTGCATCAAGATCCCCCATAGCAACCGTATATGGTGCGGCTCCAACAGTAAGAGTTATTGATGATGCAAAAGAAAAAGTCCCAATAGAACTTGTATTTTTAAGGACAGATACGTTAAACGAACTAAGATTGGCCACAGCGAGATCTTTCTTTCCATCATTATCGATATCACCTACCGCAATAGAATAAGGATAGGTACCAACAGCAAAATCCACTTTAGGAGAAAAAGAATTTATCCCCGGAGAACACATGTTCTTATAAACCGAAATAGTGTTAGAACCGGAATTAGCTACTATTATTTCCGCTCTTCCATCCCCATCAAGATCTCCGATTGAAACACCCGAAGGGTTAGTACCGGTTGTGTAATCTACCTTAGGTGCAAAAGAAATCGTTCCAGGAGTACTTGTATTCAGAAAAACAGAAAGCTGTGTTCCGTTAAAACACGAAACAGCAACATCCGGTTTACCATCACCATCAAGATCTCCTGCTCCCCCAAAACGCGGGGCCGGCCCTCCTGTTATGAAACTTATCTTTGGAGCTGTGGATATCAGCCCAACGGAACTTGTATTTCTATTCACAGTAAAACTATTGCTGGTAGAATTCACATTCATTATATCCGGTTTTCCATCGCCATCAAAATCAGCACATACACCATAACGCGGGCCTGCATCAGCTGTATTGTCAATCCGGGCAGCAAGAGATGATGTTAAGATGCTCCCTCCGCATGTAAATGTTGTAATAAAGGGCTTTGCTGATGAAGCATGCAGCCCTGCTGAAATATCCGTTACGGTAATGTAATCATAAGTGGTTCCTGCGGGAACAGTGACTGTTAAAGAAGAAGTGGTTCCGGCTGTTACAGTAGCCTTCACGGCTCCAAATGACACAATGTTGTTTGATAGTGTTGCATTAAAATTTACACCTGTGATGATCACTGTAGTTCCTATTGGTCCGGAGGCCGGACTAAACGAAGTAAAAGAAATAAGAGGATTTACAGTGACATTAACTGCCTGTGCAGCTCCCGTTCCGCAGCCGAAAGCTGATGTAGGTGTTACAGTGTATGCTACAACTTCCGGAGCTGACGTTCCGTTCAATAATGTATTGCTTAAAGTGGAAGTTGTTTGTGTCGTTAAACTCTCACCGGTAACATTTGTATTGTCAGCCGCTTGCCACACATATGTGCAGCTGATATTGCTTGTAAGTGGAATTGAGACCGTGGCACCTGACGGGATGGAGGCGTTATTCGTGCTTGTCATTGACGGTACCGGGTTTACACTGATTGTAACTGTTTGTGCAATACCTGTTCCACAGCCTGTGGAGGATGTCGGAATAACAAGATAGTTTATATTCTGAACAACAGCACTGCTGTTACTGATTACATCGGAGAGAGTTGACGATGATTGAGTTATGGTAGTTTCACCAGAAGTATTTGGATTGTCTGATGCACCCCAACTGTATATAGCGGGCAGTGTGCTTGTTAATGGAATGCTTGCCGTTGAGCCGGTGCAAATAGTGAGAGCGGAAGCACTTGTAATTGTAAGTCCTAGATTTCCTGTATTTCTGATAAAAGAAACGCTTGAGCCGCCATTTCCTGAAATCAGATCAGGCCTTCCGTCACCATCGGCATCAGTTGCAACTACTCTGGAAGGTGCAGATCCGCTTGGGATATTTACGTTAGGGGTTAAAGAGATCGAACCGGTAGTGCTTATATTCTCAAAAACAGAAATGCTCGCTCCGCCACGATTACCGCAAAAAAGATCAGGTACCCCATCACCGCTCAGATCAGTAATACCTACACTATATGCATTGCTGCCCGAAGCAAAGTCAACTTTTGCCAAAAGGGAAACTGTCCCGGCAGAAGATGTGTTTCTGAAAACAGAAACAAAGGCAACCGAAAAATAAGAAACGACTATCTCCTTCTTTCCATCATTATTGAGATCGCCTATGCATATTCCGTAGGGATTGCTTAAGGTGACAAAATCAACTTTAGGTGCAAAGGTGATTATTCCTCCTGTGCTGGTATTACGAAGTAATGAAAGCCTGTTTGTATTAAAACTAGCAACTGCCAGATCAACCCTCCCGTCATTATCAATATCGCCTATACAGAGATCCTTTGGGGTTGTTCCGGTTGGAAAATCAACCTTTGCAGCAAAGGAATTCAGCCCTGGTGTACATTGATTCCTAAACACGGAAACTGATGTGGAATTATTATTTGTAACTGCCAGCTCTGGTTTCCCATCGCCATTTATATCACCTATAACAACAGAGTTTGGTGATGTGCCTGTGATGTAATCAGCTTTAGGTGCAAATGAAATGTTACCCAAAGTACTTGTATTCAGATAAACGGAAACAGAGTTTGTGGAATTATTTGCTATAACCATATCAGGCTTTCCATCCCCATCTAAATCGCCTATTGCAATTCCACTCAGACTTGAACCGGCAGCTGTTTCAATTTTGGGCGCATACCTTAAACTTCCTGGGATACTTATATTTCTATAGATCTCAATAAATCCTGATGATCTGCTGGCTACTACATCTGGTTTCCCATCCCCATCAAGATCAGCAGTGGCAACGGAATTAATTCCGGAACTATTTACCGAATCAATATTCGTTAAAAACGAACCTGTAGTAATACTGTTCGGACAACTGAAATTACAGATAAAAGGTTCAGATGAATAAGCGGTTTGATTCAGCGCAAGATTAGTAACTGAAATATATTGATATGTTGCACCAATAGGAACAGTAACATTTAATGTCGTAGCGGAGGCCCCGGTCACAACAGCACGTGTTGCACCAAAAAATACAGCATTGTCTGAAGGAGTTACATTAAAATTACTTCCGGAAATTGCTACGCTTGTCCCTACAGGTCCGGAAACAGGAAAAAATGAAGAAATTGTTGGTTGCGCGGCAGTAATAAAACCAAAAAGAACCACAGGAAGTACAGCAAATAATATTTTTTTCATTAAAGTGTAGGTTTAGCTTTTCAAACGTAACGTAATTTACCAAAAAAATTGATCGCAATCAGGAAATTAAGAATAAACAAAAAGCCCGTTATCGTAATGATAACGGGCTTTTAATTATTTACTTGAGCGGTCTGGACGGGACTCGAACCCGCGACCTCCTGCGTGACAGGCAGGCATTCTAACCAGCTGAACTACCAAACCTCAAGATCTTTGTACAATTCAGAACGATATTCCTCAGAATTGGACTGCAAAAATAGCTGAATTTTTTGTTCCGGCAAACATTATTATGAAAAATATATGATTTTTAGCTGTTCAGGTTGAATATCAGTAGATTATTCGTTCAAATATCATCTCACCGGAATTGAAATTATAATGTATTTTTACAAAAAATCTCAAATATGACATTCGCCCTGATAATTGCCGGTCTCGTTTTCGGTGGGATCATGACCATCGTGACCATCGTTTTTACAATCATTAATCTCGCTAACAGCAGGACCAATAAAGCCCTCGGCTGGGGGGCGGGCTTCCTGGTTTCTCTTGCCGTGGTATTGATCTCCGTCTTCCAGCTTGTAACCCGGGTTACAGAAAAGGTTAAAAACGGGATCGATTGGGCCAAAGAGCAGGGCAGCACGCAATACGGTAATTACAATGATGATGAAACACGCAAAGCAGAACGCCAGGAATGGCTTGACAGCCTCCAGCTGCATAACATGGTGAAGTACGAGGATAAAGTGCCTGCTGATTTCTATATTAATAAGCCGCCGGTGAAGGATTCAAACGGGATCACAACAATCCCTTTTCTTTATCCTTACCTGATCCGCTTTAATGATGTGACAAATACCGGGGACCTCGTAATGGAAGACGGTGACAGCGCTTTTGTAAGCAATATTTCACAGATCGCCTTTGACCAGAATTTTGCAATTATCAAAGTGGATAACAGCCAGTCGCCACAAGCTTTAAAAGAAGGTAAAACAGAAACCGAATACCTCCTTTATGATCTTCGCACCCGTAATTACGAATCAATGCCCAATAATGAAAAGTTAATGGACATGGCAGACCGCATCGGTTATACGGGGCCAAAACAGATGCAATATCTTTCTGATGCCTGCAGGGGATGGATAGATTACACTGTCTATGATTAAGAATATATTTTACTCTGCATTTACTTCCTCGGAAGCCGGATCGTTTAAAAAGGAAAAGCCTGACCTTAAAGTGATCCTCATTTGCATCACGGTGGCCTTTTCGCTTACCATGATCAAATATTTGGGCGATGTGCGGTTTATGATCGGATGCCTGCACGATTATGGCTTTAACGGGCTTACGGCTGCTTTTGAGGATCTGATGACGATCAATAAGAATGCACAGCTCTATCGCCTTCTTTACTGGGTCATGATCATGATCGTCTTCTATTTAATTGTGCCCCTCATCATGATAAAGCTGGTCTTCAGGGAACGCTTATCGGGATATGGTTTGAAACTCAGGGGTGCATTCAAAGATTATAAGCTTTATGTTTATATGCTTTGTGTAATGATCCCTCTTGTAATTTACTTTTCTTCAACCGAAAGCTTTCAGCAGCGTTATCCTTTTTATGATGTCCGGAAAGGCGATGCGCTTTACCCGAATTTCATTATCTGGGAAGTGTTTTATTTCCTGCAGTTCTTTGCATTGGAATTTTTCTTTCGCGGATTTATGCTGCACGGCACAAAGCAGCGCTTTGGATATTATTCAGTTTTAGTAATGACAATTCCTTACTGCATGATCCATTTCGGGAAACCTTTGCCGGAAACGGTCGCGGCAATTATTGCAGGGCTTGTTCTCGGAACATTAAGCCTGAAAAGTAAAAGCATCTGGCTCGGGGTGGCGATCCATTATTCAGTAGCCATTACGATGGATCTTTGCGCAATGTATCAGAAGGGATTGTTTTAATTTAAATTTGAATTCCGGATTTAGAAATCTGAACCTAAAATCTTTTATTCACTTTCTGCGATCGCAACGAGGATCTTCTCCAGCTTCTTCTTCATTTCAGTTGGTGTGCATTCATAATTATTGGCAAGTACTGAAAAACACAGCATATCACCTTTCCGGTTCTTTACATATCCGCAATAGCCGCGTGCACGGGTTATGTAACCGCTTTTTGCCCTCAGGTTATTTTCTGCAAAGGTGCCTTCACATAACCCTCCCAGTGATCCGGACCGCCCGGCAACCGGCAATGAATTGTAAAATGCGTTAAAGGATTTTTCTTTCGACATGGACCTTAAGATCTGGGCCTGCGTTTTTGTGGTGATGGCATTGGCACGTGCCAGTCCGCAGCCATCATTCATGAAAAAACCGCTCACATCAATCCCTTTGTTCTTCCAGAAAGCGGTTACTGTTTCTGTACCGTTTGAGCCGGTCCCAAAGCCTGTTTTGGAATATGAAATGTATTTCAATAAATGTTCAGCATAAAGGTTATTGCTTTTCAGGTTGGTATAATAAACAATCTTATCAAGAGTAGGAGAGTAGTGAGTATGAAGGATTTTTCTTTTGGAAGAACCTGTATCATTCTTTTCTTTCATTGCTCTTACTGTAGTTGCCTTTTTAGCGGCCTTTATGTCGATGTTCCCCAAAGCTTTTAAAAGAGCTTGTGCACAAAGCAACGCAGGGTCTGGAACAGAACCTTCCACCTCATAATTGTTTTTATTGGCAGGAATGGTTCCGCTTGCCGTTCGTAACAAGCTGTATTGGGATCCATAGATGAACGCATTGTCATCATTGCCCCCGGCTGTTACATTATTGACAAAAAGAAGATCTTCTATTTCGGGGCTCAGCTTTGAAACGGTAGTTTTTGTGCCGGCAGCCCCGGAACGGTAAAAGACGGTGTATTTGTTATCATGATAACTCAGTCCGCTGGCACCTGCCCCGAAATAATTGCCCATGTCGGCCCAGATCCATTGGGTCGGGGTCATGTTATCTTCAAATATGGAAGCATCGCCTATAACCGCGCCTTCAATTTTCTTCAATCCCTTTGCTTTAAGGATCAAAGCCCATTTCTCCAGGGTGGTGAGACTGTCTTTTTTATCGCGGAAGTATTCCGACTCAAGTGTCGGATCCCCGCCCCCGCGGATATAGAGGTTCCCTTTTAGTACTCCTGTGATGGTATCGAAAATCCCATCATGCTCAAGTCTTGTCTGAAATACGAAATCACTTCCCAGTATGGCTAAAGCAGCTCCTGTGGTAACAATCTTTAATGTGCTGGCAGGGACAAGGCTTACATGGCTGTTGTATTCAGCAATGGCGGTGTCTTTCTTTGTGTTCATCACGCACACGCTCCAGCTTGCATGCTTTAATGCCGGATCTTTTTTCAGTGATTCTATCTCCGTTTTAAGCTTGGAGGTTTGGGAAATAGAAATATGGACCCCGAGGATCAAACACAGAATTAAAAAAGATCTGAAATTTGAAATGTTTTTTTTACTTCCCATAAACCTTGTCAATTGCCGCTGCCAGCTTGTGGTCTTTTTCTGTCACCCTGTTCCCTGCATCGTGCGTGCAGAGTGAGATATGTACTTTATTGTACTCATTGCTCCAATTGGGATGATGACTGGCTTTTTCGGCCAGGAATGCCACCCGGGTCATAAAAGCGAACGCCTCTGTAAAGCTGCTGAATTCAAAGTCCCTGTTCAGTTTGTTGTTTTCTTCTTTCCACATACAGATAATTTTATTTGTTTATTTCTATTACTGCCATTGTCAGCCTGCTGATGCAAACCATCTGGCCTTTCTCGTTCTTTATTTCAATGCCCCAGACATGTGTTTTTTTACCGATGTGTACAGCCTTTGCTTCGGCATAAACAAATCCGCTGCTTGCCGGCCGCAGGTGATTTGCATTTATGTCAAGTCCCACGCAGGCATACCTGCTGTTGTCCACAATTAAATTAGAGGCAATGCTGCCAAGTGACTCGGCCAGCGCAACAGAAGCACCGCCATGAAGGATCTTCATTGGCTGAACTGTACGCTGGTCCACAGGCATTCTTCCTTTCAGGGAATCTTCGGTAAGCTCAGTGAGCTCAATCCCGATCGTTGAACACATATTTTCCTGCAGCATCCACTGCAGGTCATCAATTTTGTAAGGCCGGAACCAGATGCTCATGATAACTATTTTTTCTAAAATTAGTAAATGGTTAAATTCTTCCCGTCGGATTTATGGAATCTTTTGAACATAACATCTGGGTAAAGTAATATTTAAAATTAAACTTCGTTAACGCAAAAACTCCACCATGAAAAAAACACAACTGTTGTATCCGGTCCTTGTTATTTCTTTGTTTTCAGGTTCCTGTAATGATGCTTCCAAATCAATGGATTCAGGATCCGCGGAACATGCATTAAAAATGGATGCCCCTCCGCCAATGAGTGAAGCCATCAGTATCACCGCATCAGAAGATAAGAAGGCCGGATCTGGTTCCGCGGAGGAAGGGGCTGAAAAGAACAATCAGCCGGTACTCAATTCCGGCCATCGGGAAAAGATCCCGGAAAAGATAAAGAAGACCGCGAACATAAACATTACAGTTGATGACTATAAAGAGTCGAGATCGGCAATCAGGAAGATTGTCAGTTCCGGCCAGGGGTATATCAGCGGGGAGAACGAACAGAACAATACTTATAATATTACGAACTCAATGGTTATACGGGTTTTGAACCATCAATTCGAAAGCATGGTGGAGAACATCTCAGCGATTGGGGGGCACGTAAACTCAAAGAACGTTTACACGGAAGATGTTACCGCCCAGTTCGTGGATATTACGGCAAGATTGAAAAGCAAGAAAGAAGTGGAGAAGCGTTACCTGGACATCCTTCAGAAAGCAGGCAAAGTAAGCGATATACTCGAGGTGGAAGACCAGCTGCGGGTGATCAGGGAAGAAATTGAAGCAAAGGAAGGCCAGCTGAAATATCTGAATGACCAGGTTGGCTACAGTACCATTTACCTTACATTTCACCAGGATTATGAATATACCCCTGAAGATCGGCCCGGCTTCCTTGGACGTTTAGGGCATGCGTTTGGCAATGGCTGGAACGGTTTCCTTTCTTTCCTGGTAGGTTTGGTGTATGCATGGCCCCTGTGGATCATGCTTTCAGCAGGCGGATATTTCCTTTACAGGTTTGTAAAAAGGCGATTGAAAAAATAAGGCAGTTCCATAACACCTGCTCCGGAGCATTAAAGGTTAGTAGAAATGGCATCTGGGAATTTGACAAGGAATTCAGTCCTTCGCTTGTCAAATTCCTGGATGATATTTTCTCTTTCTGCGATCCTGCTCGCAATTGCAGTGCTTCTTCGGAAGAAAAGGGAGATCAGCATCCATTTTGCCCGGATCTTATCGAATGTATGCCAGTAATAATATGTGAAGAAGCCGCTGAGAGGAAGGCTTAAGGCATACAGGACCGTTATTACGGTGTTCCGGAACAAGTGATCTGCAAGCCAGATCTGTACCGTGTAAAAAATGAGAAAAGTGAACATTCCCAGCACCATGCCTATCGCCCCGCGGAAATCCTTGCTTTTTGCGATCTTTCCTGCAACCAGCCCGGGGATCTCAAATGGAATGAAATTATTAAACAGTCCATACAGATAAACAGGAAAGCCGGTTAAAACAAATAATAAGGCGCGAAGGTTTGTACCGAGAAAAGAACGGTTTGTGCGGTTCCTGCTGATGTCTTCATCCTCTATATTCAGTTCCTTCAAACTGTCCAGGTAAGCTTTTATTCTTGAGCGCATCGCTTCCACAAATTCAGGATCGGTTTCTGAAAAGTGGTTTACGGCCCTTATAATATTCCGTGTAATTGCAAAGTCACTCGCAGTATCTTTAACACTGGCGCCACGGGCTTTTTTTAGGTCGTATTTATATAGCGTTTCAATATCCTTTACCAGTTGGTCTGTCTTTGAATCCTGGATGGAAATAACCACGCCTTCCAGCTGCTGCCGGATCTCTTCTGTAAGCTTTTCTGCTGCACCGAACTCATCGGCCAGGAAATCTCCTGCATAGGAATTCGCTTCAATCGGTTTTTCAATATTTATGAAAAGGTCCCTGCTGAACTTATGCGGATCGGCATAGTTTAGGCCGATGTTAACGATCTTCACTCCAAGCCTGAATCCGTTCCGGGCTTCAGCTCCGAGGGCGATCCTTGCAGCGCCTGTTTTTATCGGCTTAAGCTTCCTTTCTGTAATACTTACCCCTTCAGGGAAAATAAGGATTGCCCCACCACTCTCCAGGTGCTCGAAACATTTATTGAATGTATCGGCATTTTTACTCATCAGTGCCGGATCATCCTGTTTCCGGTAAACAGGAATGATGTTTAATTTCGGAAGAAGCCATTTGGCAAACGCCCCACGAAACAATTCTCCTTTTCCGAGGAAAAAGACTTTTCTGTTCAGCACGCTCGCAATAACAATCGGATCCATAAATGTACTGGGATGGTTGGCAAGGATAATAACAGGCCCCCGTGCAGGTACTGCATCCTTGTTCTTTATAGTAATGGAGCGGAAGAATACCTGTGTTGTCCCGCGCATCAGTAATTTCAGTATGGCATAAAGCATAGGGCAATTTAATGAATTTTTTTTGAGAAACTAAAAAACAATAACTTTGGCAAATGCTTACCAACCGCCAGATCTTCCTCAATCATGTAGCTCAGACAAGTGATGCACCGCTTGCACTCGAAATAGTAAAGGCGGAGGGTGTATATCTTCATGATGTTAAGGGCAAAAAATATATTGACCTTATATCGGGCATCTCCGTAAGCAATGTAGGCCACTGTCATCCGAAAGTAGTTGCCGCTGCAAAGGACCAGCTGGATAAATACATGCACCTGATGGTGTATGGTGAATACGTTCAGGCTCCGCAGGTTCAATTTGCCAAAGCCCTGTGTGATTTGCTCCCGGCAGGTCTTAATTCGGTCTATTTTGTAAACTCCGGCACAGAAGCGGTAGAAGGGGCAATGAAGCTGGCAAAGAGGCATACGGGAAGAACAGAGATCATCTCTTTTAAAAATGCATATCATGGCAGTTCGCAGGGCAGCCTTAGCATTATGGGAAGCGAAGAGTACAAGAACGCATTTCGTCCTTTGCTGCCGGATACACGGACCATCCGGTTCAATTCCTTAAGTGACCTCGGATTCATTACCGAACGAACAGCCTGCGTTATTGTAGAAACCATCCAGGGAGAAGCCGGTGCTGTTGTTCCCGGGGATGATTTTCTTATAAAACTTAAGGAACGGTGTGCCTCGGTTGGCGCCCTGCTTATAGCGGATGAGATCCAGTGCGGTTTCGGAAGGACAGGTTCCCTCTTTGCTTTTGAGCAATATGGAATTGTACCCGATATCCTCTGTCTTGCCAAAGGCATGGGAGGCGGAATGCCGGTGGGTGCATTTATTTCGTCACTTGAAATAATGCGGTCGCTGACCAATAATCCTGTGCTTGGGCACATTACGACATTTGGCGGCCATCCTGTTTGCTGTGCGGCCGGGCTCGCAGCATTAAATGTCCTTGTGGCGGAAAACCTTATCCCGGAAGTTGCGAAAAAAGAACAGCTTTTCCGGTCCCTGCTCGTGCACCCACAGATCAAGGCGCTCAGGGGAAAAGGATTATTATTGGCTGCGGAATTTGAGAGCTTTGAACAGAACAAGAGAATTATCGACAAGTGCATTAATGCAGGATTGATTACTGATTGGTTCCTGTTTAATTCACACTCCATGAGGATAGCCCCCCCATTAACTATCTCAGAAGAAGAGATCCGCCTTTCCTGTAATATAATCCTGGAAAACATTTCCTGAATGTTAACACTCCTTAACAAAATCAAATTCAATATACCATAAGTAATATCGTTATATATATAAACAAACTAAAGACGGATATTATGAAAAAGATAGGATTATTAGTAGCGTTTCTTGGACTGGTTTCAAGTGCTATATATGCGAAAGGTGGTTTCACAGGTTTAAAGAATAAACTGGTTAAACCGGTTAAAACACAAGAAGGTAAAAGTAAATCAACAGGAACACATGCGAACAGGAGTTCGGTAAGTCAAAGTTACAGTTATGGAACTTCTGATATAGAATATTAAAGAGTAGGTTTGTTTATGGTGCGGGTAAAACCGCGATAGTGAGAGATCACTAGTTTGTGAAAGATACCTTCCGGGAAACCGGAAGGTTTTTTTTAATAATTGCCGATTGAGAGCATTACCAGTGTACAGCCATGTTCAGCCTCGATATTATTTTCTTTTAGCTTCTTTTCAAATACTTCATTTGCAGTTCCGGGGTTAAAAATAACTCTCCTCGGCTTTAATGAAATGATGTAATCCATCCAGAAAGCCTGGTTCTGGCGTCCGACATATAATGAAACAGTATCTACATTATCGATCGGAGGTTTATCTTTAAGAATCTTCACTCCACTGATTACGCCCTCCCTTAACCCGACAGGAACTACAGGATGACCATTGTTCTTCAGGGCAATAGTCGCTTTATAGGCATAACGCTGGGGATTTTCAGATGCTCCTATCACTACAGTTTTTTTGCTCATTCCTCTACATAATTTAAGTCTTTGCCGAATGTTTCTTCAAGGTTTCGCAATGCAAGTAATGCAAGCGCGAAAATGAAACAACCGACAATAATAATTGCTTCAATCTTACCAGTAAAAATTGTTGCCAGATCGATGAGCATCGTTACGAAGATCAGGGACCCTCTTACAAAATTTGGCGATGTGGTAGTAACGGTTGACCGGATATTCGTTCCGAAAAGCTCTGATGCAGTGCTCATGAACACAGCCCAGTAGCCAGTGGCAAAACCAATAAATGTTACAACTGTGTAGAAGATCACTTCCGATTGTTTTGCTACAGTAAAATACAGGATAATGCTGATCACGGTAAGACCCATAAAAGTTGCCAGCGCTTTTTTCCGGCTTTTTAACCATTGGCTGAGCATCCCGCTGGCAAAATCCCCGACTGTTATTCCAAGGTAGGCAAACATCACACATTTCCCGGGGTTAGCTTTAAAGCTGGTGACCCCGAGGCGTTCCATCAGTTCTGGTGCGAATGTGATGAGAACTCCCATTACATACCAAACAGGGATTGCAACCATAATAATGCTTAAATATTTCAACGCTTTTTTTCGTGAGGAGAAAAGGCTGAAGAGATTTCCCCGGCTTACATTCTGTTCCCTCGCTTTTTCGAACATGCCTGATTCAAAAACCCCGATCCGCATAACCAGCAGGAGAAGGCCCATGCCACCCCCGATAAAAAAAGAATAACGCCAGTTTTCTATTACTGTTCCCATTAAACCGGCTACCACAGCCCCGAATACACCAATTGTGGCAACGATCATTGTTCCTATTCCGCGTTTTTCCCTGCTCATAGTTTCACTTACCAGCGTTATTCCCGCACCCAGTTCACCCGCCAGGCCGAAGCCGGAAATGAAACGAAGGGCTGCATACTGTGGTACTGATTGCACAAAACCATTAGCGATATTGGCCAGGGAATATAAAAGTATGGAGCCGAAGAGTACGGAAAGACGACCCTTTTTATCACCAAGAATCCCCCAGAAGATCCCACCAACGAGCATGCCGCCCATCTGCCAGTTAAGCAGCTGTTTTCCTTTCTCCTGTATCTCTTCACTGCTGGCTGCAGCACCAAGGATCTCTTTCAGGCTGTCGATCCGTTCAACGCTGAATAAAAGCAGATCGTATATGTCAACAAAATAACCCAATGCGGCAACGATCACAATTATATTAAAGACCGAATCGTTAGTTTTATTATTCATGAAAATGAAGACTGAATGTTCCGGTTAAAAATAAGAATTAATAAATTAAGAAGGGCCGAATGATATTTTTCTATCTTTGACCCGCAATTTTGGTTTCCGGATCATCCGGAATTAAAAGGGAATCTTGTTAGAATCAAGGACTGTTCCCGCAACTGTAAGCTCATCTGTTCATCAGATATGTGACCAAAGCCACTGTAACGCACATGCGGAATGGGAAGGCACACAAAGAGTAAGTCAGGAGACCTGCCAATGCTGCAATATATTCAATGCTTTCGGGTAAAGAGCTAAGAATGGAAACAGATCCCAAGGACAATCTACTCCGTTCACTTTTTATTCCTTTTAATTAATTTATATAAAACATGAAAAAGGAAAAATCTTTTATTGCTGTTATCACATGCCTGTCATTATCTGTAACCGTAAATGCGCAGGACACATTAAAAAACAAGGATCTCCGGGAAGTGGTGGTTTCCGCTTCGCGTACGGAAAAAGAGCTCATTGAGGCCGGAAGGAGCATCAGTATTGTTACTGCAGAAGAAATAAAGAATTCAGGGGCGACATCGGTAGCTGAATTACTGGCAATGCAGGAAGGGATCTATGTAGTAGGGGCAGGGCAGAACCCGGGTACTACTTCAAGTATTTTTACCCGCGGGGCAAATAGCAACCAAACCGTAATCCTTATTGACGGCATCAGGATCACAGATCCTTCCGCAGTTAATAACTCTATTGATGTATCGGAATTATCCCTTGCCAATATTTCAAGAGTGGAAATTGTAAGGGGCTCTCACAGCACTATCTACGGGTCTTCTGCTATTGGCGGTGTTGTAAATTTCATTACAAAAAAAGCAGAAAAGGAAGGTTTGTCTGCTGATGTTTCAATTATCGCTGGCACTTTCGGGGAGGGCACGTCCGAGTTCTCCGAGAACGCATACCTCGCTTATGCGTTAAAAAATGGTATTTATGTAAGCGCAGAGGTTTATAATACGAATGTTAAAGGCCTCAACTCAACGGTTGATACCGTTTCAAATCCTTCTGTGTATAAGCATTCCGACAGGGGAGATGATTTTGATAAGCTTGACTGGGTGGTAAAAGCCGGTTATAAGAATAAGAAAACAGATGGTTATGTTTCATTCAAGAAGACAAACCAGTTTACTGAAATTGACAAGGGTGCATATAAAGATGATGATAACTATACTCTTGATTTTAAAAGAGATCTTTTAACGTATGGTCTTTCCCATAAGCTGAATGACAAATTAAGTTTTGCATATACAGGCGGCTTCTCAGGAATGTCACGCACCGCTATCGATGATTCTTCGCATATCGATACGGCAGGAAATTTCGACAAACAATATTCTGGTAACTTTTATAAAGGAAAGATCATGAGTAATGAGGTCCAGGGGAATTATATTACCAAAGGGATCAGCCTGGTGCTGGGAGGAGGTTTGTACAATGAAGAGATGGAATTGAACACCCGTTTTTATTATTACAATGCCTGGGCATTTCCTGCGGCTTATAATGAGATCAGGAGCTCTCTGGATTCGGTTAATCCAAAGTCTTCGACCGTTAATGTTTTTATGCATACTGATCTTAATGGGGTTCTCCTCTCGCCAAAAGCAGGCTGGGCAAATTTATCACTCGGAGCAAGAATGAGCAGTCATAATGTTTTCGGGACAAATTTTACTTATGAGATCAACCCTTCTTTCCGCCTTGCTGAGAATTCCCTGCTATTCCTCACTTACGCAACAGGGTTCAATGCGCCTTCTCTTTACCAGCTGTATGACCCGACAGTGTACCGCGATTCCTACACAGGAGCGCCTTATGGGATAACGCGGGGAAATAAAAAACTTGACCCCGAAACATCAAGGACATTTGAGATCGGGTTCAGGCAGAAGTGGACGAACCTGGAAGCTTCTGTAGCATATTACAATACGGTTGTAGAGAACATGATCGAATATGTGGTGCTCTGGAATAAGGACATCGGGATTGATACGCTTGCACAGGATTGGTCACGGGATGATTACCGCGGGGAAACATATATTAATGCAGGGACAATGACTACCAGGGGCCTTGAACTGGGCCTGACCTATAGTCTGAATGAAAAGCTGATAGTCAGCGGGAATCTCAGCCTGCTGAGCGGCAAGCTGAATTATGATCCGGATAAAACAGATACCGCGAATACGGGCGGCCATCACATCCAGTTCTTCAGTAATGGTTCATTCGCGGCTTCTGAAACGGAGATCCGCGGCTTGTCAAGACGACCGGCAACAGCCAATCTTTCCATTACCTATTTACCTGTTAAGATCCTTCGCTTGAGGATGGATGTTCGGCATGCAGGGGCAAGGGGGGATGTATTTTATGATACGACTATCAAGCCATACGGTGCTTTGGGAACAGTGTCTGTGAATAAATATACATTGATAGACCTGTCGGCAAACGTTACGATCATAAAAGGACTGAGTGCTGGCCTGAAACTGACGAATGTGCTCGATACGAAATACTCCGAGATCAACGGCTTTACTACAAGGGGAGCAGGGATCTATGGGAATATCAGGTACTCATTTTAAGAATTACTGAAGGACGTATTTTTTAACCGAGGTTCCCGAATCTGTTTTAACCTCGGTGAAGTAAAGTCCTTTTGAATGTCCGCTGAGATCAAGGGTAATCAGCTCTTCAGAGCCTTCCAGCTGCTTAATAAGCTGGCCGGTGTAATTGTAAATTTTTATCCCTGATATTTTTGTCAGCGGATTTGAAGCCCTGATATTCAGAATCCCGGTTCCCGGGTTCGGATACACCTGGAAATCATTTTTGGCTGACATCTCATTTACATTTATGATCGTTGATATCTTTGCAATGAATACATCCGTGCGGGTATATCCGTTAAGGGATGTGCCCCCGAAAGTTCCCCCGTTCAGCAGCGCCCCGGTTGCATAAGCGGTACCGTTCGTGTCCGCGCAGATAGCAATGCCGGATTCATACCCGTCAAATTCGTATGCATCAGGACTGCCACCGACAGACATTGTCCAAAGAAAATTACCATTGTTGTCGAGTGAACTCATGAAGATATCGGAACTGTCGGCTGCGGAAACGCTCTGCTGCCCGAAGACGGCATTGAGACCGAACTGACCGGTGATATAAATTTTGTTTCCGTCACACCCGATCCCCCGTGCGCGGTCCGATAGCGTTCCGCCTCCGTTTACAGCCCATTGGGCATTGCCGTTCTCATCATAACAGGCCACGAATACATCCGATTTTCCGTTCGTGTATAAAGGAATGTTATCGAACATCGCACCGCTGAATTCTCCCGTGATGTATATCCTGTTGTTATGATCACGCGTGATGGACCATGCAAGATCATCATAATCCCCTCCCGCGCTTTTCGCCCACACAAGGCTCCCGTCAGGTGCGTATTTGGCGATATACGCATTGTAGAAATGGCCGTAGGGCGTGTTGGGAGTATTAAAAGTTGTATTCCCGAATGTCATGCCGTTGGAATACTTTCCGCAGATGTAAATATTCCCTCCAGAGTCGCAAACAACAGATTTCGCTTCATCTTCCCCGGGGCCCCCGGCATGTTTCATCCAGAGGAAATTCCCGTTCATATCATACTTTGCAATGAAGATATCTTTATCACCTTTGCCGTACACCATCGATCCACCGAACCTGGAAGTGTCGGTAAAATAGCCGCAGACGATAACGTTGCCTGACTGATCATAACTTATCCCAAGGGCTTTTTCATTTTTAGTATAACCTTCACATTTCGCCCAGAGAAGATTGCCGCTAAGGTCGTATGATGCTACCAGAACATCATTTTCGGCATTTGCATTTACGGTTATGGATGAACCGGGAAAATTAATTGTGTTAGGTCCTTCGATCTCACCTGCCACATAAACATGGCTGGTTTTATCACATGCAAGGATCCTTGCATAATCCCCGCTGATCCCGCCTGCAGTGCGCATCCAGTTTAATGTGCCGCTGGCTGAATACTGCGCCAGGAACATATCGTGGTTGCCTTCATTCGGCAAAGTGGTGCCGCTGAATACGGCATGCTCTTCATATTTACCGGTTACGTAAACATTCCCGTTGTTATCAGTCGCTATTCCGTAACCGTAATCATAAGCCCACTTACCTTCGGCTTTGGCCCATAAAAAATCCTGGGCGGAAAGGCAATTAGACGTAATAATAAAAAGGGTGATGAGGTATAATTGCTTCATGGCTCCGCTTCGGGTTAATATTTAGAGTTGAACTCCTGGTTACCAATAAATTAAACTGCCATTAATTGCCGGGAAGGAAAAAAGTGACTAAATCCGGCTATGAGACGGGAAAGCAAACTTCAGAAGGAAGCCTTCCTAATAATAGGCTGCAAAATAAATTGGGAGGTTTTTTCCCCAGGAATAACAGGACGTTATTGCTCTTCTTTGTAATAAATCTTGTAGAATTTTCGGCCATCATCATCAACGCCTTGTTCAATCATGCGGTTGTCGCCATGAATGTAAATATGAAAATTCTTGTCGAGCTTGAGAACGCTTTTAAAGATCTTCGCCTGCTTTTTTACAGCCTGTTCGGAGATCTCAAAAGAATCAATGGTTTCCAGGTCGTTCTCGCTGCGGTAGTCATTGTCAAAGTTCCTGAATGATTTGATCACAGCCTTGTCCTGGAAGACTTCCTCTTCAAATTCCTTTTTATCAAACGTTTCCTTCTTTTTGAAATATTCCACGGAACGGTTGAGGAGTTCGATCTGGTCAGTCCGGCTGACATCGAAGTCCTCTGTAAGCTGTTTGGTCACAAAGTTCTTGGTGATGTTCATGAACTGCTTAGTATGATGATATTCATCCCTGCATGGAGTCAACAGCAGGAAATTATCTTTCCAGTATTGCGCGTCCGAACCTTTGCCCGACCTGTCGGATATACAGATCTTATAACCATCTTCTTTATCGGTATTCAGGATCAGGCAGGCTTTATCAAGCTTCTCCGAGTTGATCCCGTCTTCATACTCTAAAGCAAATTCATTGTTGTCGCCTTTAACTTTCAGAAAGGATTGTTTATTCTCCGACTTAAAAACACCGAGTCCGTCAACTGCAATATTATCGACCAGGATATCAGTGAAGTAAACCACAAAGAGGTCCCCGGATTTTATCTGGGGGTGCGTGGATAGTTCATAAAGCTGCTTTGCAATGTATTTGCTGTTCGTATGGAATTTCTTAGGATTTTCAAATACCGCTTCCGCAAATTTGAACATTGGATTAAGCGTAATATCCCCGTTTGAAAATGTGAAAGAGAAAAGCTCCGGGTTAGAAAAAGACTGGAGGAAGAATTTTACCAGGAGGTTCTTAAAGTCGCCATCCGTGATTTCCAGCGGAGCATCCGAGAGAAGTAGATCTTCTTCGTTTGTTTTATTACCGATCCTGTGAACCGATAGGTGTTCAATATTGCAGTTGAGGTGGCTGATCATGAGATTATTCTAAAAAAAAAGTCCCGAATAATTCGGGACTTTTGGCGGAGAGCTAGGGATTCGAACCCCAGGACCTGTTACAGTCAACAGTTTTCAAGACTGCCGCAATCGACCACTCTGCCAGCTCTCCGCTGCGAAAGTACTATTTTTTTTAATTTGTGATCAAAAATCTGCAAAAAATATATTTATTTCTTAACTTTGTAAGACTCCCCATAAGCCTTGATAATTATAATAATCACAAGTTCATGAAAAAATATTCAGTTCTTTTTATGCTAACTGCTTGTCTGTTAGATCATAGTGTAGCCCCCGCAAATGTGGTGGCCTACATGACCTCTTCCGCATTTAATGTTCCCGGTAAGGCTCCCTTCTATGAAACTTATCTCTCCGTTATCGGAAATTCCGTTAAATTCGTGAAGAATTCCAATGGGAAGTACCAGGGGACGGTCGATATCTCTATTAGTTTCTCCCAAAAAGGTGAACTGAAGAATGCGCAGAAATATTCCCTTAACAGTCCGGAACTCGATGATACTTTAAAAGGATTCCCTAATTTCCTTGACCAGCAGCGTTATACCTTGCCAAACGGAATGTATGACGTTGAGATCTCGATCGCTGATAAAAATGCCCCGTCTGAAAAACCTCTTGTAACAAAGATCCCCGTTACCGTTAATTTTCCACCTGAAATCATTAGTCTTTCCGGCATCCAATTGCTCGAATCCTATACTAAGTCCACCACTCCCGGAGTGCTTACAAAGAGCGGTTTCGACCTGTTACCCTATGTTTCGACCTATTATCCCGAGAATATTTCAAAGCTGAAGTTTTATACCGAGATCTATAACTCGAAGAAAATTGCCGGGGAAGGCCAGAAGATACTTTTGAGTTATTTCCTCGAAAATTTTGAGACAAAGGTTAAGCTGAGCGAATTCAGCGCGTTTTCCAAGCAGGCGGCAAATGAAGTAAATATACTGCTGGCAGAGTTCAATATAGAATCATTGCCTACAGGTAACTATAACCTCGTGGTAGAAGTGAGGGACAAGGACAATATGCTCCAGGGCGAACAGAAGATCTTTATCCAGCGTAAGAATAAAGCATTACAATTAAGTGAAGCAGACCTGAAAAGCCTCGATGTTTCTAAAACATTTGCCGGGAACTATAAAAATGTTGATACGCTGATGGGATATTTAAGATCCCTACGCCCCATAGCAAGTTTTTCTGAAGTAGATTTCCTTGAAAACCAACTGAGAGAGAGGAATCTGCCGCTTATGCAGCAATTCTTCTTTGTTTTCTGGAAAACACGATATCCTGATAATGCTGAGATCTCCTGGCTCGAGTATTCCAAAGAGGTAGCTAAAACAAACCGTGAATTCGGTACTTATGGTATGAAAGGATATGATACTGACCGCGGAAGGGTTTATCTCCAGTATGGTCCGCCGGACCAGCGCAACATGTCGGAGCACGAGCCAAGCGCTTATCCTTATGAGATCTGGGAGTATTATACGCTTACGGATAAAAAGCAGGTATTCACTAACCCAAATAACCGTCAGTCAAACAAAAAGTTCGTTTTTTATAATCCGGACCTTGTTTCCAATAAATATCGTTTGATCCATTCCAATGCAAAAGGTGAGATCAATAACACGAACTGGAACATGCTCCTGCATAAACGTGATACCCAGTCAAATGATCTTGACAGGGAAAAGTCATCTGACCATTTTGGCGGACAGTCAAACGATACTTTCCGTAATCCGCGCTAACCAAGTTATATGAAGGTTGCAGTTGTTATCCTGAACTGGAATGGTAAAAGCTTTCTTGAAAAGTTCCTGCCTTCCGTTCTTTCCTGTAATTCCGCATATTCGGAAATCATTGTTGCCGATAATGCCTCTACCGATGATTCGGTCTCTTTCCTGGAGAAAAATTACCCTGGGGTAAAACTCATCATCAATAAAGAAAATGGCGGGTTTGCAAAAGGCTATAATGATGCTCTAAAATCTGTTGAAGCTGAATATTATGTATTGCTGAATTCGGATGTTGAGGTGACCCCCGGCTGGATCGATTCTGTGATCAGCTTAATGGACACTGATAAAAATATTGCGGCATGTCAGCCCAAGATCAGGGCATTCGACAGAAAAGACCATTTTGAGTATGCCGGAGCTGCGGGCGGTTTCATTGATAAATACGGTTACCCGTTTTGCCGCGGTCGCATATTAGATCACCTGGAAATGGATAAAGGCCAGTATGATGATGTCCGGGAGATTTTCTGGGCCACAGGCGCCTGTATGTTTGTAAGGTCCGATTGCTATCACAGGGTTAAAGGGTTTGATGATGATTTTTTCGCGCACATGGAAGAGATCGACCTCTGCTGGAGGCTGAAAAACCTTGGTTACCGCATTATGTATTGCCCGGGTTCGGTTATTTATCATGTGGGCGGAGGGACCCTGAGCAAGACCAGCTCGCGGAAGACTTATCTAAATTTCAGGAACAACCTGATGCTCATATGTAAGAATCACCCGAAGAGATATTTTATTCTTAAGCTTTTATGGAGAATGGTATTGGATGGCATTGCCGGGATAAAATTCCTTGTGTCGGGACAGTTCGATCATTTTACGGCAGTGGTAAAAGCACATTTCAGCTTTTATGGTGTGCTGGGCAATGTTCTGTCGAAGCGCAAAGAGCTTAATAAAAACATAAAGGAATATACATCAACAGCTGTTTATCTTCATTCGATCATCGGGGATTATTATCTGAGGGGGAACAAAACCTTTTCAGAAATCGACAGGCCTGAACGCTTTATGAAATAAAAGGGAAGATCATCTTCCCTTTTTTTATTTAATTATTTTCTTCTGCCGTTCTGACCGCCTTGCTTATTTTGTCTTTGTTTTGGTGCGGATGGCTGGACCCTCGGTTTTGGACCTGATTTCTGCACCCTTTGTCTTGGTGCTGATTGCTGTACCCTTGGCTTCTGCGTTTGATTGTTTATTCTCTGTTCTTTTCTTTCAGGACGTCCCATTCTTTGAGCAGGCGCGGCTGTTCTCCGGGCCGGGGCTGCTGCAGCTTTCCTGTGTCCGTGGTAAACGTTGTGTGCAACAACTACCCTGTGAACATCCGCTCTTCTGTGATAACCGTGATAATGCGTCCAATGAGGATGGTAATGATGCCAGTGCATCGGTCTCCACGGCCTCCACCAGCCGGGATAATGGCTCCAGCCCCAGGGAGATACCCATACCACGTAGGACGGACGATAGATATATTGAACAGAAGGCCAGTGATAAACATTAACCACTACAGTTTTGCCGGTCTTTTCAGGGGCGGCTTCAGCTGTTTTAGAAGCGTTCTCTTCACCCGGTTCAACAATATAGTTCTTACCATATAGTTTCTCATCCCCGATGATCTGTACATCAACATTTCCATCTTCCTTTTTTTCGAGCTCTATCACTGCCACATCCTGGGTTTCTGTTTCAGTTACGGAAACCTGGAGAACAAGTGCATGCACATCTTTTTCGGCCCTGTCAATCACATGGATGTAATCGATCTGGTTATCACCGTTCAGATCGAGATTGTTGAGCTTGTTATCTTCTTTGTTTAATGCTTTTTCAAACTCCTCCGGGCTTTCCGACTTTTTGAACAATTCAAGGACTCCATAAAGATCAAGGTTGTCGCCCGGCAATCCAAGCGAATCCTGCAAGGCTGGAGAGGCCATTGCCCCGGTGCACATTAAAAGAGAAAATGTAATTAGCCTGATTGTTTTCATGAGATAGATGTTTTATTTCAGGATTATGACAGCAAGTGTTCCTGAAGGTTTAATTGTTGCAAAAATCTATCCGTTTTTCTTAAGGAAGGAAGCTTTCCACAGCAAGCCGGTAAGAGTCCATCCCGAACCCGGCCACAGAGCCCCTGCACTTGGGTGCTATTAGTGAAACATGACGAAATTCCTCACGTGCGAATACATTGGAGATATGGACTTCAACCACTGGAGTTTTTATCGATGCCACCGCATCACGGATCGCGACTGAAGTGTGTGTGTAGCCACCTGCATTTAAAATGATCCCGTCATAAGAAAAACCGGTCTCATGTAATTTATTGATCAGTTCTCCTTCCACATTGCTTTGATAATATGATAATTCAAGGGAAGTGTATTTATCCTGCAGGCTTTTAAAATATTCCTCAAAACTCTGTGATCCATACACATTGGTTTCCCTGGTACCTAATAAATTGAGGTTCGGGCCGTTTATGATGATCAGTTTCATTAAGAGTTATTAGTTAAAGGTTGTTGGTTAAATCTTTCGTGTCAAAGATAATTTAAAAATTCCTGATGTACTTTTATTCAGTTATTTAAGATGAATTGGAATTCATACATACAAGGTTACCGGTCGTTCCTTAAGCTGGAAAGATCCCTCTCAGAAAACTCTGTGGAGGCTTATCTTCATGACGTAGTGAAGCTGGTCCAGTTCCTTGAAGATAAAAAGTATCATCTTTCACCCTCTGACCTCCAGTTGACCCATCTCCAGGAATTCCTGGTATGGGTAAATGAGCAAAGGATGAGTGCGTCTTCCCAGGGAAGAATGATCAGCGGGATCAGGGGGTTCTATAAATATCTCCTGCTGGAGAATATTGTGAACCGCGATCCTACTACCTTGCTGGAAGGGCCAAAGCTTGGCAGAAAGCTTCCTGATACCTTGAATGTGGAGGACATCAACCAGATCATTTCAGCGATCGACCTGAGCACGAAGGAAGGGCAGAGGAACAAGGCAATGCTGGAGACTCTTTATAGCTGCGGGTTAAGGGTAAGCGAGCTGGTGAACCTGAAAATCTCCGACCTTTATCTCAAGGATGGATTTATCAAAGTGACGGGAAAAGGTGATAAGGAAAGGCTGGTCCCGATTGGCCGCATCGCTATTAAACAAATAAACATTTATAAAGACGAAGTGCGGAGTCATGTACCAGTGAAAAAGGAATACGCAGATGTATTGTTCCTGAATAAAAGAGGGGCTAAGCTAACCAGGGTGATGATCTTTACTATTATAAAGCGGCTGGCTGAGGTGTCCGGTATGAAGAAACATATAAGTCCGCATACCTTCAGGCATTCATTTGCAACCCATCTTGTGGAAGGCGGGGCGGATCTCAGGGCTGTGCAGGAAATGCTGGGACATGAGTCAATTACAACGACTGAGATCTATACGCATCTCGACAGGGAATACCTCCGTGCGGAGATTTTGAAGTTTCACCCCCGTAAATAGGACTGCACTCCAGCTTGTCATTATTCAGCCGGCCTTACAGGAGGCTGGTCTCTCTTTAGTTTATCCAGGAGCACGCGCTTAAACTGTTCTTCCGCCTGGTACAGCTTCGCCACTTTTTTAACAGGAAGTACGGCTTTGAATTTTGTATGATATTCCTTCTGGATATCAATTTCCTTCTGGCGGAAGATGATCTCATTATCCACATCCTGTTCAACTTCCTTGTCACTCATCTCGTCAATGTTGTGCTTGATCTCTTTGTGCTCCGTTCTGCGCTTTCTCCGCAATTCCTGTATTTTATCCGTGTATTGGTTATACACCGGCCAGAACTGCTGTGCTTCTTCAGGTGTAAGGCTGAGCTTTTTTGTAAGGAAGGCGATCTTCATGGACTCAATATTATCCCGTTTTTCTTCACGCTGTTCCCTGCCCCGCGGAGACTGCCCTTGAGCATGGGAAACAAGAGAGAGAAAAAGAAGTGAGCTGAGCAGCAATCGGGTAATGGTGGTGGTTTTCATGGGATGTTTCTATAATTCGTTCAGGTTTAATTCTTCAAGGTTATTGTCCAGAAGATAATCTTTAATAAGCTCGTTCTCGGGATCACTTTCTGAATCAGTGATGGATACGGATGCAAGCGCATCAATAAGTGTTGATTCATCAATGTCCTTTAATTCATCCTCAATACTCATTTCTTCGGTGAAAGCGGGTTTTACATCTGTATTCTTGTTAAGATAAAAGATCCCGGAAAAAGCGAGTAGGAGGACACACATCACAGGCAGCGCAAAATTGGGCCTGAAGATCATCTTCAGCCAGTCAATTACAGTAGGTTTTTGAGCAGTATTAATTGTTCTCTCCTGGATCACTGCCGGCAATTCATCAAAATATCCGGCCGGTAACCCGAAAGGATTGTATTTTGGAATGCTGCTAAGGATTGGTGCTTCCGCTTGAAATTCTTCAAATTCTTCCACCCGAACCATCATCTTTTCAGCGAAACTGTCAAAATAGTCAGCTTCTGTCCTGAAAGGATTTGCATTCCCCGCACTGTTAAGTCGCGGATCAGGCCCTTCATTATATATGTTGCTGTTTTCATTCATCTGTCCTTGGAGTTGTTTGAAACCTTAAGGTTTAATTCGATTTTAAATATTCTTCCACTTTTTTCACTGCATGATGGTATGATGCTTTCAGCGCTCCCACAGAGGTATCGAGGATCTTGCTCATCTCTTCATACTTTATTTCATCAAAATATTTCATATTGAAAACAATCCGCTGCTTGTCGGGAAGCGTAAGTATGGCTTTCTGGAGCTTCGCCTGGATCTCATCACCCTTGAAATAATGATCGCTTTCGAGGTTAGCAGCAAGAAAGTTAGATACATCATCGAATGGAATACCGGCCCGTTTCTTTTTCTGGTTCAGGAAAGTTATTGATTCATTTGTGGCGATCCTGTAAAGCCAGGTGTAAAGCCGGGACTCTTCTTTGAACCCATCCAGGTGCTTCCAGACTTTTATAAATACATTCTGGAGAACATCATCCGTATCATCATGGTCGATAAGGATCTTGCGGATGTGCCAGTAAAGCTTTTTCTGGTATTCGCGCACAAGGAGGTTGAACGCGTAATTGCGGGTATCAGGATTACGGAATTGTTCTAAAAGCTCTTTATCAGTGCTGCTCATTTATGTCATCCCGACCTCATAAGGAGATCTTTTTACTATATTGACTAATCATAAGGACCTCTCAATTTTGTCCGGGATGACATCCGGATAAGAGATCTAACCTTTTCTCTTTAATACTCTATTAACGGCTTCTACTATATTTACAGTATCAAGACCGTATTTTGTCATCAGCTGATCGGGGGTCCCGCTTTCGCCAAAGCTATCATTAACTGCAACCATTTCAAGCGGGGTAGGCAATTCACGTGAAAGGAGCTGCGCGATGCTGTCACCCAAGCCGCCATTCATCTGGTGTTCCTCTGCCGTTACCACACAGCGTGTTTTTTTAGCCGAGGCTAGGACAGCTGCGTTATCTAAAGGTTTAATCGTGTGGATATTAATTATTTCAGCGCTGATCCCTTTTGCTGCGAGCTGTTCTCCGGCTTCTACAGCTTTCCAGACCAGGTGGCCCGTGGCGAAAATCGTTACATCGGTACCTTCATTCAGCATGACTGCTTTCCCGATCTCGAACTTTTGATCGGCAGGAGTAAAGTTTGGAACTGCCGGCCGGCCGAAACGCAGGTAGACAGGTCCTTCATATGACGCAAGGGCAATGGTTGCCGCTTTGGTTTGGTTATAATCACAGGGATTGATCACGGTCATCCCCGGCAGCATCTTCATTAAACCAAGATCTTCAAGGATCTGGTGGGTTGCGCCATCTTCACCAAGCGTTAAGCCCGCATGCGAAGCACAGATCTTAACATTTTTACCGGAGTAAGCCACCGACTGGCGGATCTGATCATATACACGCCCCGTGGAGAAATTGGCGAATGTTCCTGTAAAAGGAATCTTTCCGCCAATTGTTAAACCTGCCGCAATCCCGATCATATTCGCCTCTGCAATACCTACCTGGAAAAACCGCTCAGGATGATCCTTCGCAAAAGCATCCATTTTAAGCGAACCTGTAAGATCAGCACAAAGGGCAACCACATCCGGATTGCTTTTTCCTAATTCAGATAAGCCTGCTCCAAAGCCGGAACGGGTGTCTTTTTTCTCGGTGTAAGTATATTTTTTCATGAAAATGTAATTTAGATATATCTTGTAATTTGTTTATAATCAGTTTAATATAATTTTAATGGAGTGGAAATTCCTGATTCAATCTTGAATTTTTTCTCTATTGTATAAAGTGCCTCTTTGGCGCCTTTCGGTCTGTATTCCACCCTGTACCTGCCGGGCTGCAATGTTATCGTTTCCTGGGTAAGGCTTGAATTAAGGTTGCAGACCCAAACCATTTTATTGTTTTCTTCAACATACAGGCTGCCGGGGCCTTCACCCGGCTTTACGATGGTCACGCTGCCGGCCTGCGGGATCTCAACGGTAGTGGTTTTGCTTTGGGCGACATCCACTTTATTCAACCTGATCCTTGGCAGGGTAAGGATCTCCAGATCGTATTTCCCGACAATGTATTTTTCCTGGGTGTTGAGGTACTGGACATGGAGTGTCTGCATATCCCCGGTTTTTCTTATAACACATGGAAGGTTATAGTTGCCGCCAGATTTAAGTGTTATATAGCCTTGCGGAGCATCCACAGCAATAATATTATGCTTTCCGGGAGTAAGCTCTATTCCTGATTTTTCAACGGGCGGTATGGTGTGGACAACCATTTTGTATGTCCCGATGGGATCAATTCCTAAGGTATCCGGTACGCCTTTGTTATTGATGGTGTGCATGTAATTGTAACGGATAATGCCGGTTTGTTCTTCATAGAAGGTCATATTCACATCCGTTTCTGTGGGCCGGCCGATCTGGTCGTTGAGGTTAACCTGGACGGTCGTATTATTCATTGCCTGTGAGATGACGATGTTCAGGATGTTTTTAAAGCTGGCTTCTGTTGAAGCATCGTAGAACTTACCAATGCAGCCGAATGAATTGATGTAACTCTGGTCGAGCCCGATCCCGATAACAAATGGCTTTAAAACAATTCCTTTTTTTTGAAGTGCAAGGGATACAGCGCAGGGATCGCCATCACATTCTTCAATTCCGTCAGTGATCAGGATGATGATATTTCGGATGTTTGAATTGGAGGCGGCAGGAAAATCCCCCCCGCATTGTTCTAACGTATAGGCAATCGGAGTGGTACCTTTCGGGACAATACTCTTCAGCCTGTTCTTGATCTTGAGGATGTTGCCTTTAGTGTCGGCATTGAAAGGAACTTCTAGCCTGGTATCCGTACAGCTTCTTTCCGGCCTGAGCGGAACCTGGTGCCCGTAACATCTGAAAGCAATCTCAAGGTTGTTGATGACCCGCATGCTGTCAAGGAACTCGGTAAGCATTTTCTTTGCGATATCCATTTTCATCCCGCTCTGCCATTCTCCGAACATACTGAAAGATGCATCGAAAACGAACTCAATCCGGGTAAGTGGTTTGGTTTGCTGCGAGCAGAGGTCAAAAGAACTTAAGTTAAAAGTCAAAAGCAGTATGACCGATAACTTAAGCTGAATTTTCGCAATGGGATATTTCATAGGAGGTTTGAATTATGACTTCGCTCTTTCACTTCATCTAGTAATCCGCTTCGTCATCGAGGTGGTTCTGGGTCAAAGCCTGTGCCAACTGTTCATCATTAGGCGCAACCCCGTGCCACTTGTGGCTTCCCATCATGAAGTCAACCCCGTGGCCCATCTCGGTTTTCATCAGGATCATCACAGGTTTGCCTTTTCCTGTATGTTCTTTTGCTTTTTTGAGAACAGACACTACTTCTGCAATGTTATTGCCTTTTTCAAGATCCAGCACATCCCAGCCGAATGCTTCGAATTTAGCGCGGAGGCTGCCCATATGCAGCACATTGTCGGTAGAGCCATCGATCTGCTGCCCGTTCATATCTACAGTTGAAATAAGATTATCCACTTTTTTAGCAGAAGCGTACATCGCTGCTTCCCAGATCTGACCTTCCTGGAGTTCTCCGTCTCCGTGCAGTGAATACACTACCTGGTTATCCTTGTTCAGCTTTTTAGCGAGTGCCGCACCGACCGCAACCGATAAACCCTGTCCGAGCGAGCCCGAAGCCACACGAACACCGGGTAACCCTTCATGTGTAGTCGGGTGGCCCTGGAGGCGGGAATCAAGCTTACGGAATGTGGCAAGCTCCTTTACGGGGAAGTAACCCGAACGTGCAAGCACACTATAGAATACCGGGGAAATATGTCCGTTTGAAAGGAAAAACAGGTCTTCCCCTTTGCCATCCATGTTAAAAGCCGCAGGATTGTGCTTCAGTACTTCAAAGTACAAAGCGGTAAAATATTCGGCACAGCCCAGGGATCCACCCGGATGCCCGGAATTAACTGCATGGACCATTCTCACGATGTCCCTTCTTACCTGGGAAACGATCTTTTCTAATTCTGCTGTTGAAGCCATATGATTGATTGATTTGCGGTTTTAATAGTAAGCGTCCAAAAGTACCACTTTTTGCAAGCCTTTGATGTATTGTTGAAAATATAGGTGTATTGTTGAAAACTCAACTAAATTAAGGGAAATAAGGGTTTTTTAAAACTGTGTTGTTGGCTATATTTGCGGGCTGAAATCAATTTTGCAATTGAGCAGTATGCAATTGTCTGTTGTCAAATTGAACAATTTAAAAATCAAGAAAAAATTATGGCATTACAGTGCGGAATTGTTGGATTACCTAACGTAGGAAAATCCACTTTATTTAATTGTTTATCAAATGCGAAGGCACAGGCTGCCAACTTCCCTTTTTGTACGATCGAGCCGAATGTTGGGGTTATCACAGTCCCGGATGAGCGCCTCGCGGTCCTTGAAGGCCTTGTGAAGCCGGAAAGGGTGGTTCCGACTACTGTAGAGATCGTTGATATAGCGGGTTTGGTAAAAGGGGCAAGCAAAGGTGAAGGTCTTGGAAATAAATTTCTTGCGAATATCCGTGAGACAAATGCCATTATTCATGTGCTGCGCTGTTTTGATGACGACAATGTGATCCATGTTGATGGTTCGGTAAACCCGATCCGGGATAAGGAGATCATTGATACTGAACTGCAGCTGAAGGATCTGGAGTCGGTGGAGGTGAAGATGAAGAGAGTAGAGAAGATGGCAAAAACCGGGAATGATAAGGACGCAAAAAAGGCTTATGAAGTTTTAACAGGTATCAAGGAACTTTTGGAGCAAGGCAAATCGGCACGTGCTGCTAACCTGAGTGAAGCGGATATGGTTCATATCGCAGATTGCCACCTGTTGACCGTAAAGCCGGTGCTGTATGTTTGTAATGTAGATGAAGCTTCTGTGAAAACAGGAAACAAGTATGTTGATCTGGTAAAGGAAGCAGTAAAAGGAGAGAATGCAGAAGTGCTTATGATCACGGCAGCAATGGAGGCGGAGATTGCAGGTCTTGAAACTTACGAGGAGCGCCAGATGTTCCTTGCGGAAATGGGCCTGACTGAACCCGGTGTGAATTACCTGATCAAAGCAGCATACCGGATTCTGAACCTTCAGACGTACTTCACTGCAGGCGTTAAAGAAGTGAGGGCCTGGACGATCAATAAAGGAATGACCGCACCACAGGCTGCCGGAGTGATCCATACTGATTTTGAGAAAGGATTTATCCGTGCGGAGGTGATCAAATATGATGATTTCGTTAAGCTTGGTTCAGAAGCTGCATGTAAGGAGGCAGGAAAGATGGGAGTAGAGGGAAAAGAGTATGTAGTGAATGACGGTGACCTGATGCATTTCAGGTTTAATGTGTAAATAGATGTTAGATTTCAGATGCGGGATATTAGACTTTGTGTTTAGTAAATCTCAAATCTCAGATCTCAGATCTCAAATCTATAAAAATGGCAGAAAAAGAAGTAAAATATAACGAAGACAGTATCCGGACGCTGGAGTGGAACGAGCATATCCGTCTTCGTCCGGGAATGTATATCGGTAAGCTGGGTGATGGTTCATCCCCGGATGATGGTATTTACATCCTTTTAAAAGAAACCCTTGACAACTGTATTGATGAGTTTGTAATGGGGAACGGTAAATCCATCGATATCACTATTAAGGATAAAACAGTGAGAGTCCGGGATTACGGCCGCGGGATCCCCCTGGGAAAACTTGTGGATGTGGTGTCGAAGATCAATACCGGTGCAAAATATGATTCTGAAGCATTTAAAAAGTCTGTAGGTCTGAATGGAGTTGGTACAAAGGCAGTAAACGCCCTGTCAAGTTATTTCGTAGTCCAGGCTTTCCGTGATAACCAGACCAAATCTGCAGAGTTTACTAAAGGAAAACTTGTCAAAGAGGATAAGCTGGTTGCTTCCGATGCACGCAAAGGAACACTTGTGACTTTCACCCCCGATGAAGCGATCTTCGGGAATTATCATTTTATCAATGAGTATGTTGAGAAGATGTTGTGGAATTACGCCTACCTGAATACAGGTTTGACCATTAACTACAACGGACAGAAATTCCATTCGGAGAACGGGTTGCTTGATCTCCTTACCCAGAACATCAACGGCCCCATCCTGTATCCGACCATTCATCTGAAAGGTTATGATATTGAAGTGGCAATGACACACAGCAACCAGCAGTACGGTGAAGAATATTATTCATTCGTAAACGGCCAGCATACAACACAAGGCGGAACCCACCAGGGCGCATTCCGGGAGGCAGTTGTTAAAACCATCCGTGATTTTTTCAAAAAAGATTTTGAAGCGGTTGATGTGAGAACATCCATCATTGCTGCAGTAAGCATAAAAGTGCAGGAGCCTGTATTTGAATCGCAGACCAAAACAAAGCTTGGCTCACAGGAGATTGGTCCGAAAGGGCCTTCGGTGAAGAGCTTTATCGGTGATTTTATGAAGACCGAGCTGGATAATTTCCTTCATAAGAACCCTGAAGTTGCCCAATCGATCCTTCAGAAGATCCAGCAGAGCGAGCGCGAAAGAAAAGATCTCCAGGGAATCCAGAAGCTTGCGCGTGAAAGAGCGAAGAAGTCGAACCTTCACAATAAGAAGCTTCGTGATTGCCGCGTTCATTTCAATTCCAATGACGAGCGCAAACTTGACACTACCTTATTTATTTGTGAGGGTGATTCCGCAAGCGGTTCGATCACCAAAACACGTGATGTGAATGTCCAGGCCGTATTCAGCCTGAAAGGGAAGCCTTTGAATGCATTCGGACTGACAAAAAAAATAGTATATGAGAATGAAGAGTTCAATCTTCTCCAGGCGGCATTGAACATTGAGGACGGGATCGAGAATCTCCGTTACAACAATATCGTGGTCGCTACCGATGCTGATGTTGACGGGATGCACATACGTTTGTTGTTAATGACGTTCTTCCTCCAGTTCTTTCCCGACCTTGTAAAGAACGGGCACGTCTACATCCTGCAGACACCATTATTCCGTGTAAGGAATAAAAAAGAAACTATTTACTGTTACAGCGATGAGGAAAGAAAAGCTGCAATAGCAAAACTTGGAACCAAGCCGGAGATCACACGATTCAAGGGATTAGGCGAGATCTCCCCTGATGAGTTCAAGCTTTTCATTGGCAAAGACATGCGCAAGGACCCGGTGATCATTGGAAAAGACAAGATCTTTGAAATGCTGAGCTACTTCATGGGCAAGAATACACCTGAACGGCAGGATTTCATTATTGATAACCTGGTTGTTGAGAAGGATTTAGTTGAAGAGATTGAAAAGATCGAGAAAGAAGTTGGGGTGAAATAGGTTTAATAGATTCATCTCAACGTAGGGAGAGATATTTTTATTGAAACCAATATTCTTGAATAAGATTCCTCCGCTGCGGGCGGAAATGACATATAGAGCGGGATGACATTTGAATTAAGATTTAATAATCTATGAGCGAAGAAAATATAAATGAAGAAATAAACAATGCGGGTGACGAACCGCATAACATCACCCATGTTTCGGGGATGTACCAGAACTGGTTCCTTGATTACGCTTCATATGTAATTCTTGAGCGTGCAGTACCTTATGTGGAGGATGGCCTTAAGCCGGTTCAGCGAAGGATCCTTCATTCGATGAATGACCTTGATGACGGCCGCTATAATAAAGTGGCGAATATCATCGGGCATACCATGAAGTATCACCCGCACGGAGATATGAGTATCGGGGATGCACTTGTGGCACTCGGGCAAAAAGATCTGTTGATCGATACACAGGGGAACTGGGGCAATATACTTACCGGCGACAGGGCAGCTGCCCCGCGTTATATTGAAGCAAGACTTTCCAAGTTTGCACAGGAAGTGGTGTTCAACCCGAAAACCACAACATGGCTGCTGAGCTATGACGGCCGGAATAAAGAGCCTGAAACACTGCCCGTTAAATTCCCCTTGTTGCTTGCACAAGGCGTGGAAGGTATTGCGGTGGGCTTAGCCTGTAAAATGCTTCCTCATAATTTCAACGAGCTTTGTGATGCATCTGTCGCGATCCTCAGGGGAAAGAAAACCGACATCCTCCCTGATTTCATCACTGCAGGTATGGCTGATTTCAGCAATTACAATGACGGTTTGCGGGGTGGCAAAATAAGAATAAGGGCGAAAATATCCCAGCTCGACAAAAAAACGCTTGTTATCAGTGAGATCCCATACGGTACCACAACCGGTTCCCTGATCGATACGATTGTGGCAGCCAATGACAAGGGGAAGATAAAGATCAAAAAGGTTGAAGATAATACCGCGGAGAACGTGGAAATCGTGATCCATCTTGTTCCCGGCATTTCACCTGATAAAACGATTGATGCCCTTTATGCATTTACCGATTGCGAGCTCTCAATCTCGCCTAATGCATGCATTATTGAAAATGATAAGCCTAAATTCATTGGTGTTAATGAGATCCTGAAAGTTTCTACCTATCAGACACTCGACCTGCTTAAACGTGAACTCGAGATTGAAAAAGGTGAACTTCAGGAGTCGTATATGTTTGCCTCCCTTGAGAAGATCTTCATCAAGGATGAGATGTATATCGACTTTAAGAATTATGCGGACAAACCAACCTTATTCGGTTACCTTGACGGTCGTTTCGCTAAATATAAAAAGCAGTTCATCCGCGAGATCACCAATGATGATTTCGAAAAGCTGACCCAGATCCCGATGATCCGGATCACACGTTTCGATTCTGCAAAAGCAGATGAAAAAATGAGGTCCCTTGAAGCACGCATCAAAGAGATCGATCATCATCTCGCTCATTTAACAGATTATGCGGTTGAATATTTTAAGAACCTGAAGAAGAAATACGGCCCGGGCCGCGAGCGTAAAACAGAAATAAAATCTTTTGAGACCATTGTTGCGACCAGTGTGGTGGTAGCAAATGAAAAGCTCTATGTTAACCGCGAAGAAGGTTTTGCCGGTTATGGCTTAAAGAAAGATGAGTTTGTAGGTGAGTGCTCGGATATTGATGATATCATTGTCTTCCGGAAAGATGGGACCATGCAGGTTTCCAAGGTGGCCGATAAGGCATTCGTGGGCAAAGACCTGATCCATATTGCCGTATTCAAAAAGAATGATGAGCGTACGGTATATAATATGATCTACCGTGATGGGAAATCCGGCAGTGTTTTTATGAAGCGTTTCCCCGTTACTGGCGTGACCAGGGATAAACAGTATGACCTGACAAAAGGAACCAAAGGCTCAGAAGTGCTTTATTTTACTGCCAATCCAAACGGTGAAGCGGAAATAGTGGAGGTGCAGCTCAAGCCGATGCCCGGCTTACGAAAAGTTCAATGGGACCTTAATTTCTCCGAGCTTGCTGTCAAAGGCCGTAACTCGATGGGCAACGTGGTAACGAAGTATGCTATTAAAAAAGTCGTGCTGAAAGAGAAAGGAGTATCAACACTTGGTGCGCGTGATATCTGGTTTGATGATACCGTTCAAAGGCTGAACACAGATAAACGTGGTACTTTCCTCGGAAGCTTCGGCCCGGAAGATAAGATCCTGACCGTGACGCAAAGCGGTTATTATAAGCTCTGCGGGTTTGATGTGTCAACACATTTTGACCAGGATATGGTACTTATTGAAAAATTTAATCCTAAGCGGCCACTTGCTGCCATTTACCTTGACGGGGAAACTAAAACATACTTTGTGAAACGTTTCATGGTGGAAGTGGTGATGGATAAGAAAGTTCTCTTTATCTCTGAGTCTGAAGGCTCACGAATTGAAGTGGTAACCACTGAAGAATTACCGGTTGTAGAGGTGAAGTTCTCAAAAGTGAAAGATAAGGAGATCGCACCGGAAGTGATCAGGCTGAATGAGTTCATTGAAGTAAAAGGGCTGAAAGCAAAAGGCAATAAGCTTTCTTATGCAAAAGTGAAAGAGATAAATTTACTTCCGCCGGTGGAAGTTCATATTGAAGAAGATGTTCTCGAGGAATTCGAAGAGAGCGGATTATCTCCGCTTGAAGCGATCAAACGCTCGCAGGAACCTGCCAAGGAAAAGAATATGCTTTCAATTGACCAGATGATCAATGCGGAGATCAAATTGCCTTCCGAGGAAAAGAAAAAGAGAAAGAAAGGCAAGGATGATGGAAAAGACCTGACTCTTGATTTTGATTAATCCATTTTAAAGGTCCCGGCAGATTTGCCGGGACTTTTTTTCAGACGTTTTCCTAACGGGCAGCTTACTTGTTTTTCCCAAATAAAATCCCGTACTTTAGATAATAAACATCCCTCAAAAACTAATCTCTTTCATTGAAATGAAATTACAAAGAATGATAGCCTGCGCTTCGCTTGCAATTTGTATGTCTGCAAGCATGTTTGCACAAAATCTCAACCTGGTGCAGCGTTCGCATTACCCCTATCCTGGAAAAACCTGCGCAAATATTACAGGATATGTAGATACAACAGGAAGAGAATATGCATTGGTGGGCGTATCAGACGGCCTGTCAATTGTTGATGTTACTGACCCGGTAAATCCGGTCCAGGTAAAGAAAATCCCGAATATAGATGACCTCTGGAAGGAAGTGAAAGTATATGGCAAGTATGCTTATGTCACAACTGAAGGCGGAGGTGGTTTGCAGATCGTAAACATGAGCAGTCTTCCCAATGCTGCGGGAATAGTATATCATAGCTGGCAGCCGGTTATCCCGGGAGCGGGGGGAGGAACACTTGAAAGCATCCATGCCCTTCATATCGATGGACATTTTGTTTACCTCTACGGAAGCAATCTGTTTAACGGTGGTGCAATTGCAGCAGATCTCACAGATCCCTGGAATCCTGTGTATGCAGGTAAGTACGAAGTGGGATCGGGTAACCAGGCCTATGTACACGATGGTTATGTAAGAAATGATACGCTGTATGCAGGACATATCTATGCCGGTTATTTTTCTATTGTTGATTTTACAAATAAATCAGCCCCCGTTGAAATAGCCAATCAGTTTACACCTAATAATTTTACGCACAATACATGGTTGTCAACCGACAGCAAAACGTTGTTCACTACTGATGAGGTGGACGGTTCTTATGTAACTTCATACAACATTACAGATCCGGCCAACATTGTTGAGCTGGATCGTATTCAGTCTAACCCGGGATCACAATCCATCGGGCATAATACGCACATCATACAGGTGAACGGAAATGATTATGCGGTTACTTCATGGTATAAGGACGGACTTACAATTGTAGATGCAGGTCGTCCGCATAACCTTGTCCAGGTCGCTAATTATGATAATTACGCGGGTTCGGGGGGAGGCTTTGAAGGAAATTGGGGAGTATATCCCTATTTACCTTCCGGGAATATCATCGCATCAAATATAGAAGATGGTTTATATGTTTACACTCCGACTTATGAACGGGCATGTTACCTTGAAGGGATTATTACAGATTCAGTAACGGGTTTGCCTTTGAATGGGGCAAGTATTGAGATTCTTTCTACTTCAGTGAATGAGAATACAACGATCTCGGGGAATTACGCAACGGGAATTCCGTCACCAGGAGGGACCTTCAGTGTTAAATATTCCAAGGCCGGTTATCTGTCTAAAACATTTACAAACATTTCACTTGTGCCAGCAGGTGTGACTTTAAAAGATGTTGCGCTGGTACCTGTGCAGTCATTCAGCATGAGCGGACAGGTTATCACAAGCGGCACGGGAATCCCCGTTGCGAATGCCAATATACTGATCTCGAATCCTGACTTTTCTTACCAGGCCACTACCAATGCTTCGGGGAATTTTACCATTTCCGGTATGTATGCGGATACTTACGAAATTATTGCCGGTAAATGGGGCTATGTTACTTCCTGTGTGCAGAATACCGCTTTGAATAATGGCACGGCTCCATTAGTTATTGAGCTGGCCCCGGGTTATTATGATGATTTTACATTCAATTTCGGATGGGCTGTTTCAGGTAATGCCGCCACGGGTGACTGGGAAAGAGGGATTCCTGTTGGAACAACCAATGCAGGAAGTTCAGCTAATCCCGGTGCTGACGATAACTTTGATTGCGGGGATAAAGCGTATGTAACCGGTAACGGAGGTGGTGCAGCTGCAGATGATGATGTTGATAATGGTTCCACACTGCTAACTTCACCTATATTCGATCTTTCCACATTTACAAACCCTTATGTGAATTACAGCCGCTGGTTTTTTAATGGCGGGGGAGCAGGTTCGCCTAATGATTCAGTTACAATTAAATTGAGTAATGGCATATCAACGGTGATGATAGATTTCGCAAGATTCAATTCACCTGGCAATTCCAGCTGGGTTCCGAAGGCTTTCCAGGTTTCAAATTTTATTGCACCTACCTCCAATATGCGGATCCAGGTGCGCACCGCGGATCTTTCTACCTCCGGACATCTTGTAGAAGCAGGTTTTGATCAGTTCTCTGTTACCGAAGGGTTAATGACCGGAGTTGAGAGTATTGTCAGCGGTTCCTCGCTGAATGCTTACCCGAATCCTTTCAGTTCTGAAATTAACATTGCTTTTAAGGTAACTGAAAAGCTGTCGGATGCAGCTGTGATTGTGAGTGATGTTACAGGCAGGATGATTGATAAAAGGAGCATTGATCAGCAGGAAGGCACCATAATCTTTGAAAACTTAAATGCAGGGATCTATTTTGTAAATATTCAGAATGGAAATACTCCGGGAACCCCGGTGAAGATTATTAAGCTGAAATAATAAGAATAAATTATGGTAATTATATACAATCGTAACCCATTACTTTTTAGGCGGGGTTACTAACACCTTGATGGTTTCCTCGAAAGTACCATTTATTTTCAGACTCTTTTTTGGCGGTTTTTTCTTTTTCTTCTTTTTCATGTTATTCTATGCTGGCTGTTATTTGGTTTACAATATTCTTCATGCTCTCGTCTATGCTTTCAAACACAGGGTTAAGGTCATTAATGTCATCTTTCTTTTCCTTCGTGTAAAACAGCTCCAACGGGTGCCGCTTCATATACACATTGGTAATCACATATTCCAGTTCTCCGTTCTTCGCTACCAGTGATATATCGCAAAATCCTTTCACCGGGTTTCGTTTTGCATCCAGATAGGTGATCTTCGTTTTTGCTTTAAAAGTTCCGGAGGTATTATCCTTCAGGAGCACATCCATTGGTTCCGACTGTTTCACTGTCCAGGCCATAAGGCCGTTGTAAATGTCTTCTTTTGATTTGGAAGGCAATTCCAGCTTGCCGGACCATTCTACTTTGTTGGTACTTGAATTCACTGTCAGCGGATAACGCTGAACGTCAGCATACCTTCTGCTTTGGCAGGAAATAATGCTGATGATCGCTAAGAACAGGATCTTTTTCATAGGCTTTAGAGTTGTTCCACCAAAGCCCGGGGAGGATGGTTAAAAAAATCAGCGTGGGCTTCCAGCTATATCGATGTAGTTGAGGTACCTCGGAGCACCACTGCACATAAATAAGCCTGCCCACGCCTTTGACGTGAACGCTTGACCTATCCTTGTGCAGTGTTTGGGAAATTTCCGAGGTTTCCAACTACAAGAATCAGCTAACGCTGTATGAAATATTACTTCAAATATACATTATTTTGTATTTTTATACAAACCAATATCTTGTATTAAAATACAACGATGATAACTAAAGAGCAAAAGGTGCGAGCAATACAGCTTATAGCGGAGCAGTTGCGAAAACGGAAACTTAAAAGCCTGGGGCTATATGAAGAAAAAGAAAAACCCTCCATTAAAGATCAACGCAAGCTTTGATGATGTTATGAAAGCATTATCTGGTGGCCGGCCTCATAAGGATGATACTTTTGATTCCCGGGAAGAAGCCGAAATGCAGCTTGATGAATATCGACCATGGATAAAGCAGACATGGATTGATACTCGAGATAAAAATCAGCCAAAAATAAAACTACAAGTGAAAAATGTTCTTGCAGCTCCATCGTATGATCATGCATTTGGTCAATTTATGGAATTAGGAATAGCTCCAGCTAATAATACTCCTTGGCAGATTGTTGTGACATTTGAAAAGAATAATCATAAGCCATGGGAATATCTTATTGACTTTAAAGAATTCTACCTTCTTCTCGAGTAGTATATTCATCTTTAAAAATTTTATCAAGTTCAGGAAATTCATACATTTTTGTTCTGTTACAAGCAACAATTAAATCCATCTTGTGCTTTGTTCTATTGCCTTCAGCTCCTATTACAAGTACTCCAAGTTTCAAGTATTTATCATTAAAAGCACCTAATTCTTTTTGAATTAATTCTTCCAACCTTTTTTTATCCTTCAGGAATTCTTTTTCCAACTGAGTTAATTTTTTCTTAGCCATTTTATGGGAAATAAAAAAGCCACTGCGAATACAATGGCCTTGGGTTAAACAACATTTATAATTTCTACGCTGCTTCTTTCTTAATCAAATCTTTGTACTTCAGCCTACCTTGACACTGCGACAGCATCAGCTGCATTCTCATATTACCATCAATGTGCCTTGTATTATACCTGAAATCGAATTCAGCGCAATACCGGTCCATGTGTTTCCTGCTTACCTGGTGATACACTCCGATGATCGATCGCTTTAAATGGCTCCAGGCTCCTTCAAGTGTGTTGGTGTAAATATCACCATCCACATACTGATAAGCTCCATGGTTCACTTCATAATGATCGTAGAACCTACTCAGCCCCTTGTATGCAAACCACTCATCTGACATGATCACCGATCCTGACTCAACATGCTTATAGATGAGAGGTTGTAATGTTGCTCGTTTCACGTCCGGAACTTTCATGGTCCTGATCTTTCCGTTTCTCTGCAACATACCGAACACCGGAGTCTTTTCTGTTCCACCCCGGCCCTGCTGACCTTTCTTCCGTTTGTTGTAGTGTTTATTCTTGGACTTACCACCTACATAAGTTTCATCCACTTCAATAACACCTTCCAGCATTTCAGGGGCTTTTTCAACCAACCCCTCCCTGATCCTGTGTAGCAAATGCCACGCTGCTTTTTGCGTAATACCCAGATCTTTCCCTAACTGGATAGAGCTGATACCTTTTTTATGAGTTGTACATAGGTAAATTGCGATGAACCATTTCTGAAGAGGAATCTTGGTTCCTTCGAAGATCGTTCCGGTGGTAGCGGTGAAGATCTTGCGACACTTGGAACATTTGTAGCGAATCCCGTCAGTGAAGTTGTAAATTTTGGTACACTTACAATGCGGGCAGTTGATTTGATCACCACAGCGCTGTGATAGCAGGTATTGGTGACAAACTTTTTTATCCTGGAACTTATTTGCAAGCTCTAAGATATTCCAGAAGTTGGTGTCTTTCTCCATGATTTTTGTATTTTTATACAACAAACACATTTATGTGAGCGTAGATGTAAAATCTCAGTTAGAAATGAAGCATTTAACTGAGTCAATCAAAGAATTGAAAGAACAAAAATCCAGATTCAATAGGCACATGGCAATATCAATTGTTACTGTGTTAGTTTCTCTTATAGCCTTAGCCATCCAAATGTTTGACAAAGTCGAAACAGAGCAAAGGCTAAAGCGAATAGAGAAAGAATTAAAGCTATCCAACTAAGAGGATTTTTGTTAGGTTCTTTATTTGATTCTAAAGTTGATCTTTGAGAATAAGGTTCCATAAAACAATAGGATAAAAAAAATCCACTAAAAAGTGGATTCTGGTTAATATTAATGAAATTTGCTTTGCACCCAAGCTTTTATTGTGGGTTACGATTGTATATAATTACCTAAATTATAACTGAAGAGCCGTTTCTTTACGAAACGGCTCTTTTTTATAATGCATACCCGATATTGATCCCGAATACTCCGTTAAGGTTCGAGTTGTAAGCTTCCCCGAATTCTTTGGTATCATAGGGAAGGAGCTGATAGGAGTTAGGATGGTAGAATACAAGGTTCTTTTTATATCCTAAACCAACATAAATATCGAACGTTACCCTGTTCACTTTTCCTGCCTGGATCCCGATGATGCCGTTGATATTAAAATGGCGGATATCGAAATACACGTCCCTGTAAAACCTGTCGCGCCCCAGGGAAACCCTCGCATTTGCGTAGGAGATCATGGGTCCGAAATAAAAACCGAACGGGGCATAATGTCTTCTTCCGATCCAGAAGAATTTATGTGCGAACTGAACTCTCCAGCCTTCCGATTTATAAAGATAGTTCCTGGGAGCGCCCGCTGCTTTAAGGATCTGGTTTGTAAAGAAATTTGTTCCGAGGTAGGAGACTCCCAGTTGTTCTGATTGCCGCTTCCCGCTGCTGATCTCGGCCATCAGACGGTATTCGGAGGTGAAGGGAAAAGTGCCGCCCCAAAAGAAAGCGGTTGGGCTCGTTTTTAAAACCAGGGGAGGATTATGGATCCTGGATTTCAGGGGATCTTTTTTTACCGCTCTCTTATTAATAATAGTATCGGTTTCCGCACTCATGCCTGTAAAGCATAATAAGCAGATCATGGTAAAAAGATATGTTGGTCTTTCTTTCAAATTATTTTAATTCATATCGCGCCAGTGGCGTAATACTTTGGTCTGCGAACTGATTTTTCATGAATTTCAGGTATCCTGTCATTGCTATCATTGCTGCATTGTCGGTACAGTATTCAAATTTAGGAATGAATACTTTCCAGCCTTCTTCCTTTTCTATCATTTTTAAGGCATTCCGCAAACCTGAATTTGCTGAAACTCCGCCGGCTATTGCAATCTCCCTGATGCCTGTCTGTGCCGAGGCTTTTTTTAGCTTATCGGTCAGGATGGAAATGATGGTATGCTGAATCGATGCACAGATATCGTTGCGGTTATTTTCAATGAAAGATGGTTCCCTGGCACTTTCATTATTTATAAAATTCATGAAGCCTGTTTTCAATCCGCTGAAGCTGAAGTCAAGGCCGGGGATCTGGGGTTTTGTAAATTTGAATGCTTTGGGGTTGCCTTCCTTTGCATATTTATCAATCAGCGGGCCGCCCGGATAAGGAAGCCCAAGGATCTTTGCAGCTTTGTCGAATGCTTCGCCAGCAGCATCATCAATGGTCTCACCAATCACCTGCATATCAAAATAATCTTTAACAAGCACGATCTGGGTATGGCCGCCTGAAACCGTTAAGCACAGGAAAGGGAATGCGGGATGTGCAGGAGCTTCTTCCGGGGTTTCGATAAAGTGGGCAAGGATGTGTCCCTGCATGTGGTTCACTTCGATCATAGGGATGCCAAGTCCCATTGCGAAAGCTTTTGAAAATGAAGTTCCGACAAGCAGTGAGCCCATAAGTCCGGGCCCGCGTGTAAATGCTACAGCGCTGATCTCTTCTTTCTTGATGCCGGCAAGTTTTATAGCCTGGTCGATCACCGGTATGATATTCTGCTGATGAGCCCGTGAAGCAAGTTCAGGGACTACTCCTCCATAAGCTTTATGTATGCTCTGATTTGCGATAATATTGGCAAGTAATTTGCCTTCCCTGATCACAGCTGCAGCCGTGTCGTCACAGGATGATTCGATGCCTAAAATGATGGTTGTTTTGCTCATTATCATTAACTTCGTCCGGCTTTCCCAACGCGGATGGCTCTAAAGATCAAAGGTAATTAAAAAACTCGCAAACATATTATTTCGTTTGATTGCCCTGCTGGTATTTTTATCAGTCATGATCTTCCTCCTGATCCAGGTAAAAACCCTCCAGACCTACGCTGGCCATAAGGCCGCTGCCTTCCTTTCTGAAAGACTGCATACAAAGGTGGAAATCGGCAGCGTGGATATCGAGTTTGTGAAAACCCTGATCCTGACGGATGTTTATATCGAAGACCAGCACAAGGACACGCTGCTGTATGCAAAAAAACTCAAAGTGGATATTGCCGAGCTGAATGTAAAAGAACGCAGGCTTTCGTTTTCGGATATTGTACTTTTAAATACAAGCGCTTCACTGATAAAATACCGTGAGGAGGATGATTTTAACTTTCAGTTCATTCTTGATGCTTTCAGGGACAGCGATACTACCAGGTCCGGCAAGGGCCCCTGGGATGTCCGCTTTGGGCAGGTGACCTGCGTCAATACTTTTTTCGCCTACAGGAATGATCATGATACGATGATCACAACTGGGATTAACTTTGTGGACCTAGCAGTATCGAATATCAACGGAAGGTTTACCGACATTGCCATTGATCATGATACCATACGCGGAACAATTGAATACCTTGCCGCCATTGAAAAGAGCGGATTTATACTGAAAAGCCTGAGCTCTTATGTGAAGGTAAGTCCTGTTGGTGTTGACCTTGCCGAATTAAAAGTGAGAACCCCCGAAAGCGATATTGCCACGGACCTTTCATTTAAATACAAACAATACCGCGATTTTAATGATTTCATACACAAGGTGAAGCTAAGCGCGGAGTTCGATCATTCCATCCTAGAAATGAATGACCTTGCTTATTTCGCACCCGGGCTTGAAGGTTTGTATAAAAGCATCACCGTAACGGGAAAAGTAAGCGGGAAGATCAGTGATCTCAAAGGCAAGAAAATGGATATCTTCCTTGGAGGCAATACGCACTATATCGGTGATTTTGCATTTACAGGCCTGCCCAATTTTGATGAAACACTTATCCATCTTAACGTAGAAAGCCTCTCCACTGATTACAATGACCTGAAGCAACTGCCACTGCCGCCCTTCAGTGAGCACAGGACCTTTAAGCCTCCTGTGAATATCGCGAAATTAGGGAGGGTGAATTTTAAAGGGACTTTTACGGGACTGTACAATGACTTCTATGCCTATGGCGATTTCTCAACCTCGCTGGGAAAATTATCTACCGATCTTTCGCTAAGGCATGATTACGGGAAAGACAAAGAGTTCTACAAAGGGAAGGTGCGTTCAACTAATTTTGATATCGGGAGCTTTTTTAATGCGCCCCTGCTTGGTAAGGTAACTGCGAATGTTGTAGTTGATGGTGAAGGGTTTTCACTGGAAGATGTGGCTGCGAAACTAAGCGGGACAATAACCTCCATTGATTTTAATAACTACAAATACACCAATGTTGCTATTGAAGGGAATGTAGCAAAGCAGATCTTTAAAGGTAAGCTTGCTGTAAAAGACGATAATATTGATTTCGATTTTATAGGTAAGGTGGATTTTACCAGGAAGCTGCCGACACTGGATTTTATAACCACGGTTAACAAAGCCGATATTGGCGCACTTCATTTTATCAAGACGAATAAAAAAACAAATCTTTCAACCCAGATCATTATCAATGTTACAGGTAACAATATTGATAACCTTATCGGGCAGATCAACTTTGATAATACGATCTATAAAGAGAACGACCAGGTTTATAAGCTCAGCGTGTTTAATCTTGTTTCGGAAGAAGAGAACGGGCAGAAGACCATAAAGCTGTTCTCCGATTTTTGTGATGCGAAGATCAAAGGAACATTTAAGATCCTCGACCTTCCTGCCTCGATGCAAAACCTGGTCAGTAATTATCTCCCTGCGTATATAAAACGTTCAGGAAGAAAATACAATTCCCTACAGAACTTTGAATACAGCTTGCTGTTCAAAAAGACAGATGCGGTAACAAGGTTATTTGTCCCGGAGGTTTCCATTGCCCCTCAAACCGTGCTTAGAGGAAGATATAATTCGGCTTCGAGTGATTTTGCACTTGAAGGAAATTCCTCCAGGCTTGGCCTGTATGGTTATATTCTGCAGGACTGGAAGGTTGAGGCCGGTACACCGCAAAATGAATTGGGATTCAAAATGTCGGCAAAGAGGTTATACCTGACCGACAGTTTATGGTTAACAGATTTTGATGTAAGAACAGGATCGCATGGCGACAGTGTCAACCTTAGCATGACCTGGGACAATAAAACAAAAACCCGGTTATACAAGGGGGATATAAAAGCATTCCTGCGGTTTGAAGCTGAGAATGTAATGGAATTCAAGATCCTGCCTTCACAATTCGTAATAGCAGACTCTGTGTGGGATGTAAGCAAGACCAATCTCGTCAGGATCGATTCTTCCCATATTACTATCCGTGACCTGATGTTTGAGCACAGCAGCCAGTCCATAGGTGTAAACGGTATAATTTCAAAAGACAAGAGGGACCAGGTAAACCTTGATCTCAATAATTTCAACCTGGCAAACCTGAATGTGATCACAAGGCCATCAGGGTTGAAATTAAGAGGTACGGTCACAGGACAATCACGTGTACAGGATGTATATAACAATATGATTTTTACAAGCAACACTGCTTTCAAATCATTATACCTGAATGATGAACAGATCGGGGACGGTGATGTGGAAAGTGTCTGGGACAAGTCCAAAGAAGCCTTGTACCTCCATGGGTCTTTCACACTTGGAATAATCCCGAATATATTATTTTCCGGTTTCTATTATCCGAAGAAAACGGAAGACAATATCGATATGGAGCTGAATCTCCAGGCGATCCAGATGCGTATTTTTGAATCGTACGTGAAAGATTTCTGTTCGGATTTTAAAGGCCAGTTCTCAGGGAATGTAACGGTAAAAGGCTCGGTGAAGAAACCTTTGCTCGCAGGCAAAATAAATGTCAATGCCAAAAAGGTCACCGTTTCCTATCTGAACACTACCTATCGTTTCTCTCATGACATCACCATAGAAAATAATTCTTTCGGGGTGGAGGACCTGGTGCTGTATGATATGAATAACAATAAAGCATTCGCCACTGGTAAAGTGTATCATGATAATTTCAGGGATTTCCAGCTGGATTACGATATCAGGGCAAATAAATTCATGTGTCTTAACACATCTGAAAGTGACAACAACCTGTATTTCGGAAAGGCATATGTTACAGGGATCATAAATATATTCGGATTTATAAAAAATGAAATAAGGATAGATGCCAGTGTGAAAACTGAAAAGATCACTTCAAGTGATAAATCGGATAAAGTTTTATTGCTGTCGAAAACAGAGATCACAAAAATTTCCATACCGTTATCCGGTCCTGCAGAGGTAAGCGAAAACAACTTCATTACTTTCGTGAAGAAGGATTCTGTGCCGGGCAAAAGTAAATACAATGTAAAGCTCGGTGGAATAGCGCTGAACTTTGATCTTGAGGTTACACCGGATGCAGAGGTACAGCTTGTTTTTGACCAGAAAGTGGGAGATGTGATCAAAGCAAGGGGAGAAGGAAATATCAATCTTCGGATCACTCCCGCGGGTGATTTTAAAATGTACGGAGATTACGTTATAGAGAATGGCGATTATCTTTTTACATTACAGAACATCATCAATAAGCGTTTTGATATTGAAAAAGGAAGCGTGATCAAATGGAGCGGTGTTCCGTATAAAGCGGATGTAAATATCAATGCGGTTTACAAGGCACGTGCTTCACTGAAGCCATTCTTTCCGAGTGATTCTTCAAGTACCTATAAAAGGCGCTACCCGGTGGACCTGAAACTGGCAATGACGGACGATCTTTTGTCGCCTGAGATAAACTTCGATATAAATATTCCAACGATCGATGCCGGTGTACGGCAGCAGATCATGAGCTATATTAATACGGATGCTGAGATGAACCGGCAGGTGTTCTCACTCCTGATCCTCAACAGTTTTGTTACGCCTCCTCAGCTTACCGGTGGCGGCAGCGGACCGGATGTTGCATCTGCAGGCTTCTCTAATACAAGTGAACTGTTATCCAACCAGCTCAGCAATATGCTAAGTAAGATCAGTAATGATTTCGATATCGGTGTGAACTACAGGCCGGGTGATGAGATCAGTAAAGAGGAATTGGGACTGGCGTTATCTACCCAGCTGTTCGATGACCGTCTTACAATTGACGGTAATATCGGCACGAACAGTAATAACCAGAATACAAACAACATTGTAGGTGACGTGAATGTGGATTATAAAATAACCGATAACGGGAAGCTCAGGATCAAAGCATTCAATAAATCCAATGATAACAATCTTATTTATACATCCGGACCATACACCCAAGGGGTTGGTGTTTTATACAGGGAGGAATTTGATACGATAGGACAACTTTATAAACGGTACCTTGGAACCTTGAGGGAAAGAAAGAAGAATAAGCAAAATCCTGCTAATACGGATCCGCTGCCTGTGGATTAGATTACACTTTACTCTGAGACACTAAGAATGGGTTTTAACACGGAGCCACAGAGAAACGGAGATTCACGGAGAATGAAATCAGAGCGCTGCGCTTTTGAGAGCTGTGTGTTATTATAGTATTCGTGAGCTGTCATTTCGAGCGGAGTGGGGAAAGCGGGATGGCTTCAGTGTAAACCGCAGAGGTAAAGGCGAAAAGGAGGAGCGCTGAAAGGAGCACGCTGGATTTTAACACGAGCACAGAGAAACGGAGATTCAACAGAGAAACGGAGATTCACGAAGAATGAAAAATCAGAGGCGCTTCGCTCTTGAAAGCTGTATTTCCTCGCAGAGGCGCAGAGAACACTTAAACTTTAACTACAAACTCTAAACTAGAACTTTAAACCCGGAACTTTTATTTCCCAAGCTTCAGTGAGTGTCCCAGCTTATCACGCTTGGTCTGAAGATAAAAAGCGTTGTGCTCATTCGATTCGATCTCAATCGCAACGTTATCCACGATCTCCAAACCGTAACCGATTAACCCGGCACGTTTTTTCGGATTATTGCTGAGCAATTTGATCTTGGTGATCCCAAGGTCGCGTATGATCTGCGCACCTACACCGTAATCGCGTTCGTCCGACTGAAAACCCAGGTCTTCATTGGCTTCCACTGTATCCCTGCCTTCTTCCTGGAGCTTGTAAGCTTTTAACTTATTAAGCAAACCAATGCCGCGGCCTTCCTGGTTCATATAAACAATAACCCCTTTGCCTTCCTTTTCGATCATTTCCATAGCACGGTGCAGCTGAGGGCCGCAGTCGCAGCGGCAGGATCCGAAAATATCCCCGGTTAGGCAGGATGAATGCACACGGACAAGCACAGGTTCATCTTTTTCCCAGCTACCTTTGATCAATGCAAGATGTTCCTGGTCATTAGTTGTCTGGCGGTAAGCAACAAGCTCAAAGTTGCCCCATGCGGTAGGCATTTTCACCTGTACATCTTTGGTAATGATGCTTTCATTCTTCAGCCTGTAAGCGATGAGGTCTTCAATGGAGATAATTTTCAGGTCATGCTTTTTAGCGATCTCTATGAGCTGCGGCAAGCGCGCCATAGTGCCATCTTCATTCATGATTTCAACCAGCGCGCCTGCAGGCTCGAAACCTGCTAAACGTGCGAGATCAATAGTTGCCTCGGTATGTCCGGCCCTGCGGAGGACCCCGCCATTCTTTGCTTTTAATGGAAAAATATGTCCGGGCTTGCCGAATTCCTCCGGCCTGATGGAGGGATCAATAAGTGCTTTAATGGTTTTGGACCTGTCTGATGCAGAGATCCCGGTAGTGCAGCCGTAGCCTAAAAGATCTACAGAAACAGTGAATGCAGTGCTGTGCTCAGCTGTGTTGTTGCTGACCATCATCTCAAGGCCAAGCTCTTCGCAGCGCTGTTCCGTAATGGCGGCACAGATGAGGCCCCTGCCATGAGTTGCCATAAAGTTTATTACTTCGGGAGTAACGTTGCGGGCAGCGGTAAGGAAATCCCCTTCATTCTCACGGCCCTCATCATCCACCACGATAATCACTTTACCGGCTTTCAGGTCGGTAATGGCTTCTTCTATCGTATTCAATACAGATTGCATCTTTGTGTTTTTGGAGCTGCAAAGATAACAATTTTGACGGCAGCAGGTTTAAAAATAAGCTTGCCCGGCGAGAAGCTTAGTGATGTCCGTGCCCGGATTTTTCCTTGCTTTCTTCATGCGTTTCTTTATCGTCATGACGCTTATGCCCTTCATGAGCATTATGTGGAAAATTACCACCTATTTTCTCTTCCGGTGATGTTACCCCATCCCACATTACATTGCGTGGATTAGCATCATTTCCCATGCTGCGGTTCTCAGTGATCTCATCGTTGCCTATGTTGTTACCGTTCTCATCCGGAACACATGGCCGTGATGTATTATCATTAGCGCTGGAATGACATGCGGCTAAACTGGTGGTTAGAACAATAGCAGTTAATAAAGACTGGATTCCGGTGATCTTTGTCATAATGATATGTTTTGTTGTTATGTTTTTTTTATGGTAAAAGCTTATGCCATTGAATGCACTAAAATATACTGATGCACCAATGATGCGAATATAAAGAATATTTTTTTGCCTTGGTCGAATTGTAAAAAACTTGGGCTGAATTTTTAGTAATTTAAGGCATGCCCAAGCTCTATTTCAATAACAGGCGCACTGCGGATCTTCCCCTGCATTATGGTCATGTCCCCCCATGGCTTGCAGAAAGAATGAGCCTGCTAGGAGGGGCCATTATTGAATCCATAGTTCTGGAATACGGCCAATCTGCGGTACTTAGCCGCCTGAGCGATCCGTTCTGGTTCCAGTCGCTGGGGTGTGTGATGGGAATGGACTGGCATTCATCGGGGATAACAACTTCGGTTATGGGTGCATTGAAAAGGGCAGTCAACCCTAAATTCAAAGAGTATGGTATTTTTATCTGCGGAGGGAAGGGAAAATATTCGAGGCAGACACCTAGCGAACTTCAGGCATTTTCAGAACGTACAGGTTTGAACGGTTCTGATCTCGTGCGGTCAAGCAGGCTTACGGCAAAAGTTGACAACACTGCCATTCAGGATGGTTTCCAGATCTACCTTCATACATTTATTGTTACAGGAAAGGGGGAGTGGGCTGTTGTTCAGCAGGGTATGAATGATCAGACGGGGATGGCGAGGCGCTACCACTGGCATTCGGAACAGGTAAAGTCTTTTGTGGAAGATCCTCACACTTCGATTTATGGTAAGAACCAGGGTGAGATCCTCAATTTGTCGGATATAAAGGCTGCAGACGCGAAATCCGCTATGCTGCAGATCGTGAAAGAAGATCCGGGGATCATGCTGCCGGAGATCCGGAAGATCATTATGCCTTCACATCATGATGTAAGGGCGAAGGATGTAAATTTAAAACGTCTGGGAAGTGTTCTTGCACTGGCGCATGAAACCGAATTGAAAGATTTCGAATCGCTGTTACTGCTGGAAGGTGTAGGCCCCAGAACAATACAATCACTTGCCCTGGTGAGTGAAGTGATCCACGGAGCACCATCACGCTTCACTGATCCTGCCCGTTTTTCCTTTGCCCATGGCGGTAAGGACGGACATCCGTTCCCGGTCCCGGTCAACACATACGATGAAACAATTGCGCTGCTTAATAATGCGATTGAAAAAGCAAAGCTGGGCAATTCTGACAAACAGCAGGCGATAAAGAATCTTTCTATGGTTTCGCAATTAATGGAACAAAGCTTTGAACCTGATGAAAGCGCATTTGACAAAGTGATCGCGAAAGAAAGGGCTGATTCTTATAAATATGGCGGAAGAACAGTCTTTGGAAAGGCGAAGCCTCCCGGGAATACGCAATTGCGTTTGTTTTAGCTATTGTAAAATCACCTTTTGTATAACCCTGTCATTTTTCCTGTTGGTCAGCTCAATGAAGTAAACACCTTTATCTAAGCCTGAAAGATCCAGAATATCATGCTGTGAAATAGTTTTGTTGACAATTGTTTGTCCAAGCATATTTGAAACTCTGCATTTACAGTCCGGTCCTAAATTACTTTCAATGTTTATTAGACCGCACGAT
>DASVUX010000024.1:0-12386 GCA_036386835.1 Bacteroidia bacterium
AGAGCTGCGGTTTCATCGATGATCTCAACCTGCTTATTCGAACGGCCCGGAGTTGGAGATCCGAAATCTATCCAGGCATCAGCTCCGTCATTCTCCCTCCCCCATGAATGATTAGCCGGCATACCGCCAAAAACAACAGAATCCACTACAGTAATACCATCAGGCAGCGTGAGCGCTAATTGTTCACCCTGGGAACTGAGTTTAAAATTCGCATGAAGAACTCCTTGTTCGTTTTGTTCATCAGCCCAGACAAGCAAAAAACCTTTGGCAGGAATAACTGTTTTATGGGATCCGCTGGAGAACCTGAATTTCTTCTTGTTACCAAGAGAATCAGTGATGTAATAATTATCAATATCAACAGGATAATTATTTGGATTGTAGATCTCAAACCAGTCATTACGTTCGTTATACTCATCCGCAGCGCCATTACTATTCTGTGCCGAAAGCTCATTGATATACAGATAATGATACGGACGGAAGGATGGATCAGGAACAAATACGGCAGTGAATGTGGTATCGCTGAACGGGTATACAAGTGTATCCGGATTTGTTATTGAAGTGTTCTGCCACTTAAGGAACCGGTAGCCGGGACGCGCCATAGCTTTTAAGGGAAGAGCAATATTCGTAAAATACTTTCCTGTCCATGGATACGGGATGTTGTTGGCCCCGATGGTAGTATTGTCAATGATCAGGGTGCTGATCTTTATCCTGCCTGCAGCAGTGTCTGTGACATTCACAGTAACATTTATCGTATCTGTAAGAGAGAAATAATTCATATAATGACCGCGGACCTTTCCAGGTCTGCGGTTCCCGAAAGTAAGCAGGTCAGCATTTATATCATTCCACTTTATCAGTGACGGCACTTCAAGGTTCCTTGCAGAAAGTGTAGAGGCAACAGAAGGATATCTCCACCGGTTAACATGGTCGGTCATTTCCGGGCTGATTTCCGCATTCAGATTACCAGCTACTGAAGCAAATCGCTGTGGCTTAAAAACCGTATTCATAAGATCAGCAGAACGGTTAATGAACTGGTTCTTAAACTCAGGGTTTGTTAGCAAAGCCCTCAACAGTCTTGTCGAGTTACCGCCACTGGTGGATGTGGCCGTATTCAACGCATTAAAAGTATAATATATACCGGAACAATCACCGCCAAAACCTGCATCAAGATCATACATCATCCAGCGCCAGCGCCCATCCCGACCTATTCCCGCATTGGGGTTATATGAAGTTTTATATCGCCAGAATTTTATATTGTTATTCGGCCAGTCGCCATTTCCAAAGTAAATTTCAGCCGCGTTATAATCAATATAATTCTCAATGTCCATCTGGGTCTTTAAATAATTATAATTCCCCGTGAGCGTCAGATTATTGTTAACCGCATAATTCCGCATGTTTATATAATGGGATTCGTCACCGGGATTGCCGCTGTCAACAAAGCCGCTCAGCTCAAGTATGGCTACATCTTCTTTCTTAATATCATATTTTTCCTGGATGTAATATTCATCAAAAATATCTTTAATGGCCTGGATCCCCCAGTATTCCCCATTAATAAAAACAATGACATGTGAAGAGTGCTGAACCTCAAAATCAAGCACCTGTACCAGTTTCCCTGCAAGGTCATCGCGGGGAAAGCAGTCGGGGCGGTGGCCACCGTTACGAAGTAAAAAGCTCTTGAACTCATCTGTATTCTTATCCCGGAAAAGCTGGTAACCAAATGAATCAAGTCCATAAGAGCTTCTTGCAACCAGGCGCAGGGACTTTTGAGGTGCATGCCGCCCGCCACCGCCATGGTTCCTCATTCCGCAATATTGTGAGATCTTAAGGTTTCCGTTCTCATCATACAGCTGCACATGCACATTATGCTCTGTGCCATCAACTGAGTAATTTCCCTGGGAGACGGAATTTATTCCGTAAACATATATACCCGTACTGTCAGAAAATAAATTTGCGCTGTCGGTGCTAAGCGAAAGTACAGGCAATGAAAAACGATTGTATGTTATGGGATCGACAATATAAGAGGCAACAACAGTTTTACCTGGCAAAAAGCCCACCTTAAATGCCTTTACCTTTAATATGGTGATCTTATATATTTCGGACAAAGGGGGCAGCCATCCGCGGCTATCAGCCCTGGAAGAGTCATAGCCGGGCAAAGGATAGTTAAAACCGGGATTAGTGGGGATTGCTGAAAATGTATTGGGTTGTGAAACTCTTGATTTGATAAGCAGCGGAGCAGAATAAACGGGCGAGTTGGCACCGGGTTCATCACCATTTAATGTATACCGTAAAACAACACCTGCATCCGGGGAAGATATCGCTACAAATACCGAATCGGTATAATAACCTCCGGGCATTGAAAGAATCGGTTCAGAAAGCGTCTGGGCAGGTAATTGCCCGAAAGCGAACATGAACAGAAAATAAAGTATTTTCTTTGAAAACTTCAAGATCAGAAAGGTTGTGAGATTTGTTCTATATTTGATAAAGTTAAGAAAAAAAGCCAACAGATCTAAACACAAACCACAACAAAATGATGAGACAATTAAAACTATTCCTGCTGCTTTTCATTACAGGTACAGGACTTCTGAATGCGCAGAACAATGTTAGGATGACTTCTTATTTCGACATGAATGACAGTAAAAGTTATTACCTGGCATGGGATATCAAAACCGGAAAATCAGTTCAGTATTACTGGAACGGTACCGATTCAAGATGGGATGCTTTTGAGATAAACCTTCCGGCACAGCCTGTTCCCGGGGCGCTTGGAAATATAATGTATGACGTATATTATGATTACTCAGATAAGAAGGCCTATTACATTGCCTGGGACACAAAGACCGGAAAGTCGGTACAATATTACTGGGACGGGGCCAACTCCAAATGGAGCGCATTCGAGATCAATTTACCTGCAAGCCCCTTGCCTGGTGCCACAGGAGAAGTCATGATCAAAAGCTATTTTGATTCTACCGACAGTAAAGCATACTATATTGTTTATGATACTAATGGCGGAAAGTCAATTCAATACTACTGGAACGGCACAAATACCAAGTGGGAGGCGTTCGAGATCAATCTGCCGCCCAAACCCCTGGCTGTAATAAAATAAATAAAAAGATCCCTTTCAAGGGATCTTTTTATTTACAGCTTTAAAACTTTTGCATGACGTGAGGACTTGGCAGGGTTCCAGTTATCCTTGTATGAAGCTTTGAAGAACAGCTCCTGCACATAGGCGATCGTGCGGACGATCCTTAAATAATAACCGAAGTAAATTACCATTAAGGGAAGATAGATCAGGAAATAACTTACTGTTTCGTTCTTCCTGTCCCTGAAGAGGGAAAATACCAGGAATTTCAGAAAGTTATTCGCAGTATAGAGCAGGATGTTCATTGGAAGAATGAATACCAGCTGCGAAGTAAAATTGATGACCATATCCGCCAGGTAGAAATACCATTTTATATTTAAAACCAGGTTGTAAGTAATGTTCTCTACAAAAGAAATGAAGTTGGAAAACCGGAATGAATCATTGGGATAGAAAACATCCCGGTGCTTTCTGAGGCGGAAACGGATCAGCGATTTATCCCAGCGTAACCGTTGTTTGGTAAGCTTCCGGAAGGTAACAGGAACACTTGTCTGGCAGATGGCGGAAGGCTCGAAATGGATTTTATATCCCAGCTTCCTGATCTTCACCGTTATATCACCGTCAAGCCCGGGGCCAATATCCCAGCCACCAAGGCGGTCCAGCGCCTCTTTCCTGAAAGCCCCGAACGCACCGGAGATCACACGGTAAATCCCCAGTTCACTCGTTGCTATCCGCCCGATGGAAATTGTATCTGTATATTCAATTGCCTGCAGAGTGGCGCATAAGCTTTCTTTATAATTCCGTACCTGCACATTCCCTCCTATTGCCCCGATGTTAAGATCATAAAAGAAGGGTACAAGGATATTTTCAATCGCATCGCGGTCATAGGAACAATCAGCATCGAGGTGTATCACAAATTTACCCTTTGCATACCGAAGCCCGAGGTTGGCTGCTGATGCCTTTCCTCCTCTTACATCGTTGCGGTAATATGAATCAATAAAGCCCCGATTCTTAAGGCTCCTGCAGATCTCCGGGGTCTGGTCATCAGAACCATCGTCAATGACGATCAATTCGAAATTCCGATAGGTTTGCTCTTTCAATGAATTTGCAAGCTTATAAATATGCTTCCCTTCATTCTTACCTGGCACGATCACAGAAACAAAGGGCTGCTTTTCCCATAATGTTAAACGTGCATCAGCAATCCGCTTTTTTCTGAAGACAGCTGTAAACTTCCACAACAGTATGGTTGTAATGTCAACGAGGAAGAAACGGAAGAACTCAAATACAAAGAAGAACCAGAAGATGCGGAATAGTTTTTCGGCATTTACGGAAGTAACATAGTTAATGAATTCATCAAGAAAATCCATCAGGCAAAAAGATCTTTAGTAAGCTGCTGCAGCTGGATCTCGGCTTTTGTATGGGTATTCAAAAGCTTCACTTTGTAAATGATCCTTACGGCAAAGCTGTTAAAGTTATTGCGCATAAGGTTCTCGATCAGGATGGAAAGATGCATCATCTGCTGTTCAGCCTGCATTGAATCAATATTCACAAGCCCGAGGTAAAGTGTTGAGGAATTTTCGAAGGCAATAAAATCGGAAGGCTTGATGTTTTCCCTGATGACCCTGACAAGATCTTCAAGTAATTCCTTTTGCGCCTTCTTGCCGATCTTATTGTACAACTCAAATATGTTTTCAAGATGGATCAGCGCGATGGATGTTTTCTGCAAACCATTCTCCTTGATGCGTTCCAGCTCATAATGCAGCATCACTTTTAAAGTCGCCATATTGATCGTTCCAAAGATATCCTCTATCTCCTGTCCCGTTGAAAGGAAACCATTAGTTGCAGCCGCACGGCCTTTTTTAGTGAGCTTGTAAATATTAACCGACTTCGGGACCAGGTATTGGACATCGATATCCTGTTCACAGGAAATACATTTGGCCTTTACAAAAAAGTCCTGAAAATTATTATCGCAATTATTACAATGGTGGATGATGGATGGCTTATCGTAATCAACACCAATGTGACGAAGCGCTTTGTTGCATTTCGGACAGGTCAGTGTATTATCTATCGGATTTTTAAAGTCGGATATCGGGCCTATGAATGCACACGGGAAATGATGGACTAGATCTTCCGAGGTGGAATTCGAGGAATTGCAATGCGGGCAAACTTCCCTGTAGCTCAAAAAACCACTGCTGCAGCTGTTGCACAGGTAAATACGTTCATGAAAATCAGGCCAGATCAAGCCTTCGCGTTCTGCCCATTCGAGTATATCCAGCACCTGGGCCTCTTCATCGTTATCAAAATTTACAGAGATCTCAGGATAAGTGTACCCGATTATTGAATGAAGATCGACAAAGGGCTTTAAGGTCCTGAGGTCGCGCGTATGCATATAGTTCAGTACTTTTTTGATGGCCTGGGCCTCAAAGGACGGGATCAGCTGATAATCCAGCTGTGTTGTTTTAAAGAAGATCTGTTTGGAAACTTCGGCAAGCTCCTTTATCTGGTCGTACGAATATATGAGACCGTCATGCAGATAATTAAGGATAGGGTCTTTGGACTCTTTATAATTAATCAGGAAGATCGGCTTCAGATAAAATTCAGGATTATAATGCGCCCTGATCTTTTTGACAATGAAACGGGCAAATTCAGCATCTTTGGCATCCACAACCACAGCATCGTATCCCATAAGATGCTCTATCTTCAGGTTGCTGTTATTATCAATGATATAGAATATGATGTTATTATATTCTATTTTATTATCACTAACCTCTATTTTATCAGAAGGCGCCATCTGCTTGATTTAATATTTGAACTTTGTTATGGTCACACTCATCTTGTAAAAAGCCCTCCAATGCTCATACTCATTGTCGGAAACCGGGTAAATGTCTGCTGCAATTGTCCTTGTTGTCGGCTCATACCTTTTCTGGAATTCATCGGGCAAAGGGTAAGTAGCGTAATAAAAGCGCCTGAGAACACCTTTGCTCTTGCTTCCATCAGGAAATTCAAGTGTCATAATATCACCTTCTTTAAAATAGTTAAGATCTTCCTGTTCAAAGAATGCTTTTACAAACATTGGGGTATTCTTATGAATAGCCATGATCTGTTCTGATTTCAGTGCAACTTCATATTGATGCGTGTAGATCCGCGTAATGCTTCCGTCTATGGGGGAATAAAATACTTTGGGTTCATTTTCTTCATCCCCGTTACCGCTGCCACTGAAAGATCCATTCGCGGTGCCCTTAACAGCAGGATTCCTGGCCATTGAATTTAACTGAGTGATAAGGCCATTGAGCTGCTTATTCTCACTGTCAAGCTTTTCAATATTCGTCTTTAAACGCAGGATCTCGTTCTGAACGTATTCAAGCCTGTTCTTGGGAAGAACATCCAGGACAACTTCATTCTGCAAACGCTGTAATTCTCCCTGGTAGCTTTTCACAAGCACCTGGGATTCTGTTCTGTCAATATTATTAAATGCGATTCTTTTCCTGAGTGCATACTTTTCTTTTTCGATCCAGTCCCATTCATTGCTTAGAACAGTACTGCTCATGCTCCCAATCAAAGCCTGGTTCCCCCAGACATTATCCTTATCAAGCGCATAGGTAAACAGGGAATCACCTACCTTAACCGTATCTCCTTCTTCCCTGTGATACTGGAGAAGCCTGCAGTCGTCCGTTAAGCGGATGCTGACATTCTCAAACAACACCTGTCCGTCTGCCTTGATGAAGAAGATCTTATTAATTGCATAATAACCCAGGAACAATACAAGTAACACCAGGAAAATGATATAGACCAGCCGGTCCCAGTTATATTTAACCTTCCGGGCCTCTTCGCTCATTACCCGGATCACCGAGCCTTTCCTTTTAAAATCTAAACTTCTCAATTTAAAAAATATTATTTTTCATTGCCACCAACACTCACTTCATCCAGCTTTATGAACGATTCGAGATCATGCAGTGCGAATCGTGATGTATTCACTCCCGCAGAAACTTCATTAAGCAGACTTTCAAACTCGGTCCGGTTCCTGAAATCGGCCGCCCTGAGCGCTATAATTGTCTTGCCCTTTCCCAGGGAGAACTCTTCCTTCACTTTCCTGGTAATGAATGCGGCATCATTATGCTCGTAAGCCATCAGGTACACATTATCAGCAAGCGCGTAGATCTCTTTTAAAGTCTCTTCCGGGTAAAACACAGGAATGGAAACATTCAGCTTTATTCCTTTATTGCTGCAATATGTTTTCGATTTGCGGAGCAGCTCTACATACATGGAGAGATATTTCTCTTTGTTGGTTTGCCAGTCAGACAGCACATGCGGCTCCACATCGAGGTGCAGCGCGCTTATCTTTGAAAGATCAGTCCCGGCCAATACCCCTTCAATCCGCTTTAACGGATCTTTCTCCGTCAGCATCTCGTTACTGCCGATCAGAAGTTCCGAGGTAATGCCGTTAGAAAAAAGCTTGTTTATTAACTCAATGGATAAAGCCTTGTTTGTTCCATCCTTGCGGACAGAAATAATTGCGTTTGATATTTTGTTCAGCCGCAGGTATTCATCCGTATATTGAACATTGTATTTTGTTAATGCTTCTGACCAGATATAAATCGATTTATGCTTCTCCTGTTCAGGTGCTGAAAATTCCGGAACTGGATATGGCTTCAATACGGATAAAGGCTCTGAACCCGGGGTTTTGGCAAGAATATCAAGCAGCTGAAGGTACATTTCCTGCTGGAGGTCCAGCATTTCTATTTCCACTGAAAGCAATTCATCAATTAAATTAAGTGCGGTTACAGGATTAAATTCCAGGTCACCGAATTTTTCCTTAACACGTTCTACACGGATCAGTTCCTCATATTTCCTGTGCTTCTCATTAAAATTATTGTATTGTTTAAGTTTATACCGGAACTCATAGATATAATTCAATAATTCAAGGCTTCGGGTGCGGGAAGCCGACTGCTGGTCGAAACGCATCAAGGCAGCCTGTGATGACACTACGTTTTTATTGGCCTTAAAGCCGAGCGGAAGCGGCACGGAAACACTTAAACCTGCAGAGAAAAAATCCCTGTTAGCGATCGTGCGGTTATTTATATCATAATAGTTATACCGGAACTGGGACTTGAGATTAATATCTTTCAGAACTTTATTTTCCAGCTCGAGATTTCGGATTTCCAGTTTAAGGATACTGTCGTTTTCGGGCAGGTCGCCATAAGATGTTAATTTAGCGGGATCAAGGTCAAACAAAGGAAGTACATCTTTAGGTAATACCGATGTATTCAAACGGGAAGAAAGCTGATCATTATACATCCGGTACACCTGGTACATGCTGCTCACATCCACCTGCTGCTGTATGATCTGCATCAGCTCCAGTTTAGGCAGATGTTTGAGTAAATAGAGGTCATTGGCGATCTCTATTTTATCGTTAATGATCGCCTGGCGCTTTTCAAGTAGCTTTATCTTATGCGTATTAAAGGCATAGATCACTTTTTGTGAAATTATAAGATAATCATCATGGCTGATCTTTACTTCCGGTTTTAAGGAATTGATTATTTTTTGATTTGCCAGGATCTGCTGCTTATACCTGCTGTCAAGGTAACCGTCAGCGAGAATATTCCAGTCCAGCCCTGCCTGGAATCTCCGGTCATACACCAGCTCATCCTCTGCACCAATTCCGGGATTAAGGTTTTCCTGGTAATTTCCGACTGCTGCGAGCCCAAATTCATCTTTCAGTTGCCTGATCCTGGCATCATTCACACTATTCAGGTAATCAGCCCGCGAAAGTGTATCAGTTGCTTTTACTTCAAAGAGTGCAGGAATCACCGCCGGGCTTTCATACACGAAACGATGACTTGAAAGCTCATTATATTTATTCCAGAACCCTTCAAGAGAGCTGATTTTATCAGAAATGAGCGAGTCTTTGTTATATGTTTTCTGAGCGGAGGCAATACCGGAAACAACGCATAAAAGATGCGCTGCAATTAATTTTATCGCGTCAAACCGGTTCAAACGTTCTGAGTTTATTTTTGGGGATGCGAAAATAGTGAAAATTAACAAGTTAGGCAAGGGTTCCGGGGGAATTAACCTTTACGTTTGATCCTTTGATTCAGAACTTTTTTTCTACGAGATATTTGTTGCGGTCTGAAGAATTACGCGAGATGAGCTCACCTAAATAACCTGCAAGGAAAAGCTGTGTTCCTATGATCATTGCAACAAGTGCAAGGTAGAACAGCGGTTTGTCCGTTACATCACGGGTAGGGATATGATACGCGGATTTATATATCTTTTCACCGATCAGCCATAAGGTGATCAGGCCTCCGAGAAGAAAGCTCAGCGTTCCGTATAACCCGAAAAAATGCATGGGACGCTTCCCGAATTTGGACATGAATGAAATTGAAAGAAGATCCAGGAACCCGTTAACGAAACGCTCAAGGCCGAATTTGGTAGTGCCGTATTTACGCTCCCTATGTGCAACCTCCTTCTCCTCTATCTTTGAAAAACCGGCCCACTTGGCTATCACCGGAATATAACGGTGCATTTCACCGTAAACTTCGATGCTCTTTACCACGTCACGCTTGTAAGCTTTTAAGCCGCAGTTAAAATCATGAAGGTTATTGATACCGCTCATTTTCCTGGTGGCCCAGTTGAACAGCTTCGTAGGAATTGTTTTGGTTAAAGGATCGTAACGTTTCTTTTTCCACCCGGAAACAAGGTCATTTCCATCCGTCATGATCATCTGGTACAACCCGGGAATCTCATCCGGTGAATCCTGGAGATCGGCATCCATAGTAATAACCACATCGCCCTGAACAGCTTCAAAGCCTACGTAGAGGGCCGCGGATTTACCATAATTCCTCCTGAATTTAATTCCGTGAACATTGGGGTTCCCGGCCGAAAGAGCTTCAATTACTTTCCAGGAACCGTCTTTGCTGCCATCATCAACAAAAAATATTTCATAGCTGAAGTTATTCGCTGCCATCACTTTCACGATCCAATCGTGAAGCTCCGGCAAAGATTCCTCTTCGTTAAAAAGCGGTATGACCACTGAAATATTCATTGCCGCAAATATATACAAATAACCTGTTCCGAAATGCCAATTAATCCTAATTGGAAATCATCCTGAAAGAGCAAAAAAAATAAACCAGACAAACTTTATTGCTTGCAGATTGAATAAAATTCCTACTTTTGTGCGGGGTAAGTCTCGTACAACCAGCTCCCTCTAACCCTCCAGGTGCGGAAGCAAGCAAAGGTAACAGGTTGAGCGGTGTGCTATGAGTAGCTTACCCCTTCTTTTTTTTATCTCCGGATGCTGATCTAAGGCGAAATTCCAGGCTCTCTTTTCAATCTGATTGGCAGCTAACTTATAAAGACTTTTCCACATCAGGTTATTCAATACGCTATCTTTCTAATTTTGTCTAAATAACCAACCAACATTAACTAAATTCAACTCGTAATGAAATTTTTTATTGATACTGCAAATCTTGAACAGATCAAAGAAGCCCAGGACATGGGTGTGCTTGACGGAGTAACTACCAATCCTTCGCTGATGGCTAAAGAAGGCATTAAGGGACAGGATAAGATCCTGAAGCATTATGAGGATATCTGTAATATTGTAACAGGTGATGTAAGCGCTGAAGTGATCTCAACTGATTTTGACGGGATCGTAAAAGAAGGAGAAGCACTAGCAAAGCTTCACCCGAGAATTGTAGTGAAAGTTCCAATGATCAAGGACGGTATCAAAGCAATTAAATATTTCTCTTCCAACGGCATCCGTACCAACTGTACCCTGGTGTTTTCGGCAGGACAAGCTTTATTAGCAGCCAAAGCAGGCGCTACATACGTTTCTCCATTTATCGGCCGGCTTGATGATGTATCTACTGACGGCTTAAGGCTGATTGAAGACATCAGGCTGATCTATGACAATTACGGATATGAAACACAGATCCTTGCCGCTTCTGTCCGTCACCCGATGCATATCATTAATTGCGCACAGATAGGTGCAGATGTGGTTACGTGTCCGCTGAGTGCGATCACAGCATTGCTGAAACATCCTTTGACCGACAGCGGCCTTGCACAATTCCTCGCTGACGCGAAAAAATAAGTTTTTAAAAAATACAGGATCCTGATATTTGTCATTTTACGAAAGATGAATATTAGGATCTTTACATTTCAATAAATGCTGCTAAGAATAAATCCTTCCAAGCCTAATTACGATGAGATCGCCAGGGTGGTTAAATGCCTGCGTGACGGTGGAGTTGTGATATACCCTACCGACACCGTTTACGGGATCGGATGCGACATCAACCGTCAGCGTGCCGTTGAAAGGGTTTGCAAGTTAAAAGGCATTGCACCTGAAAAAGCGAATTTTTCTTTTATCTGCAGTGATCTTAGTCACCTTTCCGACTTTACCAAGCCGATTGATACTTCCACGTACAAATTAATGAAGAAAGCCCTGCCCGGACCTTTCACATTTATTCTTGAAGCAAACAACAGTGTCCCTAAATTATTCAGGAACAATAAAAAGACTGTCGGGATCCGGATTCCTGACAATAAAATCTGCCTTGAAATTGTTCAGCAGCTTGGAAGCCCGATCATGAGCACTTCCGTGCATGATGCGGATGAAGTGGTTGACTACACCACAGATCCGATGGATATATATGAACGATACAAAAATGATGTAGATATTGTAATTGCGGGTGGCTTTGGAAATAATGAACCTTCCACTGTTGTTGACTGTTCCGATGGAGATTATAAGATCATACGACAGGGACTTGGGGTTTTAGAAGAGTTCCTTTAATAAAAAAACCTGCGTAAAGCAGGCTTCTTTATTAATTCTTTGGTTCTACCGGGTAATCTTTCTGAACCCAGTCTTCTTTGATTCCGGTTGGAATATCAAGGATCTTTGCTTTCTTAAATCCCTGATCGAGCAGGTACTTGTGAGCAGGGCGTATATTCGGGCAATTGGATGCGGTACAGCAGCCGCAGTAAACTACAACTTCTTTATCTTTTGTGATCTTGGACACTTCAAAACGAAACTTTTTAAAACCCTCATCAGTACTCACCGCACCGGTGTTGATAGCAGTTTTTATCTGATCAACAGGCCCCACATTATAAACAACAGGTTTTACGGCTTTCGGATCATTCAGCTTGTCAGCAAGCTCTTTAGGATCCATTAAATGCTCTTTTTTAATAGCTTCCTGCTGATAAAAACCAAACAGCAAAATTGAAATCGGGATAAGAAGTAATTTTTTCATAGGATTATATTTTTGTTTGCGATTAGCAATATCTATACCGAAAAATCTTTTAACAGGTACTGTCACTATTTACCTTT
>DASVUX010000025.1:0-9012 GCA_036386835.1 Bacteroidia bacterium
ATGTTCTTTTTTAAAATAACGCTTGCCGGGGAAAGCAGGGTCTTGTAGTTTTTTTCCAGGGTTGAATCAAGCTTTTCAGAGGTAAGAAGATGATCAAGGGTTTTATAATCCTGCTCTTCGAGGAAAACAGGAAGGTTTTCCAGGTAAGTGTTGTACACATCGTACATCACATCGTCATTTACTTTGTAAGTAACGTCTTTGATAAGCGAAGTATCAATCTTCCGGATCTGTTCTGCAAGACTGTCGGTATATTCCATCAGCAGCTGCGGTTCAGCAGAAGAGCTATCGGAAAGGGAAACGGTAACGACTATCTTATCAAGGAACTTGGAGTTTTTAAATATGCTGTTCAGCTTCTCGATCTTCTCATCGCTGGGCATTATCTTGGTAATATCTTCTTCAAGTTTAATCCGGGAAGCAAAATAACCGGCAAACAGGAGGGAACCGAGGAACAGCAAAAAGAAGAGGACTCTTCTTTTCTTCAGGATTCGGTATATGTTTACGAATATGGTTCCCAATTCAGGTTAATAGTTAAAGGTTAAATGTTATTCGGTTGTCATTTCGACCATCGGGAGAAATCTTTCAAAATCATCATTCTATTAAAGATTTCTCTCTTCACGTTGTTTCGTTCGAAATGACATTCGTTTTATCCTGATTTTTTCCACTAATTTTCAAAATCACATACGTCATCAATCCCAATACAACAGCCGTCACTATCGCGAAAACCACGCTGCCTACAAGGTATTCCACGATGTGAAGCTTCATCGATTCCCAGATTTTTGGAATGGTATTGATATCTGAAACAAAAATGCTTTCATAGATATTTTTCCCTAAAACAAGCTGCCCTGTTTTTAAGCTCCCGAATATCAGGAAGGGGATCATTGGCGGAACACTGATCTGCGCTGCAAGCCCGACAATTGCTTTATTAAGTTTCAGGAAGTGGGCAAGAATTAGGGCGCTGACGAACTGGTATCCCCAGATCGGAATGATCCCCATAAATACCCCGAAAGCAACACCCATCGATTTTCTCATGACGGATTCATTTGAATCAAGAAAATGCTTCTGCAGGAATGCTTTAAAGTTTTTCCAGCTCATGTTCCGGATGATCCTTACCGGCTTATACCAGAGTAAAGTCAGGATGGTGAGATAAGTATTCAGGATACTGATGCGGGTAAAATCCTTGGCCGGACGAAAATGGGTGATGCGTTCCCTGCCTTCTGCATAGAATACCTTGATCGGAACTGATGTAACTTTTACTCCCCTCCATGCGGCCTTTACCATTACTTCGATCTCGAATTCATACTTGGAAGTAAAATAGCGGGTGTTCCTTATTTTTTTCAGAGGGTACAAGCGGTAACCGGATTGTGTGTCGGGCAAATCGATGCCTGTCTGAAAGCGGAACCAGAAATTTGAGAATTTATTCCCAAATGTATTCTTCCTGGGCATGTTCTCCTGGTGGAGATTGCGTGCCCCTACAATAAGGGAATCCGGTTCTTCTTCGATCTTATCAATGAAGGTAGGAATATCGTCAGCAAAATGCTGGCCGTCACTGTCAATCGTAATTGCATAACGAAAGCCTTTTGCCCCGGCATGTTTAAGGCCGGTGCGGAGCGCAATCCCTTTTCCCCTGTTGGGAGAATAGGAAACAACGTCAACTTTGTCTTTAAAACTTTCGAGTATCCCGGAAGTGGAATCAGTGGCACCGTCATTCACAACAATCACATGGCGGCTGTATTCCATGACATCCGCAATAACCTTAGCAATCGTTTTTTCATTGTTAAAAGTAGGAATGATAACACAGCAATTGTGCGCAGTCATTTTACTTTTATACAATTCCGTTTTGTTGCCGTTGGTCATTCCGTGTTCATCCCAAATAAAAAAGGTTGCCTGGAGGGCAACTTTTGGGGTATGCAAAAATAGGAAGTTTTTTGAATTTTTATAATAAAATCAAGGATTTTGTGGCTTTGCCAGGAGGAGCGACCGCTTAAATTTCCTTATAACTTGCCTTGATTGAAAAGAAGCTAGTTGCGCCTGACATAACGTTGCTGTCTGCCTGCAGGTTTCCATCCTCTTTTGTTTTAATGGAAAGGGTCATCACAACTTTAGGAGTAACTTCCGGATTGAGGATCGCCATGAATTTAAGATTATCTCCCGTAACCATCTGGAGGTTCTTTTTTGTGATATGCTCAACGGTTTCCTTTACCATCTGCGTAAGGCACACTCCGGGAGCAATAGGGTTTCCTGGGAAATGCCCCTTGTAAACTTCATGATCAGGATTTAAGTCGATGCTTACAGTGTATTTTTCACCCTGCTGGATGTCAGTGATCTTGAAGAAGGAATTAAGCAGCATTTTCGTATTGGTTAATGATTGTTGGTTAATAGTTAATGGCTTTCAAAGATAAACTTAGATATTACGATTAACTTTTAACTTTTATTTTTTTAACAGGTTTAATTCAATCTTTAATTTGATGTTGTAATGTTTGATCAAAATCGCATTGGGAAAATCGTCCTGGTAATTTGCGAGTGTAAATATAATCTTTTTTACACGCTTTTTGGAATGTTCGATCTTTACCAGCCTGTTACCTTGTTTCTCATAGAAGTAATAATTATAGAATTTCCCGTCCCGGCAGCGGTAAATACTCTGTAAGCCGTTGGTGTCCTCAAATTTTTCAAATGAATTTTCTTTAATACCGTTCATCAGCAGGATGCTGATATCCTCGCGGATGGTATTTAAGAGTTTCGGCTTATTGAATTGAGGAACGCAGTAATACAACGTGAAGGAGGTATCCTTGAAACCAAAATCGAATAATTTCATCCCCAGCTCTGTTGTAAAGATCACCCTGTAATCTCCCGGGGCCATTTGCTTGGTCATCAACAGCCCGCTGAAATCCCTGCCATAAGCGGTCATATTGGTTTTGAAAAGAAAAGAATTGAAATTGTCCCCGAAGATGGGTGATGGGGTAAAGGCTGAAAGATCCCCGGCTTTTTTTAATTTGCCGTAATGCCCTAAAGTGCATCCGGAAAGGATAATCGCGATAAAACTACTTAACAGTAAATTTTTCATCAGCTATCGGCAGGTTAGTCTTGCGGTTGGTAAAATCAATGCTGGTGTAGTCGTCACTCGGTTCCGTCATTTTAACCTTTTCTACGGAATAATCCGTTTTATTTATGTACAGGTAGATGTTTTTCAAAAAGTCACGGGTTGCTTTCTGAACCGGGGTGAGCTCTACCAGGTAAAACTTTTCACTCTCATAGAATCTCGGCTTGTAATCCTTGTTATTCAGAAGGTTCCCCTGGACAGTCGCCACCATCATTTCATTGATGCTTTTGAACATTTTATTGGAGTTGATATCATATTTATTCACCTTCCCGTTGTCTTTGATGAACATTTTGTCCTTGTTGATCGCGATAAGATACGTGTATGGAGATGTGTATTCCCAGCGAAGCATATTCGCCTTTTTGAAATAGAAATGACCTTTGCTGATAATATTCTCTGACATTACACTAAGGTATTTTTCCTGTGTAAAATCACTTTCAATGGTGTTCGTGAGCTTCGACTGCGCTTCCATCTTCTGCCTGAATGCGGTGGTGTCCTTCATTGCTGAAAAGCCTTTTGGCACCTGGGCAAAGGCAGTTCCAAGAAGAAGAAGAAATAAGAATGATAATGTGTTTTTCATTTTTTAAAATATGAATTAAAAAATTTCAGATTTCAAATTTGGAATTTGAAATTTATATCCCGTAAGCTTTCAAACCGAAAAGCCGCTCGGTACTTACAACTTTGAAGCCATTTTCTGCGGCAAAACTAAGGGTTTGTTTTAATACAGCGGCTGTCTTTTCTGAAGTATCATGGAACAGGATCACGGCCCCGGGTTTTACCTGTTCTTTTACCCGTTTGAAAATGGTTCCGGCATCGTCATTTGTGGTGTCCAGTGAGCGGATATTCCAGCCGATCACATAGTTGCCGAGTACTCTGGCTGCGGCAGCCAGGTGAGGCGTTGTAACACCGTAAGGCGGGCGGAAGAACTGCATTTTCCTGCCCGTGATGCTGTACACAAGATCACTCGTTTCGGAAATTTCTTTTATAAAACCGCGCTTCCCTTTAAAATCAATAAAAAAAGAATGGCTGTAGGTATGGTTGCCCAGTAAATGCCCTTCATCAGCGATCTTCCTGATAAGCTCCTCATTACCCGGGATGTTTTTTCCGATTACGAAAAAGGTGGCAGGAACATCGTGTTCCCGCAGGATCTTCAGTATCCCGGGAGTGTGTTCCCGGTTAGGCCCATCATCAAAAGTAAGCGCGATGATCTTTTCAGATGTTGCACCATTGCTGTATGCTTTGATGTAAAATCCGGAATTAATATTTGAAGAACCGTAAATAATCAGGAGTTTGTATAAAAGCACGGGAACAAGGACCCAGCCCAGGCTGGTTCCGCAGAAATGATGCGCTCCGGCTATGGCCGCTATGAACAGGAGAAGTATGAAGGTAGCGGACCTGAAATTCATATTAGCACTGCGAAAGTAAGAAAGCCGCATGATCAGTACCCATGAAGCTGTTGTAGATCAGTACATTTTTGATCTGGCGTTTTTTCCGGCTGCCGATGAGAACTGCTTCGGGGATGGTTTGAGTCTTTATTGCCATAGCAGCTACCCACATGGCAAAGCTGCCGGCTGTCTGGTATTCACCGCAAAGATGCTTGAAATAAGCGGCATCCGCAGCAGGGAAGTAATTATCCTTCAGCTGGTGATAAACCCCGTCATAACGGGCATCTCCATTTATGCCATAAATTACCAGGTCGATATCCTCAGCCTTTAAGCCCTTTTCCGAAAGCATTTCATTTAAGCGATGTTCTATTTCCTGCTGGTTTTCTGGTTTGTAAATGAATTTCAGGGAGCGGAGCTTTGCATAATTCTTATCACTCTTTTCATTGCTCAGCATGAAAAATGCAGCCCCTTCACCGGCAATACTCCCGTCGGTATTGCTTTCCAGCAATGCCATCGTAGGTGTTGCTTCTTTTTTCCAGTAACCCACACGGTCACAGACACGGTAATATTTGTCCGTCATTTCATCGTGTCCGCCCACCAGAATATTATTTCCATTGCCTTCCGCGATAGTCATTAAACCATCCAGGACGGAGCTTTCGAAAGAAAAACCTTTGTGAACATAAGTGAAATTATAGTTCATGCACTTCAGCTGTAATGCTATCTGCGCGCTTACCGTGTTGTGTGTTGATTGTACGAATGAAGTAGGGGTGAGGAATTGCTCATCATTATCGATGATGGCAAGCAGGAATTTTTCAGTATCCTCCAGGCATCCCAAAGCGGTTCCGGTCATAATCGCATCAGGCATTGCCACACCGGAATCCTTAAAGCAAATACTTGATGCGGCAATCCCCATTTTGATCACGCGCCCCATTCTCCTGGCAAGAGTGGGGTTAAGAAAATCCTTGTATGAAGGCTCGATGCAGCGAAGTGAATTAGTATCGTATTTCACCACATCGGATAGAAAATCCTGTGTATCGAACGTTTTCTGCGGTGAAATGATGCCTATTCCTTTAATGTATGCTTCCATTGTTTAATTTAATCTTGGTCTTAATTGTCCTGATATATTCTTCCTGGAAAAGGAAGAACACCCGAACTGACATTGTGCGATAGTCACTCTGAGTGAGAACGCAGTGAGCGTATCAAGAAGTGCGCGTCAGCCTTGCCTAAGCAATTCTAAAATTCAATAATTCAATTTTTTCTCGAGAAGATCAGCGCTGATGTATTCCCGCCAAATCCGAATGAATTGGAAAGGACGTGATCTATCTTCTGATCTTTTTTTAATTCTGTTACCGGCAGAAAACTTACTTCCGGCATAGGGTTCTTATGGTTCAGGCTCGGATAGACCATGTTGTGCTTTATTGCAAGAACTGAAAAGATGGCTTCAATTCCTCCGCAAGCCCCAAGTGTGTGACCTGTGAATGCTTTTGTGGAGCTGATCATCGGAACTTTCCGGTCGAAGATCCTGTCGAGGGCAGTCCCTTCCGACAAGTCATTTATTTCCGTTCCGGTCCCGTGTGCATTAATATAACTGATGTCAGATGGTTTCAGGCCACTTAACTTAAAGGCCTTTTCCATCGCCAGGTATGCACCTGCCCCATCCGGTGAGGAAGCAGTCTGGTGATAAGCATCATTCGCATTTCCATACCCGCTGAGCTCTGCAAGGATCTCTTTGCCTTTTGCGGCTGCTTCCGATTCAATGACGATAAAACCTGCGCCTTCGCCAAGGTTCAATCCTTTGCGCTGAGCATCAAAGGGCTTGCAATGTTCCTTATCCAGGATCATTAACGTGCTGAAACCGTTGATCGTAAATTTTGAAAGGCAATCGGTGCCGCCAACGATCACCCGGTCGAGCAGGCCCTGTTTGATCATTCTTGCACCAAGCATGATCGAGTTGGCAGAAGATGAGCATGCTGTACTGATTGTAGAGAGAAAATCTTTTACCCCGATAGAATCGGCAATGGCTTCGGTACTGTCGCCACATTCATGGCTCTCAATATATTTCAGCCAGTCGCCCTGCTTTTCCGTATTCAGATAGTCCATCCAGAGGTTCTCAGTAGTCCCCATTCCTCCAACGCTGGTTGCCGAAATAAGGCCTGTCCTGAATTCCCGGATGTCGGTAATCCCCGCGCTTTTAACAGCTTCTTTTGCAGCGATCACGCCAAGAAGCGCAGTACGGGTGTTTTTATATTCTTTGGTGAAACCGGCCATTGCCGTAAGTTCCGCATTGCTTGCCTTTACTTCGGCTACGGGTGTTTCAGCCTGGTGGCGTGAAATGATATGATCCAGTTTATTAACGCCAGATTTCAGCCCATTGAATGATGCGAGGGTTTCGGCAACATTGTTACCGATCGCGGAAATGATCCCCAGGCCTGTGACGTAAACTTTTTTATCCATTATCAGTTGGTGCCTGATGTGCACCCTTCACTAAATTATTTTTTATTATCCTGGATGTATTGTGCCATTGTGCGCAGCGACTGGAAGATCTTTTTCCCATCGGCAGGATTTGCCACCTTGATCCCGTAGTTTTTCTCAAGCAATACGATCAGCTCCAGCGCATCGATGGAGTCAAGTCCCAAACCTTCACCAAACAAAGGGGCATCATTGTCAATGTCTTCTTTTTTTACATCTTCCAGGTTAAGCTGTTCAATGATCTCACCTTTTAATTTGTCGATTAATTCGTCCATAATTGTTTTTATTTGAATAGATTATTTAGTTGTTCTGCTGTATGTTCCGCCCTGATTACGCCTTCAGGTTTTTCCACGGTATATAAATAGGCGTCATAATTCCCTTCGAAATAATCCACCCATCCGGCAATCACACATTTCGCCTTCCCCGAATCCAGTAATGAATTAATATAATCAGCTGTGAACTGAGCATCAAATTTATCAAAAATAAAGAAACTATTCTCGCCTTTAATGAGATTTCTGATGGCGATCTCACCGACAAGAATGTTTGGCAATGTGTAAACAAAAACCGCGGGGCTTGGAAAATAGTTATCCTTGTCGGATATTGTTTTCTGGTGTTCTGTATCTATCTCAAGGGAGGATGAGCTGTTGCTTACCACGATCGCAATGTCCTCTGTATTATACTTTTCCGTGACCTTATTGTCTTTCAGCAGGAGCTCTGAACAAAGGAATGCCAGCTGGCAAAGCTTATCCATTTTGTAAAACTTCGGATAATTCAACTGGTAGTGCTTATAAACAGCTTTAAAGAAAAGTACTGGCGTTTCCGCTTCTTCATCACTGAACATGATGGAGTGGTTCACATTCACTTTTCCTGAACTGATCCTGCAGAATGCCGATATATGATATTTTTCGCCCATTTATATTTTTGAGAAAAGTACTGCTGCATTGCATCCGCCAAATCCCGCAGCGGTTTTCAGGCAGTTATTGATCTTAGCGCTTGTTGTTTCCCTGATTATATTCACGGGTTTTGCCACGCCCGGTTCTTTGTAATTATATGTCCCCACCAGCGTATTGTTTTTCATGGAGTGCAGCCCGATGATCGATTCAATGATCCCTGCAGCCCCTAATGTGTGCCCGAAATAACTTTTTAAACTGTTCATCGGCACATCCTGCAGCTTTGCTTCGGTAATTGCATGGGCTTCCATTTCATCGTTGTACAAGGTTGCAGTTCCATGCCCGGAGATATAACCGATCTCTGAAGCTTTTATTCCGCTTTCCAGGAGTGTTTTTTCAATGGCAAGCAGTAAGCCGTCCCCGGTCCGTGAAGGGCCTGAAATATGGTTGGCATCGTTTGAGCTGGCACCACCTTTAACAATGATCTTTTCACCCGGGGCAGCACCGGGGTTGTTCGTCATGATAACCGTTCCGCAGGCCTCTCCAAGCGAGATCCCATCGCGTGCAGCGTCATATGGTTTGCAAACCTCGCTGCTGACCGCTTTAAAAGACTGAAACCCTGAAACCACGAAGTGTGTCAGGATATCTCCGCCTGAAACTATAATATTATCATACCGGTCATTTTCCAAAAGCCGCTTGGCTGTTATAATTGCTAAAACGCCAGAAATACATGCATTGGAAACAATTATCGTTTTATTTGGATTTTTAAAATAACTGCTGATCGCATTCCCGGTTTCCCAGAGAAACAAACGTTTTTTATCAAACCCTTTGCTGTCGCTGAGAAGATCAATGTTTCCTTTGGTGCTGGAAAGGATAATCAGGGTTCTCGGGCTGGTTATATCTACCGAGGGCTGTTGTTTAAGAACATCCGTTATTGAAAGAATAAATAACTGCTCAAGGCGGGGGTATGAATTTACGCCAGGGAGTTTTTTGAATTGCGATTCCAGGCCTGACTGATCGATCACCGCTGCGCAAACGGGTTCCGCAGAAAGAGCGCTGCCGCTGATTTTTCTAACTCCTGTCCGCATTTGCGTGAGGTTATCAAAATTTTCCGCACTTGTAAAACCAAGCGGGGAAATAATATTATCTGCAATTATGTATGCTTGCTTCTTCA
>DASVUX010000026.1:0-2600 GCA_036386835.1 Bacteroidia bacterium
CAAATGCTACACTGTAGCTTGTTGCAGAGCTGTCTGCATATTGCCTGATCTTGAAGATCTCCTCGGAACCGAAGAGAATCGTGTTAATTGCTTCATCGGAAATCTCTTCAACCGGGGTGTCGAGATCGAACCCGTATTTACCTCCGATCGCCTCAAGCTGCTTAAAGATCCAGGTACCTTTATGCGGCCCGATAGGGGAGATGGCGCCTTTCCGGATACTTAGTTTTTTATTCGGGATGATCTTATTGATATCAATCTCGGAGACTACACCAAGGCCGTTACATTTAGGACATGCACCATAAGGAGAATTAAAGGAGAATAAATTCGGCTGCGGTTCATCGTAGGAGATCCCGGAAGTCGGACACATAAGATGGCGGCTGAAATAACTTACTTTGCCATACCTATCATCGATGGAACCTGATTCAAAAGGCTGCACCATAATAATCCCTTTCCCCTGTTTCATAGCAAGCTGAAGGGATTCATTGATCCGCTGCCTTGACTCATCATTCACCAGTAAACGGTCGATCACGATTTCAATGTCATGGACCTTGTACCTGTCGAGCTGGATCCGCTTGGTCAGTTCGATCACCTCCCCGTCAACCCTTGCCCTTAAAAATCCCCATTTTTTTATCTGCTCAAAGAGTTCGCGATAATGTCCTTTACGGCCTTTTACGATTGGGGCTAGGATCAGGACTTTCTGGTCTTTGAAATTTTCAAGGATCAGGCTAAGGATCTGGTCATCGGAATACCGGATCATTTTTTCTCCTGTAACATAACTGTATGCGTCTGATGCCCTTGCATACAAAAGCCTGAGAAAATCATAGATCTCCGTAATTGTACCGACAGTCGACCTTGGGTTCTTGTTAACAGTTTTTTGTTCAATGGAGATAACGGGGCTGAGCCCGGTGATCTTGTCAACATCCGGACGTTCCATGCTGCCAAGAAACTGGCGCGCGTATGCAGAAAAGCTTTCAATATATCTTCTTTGGCCTTCAGCGTAAATCGTATCAAAGGCGAGCGAAGATTTCCCGCTTCCGCTCAGGCCTGTTATTACTACAAGCTTGTTCCGCGGAATGGTAACATCAATATTTTTAAGGTTGTGTTCACGTGCCCCAATTACTTCGAGGAATTCGCTTTCACTGAAATTATCGTTGGGCATTTATGATCTGAAACTATCGATTTATATAAGAATACTGATTAAAAATAAGGGCACAAAGATACGGAACTAAAGAGTGGGAAACAAGTGTAATGCAGGTGGCCGGGAAGAGGTAAAGTATTTAAGGCTGCTGCGTTTTGTTTTCAGTTTGAACAGAATCCACAGGAACTTCTTTCGGAAGAATAAGGTTTATGGAATCTTTGGAATTAAGGATGTTGCTGCCTTCATAATTCCCGTCAAGATCATATACGTTTACATTGCCCTTAGGTACTTCAATGATGTATTTTTTGTTTTCCGTATTTGAAAGTGAATTTGCCCTCAGCCAGGGGTTGAAGGTTTTGAGTATCTTATAATTTATCTTTTGGGAGATAGCAAATTCAGCCAGGTCGGATATCGTGGTGTCCACAATGATCTTTTTAACAGCGATCACCGGGTAAAGGTCCTTTTTACGGAGGATAAACCCATAAACTTTTGGCCGTGAGATAATCTCTTTCATTGCAAGAATACGGTAAATGTACCTTGCCGTTTCTTCCGTAAGCAGCAGGTCATAATAGTTGTTTACTTTCTGTTTTTGGAGAGCCGATTGGATGCCGGTCATTCCCCTGTTATAAGAAGCCGCCACCAGGGTCCAGTTATTAAACAGTTTATAGGCTTCCTTAAAATATTTACATGCCGCCCTGGTGGATTTCTCTACATGATAACGTTCATCCACTTCTTCGTTAATTGTTAGTCCGTAACCTTTCGCTGTAGGCTCTACAAGCTGCCAGAAGCCAGTGGCGCCCTGCGGTGAAATGGCATTGGTAAGCTGGCTTTCAATTAACGCGATGTATTTGAAATCCTCGGGAATCCCATTCTCCTTAAGGATTGGCTCGATAAGTGGAAACCACCGGTTCGCTCTTTTATGGAGCAGTAATGATTGTGACTGCCAGTAAGTATTTATAACGAGTTCTTTTTCCATCGCCTCACGGACTGTAAAATCCGTAATAGGCACTTTTTCTCCTGCCAGGTTAAGGTTCTTTGGGATGCGGATGCTGAAAACCTTGTAGCTCGCATTAAAATAATCGTCATAGTCAGAATCGGAAATAGAGTCAGAAACTGAATAGCTGAATAGCTTAATCACACTCAGGAGAATTATTCCACAGCTGAATGCAACCCAGTATTTTTTTAAAGAGCTTAATTTAAATGCTATGCTGTCGAACCTGTCTCTGAGCATATTAACGGCCGTGTTTCCTGGCAGGGGCATAAAGGAACCAGAACAATGCCAGGTAGTATACAGTGAAAAGAATAATATGAATATAGCTCCAGTTCTCAATGTATTTAATGATGAGAATATTGAAGAACATTGAAATCAAACAGATCCCGAGATACATTAATGCGATCCTTTTTTCCGTAACGCCCATAAAGAAAAAGCTGTGCGTTGTATGGTCCTTTCCACCAACAAAAG
>DASVUX010000027.1:0-153505 GCA_036386835.1 Bacteroidia bacterium
AGCTTGGAAATATTCCTGCTGAAGAGCATCTGGTAATCCGCGTTAAAAGTAACTGTAAATTTCCTTTGTTTAAGTAAGGTCCATTTGAACCCTGTGGTGCCACCAATCCCGTTATGACTGATATTTAATGCGGGTCCGATCTGGTAGTGGATTCGGTCGGTGAGATCCATTCCCATTACAAAAGCGCCCAGCGTCCCGAAAGGTGTTCTGTACCCTGCCCCGAAAGTGGCGGACACAGGCATCTGAGCAAGGGTATTCAGAGCTGATAGGAGCAATATAAAAAGAAGTGCCTTCCTGGCCATAATAATTGAACAGGGGTTCTGTGTCCCTGTGATTTGATTAAAAAGAAATAGAAGAGTCTTCCGAAAGTCTTTAATCTAAGCCTTTAAAAACCCTAATATCTTCTCCACGCTGTCCTTGGCATCCCCGTAAAGCATCTCCGAATTTGACTTATAAAACAAAGGGTTATCTTCACCTGAGTAACCGGCTGACATAGAACGCTTCATGATTATTACTTTCTCCGCTTTCCATACTTCTATTACAGGCATCCCGTAAATAGAGCTGGCAGGGTCGTCCTGGGCACTTGGGTTAACAACATCATTGGCGCCAATGACCATCACGACATCAGTATCAGGCATGTCGTCATTGATCTCGTCCATTTCCAATACAATATCATAAGGCACATGGGCCTCAGCTAATAATACATTCATATGGCCTGGTAAACGGCCGGCAACAGGGTGAATCGCGAAACGTACATTCTTGCCGGCTTTTCGCAATGTCTGCACCATGTCAAAAATTGGGTATTGCGCTTTGGCAACAGCCATACCGTAACCTGGTACGATCACAACAGACTTGGCTTCTTTTAATAAACCTGCTACTTCTTCATGATTTAATGAAGTAACTTCCCCTTCAATAACCTTCGCTTCTCCCTTGGCAGGCGCGTTTCCGAAACCTCCTAAAATGACAGAGAAGAAAGAACGGTTCATTGCCTTGCACATATGAATGGAAAGAATGGCACCTGAGCTTCCGACCAATGCACCGGTAACGATCAGCAAGTCGTTGCCCAGCATAAATCCTGCTGCAGAAGCGGCCCAGCCTGAATAGGAGTTGAGCATACTTACTACCACCGGCATGTCCCCGCCACCGATTGCCATAACCAGCATGACCCCAATGAAACAAGCGATTGCCGTCATGATGATCAGGTAAAGCATTCCATCCGTACCATGCTCACGGGCAAACAAAACACCCAAAACGATGCAAATAATCAATAAGATGATATTCACTGCGTGCCTGCCGGGATACAATAATGCTTTACTGCGGACCTTACCCTCTAATTTTCCCCAGGCAATGATAGAGCCTGTAAAGGTTATCGCTCCAATAAAAATCCCGATATAAACTTCCGTTAAATGGATGATATGTGCCGCACCTTCAAGGCCCTGTGTTTTTGGATCGAGGTAGGATCCGAATCCAACCAGCACGGCTGCTAATCCCACAAAACTGTGTAAGATCGCCACAAGCTGGGGCATGGCGGTCATCTCTACTTTCCGTGCAAGCATCAAACCTATTATGGACGCGATCGCAATTGCTGCAATGATGTAAACTTGTCCGGATACACCTTCACCAAGGACTGTCGCCAAAATAGCTATTGCCATCCCTATAATGCCATAAAACACACCGCGCTTTGCAGATTCTTGTGAGGAGAGGCCTCCTAAGCTTAAAATGAACAGGATGCTTGCAAATAAATAAGCTGCTGTTTGAATTCCTATAGTCATAAATATATTTTTTTTATTATCAACCGTACGTTAGCGAAGTGTATTATTTTTTAAACATGTTCAGCATGCGATATGTAACCATAAAACCGCCTACTATATTGATGCTTGCAACCAGTATGGCGATTGAAGCAAGAATAGTCATCAGGTCGGTAATATCATTTGTTGTCTGCAATAAACCTCCAACAACGATGATCCCGCTGATCGCATTGGTAACTGCCATTAAAGGCGTATGTAATGAATGCGCTACATTGGTAATAAGCTGCCAGCCAACAAACACCGCCAGGACAAACACCGTAAAGTGCTGGATGAATTCAGAGGGGGCATAGCGGCCTACCAGGAACAATAATATTCCGACAACAGCCAGGCGAATTAACATGGAAGCCGTGGCTTTTTTTGCTTTTTCAGCGTCAGATATTTTTATTTCTTCCGCTGAAGGCGCAGTTGCTTTTTTAACGCCTCCGCCGGCGGTTGGACTCACAGGAAGCGGTGCAGGCGGCCAGTTGATCTTGCCGTTGTAAGTAACCATTGCTCTTGATACAACGGCATCTTCCATATCAATTTTCCATTTTTCAGCCTTACCCATGTCATCGAGCAAATGGCATAAGTTGTTACCGTAAAGCTGTGATGCCTGGTGCGGCAATTGATTTAATTTTCCAACAATGGTCACACCATTAGGTGTTGTATATATTTCTTCGTTTTTAGTATATGCACAGTTACCGCCTGTTGATGCGGCAAGGTCGACAATTACGGAACCCGGTTTCATTGCATCGACATGATAATCCAGGATTAATTTCGGAGCGGGTCTCCCGGGAATCTGTGCGGTAGTTATAATTATATCAACTTCTTTTGCCTGTTCCAGGAATAATTTCATTTCAGCTTCAATGAACTCTTTACTCATTTCTTTCGAGTAGCCTGATGATGTTGCACCGTCCTCTTCAATATCAACAGTGAGGAATGAAGCGCCCATTGATTCGATCTGCTCTGCTACTTCCTTGCGTGTATCGAAGGCACGGACAATCGCCCCTAAAGAGTTTGCCGCGCCAATTGCAGCAAGACCGGCAACACCGGCACCGATAACAAGGACTTTGGCTGGCTCCACTTTACCTGCAGCAGTAATTTGCCCGTTCAGGAACCTTCCGAAATGATATGAGCCTTCAATAACCGCCCTGTATCCTGCAATGTTTGCCATTGATGACAAAACATCCATCTTTTGCGCCCTGGAAATACGGGGAATCGCATCCATCGCAATCGCATTCACTTTTTTATCCGCAAGCTTTTGAAGCAGGGGCTGATTTTGAGCAGGCCAGAGATAGCTAAGCATCACGAGCCCTTCTTTCATCATGTCAACCTCTTCCATTGAAGGCTCTTTTACCTTCAGTACAATGTCTGATTTGCCATATATGTCAGCCGCTGAACCAACTATTTTAGCTCCCGCTTCTTCAAATTCTTTATCGGAAAAATTAGCTTTAATTCCTGCGTTATGTTGAATATAAACTTCAAATCCTTGCTTTTGCAATCGTTTGACAGTTTTTGGAGTTGCAGCAACTCTTAACTCGTTCGGGAAAATTTCCGATGGAATGCCTACCTTCATAATTAAACTATATTAAGTTTACTTGTCTTTTTAAGAACAAAATTTTGCGTCCCGAAAGTAGTAAAAATAATGGTAATTGACCAAAAGGATGGCGGGAAATCGGAAGGAGGCTCCAGGGACGGGTAAATCATGCGTTCCAAACCTACACAGGTCAGGGTTTTCTTAATTTCAGGGCAATATCAGGATAGTCTGTAATCAGACCATCCACTCCCATCTCCATGAGTTTTTTCATGTCAGCTTCCCTGTTGACTGTCCAGGGATATATTTTGCAGCCATGCTCATGCACCTGCTTCACTGTATGTTCCTTTGTGAGCTTTAATGCAGGGTTATACATATACGGTGTAAACCCCAGCTTCCTGATGTTGTGTTCCACGGAACCGGTATTTGCAATAAGAAGCCCAAGCCTCAGTTCCGGTTCAAGCCTGTGCATTGCCTGGAGGCTCCTGATGTCGAAGCTCTGCACGAGGATCCTGTCATTAATACCGGATTCTTTAAGGACCGCATGCAGCAGTTCGGCAATGCGTTTAGGCTCCGGATGCCATTTCCCGTCTCCGATCTTCCCGCTCTTGATCTCGATATTATAGGTTGTCAAAGGCAGACCGTTGTCGCTGCAGAACTGATCAATGGCCCTGATAACCTCGCTTAACAGCGGTTTGTATTCAGGGGAAGGCTTTTGAAGAGGGAATTCCTTGTCAGGCCTGCTGCCGCAATCATATTTCCGGATCTCTGCATAATCCATCTTATATAAGTTTCCCTGTTTCAGCGCTCTCACCCGTTCCCCGGAAGGATCCGTACAGAACCTGTAATTAAACCAGGGTTCATGCGAAACCACTACCTGTGAGTCTTTGGAAATGATCACATCCAGCTCGATGGCATCCACACCGATCTTAACAGCTTCTTTAAAGGAAGTCAGGGTGTTTTCGGGATAATACCCCCGAAACCCTCTGTGTCCGTGTATTTCAGTTCTTTTACTCAAGGTGTTTTTCCCGGGCTTACCATAAAATGTGAATAGTATAAAGATCCCGATCAGGAGGTATTTAAACATTGCGTTCTGTCGTCATAACAAAGTACGTAAATTTAGGACAGATCTTTTAATGAGCGGTTTTCGTAAATGAAATAAATATTATTAAATGAAAAGCTCCATTTTATCTGTAATTATGGTTTCAATGTTAAATGTTCCCCTCGTTGAAAAAGCACCTGCCCGGTATGTTGCGCTTGGCGATTCATATACAATCGGAACAGGTACTACAGAAGAAAATTCATGGCCGGTGCTGCTTACTGAACATCTCCGGGAGAATAAAGTTGAGGTTGAGCTGGTTGCAAATCCGTCAAGGAACGGTTGGACAACCCGGGATGTTATTACCAGGGAACTTCCTGTATTCGAAAGTTCAAAAGCTACTTTTGTAACATTACTGATTGGGGTTAACGATTGGGTACAGGGAGTGGATGCCGGAACTTTTCAAAAGAACCTGGTCTCTATAATTGAGAAAGTACAGGCGAAACTCCCGGTTAAATCAAATCTTGTATTGATTACGATCCCTGATTTTGGCGTTACCGAAACCGGGGCCAGGTACAGCGGGGGAAGAAACATCTCCGAAGGAATAGCCACGTTCAATAAAATAATTATTGCAGAAGCGAACAAAAGGAATTTAAAAACAGTGGATCTGTTCCTGGTTTCAAAAGAGATGGGAAAAGATCGTTCCCTCGTTGCCGCTGACGGGCTCCATCCTTCTTCAAAGGAATATGCGGTTTGGGAAAAGCTGATCTATCCTGTTGTTTACGAGCTGCTCAAATAGTTGTGTAAAAGGGATCTATTGCGGGATAATTTGAGAGATACCGTGTCGGGCACGGTATGATGCAAACCAGGAATTAAATTGAAAAATATTAAAAGCGGTAAACCTGAGGCTCAACACGAATTTTGCTTATTTTTGCAGAATGCAATTGGATTCTTTGAAGCACCTGGCGCAGAAAGCAGAGCCTTCTACAAAAAAACTCTTTGAAAGACTTAAGCGGAAAAAAAATGTTTCGCTTGATGACCTTGTGCACCGGCTGCATGATGATGCATTTGAAAAAACAGATTGCCTCAAATGTGCAAACTGCTGCAAGACCACAAGCCCGATCTTCTATGAACGGGACATAGACCGCATTTCAAAGCGTTTAAGAATGCGTCCTTCCGACTTCATTTCGAAATATCTTCATATTGATGAAGACAAGGATTATGTATTGAATGCAGCGCCCTGCCCGTTTTTAGATTCTGAGAATTATTGCCTCGTTTATGACGACCGGCCAACTGCTTGCCGGGAATACCCGCATACCAACAGGAAGCGCTTTCACCAGGTGCTCGATCTTACTTTGAAGAATACTGCAGTTTGCCCGGCCGTGTACGGAATAGTGGAGGAGATGAAAAAGAATTTCTCTGCTTAGTTTTTTACCGGTTCTTTTTTGTAGAAATTTTCATTTTTGGTAGCCATGAAATTTTCCGGCTTTTCCAGGGTCTTGAACCCGAAGCGTTCATACAGGGTATGTGCATTTCTTGTAAACAAACAAAAAGTACGCAATTCCTGTAATTGGGCGTGTCCCAGAATACATTCCATCAGCCATTTGGAAAGGCCTTTTCCGCGGGCTTCTTCAATAACGAAAACATCAGCAAGATAAGCGAATGTGGAGTAGTCAGAGATCACTCTTGCAAAACCCACCTGGGTCCCTTTATTGTAAACACCGAAGCACAGTGAATTCTCCATCGACTTTTTAACTGTTTCTTTGGGGATCTGTTCCGCCCAATATGAACGGCTCAGGTATCCGTGGATAAAATCAAGGTCAAGCTTTGATCTGTCGGTGCTCACTGTATAATTATCTTGTGTGTATGTTTCGGTTTTCATTTGTTTCGATTGAGAGAGTTTATCACAGAGCTGTTCTTACTCTCCTGCAATTGCCATTTTTGTCCGGTCTGGGCTTATGGCTATTCGTGTGATTTTTTTAATGCCTGTAGTATTCAGGTCGATCAGGGTTTTATGATCATTTAACCCAAGTTTTACAATATTCAGTGCAGAACCTGCCGGATAAATAATATGCTCCCCGATAAATGTATAGTCTTCATTTTCTATCATTGTAACCAAGTCATTCTTGATACTCCATCCCGGTAAATTGAAGAGGAAAAATTTGTTCTTTCCGCCTTCCGTCTTTTTAGTATAATACAAACCTGTGCCCGATTGTCTTATACACCGGCCAATTCCCCGGTCGATATATTTTACATCCTTCCCTTTGCCCAACAGCATGAGCGAAGGTGGTTCCGTGAGAGTGAATACAGCGGCTTTATCATCAAGGAACCATGTGTGATATCCAATGGAATCCGTATGGCTGAAGAGTACGGATGGCGGCCCTCCGTGTACGGGAAATTTCCACAACCTTTGTGTACTGTCGGGTTCAACCATTACTACAGAAACATCCTTCCCCCGGGGCATAAAAGTAGGGGAGTACTCGCTTGTTAAAGGTGTATTGCAGAACTGGCTAATCTGCTTGGTTTTCAGATCGTATTTGTAAATATCAGATTGCTTCTCATCCCGTATTGAAGTGTAAAGAATATACTTCCCGTCGGGAGAGAATGCAGGCTGATTATCATAACCCACATGGTTTGTGATGTTAACAGGGTTACTTAAAATAATTGTGTCTCTCTCGGATTTTATATCCAGCAGCCAGATGTCGGTATCAGGGAGCTGGGCGAAAACCGGAGTGGCCAGAAGTATTGTAATTGTTATAATGATTGTTCTTTTCATGTTCTTAAATCTTATTGGTTATTTCGGCTGTTGGAATCTCATTGAAAGATTTCTCTCTCCGTTTCACTTCGTTCGAAATGACATGATGTTTGTCAATCGGCCGTTGGAATCTCATGAAAGATTTCTCACTCCGTTTCACTCGTTCGAAATGACATCTTGTTTGTCATTTCGACTGAAAGGAGAAATCTTTATGACTTCCGCAGGGTTTCGTAGCTAATATTCTTCTTCATCTCCTCTGCAATCTCCCGCTGTGCAGGATCCCCGCTTTTTTCAAAAGATGAAATAATATTTTGCTGTTCGTTCGTGGTTTTGTTCTGGCTTAATTTAAATTTTCCTTCGAGCCTGGTAATCTCTATTTCAAAAGCCACAATCGCTTTCAGCATGCCGTTAACATATTCCGGAGACAGGGTTTTCCATTGCTCTGTGAATTTTGTTTCAAAATTGTGAATGGTCCTTTCCATCAGGTTCCAGACACCTTTCGGATCATCAATAATCTTTGGGATCCCGTAAGCGTGAACAGCAATATAATTCCATGTTGGCACATTCTGCTGCTTCTCATAATTAGAAGGCGAAATATATGCGTGAGGACCCTGGAAAATAATAAGGACAGAATTGTTCGTAAAGCTTTGCCACTGCGGATTTGCTCTCGCCATGTGTGACACCAGAAAGATCCCGTTCTCGCGTTTTTCGATCACGAAAGGCAGGTGAGTGGCCATTGGCAGGTTGTTTACGCTGCTCACCAGGTTTGCAAAATTATGGGCATGCATAAAAGACAGCAGCTTTCCTTCATCTTCTTCACGGTAATATAGGGGAATGTACATGGTTTTATTATTAACTTTAAGCTAAATTACGAATTATGAAGAGATTGTTTTTTTTATTTTTACTTATATCGTCAACAGCTGCGGCACAGACGCTCACACTCAGGAAAGCTACGATGCAGACCCTTAATCACGGTGCTTCACCCACATCATCCACAACATATAATATCCTGGTTTGCAATTGCAAAAAAGGAAGCTGGAGCATTGATTCGGTTATCAGCGTTTCTTCAGGCCAAAGTGTAAATTTCACATTATTCAAAACAGATGATCCGAAGGTACCATCGCGAAAATACCGGAAGATTGAATCATTATCGGGACTGGGAACAGGTGATTACCAGATCACGTTCAGTGTAACTAAGAATCGTGGAAGCGGCCGGCCCGGGGCTCCACAAAACACAAAGGCGGATACAACAAACATTGATGGAGGAGTGATCATTTATTATTCGATGAAGAAAAACAAAGGACAAATGAAGATCGATGCTTTTGAAGAGCTGGAAAGAATTGATGCTCCCTGACTAAGCGAACATTTTGGCCTGGGTCCCAACCACCGAACCCATTTCGTGGTTCAACAGCCATTCTTTTCGCCATAAGCCGCCCCCGTAACCCGTAAGTTTTCCGTTTACCCCGATCACGCGATGACAGGGGACTATGATAGAGATAGGATTGCTGCCGTTGGCATTCCCGACAGCCCTTGTTGCATTTGCATCACCTAAAAGCCTTGAAATATCAAGATAGGTAACCGTTTTGCCATACGGTAAAGCCGCCAGCTTCTCCCAGACCCGCTTCTGAAAGTCGGTTCCCCTGGGATTCAGTTTTAATCCGAATTCTTTTCTTAAGCCTTTAAAATATTCTTCAAGCTGAAGGTGACATTCTTTTAATGTCGGATGGATCTTCGTGGAAGCTTCCCTTTTCTCATCAACAAAGTAAAGTGTTGCAATCCCCTCTCCATTGCCGCTGATTTCAATCAGTCCGATCGGTGAGGAGTAGTATGCGTAGTGGAGATCCATTAGTACAAAGATATTTCATTTGGCGGAAGGATGCAAGAGGCATTTCCTGTTTTCCCAGCCTCGCGCTTCCCGACCCCGCTCGAATTGACCTGGCGCGGGGTAAGTTCGAGCGAAGTGGATTGCGCAAGAAAAGAAGTAAAGGATGAAAAAAAACGCAGAGAAAAAATCTCTGCGTTCTCTGCATCTCTGGGAGACAATTTTTTAAAAGCAATATTTATTCTCTGCTATCAATTTAGCAGAAACATTCCTGCGAAGCTCTGTCGTATTGATAGGATCTGTTTTTGTAAAACGTTTCATGCCCATTAACATACCGCGTTGCTCATCACCGTCCGCGAAGCTGTTGATCGCTTCTTTTCCGGATTTGTGAACTCTGTCGGCTGCATCATTGATATATACTTTCATCATGTCGATCTGTTCTTTGCAGGCTGCTTCACCTTTCATACCCACAAGCTTCTCAACCCGTAAAAGAACTGATTCACAAACATATGTTTCAATGATCATGTCAGCCACGTTCATCAGGACTTCCTGCTCTTTTGCAAGCTGCGTCATCAATTTCTGTACTGCTGCTCCGGCCACCATTAAAACGGCCTTTTTAAATCCGGCCACCACCTTTTTCTCGTTCGCAAACTGGCTGTCATCCGATGCGTTCATATCAGGAATGCTCATCAGCTCAGATGCTACTTTCTGGGCAGGTCCCATCAGGTCAAGTTCGCCTTTCATGGCACGTTTCAACATCATGTCCACTGTAAGCATCCTGTTGATCTCATTTGTTCCCTCAAAGATCCGGTTGATCCGTGCATCGCGGTAAGCCCTGTCCATTGGTGCTTCAGCGCTGTAGCCCATTCCTCCGTAGATCTGGACTCCTTCATCAACAACATAATCCAGTACTTCAGAACCGTGGACTTTTAATATGGCAGCTTCGACAGCGAACTGTTCAACACCTTTTAATTTGGCTTTCGCATCATCCATTCCGCCTGCGATCAATGATTTAATTGCATCCTCGATGTTCTGGCTTGCACGGTAGATCGCAGATTCGGAAGCATACACCCGGATCGCCTGCTCAGCAAGTTTGTAGCGGATCGCCCCGTATTTAGAGATCGGCCGGCCAAATTGCTGGCGTTCGTTAGAGTACTGAACCGCTTTCGTGATCGTTTCTTTGCTTCCCCCTATTGCAGCGCCTGCAAGTTTAACGCGGCCAAGGTTGAGGATATTCACTGCGATTTTGAATCCGTTCTGGCGCTCCGAAAGTAAATTTTCAACCGGAACTTTGCAGTCGTTAAAGAATACCTGGCGGGTTGAGCTGCCTTTGATCCCCATTTTATGTTCCTCAGGATTCAGTGAAATCCCGCCAAAGGATTTTTCAACAATGAAAGCACTCAGGTTCTCGTCATTGTCGATCTTTGCAAAAACAGTGTAGATATCAGCAAAACCACCGTTGGTGATCCACATCTTCTGCCCGTTCAGGATATAATGTTTCCCGTCTTCTGTAAGCACTGCGCGTGTCTTTCCGGAATTGGCATCCGAGCCTGCACTTGGCTCTGTCAGGCAATAAGCTGCTTTCCATTCGCCCGTAGCCAGTTTAGGGATATATTTTGCCTTTTGTTCAGCATTTCCATAATAAAGGATCGGAAGAGTCCCGATACCTGTATGTGCTGAGATAGCAACTGCAAATGAGTGCCCTGCTCCAAGGATCTCTGTGGCCAGCATGGAAGTAGTGAAGTCCTTTCCGAAACCGCCAAACTCTTCGGGTACAGAAATTCCCAATAATCCCAGTTCACCGGCCTTGTTCAGGAGATCAACCATTAATCCTTCTTCCTGTGCATCGATGCGGTCAAGGTTCGGCCATACGTGCTGTGAAAGGAAATCATGACATGTCTGCGCAATCATTTGCTGCTCTTCATTCCACTCTTCAGGGATGAACACATCTTTAGCTTCTGTTTCCTTAATGAGAAATTCTCCTCCTTTGATTGCTGACATGGTAGATGTTGGGTTTTGGACGTTTTGCATTGTTTTTTTATAATTAAGTTTTTTTAAATAGCGGTGTTTTTAACATTAAAAAATTGCGCCAGCTGGAAACGATGCCGTTAATCAAGCATCTCGAATACACCAGCAGCGCCCTGGCCGGTACCAACACACATGCTGACAATGCCATACTTTTTATTCTGGCGCTTCAGTTCGTTGAATAGCTGAACCGATAATTTAGCCCCTGAGCAGCCAAGTGGATGCCCGAGGGAAATAGCCCCGCCATTCACATTCACGATGTCCTGGTTGATGTTAAGTTCTCTGCAGACAGCTAAGGACTGGGAAGCAAATGCTTCATTCAGTTCGATAAGGTCGATCTGGTTCATAGTCATGCCTGCCAGTTTCAAAGCTTTTGGAATAGCTGCAACCGGACCGATTCCCATAATGCGCGGAGGAACCCCTGCTGCAGCAAAGCTGGCCATTCTTGCAATTGGTTTCAGGTTATTCTCTTTTAAGAATTTTTCGCTTACGATCATCACGAATGCAGCTCCGTCACTTGTCTGCGATGAATTACCTGCGGTAACACTTCCCTTCGCATCAAACACCGGCTTTAATTTAGCAAGTGCTTCAAGAGTGGTGTCTGCACGCGGGCCTTCGTCCGTATCTACGATGAAATCCCGGGTTTTCTTTTTCTCGTTCTCATCAAGATATGTTTCAGTCACTTTTACAGGAACGATCTCATTCTTGAATTTTCCTTCCTTAACCGCTTTCATTGCTTTCATGTGAGAGCTGAAAGCAAATGCGTCCTGGTCTTCGCGGCTTACTTTGTATTCGTTTGCAACTGCTTCGGCAGTTAAACCCATTCCCCAGTAATGATCAGGATGGGCAAGTGCAATTCCTGCATGCGGAACGATTCTCCATCCACCCATCGGGATCAGGCTCATGCTTTCCGCACCGCCTGCAATGATACAATCAGCCATTCCTGAATTGATCTTGGCGGCTGCAATGGCAATTGTTTCCAGGCCCGATGCACAATAGCGGTTCACGGTCATCCCGGAAACTTTATCGGTGTTGAAAGCCATGAGCGAAATTAGTCTCGCCATGTTCAGGCCCTGTTCTGCTTCGGGCATTGCATTTCCAACGATAAGGTCATCTACCTGGTCGTGCGCAATGTTAGGCACGCTTGCCATTAAATGCTTAATAACATCCGATGCAAGATCATCAGGACGTGTAAAACGGAATCCGCCTCTGTTGGCCTTGCCTACTGCGGATCTGAAACCTGCTACTATATATGCGTTCATTTTGTTTAGATATAAGATGTGAGAAGTTAGATTTGAGATACTGAATCCCTCAAACTTTTTCCATTTGTTTTTGCAAAGTGTTCTTGAATGTATATGTCATTTTTTGAATCTCTGATATTTCATTTAGAATAGATTCAATCATTTCATCAGAAATGAGATTTAATTTGTTTGAAATAATCAATTGGGTCTGTAATTCATACGAATACAACATCTCAAATCTAATGTCTAAGATCTCATGTCTATTTTTAGTTTCTTAAAATCTTTCCGCCTGTAATAATACTCTGTAAGCGTTCAAGCGTTTTTCTTTCGCCACATAAACTTAAAAATGCCTCGCGTTCAAGGTCCAGCAAATACTTCTCACTTACCAGTGTGGGCTGTGAAAGATCACCACCGCAAAGCACCCACGCTAATTTCTGGGAGATCTTTGTATCGTGTTCGCTTATATAATTCCCAACCTGCATGGAGTTTGCCCCAAGGTATGCAAGTCCTAATGCCTGTTTCCCAAGCACGCGGATGTCCTTGCGTTCAACCGGTCTTGTATAGCCAGCCTCAGCCAGTTCGATGCAGTTAAGCTTCGCTTCAGCTAATAAACGGTTTCGTGAAATAACAACCACGTCTTTTCCTTTTCTTAAATAACCAAGATCGAATGCTTCGTATGCGGAAGTACCCACTTTGGCCTGACCGATAGTTAAAAAGCGGTCACGGAAATTATTCAGTTCAATATCACCTTCCTGTAATTCATCCGACAATCTTACTGCGAATTCTTTTGTTCCCCCGCCACCGGGGATTAAACCGACACCAAACTCTACCAATCCCATATAGGTTTCTGCATGCGCAACAACGCGGTCCGAATGCAAGCTCATCTCACATGCCCCGCCTAAAGCGAGATTATGAGGTGCCACAACTACAGGGATAGAAGAGTAGCGAACGCGCATCATGGTATTCTGAAATGTTTTTATCGCAAAATTCAGCTCATCGTATTCCTGTTCAACGGCCATCATGAAGATCATCCCGACATTTGCGCCTGCAGAGAAATTAGCGCCTTCATTGGAGATCACAAGCCCGCGGAAATCTTTCTCAGCAATCTCGATTGATTTGTTGATGCCTTCAATCACTTCAGCACCGATCGAGTTCATTTTGGTGTTCCACTCTAAATTCACAATGCCGTCACCTATGTCGGTCAGGGTAGCTCCGGAATTTTTCCATACAGTTTTATTTGCGCGGATATTATCCAGGATGATGAATGATTCGGTCCCTGGGATTACTTTGTAAGATTTAGAAGGGATATCATAATATTTTTTGCTGCTGTTCTCCACTTTGTAGAATGAAGTTACACCGCTTGCAAGCATATCATAGATCCATTGTGCAGGCTTGTTACCTGCAGCTTCCATTGCTTTCACAGTTTCAGCAACACCGACGGCATCCCATGCTTCAAACGGACCTAGTTCCCATGCAAATCCGGCATTCATTGCTGCATCGATCTTGTACACTTCATCAGTGATCTCAGGAATGCGGTTGCTTACATAAGCGAACAGTCCGTAAAACGAAGTGCGGTAAAATTCGCCTGCTTTATCTTTTCCTGCAAGCAGCACTTTCATGCGCTCACGTAAATTATCAATTGATTTGGTTTGTTCGAGTGTAGCGAACTTTGCTTTCACTGATGGCTTGTATTCAAGTGTTTTTAAGTCAAGTGAATGGATCTCTGATTTTCCTCCGGCTCCCTTTACCTTTTTGAAGAAACCTTGTTCTGTTTTGCTTCCCAGCCATTTGTTCTCCACCATTTTGGAAACATATCCGGGAATTTTAAACACATCAATTGCTTCATCTTTCGGGCAGCTTGCAGCTACACCATTCGCAACATGAACAAGTGTGTCCAATCCGACAACATCACATGTTCTGAAGGTTGCTGATTTCGGACGTCCCAAAACAGGGCCGGTTAATTTATCAACCTCATCAATCGTTAATCCCATTTTTTCAACTGTATGGAAAAGGCTCATGATCCCGTAAACACCAATCCTGTTCGCGATGAACGCTGGTGTATCCTTACAGAGAACCGTGGTTTTTCCTAAATACAATTCACCGTAATGCATCAGGAAGTCGATCACTTCGGGTGATGTTTTCGGTGTAGGAATTATTTCAAGTAAACGTAAATATCTCGGAGGATTAAAAAAGTGTGATCCGCAGAAGTGTTTCTGGAAATCTTCACTTCGGCCTTCATTCATTAGGTTAATGGGAATACCGGAAGTATTGGAGGTAATTAATGTACCCGGTTTGCGGTATTTTTCTACGTTATCAAAAACCTGTTTTTTTATATCGAGTCTTTCAATTACAACTTCTATGATCCAGTCGCAATTGGCGATGTCTTTCATGTTGTCATCAAAGTTGCCGGTAATTATTCGTTTTGCGAACGACTTCCTGTAAATTGGTGAAGGATTTGATTTCAATGCAAATGCCAGTGCATCGTCAACAATTTTATTACGTGATTTTTTATCGGAAGCGGCATCTTTCGGTACAATGTCGAGCAATAACACTTCAACACCGATGTTTGCAAAGTGGCAGGCAATGCGGCTTCCCATAACTCCTGAGCCCAGGACGGCAACTTTCTTAATTGTTCTGTTCATAGTATGATATGAATATTTAATTCTTAAAGGGCGTGGCCCGTTTTTACATGTTTATGTTTCTCTTCAGCGAACTGGGTGATTTCCGAGATCGTTTCAATGAATTCGGATAAACGGGTTTTACCGATCCTGCATTCCAATTCCGAATTAAAATTACGTACAATATTCTTAGCGAGCTCTTTATTTTCCCTGCCTTTTTGTGTCAGGATGATTTTAACTTTACGTTTATCGTTTTTATCGCTTTTCCGGATGATCATTTTCTCATCTTCCAGGGTTTTAATGATCCGTGAAAGAGAAGTGCTTTCCATTCCAAGCATTGGCGCTATTTCTGAAGCGTATGCGCCTTCAACACTGTCTATGTTCAGCAAAAAATGCCCGATAGCAATGCTCCCGCCATATTGTGCGGCCTGTGCATTGTACATCCTGCTGATGATCTGCCAGGAGGTTTTGATCTTTGAATCAATTGTTTCGGTATGCTTTCTTGCCATCGGGTAACAAATATAGCACAAAGAATATTATTATGCAAGCATAATATAATTATTTTGTACGCTATTTACCGGAAACGGATACATATGAAAAGTGAATTGACCGGCAGGGCTAAACCTTATATTTATAACTTTACAGCAGATCACAAACTTATATGCAGATCCAATATATTCTCGAAGTTGTCGGTACCGGCTTTTTTGCAATTTCCGGTGCATTAGCTGCGAATGATAAAGCGCAGCCCGACTGGTTTGGGGCGAGCTTTATTGGTTTTATCACGGCTATTGGCGGAGGTAGCCTCCGGGATATCCTGCTTGGGAGCTATCCTCTCGTTTGGGTAAATGACCTGAATTTTATGTATGCAATTTTTGCCGGGGTTATCCTTGCCAGTACTTTATTTAGAATTCTTATTCGCCTTAGGAAAACCTTCTTCCTTTTCGATACTGTTGGTATAGCCATGTTCACTATTGTCGGGACTGAAAAGGCCCTGAGCCTTGGTGTTGATCCGGTGATCGCAGCGATAATGGGAATGTTCTCAGCCGTTATGGGTGGCGTAATAAGAGATGTGCTCACCAACGAGATCCCGATCATCTTTAAGAAGGAGATTTATGCTACTGCATGCCTGGCCGGTGCCATCATCTATTTGTTTCTTGATAATACCGGATTGGAAAGAAATTTCAATTTTATCTTATCCGCAGTAATTATAATGACGATCAGGTTGATCGCAGTAAAAAAGAATCTCAGCCTTCCAAAATTCATAAAGGAACGATGAACAAGCTGGTGGCTGATATAAATAACCTGCTGTTGAAAGCTGAACGAAAGACAGGGCTGCTGATTTTTTCCCTCCTGGTCGGGATCAGTTTTACGGGACTTGCAATGCTGTATGTTTCACCGCAGTTCCATGCCGAATACAATGGTGCGGAGTATTCAAGGCTATCCCTCGATCCGTTTGACTTTTCCTGGCAAAGCCCCTTCAGGTTCAGGATACTTGCCCCCATGCTGGGATACCTCACGGGGTTAAGAGGTGAGTTGTTTTTTATTGTGCCCCTGATCTTTGCCATCCTGTTCGCTTCAGCTGTATATGGCATTTACAGAAAAAAGAATTTCAATACGGTAGATTCGGTTTTTATCGTGGCGTCCATCGTATTCTCATGCGTTTTCCTTATCCAGCTGCAGGCTCCCGGCTATACGGATGTAATCTATTACTTCTTTCTTTTCTTGAGCTTTGCCTATGTGAAACGGCCGGCTTTAAGTGCAGTGTTCTTTTGTCTCGGGCTCTTTACGCATGAAAGCCTGTTGTTCATGCTCCCCGGCCTGGTTATCTACTACAGGTATTTACATCCAGGAGGCGGCAGTAAATTTTTGAAATACATAGTGATGCTTATTATCGCTTCTTTACCGATGTTCATTTTCAGGGAATGGATGGGCGCACAGGTAGAGGTAGCGTATGATATGAAGTTTTATTTATCAGAAGAAAATATCCGTTTTACACTTAATAAAGTACTTCCGCGGATCCCGCTTGGATTATTCTTTGTTTTCAAGCTTGCATGGGTACTTCCTTTATGGCTTGTTATGAAGTCATTTTACAAAAGAAATTACCTGCTTCTTTTTTTAATTGCTGTAATGCTTGTGTGTGACCTGGTGCAGATGGTTATAGCTTATGATGTTACACGTATGCTTTGCCTTGTATTCCCTTTACTGCTGGTTTCAATAGAAGAGCTTAGAAATGAACATCCGGAAAAATTCACCCTGATCATGATAGGGATTGTGTTCGTCAACTTCCTGGTCCCCCAGTATTTTATGTCGGCTGATGGGCCTGTGCCGATGCCTTGCGTCTTTCCTTTTTTACAGACCTTTTAGTTCCGCTAAAAAATCAGTATATTTGGTTATACAAAATCTTTAATAAATGAAACAATTATATACCCAATGTCTTGCTGTCACGTTATCTTTTTCCGCTGTAGCTTTTATAGCTTCTACCGGGAACTACGCCCCTGATAAGAAAGCTGCCTCTAAGAAAACAGCATCAAGGGAAGGAATGGAAGATAACGCCAGCGACCGTGTGAAATGGGAGATCAGCCGCCTTGCCGATCCTTCTACAGGCAGGATTCCTGATAATATCCGCCAGAAAGAGCTCGCATTTGCTGCAACATTGCCTTCCGATGCAGGGCTTAACGGCAGGGCTTCTCTCTTAAACGTTACCAATCGGGGTCCATGGAATGTAGGAGGAAGGACTCGTGCACTGGGGATTGATGTTAATAATGAGAACAGAATCCTGGCCGGGACTCCTTCGGGCGGAATGTGGCTTAGCACCGATGGCGGCACAACCTGGTCGCAAAGCAATACTGCATCCCAATTAAAAAATGTCACTTGTTTAAGTCAGGATAAACGGCCTGGCCATACTAATGTCTGGTATTACGGAAGCGGGGAAGCATACGGGGCCTCTGCAAGTCACGGGACCGGCGGCTATTACATGGGTGATGGGGTATTTAAATCGATGGACGGTGGCGTATCATGGTCCCAGGTTGCATCCACCGGTGCGGGAAATCCGAATTCATTCACCACTAACTGGCAGCTTGTATGGAACATTGCAACTGACAGCACAGCGCATGATACGACAGATGAAGTGTATGCAGCCACATATGGTGCAATCTACAGGAGCATAAACGGGGGAACTTCGTGGACTACAGTCAGGACAGGCGGTTCATATTTTACCGATGTCAATGTCTCTGCATCCGGGGTTGTTTATGCAACATTAAGCGATGATGGGACACAAAAAGGGATCTGGCGTTCAACTGACGGGGTAACATTTGCGAATATAATGCCCGCTTTTGCAACTGCATATAACAGGATAGTTTCAGGTATTAATCCATCTAATGAGAATGAGGTTTATTTTCTTGCCAACACTCCTGGTTTTGGAAAAGTCACTTATAATTATCTTGATGATCCCGAGTGGAACAGCCTTTGGAAATATACTTACCTGGGCGGTGACGGGACCGGGTCAAATGGCCTGTGGCAGGATCTGTCAATGAATCTCCCGAATACAGGCGGACAATTCGACCGCTGGCAGGTACAAGGCTCTTACGATATGGTTGTTAAAGTAAAACCAAATGATCCCAATACTGTTTTTATAGGAGGTACCAACCTCTACAGGTCAACCAGTGGTTTCCAGGATTCAACCAGCACTACATTTATTGGTGGTTATGAGCAGTTCTCTGCTTTACCGGTGATCAACTCGTACGCTAATCATCACCCGGACCAGCATTGTATTGAATTCTTCAATTCAGATCCGGATAAAATGCTCAGCGCAAATGATGGCGGGGTATTCAAAACAAGCAATAACAGTGCATCCTCCGTTGTATGGGAGTCCCTGAACAATGGCTATCTCACCACGATGTTCTACACTGTTGCTATTGATCACGCAACTCCCGGTAATAATATAATTGTGGCAGGAGCACAGGATAACGGTTCGTGGTACACCAATTCTGCGAACCCGATGGATCCATGGATCCAGCCACGGGGCGGTGATGGTTCATATTGCGCTATAGCAGACAATCAGTCTTCTTATTATTTTTCTATTCAGAATGCAAAAATGATGAAGGCAACGCTCGATGCAAACGGGAACAAAACATCCTTTGCCCGTATTGATCCTATCGGGTTAACTGATCCGCTTTTTATAAATCCGTTCGTACTCGATCCGAACAATAATAATATCATGTACCTGGCGGGTGGTAAATATCTCTGGAGGAATGATGACCTTTCAGGAATTCCAATGTCCGGAAACTGGGACTCTATCAGCACGAACTGGACACAGTTTGCAGATTCTGTTCCGGCGGTCGGTTCAAGGATCACTGCAGTCCATGCCTGTAAAGCTTCGGCAAACAGGGTGTATTACGGAACAGATAAAAAGAAGATCTACCGGGTGGATAACGCTAACGTAGGCACTCCTGCACCCGTTGATATTACACCTGTTACAGGCGTTGTGTTTCCCGCTAACGGTTATGTAAGCTGTATTACTTCCGACCCTCTTGACAGTGATAAGATGCTGGTCGTTTTTTCAAATTACGGAGTTTATAGCTTGTTTTATTCTGCAGACGGTGGAACTTCATGGGCAAAGGCTGCAGGGAACCTCGAAGCGAATTCTACCGGTTCGGGCACTGGTTCATCCCTGCGCTGGGCAAGCATCATGCACGTAAGTGACGGAACAGTTTACCTGGTGGGTACAAGTACGGGGCTTTACGCAACGGATACACTCAACGGGACATCCACCGTTTGGGTCCAGCAGGGATCTTCTGTTATAGGGAATAGTGTTGTGGATATGATCGATGCCAGGGAATCTGACGGACTGGTTGTGATTGCGACACATGCAAGCGGGATCTATTCTGCGAACATCACAAGCGTGGCCGATATAACTACCGGTGATAAGCTTATCACAGCGGCAGCTGAAACAGAATTGAAGAATTATCCAAATCCGGTTTCAGGCATTACAACTATTGAATTTACACTGGATAAGAGTTCCAAAGCTGATCTCCAGGTATGGGATGAATGCGGAAGGACTGTTGCACAGCTGCTGAACAGAACAATGCCCGCCGGCAGGCATACGGTTGAATTCAACGCGGAGCGCCTGTCACCGGGAATATATTATTATTCTTTGCTCAGTGGCAATTCAAGGCGGACCAAAAGAATGGTGGTTGTTAAATAAACATCTTATTGTTAGTTAAAAGATCCTCCCCGCAACGGGAGGATTTTTTTTGCGCTTATTTTTACATAAAATACTTAACATGCTGCTCTCTCTTTTTGGAAGTTTTGATTACTACAGTTGGATAATTCTGCCATTGATCATTTTTTTTTCCCGCGTTGGTGATGTAAGTCTCGGTACATTGCGACATGTATTCATTTCAAAAGGTTTCAAAACCATTGTTCCTTTGCTTGGCTTTTTTGAAGTACTGATCTGGATAGTAGTGGTAGCGCAGGTAATGAAAAACCTTAACAATTTCGCCTGCTATCTTGCATGGGCAGGCGGTTTCGCCACTGGAACGTATGTGGGATTGAGGATAGAAGAGCGCCTGGCATTAGGGCTTCAGGTCATCAGGATCATTACCAACCAGAATTCGGAAGCGCTGATACTCGCACTCAAAGAACATAATCACGGAGTGACTATTGTGGATGCACAAGGTGGGATGGGGCCTGTAAAGATGATCTTTACAATCATGAAGCGTAAAAATGTTCAGTCTGTTGAAAAGCTGATTGCCGCTCACAACCCCAATGCCTTTTATTCAATAGAAGATATCAAAAGATCCAGCCAGGGAGTTTTTACCCCGGTACCAACACAAAACATGAGCGCTATCCGTTCCATGTTCCCTGTTCGGAAATCAAAATAGCTCATTTTCAGTATTTTATAAAATACATTTATATTTGTAAACTTTTCGGGGATTTGCCCGTCATACCTTCAAACCAAATCATTCAGAATATGAAGATCAATAACATTACAAGATTATTTATGACAGCCGCTGTTATAAGTGTATTCAGCATTTCCTGCAAAAAGGATAAAGATGATACAGATAAAGAAACAGTCACTGCGCGTGACAATGCACTCGCAGAACATATGTTCAGTGATGTATCCAATATTGCCGACCAGGCTGTAACAGGAAGCCTTTCAACTTATCTCGCACCCAATACCCCGGAGTTCAAATCTATGCTTAGCGGGTGCGCAATCATTACACATGACTCAACAAGCGTTCCCCGGATGCTTACGATAAGCTTTGGATCTTCCAATTGCTTATGTAGTGACGGAAGGTACCGCAGGGGAAGTATTAACGTTTCCTATACCGGCGGGTATCGCGATTCTGCCTCTACGCACACAATTACATTTACAAATTATTATGTGAATGATCATCGCATAAGTGGTTCGAAAACAGTTATTAACAATGGTCACAATACTTCAGGTAATTTAACTTATGCAATCACTGTGAACGGACAGATCGATAAACCTTCCAACGGCTCAGTGACCTGGACATCCTCACGTACGCGTGAATGGATCCTTGGCGACAGCACTGCGGCATGGGGAGATGACGTTTACCTGATCAGCGGTTCTGCTAATGGAGTGAGTGTTCCGGTTACCGGAGGATCAACATCGTTTACAATGAACATTACTTCTTCTTTAAGAAAAGAGATCGGCTGCAGGAATATTGTTAGCGGGAAGTTTGAACTCACACCGTCCGGAAAAGCTACGAGATATGTGGACTTTGGTAACGGTGCCTGTGATAACCAAGCCCAGGTGACGATCAATAACCGCGTATATATGGTCAACCTGAATTAAAGTTCATGTAATTAAATAAAAAAGGCGCCTGGAAGGACGCCTTTTTTATTATAAAGAAACAGTTTATAGCTTAAAGCTAAAGCCAACGGTAGCATAAGAAATTCCGTATCCAACCTCGCCAAAAACTCCGATGTTCTCAACAAAGTACCATCTCGCACCCGCAAATAAGGAAGCCGCAGGAACAACGCTGCCCTGGTTGAGGCGATAATTATCTTTTAAAGGATCAGGGTTGTTGGTGTCATAGCTATATGTTTGAACCCTGAAACCAGCAATAACACCGGCATAGATTTCAGCCCGTTCCCAGTTAATAAAATCAAAATGATAAGCACCTCTTGCACCAACAAGGAATGATCTCCATTTGTGCTGGTAATAATAATAACCTCCGTTATAGTATGCCGTATTGTTTCTTGCAGTTGAGCTTTGATATCCAAGGTAAGCTCCTAATCCAAGGTATCCCGGGCCAAGCTTTCTTGGAAGCGCATGCTCATAGCTGATGCTGAATGCAGGAGAACTTTTATATACGTAGCCTCCGCCCCTGTATGCGGCATAGCTCCCGCTCCCCGCACCAATACCTGTGTTTAATACCCTTGAATTTTCATTGAATGCTTTATCGGAGCCGTCCTGCGCCTTCGCTGAGAAGCTGAGAGCAGTTATCAGCAATAAATAGGAAATGATCTTTTTCATAGTTTTTTGTTTTTGAAACGTAATCTGATTAATGGTTTGCATCCATTTTACAAAATGGATGCCTTCCTGTTCTCACGATAAGTCCGGGGAGAGCTGTCCAGAGAAAAAGTCAGCATAAAAAATTGGAATACAGATTTTTATACCAGATGTCTGTATGGGGAGGCGCATCCGGATAATGTACTTCGGAAGTCCACGAATTTTAAGAAACGATCACTTGAGTATATTTTTTCCCATTGACTGGATTTCGCACCGGTTCTTCCTTTGAACACGGGGTTTTTAATCATCTGATTTATACTTAATACTAGCAATAAAACTTACCGTTTGCTTTAATATCTTGCGTTTGAACTAAACCTTAACCACGAATTTTTTATCAGGACATGAAAAAATCTATTCTTTTTTTATTGTCAACTGCAATAATATTAAGTGCAGCTGCGCAAAATCAATCCGGAAAATTAAGTTATATAAAGAACCACGGCCAATGGGAATCGAATGTTCTTTATAAGTCCAGAATCGGAGGCGGTACTGTATGGCTTGAAAAAGGCCAGTTCAGTTTCCTATTCGAAAACCAGGAAGATATAGAAGCAAGACACGAGTTCGGACATGGAAAGCTTGAGGTACCTCAGGAGGAACAAAGGGTTCGTTCTCATGCGTACAGGCTTCAGTTCATAGGCTACAACGAGTCACATGGTGTTTCATCTTCAGAAATGGCGGAAGAAAAGCAAAATTATTTTATCGGAAGCGATCCTTCTAAATGGGCCTCAAACGTTCCGTTGTTTCATAATGTTTATTATGCCGGGCTTTACAATGGTATCGATCTGAAAATTCATAGCGGTAATGGTTATTTTAAATACGATTATATAGTCAGCGCGGGGGTATCTGCTTCAGCGATTAAATGGAAGTATGATGGCGTTGCACCACAGATTAAAAACGGGAAGATCAGCATCACAACTCACGCGGGCGAGGTAATTGAGGAAAAACCCTACGCCTATCAGATCATTGGAGGTCAGAAGACCGAGGTAGCATGTAATTACAAATTATCAGGAGACGATTTCGGTTTTGAATTTCCTGGCGGATATGATCAGGCTGCGGAACTCATAATTGATCCTACACTGATCTTTTCAACATTCACCGGGTCAACAGCAGATAACTACGGTTTTACTGCTACTTACGATAATAACGGAAGTCTATACGCGGGAGGAATTGTTTTTTCAACGGGCTATCCCACAACAGCGGGTGCGTTTGATGTCAGCTTTTCAGGTGGGGAAACGGACATTTCTATCACTAAGTTCTCTCCCACAGGAAACTCCCTTATATATTCAACATATCTTGGCGGTACAAGGGTAGAAGCTCCCCACAGTCTTATTGTAGACGCTACCGGTAATCTTTTCGTATTAGGAACTACTGCATCAACCAATTATCCTGTAAGTACAGGATGTTATGATCCCTCGTTTAATGGAGGTGCAAATACAACACCAACCCCCGGAGGATATACCTATACCGGGGGGGCGGATATTTTCGTTACTAAATTTAATGCTACAGGAACCGCCCTTCTTGGTTCAACCTATATCGGAGGCTCGGGGAATGACGGACTGAACCTTGACGGCACTCTGGCTCATAATTATTCAGATGAATGGAGAGGCGAGATCGTTATCGGGCCTGCAGGGGATGTGTATGTCTGCTCTTCTACGTTGTCCACCAATTTCCCGACTACTGCCGGAGCACTTGCAACTGTTGCTCCTGCCGCTCAGAATGGCTGTGCATTTAAAATGAACAACACCCTCACAAGTCTTCTTTGGTCAACCTATATCGGAGGAACAAATGCGGATGCCGCTTATTCAATCAAGCCAGCTCCCGGAGGTAATGTATTTATAGCCGGAGGAACCAGGTCAAACAATTTTCCTGTAACACCGGGAACGATAAGAACCACGCTGGCGGGAGCGACCGATGGGTTCGTTGTTTCTTTATCGGGCACCAATGGTGCACAGGTTGCCGGAAGCTATTTCGGAACCGCAGCTTATGATCAGACGTATTTGCTTGAACTTGATCAGAATAATGATGTTTATGTTGTAGGCCAGACCAAGGGCGCCTATCCGGTTACTACGGGTGTTTACAGTAATCCGGGAAGTTCACAGTTCGTACATAAATTTAATCCTGGATTAACAACAACGGATTTTTCTACCGTATTCGGTAAAGGTTCGACTACAGCTACGGACATTTCTCTGACCGCCTTTCTGGTTGATAATTGCCAGAATATTTATGTTTCAGGATGGGGCGGGAATACCAATCACGAAGGCTCAACAACAGGTTTACCCGTTACACCGGATGCGTATGACGCAACTACTGACGGAAGCGACTTCTATTTTATCGTTCTTGAACGTGATGCGCAATCATTATTATACGGTTCTTTCTTCGGCGGTACTCCGGATGAGCACGTAGATGGCGGAACAAGTCGATTTGATAAGAATGGAACAATTTACCAGGCTGTTTGTGCAGGCTGTGGTGGCAGTGACAATTTTCCAACAACCCCCGGTGTTTGGTCGAATACCAACAATAGCAGCAACTGTAATTTAGGTGCATTAAAAATGGAATTCAATTACCTGGGAATTGAAGCGGTTGCCAATGCCGCTCCAAATATTATTGCATGCGATCCCCCATATGATGTTACGTTCCAGGGTGCATCCTCGGCTGTGAATCATTTCTGGGATTTCGGGGATGGGAGCCCTGACGCTACAACACTTAACCCGACTCACACCTTTAACACGGTCGGAAATTTCAATGTAATGTATGTGGCGATCGATTCTTCGACTTGTAATATTGCAGATACTGTTTTCCTCAGCGTCCAGATCCTTGCCCCTGAAATTTTTGATGCAACATTCAATATTCCACCTTACGATCCTTGCAGCGGAGGACCAAATACAATCTCCCTTCAGTTTACCGGTTCCGGAGCGGACTCCATTTACTGGAACATGGGTAACGGTGTAACATTCATTGACAGTACTGCTTTGAATTATACTTATCCTGCCACCGGAACATATATTGTTTCAATGACAGCCTTCGACTTTCAGTGTAATAAAGTTGAAACATTTACCGATACCGTTTCTTTTATAGGATCGTTCACTACGGCAACAGCCAATGCATCCCCTAATGTGATCCGGTGTGATCCACCTTTCGATGTGACGTTCAGCGGAAGTTCAACTCCTAACCATTTGTGGAATTTCGGTGACGGAAGCCCCGTATCTAATTCCGCGAGCCCTACACATACATTCTCCGCGGTAGGAAACTATACCGTTATGTACGTTGCTATTGATTCAAACACATGTAATGTAACGGATACAACCTACCTGACAGTAGATGTCCTTACTCCCGAAATATTTTCGGCAACTCTTGATATTGCGCCTTATGATCCATGCGTAGCATCAAACTTTACCGTTAATCTTGAATTTACCGGTACCGGTGCGGATTCGCTTTTCTGGAGCATGGGGGATGGGACCAATTACAGTGATAGCACTCTCACGCATACTTATACCACCCCGGGCGATTATATCATTTCAATGATCGCTTATGATTTTACCTGCAACAAAATAGATACAATAATTGATTCTGTAAGCTTTAATCCGCAGGTGACGACTGCCGTGGCGACTGCCGCACCGAATGTGATACGCTGTGATCCTCCTTTTGATGTAACCTTTACCGGGGGAACAACACCCGGACACATTTGGAATTTCGGTGACGGTTCCCCGGTAGCTACTACTGCGAATCCAACTCATACGTTCTCCGGTTTAGGAAATTATATTGTAATGTATGTAGCTGTTGATTCAAGCACATGTAACATAACAGACACTACATACCTTACGGTGGATGTCCTTGCCCCTGAGGTTTTCTCTGCCACGCTCGACATTGCGCCTTATGATCCATGTGTTGCAACCAACTTTACGGTGAACCTTGAGTTTACAGGCACAGGTGCAGATTCGCTCTTCTGGAATATGGGTGATGGGAATACTTACAATGATTCAACAATAACACATACATATACTGCAGATGGTACTTATATCATTTCAATGATCGCATATGATTTTACATGCGGCAAGGTTGATACGATCATCGATACTGTTATGTTTAACAGCACAACTACAACGGCAGTTGCGAATGCTGCACCGAATGTGATCCAGTGTGATCCACCATTCAACGTAACATTCACAGGTGGAACCACACCAAACCATTTATGGGATTTTGGTGACGGATCTGCAGTTTCAACAATTGCTAATCCAACGCATACTTATACAGGTTTAGGCAATTATAACGTGATGTATGTTGCGATCGATTCCAGCACCTGCAACATTACCGATACCGTCCTGCTCACCGTAGACGTGCTGCAATCCGAGAACTTTGCAGCTACCCTTGATATCGCGCCTTATGATCCTTGTGTGGCATCCAATTTCACCGTGAACCTTGATTTTACAGGTTCCGGAGCAGACTCGCTTTTCTGGAGCATGGGAGATGGAGCTACTTACAGCGATACGACTATCACACATACTTACCTCGCTGACGGAACATACACGATCACATTAACGGCTTATGACTTTACATGTAACAAAGTGGAGACTATAGCCAATACGGTAAACTTTAATTCTTCCACCGTGACGGCAAATGCCAACGCAGCTCCAAATGTAATCGCGTGTGATCCTCCTTTTAATGTAACCTTCACAGGAGGAACAACTCCTGATCACTTATGGAATTTCAATGACGGTACACCCCTTTCCACCCAGGCTAATCCAACTCATACATTCTCCAGTACCGGTAATTACAATGTAATGTATGTGGCGATAGATTCAAATACATGTAATGTGACTGATACTGCTTTTGTAACTGTCCAGATCCTGCAGTCGGAAGTATTCAGTGCTGAATTTACACCTATCCCTCCACAGCCTTGTAAGGATACAGTACGGGTGAATATAGCCTTTACAGGTTCAGGTGCCGATTCACTTATCTGGAACATGGGGGATGGAGTCACCTTCATAAATGATTCATCAGTTAGTTATTTTTATACAACTCCCGGATCATATACTTTATCATTAACCGCTTATGATCATACCTGCGATAAGATAGAAACCATTTCACAGGTGATCAATGTTGATGAGGCGACTATCGAAGGAGAGATCATTATTCCGAATGTATTCACACCGAATGGTGATGGTGACAATGATGAATTCAAATTGTTGTTCGCACAGCTTCCTCAGGCGGACCTGACTCAATACCTTGAGGAATACACCATGCAGATCTTTAACCGATGGGGTAAAAAAGTGTTTGAAACCGACAGTGAAAGCTGGAACGGAACAATTAATGGTAAAGCTGCAGATGCAGGAGTTTATTTCTATATTGTAACATATAATCAGGTTTGTCTTGAAGAAGAGACAATGACCAAAACGGGACACGTTACGATCCTTAGGTAGAGTGGGGAGAGACATAAAAAGCCATGTAAGCCAAAATAGTAGGATCAGATGTCTTTTTATGAGCTTTCTGATTACCACTTATCTTACTGAAAACTAATTGGTCAGTGTGCAGTTATTGTTTGTCCACTGCGTAACTCAGTTCGGTTACCCCACAGGCAAATTGCCGGGTAGCCAATAGATTTAGCTTAGTTTTATCTGTAATGCCTGTAAACAAAGGAATACCCTGTCCAAGAATAATTGGATTTACAAATAGCCAGTATCCGTCAATTAAGTTCAGTGTAATAAGTGAATTGGTTGCTGTGGGGCTGCCAAAAAGCAGGATATCCTTACCAGGCTGTTGTTTTATTACATTAATTCTGTCAAAAAGATTACCGCTGATAATTGTTGTATTCGCCAGCTCTGTATTTTTCATTGTTTTCGATAAAACAACTTTGTGCACTTTGCTATACCATTTTGAATGTTCAATGTCGTGTTTTGTTGCTGTTGCCTTGTCTCCCGCGGTGGGCCAGTAACTTTCCATCATCTGGTAAGTTACTCGTCCATACAATGCCGTGTCGCCTTCACTGATCCTCTTGCCCATGATCAAAAATTTCCTGATCAGCTTTAATCCAGTTCATTTCTCCGTTGGGGCCTGCTACAAAACCATCAAGTGAGATGTGCATAAATGAAATTACTTTCCTCATATAGTGAATTTAGTGTTCTGAGTTTTTTTTAATTCCCATTTCCAAACCAGTCCATCGTCCGGATCATTGATCTCATCAACCTTTTCAAAGCCACATTTCTGCAAGACTTTTGTTGAAGGATTTTCCTGCCCGAGGGTATGAGCAATAATTGACTTTACTCTTTCGTCTTTAAACGCATTCTCAATTAATCCTTTTGCCATTTCAGTTGCAATTCCACGATTGCGGTAGCGTGGAGCAATTTCATATCCGAGTTCAACTGTTCCGTCTGCTGAAGGTTTGCCTTTATAACCGCCACTGCCTATAAGCTTATTGTCTTGCTTGTAAACCGGGAAATATGTCCACCAGTTTTTTTCTTCTTCACTTCCTGTTAGTTTGTCAAGTGAATACTGTAATGCACCAACTCCAAATTCTGACCAATTGTTTTCAACAGTAACGTTAATTTTCCTTGCAAGAATTTCATTACCTGCTATTGCTGACTTCAGAATTTCTGTGTCACAGGGAATGAGCTTTAAATTTTTTGTTTCTATCATTTCTTGAATAAATACTTGTCTGTGACGTTAGTCTGCCCGTTAACATCCTACATGGCTCTCATTATCTCAAATGTCAGCCAGCTACAAGAACCGAAAACCTTCACATATCTATCCCAAACAGGTTAGAGATGTGAAGGTTTTATCCTTTCTTTTTTAATACTTCATCCCGAGGTTATGAAACACAAAGCTCCAGATATCAGCATACTCTTCAATCTGCTTTGAAGTCGGTTTCCCTGCACCGTGGCCGGCATTCGTATCGATACGGACAAGTACCGGGTTATTTCCTTTTTGCTTTTCCTGCAAGGTGGCAATGAATTTGAAAGAGTGCGCAGGTACCACCCTGTCATCATGATCACCCGTGGTGACAAGTGTTGCAGGATATTCCGCTTCTTTGATATTGTGCAGCGGGGAATATTTAATGATGCAGTCAAACTCTTCCTTGTTCTCGCTGGTTCCGTAATCTGTTGCCCATGCCCATCCAATAGTGAACTTGTGATAGCGGAGCATGTCCAGTACTCCGACTGTTGGGATCGCAACTTTTGCAAGTTCAGGACGCTGAGTCATCACCGCACCCACAAGCAAGCCTCCGTTTGAACGGCCATGGATCGCAAGCTTTTGTGAGGAAGTGTACTTCTCTTTGATGAGGTATTCTGCTGCCGCTATAAAATCGTCAAACACATTTTGTTTCTGGCATTTCGTTCCTGCCTTGTGCCAGTCTTCCCCGTAATCGCCCCCGCCACGTAATCCGGGAATCGCATAGATTCCGCCATTTTCAAGGAATACTGCCCTGTCGATCCGGAACTCCGGTGAATAATAGGAATTAAACCCCCCGTAACCGAAAAGAAAGCATGGGTTGTTCCCATCAAGCGTAATTCCTTTTTTATGGGTAATGAACATCGGGATTTTTGTTCCATCCTTGCTTGTGTAGAAGATCTGTTTGGTTTCAAAATCGTCCGACTTAAAATCAATTTCCGGCTTGAACCAGGTTGTCATTTTGTTTGTCAGGATGTTGTATTTATAAATACTGGCAGGTGCTGTAAAAGTGTTGTAAGAGAAGAATGCAAGACTATCATGTTTGTCGCTGTCGAGTCCGTCAACTTTGCAGATGCCGGGTAATTCAATTTCGCTTTCTTTTTTACCGCTCATGTCATACACGAACAAGCGGGTGGTCACATCTTTCAGGTATTTCGCGATCAGCTTGCCGTTGCAGAGGGATACACTTTCAAGCAGGTCATCAGACTCCGGAATGATCTTTTTCCAGTTCTCGTAATCCGGCTTGCCATGAATGTCAATTTCAAGGAGCTGGTATTTCGGTGCGCCTTTATCCGTGATCACATGGATCTTCGTTCCTTCATTGTTCACTACCGCATAATTGTTTTCAAAGTTCTTTACCAGCCAGGTAAAATCCGATGCTGGCTTGTCAAGTTCTTTTACTGCCAGTGATGTTCCGCTTGTCGATTCTGATCCGTAAAGGAACAGGAGCTTTTCATCTTCAGAAACGGAAGCCGCGAAATTCCGCAGCGGGCTGCTCTTGTCTTCATAAACCAGCTGATCTTTGGCTTGTTCTTCACCGATCTTATGATAATAAACTTTATGGAATTCATTTTTGCCGGAAAGCTCGCTGCCTCCTTTGGGTGCATCATAAGCGCTGTAGTAAAAACCATTTCCTTTCCATGCAATGTCAGAGAATTTCACCCACCTGATCTCATCGGAAAGCTTTTTACCACTTTCAATTTCCATTGTAAAGATCTCGCTCCAGTCGCTTCCTGCACGGTTGATGCTGTACGCAAGGTACTTTCCGTCCTTGCTGATCCCGAGGCCTCCAAGTGAAGCTGTACCATCTGCCGCAAGCGTATTCGGATCAAGAAGCAGTTTAGGACTTCCGTTCAGGCCTTCCTGAACATATAATACGCTTTGGTTCTGGATCCCGTCATTCTTATAGAAAAAATAACGTTTCCCTTTTTTGAATGGTGCGCTTACTTTGGCGAAGTTCCAGATCTTCGTTAAACGATCTTTAATTTTGTTACGGTAAGGAATATTGCTTAAATAATCGAAGGTGACTTTGTTCTGGGCTTTTACCCATTCGCCCGTTTCTGCCGATTTATCGTCTTCCAGCCACCTGTAAGGGTCAGGAATTGTGGTTCCGAAATAGGTGTCAGCGGAATCTGTTTTTCTTGTAGTGGGATAGGTCATTTTGCCGGCTTCTTTTGAAGGTTCGTTGTTGGATGAACATGCCGCCAGGATAGAAAGCAGCAGGACGGGTGAAATTTTCTTGAACATGGTGTCTGGTTTAGATGATCAAAAATAGGAAATAAAGACTTGCTCGGGCAATTATTTGACGGGCGGAAAAAGACAGGGATGAAGGGTGTGGCTTTATATTAGGCCACGGACTAATATAAGCGGCCAAAATCCTTTTTTTAATAAAAACAAGCAGGAAAAAATTAAATTTTCTTAACAGGGAAAATCGTTACAGCCATTAGTTTTTATACCTTTAGCTTCCTTTTAAAAGATTATGAAAAACATAGCACTTTCAGTTTTTATCCTTGTGGCGATGGCTTCATGCGGCAATGATCATAAGGCCCCGGAAAATGCCTCTGCAGAAAACAAAGACCTTTTATTCGACAGCTATAAGGAGCATTTTATAGAAGAGCTGTGGAAAGTATATCCGGGCTGGGCAAGTTCCCAGGGCTATCATAAATACGACAGTATCCTTGTTGTTCCTGATGAAGCATCAAGAAAGAAGGAATTGGATTTCGCGAAAGCGAACCTTGATTCCCTGGAGAAATACAGCCTTGAATCTCTTTCAGATAATAACAAGACCGATCATCACATGATCGCAAACCAGCTAAAATCGGTCATCTGGTATATTGAAGAACAAAGGTCGTTTGAGTGGAACCCTTCTGAATATAACGTTTCCGGTGCATTTGCGGAAATGCTGAACGGGAACTACGATTCACCGGATAACCGCCTGAGGAATTTCTACCTGAAGATGGCGAACATTCCCGCTTATTATGAAGCAGCCAAGAAGAACATCAGGAACCCGACAATAGAACATACTGCACTTGCAATAGACCAGAACCTCGGGGGGATTTCGGTTTTTGAAACGGATTTTCCGGCTGCCCTCAACAAGACAACGTTCGGGGAGCACGAAAAGCAATCGATGGAAGCTGCTGCCAAAGCCAGTGTAAAAGCAATAAAAGATTATGCGGAATGGCTGAAAAAGCTTGATAATAAAACTCCTCGAAGTTTCCGCCTCGGAAAGGAGTTGTATGCTAAGAAATTCGAACTGGAGATCCAGTCGGGTTACACCGCTGACCAGATCTATGATAAAGCGCTTGCCCACAAAAAGGAGCTGCATGAAAAGATGGCTGAACTTGCTGACAAGCTCTGGAATAAATATTTTCCGGGTAAGACCAGGCCTGCTGACAGGATGCTGGTTGTGAGGGAAGTGATCGAGAAGATCTCGGAGAAGCACGTGCATGCCGATTCATTCCAGTCGGCCATCTCGCAGCAAATGCCCGTACTTGTCGATTTCATAAAGAAAAAGGATCTCATTTACATCGATCCGTCAAAACCCCTGGTGGTCCGCAAAGAACCGGATTACATGGCAGGAGTTGCAGGGGCTTCCATATCGGCACCTGGCCCTTACGATAAGAACGGCAACACATACTACAATGTCGGCAGCCTTTCCGGATGGGATAAAGAAAGGGCCGAAAGTTACCTCAGAGAGTACAATCATTACATATTACAGATCCTGAATATCCATGAAGCGATTCCCGGACATTACACACAGCTGGTATATGCCAACCAGTCGCCAAGCCTGATAAAATCACTTTTCGGCAACAGCACAATGATCGAAGGATGGGCTGTTTACACCGAGAGGATGATGCTGGAGAACGGATATGGAAATCATGAGGACGAAATGTGGCTGATGTATTACAAGTGGAACCTGAGAAGTACCTGCAATACGATCCTTGATTACAGCGTACATACCAAGGGTATGAGTCGGGAAGATGCGATGCACCTGCTTGTGACGGAGGCATTCCAGCAAAAAACAGAAGCCGAGAACAAATGGAGGAGGGTATCTGTTACACAGGTGCAGCTCTGCTGTTATTTCACAGGTTACACCGAGATCTATGACTTCAGGGAAGAGCTGAAAAAGAAGATGGGGGCGGATTTTAACCTTAAGGAATTCCATGAGAAATTCCTTGGTTATGGGAGCGCTCCGGTAAAACATATTAGAGAACTGATGCTTGCCGAATTGAATCCAGGCACAAAACATAATTAGACAAATGCTTATTTCCTGTAATAAAGTTCCCAATAAAAAGAAATCACTTGAAGGAAAAAAGAATAGTGATTTTGCCTTTACCGTATGTGATTCTGTGTCTAAGATCAATACCGGTGACTGGAATTCACTTGTGAAACACGGCAGTGAATTTCTTGAACTGCCTTTCCTTTCTGTTCTTGAAAGAGAAAGCCCGGAAAACATGCGCTTTCATTATGCTATCATTTATGACCAGGATCGTCCGGCCGCGATCGCGTATTTCCAGGTGATCGATTTCAGCACGGAAAGTTTCAGTAATCTCTTTGAACAGGACAGCAAGGAATTTTCCTGCATGATCACCGATTACATCAGGAAGCATCTTGCCAATCATATTCTGCGTACAGCCGACCGCATTAATATGCGCCTGCTGATCTGCGGAAATGCTTATGTAAGCGGTGAGCACGGGCTAACATATTCGCCCCAGGTGAATAAAACGGCTGTTATGGATGCGCTGGCCGATGTGATCTTTAAGATCAGCCAGGTGGAGAAACTGAGAGGGCAGATAGCTGCCGTATTGATAAAAGACTTTTATGCATCTTCCATAGACCATGCAGCCGAGCTTGAAGAATACAAGTACCATGATTTCCTGGTAGAACCCAACATGATCGTGGATATTCAGTGGTCAACCTTTGATGAATACCTGAATGCCATGAGCAAAAAATACAGGAACCGCGCAAAAAGTATTGTCAAAAAAGGAGGCGCCCTGGAAAGAAGAGATTTTGGATGGATGGATATTGAGGAGAATGCAGAAAGAATCCAGGAACTTTTCAATAATGTTCATTTGAAAGCGAAGTTCAGGATGGCATCCCTCAATACTGGTTACTTTGCTGAGCTTAAAAAACAGCTCGGTGATAAATTCACATTTATAGCTTATTATTTTAAAGGAGAGCTGATCGGGTTCAGGTCCGCCTTTATTCTCAAAAAATCGGTTGAGGCACATTTTATAGGCCTAAATTATGAACTTAACAAAGAGCTCGAATTGTACCAGAACATCCTTTACGATTATATCCTGGAGGCAATGACAAATAAAAAAGCAAAACTGTCGCTGGGGAGGACCGCTTCTGAGATAAAAAGCACGGTAGGGGCAGAGCCATATCAGCTGACTTGTTATATCCGGCACAGGAATTCCTTATCCAACCGTATCATTAAGCCATTTATAGATTACCTGAAGCCTGCAGAGTGGGTTCCGCGCAACCCTTTTAAAGAAATAAGCATCTGAGATCAGGTATCGGATTACCCTTGGTAAAACCAATAATTCCGCTTATTTTGGCACATCACATATAGCACACTTAATTGTTACACCAATGAAATTCCTTTCAAATTTTTTCCTGGCCGCCCTGCTGGTTATCACCTCCTTTTCTTACGCCCAGAGAGGCAAAAACGGAAATGTAACGGTAAATACCGCTAACCGGATTGTGAACGAGTACACAACGCTTACTGCCAATGCAGCTGCAGGTGCAACAACCATCACTGTTGCTGCCAGCGGCCTGAATGCCAATAGTCGCTTCCCGGCTAACCTGGCGGCAGGTGATCTTATAATGATTATCCAGGTACAGGGTGTTAGTGCTAACGGATCGGTGGTCGAATTCCCTGCGGGAAGCGGCACTTTTTACGGCATTCCGAATGACATTACCTGGGGAGAGATTACCAGTTACAATAACTGCGGAAGATATGAGTTTGCAGAGGTAAGAAGCGTTCCAAATTCAACATCTATACAGCTGGATTGCGGGCTCCGGTATGATTATACAGCCGCCGGAAGAGTGCAGGTGATCAGGGTGCCGCGGTATAATAATCTTACAGTAACAGCTCCGGGCTCGATTACGGGCCATGCATGGGCTACAGGAGGAATATTCACCGGAGGGATTGTTGCAGTGGAAGTTCTTGGAAATACAGTTATCAACACTGCCGGGGGAATTAACGTGAATGCATTAGGTTTCCGCGGTGGTTCACTGGTGGGTGATAATGCCACCCTTAACGGGGGCGGGCAGGCTGCTATGCAGAATAATGCAGAAGGGGCTGAAAAGGGCGAAGGCGTTTATGGCTACCAGGCGGATTATAATCCTATCGGGGGAAGATATTGCAGGGGAGCTGCGGGAAATGCCGGTGGCGGAGGTAATGCACACAATGCAGGTGGCGGAGGTGGTGCCAATGCCGGAAGTCTTAGCGGATGGGATGGCCTTGGAAATCCCGATAATAGTAATGCTACCTGGGCACAAGCATGGAACCTTGATGTAAATAATACATTTTCTTCGCATACTTCCCCGGGTGGTGGAAGAGGCGGATATTCCTTTTCAGCTTTTAACATGAATGCCTTAACAGATCCACCAAGGCCCTTTCAGAGCGGGATCACAAACGGCTGGGGCGGAGATTACAGAACAAATAATGGGGGACTCGGAGGTAGGCCGCTGGATTATACTGGCGGAAGAATATTTATGGGTGGTGGCGGTGGAGCCGGAGATCAGAACAGCAGTCAGGGTGGTGGTGGTGGCCGCGGTGCAGGCCTTGTTTATCTGATGAGCTATGGAACTGTTTCAGGAACAGGTACGATAACTGCAAACGGTGCTGCAGGTGTTAATTCAGGAACTGATGGTGCAGGCGGAGGTGGAGCAGGGGGAACTGTGATCTTAAATTCGGTAGGAGTAATTTCCGGGATTTCTGTATCAGCAAATGGTGGAAATGGCGGAAACCAGGTGATTCCCCTCTTCGCGACTGTTCAGGGTGAAGGGCCAGGTGGTAGTGGCAGCGGAGGATATATTGCGGTTTCAAATGGTGCAGTCGCACAGGCTGTAAATCCCGGAGCTAACGGGACAACTGATGCCTCTCATCTTACTGAATTTATACCTAATGGTGCGACACGCGGTGCTGCCGGTTTACAAAACCAAACCATCACGAATTTTACAATATCGGCCAGCGGGGTTACCATATGCTCGGGCAACACTGCTACTCTCACGGCTGCAATAAACGGAACTGCACCTGCAGGTAGCGGTTTTACATGGTGGGACGCTGAAACAGGAGGGAACCAGGTTGGCTCCGGCTCTCCATGGACCACACCTGTTTTGAACAGCACTACCACTTATTGGGTGGAAGCTTGTCCGAACGGTACTTACCGTATTCCGGTAATTGTTACCGTTAATCCCGGACTTGTTATTAGTGTGAATTCCGCTTCAGTTTGCGGAACAGTTACCACTACTCTTACAGCATCCGGCGGCACAAGCTATAGCTGGTCTGCCGGAGCTACATCCACAGGAGCAAATACTGCAACCGTGAGTCCGTCATCAACAACAACTTATACCGTAACAGGAACAACGGGAAGCTGTTCCGGTACTGCGACATCAACAATCACTGTAAGTAATCCTTCTGTTGCGACTTTTAATTATCCGGGGACTCCATATTGCAGTAATGGTGCAGATCCTTCCCCTGTTTTCACCGGTGGCGGTACGGCAGGCACCTTTGCTTCAACGGTTGGGTTAAGTCTTAATCCTACAACGGGTGTTGTTGATCTAAGCGCAAGTACGCCCGGAACATACAATGTGACTAATACAGTTAACGGCACAGGTACTTGTCCTAACGCTTCTGCAAGCACATCGATCACAATCACCGCCTTACCGAATGCAACTTTCGGATATTCCGGTTCACCATTCTGCTCCAATGAAACTGATCCTTCCCCTGTTTTCAACGGAGGAGGAACTCCCGGAACGTTTACATCAACTGCGGGATTAAGCATAAACCCGGGATCAGGATTGGTGGATCTCAGTGCAAGCACTGCAGGGACATACATTATCACAAATACCTTCAATTCATCCGGTGGTTGTCCGGCCGTAACCGATACCGGATTAGTGGTGATCAGTACTCCGCAAACGGGCACATTCAGTTATACCGCAAACCCTTATTGCCAGGATGCTGCAGATCCTTCACCGGACCTGAATGCAGGAAGTGTGGCAGGAACATTTGCATCAACAGCCGGGCTGAGTATAAACTCTTCAACAGGAGTGGTTGACCTCTCTGCAAGTACTGCCGGAACATACACGATTACAAATACATTGCCCGCCAATGGCGGTTGCCCGGGCAGTGTGTCAAACACATCAATTACGATCAACCCTGTTCAGAGTGCAGCATTCAGTTATTCTACTTTAACGTATTGCCAATCTGGCACTGATCCAACACCTGCTGTTACAGGAACGCCTTCAGGAACATTTACTTCCTCTCCGGCCGGATTAAGTATCAACGCTGGCAGTGGAACAATTGACCTTTCTGCCAGCCTTCTGAATTCATATATCATTACATATACAACTCCGGGCCCGTGCGGCAGCAGTTCAAATATAAATCTGACCATAACTAACACCCCTGTTTCTACTTTCCAATATACAGCATCACCTTATTGTCAGAATGCAGCCGACCCATTACCAGTTTTCACAGGTGGCGGTACTGCAGGAGTGTTCTCTTCAACGGCAGGACTTGTTTTTTTAAATACCGGTACAGGACAGGTAGATCTTTCTGCAAGTACTGCAGGAACTTACACTGTCACAAATACGATCGCGGCCTCAGGAGGGTGTTCAGCAGACAGTTCAACAGCCCAGATCACCATCACAACGGCCCCGACAGCATCATTCAGTTATGCAGCTTCGCCTTATTGTCAAAACGGGACCGATCCTTCACCAACCTTAAGTGCGGGTGCAAACGCAGGTCTATTCACTTCTACGGCAGGTCTCAGTATTAACTCTTCAACTGGTGTGGTTGATCTTTCAGCAAGCACAGCCGGAACTTATATGGTGTTGAACACGGTGAGCGGAACATGCGGCACTGCGGATTCATCAGCGATAACTATATCAACTCCACCGGATGCAACCATAATACAGCCTGCAAGTGTTTGTGCAAGTGCTGCACCATTTAACCTGACTGCAGCAACCACAGGCGGAACATGGGCAGGAACAGGAATCACAAATACAGCAACCGGACTTTTTGATCCTTCGGTTGGTCCGGGATCGTACGTGATAGATTATGTTATCGCTGGTTCATGCGGTGCAAGCGACCAGGTAACAGTAACTGTAACATCACTACTGGATGCAACTATCACAGCTGTAGCCCCGGTTTGTACAGGTGCCGCACCATTCAACCTGTCGGCTGCGACCAGCGGAGGACTATGGGGTGGTACAGGCATAACCGATGTAGTTAACGGAACATTTGATCCGTCTATTGGTCCAGGTAATTATAATGTTACTTATACAATCAGCGGCAGTTGCGGAAATTCTGATTCGGAAACGATTACAGTAACAAACGCAGCTGATGCTACCATTACGCAACCGGCACCGCTTTGTTCTGCTTCGCCTGCCATTACTCTTACCGCGGCAACCAGCGGAGGTGTATGGAGCGGAACCGGAATTTCTGATGCGGTAGCAGGAACTTATGACCCCGCATTGTTTGGAGGTATTGGAAATGACACGGTGACATATTCGATCAGCGGGGCATGCGCAGCAACGGATACTGTTGTAATATCTGTCACCGCAACTGCTGATGCAGGCATTGCACCGGTAGCGGATGTATGCGAAGGGACGGCAGCTTTTAATATGTCTGCTGCAACCACAGGTGGCAGCTGGAGCGGTCCGGGAATCACAAATAGTACAACAGGAACTTTTGATCCTGTTTCTGCAGGTACGGGTTCCCACCAGGTCAAATATACCATCAGCGGAACATGCGGTGATATCGATTCTGTGCTGGTCAATGTGATCCCTGCTGCCAATGCTGATATAGCACCGGTCACAGCTGTCTGCGAAGGCAGCCCTTCATTTAACCTGGCCTCAGCTGCGGCTGGTGGCATATGGTCAGGTAACGGAATAACCAACAGTACGCTTGGTACTTTCAATCCTGCTGCTGCCGGAACATTTACTGTTACTTACACAATTGCAGGGACCTGCAGTGATACGGATACTGAAACAATTACGGTAAACCCTTCACCAAGCCCGGATGCTACGGTAGATTTAGCTTCAGGCTGTGCACCGCTTTGTATTCAGTTCACAGATCTCAGTACTGATTGCAATAATATAAGCTATGCATTTGGTGATGGTGATTCTTCAGCTGTTTCAGATCCTTCGCATTGTTATACTGTTCCTGGAACTTATAATGTGATCATAACATGCACAAGTGCCGCAGGATGTGCCGGAACAAATACTATTTCCTCAACAATAACTGTTAACGGGAACCCTTCTGCGGAGATCTCTGCTTCACCTGCGGGTGTAATAAGCACAAACTCCCCTGTTACTTTTACTGATGTTTCAACTAACGGAGGGAATTCTTCATGGAATTTCGGTGATCCGCTTTCGATAAATAATACATCATTGCTCTCTGCGGATCAGCATACCTATACCAGTGAAGGAACATACTGTATTACTTTGATTTCAACAAATGCACAGGGCTGCGTTGATTCTGTCACCGAATGCATTATTGTGGCCGGTGAAGTTACACTGGTAATTCCGAATGTGTTTACCCCGAACGGTGACGGCAGCAATGATGCTTTTTTTATCACTTCCACCGGGGTGAAGACACTAACATGCAGCATTTACGACAGGTGGGGATTGAAAATGGCGGAACTGAAATCAGTTAACGAAAAATGGGACGGCAGGACCACCAGCGGAGGCATTGCTGTAGATGGAGTGTATTATTATATCCTGGAGGTGGAAGGGATCAATGAGAAGAAAGTCCAGAAGCAGGGATTTGTTCAATTGCTGAATAAGTAACACGCAAAATGAATAGAGATGTTCTGTGCAGTTCTTATGTGAAAGCGCAGAACATCTCTTTTTTACATCCTTTCCGGCACTTCTATGCCCAGTAATCCCATTGCCGATTTAACTGCAACCCCGATGGCAGCCGAAAGCTGCAGCCGGAAAACGACCAGATCCTTATTTTCTTCCTTTAAGATAGGAGTATCATGATAATACTGGCTGTATTCCTTTGCCAGGTCATAAGCGTAATTTGCGACCTGTGCCGGGCTGAGCTCTAGAGCGGCCTGTTTAATCACAGCATCGAAGTTGTACAGCCTGATAAGTAATTCCTTTTCTTTCGGAAGAAGTGTAATTGTATTTACATTCACCTGTTCAAAATCCGGGAAGTTTTCTTTTGCTTTCCTTAAAAGCGCACGGATCCTTACGTAATTGAACTGGATGAAAGGAGCTGTATTGCCATTGAAATCAATTGATTCGGCAGGATTGAAAAGCATTTTCTTTTTAGGGTCCACCTTGAGCATGAAGTATTTTAGTGCACCAAGCCCGACGGTTTTATATAATTGTTCTTTATCAGCAGGATCAAGATCCTGCGCTTTCCCAAGTTCCTCAGCGGTTTTCTTTGCAGTAGCGATCATCTCTTCCATCAGTTCATCCGCATCCACAACAGTTCCTTCACGAGATTTCATTTTGCCTTCAGGAAGCTCAACCATCCCGTAAGACAGGTGATACAAGCCATCAGCCCATTTGTAGCCAAGTTTTTTCAGGATCAGGAACAGCACTTTAAAATGATAGTCCTGTTCATTTCCCACTGTATAGATATGCTTGTCAAACTTAACTTCTTTTGCCCGTTCGAGTGCCGTGCCCAGGTCCTGTGTCATGTACACAGAAGTGCCGTCAGAACGAAGGAGTGTCTTTTCATCAAGGCCGTCAGCGGTAAGGTCCGCGTAAACGGAATTATCCGGCCTGCGTTTCAACACCCCTTTTTCCAGGCCTTCATCAATAATGTTCTTACCAAGAATGTAAGTGTTACTTTCGTAATAGATCTTATCGAAATCCACCCCCAGCATTTTATAGGTAATGTCGAACCCCTGGTAGACCCAGCTATTCATCATTTCCCAGAGCTTACGCACTTCAGGATCAGCTGATTCCCATTTACGGAGCATCTCCTGGATCTCAAGCATCAGCGGTGCCGTTTTTTCAGCATCGGCATCACTTGCCCCTTTCGATTTGGCCTCAGCTACCTGCGCTTTGTAATGCTTGTCAAATTCAACATAGTATTTCCCAACCAGGTGATCACCTTTCATCCCCGAGGATTCAGGGGTTTCCCCATTTCCCCATTTCTGCCAGGCTATCATGCTTTTGCAGATATGGATCCCACGGTCGTTTACAAGGTTGGTCTTAATAACTTTATTGCCCGCAGCTTTCAGTATCTCGGATACCGAATAACCAAGGAGGTTATTTCTTACATGGCCGAGGTGTAAAGGTTTGTTTGTATTCGGTGAAGAGTATTCAACCATTACAAGTGGTGCATCTGCCGGAGAAGGCTTAATAAAGCCCTGGCCCTGAACCGACCGGAAATAATCTATCCAGAAAGCATCAGCGATCACTATATTCAGGAAGCCTTTAACCACGTTAAAAGATTGGACCTGCGGCAGGTGGTCTTTTAAGAATTTCCCGATCTCATTCGCAGTATCTTCAGGTTTCTTTTTAGAGGCTTTCAGGAAAGGAAAAACCACGAGGGTCAGGTCGCCTTCAAAGTCCGGGTTGGTCTTTTCAAAAGCGGCTTTCTCAACAGAAACTCCGTAAAGCGTATGTAATGCTTCGATTGCTTTTTGAGAAAGCGTATGTTCGATGTTCATATACTATTGGTGAATGGGGTGAAACAGAGAAATGGAGAATTAATAATTCCCCATTTCCCCAATCGTTAATTTTTATAATTTAATAATCTCAATTCCGATACTCTAATGATTTCCCAACTTTCAATTTCCGACTATTATTCCCGGCCTCTCTAATTAATAAGTAAGCTGGCTGACCACCTTTTGAAGAATTTCAAAGGTGTTTTCTGCCATCAGGTTCTCTTTATCAAGTGTAGGATTGACCTCACAAATCTCAAAGCAGCAAACTTTCTCGTTCTGGATCAGCCTCACACACAAGCTTCCAGCTTCCTTTTCAGTGATACCGTTGCGTACAGGTGTCCCTGTGCCCTTGGAAATGGAAGAGTCCATGCTGTCCACATCAAAAGATACATAGATCAGGTTGCACCCGTTTAAGTGCGCCAGGGCGTCACGTGCGATCTTTTCAACTCCATTTCTCTTAACTTCTGCTGTAGTAAATGTTTTTACTTTATTCTTTTTAAGCAGATATGTTTCTTCCGGTTCTACATCGCGGACACCAATGTAAACAAGATCTTTATACCCGATTTTCGGGGAAATACCACCAACTTTCTTTAGTTTATTCCAGAGGTCAACCGTTTCCTTGTCAGGTTTGTTCATTTTATTCGCCATATTATCCTCGTTCAGTGAAACAGCAATAGGCATCCCATGCATGTTTCCTGAAGGTGAAGTATACGGACTGTGAATGTCAGCATGTGCATCAATCCAGATCACCCCAAGGCGCTGTTTCGGATGAGCCATTTTAATGCCGGCAATAGTGGCACCTGCCGTGCTGTGGTCCCCGGCAAGGACTATCGGAAAATGATTCTTCTTTAATGTTTGTGCTACCTGGGCAGCTACCCGCTCATAAATAGCCAGGATGCCTTCAATTCTTTTTGCATAAGGTCTTTTGGATGCTTCAAAAAGAAGGTGGTTTTCTGTCTTGATCTCCGTGGATTCGATCTGCTTGAACATGGTGCTTCCATAGTCAAGTGCAGCAATCTTTATAGCGTCAACCCCCATGCTCGCACCGCGGGTGCCTGCCCCGATTTCCGACTTCACCTCAATAAATTTCAATGTTTTCATAGTAATTCTATTTAGTTTAAGTCAATACAGCTGATTTTCAAAATTTCATTATATCCAAATAACTTACTTAGAATAAAAATTATTAAAGTAAGTTACTTACATTTGATACCTGTTTATTAATTACTAATTTTAAATACGAAATGGATAACAAATACCGCGATCTGATCGAACAAACCTTTGACTTCCCGCAGGATGGTTTTAGTGTAACAGATGATGAGCTTTACTTTCATGATATTCCACTGATGGACATCATTAAAAAGTACGGTACTCCCCTTAAAATTAGTTATTTACCTAAGATCAGCGCCCAGATCCAGAAAGCTAAAAAGCTATTTAACGTTGCAATGGCAAGGGCTGATTACAAGGGCAAATATACATATTGTTACTGTACAAAGAGCTCACATTTCTCTTTTGTTTTGGAAGAGGCGCTTAAAAACGATATTCACCTTGAAACCTCATCTGCATTTGATGTTCCGGTAATCAGGTCGCTTTATAATTCGGGTAAAATCACCAAAAACACATATATAATCAATAATGGTTATAAAAGGCCCAGCTACCTGAAATACATCAGTGAGCTTATAAATGACGGCTTTGTAAATGCAATACCTATCCTGGATAATAAAAAGGAGCTGCCCGCATTGGAAAAGCTTTGCAAAAAGAAGTTCAAAGTAGGGATAAGGGTGGCAACCGATGAGGAACCAAAGTTTGAGTTCTATACTTCCAGGCTTGGTATCCGTGAGGCAGATATCATTGATTTTTACAATACCAGCATTAAAGGAAGCAATAAGTGCGAACTGAAAATGCTGCATTTCTTTATAAATACCGGTATTAAAGATACTACCTATTACTGGTCAGAGCTTTCCAAGTGCATTAATGTTTACTGCGATCTGAAGAAGGTGTGTCCAACCCTGGATTCACTTGATATCGGGGGCGGTTTCCCGATCAGGACTTCCCTGGGTTTCAGTTATGATTATGCATACATGGCGGATGAGATCATCCAGAAGATCAAGAATATCTGTGAAGAAAGGGAAGTGGAAGAACCGCACATTTTTACCGAATTCGGAAGTTACACGGTAGGAGAAAGCGGTGCAGCACTTTATTCTATTGTCGATGTTAAGAAGCAGAACGACAATGAGTTATGGTATATGATAGATAGTTCCTTCATCACCACGTTGCCGGATACCTGGGGAATCAAACAGAAATTTATCCTCCTGGCGGTCAACAACTGGGAAAAGGAATATCAGCGGGTAAACCTCGGGGGCCTGACATGTGACAGCGAGGATTATTATAATGCGGAATCGCACCTGAACCAGGTTTATATGCCTATTGTAACTGAAAAACAAAAGATCCCGCAATACCTGGGGTTCTTCCATACAGGCGCTTACCAGGAATCCCTGGGCGGTTACGGGGGGATACAGCATTGCCTGATCCCGGCACCCAAGCATGTGATTATTGACAAGGATGAGGATGATGAAATAAGCACCCGCTTATTCGCAAAAGAGCAAAGCTATAAATCGATGCTGAAGACGCTAGGATATTAATCACAGGATCCTGCATCAAAGCGGATCTTGTGGTTTTCAAAAGTTTTGAACAGGAGATTAAAAATTTTGACTTGTATCATTTAATCGCTACCTTTCGCTCCTTAATCGTAAAAATATATGTGTTCAATTGCTGTACACAGAGCAGTTGATTTACACAGAGTGATATGAAAAAGCCTCTACTTATAGCTTTTACCTGCTGTTTATTTATATTAGGTCTCACAAGTTGCAGTAATTCTGACGAAAAATTTCTTTCGGAGGGTTCGATAGAATATGATGCAGCTATTGTTGATCAGAGCAACCCGATGGCCAGCCTTGCCCCGAATAAAATGACAATCAAATTCAAGGATAATAAGTCCTGTGCTGAAATGAGTGCGGGAATGGGACTGTTCAGCACCTCTTTTATTTCCGATCCTGAAACAAAGTCAATGATCCAGCTGGTAAAGCTTCTGAATAAGAAATTTTCACTTGTACAGAATGAAGCTGATATTAAAAAAGAGAATGAGCTTTATCCGGTAGAGATCACGCCTTCCAAGGAAACAAAGCTTATTGCCGGTTATAAATGCCAGAAAGCCCACGTTAAGGTGAATGATGAATATGCCACCGAGTTCGATATCTATTACACGAAAGACCTGAATATCCAGTCGCCCAATTTTGCTAATCCATACTGCAAGATAGATGGGGTGCTCATGGAATACCAGATGAAAAAGTTTGGGCTGGAAATGAAATTTACCGCCAAAGCAGTGAAGAATGAGGATGTAGATGATTCCACATTTGAGCTTCCTGCAGATTATAAAGCCATCACCAAAGAAGAGATGGATGAGTTATTCCTCGGATTGCAATAACCTAAAAAAACATATAATGAAGAAGATCTTATTAGCTGCAGCAATTGCAGTTTCAGCAGTTGCAAATTTATCAGCCCAAAAAAAAACGGACTTTGAAGGAAAAGTTACTTATGCTATTTCCTTTGAAGGTTCAGGTTTACCCCCTGAAGCACTTACCATGCTCAACGGCTCAGAGTCGGTTAACTATATCAAAGGGGATAAGAGAAGGACTGATCTCAATATGGCCATCCAGAGTACTTCTGCAATCATTGATTCAAAGACAAAAGATGTTGTAACACTGATGGACATCATGGGACAGAAATACCTGATCCGTATGACGGAAGCTGACCTGAAAAAAGAGGAGGAAAAGAATCCGGTAACCGGGATCAAGTATTCTGACGAAACCAAAACCATTGCGGGATATAAATGCAAGAAAGCGGAAGCAAGCATGAAAGTAAACGGTAAGGATGAAACCGCAACAGTCTGGTACACTGAAGAGATCCCAACTTCTGAAGTAAAGTCAGTTTACAAAGGATTAAAAGGTTTCCCGATGGAATACATGCTTAATCAGAGCGGTATTAAAATGACCTTCACCGCAAAATCGGTTTCCAAAGAAACGGTGCCTGATACCAAATTTGAAATCCCGAAAGAAGGTTACACTGAAACAACAATGGAAGATTTTCAAAAGTCGATGCAGAAAATGGGCGCTCAGTAATACGGTTATTTTTTTTGAAGGGCCTTTCGTTAAAACGAAAGGCCCTTTTGTTTTCCACATTCTCCCGTTTATAAGATTTCAGGTTAACTGCTTCAGGCCTTGAGTCGTTTGGTAATTTTGAAGTGAATAATCACGAAAGCTTATAATTGATAAATGGCTGAGCCTAAAAAGAATACCTTAAAGAACACCATACGCGAGGAGAAAACCGAAGGGAAGGGTTCAGTAAAGGAAAAAGACAAGTCGAAAAAAGAGAAAGTTTCCCAGGATCAGCCGCCATCAGCATTTGCTGAAAAGATAAATAATACCTTTTCGTTTTTGAGAAATGAAAGGTTTCAGAAGATCTTCGGTTTGAGCCTCCTTTTATTGTCGGTTTATCTTTGCATAGCTTTTACTTCTTTTGTATTTACGTGGCATGTAGACCAGGATAAGGTGTTAGGCGATTTGTTTGCACCTGAAGTGAAAGTTCAGAACTGGTTAGGTAAATTCGGGGCGCTGCTTTCGCATATTTTTATTCATAAATGGTTCGGTGTCGCATCCTATATTTTCGCATTTGTTGCATTTCTTGCCGGCCTTCGGATCACTTTCAATATTTCGGTTTTCAACCCGGGCAGGGTTTATGGATATTCATTCTTCTTCCTTGTCTTTACCTCCCTCACCCTCGGGTATATTTTTAGCGATACATTGTTCTTCCTGGGAGGCGCATTTGGTTATACCATGAGCAATAAACTGAACGGCCTGCTTGGTTTTATAGGAACCGGTGTGCTGCTTTTCTTTGCATTCATGGTATTTCTTGTGGCTGCTTTCAATATTTCATTTGACCTCTCGAAAAAAGACCCGATAACAGATCCTGACCCTGAACCTGGAATCCCGGAAGAAAAAGTGATCCCTGTGAATACATTTAAAGAGGAGGCGGAGGAAGCTTTGAAACCGGAAGAAGAGCCGGTGCTGCGGACAAAGGAATTCACAGTTACAAATGATGAGAGGCATGACATTGTAGAAGAAGCGGTGAAGGCTCCCGAAACGGAGCCTATTGTGCTTTCTGTAGAAGATGGTGTCCAGTTCACAGTAGAGAAAATAGAAGCCCGTGAGCAGGAATTAACCCCGGAGCAGATCTCAGAAGCGCTTGTAGCACAGGTTGGAGAATATGACCCTACGCTTGATCTTGGCAATTACCAGTTTCCCCCGCTCGATCTGCTGGAGAACTACGGGGGCTCCAAAGACATTGTAATTAATACGGAAGAGCTGAATGCAAACAAGGACAGGATCCTTAAAACCTTAAGCGATTACGGGATCGATATCGAAAAGATCAAAGCAACAGTAGGACCAACGGTAACATTATATGAGATTGTCCCTGCTGCCGGAGTAAGGATCTCCAAGATCAAAAACCTGGAAGATGATATAGCCCTGAGTTTGTCTGCCCTGGGTATCCGTATTATTGCACCAATCCCCGGAAAAGGGACCATTGGTATTGAGGTGCCGAACCTGAATGCGGAGATGGTTCCGATGAGAACAATCCTGGCTTCTGCGCAGTTCCAGAATACCACCATGGATCTTCCGATCGCTCTGGGAAAGACCATCAGCAATGAGACATTTATCGCGGATCTCTCCAAGATGCCCCACTTGCTGATGGCGGGGGCTACGGGACAGGGTAAATCCGTTGGACTGAATGCAATCCTCGTCTCTTTACTGTATAAGAAACATCCCTCACAGATTAAGTTCGTGCTTGTTGATCCCAAAAAAGTGGAGCTCACGCTGTTCAATAAAATAGAACGCCATTTCCTTGCGAAGCTGCCTGACAGTGCGGAAGCAATCATCACGGATACAAAAAAGGTTGTTCATACGCTTAATTCCCTGTGTATTGAAATGGACCAGCGGTATGACCTTCTGAAGGAAGCCCAGGTGAGAAACCTGAAAGAGTATAATGCAAAGTTCATCGCACGGAAGCTGAACCCGAATAACGGGCATAAATTCCTTCCCTATATTGTTCTCGTTGTTGATGAGTTTGCGGATCTTATTATGACCGCCGGCAAGGAGGTGGAAACTCCAATTGCACGTTTAGCCCAGCTCGCAAGGGCTATCGGGATCCATCTTATTATTGCAACCCAGCGGCCTTCGGTGAATATTATTACCGGGACCATCAAAGCAAATTTCCCGGCCAGGATCGCGTTCCGGGTAACTTCGAAAATAGATTCCCGGACAATCCTCGATGCAGGCGGTGCAGACCAGCTCATCGGAAGAGGTGACATGCTATTATCAACGGGGAATGACCTGATCAGGATCCAGTGTGCATTTGTGGATACTCCCGAGGTAGATAAGATCTGTGATTTTATCGGAAGCCAGCGCAGCTATCCGACTGCATTCCTGCTTCCCGAATATGTTGATGAGAATGGCGAAGGCAGCGGAAAAATGGATGATCCTTCGGAAAGGGATGCACTGTTTAACCAGGCTGCTGAAATTGTGGTCTCAACACAGCAGGGATCGGCCTCCCTATTGCAGAGAAGGCTGAAATTAGGGTACAATCGCGCGGGAAGAATTGTGGATCAGCTGGAATCAGCAGGAATTATCGGACCGTTCGAAGGTTCGAAGGCCAGGGAGGTGTTAATCAAGGATATGCTATCTTTGGAACAGTTTTTGAATAACCCTGACAAACTTTAAAATCCCCTAAAATGTTTACAAAAAAAAGTATATTGATCGCGTTAGTTGCTGTTGTAAGTATCAATGCCGTTTCAGCCCAGAATGACCCGAAAGCAAAGACAATCCTGGATGAGCTTAGCGCGAAGACCAAGGCTTACACTTCTATAAAAGCTGAGTTTAATTTCACTGTTGAGAAAAAAGATAAATCCAAAGATTCCCAGAATGGTAAGATCCAGACCAAAGGGAATAAATATAAATTAGAGATTCCCGGTCATGAGATTTACAGTGATGGTAAAACGATCTGGGATTACATTAAAGATGCCAACGAGGTCCAGGTGAAAGATGTGGAAGTAGGAGGCGATGATGCAATGAATCCTTCAACAATCTTTACGATGTATGAAAAAGGATTCAAATACAAGTTTGACAGCGAGGATGCAACAACTCAGACGATCAGTCTTTTCCCTGAAAATCCTGATAAGAAAAAGTTTCATACGGTTAAATTATTTATTGATAAGAACAAGAAGCAGATCAATAGCGTAAAGATGATGATGAAGGATGGTTCGAGCCAGACTTACACGATTAAAAGCTTCACAACGAATACACCAATTGCAGATACGGAATTTACGTTCAATACAAAGGCACATCCGGGGATCTCTGTTGAAGACCTCAGATAAGATAATACATCTGAATGTTTTGAAAAAGCTTCGCTGGAAACAGCGGAGCTTTTTATTTTGAGGTGGCTTTTTTTGGCCCTGACATCTTTATTCCAAGATAGCCTCCAAGATAGGAGCAGGGGATAAATAGAAATATGGAAATGATGATCGTCCACACAGGGTGGGGGATCATAAAGAGATTATATGCACCCAAACCCATCAGTATACCGCCAACTGTTATAGCCTGGGTCATTTTATTGGCAGATGCTACAGCCGCAGCTACAAGTCCTCCAACCAGTGAAGCGCTTCCATAAGAAACGATAAGCAGTATAAATACAACTAAGGGTGCTGAACTGGTATAAACCTTAAGAGCTTCCATATCATTAAGGTCGAGCCCGGGAGGCATCGGATGAATTATATGGCTGCAGATCTCCAGGGAAAAGATGATGAAGATCCCTGCAGCCAGTCCCAGGAATGCGGATAATATATTTCTGATCATCGGTTAATTTTTTTCAAAAGTACAAAAGGGAAATAAAAAAGCCCCTCGGTGAGAGGGGCTTTTTTATGACATATATGATTGTTATTTAACCATTAGTTTTTTAGTAGCAGTTCCGTCTGCGCTTGTCATGTTCACAACATAGATCCCTGCACTCAGGTCAGCAAGGCTGATCACTGCTGTGTGGGTTCCTGCTGCGAATTCCTGGTTTGCTATTTCAGCAACAACCTGGCCTGTTACATTCATCACACGGATGGAAACTTTCCCTTTATTCACTACAGTAAATGAAAGGTTAGTGTTTGTATTTGCAGGATTAGGATACAGCTCGAAAGAAGCCAATGCTGAAGCGTTTTCAGCAACACCAACAGGAGCACAAACCATAAGGTCAGCTACAGGAACTTTGATGTAAACCATTTCTGCATCTCCGCCTTGTGCATCAGGGCTGTCGGTAGAAACGCCATGTCCAGGGTAACCGTCTCTCTGCTCAAGTAAATGAACGAAGTTATCAACTCTTCTTGCCATAGAAGTATAAACACCTTCTACGTAATCCTGTTGAGATGGTCCCGGAGGGTCAGTAACATCCTGTGGCTCACACCATGTTGCACCACCGTCATTTGAACGCATAACATAAGTGTGCCTGAAACTTTTTCCTTCAGCCGGTGCACCTAATTCTGCAATTCCTTCATAAATCCCTGCATAAGAAACATAAATGTTTCCTGCAGCATCGATCCCTGCGCTTGGTAAAGATGTTAATGATACCTGGTAAGTTCCCCAGTCAGCAACATCAAGAGTACCGCTGTTATCAATGTCAAGAGCTGAAGTGATCATTACCGGTTTTGAAACAGTTGCTGTAGAAGCTCCCATTGATTCATTCCAGTACATCAAACCATCAGTTCCCGGGAAGTAACTAACACCTCCGTCAGACATGTCATCGTTCAGCATGCGCATTGCGCCAAACCAAACATGAGCTTTGCCCTGATTGTCAAGCAATACATGTACGGAAGCATCATTAGTTGTTAGTGTATCAGCCAATCCATCATTATCTATATCAGAAAGCGTCTGTGATTCATCAAACAATGGGATAGGGAAGTAGTTAACAATGGTTTTTGTCCAAGTTTCACCGTTATCAATTGATTTGATAAGGACAACGTCAATATCAAATCCACCGATCACGATTGCAATAGTATCACCTTTTGCATCGATAGAATAAGAATCCCCGCCAAACCCTAAATAAGAGTTAACATCGATCTCAGGAATGATGGTGTGAAGCTTGTCCCAGGTTACACCGCCATTAAGTGAACGGGAGTAAGCTAGTGCTCCGTCCTGCCCCATGAAAGGAGGGTTAGCAGTACCTGTTGTCTGGGAGATAACATGTAAAGTCGTTCCGTTCGCACCGCCAACAGCAAGTCTTGACCAAACATCTGGAGAACCTAAGAAAGTAGCATTGTTCCAGGTACCTGTCCCTTTTACAGGGCGGCTTGCCATATGCAGGTCAGAAGCTTCGTGTGAAACAACGATTTCAGCACCTGTAGAGGTTACACCGATATTGGTAAATCCTGTTCTGATGTTCTCAATTCTTGCAGTAGGATTCGGCCCCCATGTAGAACCGTTAAAATAATTGTAACCTGTTCCGCGGTCAGTCCATGATGAAGACTGTGCAGAATACGTCCAGGTTGCAGAAAGTGTTCCGTCAGGATGATTCAAAAGGCGGTCCATGACTGCGGCATTCGTTTGCAGCTGGTAGCCGGTAGTTCCAATGGTTGTAGTCGTGTATGCCCTTGTCTGTGCAGGTTGTGCCGGCCTCAGGCTGTTCACTAAAGCAGTAAAGCCGTTTAATTCATTGGAGGCACTCTGATTTTGTTTGTAAAACGCCACTTTGTTGGCGACAGCTTTACCTGGTTTTACAGGAGTAACACCATTTGTGCCGGAGGACTGCCCGAAAGCGAACCCACCAATACCCAAAGCAACTCCAAAGAGTAATTGTTTTTTCATAGCATTTTTAAATTTAGGTTAGACGTGCATTATTTTTAATGGAAAACAAATATAACGAACGGATATTAAGAAAACAAGCAGGAATCCGGCGATTCTTGGAAAAATGTTCAAATCTTAATAATTTGGGCAATTAAATCCTCAGCTGGTTACTGTGCCCGACTGTATGTTTATAATGAACCGTTTATCGGGAGTTTCAATGCTTTCCTGCCGAACGGACTTCAGCGGAGTATTTATATAAATTGCACACAAGGTGTTTGAAACCCTGTAGAGATACTTTCTTTTTTCCGAAGGAGTGCCTTCAAGTATTCCCCTGAGAACATCCCAGCGGATATCATTCGGATTGGATCCGTAGTCGTGCCAGACAATTACCGCATTATCATCCCGTAAGAGCCGGAAAGCATTTCTTGTATCCTGCATTACACTTTCATAATGATGGTCGCCATCAATAAATACCAGGTCGAATTTTTTGTTCAGGGCTGTGTAATCATATTTCAGTGAATTTCCCTGGAGGTGAGTAATGTTCCTTATGTCTTTCGAGAAAAAGCGGTGCAACCCTACATATTTCTTACTAAGACCCATTGCAAGCATTTCGTCATCCGGAAGGTTGAGTGTGGTGCAATGCTGAGCCACGGAGGCCACATTTGCAGCGCTTTCTCCGCGCCAGGTGCCGATTTCGAAATATTCGCATTTCTCCTTCCGCCTTGCAAGCCCCTTCAGTAAGGCGAGGTCGATGGGAGTGGAGCCGCCATCCAGGAAGCAGAACGGGTCAACGGTTTCATTCAAGCCCGGTAAAAGTTCAGCGATATTTATAACCGGAAGGCCATGGCTTAAGCCATGCTCAGCAATCACAGCATTTTTATTCACATCATGATCATCCAGCACTTTGTTTAACAGTGAAGGCTGTTTCGCGATGAGGGTTAATGCTTTAAATAATTTACTGATCCTGTTCATTCAACAAAGGAAATAAAAAAATGTGAGAAGCGTATAATCGTGTATGTTCCGGTTCCGCTTACTGCTCCTCAGGATCTGTCCTGGTGCTGAAAGCTGCCCTTCCTTCCCTGTAAAGCCATTTAATATCAGTGCTCCCGGGTACCAGGTTAAGAAAGGACGATCCTGTTTCTTTTGAAAAATACCAGATCACAACTGCAGATGTGGTGAAATAAGAAATTGTGGAAATGATGCCGACTTCTGTCATTCCAAAAGCCGGGTAAATAATGAGGGCAAGTATCACCGTGGTTAACAAGCCGGTAAGATTCGCCCAGGTATTTATGCTGAATTTTCCTGTTCCTGAGAAATAATGGCCGATTACCAAGGCAATATTGTAAAAAAGAATTCCGGGGGCCAGAATAAGGATCACTCCGCGAACCCCGGCAAATTCACTTCCAAAGAGCCAGGTATAAAAAGAAGCAGGGAGAAGGAGTAAAGGGATAAGTGCAGTGATGCAAAGAAGGATGCTTACTCTTGTAAGCCTTGCGGTAAGGGTTTTTGATTCATTGAGATCAGCTGAATTGGAAACACGCGGATAAAGAAATGTTGCGATGCTGTTACTTATAAGGAATACGGATTCGACCAGGGAAACACCATTCGAAAAGATCCCCAGCATGCCCTCACCAGAATAACCTGATAACATATAATAAGTGCACCTGAAGCTCATGAACTTCATCACATGCCCGGCCTGACTGTATGAGCCGTAGGTTATTAGTTTCAAGGCCAAACCCCGCTCTTTGCCGGCATGATCGTCTTTGATTATCCTGAAAATATAAAAGCAGCTTGCAGCGAGCACACCCGCCATTGAAGCATAAAGGGAAATAAGATATGATCCGATATTTGTCCTGTCCATCCCTCTTACCATCAACCATAAAACAGTAATGCCGATTACAGCCTGCAGAAGCGAAAGCAGATTGTGTACGGTAATCATTTCCTTTCCAAGGATAATCGTAAGGTTCGTTGATAAAAAGGAATTGATCAGTGAAAGAAGGATTACAGGAAGGATCAATTCCGCACTTACCAGTGTAAAGCAGTTAAAGACAATGTATGCAAGGCCGCATACGAGTAATGACCAGGCATTGCTCAGCAAAAACAGCTGGAAAATGTTATTTCGCGGGACAAAATAAACAAGGCTGGAGCCTCCAATCATGTTGCAGAATAAAAGGATCATAGCGATACTTGTAATGATGAGGCTGGCTTCCCCTTTACCGGCAGCACCAATAGCCTGTGACAAAACCACGACAATAGCCAGGTTGATGACCGCGATGATGATCTTGATTATAAAAGTGGATGCGATCTTTTTAAACATCATTTTTCCAGGGTTCGGTGATAAAGCTGATGGAATCTCTCTGAAACTTTTTCATAACTGAAGTTCTCTCCTGCATAATCAGCAAGCGTCTTTCGGCTGAAAATACCGCCTTTGATGCCGGTGATCATTTTATCCATGGCAGCGGTAAGTGCTTTTTCATCCTTAACATCCACAAGGATTCCCTTGTCATGGGAAAGGTGCTCATGGATGCCTCCGGCCCTTGAAGAGATCACAGGCAGCCCGCTTGCAAAAGCTTCGATAATAACCACAGGAAGGTTCTCATAATTGCTGAACATTAAAAAACAATCTGACTTCCGCATCATTTCCGCCACTTTCACGGTTGTTTTTGTTCCTTCGAAGAAAACGAATGTATTATAAATGCCCAGCGCGGCGGCCAGTTCAACATGCGGTGCTGTATCACCATCACCTGCAAACACGCACTCAAAATCATTCCGGAGGTTTGATAATTCTGCAATTGCACGGAGCATCCCGGAAATGTTTTTATGGCTGTCATCCAATGTGGAGATGTGAAGAAACCTTGTCTTGCCGGTGGAAGGTCTTTCAGCAGGCGGATAAAAGACCTTTGTATCCACAACATTGTAAACCACCTGGTAGTTCCCACGGATCCCTTTGCTGATCATCGCGTTCCGAAGGTCGACTGAAACAGGGCAGATGAATGAAGCACTCTTTGCAATGATCCCCGAAAGCATCCTTTCGTTTAAGGACCGGTGAATGTTTTTCGAGGGGAGGTAAGCCGTGCTGTGCTCGCAGATGATATAAGGGACCTTGTATTCCTTGTTGATGCACCATGCCGCAAAGCCGGAAGGATAGAGGATGTTGTGGTGCACTATATCGGGTTGCCCCGAACGCTCAAATGCTGCCCGGATCCCGATAGTATATGCTTTTTTCAGGCGGGAAAGCTTCTGAAATGAAGAGATGAGGGGAATGCGGCTGTTAACTTTTTTATAATAAACATTGATCGTGAGCACATTGTTGATCCGTTGTTCCGTGATCTCGAATAAGCCTTTACATGTAGCATCCGGCCAGACATTCAATGCTGTTACCTCTGAGTTTAAAGCCACGGCTTCCGCATGCTTCTGGACGAAATTGCCGAGCGTGGGCAATACCCTGTTAGGATACCAGCCGGAAAGAAAGAGGATCTTCAGCTTTTGTTCTTTCACTTAGTGAAGCTTTTTCGTTTTTAACCGTATGGAATTTCCTATGACAATAACATCGGAAAAAGCCATGGTAAGCGCCCCGATCGTAGGGCTGAGATAACCAAACGCTGCAACCGGTATGGCAATGATATTATAAAAGAAAGCCCAGAAAAGGTTTTGCCTGATCGTGATCAGCGTATGTTTGCTGACCAGGTGCGCCTCCGCAAGCTGCGAAAGATCATTGTTTTTAAGCAATACGATCTGCGCTGATTGTATCGCCACCTGTGTGGCATTGCTTAATGAGATCCCTACAGCCGCTTTGGCAAGGGCTGGAGCATCGTTAATCCCGTCTCCAACCATTACAGTGATGTGTTTACGGCCGAGGTCCTCAAGAACGGAAAGTTTTTGCTCCGGCATCTGCTCTGAAAATACGGAAGAGATCTTCAGCTCTTTTGCAAGGGCTTCACATTTCTCTTTTTTATCACCGCTAAGCAGTACGGTATTGATCCCGCACCTGTGAAAATATTCTACGCTGGCCTTACTGTTTTCCTTTAAAGTATCTTCAAGGTCCACCCCTGCGATCAATATGTTATTCTTCAGCAGGTAAATGCTGTGAATGTCGGGCCGGCCGGTAATTCCTGCGGCTTTAAAAGAACCTGAATAATAGCTGTTGTTCTTATCATCGGTTGCTGAAAGGCCTGCACCTTTTTCTTCTTTAACGGAAAAAGACAAAAGGGAGGATGTCTCTTTTAATTCCTTAACAATTGATCTTGCGATCGGATGAGAGGAATGATGCTCAATGGAAAACAGGATGTCTTCGGCTTCCTGCCTGGGAGTATTGTTATATAAATGAATGTTCCTGATCTTAAAGTCACCGGTGGTAAGCGTTCCTGTTTTATCGAACACAATGGTATCTGCCTTGGCGAATTGCTCCAGTGTGCTTCCCCCTTTAATAAGTATGCCTTTTTTTGCTGCTCTCCCGATCCCAACCATTACGGCAGTAGGAGTTGCAAGTCCCATGGCGCAGGGGCAGGATACAACCATTACAGCAATGCTGTTCATCATTGCTTCCTGGAAAGGCATGCGTGCAATAAAATAAGAAAGAAGGAAAGTCAGCACAGCAATCCCGAGCACTACCGGGACAAAGATCGCGCTGATCCTGTCGCCTAATTTCTGTATGTCAGGTTTAGAGAGCTGGGCTTTTTTAACAAGTTCAATTATCCTGGCAAGCAGCGTTTCATCGCCAACGCTCTCTGCACGCATTCTTATATTTCCATGAACCAGGATCGTTCCCCCAATAACTTTCCCGCGGGGAGATCTTTCCGCAGGAATGCTTTCGCCCGTCAGCATTGATTCATCAATACCAGCTTCACCCGAAATGATCTCACCGTCCACCGGAACCTGGTCACCTGTATTCACCTGCAGGATCGCTCCACGGTGGATCTCTTTATAGGTTACTTCTGAAATCACTTCTTTTCCAAACTGGAGACTGACGAGTTTGGCTTTGGATACTTTTATCGCGTTCAGTTCTTTAAGTGCTGTGGTTGTCTGTTTTATCGAACGGTGTTCGAAAACATTTCCCAGGAGCACCAGCGTGATAATGGTTGCCGTTGTCTCGAAGAACATATAATCGTGGACATCAGGTGAATTACCATAGAGGTAGATTCCGGCAATGCTGTAAATAAATGCTGAGGAAGAACCGATAAAGATGAGTACATCCATGTTCGGGACACCGGTCTTCAGCGATTTCCATGCGCTTCTTCCAAACTGCAGCAGGCCGGTGATAAAAACGGGCAGGCAAAGGAGCAGCTGAACAAAAGGTTTATTAAGGATGAAGCCATGGTCAAAGATCATGTGGCTGAAAAAGAGCGGAATTGTAAAGGGCAGAGTGAAGTAAAAATATTTTTCCACCTCTGATATTTTTCCTTCATTTTCTTCCCGGGTTTTACTGTCTACCACTTTATACCCGATCGAATGGATGCCTTCAATAACTGAATTTAACTGCTTTTTGTCAGTAAGAATGAATGAGGCTTCCCCGGTTGCGAAGTTAACGTGCACATCTTTCAATCCGCGTTTCTTCAGGTCTTTGGTAATTCCCAAAGCGCAATTTGCGCAGTCCATCCCTTCGACTAATAATGTAATATGGTTTGTTTCGGAACCCATCAGTACTGCAAATTTAGGAAATTAAGCGGGTTTATTGCAGCATTCAGAATAAGCTTCCCGCTGAAATCAGTGCAAAAGAAACCGGCATGTAGCGGATTTTGTTTATGGTTAACAGGCCTCCTATTCGGCTGCAGCCGTGGCGCGCCAGGTTGCGCCCGGGGCAAGCTTCTTGCGAAAAAAATCGTTAAATAAAAGTGGCATTTCAAACTCCTTTTTATTTGGCCAATGGGGCCCTTCGACTCCACTCGTTGCGCTCAGGGCATGCTTCTCGCGAAAAATAGTGCAAAAAAAAATCCTGCAAAATGCAGGATTTTTTTGGGTGGCCAATGGGGCTCGAACCCACGACCCTCGGTACCACAAACCGATATTCTAACCAACTGAACTATGGCCACCATGAAATTAAGGCTGCAAATATACCATTTTTTATAATTTCTGCTAGCAAAGAGTAAAAATTCTTTAAAAGAGAGATGAATGTCATTTTGGAGCAGGACTTGTCCATGGGATCCCTGAAAACTCGACTCAACTTGACCCGGTAAAAAGCTGCTTCCGGAGTACCAGCCCAGTGATTCGTTTCAAATGCTGTTATTTTGAATGAAACACCAGGTTTGGAAAATAATTTATAGACTCCTTAAGGATTGCTCAGAAGTTCACAAACCAGACTTCCCAGTATCCGACTTCCGCGATAGCCAATCATGAAAGGGAATAAGCTCCGGGGTAAAATACTCCCAGGAAACATGTGTATTCTTTACCGACAATTGTTTATGCATTTTTGAAAGCACCTTGTTTCCGGGATCATATTCAAAATTATTTTTTTCCATCTCCAGCAGGCATTTCAGGATCAAACGGTCACGCTCTTTTATTTTCTTGTCGGCTTTATTTCTTTCAACATATTTCCTTAATGCTTCCAGTGTTCTGGAGGCATCTGTGAGCTTATTTAATTCAATCAATAACTGAACATTTAAAATACGAAGGATGATATTCCATTCATATTTGTCTCTTTCTACTTCCAGAGGTTTAGAAACAATTAGTAAAGATTGTTTAAAGTTTTTCGTTTTAAAAAGTAAAAGGGCTTTAAAGAAAGTATATTTTGCTTTTCTAAAAAGACCGCAAACCTCAGTAGGATATGTGAGTAAGTGATCAATTAACTCTTCTGATCTTTCATTTCTATTTGTATAAAAAGAAACAAAAAATTCAACTTCGTAACAAATGATTATATCCAGACTGTTAGGTGTGAAATATGTTCTTGCTTTAAGGACGTATTTCTCTGCAGATTTTAAATCCCCCACAAATACTGAATAATGACTTAAGTTGTCATAAGCAAATCCCACCCTTTTTTTTCTATAAACAGATGGATGTCTTTCCATTAGTTTTATAAGAAGCTTACATTCTTTCACTGCATTAGGATAGTCTTTCTTTTGCTCAGAAAGTGCAAACTTCATTATGTGTAAATAATAATTAACCTGTTGAGACTTCGTTTCAGCATAATAAGCTTCTATCTTCTTAATTGAAAAAACGAGATTGTTATAGAGTTCCTTTTTCGAATTAACTTTTATTGTTGTCGCATCTAATATAAATTGGTGATAGATGTGCATAGCTGTATTTAACGCTTCATTACACTTAGAATAAAAATCAATTTCTTTGGTTGCTTTTTCGAATCCGATGCTGTCTCCTAAGCCTCCTAAAATGAATTTCTTAAAGATTAATGCTTCCACTAAGGGTGGAAATATCTCGTACTCCTTTGCCTTCCGAATAACCTGGTTTAAAATATGCGTAATTGTTCCGATCTTATTTTTTGTCAGGTTTTGTTGAAGCATTTTGCAAAGGAGTATTTGCTTTTTTACCTCGAAATGTACCCTGTCGAACTCACAATATGTTCCTGAAATAAATTCTTCATCCATCATTAAGGCATCCAGGCTCATTTCGAAAATGCGGGATTTGGTTTTGTTCAAAGCCATTTTGCTTGAATGTAAAATTGCTTTGCCGCCTGACAAGGCCTCAAATACCTCCATTGTTTTGCTTCCTTCCCCAGTCGAAATATTCTTCCTGAGATAGCGGGAGATCGCCCTCTGCTCTGCAGGCTGCAGGTTCGCAACGAAGTTGTCAATAAATGAATTAGCCATAAAAGAGTGTGTTTCTGTCTTCTAAAAATACGATAAAACAGGGAGAAGATACAGGGATGTCATTTTGGGGTATGATTTGTCCATGGCATCCCGGAAAATTCGGCTCAACTTTCCCCCGGATAAAAAAGGAGGCTTCATGAAATGACACAGGCAATAATGATTCATTTAAAATGTTGTAATTTTGAATGAAAGCACCACGGCTCCGAACAGTGGTTGATTATAAATTAATAATCTTATTAATTGAATAACCTTTAAGTAATTCTTAACACCTTGCAGCGTTTATATTTATTAATTATTCTGGTAATTGTTTCATTAAGGGGATTATCTCAGAGAGATAGCTATGCGTGCTTAGATAATCAAGGTATTTACAAACTTGATGTGTTACAATGCGATACTCAGTTTGTTGGATACACTGGTATTAATTTAACTGATATTGCATTGACAACCTCCAGGAACCTATACGGAATAGATTTTTATACATTATATAAAATAGATACCTTAAATGCCGCGCTTACCTATGTCGCAAATATTGATGTCGGAGGAGGCGGTTTTAATTCATTAATTGCTTTGAATGATGATTATTTATTAGCCATATATACTAATTCTGAGATCTATAAAATAAATACTCAGAATGGTATTAAATCCCTAGTTGGTACCTGTGGATATATTCCTGCAGGGGATCTTACTTTTTACAAGGGGTGTTTTTTTATGGCAGATATAAATAATAGTTTAATCAAAATTAAATTAAGCGATAATTACACTTCTGTAATTTCAGTTGAAAACATTGGGCAAATGAATACTGAAACCCATACTATTTATGGCATTTTAACTGTTGGGAATGCATCCTGTGAAGAAGATAACTTAAAATTGTTCGCTTTTGAGGATTGGAGAATTTATATAGTAGACCCAAACAATGCTTCATGTACTTTGTATTGTGACTCTATTTATCCGGGAGGTGCTATGGGCGCAACATCCTTGGCAGAGATTCAGTTTCAGGGGCATGAAGGATTGTTAGATATTCCCAACATATTTACGCCAAATGATGATGGAATCAATGATTTTATAACATCACCTAAAATGTATGGAATTTTAGAGATCAATATTGAAATCTTTGATCGATGGGGTATGAATGTTTTTTCAGATAGCAATAATGAATTAAAATGGGACGGTAAAACTAAATCGTCTTCATTATGTAACGCAGGTGTTTATTTTTATATAATTTCTTACATAAATTATTGTAATAAGGAGTTAACGTCAAAAGGCTTTATTCAATTGATAAGATAAATCTTATCTCTATGAAATTTCTTGTAGTTATAGTGGTTTATATTTTAAGTCTCAATAGTCATGTATTTGCACAGCAGCCTGCTACTGGAACACCAGTTGGGGCTTTCGCGCCAAGTGTTGGCAACACAACAAGAGCGTGGTTAAGAGGAGGCAATACGGCTACGGGAAGTGGCCTTAATGACAACATTTTCGGTACAGCATTTAATTCTCCAATTTACACAATAACCAACGGTTCACACCGCATGCGTGTCAATGGAAATTTAACAACGACTGTAAATTTAGTTACAGGTCATAATGTTGGAGGCTTTGTTGGCATAGCTCCCGGCGGTTATTTTGCTGCCAACACTCCCGCAGCAATGCTGCACCTTTACGGCCCTAACAATACCACCTTTGGCATAGGAGGAGGCTGGCGCAGATGGATGCAAACAGGGATGCTTGTGAATGAAAATTCCGATGCGATCTATGTAGGCATGATGCCGCAGCCGGGTCTCAACAGGAGCGATGCCGTGGTCGCATGGAATGATGACGGGGGCGGAGGCCAGGATAAATTACGCTTTATTTTTACCGGTGCCAATCTCAATGGAAACGGCACAGGCACCAGTCCCATTGATCCGCGCTCATTGAACGGTTATGAGTTCATGCGCATGTCTTCTTCACCTTCGCAAACCAATTCTTCGGGGCAGGCCAGCGGGAATCTCGGGATAGGACCTGTGTTTACGGATGTCCTGCCGCCCCAGAACCGGCTGCACATGAATGCGGAAGAAGACTTAGCGGTATTCATGCAGATAAGCAACGGGAGCGGAACAGGTCAAGGCCCTTTGGATGGGCTGATAGCCGGGTATCCTGCTACATCAGTCAATAACAGGGAAGCCATGATCAACCAGCGGGAGAACGACCGGCTGAGCATGTACACGAATAATGGCGAACGGATGCGCATCACGCATCTGGGGGCCTTAAATGCAGGAACAGCGTTCAATCCCGGCGGCCTGCCTGTAAACCGTACCCGTATTGGCATCAGCCATGATCCGGGTTCACCGGTTACACGGCCATTAAGTTTACTGCACCTCGGCTATAATACGGGAGCATTCCCCGGAGGCACAACGGATGGATGGCGTCCGTGGATGGATATTGGAATGTTCATCAGCAACGGCACCGACAATGGGTACCTCGGGCTTAAACATGAAACCAACGGTCTCTCCGGAGATCGTGAAGACATGGTATTGAACTGGGGTGATAATCAAAGTGCAGGGTCACTGGCCACCGGCCCCGATAACCTCAGGTTCATATTCACTTCAACTACAACCGGGGTAACCGGAACGCCTCCTGCAACAGGCCCGGATGGCCTTGAAGCAATGCGTATGACACCAACACTTACCACAGGCATTTTTACCGGAATAGGCGGTGATCCCACTGCGGGAGCAACCGGTAATCAGTATGGTCCGGCAGGGACAAGTATTAATCCGACAGCAACCCTGGAAGTGAATTCATGGGGAACAACCAATGCCGTAGGCGGGAGCAGCGGCTTGAGGTTTACAAACTTAAACACCACTTCACCGGTGGTCAGTCCGAACCCGGGACCCGGTGTGCTTTCTGTTGATGCAGACGGGGATGTGATCTATGTTGCCGGTGGCGGAACCGGCATCGGGAATTACTGCGGTGTAAGCCCTTCCAACCCGCTTACTGCGGATTACGAGATCCCGATGAATGCCAATAACTATTATTTTACTGATCCTGCCGGGCCTTTGAATGACGGGGAAAATTTTGTGAAGATCGGGGATAATTGTGGTGCAGTTGTAAGAGCCAAACTGGAGATCAATAGAAACCTTACCGTCAATTCCCAGTCCAGGGTCATCGGGGCTTTTTGTATTAACAGTGATCTCGCTCTCTCTAATCCCTTATCAGGTTCTGCCTATGGATTTGCAGGAAATGCAAGAGGAAACAACCGGCTTAACAGTGGTGTTTTCGGCACTTCCAGCGGTGCATCCCAGAATTGCGGGGGCTTATTCGAGGCAATTACCGCATTTTCCAGCGGATCGGCCAATAATAATAATTACGGGATAATGGCGTATGCGGCCAATGCGCAGAACAATTACGCTGTTTATGCAACGGTTGCAGGGAGCGGGGCCCCGGGCCCGGGTACTCCGTCAGGACCTAACTATGCAGGATTCTTTAACGGTGATGTTTATATTTCAGGAACATACGGCCCATCGGATGCTAGCCTGAAGGATAGCATTCAAAGTATTTCCAACGCTTTAGAGATCATTCAGCAGTTAAACCCCAAAACGTTTGAGTTCAGGCACACTTCCTTTCCGTCAATGAATTTGCCGAAAGGCCTTCAGTATGGCCTGATCGCCCAGGAAGTGGAAACGGTTTTGCCGGCATTGGTGACAAACAATATTCAGCCGGCTGTATACGATACATTGGGAGCTGTAGTTACTCCTGAAGTAAGCTTTAAAGGCCTTGAATACCAGCAGCTGATCCCCATTTTATTAAAAGGGATGAAAGAGCAGCAATCGAAAATTGACAGCCTGGACCAGGTAAATAATACGCAGGATTCAATTAACACAGCATTGCAGAATCAGCTGACTGCAATTTCAGAGATGATCACTTCCTGCTGCAATACCAACCATTCCATGCTGCAGAACAATCCCGGCAGTGTAATTGGCCTGGAAGTTGAATTAAAGGACGGCCAATCGATCGTTTTAGAACAGAACGTACCCAACCCGTTTGCAGAGCAAACAACGATCAGTTATTTTTTACCTGAGAATACAAGCAAAGCGCAGATCCTGTTCTATAATTCGCAGGGTAAGTTAATTCAGTCAACCGAACTTATACAAAAAGGCAGAGGGCAGCTGAATGTATTTGCAAGCGATCTTACGAATGGCATTTACACGTATACTTTAGTAGTGGATGGTAAGATCATCGGGACAAAGAAAATGGTAAAGCAATAATTTCGATGAAATGATTGTTTTTATGTTAATCTCAAAAGCCTCTCCGGTATGGAGAGGCTTTTTTATGCGGCATACACGTTTGTTATTTCGACCGCATGAGAGAAATCTTATAACAGTACCTCTCTGCCTTCACACTTTCTCGACTACGCTCGAAATGACATCTTAAGTGCAGGATCATAGTTGTCATTTCGAGCGGAGTCGAGAAATAGACTTCGACAATTTAACTCTCCGCCTGACAGCTGCACGTTCGGGTACGCTCGAATGACAGGCGTACGTTTGTCATTGCGACCACATGGGAGAAATTCATAACAGTACCTCTGTGCTTTCGGACTTTCCCGACTACGCTCGAAATGACAGCGCACAAGCAGCTTACTTTCCCGCCACCCACTTATGAAAAGGGATCAGCTCGGAGCTGAAATATTCCCAAGAGGTTTCGGAGTTCTCTTCTGTGAGCCGCTCCAGGCTGCTGTTCACCGTTTTGTTTTCCCTGTTGTATTCAAAGCCTTCTTTCTCCAGCTCTCTCAATAATTTTACAACCAATAAATTACGTGCACTGAGCTCATCCGTTTTGCCGGTCCTTTCAATGTATTTCCTGAGTGACTCCAGCGAGTACGAAGCTTCATTGATCTTGTTCATTTCAATGAAGATCATTATGTTCAGGATCCGTAAGGAAATATTCCAGCGTGTTTTATCCTTTTCAATTTCGAGGGATTTATTTAAAAGGTGCAGGGCTTCCTTAAAATCGCCTTCAGCAAAGTAAACACAGGCGTGGTAATACACAAACTTCGACCTGCGGAATTCACCGGTGTCGATCTTTGAATGACTGAGCAGCTGGTTCAGGCATTTATTGGCGGCAGGATAATTTTTGTTGTAGAAATTAGTGTAAAATTCCTGCTCTTTTGAAACAGCGTTGTTGAAGCTGTCCTCAAGATAATACTGCTGTGACTTTTTCGCATTCTTTAAAGCTTCTGAATATCTTCCTGCGAAAGTATTATACTGACATAGATTTGTATATGCAAACCCCATTCTTTCACTGCGATAAATTGCTTTGTTTTTTTTTATGATAAGGATAAGCTTATTGCAATACTCAATCGCTGTTTTGAAATCTTTCTGATTTTCGTAAAATGAAAAATATAAGATATGTAAGTAATAATTTATTTGTTCAGATCTTGTCTTTTTGTAATCCATTTCCATCTGCTTTATCGATACGGTTAAATGTTCAGCTGCTTCAGTTTTGGAAAGGGTTTTAACAAATTCATTATTTAATATTAATCTATAGTAATTATCAGCAGCATTAAAAACTGCTTTACAGCACTCTTCAAATAACCGTAATTCAGTATTAATATCTTCAAATTCTTTTGATCCGGTTCTTATACCACCAAAATACTTTTTCGTATGAAGGGCTTCAACCAAAGTGTCATACATTTCATATTCTTTGGCCTTTGAAATAATTTCATTTAATAATTCATGAATTGCTTCTGTTTTGCCCTGGCTCAAAATCCGAATAGAGACCTTACAAACTAACAGTTTCTTTTTTAAGCTAAAACTGATAGCATCGGCTTCATTAAAAAGTTCATTATTTAAAATATACTTATCTAATGTAATTGCTTCTAATACTTTGCTGTATAAGTTGTTTTTTAAATCAGTTACCCGTTTAACCCCTGTTTCTGAAATGATCATTTCGTCTGAGATCAGCTCTTTCTTATGCTGAATGATATATTTAAATAATTTGATTTCCAGTACTTCGTTTTTCCCATCAAACAAGGAGTGGCTTTTATTCAGGTGCTCTTCAACTAAACGCGCCTCTAAGTGGGAAAGTCCCTGAATGAAGCTGATGATGTGGGGATTGGCCATAATAAGCTGACGTGTTAGTCCGGTACAAATTAAATAAATTTTGACAGAGGATAGTTTTTAAAGTAAACTTATTGTTAAGCATTGAAATACAAGACTTTACTTCGAGTCGAATTTGATATATGATTTGTCCATTGATCCAACCGCTTATTAGATCACTTTTGATGTAAATAAAACATGGTTTTTGAATGAGATAGAAAAGCAGCGAAACAGCTTAAAATATTGATTATTAACACTTTGCTCCGAGTCGAATTTGAGGGGTGTTTTGTCCACGGTTTATCTGTTGGGGTGGCGTTATTTTGTCAAAAAATTAGATAGCAAACCCTCAAAACCAGAGAAATCATGAAACAAATTGGAAGATCAGTATTAAAAGCATTATTAGTTCTAACTCTTTTCACGGGAAGCACTGCTGTATTATCAACAGTGGGAGTTAATTCGGTTAATACAGCCAATGCGGCAACATATAACCAGGTTTATGAATATTTATGTAGCAATGGCTATACAGTTGTTTCACTAGAACAATACACCAACGGTTATAAGTATGAGTGGATTGCTCATACAATTAAAAGGGATATCCATTACACAACAATAATTTCCTGTACAGCGACTAGTGTTGTCGGAAACTCGGATACCCCAATGTAAGTAGTTCTCATGGATAAGAACTAAATATTGTTTAATTAACTAATTGCTTGGTTGTTAAACTGTAAGGCAAGATGTTAACGGAGGAGTAGCCGTTCTCATCTTGCTCTTTTTTATAAGAAACACATTAATTAATTACGCATATATGCAAGCCCCTTTAAAGATTTTGATCCTGGAGGACAATCCAAGTGATGCCGGGCTTACGGTGAGGGCATTGAAAATGTCTGATCTTAATTACGATTACCGCGTTGCAGATAATAAAAAAGATTACATCGATGCCCTAAAGGAATATATTCCTGATGTGATCCTTTCTGACCACTCCCTGCCTTCATTCACTTCGGAAGAGGCTCTGCCTTTGGCCAGGCAGCTGTGCAAACACAGCGTTTTCATATTGGTTACCGGGACTGTTTCAGAGGAATTTGCCGTGAATATCATGAAATCAGGCGCTGATGATTATATACTTAAATCATCACTGATGCGGCTGCCTTCTGCCATTATCAATGCCCATCTGAAGAAGAAAGCGGAACTGGAAGGCGAGCAGCACCTGCTAAAAGTAACCGAACTGAACCACGAGCTAAAAACCTTTATTTATCGGGCTTCACATGATCTGCGGGGACCGCTTAGCTCGATGCGGGGGCTGATCAACCTGGCAAAATTTGAAAAGGATACCAACCAGCTTTCAAAGGTTATCGGCCTTATGGATACCAGCGCAGAAAGGCTTGACAAGATCGTAATTGACCTGATAGAAACACTTGGAATCCGTGATATGAACCTGAATAAGCAGGAAATAGACCTCGTCTCCATATGCGAGGAGATTCTTTTCCCCTACAGGAACCTGGCCGGGATCAAATTCCTGATCGAAAGCGAATTAACAGCCCCTTTTTTCAGCGATAAGCTGGTACTCAAAATGGTGCTGAAGCGGATCATCGATAATGCGGTGAAATTTCATAACTATTCAATAGCAGGAAGCTATGTGATTATCAAGTTAAAAGCTTCGCAGTCAGGCGCTTCAATATCAATTATCGACAACGGTAACGGCATCAAGGAAGAGCTCCGTGAAAAAGTATTCGATATGTTCTACCGGGCTAATAATGAGTCCGATGGAAGCGGCCTGGGGCTTTATCTTGCCAAGATCGGCACCGAAAAGCTCGGAGGGAACATCAGTCTCAGCAGCTTAGAGCGCATTGGTACCACTGTACTGTTGAATTTTCCGGCATGATCGGTCTGTCACGGGCATAAAATTTTAATGTTTTTTATTACTCCCGCATTGATACCTCCCGGAAGTTATGAAAAAGCAGGTTAAAATATTATTGCTTGAAGATAATGCCGCTGACGTGGAGCTTATTCACCGGGAATTAAGTATGTCAGGAATGCTGTTCACCATGCATACTGTTGAATCAAGGGAAAACTTCATTATTGCCCTCAACAATTTCGAACCTGATATCATCCTTTCCGATCATTCTCTTCCTTCTTTCAATTCCCTGGAAGCTTTTGCCATTGTAAATGAGAATTACAACATTCCTTTTATTCTCGTAACTGGTTCTGTATCCGAAGAGTTCGCGGTGTCCTGTATGAAAGCGGGAGTAGATGATTATATTCTGAAAAGCTCACTAAAACGTCTCCCTGAAGCCGTGAACAAGATCCTCGCAGGGAATGTAATGAAAAGGGAAAAGGAAACCATCGAAGAGCTGCACCGTCAGCTGAGAAATGCATTCAGGGAAATAGAAGAGAAGAATAAAAGCATCACGGATAGTATAATATACGCCCGCAGGCTCCAGGAGGCCATGCTTCCTGAACCTGAACGGCTGGACAAAATGGTGGCCGACTGGTTTATTTTTAGCCAGGCCAAGGACATCGTTAGCGGTGATTTTTACTGGTTCGAGAAGTGCAATAATCATTTAATCATGGCTGTAGCTGACTGTACCGGGCACGGAGTGCCGGGTGCGCTGATGAGCGTGGTAGGGACCAGCCTCCTGAATAAAATAGTTAACGAAAAGCATATCACCAAGCCGGCAGAGATCCTTTATAATCTCAATTACGGGATCTCAAGGTTCTTCAAGCAAAGTAACGAGAAGGATGGAATGGATGTGGCGCTTTGCAGCATAGACCTTACTACAGGGGCAATTGAATTCTCAGGGGCAAACAGGCCGATGTGGATCATGCACCAGTCAGGGCTGCAGGAAATCAAAGCAACCAAGCTGTCCATCGGTGGTTTACGGGAATCGGATTCCAGTTCATACAAAACGCATAAGATAAAAACAGAACCAGGCGACATGATCTATCTTTTTACAGACGGGATCCTGGACCAGTTTGGCGGGGAAAAGGATAAGAAGCTGATGAAAAGCAGGTTCAGGAATTTTATTGCCTCACTTCGCTTTAAGCACATGATAGAGCAGAAGGCTGTTATTGAAAATTTCGTGAATGACTGGAAAGGGGAGCTCGACCAGGTTGATGATATTCTTGTAGTCGGTCTGAAGCTTTAATTTTCTGGTTTCTCTTTCTTTATCATACTTAGCGCAAAATATCCGATCAGCAGAATCACCAGGCCCATAATTGCCCAAAGCCACATTTTATTCTTAATAAAAGGACTTGCCGCAGCTGCAGCTTTAACAGGTATATTGATCTCTTCTTTTTCCGGGTTCAGGATTTCCAGCTCAGCCGGGATCTTGTCCCTGAAATGCACCAGGTCGTAAACAGGGGCCGGATCGTCCTTCTTACCATAAGCCAGGTAAATGTCATCACTAACAGGGAGCTTAGTCACCAGCCTGATCTTTTCAGAAAATAACCGCACGTTGTTTAAGGTAATCGGCCGGTTATCATTATTGATCACTTCTATCTTCAGTTTCTTTGCCTGCGCATTGTGCAGGCTGAAAATATTGTCCGCGTCCGAGGTAATTACCCCTGAATTAATAATTACCCATGAATCTATCTCCCCTTTGGGGGTCTTAAAGGTGCCTGCCGACCTGTATATATTGATATTACGATAGAAGTCCTCTTTTTCTTCCGTCCCTATTTTAATATGGTCCAGGATATAATTTCCCGGGAGCTCAATGATCGTTTCCGAAGTTTTGTTTTTCTTATTCTCAGCCCCGGAGATCCTGCCTGCCCTGATCTCATCATACTCTCCTTTTATAGTACTGTTTTCGAAAGCGAAGGCATTGGTAACGGTGATCCTGGGACTGCTGTCATCATCAAACCGTAACCTGAAATAATTATATTCTGAAGAAGGGAAGGACACAGTGGTGGAGCGAAAGTCGGTTGTTGCATTCTCGAACCCAACAATCCTTAAATGTTCCTTTATAGTGAACCACTCTTTATTATCGTTGCTGCCTTCAAGCGTAATGATCTTATCGAAATTGTTTTCCGCCACTTCCAGGCTGATCATGTTAATGCTTCTGTGCCGGTCCATTTTCAATGTGAGAAAAGAACAGCATTTCAACTTCGTTACGTCATTGATAAGCTCGAAGCTAATGGCTTTTTCCTCGGTTTTATCACCTGTAAATTCAGTGAGGTACGGAATCTCTGCAGTGTCTTTAGCTAAATCATAGAGGCGGAGGTCTGATAAACCCGAAGCAGATCCGGAAACTACATCCGGTGTAACAGGTATTGCATAAAAGCCCGCGGTTGCCGGCTTAGGTATCTTCCGGGTAAAATTATACGTGCTAAATTGTGCCGGACAATTTAAATACAGCAGAACTAAAATAAATAAAAAGAGGTTTTTCATGCTCAATGTTAATTGTTTTTAAAGGGTTCTTCAGGCAAGGGCGAATCTTCTCCGAATATAAGTGTCTTGAATTTCTGGTAAAGAAACGCCACTATCAGGAGAATCACTCCAAGAAGGATAAATGCGATGATCTTATAGCCTGTTGACAGGTCCCATGTATCGAATGTTACCAGCTTTACCAGTGTAAGCCCGAATAACGAAATCGCAGAGATACGCATCAGCCTGTTTGCTTTAAAGATCCCCCACGCGATCAGGATGAATGAATAAATTGTCCACAAGCCTGTAAGCCCAAGCTTGTAAGCCGCATTGCTTCCCCTGTAATATTCACTCCTTAAGTCATAATTGTTTAATATGTCAATATTTATCACCTCACTGCTTAGCATTACCAGGATGAAAAAGTGCACAATGCACCCATTATAAAGCCGTACAACGCCAAACCTGTTAAAGTTTTGCTTTTGAAGCAAGCGGTGAGTGAGGAACATTAACACCCCGCAAAGGGCAAAGCAGATATAACGGTAAGCGAGGTTAATCCCACTGATCAGGTAGTATTTTGAGTTTTCCTGTGTAAGATACTCTGTTCTCAGGTCTCCAAGCATTTGAAGACCGCCTGTAATAAAGATAAAGAGACAGAGCATGTTAAGTGAGAAGATGATCCATTCTATTAAGGGCAGATGCCATTTTTTTATAGTCACCCAGGTCGCAATTGTCATATAGAACAGGCTGTAGATCCCGGAAGCGGTCCCCTGCAAGGAATGCCAGCTGTAATCGTATACTTCTGTTGTGCCACCGTAATCGGAGGGCACGGTCAGCATGGACTGTTCAAACTTAACTTTAAAGAAGGTGCTGATCTCATTCCCGAAGGCCAGGTAAGTGAATGTAAATAACAGTGAAGGGAAAAGATAATCTATACAACGATAAATCTTATAAGCGCTGCGTTCCCCGCTGGTAATGGCTTTTTTGAAATGCACATACGTCATGGATGCAAGCGCTGTAAGAAAGATCAGTGAAGTCAGTAGATGAACATTCAGGAAAGGTGTCCAGTATTTAAACAACAGGTCACCGTAATAAGAATTATAATACGTATCGCCCCAATCATCCATAAGACTGAATACTGAAAGGGTGATCATGATCGCACCAAGCCATTCGTAAAACCTGACGGATTTATATCTTCCGATTATAAATAACAGCGCTGCCTCGGCACTCCAGAAAAGCGTTACCCAGTTACCTTCCAGCTGCACCGGAACAGCGATGGTGATAAACGTCAGTACCATGGCGATCAGCAGGTAAAACAGCTTACGGTCGAGCAATTTGTTCCGGAAGACAATATAACTGAATACAAGGTGTATAAGGGCATTTGCAAGTGTGAAGAGCCCGAGATAATCCCTGTGTTCTTCGTTGTTCATTATCCCGTAACCGATGGCGAAGAAAATAAAACTATTGCTGAGTAATCTTATTACATCTATAACACCGAACTTCTCATGCTTAATAATCTTGTACGACATATTGCTGATGTAAAAGATGATAAAGAACAGGAAGCTGAAAAGCATAACCATGGAAAAGTGAACCGTATGATCATATTTTGCGATCACCCATCCGCCTACGATCAGCCAGGAAAGTCCAAAAGCAATGTGGTTAAGTACCTGCCAGTATCTTTTAAAAGATAGGAAAAGGATCCCAGCATTTATGATCAGCATGTAACTAAACATAATATGGATTTTTCCGCCACCATCACTCAACAGGACCGGTACTGCGTAAGCACCGACCAATCCGATGATTCCAATGATCTCAAGCCCGTACATGGTGGCCGCGAAAACGGTAAATGCTGTGAATATGACCATTATGGCAAAGGCCGCCAGCTGCGGGAAAAGGCTATACATGCTGTAAGCGGCAAAGGTTGTGAAGTACATCGAGGCCATTGCACCGCTAAGTAACACTGCGCTGAATGCCTTATAATTCTCTTTCAGCTTTAAGGCAATACCAAGGAGAATAGCGCCTGCAGTATAAGCAAGGACGATCCGCGTAAGCGGTGTGATCATATCCCGGTCGATCGCATATTTGACACCTATGGATAAGCCGATCACCAGGACAACAATCCCAATAATGCTGATCAGTTTACCGCCAATGAATTCCTCGAAATTAAAAGCGGATGGCTGGCTTACTTTCGTGCCAGGCCGAACTTGCGTTACTGTGGCCTCTGTAAATGGGGTGGTTTCCGGTATAAGGTTTTTCTCCGGTTTGTCCCTGAGCGGTTCAGTTGATATTGCATTAATCGGGATTACAGTTTCCGGTTTTTCCTGAAGAGGGGAGAGGCTTGTATTTCCCTGGAGTGCCGCTAGCTGTTCGCGCAGTTGCTCGAGTTCTGTTTTGTACTTGTCAAGGTTGTTCGACAGGATCAGCATCTTCTGTCCGATCAGATTGATCTTTTCCTCGTTTGTCATGTGGAGTGTTTTCTGTAATGTGAAAATACAGAAAATCCACCATTTAGCGGTGGATTCACTTTCTAATTATTACGGTTTTAAAAGATGATCTGACAGGCAATGCTTTAACTTTTAGCGATCTGGGCTTCAAGTGCATCAATGAGGAGATCTTTGTTCCGCATATCGATGCGCAGCTGTTCGATCTCTTGTCTTAACGCTTTTAGCTCAAGTGTAAATTTGCTTTCTTCCTTACTCCAGATATTTACATTGTAATAAGGTTCTTTTTCAAAATCAAAGCCTTCAAAATTTTCACGGAAAAAGCTGTAAAGAGGAATACGCAATTCTTTGGAAATGAGCTCTAAAGTCCTGATTTCAAGCGTATTGTTTTCAAGGGCATAATCAAGGTCTGCTTCTGATATATTAAGATAAGAAGCCATATCGGAATAGGTAAACTTCTTCATTTCGAGTACCTGTAGGATTTTCGATTTCAGGTTTACCATCTCAACTGTTGTTTTCATATACTAATTGGAATATAATAAAAGTGTTCTTTTATACGGTTAATGTTCTAAAAAGGTTATTCGTGCCTTTAAATAACGTAAAACACCCTATTTTATTTCAGGTACGAATGTCTTCTGATAGTCTTCGTAACTCGTATCCTTATATTTACCGCTGCCAAAGAATTTCATTAAAGGTTCAAACTGGGCAGCCTGGTAATAACCTGTTACCACCTGTACTCTCTGGATCTGTTCATTCAGGAAAACAATGGAGGGATATACAAGTTTTCCGTCAAGGATTGAAATTGCGAAATCATGTACAGGCCTGTGGGTGCCGGGTGCATTCTTATTCTTAAAGGTATAACCGTTAAAGCTTACACTGTCAAAGGTTTCAGCATCAAATTTAACAGGGTAGAAATTCTCATTCAGGTACTTCGCAATCTGGGGATTCCCGAATGTATTCTTGCTCATCATTTTGCAGGGGCCGCACCACTGGGTATAAACATCAACCATGATAGGTTTCGGAACTTTTTTCTGAAGTTCAACAGCTTCACGGAATGAGTACCACTGGACCGGGCCGTGTTCATCCGCTGTGGCCTGTATAGATGAAATAAAACTCTGCGCAATAACGATGAGCGTTGCGATACCCAAAGCGATAAAAACCTTTTTGATCATATTCAATTTCAGTTAAGTAAAGATAAGAATAAGTTTTCAGTAAAGAAAAAGGTCAAAAAAAAGCCTCCGTTCAGGAGGCTTTTGAATATGTGTTTTAATTCACACCGTGCATCATCCGTTTCAGCAGCGGTCTTAATAAGAAGAGGATTACCGCAGCCAGCCCGGTAAGTACCACGAACACCATAAAGAACTCAAAGAGGTTGTGGATCTCAAATCCTACAAACACAGGGTTTTCCGCACTGATCTGATTTTGTGATAAAAGATCAAGTTGTTCCTGGGTTGGAGTGATCCGCTTGTCGAGAACGCCCTGGAGGTCAATCCCGAGTTTTTCCGCCTTGATGAATTTATCACCTGTTGAAGGAAGAATAGAACCTAAAGTTCCTGCAAGTGCATATCCTGCCGCATTGGAAAGGAAGAACACACCGTATAATAAGGAAGCGAAACGTTTCGGTGATAATTTACCAACAAGTGATAACCCGATAGGGGAAAGGCAAAGCTCTGCAGCTGTCTGGATAAGATATAACAGGATCAGCCATTTTAATGCAAGCAGGCCGCTGTTTCCAAGATCTTTTACATTATGGGCGATAATAAAATAACTGATTGCGATGAGCGCTAACCCGATTGCCTGCTTTACCGGTGAGATCGGCTCCCTGCCTTTTTCCCTCAGTTTATCCCAAAGCATACTGAACGGCACAGCAAAAGCTACCACGAACAACCCGTTGAAGATCTGCACCATGGATGCCGGCATCTGCCATCCGAAGAAACTCCTGTCGGTCTGGTTATCCGCTATAAACGTCAGCGAAGATCCTGCCTGTTCAAAGGCAGCCCAAAAGAAGATTACGAAGAATGCTACAATGTAAATAACAATGATCCTGTCTCTTTCGATTTTCGTTAAAGAGGAATCGGAAATAATAAGGCCTGCAAGTGTAATACCGCTGGCGTAAATAATAGGGTATATGATCGTTTTAACCACGTTGGTTCCGGAGATGCAGTACTGGATCCCGAAGAATAGTACAATGAATGAAATCCCGGCAACAATAAGTGATTTTGTGCTGAAAACCGCTTTCTGGATCTCACCTTCCTCAAAATCGGAAGCATCATTTTTAGAAGGCAGGCCACCCAGCGGTTTCCCTTCAGGTGTAACTACATACTTGTTCTTAAGAATAAAGAAGATCACGGTACCGATGATCATCGCAATGGCTGCTGCAAGAAAGCCCCATTTGAACGCGTGGATGTCGCGGATGCCGCCACTGTCCTTCACATCCCCTAATATCGGGCAGATAAGCTGACCAAGGAAAGCGCCCAGGTTTATACCCATGTAAAAAATAGTGAATGCTGAATCGAGTTTGCTCTTTTCCTGCTTAGGATATAAGCTTCCTACCATGCTGGAGATGTTCGGTTTGAAGAAACCGTTTCCGAAAATGATAATTCCCAAAGCGATCCACATCAGCGTGGTGGCCATGCTTAAATTACTGGAAAATACGCTTGCACTGGCAAACAGGAATATTTGCCCAACCGCCATCATCAAGCCGCCCAATAAGATACAGTTCCTGTTTCCGAAAAAACGGTCGGATACAAATCCGCCCAGCATCGGTGTTAAATAACATAGACCAAGAAAGCCTCCGTAAATCAGTGAAGCGTCTTCCTCTTTCATTAGCAGGGAGTTGACAAGGAATAAAGTTAACAGGGCACGCATTCCGTAAAAGTTGAACCTTTCCCACATTTCCGTACCGAATAAAACCCATAATCCTTTCGGGTGTCCTGTTTTAGCTGTTTCTGTTGACATAAGTGATTTTAGTTTTTGAATGAATGTTGCGAATATAAGTAAAATAATGAATTATAATGCTGAGGCACGGAACGTCCGGGCAGATATGAAAAGCGCCCCGGATTAACAGGGCGCTTATGATCTTGTTGCTTAAAGATTGTTCAGGATGAAGTCCGTCATCTTGTTATAGAGGTGCAGTCGTGTGTTGCCCCCGTAAATGCTGTGGTTTTTATCGGGATATATAAAAAGGTCGAACTGCTTGTTGGCCGCAACCAGCGCATTGATCATTTCCATGCTGTTCTGGACATGCACATTATCATCACCGCTTCCATGGATCAGGAGATACTTTCCTTTAAGGAGGTTCACATGGTTGATCGGTGAGTTATCGTCATACCCGCTGGCATTTTCCTGTGGTAATGACATAAATCTCTCCGTGTAGATATTATCATAATAACGCCAGTTGGTTACAGGTGCAACAGCAATTGCAGTCTTGAAATAATCCGCGCCTTTTGTAATGCACAGTGAGCTCAGGTAACCGCCATAGCTCCAGCCGAATGTGCCGATCCTTGATTTGTCAACAAATGATAGGGTGGCCAGGTACTTTGCTGCTTCTATCTGATCAGCCACTTCCAGTTTACCAAGCTGCTTATACGTGGATTTTTTAAATTCTGCACCACGGTACATCGTTCCCCGGTTGTCAACACACATCACAATGTATCCCTTCTGTGCAAGCATCTGGTGCCAGTAGTAATCCCTGCCGTCAAACGCATTGTTCACCATATTCCTTCCCGGACCGCCATAAAAAGTCAGGAAAACAGGGTATTTCTTATTCTGATCAAAATTACCCGGCTTGATCATCCAGGCATTTAATGCAACACCTTCCGATGTCTTGAACATGAAGAGCTCTTTCGGGCTTACATTGAATTCTTTGATCTTTCCGGCAAGGGCTGCATTGTTTTCAAGGACACGTACCTGCTTCCCTTCCGCACTTATAATAGACGTTACCGGGGGAGTATTGGCATCAGAAAAGACATCGATATAATATTTCATCCCTTTGCTGAACTCAGGGGAATGCGTTCCTTTTTCTGAAGAGACTTTCTTCTTTCCGCTGCCATCCAGTTTTACGGAATAAATATCTTTTTCTGTAGCAGTGGTTTCAGAGGCGGTGTAGAATAAGGTCTTTGTCTTTTCATCAATTCCCTTGAAAGCAACAACATCCCAGTTCCCTTTTGTGACCTGGTTCACCAGCTTACCGCTGAGATCATAAAGATACAGGTGGTTAAACCCGTCTTTTTCCGATTGAATAATGAAGTTTTTTCCATCTGCAGTGAAATAAACATAGTCGCCTTCCCCTTCATGAATGTCAATAAACTTGTCATTCGTTTCCGTATAAATGACTTTGGTTGTACCCGAAGCCGCGTCTGCCATTAACAGGTCAAGCTTGTTCTGGTGGCGGTTCATGCGTACAATGGAAAGCTGGTTGGGGTCGGTTGACCATTTTATGCGCGGGATATACTGGTCTGTTTCCTTGCCGATATCCATTAATTTGTCCGTTCCGCTGGCCAGGTCATAGGTATGTATGGTCACCACAGAATTAGCTTCCCCGGCCTTAGGGTATTTAAATTTATATTCAGTAGGGTATAACTGGTTGTTGAATTCATTGAACGAGAATTCCTTCACATTGCTTTCGTCAAACTTGTAATACGCAATTTTTTTGCTATCAGGGCTCCATTCATATGCCACAGAAAATGCAAATTCCTCTTCATGCACCCAGTCCGTTGCTCCATTGATAATACTGTTCCATTTGCCATCAGTGGTTACCTGCGTTTCTTTGCCGCCTGCAATGTCCCTGATAAAAATATTGTTTCCGCGGACAAAAGAAACCTTACTGCCGTCAGGGGAGAAGGCGCCATACATTTGCTTGTCGCCTGTTGTAACCGGGATGGTCTTTTTTGTTTTTATATCATACACATAATAGTTCTCGCGCGTAGAGTGGCGGTAAATCTGTTCTGTTTCGGAAGAGATCAGGAGCTTCGTTTCATCCGGGCTGAAAGAATAATTATCAATAGAAATTGCTTTGCCATCCACTTTCAGCTGGCTTTCCTTTAAAAGTGTATCCGGTTTGGAAATTTTAGAATATTCGTAACGCAGGATGAAAGCATCCTTCTCATCATTTCCGAAAGCACTGTAATGCACCCCGTCATTCATGCTGGCGAGCCCGTAAACCCCGTTTGATCTGAAAGTTCCGCTTTTCCAGATATCTTCAAGAGTGATATTCTTTTTCTGTGCATTAATGCTTCCGCATAACAATAAGGAGATGGAGAGGACCGATAGTTGTTTCATGGATATTTGCTCTGGATTGATGAACGGGTACGAAAATAGCAAAATAAATTTCATCCACATTCCATATATGATGAATGGCGGTTTTCAATGATAAGGTAAGAGCCGGGCAAAAAAAATCCTGATGACTCAGGATTTTTTTTCAGGATTTTTTGTTTCATTTTTACTGCGACCGCTTTCTTTGAGCGCCTTCATCAGCAGGTATTCAATCTGCCCGTTAACGCTCCGGAATTCACTGTCCGCCCAACGCTCGAGTTCCTTGAGCGTTTCGGGGTTGATCCTTAATACAAATGCTTTTTTATCGGCCACCTGCGGAAATATTAATTATGTAATGTACCGGTGTTAATAACCGGGCTGGCATCCTTGTCACCGCATAGCACCACAAGAAGGTTGCTCACCATCGCTGCCTTCCGCTCTTCATCCAGGTGAACGATCTCTCTTTCGGAAAGTTTGGCGAGCGCCATTTCCACCATTCCCACAGCGCCTTCCACGATCAGCCTCCTGGCTGCAACAACTGCAGAAGCCTGTTGCCTCCGGAGCATCGCACCGGCAATTTCCGCAGCATATGCGAGATGGCTGATGCGGGCTTCAATGACTTTAATGCCGGCAGGTGAAAGCCTTTCATTTAATTCCTTTTCCAGGAATTCGCTTACGATATCCGCACCGCCCCTTAACGTGATCTGGACGGCCCCCTGTTCGTTAAAATCGTCATACGGATACAACCCTGCGAGGTGGCGCACTGCCGCCTCACTCTGGATGGCAACATACTGGTTGTAGTCATTTACCTCGAAAACAGCCTTTGCCGTATCTTCCACCTGCCATACGATCACAGCCGCGATCTCGATCGGGTTACCAATATTGTCATTCACTTTAAGGGACTGGCCATTGTGGTTCCGCGCACGAAGGGAAATCTTTTTCTTAAGATAAAAAGGGTTCACCCAGTTAAAACCGTTTTTCTTGACAGTTCCTGTATAATCCCCGAAAAGCGTACAGACCACCGCTTCATTCGGATTAACGATGACGAGCCCAATAAGAAGGAATGTGAAAATAAGCATGAGGATGATCCCGGGCAAAATATAAGAAGAGATCATACTGAACACTGCTCCACCAAGAAGCAGGGCACTAACCGCAAGTATTCCGTATCCGGAAACTGGGTTTAAATTTTTTTCGGTGATCATAGCGTTGGTTTGTTTGATATTATTTTGATATCACAAAGATATTGTATTAATACAATACTTGTCAAGTAAAAACGTTATTATTTTCTGTACCCGTTAAACTATTGATCATAAATCCTGTCAGACCCCGGCCGGAACGGATAAACCCGGAGAAAACTAGAAAATGAAAAACAACAACTTGCGGAAGCTGGGAATGCTTCTGATCCCCATGAGTCTTATTTACGCCTGCAGTCCGCCAAAATCTGTGATCAATTCAGGTAAGGTGGTTACCAAGAACCAGGTGCGTTTTGGTACCCATTATTCTGTGAACGTTTCCACCTCGCCAATTACAGAGTCGATTGAAGGTGTAAAAGAATTTAAGAACATTGCGGACAAGGATACTTTCCACTGGGATAAAGGTCTTGAACACCTGAATGCGGCAGCGATAGCTTATTGTCTTGACCCGATAGGATACAAGGCCGATTTTTACCTGCGTTACGGGATTGGTTTCAATACGGATATCGGTTACAGGTATTCCGGGAAGGCACACACTATTGATGCCCGTTACCAGTTCCTTGGTTCGAACAGCACTTACCAGTATTCTGATTATAAAGGAATGTACGGAAGTATCGGTGTTCAGTACGGCTGGCAGAATTATGGTTTTGGCGATAAGAAATTCGATCAGCTGAAACGTGTCTTTAATCTTAATATGTCAAGAAAGGACATTGCCGTACCATTGATTTTTAGTAAGTCATTCGGACCGGAAGAAAAATTCGGTGCTATTTCATTCGGTGTAATCTATACTCATAGCTTTATAAAGTATAATGTGGACCCGGTGAATGTTTACCTGCGTGACAATGAGGGAGTCCAGCGGATGCTTGCCCCTTTGAATGCGAAGAACAATTACGGTTCGTACGGTTCATTCATTCATATTAAAGCCGGATATAAATTTATTTATTTCAATGCCGGTATTTCAACTTATTACCAGAAATACGGCACATATCCGCTGCTTGGTGGCGGTGAAGTGCAGCTGAAGGGCTGGACCTTTGTACCATCATACGGGATCCAGTTTAATATCCTTCCAAGAAAGAAAAACACGGAGCTTCGACACATGTAGGAGTTTGAACAGAGTGCAGGCCGGGGGATCTCATCTCCCGGCTTTTTTATGCCGGACCTGGTTAGATACCGCCATAAATTGTAGTTTTGCAGCCATATATCGTAACATGGGCTATAATAAGATCACTCCTGGTAATTTAATTGAACTTAAGAATATCCTTTCAGAAGAATTTGTGTCTGTTAATTCCGAAGTCCTTTCTGATTACGGCCATGATGAAACAGAAGATCTGCTCTTTCTTCCTGAAGTGGTTGTTAAACCGAGGACTGCTGAAGAGATTTCCGCGATCCTGAAATTCGCCAATAAATACCTGGTCCCGGTAACAGCCAGGGGCGCGGGAACGGGGTTAAGCGGAGGCGCACTGCCGGTACATGGCGGGATCATTCTTTCCATGGAACGTTTTAATTCGATCCTCGGGATCGATGAAAGGAATCTCCAGGCAACTGTTGAGCCCGGAGTGATCAATGAGGTCTTTAAAAATGCAGTGGCTGAAAAAGGGTTGTTCTATCCGCCTGACCCTGCAAGCAAAGGAAGCTGTTTCCTTGGCGGGAATGTTGCTGAAAGCAGCGGGGGCCCGAAATGCGTAAAATACGGAACAACCAAAGATTATATCCTGAACCTTGAAGTTGTGCTTCCTACCGGTGAAATCATCAGTACAGGCGCCAACACATTAAAGAATTCCACCGGCTACAACCTGACGCAGCTGATGGTAGGGAGTGAAGGCACACTTGGAATAGTAACCAAAATAACAGTTAAATTACTTCCACATCCTAAATATGATCTTCTCATGCTGGTACCTTTCAGGAGCCTTGATGAAGCCTGTGCCGCAGTAAGTGAAGTGTTTCGGGCCGGCTTTACTCCCAGCGCCCTTGAATTGATGGAACGTGACGCGCTTGACTGGGTGAGCAGGTATGTCCAGAGCAGCGTGGTTAAACTCGAAAATGATATTGAAGCGCATCTGCTGATCGAAGTGGACGGGAATGATCCGGAGGTGCTGATGAAAGCGATGGAGGCAATAGCAGAGCTGATGGCAAAGTATGATACTGCCGATGTGCTTTTTGCCGACAGTGCGGCACAGAAAAATGAGCTGTGGCGTTTACGGAGGGGCATCAATGAAGCCGTAAAGAACAATGCTGTAAGCAAAGAACAGGATACGGTTGTTCCGCGTGCAGAGCTTCCCAGGCTGGTAAAGGGCGTGAAGGCGGTTGGAGAAAAGTATGCGTTTAAAACCGTATGTTATGGTCATGCAGGTGACGGAAACCTGCATATCCGGCTGATCAAAGGCGACCTCAGCAATGAGCAGTGGGATGGTGATTATATCAAAAAGGCGATAGCGGAGATCTTCAGTTTATGCAAAGAGCTGGGAGGGACTATCAGCGGTGAGCATGGAATTGGTTTAGTGCAACAGGAATATATGAGTATTGTTTTTTCCCGGAAAGCGCTGGACATCCAACGTTCGATCAAAAAGGTTTTTGACCCGCAGAACATCCTTAATCCGGGGAAGATGTTCGGGTAATTGTTACACCGTTCCCTGCACAGGATGATTAAGGATCAGCCAGTACATCCCAAGATCTGAAACAGCTTTTGTGAAATTATCGAATTCAACCGGCTTAACGATATAGCTGTTTGCCCCAAGGTCATAACAACGTTTAATATCAGGATCTTCAGCCGAAGAAGTAAGCACAACCACGGGAATTGCTTTTGTGCGCACATCGCCTTTGATCTTTGCCAGGACCTCCATGCCATTTATCTTTGGCATTTTAAGATCGAGAAGCATTACCCTTGGGGCCTTAGCTGCCATCTCCATTTGTTCGGTCGTATTGTCCCCAAAAATAAAGTTCAGGGCTTCAGCCCCGTCTTTCAGGTGTACGAGCTTATTCGCGAGATTATTCTTTTTTAATGCACGAATTACGAGAGCGGCATCATCAAGATTGTCCTCTACTAATATTATCTCCAGTTCTCCAGTCATGTTATAAATTTTAAGTGATTACTCTAGTGTAAAATAAAATGTTGCCCCTTCTCCCGGCTTGGCTTCTGCCCATACTTTTCCTCCGTGCCTTGTTACTATCCGTTTAACAAGGGCCAGCCCCACACCGGTGCCTTCAAATTCTTCCGCTGAATGGAGACGCTGAAAAACTCCGAAGAGTTTGTCATAATACTGCATGTCAAACCCAACACCATTGTCCTGCACGAAATACACAACACCCTCTTTCCGTTTATTTGCGCCAATCGTCACAACCGGTTTTTCTACAGCCGAACTATATTTAACGGCATTATTGATAAGGTTGGTAAGTACGAGAGAAACCAGGTTCAGATCCGCATTCACGGCAGGAAGGTCCTGTACTTTAACTTCTGCCTTTGTTTCGAAAATAGAACCTTTCAATTCTTCCAATATATTCCGCACCAGAGCGGTCATATCAATTTTTTGTTTCTGAAGCTCTTTTTTACCGGTACGCGAAAAAGTAAGAAGGTCATCGATGAGCTGCCCCATTTTTTTTGCATTTCTCATCACCCCTTCCATCATGTCTTTTCCATCCTTGTCGAGTTTATCCGCGAGATCAACAGAAAGGATCTTGGTATATCCGTGAATGGCGCGAAGAGGGGAGCGAAGGTCATGGGATACAGAATAAGTAAATGCTTCCAGCTCTTTATTTGCAATCTCCAGCTCCTGGAGATTTCTTTCCATTTTTTTATTCAGGCGTGAAACTTCAGCCGCTTTTTGTTCAAGCTCTTTCGAATGCAGCATTTCCGTATCTTTAGCTGCCTGGAGCTCTTCTGCAAGTGTATTCAATCCTACCGCTATGGCATCAAGCTCATCCCCCGACTCGGTGATCTCTGCCTTGGCAGTAAAATCCATAAGGGTGTATTGCAATAATACCTGCATAAGGCCATCAATCCGTTCACGGAATTGTTTTACCGCTTTTCCTGAAGCCTGCAATTCCTCACCAAGCGTATTGAGCCCGGCAATTATTGCATCAAGTTCATCGCCTTTCTCGGAGATCACCGCACGCGCAGAATAATCACCGGTAGTGGTATAATGGAGTATAAGCGCAAAGATCTTCTCGATGCGTTCATCCTGTTTATATTTATTGCTGAGATCTTCCACCTACAAATATTGTTTGATCCATTCTTTAGCTTCCTTCTCGTTCGAGAAGAATTTTGCAGGATAGGTTGGAGGTTTTAATCCGAAAAAAAGATTAGCGATCATCCTGCTTAAAGGTGAGGTGGAGATGAGTGCCATGGCCTTTGTGACATCTTCCAGCTGCTGCGCGATAAAATCTCGGTCTTCTTTTTTTGGCGGCTTGGAATTGCTGTTTGTTTCCAGGATCATGCAGATCTTTTTATTGCCCACCATCGTTTTGAAATCATCAAGACGCTTCTGTGACTGTTCACGGGTGAGGTCCTCGGGCTTTGCTCCGGGTTTGGGCATCGAATACATTATGCCATCCTCATCAAACCAAATGATGCTGGTTTCCCAGTCAATTGTTTTTACATTCGCAGGTATTTCCATAGAGTATGTTTGGTTCAAAGATAGGTTTAAATGAGAGTCAAATTCCCGTTTTCTAAAGGGATTTCATTCCGCAAAACACCTGCCGCTATTTCAGTACCTCCCCGGGGCATTTTAAAATGATTTCTGAACAGGGGTTAATATCCCGATTCTTTCAATTTCGCTTCGTACTTATCTTTAACATATTGATTGATGTAGGTAGTAAGGCCTTTACCTGCTATAGCAAGCTCTTTCATGTGCTCTATTGCAGATTCCCCGGCACTTTCATAGGAGTATTTATAGATTGAACCATCTACGAACTGAACAATAATGTGCTCTTTTTCGATCTCGTAGAATTCCACACCGCTTGTGCCCGAATTGCTTTTTTTATACTGTTCCATACAGGCAGCTAGTCAAAGTACTTGCCAGTTGAATGGGGAATGTTTTCTACAGCATAGTAAAGCCGGAATGAATGCGGATTATTAATGGTTGAACATCATAATACCATAGTAAGTACCAATTCCGAGGGCGATCCCTCCAAGCACTGCAAGAACAATCTTTATAACGCTGTAAGGCCGCTCACCCTGGACTTCCCCGGTCCTCCCGTTGATCATGAACCGGTAAACCTTTTTATTGTAGCGGTATGCGCTGAGCCAGACCGGGAGCAGGATGTGTTTGAAAGTTATATCATTATATACCGTATCCGTTGAAGTGATGCGCTGGTGATCACCCCCGATATCATTGCAGATGGAATTCCTGATCCCTGCATCCATGATAAGTTTCGATTTTTCGAAACCTGTCTTTACATCAACCTGGTAGCTTTCAGTCCTGAAACCGCTCAGGTATTTGTCGTTGTAATCAGTGATGCTCTCCATATCCCAGGGTTCCAGGGCATTTGTGTATTTCTCGGGAAGTGAATTGCTCGCAAGTACAAGCACATCATCAAAATCATTATACACAGTTCCGCTTGCGAAGCTCCAGCGGATCTTTGTTACAGTCCGTGTACGGTGTTCAGTCTGGCCGTTTACAGTGATCGTATAGGATTCCGTTGTGGTATAATTATCACCGCGCTGACCTGTATAGGAGCTGACGGTTTTGGAATCATACGTCCAGTAAGGGATGTACATCCCGTTCAGTTTCTCTGCATTATCAACATATTGTTTAAGGTCATTTGGCGCAAACCATAAACCTTTCACCCAGTTCCTGAATTCCGCAAAAGCAGACTTCTGGTCAACTTTAAAAGGGAGAAGGTATTTTGGTTTGATGATGCTTGATGATGTTCCGCCACCGGTAATCACAATCGGGGAAGCACAAAAAGGGCAGCTGTCAGAAGTGATATTTGGCTTAAGACTCGATGAAGCCCCGCAGTTGCTGCACTTAACAGTTGTTATTTCCTGTTTTTCTACACCGGGGCTGTTCTCATTAAGGAATTTCTCAAAGTCGATCTCTTCAACTATTGTTGCGTTCGAAGCTTCGGAGATCTCATTTTTACAACCGCAGTATTCACATTTAAGATGCGCGGTTCCGGGGGCGTATTTAAGCAATGCACCGCATTCACGGCAGTCGAGCTCCCTGGAGGTGGCCTGGATCGGTTCTTCTAATTCCATGGAAAGAGTTTAATCATTAAGCGTTAAATTTAGTGGGCATTGAAAGTCAAAAGCGTAACAAAAACTTTTAACTCTTCTTTCATTTACATTGGCGGAGGCAATGGAGGTGGAACAGCGGAAAACAATTTCGCCAGCTCTGAAACCGATTCAGCCGATGCCCAGGCAGGCATCCCGTTCTTCCATACAAGTGAATCTTTTTTAAATGTGCCCTGCTGTATCATCTGTGATAAAGCCTGTTCTGTAAAAGGCCCGGTCTGTGCTCCATTCGCTGCAACGAAATACTGCGTTGCCGGTGGTGGCGGAGGAGGTGTGTTGTGATTTTGATTCGGATTGAACTGAGTTTGATTGAACATGTTCCCCATCTGGTTTGCCATTCCGAAGCCCATTCCCATTCCCACACCGGCACCCATAATGCTGTTGCCGTTTTCGGCAGCGGCCTCCATGGAATTCGCTGCCTGGAACTGCGTGTAAGCCCCAAGGTTCCCTATAATTCCCATGCTGCTCCTTTTATCAAGCGCTGCTTCTACTTCCGGAGGCAGTGAAATATTTTCGATGAGCAGCTTTGTGACCTCGATCCCGAGTTCCTGAAATTCAGGGTTGATTTTGGCGCCAACAAATTTTGAAAGCTCATCATAATTGGAAGCGAGATCAAGGGCCGGGATCTTGCTTTCAGCGATCGCATCGGTGAACCGTGTGACCACGAGGTTGCGTAACTGGTCAGTGATCTCTTCCGTTGTAAAATGCGCATCTGTTCCTGCAATTTCTTTAAGGAATTTTTTAGCATCCACCACGCGAAGCGCATAAGTTCCGAACGCCCTGAGCCGGATAGGCCCGAATTCAGCATCACGCAGCATGATGGGATTTTTTGTTCCCCATTTCTGGTTGGTGAACTGCTTTGTATTTACATAATATACTTCCGCTTTAAAAGGGCTGTTAAACCCGAATTTCCAGCTTTTCAGCGTGGTCATTATGGGCATGTTCTGTGTTTGCAGGGTGTATAATCCCGGTCTGAACTCATCCGCCACCTGTCCCTCATTGACAAACACTGCTACCTGCGATTCACGGACAGTAAGCTTTGCACCCATTTTGATCTCGTTCTGATAACGCGGATGACGCCATACCATTGTATCGTTTGAACTGTCCGTCCATTCAATAACGTCAACAAATTCCCCTTTTATTTTGTCAAATAGTCCCATGATTTCAGTTTAAATTGTTCTGTATATCAAACATAATGTAAATAGGAGAGAAATCAAAAAAATGAATTAAAAAAGGTACTTTTATCAGGATGAATTCCAAACAGATAGTTGTGATAGGCGGAGGTGCCGCAGGCTTTTTTGCTGCGGTGAATGCAGCGCGTTTATATGCGGATGCCGGGGTGACCCTGCTTGAGAAAACGAATAAGCTCCTTTCAAAAGTAAGAGTCTCAGGTGGGGGCAGGTGTAACGTAACGCATGCATGCTTTGATAATGGGTTGCTTGTAAAGAATTATCCGAGAGGGGAAAAGGAACTGAGGAGTGTTTTCAGCCGGTTCAGCACGAATGATACTGTAAAATGGTTTGAAGACAAAGGGGTGAAATTAAAAACGGAAGCGGATGGCAGGATGTTCCCGGTGACTGATAATTCAGAAACGATAATAAAATGCCTGCTGGAGGAAGCCGGCAAAGCTGGGGTGATTGTAAAGCAGGGGGCCGATGTGGAGGAGATCCTGGTTAACGGGGAGCAGGACTTTACAATTGCGATAAAAGGCGGAGGTGAGTTCCGCTGCGGGCGGATCATCATTGCTACCGGGGGCAACCCGAAGAAAGAGGCGTATGCATGGCTCGGGAAGCTCGGGCATTCGATTGTTCCCCCCGTGCCTTCGCTCTTCACGTTTAATATTCCCGGTGACGCGATCACACACTTGATGGGCGTGGCGGTTCCTTCTGCAAAGGTAAGGGTGGCAGGCAAAAGACTGGAAACAGAAGGGCCCCTGATGATCACGCATTGGGGAATGAGCGGCCCTGCGATACTCAAAGCATCGGCATGGGGAGCAAGGATGCTCAGTGAGGAGGATTACAGGTTTACGGCACTGATCAGCTGGCTGCCGAAACATACTGAAGAAAAATTAAGGATCGAATTCAATAACCAGCGAGATGATAATCCCGCAAAAGCTGTAATTACAAGCTGTCCGCTTGAACTGCCGAAACGATTATGGGAATTTCTTGTACTGAAAGCAGGAATCAGTGATGAGATAAGATGGGCTGATCTTTCTAAAAAGAATATGAACCAGCTGGTGAATGTAATCCTGAATGACGAATATAAAGTCATGGGAAAGACCACCTTTAAAGAGGAGTTTGTTACCTGCGGGGGGCTAAGCCTGAAGGAGATCGACCTGGGTACCATGGAAAGCAAGCTGGTGAAAGGATTGTTTTTCGCTGGTGAAGTGGTCGATGTTGATGGGGTGACCGGTGGGTTCAATTTTCAAAATGCATGGAGTACAGCCTGGGTGGCGGCTAATAATTTAAAATTATGATATGAGAATATTTTCCGGTATGTTTTTTATAGTTCTATTTGCACTGCAAAGCTGCGGAAGCGATAAAAAAGAAAATAAAAATCCCGCAGATCAGAAGGATGATAGCTTGTCGCTGGTTTTTTTTTGTCATTATAATGAGAATAAGGACAGTACATTCGTCTCAGCAATCTTTCGCAAGATCCGGAAAGAAAAAAATGACAACGGGATCGAAATAAGCATGGCTCCCAATGCTGTGGAGCTGGAGGATGGAAGCAGCATCTCTTTCAATGATTCTGTCTTGAGATGTAATAAACACAGCGCGTATTCCTGCACTTTTAAGGGACTGATCACAGGAGCTTTGGTAAAATACAAAGACGGAAAAGGGGGAGGGTTCTCTGAATGGATTGAAGCACCTGGAAAAATAACATTTCCTGCGATCAGTACACTGAACAAAAATTTTGAAATAGCATTCAGCTTCGGGGGTCGTGCCAGGAAGAAAAATGAAGATATTAAGCTTTCTTTTGTAGTTAATGAATACGGACATGAAAAACAGTTATTAACCGAAACGGAAGGGAATCTTATTAAATGTCCGGTGAATCAGACATACACTGACGGGCCGGCTGTTTTAAGCCTCACCAGGCAGTACAGGTCCGGTAATATTGATAATGGAAGGATAAGAAGCCGGTTCTCCTCATCTTATACAACCAGGTACCTTCCGGTTACCATTGTTTCCAGGCCGGAGCAAACAGATCCTCCTCAACTTCTTGAAGGAAGCAATCCTTATTAATTGTTAAATAAATTAAATGTATATACATATAATGTATTTGTATTTAATTTTTGCTTATCTTTGTAGTGTAATTATAAGGTCATGGAAATAGGGAAGGAAATAAAGCAGTCAAAGTTTAAGAATGAGTACCAGAAGATGCTCATTAACATCCTGTTTACGAGCAACTGGCTGGGTGCCAAACATGCCTGCAACCTCAAACCTTTCGGGATCTCTTCACAGCAGTTCAATCTTTTAAGAATCCTCCGGGGCCAGCACCCAAAGCCGGCAACGGTAAACCTGCTGATCGACAGGATGCTGGATAAAAACTCCAATGCTTCACGGCTTGTTGAAAAGCTGCGGACAAAAAAGCTGGTGGAGCGCGCTACCTGTGCTGAAGACAGGCGTGCGGTGAATGTTATTATCACGGAAAAAGGCTTGGAATTACTGGCGGAGATTGATAAGCAGGAAACGGTTTTTTTAAAAGAATTAAAGAACCTGACAGAAAAAGAAGCGGAGCAGATCAATTTTCTGCTTGACAAGCTGAGAGGATAAAAAAATTTAATAAAATGTATGTATATACATTAAATGTAATAACAAATAATTAAAAATCAAAAAAATGAAAACAGCAGAAAAAAAAGAAATTAAAACATGGTCCCTGGACCCGGCACATTCCAGCGTCCATTTCGCGGTGAAACACATGATCATCAGCCAGACCAAAGGCTCATTTGAAAGTTACAGGCTGACAGTAGAAACGCAGGGCCTGGATTTTACGGACGCAAAGATAGAACTGGAAATTGATGTGAACAGCATTACTACAAAGCTTACCGACAGGGATAATCATCTGCGTTCAGCGGATTTCTTTGATGCCCAGGAATTCCCGATGATCCATTTTGTTTCAGAGTCAATGACAAGGATCAATGAAGAGGATTATGTTCTGAAAGGCCACATGACCATCAGGAATATTACCCGGCCGGTTGAATTTAAAGTGAATTACGGTGGACAGGTAATTGACCCCTGGGGAAATATAAGGGCCGGCTTTACGCTGGAAGGTGCGATCGACCGGTTTGATTTTGGCCTGACATGGAATACACTCCTCGAAGCAGGCGGTGCCATGGTGGGAAAACAGGTTAAACTTCATGCAGAAATTGAAGTGGTGACCCCAAAATAATTTTCTGAAAAAAAAATAATATAATACTTTAGTAAAATGTCTGTCCCCGGTAAAATTACACCTGCATTATTTGTCAGCCACGGCTCCCCAATGAATGCGATAGCGGAAAATAAATACACACAAGACCTTAATGCATTGGGCAGGAAATTAAGTGATGTGAGCGCTGTCCTGGTGATTTCAGCGCATTGGGAAACGGACGGGCTGTATGTTACATCTTCTGAAACCCTGGGTACTTATCATGATTTCAGGGGGTTCCCGCAGGAGCTGTTTGATGTGGAATACCCTGTGCGGGCGGCTTTGCACCTCATCCCTGTACTGGAGGGGCTAAGCGGGGAAGTGATAAAGCGTGATGAAACCCGCGGCCTTGACCACGGAGCATGGAGTATGCTGGTACATTTATTTCCTGAAAAAAACATTGGGGTGCTTCAATTAAGCATGGACATGAATAAGTCTTTTGAGGAACATTATGAGTTCGCAAAAAAACTTGCCAGTCTCCGGGAACAAAATGTTCTCGTCCTGGCAAGCGGGAATATGACACATAACTTTTCATATCTCGATTTTTCAGATGAAAACCGTCCGCCTTTTGACTGGGCCCTTAAATTTGATGAGTTGGTGAAAGAGGCGTTCTTAAGAAATGATGCTGAAGCCCTTGTAAAGATCAAGGAAAAGAATAAGGAGCTTTTCAGCATTAATCATCCTGCAGATGATCATTTTATTCCTTTGTTATACCTTATGGGGATAAGAAACGGGAAAGACAAAGTTGATTTCCCTCATATGAGCTGGCAGTATGGAACATTAAGCATGCGGCATATTTTGTTGAATTAAAATTGAAGGAAAAGATGAATCCCTATATGGTTATTATAAAGCTCCCGAATGAGTTGACCGAAGAGTTTGTGCTTTTAATACCGAAGCAGCGTGCACACATAGACAAATTGATGGATGAAGGAAAAATCCTGCAATATTCACTTGCGGCCGACAGGACTTTTTTGTGGGTCACTGTCATTGCCGAATCAGAGCGGCAGGTAATGGATATCCTGGCAACTTTTCCTCTTGTTGATTATATGAGCCCTATTATTACAGAACTGGCATTTCACAACAGTGTTTCCAATGAACTGCCCAAATTAATAATGAATTAAACTTAAAATTTACCGGATATGAAAACTGTTTTTCACAGTTCAGATGACCGCGGCCATGCGGATCATGGCTGGCTGAATGCGCACCATTCGTTCAGCTTTGCAAGCTATCACGACCCGGCAAAGGTCCACTTCGGGCTTTTGCGCGTTTTAAATGATGATATCGTAGCGCCCGGCAAAGGGTTCGGGATGCATCCGCACGACAACATGGAGATCGTTACAATCCCATTGAGCGGTACGCTTGAGCACCGCGACAGTATGGGCAATATAGGCGTGATTAAACCTGATGAGATCCAGGCGATGAGTGCAGGCGCGGGACTTAATCACTCGGAGTACAACCATTCTGCCACCGAGCCGATCAACCTCCTGCAGATCTGGGTCTTCCCGAAAGAAAGGAATATCAAGCCGCGTTACGACCAGAAAACATTTTCCGCTGCAGACAAGGAAGGGAAGTTCAAAACAGTGGTTGCCCCGGTGAGGTCAGAAGATGTCATGTGGATCAACCAGGATGCGTATTTCTCTTTGGGAAAATTTGCTGCAGCCACAACGCAGGAATACACAATGCAGCATGCCGGCAATGGCGCGTATGTATTTGTAATCGAAGGCGGAATGACGATCAACGGGCAAAAAGCGGGCAAGCGCGATGCCATCGGTGTATGGGAAACAGAGAAGTTCTCAATGGAAATAGAAGGGGGCTCGGAGATCCTGGTCATTGATGTTCCGATGAATTAAGAATCCCACGAAGGAGCCGAGGAACGGAGAAAAGGAGTGAAAGCCTTTCCGATATAATATCATATTTTATCTCTAAGCGTCAAAGAGATATTTTAAGCAACATAAAAAATCTGTGAAAATCTGCGTTCTATTTAAATGATGGAGTAACCCGAAAGAAGATTCATTCGCTTCGCTCAGGATGACACACTGCGAGGAAGATAAGTATAGAATTGAGTCAAATAAGTTTTATTTCTTTATAAGAATGACAAACAACTCCCTGCCTTCCCTCGGCTTTATTGAATTGTAACAGGGCTCAACTGTTTTGAGCTCAAAATACTTTTCAAAGTACGTAACATATTCTTCCCGGCTTCCGCCAAAGGGAGGTTTATCATTGTTAAGCTTATCATTAAAGAGAACCCCGGCCAGCTTACCCCCGGGATTTAAAAGAGAATGCATTTTTTCTGCGTAGCGCTGCCGGAGTGAAGGATCAATTGCACAGAAGAAGGTTTGTTCTATAATGAGATCATACGTTTTGTGATGGTCGAAGAAGTTGCCATGAATCAGGTTTTCCTCCGGGAATTCCGGGAGCCTTTGTTTGAGATTGGCCAGCGGTTCCTTTGAAAGGTCGATGACGCTCACCTGCTTAAACCCTTTATTGAAAAAACATTCAGCTTCGTAAGCATTCCCCGCACCGGGTATAAGAATGCTGATTTTCTTGTCTTCCAGCTGATCAATATACTCTTTCAGAGGAGTCGTTATAGTTCCTGCATCCCAGGGAGCATCATCATTTATATAACGTTCTGTCCAGTACTTATTGTCGAATTCCTGCATCTTAAAAAGAAATATGAAGTCCTACTTTTATCCCCCAGTTGCTGATCCTGTTGTCGGGATTCGCCTTGCGGTAATTGCTCATGTACAAGGCATCATTGTAGGTAAGCCTGTACACGTAGTCAACCCTCAGCACCTGGAAGATGTTTTCTATTCCCACATCAGCTTCCAGGTAAGGCTCATCGCGCATCACGGTAAAACTGTTGTTCGCATTGAACTCCCGGTTCATTTTGCTTAATGTCCCGAAAGCACCGTTAAGCCCGACCACTTCGCGGAGATTGTATTTTTTTACGAGCGGGATCCGGTTGAACAGGAGCCCGCTGAAATGATGCTGCCAGAAAAGCTCCACATACTGGTCGCTCACAAATTCAAAATAACTCATCTGGTTAAATGTATTGTTCGCATACAGGTAAGTTTCATTTCCCTGGTGGATCTGGAGAAAGATATAAGGGATCTTCGAAAATATTTTTCCTGCCTTGAGCATTACGTTGGAGTAGCCCAGCGTTGCAAAACGGAACCTGTGCTGCACAGATCCTTCCACTTTGTGGTAATTGAAATCACCATCCAGCACATGCTTTAATCCTGCAAGGTAGGTAAGCGAGATCACCGGGGATTTTTTGTTGCCAAAGCTGATGCGTTCATTCCCGTTCTGTACATACCGCTCCTTCGCTGAAAAACGGGCATTGAAAATAATTTCCGTCCTCGAATATTTCCGTTCCTGGAAGATATTGAACTGGTCTCCCACCGCTACGGGGAATAAAGGATTGGTCTTTATATTCTGAAAGGTCAGTGTCGTGCGCAGCCCCCTGGGGAATTCCCTTATGTACCAGATCCGCGCTTCTTGCTTCCTCACCAGCTTTGATACGGAGTTGATCTGGGAGAAAGTATTAAAAAGGTTATTGGAAGACTGCCCGAGGTTGATATTGCCTGAAGAGCTGAAATCCCGGCCGATCTGGTCGATATCATCGCGGTATTGTATTCCTGCAAGGCTCCATGGAAAGCGGGAGATAATGCGTTCCACGCCTAGGCTGTATTTAAATCCCCTGTCGCGAAAGCCATATGCGCCATATCCCCTGATCGTCCAGTTCTTGCTGAATTTCTGATTGGTGTAAAAACCAAGGCGCACTTTGTCGCCTTCATATTTATTGCGGCTGTAGAGCTGCATGTAATGGCCGATGTTAACGGGCCCAATGTCCTTATAGCCTGTAAAAAGAAAATATAAAATGTTCGCACCGTGTTTGATAAAAGGAATGCTGCGTACGGTATCGATCATATCATACGACTTGGATTCCATCCTGCTCAGCTTTTCATGCCGGTTGTTCCTCCACCAGGCGGTATCTTTCAGGAGCGCATCTTCGGCATACACCGTGGTGGTTTCGTAGAACTCTTTGATCTGAGGTTTGTTCACTACAAAGTTCCGGTTCGAATTATAGGTCCGCACCACCATGCTTACAAATTTGCTTGTAACAGTCGTGTAGTCAACAATCGTCCTTGTTTGTGTCGGCACCCATGGGCCTGCTTCGGTCGGGACCAGCACTTCCTGGATCCTTGCACGGTCGATCCAGTTCACGTTTGCATCCGGTGTAATCTCGAGGTCAAGCTGTTTTATTGCGAAGGTTGTGTCCGTGATCCAGAGTGTTCCCGTGTAAGCCAGATCCTTCTTGTTCTTCGGACGGCAATCCACTTTATAGCATTTAAAGCTGTCAATGACCACGCTGTCCACCAGGTAATAATTGTAAAACAGCATGGCATTATCCGCGATAGGGGAGAGGATGTCCTTTCCCTGGATCGCAACCGTATTGTTGGCGAAATTATAATTCTGGAAATCGGTGCCGGTAAGCTGCGATACTGCGCTGCCGTCTTTCATCCCGACAAATTTGATCTTTACGGCTTCTACATTTTCCCTTTTCTTTTCCGCTTCCTTATAGGAGTAGATCTCGGAGATCACTTCGCTCATCATTACGGGCAGGTTGGCTTTGCTTTCTTCCCCGGCAAGTACGTCAAGGCTGTCCCACATGGATATAAAAGGCCTGAACAGCCTCCATTTCCGCATCTTCGGAGTAATGTTGTCCACATCGGCTTCCTGTTTGGTATAGCTGATATACTGAACGGAGTTGAGGTTGTCGCGGTTATATTTTGACTTATTGTCCTGGGCATTCTTAATGATCCGTAATGCGGGATTGATCCCAGGCCTTATTTCGATCGTATTTAAATTTAAGGCTTCAGGACTCAGCTGGAAGTCGATCGTTTGTGTCTGGCCTTTTTTTACCGGTTTTGCCTTTGATTTATACCCGATGAGGGAAACATAGACCGAATCCTTCGGGCTTGGTGTTTTGATCGTGTAATTCCCATCAAAGTCGGTCACCGTCCCGATCAGGGTTCCTTTAAAATAGATATTAACAAACGGAATCCCTGCATTCGTGCCCTTTTCAGTGACACGTCCGATAATCACTGTTTCCTGCTGGGCCTTTGTAAGGAAGCTGAGCAGCAGGAGAAGGAAGAGGACTATAGGTTTTTTAAATCGCATTTGAATAACGCATCACACTGTCAGTCTGTTTTAGTTTTTTAATTCAAGCAAAACCACATTTTCAACATGATGGGTTTGAGGGAACATATCTACCGGCTGAACTTTTGTTACCCTGTATTTTGCATCCAGGAGCTGGAGATCGCGCGCCTGTGTTGCCGGGTTGCAGCTCACATACACAATGCGGGCAGGTGCTATTTCCAGGATCTTGATGGTGACATCCTCATGCATTCCCGCCCTCGGGGGATCAGTAATGATTACATCCGGTTTACCGTTTGCAGTAATAAAAGCATCGTTCAGTACATCCTTCATGTCGCCTGCATAGAAAACTGTATTGGTAATATTATTGATGGATGAATTTATCTTTGCATCCTCTATGGCTGCTGGAACGTACTCCACGCCCACCACCTTCTTTGCCTGGTGTGCCACGAAGTTGGCAATCGTCCCGGTGCCTGTATAAAGGTCATACACCACATCCGTTTCTTTTATTGCCGCAAGTTCACGTGTTACTTTATAAAGCTCATAGGCCTGGTCTGAATTCGTCTGGTAAAAGCTTTTAGGACCGATCTTGAATTTCAGCCCTTCCATGCTTTCATAGATGCTGTCATTCCCTTTAAACAGGATTATTTCCAGGTCACCGATCGTATCATTTTTTTTGGAGTTGATCACATATTGAAGCGATGTGATCTGGGGGAATTTTTCTGAAAGATGGTTAAGGAGCTTTTCAATATTTTCTTTGTCGTTATAAAAGAACGACAGGATCACCATCCATTCACCCGTGGAAGTGCTGCGGATGATCACATTTCGTAAAAGGCCGATCTGTTCACGGATGTCAAAAAAAGTAAGCTTGTTTTCCAGCGCATAATTCCTGATCTCGTTGCGGAGGGCGTTGGATGGTTCTTCCTGGAGATAACAGGTGTCTATATCAAGGATCTTGTCGAACATGCCGGGAATATGGAAACCCAGGGCATTTCGGCTGATCTCACCGGCTTCATCACCGAACGCAAGGTCTTTGTCATTAATCTGCTCCAGCGTAAGCCATTTTTTATTTGAAAACGTGAATTCAAGTTTATTCCTGTAGAAATAAACTTTATTGGAAGGAAGTATCTGCTGGATCTCCGGGAGCTCGATCCTTGCCAACCGCGTAAGCGCATCGGTCACCTGTTTCTGCTTATAGAAGAGCTGCCACTCGTAGCTCATGTTTTGCCATTTACAGCCTCCGCACGTCCCGAAATGCTTGCACACAGGTTCTGTCCTTTTCTCTGAAGCGTGTTTAACGGCAATCGTATTCGCTTCCCTGTATTTGCTTTTTTTTCTTGTGATCTGTAAATCAACCACATCACCGGGGACAGCGCCTTTTATAAAGATCACGTATTCATCGGTTCTCGCAATGGATTGTCCGTCCGAACTTGCATCGGTAACACTTATATTTTCAAGAACCGGCAAGGGTTTTTTATTATTCGTTCTCATATATTCACAGGCGCATTTTCAGCGAATGTAAATTTACTAAAACGCTTTGAATAAACAGGACTGTATTTGCTTTAATATCAGGTTAAAGGAAGAGAAGAAAGAGTAACCATTTGCGTGCTTATCGCTTTGCAAGAATGCTGTTCCGCATTTGAGTTTCTTTAGGATTAACTGCATGTGTAGGATAAAGCTTATCCTCCGGGGTGAGGTAATAATCGGGGTTAAAGCTTTTGTAGAATCTACGTACAGGCCTGTCGCAGTAACCGCTTGCCCATGTAGGATCGATGTGGTACCAGGCATTCTCAAGTTTAACTTTAACCCATGCATGGTTGGTTGCAAAATTCTTTTTGTCTTTTAATTTTCCGATCTTACTGGTATTCTCGCTGGCAACACCAATCACGATCTCACAGGGAATCCCGTTCGCCAGGCATAGTTCCTGGAACAGCACCGCATAGCCTTCACAGATCCCGCGCTTTGTTCTCAGCACCTCCGAGGCGTATTCGTGATAAAATTTTTTACGTTTAGCTTCGAGCTCAGCGGCAGAACGGTAAGAGAAACTTACGCGCTGCGCACTCTTCGTATGAAATTCCGCGCAGTCATAAGCGATATTATCGGTGATCCAGATAAAGATCGACCGCAGCTTTTCATCTTTTGCAGGGAACGGATCACCAAGATCTGCTGCCAGCTCTGTGATCTTCTTGTATTTTTTATTTAGGCTCAGGGCATGCTGGTCGGCTGCGGAATACGAAGGATCATTGGTCTTCCGGCCGGTGGTTTTAACTTCCGTGCGCACCGATTGCAGATCACTTTCCTGAGCAGGCAAACCTGTGCCGAAGGAGAATATCGCAAGTGTCGTAAAGAGGATCCTGGTAAAGCGGGAAAGCATCTTCATTAAACGTTTGCACATGCAGTTTATTGCAGGAAATGTTGGGCTTTTTTCCTAAATTTGCCGGATAATAAAGAAGCAATGGAAACCAAGACAAAGCAAAAAATAAGCGCAAAAGAAGCGATCGACCTCGAGGATAAATACGGTGCTCACAACTATCACCCGATACCTGTAGTGCTTGAAAGAGGCGAAGGTGTTTATGTCTGGGATGTTGAAGGCAAGAAATATTTTGATTTCCTTGCCGCTTACAGTGCAGTTAACCAGGGTCATTGTCATCCGAAGCTTGTTTCCGTTCTTGTTGAGCAGGCCCAAAAACTAAGTCTTACTTCCCGCGCATTCTATAACGATTCATTGGGTGAATATGCAAAATTCATCACTTCTTATTTTGGCTTTGACCGCGTGCTGCCTATGAATACGGGCGCTGAAGGTGTTGAAACAGCATTGAAGCTTGCACGTAAATGGGCATATGAAAAGAAAGGTGTTGCGGAAAATGAGGCGGTGATCATTGTTTGCAAAAATAATTTTCACGGGCGTACCATCTCGATTGTTTCTGCCAGCAACGATCCGGACGCAAGAAAGAATTTCGGTCCGTTCACTCCCGGGATAATTTCGGTAGAATATAATAATGTGGAAGCCCTTGCAGAGCTCCTTAAGAATAAGAACATTGCAGCCTTTCTTGTAGAACCTGTGCAGGGTGAAGCCGGTGTAGTAGTGCCGGATGAAGGGTATCTTAAAAAGTGCTATGACCTGTGCAAACAAAATAAAGTCCTTTTTATTGCTGATGAGATCCAGTCTGGTTTGGGCCGGACAGGAAAGCTCCTGGCATGCGACCACGATGGCGTGCATCCGGACATCCTGATCCTTGGCAAAGCGCTGTCAGGCGGAATGTACCCTGTTTCTGCGGTTTTAGCAAGTGATGAGATCATGCTTCTTATCAAGCCGGGACAACACGGATCAACTTACGGGGGTAACCCGCTTGCATGTAAAGTAGCAATGGCCGGCCTTACAGTTTTAAAGGAAGAGAAACTATCCGAGAACTCGGAGCGGTTAGGCATAATACTCTTAAAGGAATTCAGGGCAATACAGTCTGCACATCCTGATCTTATTAAAACCGTTCGCGGGAAAGGCTTGTTCTGTGCCATGGTGATTAACGAACGTGATGGTAAGAATGCTTCAGACCTTTGTATGGAATTAATGAAGAACGGATTGCTTGCGAAGCCGACACACGGTGATATTATCCGTTTTGCACCTCCCCTGATAATTACAGAGGAGCAGCTGATGGAATGTGTTTCGATTATAAGAAAAGTGGTTGATGCATTTTAATTAAAGAAACTAAAGAATTGATCCAAACAAAAAATGCTCCGTAAGGAGCATTTTTTGTTTGGAATAACAATCAGGAATTCATGAAGACGCCGGTCGTATTGCTAAGCCTGGGGTTTCTTATCTTTCGGTGGCATGGGCCCGCGCTTGTATATGATCAGCCCATTGAGGAAGTTCCTTAACAGCTGGTCCCCGCATTCTTTAAAATTCTGGTGATCGGGAGTTCTGTAAAGTGCATTCACTTCACTTTTGGTGATCTCAAAATCAGCCAGCTTTAATATTTTTACGATGTCTTCATCCTTTAGTTCGAGAGCGACCCGGAGCTTCTTTAATATGTCGTTGTTTGATAGCATAGGAATAAGGCACTAAGTATTTATTTAACCACAAAGGCGCAAAGACGCTAAGTAATTCAGTTTAATTATTCTTAATCTCTTTTTTTCGTTTCGGCTTAATTACTTAACGGTAAATTAATAGTTCAACAGCTCCGCCATTGCTTTCGCCACTTTGCCCGCATTCGGCAGCATAGTAGTTTCAAGTACCGAATTTAATGGTATTGCCGGTAAATTTTCCGCACCGATGATCTCCACCGGAGCATCCAGTGATTCGAAACAATATTTCGAAATCCTTCCCGCCAATGCCTGTGCAAACCCATTGTTATAGGGCTCTTCTGTAAGAACCATGCATTTTCCATGTTTCCTTACCGATGCAAACACTGTGTCTTCATCAAGCGGGTTGATAGTCCGTAAGTCGATGATTTCAACCTGCCCGGGGAAATCCTTGCTTGCATTTTTAGCCCAGTAAACGCCCATACCGTAGGTAATCACGGTCATTGTTTCCTTGTCCGGTGCTTTTTGAATCTCCTGTACCATTCGCGCCTTGCCTAAAGGAATAATATAGTCTTCATCAGGCTCGATCGTCCTGGCATCTTCAGTACCCTTGATTTTGCTCCAGTATAATCCTTTATGTTCAAGCATAATTACCGGGTTAGGATCGTAATAGGCGGCTTTCATCAGGCCTTTCAGGTCGGCACCGGTTGAAGGGTAGCAGATCTTGATCCCGCGGATGTTTGCCAGTACGCTTTCCACGCTGGATGAATGATAAGGACCACCACTGCCGTATGCACCGATAGGAACACGGATGATACAGCTCACCGGCCATTTACCATTGGACAAATAACATGAGCGGCTCACCTCGGTAAACAATTGGTTCAGGCCCGGCCAGATATAATCAGCGAACTGTACTTCCACGATCGGTTTGCAGCCTGTAGCACTCATCCCTACCGTTGATCCGATAATGAATGCTTCCTGTATGGGCGTATTAAAAACGCGGTCATCGCCAAAAGTTTGCGCCAGTGTTGCAGCTTCACGGAAAACGCCTCCAAGCCTTCCGCCCACATCCTGCCCGTATAACAGGCATTCAGGATGCTTCGCCATCAATTCGCGGATCGCAAATAATGCGGAGTCAACCATAACGGTTTTTTCTTTTCCTGCAGGCTCACGCTGCCCTTTCTCTTTCGTAACGGGAGTAGGGGCAAAGTCGTGGTCAAACAGGTCAGATGGCTTAGGATCTTCAGCAAGCAGCGCTTTCTGGTAATCCTCTTCCACGCGGCTCTTTGCATTTTTTTCTATTTCGTTGAGTTCCGAATTGTCAAAACCTGCAACCAGCATCTGGTTGCGAAGCTTTGGAAACGGATCTTTCTTTTGTGCTTCTTCAAGATCATCGCGGTACCATTCTTTGCGGACCCCGGAAGTGTGATGATTGAGCAAGGGCACTTTAGCGTGTACCAGGAACGGCCTGCGTTCTTTCCTGATGATCGCAATAACTTCCTTTATCGTATTATATGATTTTTCGAAATCAGTCCCGTCAATTGTCCTGGTCTCTAAGCCCTTAAAACCTTTTGCATATTCGGTGGCATCCTGTGCGCGGATCTCTTTTGCATTAGCGGAGATATCCCATTCGTTGTCCTGTACAACATATAATATCGGCATCTTTTTCAGCACAGCCATCTGGAATGCTTCAGAAACTTCACCTTCCGTAATGCAGGCATCTCCAAGGGAACAAACGGCAATTGGTTTTTCATCACCAAAGTCAGCTGCAAGGCCTTGCTTTTCCAGGTACTGGAGCCCCATGGCAACACCTGTTGTAGGAATGGCCTGCATCCCAGTTGCAGAAGACTGCATTGGAATTTTAGGCATATTCTCCCTCCGAAGGCTCGGGTGTGAATAATAGGTCCTGCCGCCGGAGAACGGATCCTCCCTTTTGGCTAAAACCTGGAGCATGAGTTCGTATGGAGTCATACCGATTCCAAGCAGCATGCTATCGTCACGATAATAGGCTGAAAGAAAATCCTGGGGTTTTAACTGCAGGCTGACTGCCAGTTGGATCGCTTCATGGCCGCGGGAAGTAGCATGAACATACTTCGCTGTAACTTCTTTGTTGGCTTCATAAAGTTCTGCAAGTGCCTTTGCAGTACACATCAGCTCAAAGCCCTTTAACAATGTTTCTTCAGAAAGCGAAGACCTGATGAGTCGCTTTTTTTCAGTTGTTGGTTCCGCCATGGATCACGTTTTAGGTATGCCTTTACGCAGCATATGTTATTAAAATTACGCTGCGTTTTTCCTCTTTCATAGGATTATTAGACTAAAGCAATAAAATGGGGGTTAAATTAAACAAAACATTCTTTAAATTCTACAAATGAGAAGACAAGCGAAATTATATTGCGTTAAATTTATAAAAGGCGAAATAATATTTGGCTATTTAATTGCTTGTTTTAGTAACCTGTTGAGATACTCCAACTGTTGTTGACTGAGATCGGCTATCCGGCTCTTATGGGAACCGTTTTTCACCACCAGTTTATGAGCTATCCCTGTTTCCTGCATAGACGCCCAGGGATCATGTTCACCGTAAATAAAAATAACACTCTTTGCTGAATCTGTCTTTAGGAAAGCCGACAGTTTCTCTAAATAAGTCCTGTCAAAACTCTTCAGCTTATCCGGTGCAAAATTCCTGTTTGAATACGTTTTTTGTTTAAGGAACCCTTTGAATTTTTTTGTGTTGTATTCATAAAAGCCTAATTCGTGATAACTCATGTAAAATGAAGGTTCCAGGCGTTTAAGAGTTTTAGCGGAGTAAAAGGCAGGTGAAATCACGGAAGTGAGAAATTTGAATTTGCTGAAAGGATCATCCGTTAATAAGGGAATCCTGGTACAATCATGTCCTCCCTGCCAGAATGAAAAAGGAAGCTCAAGGATCATATAATCAAGAACTGTTTCATGGTCCAGTTTCCCGAAGTTGATACCGCTCTTCCGTATAAAATCATTCATTTCCGGCAGCAGTTCATGCTTATGACGCATAATGTAATCCTGGTAAAGGGCGAGCCTGCTTCCGCATTCTGTTTTGGAAAGCTCATCCAGCATTGAGTCGATCTTTGTTTCAAAGAGAGATTTTTTAACAGCCGTGCCATATACAATTGTAAAGCTGGCATCTTCCGGGTACCTGATCTTGTGGGCCAGTGCGGCTTGCCCGCCTTTGCTGATCCCTGTTGAGATCCAGTTGTTCCCGAACACCGGTGATAAAAGCGTGCGGATGTAATGAACATCTTCTGCAGCCTGTGCAGTGGTCAGGAAAGTATAATCAAGACTGTCAGGTACGGAGCCTCCGAAAAAACGATGTTCAATGATAGCCAGGTTTGCATTCAGCAAGGCCGCCAGTTCGTTCTGGTAAGCAGGGTCTAGTGAATAACTGATGCCATAGCCGTCAGTATCCATTACCGTTAACGAGTCTTCAGACTTGAAATCAATTACTAACCTCTGTTTGAATTTTCCTCCAGAGGGATTATTGTGATCCAGTGGCTGCTCAATGAAAATTTCATAACGTCCGGGTTGCATCCCCGGAACATCGCTGATAGTGATCCCAGGTATTGAAGCCAGCTTTTCCTTTATACCCTGAGCATTTGAGCAAAGGATATTTTGTACAAGAAAAATAAGGAGGATCAGTTTCCCGCGGTGCATTCTCAAATATAATTATTTTACAGATCACCCGTTCACCTTTTCCTATTATTAGCCGTACCTTTGCCGCAATGGAAAAGATGATCACATCAATACTTGAGAATTTAAAGATCAGTACGCTGAATGAGATGCAGCAGGCGGTTATCAAAGCTTCTGAAAAAGCAGCTGAAATTGTTTTGCTTTCCCCTACGGGCTCCGGCAAAACCCTTGGTTTCCTGCTTCCGGTAATATCCCGCCTGCAGCCGGATGTGAAGGGTGTGCAGGCTTTGATCCTGGTACCTTCACGTGAGCTTGCTATACAGATTGAAACCGTATTCAAGCAAATGGGTACGGGCTTTAAAATCAATTGCTGTTATGGCGGGCACTCCACACGCATAGAAAAAAACAACCTTGAGCATCCACCTGCCGTGTTGGTAGGAACTCCCGGGAGGATCGCCTATCATGTGAGAAATACGAATTTTGATGTAAGCACCGTGCAGATGCTCGTGCTGGATGAGTTTGACAAGTCGCTTGAGTTCGGTTTCAAGGAAGATATGTCATTCATTATTTATGAATTAAAGAACCTGGAAAGGAGGATGCTTACCTCCGCAACCAGCATGGAAGAGATCCCGGCTTTCACCGGTGTAAGGAAGCCGGTTGAAATAAATTTCCTCAGTAATACTCCAACCAGGGCTTCCGGTCTGAAGCTAAAAATGGTCTCAGGAAAAGATAAGCTTGATGTTTTGTTTTCACTGATTTGTAAATATGGCGACAAATCAACGCTTGTTTTTTGCAACCATCGTGATGCTGTGGAGAGAATCAGCCAGCTCCTGGAAGATAAAGGATTGGCCCATGATATATTTCATGGCGGAATGGAGCAGGACGACAGGGAAAGGGCACTGATTAAATTCAGGAACGGTAGTCACCGGATCCTGATCACCACGGATCTCGCATCGCGCGGGCTTGATATCCCGGAAATTGAAATAGTGATGCATTACCAGCTGCCGACTACGGAAGATTCTTTCATTCATCGCAATGGAAGAACAGCCCGCATGAATGCGACAGGAACCTCATACCTTGTGATGTCTGATACCGACCACGTTCCTGCATTTATAAAAGAGGTACCTGAAAAAGAAGAATTAAATGACAGTTATCCTTTACCCGCGAATACTCCCTGGAGCACCCTTTACATTGCTGCCGGCAAAAAGGACAAAATCAATAAAATGGATATTGTGGGGATGCTGCTGCAAAAAGGAAAACTGCAGAAGGATGAGCTGGGGCTGATTGAAGTCCTGGATAAATCAGCATATGCGGCCGTGAGAAGAGATAAGATCCATAAAGTAGTCCAGCTTGTGCGTGAAGAAAAGATAAAAGGCAGGAAGATCAGGATGGCTGTATCTGAATAATTATCAGGGCTTTTTAAATTCCACCCTGATCTGTACTCTTTCATCATTGGGATTACTCATGGGTATGACATTCACAATATCGGTCTCGTTATAAAACCTGGCAATACCGTTTATAATTCCAACAGCCAGGCTTCCAAGTTTCCTTTTTGAATAATAGTCAATGATAAGCAGTTGGTCGTGTACCCTCGAAATGTTAAGTACAGGAGGGTTCGCGGAGCTTTCTTCTTTCCTTACAGCTTTATGCATTACATGTTCTGTATATTCGAGTACTTCAAATGTTTTCCATTCCGGATTCACATATGCTCCATACGCTATCATCAGGTCAGGAACGAGGTATTCCCCGAATTTTTCTTTAAGGTCGCTTTCGGATATTCCTGTTTTTTTGGAAGCTTCGGCAATGATTGAAAACATTTCTTCCGCATCATAACTTTTGTGAGGGTCGTATGAGGGCTGGTGGATTCCTGCTTCCTTTGCTAATGTAAACCACATTTCATCAGAATAATTATTCTCGATAAATTTCTTAAGCAGCACGAACATCGAGCCGTGTATTTGCAGTTCATTCCGAATCATGCGGCAATATACAGAATTAAGCGATTGAAATTTGTGGAATGCCGGCACCCTTTTAACCGCTTATAAAGCCGGCTGATACACGTAATGTATCTTTATGAGTATATAATTTCTCGAAAGCGGCTGAATGCATGCTGGTTTATAATTTGAATGAATTTAGTGAATCAAAATAATAAAGTTATGGGAACTAGCAGCAGTCAATTAAAGTTCAAGGGAACTTGGAATGAGGTAAAGGGAAAGATCAAGCAGGAGTATGCAGACCTCACAGATGATGATCTGAAGTACGAAGAAGGGAAAGATGATGAGTTGGTAGGAAGACTTCAGCAAAAAGTAGGAAAAACAAAAGAACAGGTGATCGATTGGATCCAGAGTTTGTAATTCCGAAATAATAAAAACCGCCTTTGCAGCGTAATGCGAAGGCGGTTTTTTTATACTTATTATTTTAGCTTCTCAACTATGCTTTAGCTTTGAATTTATTGATCGCGTTTATTGTAAATTCGGAAAGAACCAATTTACCGCTCATCTCCGCCCGTTCGATAAGCAAAGTGTCCCAGTTCTCAGTTCCTCTCCAGAATACTTTTTTCAGCATTTCCATGGCTTCAGGATTTGATTTGGATAATCGGTCGGCTAAAGTACTGATAGCCGCATCCAGTTCTTCTGTCGTTTTATAGATTTCTACATACAAGCCTTTTTCCTTCGCCCATTGAGCACTCTGCCATTCCGTTGCATTAATGGAAAGCGCGGTGAATGCTGAATTACCGACTTTTCTTTCAACCGCAGGCCCTACCACAAAAGGCCCGATCCCCACGGCAAGCTCACTGAGCTTTACAGAAGCTGAATCAACCGCAAGCGTGTAATCTGCTGCGCTTGCAATGCCAACACCGCCACCAACCGCTTTACCCTGCACACGTGCGATCACAAACTTGGGGGCTGTGCGGATAGCGTTGATCACCATTGCAAAACCTGAGAAGAATTTTTTCCCTGTTTCAAGATCCTTGATAGAGATTAACTCGTCAAAAGATGCCCCGGCACAAAAAGCTTTATCGCCTTCACTCTGCAGTATAATTACTTTTGCAGACGGATCTTTCCCTGCTTTGCTGATCTCTTCGGCTAACTGACGAAGCAATGCACCGGGCATTGAATTGCTTTGCGGATGAAAAAATGTAATCGTGGCAATGCCGTTTGCAATGTTTGACTTTATGTGGCCTTCCATATGTGTGAGTTATTGATTAGAAATCGGGTTCCATTATTGACCTCAAATTTAGACATAATAGTGAAATCAGGTCATTAACTTTTACAGTAGTTGATAAAATAAAAAAGCCCCGGTATAACCGGGGCTTAATTAAACTAATGTCTAACCCTTATTAATTTATCCTTTAGTTTTCACTGTATGCCGGCAATTTACCTTCTTTGATCAATTGCATGCTTTTTAATTTATGCTCCTCAAAATTACCGAAACATAAAGCATCTAGTAATTCTTTTTTTGTAAGCTGAGGATCATTTAATTGCGCTTTGATTTCTTTTTCACAACGATCAACATACTTTTCAAAACGCTCCGGTGCCCAGATGTATTGTAATTTGAACCACTCGGGCTGAGTACGGTCTACCATAAATTCAGTAGGCATATCATCACTCATTTTTATATTTGTTTTTATATCGAGGCCTTCAAACTTTTTAGGTAAAAGACGATTGTCGAATACCAATGGACGACTGATCTTTATTACATGCTTTTTCTTCTTAGGATCAACCATAGCCAACCCCTCAATTGTCAAACCTTTTTTCTTAAGGTGACCATACTTAGACTCAAAGCTTTTTAATATTTCGAACATGGTTATACTAATTTGGTGGATAACAAAGATACAACATATTCCCCGTTTTGAGTTATTAACACCCCAACATTTAGACCATTGATTTACAATGCACTATGATTGTTGAAAAACCATAGATGAACGCGGATTTGAGCCGATAAATCCATGAATATTCCCGCTGAACAACATTTTTAGATTGTAAGCAACTGTTGTTCAGTGGATTACAGGATGGGTGTTCTCCAACACCGCTCCGCGATAGGGAATACAGAAGATTTGTGTGCTTAATTGATTAAAAATCAGATTTTTACGCCAATAATGAGAACGTCATCAATCTGTTCCAGGTTACCTCTCCAGCTTTCAAAAACGGTTTCCAATACAGCTTTCTGGTTTTCCATCGGGAGATGGCAATTTGCTAGGAGGGTTTCCTGCAGTTGTTTGTATTTGAATTTTTTCCCTTTCGCACCTCCGAATTGATCTGCATATCCATCCGTGAATGTATAAATTATATCACCCTTCAGGAGGCTCAGCTTTTGAAGGGAGAACGGTTTCATCTCACCGCCATATTTCCCCACAGGCATTTTGTCGGGTTTGTATTCTGTCACTTTTCCATCTCTCACATGCCATAACGGGTTATTGGCTGCGGCAAATTCCAGCTGCATATTCTCAAAATCATAAGCACAAAGCACACAGTCCATTCCATCCTTGCTTTCTTCAACACTTCCTTCCGGGTTTAAAGAAGTAATGATCCCGTTTCTCATATTATCAAGGATCTCATTCGGATGAATAAGATTACGCTCGATGATGGATTCATTCAACCGGGAAATTCCCATCATGCTCATTAGTGCTCCCGGCACCCCATGGCCCGTGCAGTCTGCGGTACACATATAGAACAATTCATTTTTACTTCCTGTAGGCTTATGAGCGAGCGCATGATAAAAGTCACCGCTTACAATATCCTTCGGCTTGTAGAGAATAAAAAAGTTCTTTGTTTCAGTAAGTGTTTCCATGATTGCTAAAGTAAATATTTTTTTACTGACAGGCAGCTTTTTCCGGATTATTCAACCTGCTCCCGCTGGTCATTCTCAGGAGTGTATTATGCACATAAACCTCTGAAGGCAGCAAAGACCTCTGGATCCGGCCCGCATAATTGATGCTGTCGATGATCTCTTTCTGCTTCTGCTCTACAGTTCTTGTTTGTATTTCAATAACACTTTTCTGGTGCCTGGCAGACCTTAATGAACGGAATACAACTGCAGCGATAAGAATTAGTGCAAGTGCAATTGAGGAGAAGAGCAGGAGAATTGCATTTTGTTTCTTTTTATCCGCTGCCGCCAATGCTTCCTTTTTTTCCTGTTCGGCTTTAACCTCAGATTCCTTTTTGGCAAATGCATAATTCATTTCATGCCGTGTCAGCTCTTTTTCCTTGTCCTGGTTAAACAGGGAATCTTTCACGGCTGTATAATGTTTGAAATAGGACAAGGCCCTCCTGTGATCATTTACCGTTGTATAAAGCTGACTAAGGTATAAGTTATGATCTTTTTGCAGGTTGAGGTCACCTATACTTTCTGAAAGCCTGATCGCTTTCAGCAGGTACGGTTCTGCATGAACAGGATCGTTTTTTGCCGTGTAAACAGAGCCGATATTACCAAGCCATATTGCACTGCGGTTCTGGTCGCCAATTTCTTCTGAGATTTCCAGGGCATTAAAAAGGCATTCAAGACCTTTGTCATAATCTTTCAGATCGATTAATGCAGCACCTAAATTACCTGTCCATAACCCGATAGCATTTTTATCACCTGTTTCTTCCGAGAGCTTAAGTGCTTTTTGATAGTATTTTAATGCTTCCGGTAAATTCTTAAGCGCTTTATAAGTATTGGCGATATTCCCATTATTGCTGGCCATCCCTACTTTATTACCTATCTGGGTGTCGAGCAGCAGTGCACGGTTATAATATTCAAGTGTTTTCTTAAAATCCCCCTGGTTTGCAAATGCCAGTGCAATTCCAGCGATGTTGGCGGCCACCAGTTGCCTGTAATTTACTGCCTCACTTATTTTCAGCGAACGGAAGAAACATTCAAGGGCTTTGTTGTGCTCCCCCTGGTTACTATAGATAAAGCCCATATTCAAGAGATGCCGGCAAACACCTTTCTCATTCCCGAGGCGCTCGTCCATGACCAGGGCTTTTGAATAATACTGTAGTGCCTGTCCGTATTTTCCCTGCATGTAATAAACGATACCGATATTACCATATCTTACTGCCATGCCTTTAACATCGTTGTTCCAGATATCTGATTGCAGGATTTTTAAGAATATCTGCAGCGCCAGGGGATAGTTTGCCCGGTTCAGCGCCACCCGGCCCAGGTTGTTTTCGGAATTGGAAATGTATTTTTCCAGGCGCTCTTTCATAAACGGAGCCCGCCCCGACTTCAAGAGTGAGACAGACAGGTCACTCACTTTTCCGGAATAATAAACAGAGCTGTCGTAAGCGGCAATATCGAAATAGAGTGTTGCCAATGCGTTCATGGAATTGATATGGGAAGTATCGGTTGCAACCGCAGGGATTACTGCAAGCAGAGAATCGATCTTAGCCCTCTGTGCATTGGCGGAGACGGCCGTTAAAAGAAGCAGCATGGCGTGGCAAACACGGAGAATATATTTACGCGCTTTCATTGTTATTATTCTGGTCTTCTTTCCTGAGACGTTCCCAATGCCTGCTAATATAATTTTCTGACGTGATCAGGGAGGTCTGGATTCTTTTTGCATAATGGATGCTATCAAGTACCTCCTTTTGTTTTTCTTCAACGAGTGATTTCTGGCTTTCTATTATCTTCTTCTGCTTTTTCGTAAGTCTCAGCGAACGGAATACAAGGATGGCAATAAGACCTGCAGCAAAGGCAACAGCGGTTAGCATCAGGAAGAGGATCTTCTGTCGCTTTTTTTCAGTTTGAGCTACGGCTTCTTTTTTTTCTTCTTCTGCTTTAAAAGCTGCAGATCTTTTATCGAACTCGTAATTCAGCTCATGCCTGGTAAGCTCTTTTTCTTTTTCTTCACTGAATAATGAATCTTTTGCTGCTGCATAGGATCTGTAATGGAGAAGAGATTTTCCGAATTCCCCTGTAAGCTCATAAAGCTCGCTGAGTTCCAGTTCATATTTCATTTTTTCTTCAAGGATCCCGACACTGTCTGCCACTCCAACAGCCTCGAGAAAATAATGCTCAGCTTTTTTGTATTCTTTTCGCTGCATTGAAATGGAGCCCAGCGCACCCATGCTGAGCGCAATGTTTTTTTTATCGCCCGATTCCTCAGCGATCCGTAATGCTTCCAGGTTTTTTTTCAGGGCAAGTTCCAGGTTGCCAAGGCTCTCATGGACTGAAGCTATATTTATCAGGGATATTGAAAGGTAATTCTTATTGTTGAGTTCTTCAGCGATCGAATAATATTGCTCAAAATACTCCAGGGCTTCATCCAGCGCCTTTCTGAAATTAAGCGTATCGCCTTTAGATAGGAACTCCCGGGCCTTTGACTGGAATACAGTTCCGATATTCCCGACTGAACCAGCCATGCTGTTCCTGTTGTTTATCTGCCGGGCAAGTTCAAGTGACCTTTTATAATACTCCAGGGCTTTATCATTATTACCCATATCGGAATATACTACTCCTATATTCGACAGCCGGGCACACATGCCGTATTTATTTCCGAACTCTTCATCGATCTTCAATGACCGGAAATAATATTCCAGCGCTTTGGAATAATTTCCCTGGTTCTTGTAAATAACACCGATGTTTCCCAATGACCCTCCTGTTTTCTTGCGATCACCCGCCAGCTCCTGCCCGGCAAGCGCTTTGTGATAATAGTCGAGCGCCTTCGTGTAATCACCCTGTGCATAATAAGCGATACCCAGGTTGGAAAGCACTGCATTCCGGGATCTCACAGCTCTTTTTTTCAGTTGGTTATCTTCCGACCGGATGATTTCTTCCCAGATCCGCAGCGATAGTTCATTTGCTTTTACAGCCCCGGAGTATTCTCCCTTGAGGTAAAGGATCCATCCAATCTTGTGGCAGGAAGAACCTATGCCGGCTTTCCATCCAAGTTCCTCTGAAAGACTTTTAGCTTCTTCTGCGAGGATCAGGGCTGTATCAGGGTTGTTATTGCTTAATTCCCACGCAAGGTCATTAAGATGCACAACCTTATTTGTATCTGCTTTGTCCGATCTGATCAGCCGCAGTATAGAGTCTGCATTTACTTCCTGTGCCCTTATAAATACCGGCTGGAAAAAAAGGATCAAATAGATTATATTTTTCTTCAGGTATATTCTCATCATTTCATTTTCAGCCCAATGATAAGTATGTCATCCACCTGCTCAAGCCTGCCTTTCCAGTCATTCAGATGCTTCTCAAGTAAAGGGGCCTGTTCCTCAACCTCAAGGCCGGAAATCTTAAGAAAGAGCTCCTGTAATTTTGAATACATAAACTTCTTGCCCCTGGCGCCACCAAACTGATCGGCATACCCATCTGTGAAAAGATAGATCATATCCCCCGGCTGAAGTTGTATTGTTTCTGTTGAATAGGATAGCGGCAGGTCGATTTTACCGATCGATTGTTTTGTCGGTTTAACATCAATGATGCTCGTATTCCTGATGATCCAAAGGGGATTATTTGCTCCCGACCATTTTAACTGCATGGTCTTTTTATTAAGGGAGCACAGGGAGATGTCCATTCCGTCCTTTACTTCTTCTTCACTTCTTTCAAAAGTTTCAGTCACCAGTTCCCGTACGTTATCAAGGATCTTCCCCGGGTCGGTTATCCCGAACTCTTTTACAGACCTGTTCAGTGCATTCGAGCAGACCATGCTTACCATTGCTCCGGGAACACCATGCCCGGTACAGTCTGCTGCAGCAAATAATATTAACTCCTCATTGTTTTCTTTGACGATCTCCATCCAGTAAAAATCTCCGGCCACAATATCTTTTGGTTTGTAAAAAATAAACGACCCCGGCAGGTGCTTTTCCATAAGACTGTGTGGAGGGAGTATGGCTTCCTGTAAACGCTTTGCATAGGAGATGGAAGAGAGGATCTCCGTTTGCTTCTGCTCGATAATGAGTTTTTGCTCTTCTGTTTCCTTGTTCTTGTTTTCAATGATTTGTTTTTGCCGGCTCGTTATCCTGAAACGGTTATACATTACCCCGCCTGAGATCAGCAGCAGCAGAACGCCTCCGTACAGTGCGCGTTTCTGTGTTTTATCCTGGTCTATCTGCGCATTCTTTGCAAAGATGAGCGCGTCTTTTACTTTCCGATCTTCCGCATGTTTTGTGCTGTCAGCTGCCATGCGCTTGTCATACTCATACTGCAGCTCTTTTCTTGTGATCTCCCTTTGGGTTTCCTGCCGGAATAATGTATCCCTGATTACAATATATCTTTCATAACATTTCAGCGCTTTATCGCTTTGCTTTAATGCTTTGTAAGTTTCATACATCACAAACATGGCTTCCTTCTCCGAACTCTGATCTTCCGTCTCTACAGCTATCTTCTTTCCTTTTTCCAGGTATTCAAGTGCCAGTGCGTATTTTTTTTGTTTCATATAGGACTTCCCGATGTTGGACATGGTGGTTGAAGTCCCTTGTTTATCACCTATTTCCTGGGAGAGCTTCAGGCTTTTCAGCTGGTATTCAAGTGCTTTTTCATAATCACCCATGTCGGAACACATGTTCCCGAGATTGGCGTTTGCAGCTGCAATGCCCTGTTTGTCACCGATCTCTTCGTAAGTATGAAGGCTCCGCTGGTTATAAACCAATGCTTTTGGAAAATCTTTCTGGATATTGTAAATGATCCCGATATTATTGAGGGCGCTTGCTTCGCCTTGCTTATTCTTTATTGCAATGAACAGGGGAAGGCTCCTGTGAAGATAATCCAGGGCTTTCTTCATCTCCCCGATATTAAGATAAATGCTGCCGATATTGGAAAGTGAAGCAGATACACCTTGCTTGTCGCCCAGCTGTTCGCGGATCTTTAAGCTCTGCTGGTAAAAATCGATCGCTTTAAGATAATCGCCCTTGATCTGGAAGGAAGCCCCGATGGTATTCAGTGCTTTGGCTTCCCACTTTTTATATTTTTTTTCCCTTGCGCGTTCCAGTTCTTCCTGGCCAAGTAAATAAGTAGAATCAGGATTTGTATAAAGAAGTGCCCAGGCAATATCATTGAAAGCTTCGAATCTTACACTGTCAGGATTCTTCGTATTCCTGTAAACCGACCATAATGAATCCACATTCTGACCGTGAAGTGAGAAGGTCAGAGAAAAAAGAATAAGGCTTAAAAATAAGATCTTTTGTGTAATGTGTCTCACCTAACAAATATAACAAAGCTGGGGCTAAAACCAAGATATACGGATAATTTTTCCAGCTGCGGTTTCTCCTGGCCACCTGCCTCAGAACGGATTGGCACAAAAAAAGCCCCAGGGGATCCGGGGCTTTAACATGTTTTATCAGGGATCAATTCTGATCTTTCTTTTTAACCATTGTAAGGATGGTTGCTATAGCTACCGTTTCACCTGTTTCATCATAAACATCCACAAGCCATTTTACAATGCCTTTCGCAATATCCTCTTCACTTTTCTTTTCCTGGTCAATTTTTTCCTTACATGTGAACCTCACCCCGATGGTTGTTCCGGGGTAAACAGGTTTTGTGAACCGGCATTCATCCAGGCCATAGTTTAACAATACCGGCCCTTTCTTCGCATCTACAAATAATCCGGCCGCTTTACTGAGCACAAAATAACCATGGGCAACACGCCCTGTAAAAATAGTCCCTTCAAGTGATGTGGCATCCATATGGGCATAGAAATTATCACCGCTCACATTTGCAAAATTAACAATGTCAGCTTCGCTGATGGTGTGCTTTGCTGTGATCAGTGTTTCACCAACTTCAAGTTCCTCGAAATATTTTTTGAAAGGATGTACATCTTTCTCAATGTATTTTCCGCCATACTGATACTGGTTAGTGATCTTGCTGAGCGTAGTAGGTGAGCCCTGGATCGCAGTTCTCTGAAGGTAATGGAATACTCCGCGTTTACCGCCCATTTCTTCTCCGCCACCTGCGCGGCCCGGACCACCATGAACCAGCATCGGCAATGGTGAACCGTGGCCTGTGCTTTCCTTCGCACAGTCGGCATTCAATATAAGGATCCTTCCGTGCATACTTGCTGCACCGAGAACATATTCTTTTGCAATGCGGTCATCCGCTGTAACTATTGAGCTTACCAATGAACCTTTGCCCATTTTGGCCAGCTCTATCGCTTCATCAAGGTTCTTGTAAGGCATAATAGTACTCACAGGTCCGAAAGCTTCCACATTGTGGACATCAGTATATTTAAAAGGCTGTTCGTTAAGGAACAGGATAGGGGACATAAACGCGCCTTTTGTTTTATCAGCACCTACAACTTCAAAATTCTTAAGGTCACCGAAAATGATCTTCTGGGTTTTGGACAGCAGCTCTACTTTTTCAGTCACTTCTTTTAATTGTGCAAGGCCTGCCAGTGATCCCATTCTTACGCCTTCCGTATTAGGATCACCGATCACTGTTCCTGCGAGCCTTTTTCCAAGTGCGATCTGTACATCTTCCACCATGTTCTCCGGCACCATGATTCTTCTCACAGCAGTACATTTCTGTCCGGCCTTGGTGGTCATTTCACGCTGAACTTCTTTAATAAAAATCTCGAATTCCGTGGAGCCGGGTTTTACATCGGAACCAAGGATACAGCAGTTGAGTGAATCTGCTTCCATATTGAAATGCACAGCTTCTTCCAGTAACCTCGGATGCGATTTCAGCATGCGACCTGTTGAGGCAGAGCCTGTAAATGTTACTACATCCTGCGATTGTACATGGTCAAGAATTCCATTTGCACTTCCGCAGATCAGCTGCAGCGCGCCTTCAGGAAGGATCCCCGAAGCGATGATCTCACGGGCTACTGCTTCTGTGAGGAACGATGTAACTGTTGCCGGTTTTACAACAGCAGGAACTCCTGCAAGCCAGTTAACGGCAACTTTTTCAAGCATTCCCCACACCGGGAAATTAAAGGCATTGATATGAACTGCAACACCTTCTTTCGGGACACAGATATGGTGCCCGATAAAAGTTCCGTTCTTGGAGAGCTTTGCAATATCTCCTTCCACACAAAACGGTTCATCCGGAAATTGCCGTCTTAAGCTTGCATAAGAGAACAGGTTCCCGATCCCGCCTTCAATATCCACCCAGCTATCTGCACGTGTTGCGCCAGTAGCCCAGCTGATCTTATAAAAATCTTCTTTCTTTGCCTGAAGGTGGAGGGCAAGCGCCTTCAGCATCCTTCCGCGTTCATGGAAGGTAAGCTTGCGAAGTTTTGGTCCGCCTGTCTTTCTTGCATATTCCAGCATTGCATTAAAATCGAGTCCTTTGCTGCTGGCCGTATTTATAGCTGCACCGGTGATCGCATTGTATAATGTTTGTCCTTCGCCTTCACCTGCCAGCCATTGCCCCTGGGCATAATTCTGTAATTTCATTTTTATAATCTGTTAAATTTATAGTGTACTTACCGGGACCTGTTTCTTGGTTTTCACCGGGTTGGCGTACATGGTTATAAACATGTTGAATAATGTTTCTTCATCGCCTTTCAGCCTGCTGACCTTTTGCCTGATATAGCCAATAAAATTCTCTTTTTCTTCCGGTGTGTAACGCGGGGAGTTTTCATCGCTTTCTGCAGCAATATCTGCGGCAATGTAATTGACAGGCCATAATTTATAATTGGAGTAGATCTGTTCATCGATCATGTTCACCAGTTGTTTGAACCGCTCATTCTCATTCGGGATCTTTTCCAGCTGATCGGCTTCCGAAATGATCGGTTTACCAACAGACATGTGAATTCTTCCTTTCGGCTGCTGGATGCCGGTAATAATACTTTTGATATCCTCACCAGGTGCCTTTACATATTTTGAATGCAATGATGAAAGATATAATTCCTGGACTTTCAGATCGTCACATGGTTCATATTCATATGAAACGGATAACGGAACAATCTTAAGCGCTTTGATATTTTCACTAAAGCTTTTAGTACCACTGAGGTTAAGCATTTTGATAAGCCCCGTTTGTGTCAGATCGTTACCGTCCTTGGTCCTCCCGTTACGCTGTGCGATCCACACAGAAACTTTCTTTTCTGTGATGGTGTGCCGGATATATGCTGATAACTTTTGTGAGATCTCATAAAGCTCCCGGCTGTTGCCTTCACGAAGCACCTTGAACATCCGGTTCAGCTTCCCGAATTCATCAATGAAACCGCCCTGCATCAGGTTGTTTCCAAAGGTGATCTCGCTTGTTTTAAACCCATGCTCTACAAGAAGGATCTGGAGAATTGCAGAATCCAAAAGAATATCCCGGTGATTTGCAATATACAGGTAGGCTTCGTTGGGATCAAGATGCTCAAAGCCGTTGCACGTAAGACCTGTTGATGATCTTTCCACTATAACACGGATCGCCTGGTGCATGAACTCCAGCTGGAAAGTCATGTTGTCATTTACTTTATCAGCCTTTGCAAAAGCTTCAGCTTCCGTCATGCCCGGCCAGATGTATCTTGCCAACTGCATAAAAAGCGGATCATGCTTTATTCTTTGCATCACTGCACCGGCCTCGTGGTCATAGTATGGGCGTATATCTTCATAAGTATAATCTCGCATGTTCTTTGCTTTTAGTAAAAATTTTGGTCCTGCTAACAGAGCCTGAATTTACGAAAATAATGAATATCCCCGACCAAATTAGACTGATGTTTAAATGCGTCCGCGGAATTCTGCCCGATTTAACGGAACAGGTTATTCATAAAAAATTATAAATGCTTATCTTTACAGGCTCACATGAACACGTTAAGAAGACCCCTGCGCTGGCTATTTTATGCATTTTTTGTAATGATCGATTTACTTCTGGTCTTCATGGTGTGGTTTATTATTACTGTCACCATCGGGAGCCCGGAAATCAGCGATGAAGATAAGCATGTATTAAATTCTGAAAGGGAAAGCAGGGGTGAACATTTTTATACCCTTTCCGGATCCTGGATCAAGAAGAGTGATACAGGCCTTTGGGAAATGTATGTGGAAGGCAACGGCTTTGAAAGGGGTGTAAGGGAAGGAAAGCTTAACCGGGAACTTGCTGAAAAGCAGGAAGTGGCATTCGTAGACCAGCTGCAGAAAATGATCCCGAACAGGGCGATGCTTAATTACCTTAAATTCTTCATTGGTTTTTTCAACAGGAATATTGACCAGTATGTAATAGAAGAATACAAGGAAGAGATCTACGGGGAATCGCTTTTTGCATCCGACAAATTTGATTTTATTGCCCCTAAATATTACCGGATGCTTAATTATCACGCAGCTCATGATATCGGGCATGCGCTGCAGGACAAGAACATGACGGTTGGCTGTACGGCTTTCGGTGCATGGTCCGGTAAAACAGATGACAGCACGTTGCTTATCGCACGTAATTTTGATTTTTATGTAGGCGATGCCTTTGCGGAAGACAAGCTGATAAATTTTGTAAATCCTGAAAAAGGGTACAGGTTTATGATGGTGAGCTGGGCAGGAATGATCGGTGCGGTTTCCGGGATGAATGAAAAGGGCCTCACAGTAACATTGAACGCATCCAAATCGGAGATCCCGACATCGTCAGCCACCCCCATTTCATTAGTAGCAAGAGAGATCCTGCAGTATGCAAAGAACATCAACGAAGCGCTTGCCATTGCGGAAAAAAGAAAAACATTTGTCTCCGAATCGCTTCTGATCGGGTCTGCTGCAGATAACCGTACAGTTGCGATTGAAAAAACTCCGTCAAAAACGGTATTGCTGGAACCCAAAAAAGATTATCTCGTTTGTTCCAACCACTATCAGTCGGAAGCCTTTTCTAATGACAAGGTCAATCTTGAGAATATAGAAAAAAGCTCATCTGAATACCGCCGGAAACATTTAACGCAATTAATAGAGTCGGAGAATACAGTTACGGTAAACGAAGCTGCTGCAATCCTGCGTTACAGGAAAGGAATGAATGGAAAGGATATCGGCATGGGAAATGAAAAATCCCTGAATCAGCTGATCGCTCATCATGCGGTGATATTCAAGCCGGAAAAGCTCCAGGTCTGGATCTCGACAAACCCGTTCCAGCTGGGACAGTTTGTCTGCTATGACCTTAACAAGGTATTCGCTGCAGCCCCGGGATTAAGCGTAAAGAAAGAGTTGTATGAAAAGCCGCTGAATATCCCGGCCGACTCATTCCTGTATTCTTCTGAATTCAGGAAATTCAATGTATATAAACGTTTCAGGGAAGCATTCAGAATACTTCACAAACAGGGTGTGCAATACCGGGTGGATGAAAGAATGATCGCTGGCTTTATAAACTGCAATCCTGAATATTTTGAAACATACAGTATCCTGGGTGAATATTATAAAGACCGCTCTGATAAAATAAGCGCACTGAAATATTATAACTTAGCGCTCACAAAAGAGATCACAACGATTCAGGACAAGGAAGAAATAGAGAAGGCAATAAAGGAAGTAGTCAAGGGACAGCAGACAGTTGACAAAAAGCAGTGATAGTGGTAGTATGCAATGGACAGCTTCATAGATTCGTAATTCGTAAATATTCGTATCCCTACATGATTTTAGGATTAGGAACAGACATCGCAGAAGTACACCGGATAGCAAAAAGCATTATTAATATTAGCTTTAAGGAAAAAGTATTCTCTAAAGCCGAGATCGCCTATTGCGAAACAAAGGCGAATAAAGAAGAAAGCTATACAGCTAGGTTCGCAGGAAAAGAGGCTTTCTTCAAAGCGCTTGGAACAGGCTGGAGAGGCGGAATGGCATTTAATGAAGTGGAAGTATGGAATGATGAACTTGGGAAACCGACATTGAATATATTGGGTAACACAGCAGAGATCGTGAAAGAGAGGAATATAAAAGTTATCCATATTTCATTATCTCATATTAAAGATGTGGCAATGGCGACAGTAATTTTAGAGGGCTAAATTAGTTTCTGGATTCAAGTTTATATGCAGGATTGGTTAAGTTGGTCGTTTCGCTTAAAGTTAGCGGAATTAATTCCTGTTAAAAAGGGCGATGGGGTTGATTGAGTTTGTTATTAATAGTAAACAGATTGTATTCATTATTATGATTCCGGAAATAGAAACAAGATCACTTTCAGAACAAAAAGATTACCAGGAAGCGAGACTCCCGGAATTGTTTCAGTATATAAATAAACATTCTAAGTTCTATTCTGAATTATTCAGGGAACATAAAATAAATGTCGCGGACATCCGAACTATAGAAGATCTGCAGAAGATCCCTGTCACCACTAAAGACGATATCCAGGAGCGCAACGATGATTTTATCTGCGTTCCGCAAAATAAAATAATTGATTACATCACCACATCCGGAACGCTTGGTGATCCGGTATTGTTTCCCATGACGGACAAAGATCTTGATCGCCTGGCCTACAATGAATCTGTTTCCTTTCAATGCGCTGATTCAACCAGCGATGATATTTTCCAGTTAATGACTACTCTCGACAAGAGGTTTATGGCAGGCTTGGCTTATTTTCTTGGCATCAGGAAGCTTGGTGCAGGGGTAGTCAGGGTGGGAGGCGGGATTCCCGAATTGCAATGGGATACGATCAAACGCATCAATCCAACAGCCTTTGTTACTGTACCTTCTTTCCTTTTGAAACTGATAGAGTATGCAGAAGCAAACGGTATCGATTACAGGAATACATCAATAACAAAAGCGATATGTATCGGAGAAGCACTACGGAACCAGGATTTCAGTCTTACCACCCTTGGGCAAAAGATCAAAGACAAGTGGGACATAAAACTGTATTCTACCTATGCTTCTACTGAGATGAGTGCTGCATTCACTGAATGTTCAGCAGGTAAAGGCGGGCACCATCACCCTGAACTGGTGATCGTTGAATTTCTGGATGAAGATAATAAGCCGGTGGCTGAAGGTGAACCGGGCGAGGTCACCATTACAACATTGGGAGTGGAAGGGATGCCATTGATCCGCTTTAAAACCGGTGATCTTTGCAGTCATTATACCGAGCCCTGCAGCTGCGGCAGGAAGACAATACGCCTGGGACCAATTGTAGGCCGAAGAAAACAAATGATAAAATATAAAGGAACTACATTATACCCACCTGCATTATACGACATCCTCAACAATATTGATGGTGTGAAAAATTATGTAGTTGAAGTTTTTACAAATGAAATAGGAACAGACGATATACTTATCCGTATAGGATGTGAGAATGTTCCGGAGAATTTCGAAAAGGATATCAAAGATCATTTCCGCGCGAAGCTTCGTGTTGCTCCGCAGGTGAAGTTTGAGGATGTGGATGTCATTAATAAAATACAATTTCCTGAGCTGAGCAGGAAGCCTGTCGTGTTTTTTGATAAGAGGTAAATATTATTTTGAAACATGAGAAAGAAAATAAATATTATTTTCAGTTGTCTTTTTAATTGTCATTTCTGCCCAGGTTATTTGTGCCCAGGATATTTTTATGGTTGATGGAGATCTTGCTATGTTGCATGATCAAAAAGAGTTGCTTGTTAAATATGATTTTAGTAATGTTAAAATCGGGAGTGTAGGAACTGAAGAAGAGTATTTGAAGAGGAAAAAAAATGAGTTAAATAGTAACGTGGTTGGTCAGGGAGATGTGTTCGTGCAAGAATGGGAAAAAAATAAAGAGGAACGATACAAGCCCCGATTTGAATTATTATTTCAAAATATGCAAAAAATAAATCAGGATCGGAGAATCTTTAAATAATTCAAATTATACCCTTATTGTTAAAACGATTAATATATTTCCGGGAGGAGGCAATGGTTTAGCTCAGATTCCTTCCTACGTTTCATTTGAATTCATAATTGTAAAAACGGCTAAGCCGCAAGAAGAACTCGCGAGAATGAAGGTTGATGGTATGCAGGGAACTCAGGGGGGATTAGTTCCGAATGCTGGAGAACGAATACAGGAATCGTATTCAAAAGCGGGAAAGATGCTTGCTAAATTTCTTGTCGATTCAATTCCTTTAAAATAGGAATCCTGGTCTCATAATCTTAGTAGGATTCTCAAGCGCACCTCCGTACCAGCACTTATATATAAATACCTTCCGCATTGTATTGTGATGATTTGTTATTTGATCCATCTTGCAAAAGATATTTAATAATAATCTAAACCCATTCATCATGAAACAAACTACAAAATCAATTCTTCTTGGAGCATTGGCAATAACCGGCCTGCAGATCACCTCCATTGCCCAGACTTTTTCTGGTGGCGAGAATCATACATTATCTATATGCGCAAACGGCACAGCAAAAAGCTGGGGCAGCGATATATGGGGCAAGCTTGGAAACGGAACTGATCCTTACACTCTCCATGCTTCTGTAAATAATCTTACCGGAGTTGTTGCAGTCCGCGCAGGCGTGAATCATAGTATTGCGCTAAAAAATGATGGAACGGTATGGAGCTGGGGAATCAACGCTGCAGGTCAGCTTGGTATAGGAACATCTTCCGGTGATAGTAATATCCCCGTCCAAACACAAAGCTTAAGCGGAATTACGGCAATTGCTGCTGAAGGGAACTTCAGCATTGCTCTAAAGAACGATGGGACAGTTTGGGCCTGGGGCGAAAATTTCGAAGGCCAGTTAGGGAATGGTTCCACAACATCCGGCAATACACCTGTACAGGTAACCGGCCTGAGCGGAATTACGGCTATTGCGGCAGGTTACTCTCATTGTCTCGCCCTGAAAAATGACGGAACTGTTTGGGCCTGGGGTGATAATGCTTATGGAGAGATCGGTGATAACACAACAACAGACAGGTATGCACCTGTGCAAGTGGATAGTATAAGCGGGGTGACTTCAATTAATTGCGGAACTTATCATTCGCTGGCTATAAAGAGTGACGGAACAGCATGGGCATGGGGACGAAATCATAAGTTCCAGCTTGGCATCGATAATATCGGGAACAGTGCTAATCCTGTTCCCCGCCAGATGGTCGGGCTTAGCGGTATCACTGCAATCGCTGCAGGATTTTATCATACAATGGCATTGAAGAATAATGGAACAGTTTGGGTTTGTGGTGATAATTCATCGTACCAGATTGGAGATGGAACCAGCTTGACAAGACCCACCGCAGTCAACCTTTCAGGCTTTGGGAATGTAGCAGCCGTTGGCTGTGGCTATTATCACTCACTTGCACTGAAAAATGACGGCACATTATGGTCATGGGGAAATAATTCAAGCGCCCAGCTTGGCGATGGAACAAGCACCGGCAAAGATCATCCAGTTCAGGTGACCGGCTTATGCTCTGTTTTAATCGGCATAGAAGAAAAGAACGGTAATGCAAGCCTTGCTGTATTTCCAGTCCCTTCCCAGGGACAGATCACCATTGATTATCCGGGAATGAATAAAGATGTAAATGTTGAAGTCTTTAATATGCTTGGAACAAAGATGCTCCAGCAAAAAGGCAGCAATTCAATGGACCTGGCATCTTTCCCTAAAGGTATATATTTTATAAAATTGAGGGATGGAAGAAAGGAACTGACAAGGAAAATCATCCTTCAATAAATGAACTGTTATTATGGAAAAAGCGGAAAGATCTTCTTTCCGCTTTTTTTATATCCGTACCAGTACGTAGATGAAAATACCCTGCCGGTGGGATTGAATCAATCCTCATTTACTTGCACCTTGCACCCTGTAATAAGAACCCACAAAATCAAAAAACGTATGAAAAAAACCACAAACAAATCAAGAATTGCTTTGATGCTGTTCGTTTCCTTTTTTGGAATGAATAACATGAATGCCCAGGTTCCCATCCTGGAGAAACCGTACGAAGTTTCCAATAAGGCCAAGCGCGGATACCTAGGAGGAATTGAAGTGAATAAAGAAAAAGAAACCATCGACATGGTTTATATCCTGCCTTCTTTACTTGCGCGTAAAGTAAAGACTGAAACTTACACGTACGACAAGGACCTGAATCTTCTTAATACAGTTAAAGAAGAAGAATGGATGGAAAAAGTGAAGACACGCTATAAATGGTTCAACTATAAAGGCGAAAACTGGGTGTACAACAGTTTAACAGCGTCTATTGACCTTTCCGGCGGACTTGTATTCAGGAAAAAGGCGACTTACGGAACATACATCTGGGCTACAGGAAGCTATTACAGGAATGTAAAGCAGCTGGAAAAGGTGAAGCCTAAAACTGAAAATGACCTGAAATACAAATTCAGATGTGCTTACGAGATCGAAGCGGACAGCGCTGTATTGGTTATTGTTGGAAAACCTGAAAAGAAGACAAACAATGAAACTAAATTTTTCGAGGTAATGAGCTGCGACAACCAGGTAAATATCACTACTGTTGACAAATTTGAATTCCAATACCCGCAGTCAGTTATTTTTTCTGCTCCCTTACAGGATGACATGATCGCTGAGCTTTCAAATGATGATTCCCCAAGAGACTGGATCGTGGTTTTTGCACCCAGCGGTCAGTTCAAAAAAGATGCAGATCCCAAGCCAACAAACTTTACTTACTTAAGACTTTCTCCGAAAGGAAAGATCCTTGAAAAATTCAGCTTCAACTCTCCTTCTAACGGATGGAGAATCCAGGGCGCCTATGAAAAAGAAGGTTCGGTGTTCCTGTACGGTTCTGCTATGACCAAGAACCCGGAAGATACTTATATGGATAAAATGTATGGTTATAAGCCATTTGTAGCTTCCACATCTGCTTCTGCAGAAGAAAAAGCCCTTGCAAACCAAACAGGCGGGCCGGGAGCGGTGGCAGGTTCAGTTTCTGCATTCTCTTCACTGGGAGCACAGGACTTCGGGCAAACCCAGGACCTGATTGATGTGGCTTTGGACGAATTGAAATACACAAACTTCCAGATCGGCAAGATCACGGATGGCAAATTTGATTTCATCAGCTCACCGAACATCGAAGAGTTTGAGCAGAAACAGGCAAAACCTGCTGATCAGAAAAAATTCGTAAAATTTGACGGTAAAAAATTCATCATCAGCGGGATCTCTTTTGCAAGCTCAGGTGATGTATTCATCAGCGGCCAGGATTTTACAAAGAAAGATGACAAGCGGATTTACAAAGGGATCTATATGTTCCAGTTCGCGCCTACAGGTGAGTTGAAGAAAAATTACGGAGTTTTTGTTGATCAGAAAAAGAAATCAGGTTTTTTCAATAAATCCCCGCTTACATCTGATATGATCCTTGCGTCAAACTTCATTCACGAATCAGCTGATGGAAAGCAACTATACTGGCTTTTGAAAAATGCTAAATCTGTGAAGAAAGACAGTCATACATCATGGGGCACAACAACAACTACCTGGACTCCATTGTACGGTTTTGACTATGGTTCGATCAACATTGCAAACGGTGAATTGTCTGAATTCAAAACATTCGGGGAAGATGAAAAAAGGAGCTTTTACCTTTTCAACAACACCAACAGTTACAAGATGGCGAATTACCTGTACTTCTTCAATGAAGATCTGAACGGGGGCAAGATCCTTCTTACCAGGATGGATATTTCTAAATAATTTAACTCTTATAAAAGCTGCCTCAACATTTATGTTCCGGGGCAGCTTTTTTTATAAAAATATTCATGAAGAAAATATTCCTGGGGATTGCGCTGATAGCTGCATCCCTTTGTACGGCACAGGACCAGTACGCACCGGTTAACCTCGGTGAAAATATTAATACGAAAAATGCGGAAGGCCATTCCGTGGTTTCAGCCGATGGAAAGGAGATCTACTTCTGGAGGGCCCTGTATCGTCAGTCGATTGACAAAACAGTTCAGAGCGCATGGTACTCAAAACAGGATAGTACAGGTAACTGGAAACCCGCAAAATATATGGGTAAGCCATTTAACACCGGGTTAATGAGCTCGGGGATCTTTAATGTTTCCCCTGATAACAACTCTATCCTGATCCGTGGTTATTTTAAGTACGGTGACAGAATAGATAATGGCTGTTCCATGGTAACAAGAAGTGCAAGAGGCTGGAATGATCCTGTAGGACTGGAGATTCCGGGTTACAGTGAAATGTCGAAGGGACAGTACCAGGGGGCATTCCTTATGCCTGACGGAAAAGGGTTGGTATTCTATTTTAGTGAAACAGCCGGTGCTTCTGACAATGATCTGTACGTTTCTTTCAAAAAGGAGGATGGTACATATACACAGCCTGCATCCATTAAAAAGTTAAACACTGCCGCTGATGAGTCAACCCCTTTCCTCGCCTCGGATAATAAAACATTGTACTTTTCAAGTGACCGCCCGGGAGGGCTTGGTGACAATGATATCTGGAAAAGTACAAGGCTTGACGACACATGGATGAACTGGTCGGAACCGCAGAATCTTGGTCCTGCCATTAACTCAAACGACTGGGATGCCTATTTTTCCCTTGACGCAAAAGGGGAATACGCGTACATGACAAGTTCGAAGAACAGCCTTGGCGAAAGTGATATTGTTAAAATCAAACTCGCAGTGGAGAACAAGCCTGAGCCTGTGGTCCTGATCAAGGGCCGTGTACTGAATAAGAATACCAGTTTACCGATACAGGCGAACATTGCGTATGAGAATATGGCAACCGCTGCGAATATGGGGCTTGCGATAAGTAATCCCCTTACAGGTGAATACCAGATCGCCTTACCATATGGTGTGAATTATGGTTTCAATGCTTCTGCTGGTAATTTTATTTCCATTTCGGATAATATTGATCTCACGGCTGTTTCAGAATATAAAGAAATTACGCGTGACCTTTATCTTGTCCCTTTGGAAACCGGGCAAACCATCAGGATCAACAATATCTTTTTTGAAACAGCGAAGGCAGAGCTAAAGACTGAATCGTTCTCCGAATTGAACCGCCTGGTAAAATTAATGGAGCAGAATCCAAACATGGAAATTGCGCTTGGCGGGCATACAGACAATGTCGGATCGGAGGATTTCAACCAGAAGCTTTCTACTGACAGGTCAAAGGCCGTTCTTGATTATCTTGTTTCAAAGGGGATTGCGGCAGTAAGGATCACGTCTGCCGGCTTTGGGAAATCAAAGCCGGTGGCAGATAACGAGACGGAAGAAGGAAGGGCGCAGAACAGGAGAGTGGAGTTTACTGTGGTGAAATTGTAGACAGAGATAACGATTATCTGTTCGAGTGGAAGGATTCCTGATGTTATATCAGGAATCTTTTTTTGCTTTTAGGACGGAAAGTTGCTTTATTTTGCGGAATCTCTATCTTTGTTAAATACACCAGAACCAAATCCACAATTTATGAAAAAATTATCCATCGTTTTAATGGGAGCTTTTCTTTGTTTATTATCTCCCGGAGCTATTGGTCAGATTATGTATGAGTCTAGTAAGGCATTTAAAGAACCAGCATTCTGGACAAAATTGTTAATACTGAAAAATGGGTCAACACTTATGTTCGAGGTTTCTAATAAGGAAGGAATTGAAGTTACTGCATTTGACTCTAAACATATCGCGAAGCCAGCAAAGAAATTAAATTTAAAGCAGGTCATTCTAAAGACCCAGTATGTAGACATTCTGGGGATATATGAAATGAATGGTCAGGCAGTTTTATTTATTCAGCAGATGGAGAAGGATCCAGCTTTTTTTAGAGTCATTGTAGATGCGAATGGTAGCCTGATAAGTGAAGATAAAATAGGTAGCTTGCCAACATTGTCTTCCGGTTCTGGATATGCAATGGCCTTCGGAGCTGTGGATATTCCGGGCTTTGATATAGTAAAAGATACAGATAGTGATGCGTACTGCGTAATCATTTATGATAGCTTTTCTAAAGAGGCAGGAAAACGAATTGAAATGGTACATTATGATGGCTCACACAAAGAAATAGGAAGGGCATTTTACAATTGCCCTAAAGAATACCCCAAATTGAGGTATATGAATGCATTTGTAAAAGGAACCGAGTATACTTATTTAATAGTGTATGGATATGGATCTAAAGATGAAGAAGCTAAGGATTCACGGATTTACATTGCGAAATTATCGAAGGGAAGTACTGCCTTTCAAAGCAAGGAATTATCCTATACAGACAATTTCAGTGGAACAAGTTGTGAAATATCATACAATAAAAAGGCTGGTGTTCTTAATTTTATTTTATATACAAATGTAAAGGTTAAACGAGGCGAGGATTACGCACGTTGCGTTTTTCAGCCTGTCCTTCCCGGAGAATTTAAATTTGCTGAACCATTCGATCTTCCGTTTTCAAGGGCTGGCGTTTATGCAAAAGAGAAGTTGCTTCTTAAAAAAGATTTTAAGCCTACAGTAATGGATGTTTATCTGGATGATAATGGTTATTACCATGCTTTACTACAAGAGGCTGCGTTGACTTATTCTCAAAATAGTGGTTCTCAAAATTTGTCCCTTGATAATATAGGATACTCAGTGTTCGATAATACAGGTAAGGAAATGGGAGGAATGGCCACAGCACTAAAATATGACCTGCCCGGAGTGACAGCCACTCAGGGTGGAGTAACTTTTAGGTATATGCAGGCAAAAGAAGGATACAAGCCTGCTGATCGTACTATTGCTGTTGGTAAACCTAAAAATTGGTATAAAACAGTGGATATGGTTTATTCTTCAAAAAACAATTACATCTTATTCAATGATATGGCGGAGAATTTTGAGGTTCCTGAGGGAAAAAAAGTGGATAACGTTTTAGGCATGGGAGGCGTTCTGCCGTTTATGATCCAGGTTAAAAATGACGGCTCTTTTAAGAAGACGCATTTATTTGGAACTCCTGTAGATAAAAAGGATCTTAAGTTTTGTAATTTTTATGCTTCATGCTATGACCGCGCTACAGGGACTTATGCAACTATAATGACAGAGTTGGCTGAGGATAAAAAAACATATGTAATCTGGATGAAACTTCCATAGGTTCGATTTTATAAAATTATTTAACTAAAATTAGATAAAAGCTCTCAACAATCAGTTGAGAGTTTTTTCATAACGATCATGGCTCAACGATTTTTTTCCATCTTAATTACTCTGTCTTTTTGTGGCTTATCCCACGTAGTATGTGGACAGTTCTCACAAAATTATATCCCTATTTCTTCTACTGGTGCCTTGCCTGTTGACTTTCTAAAAACGGTGAAGACCATGTCGCAGGAAGAAATAGTTGCTCTTCCAAAAGGACCCGACAAATCTAAAAAAGAAGACTTTATCGTTTCCTCAAATTATTATTTGAATGACTTATTGTTAAGTGGGGATGTGCTTTTAAATGATCCTATTTCAGTATATGTCAACAAAGTGGCGGATGAGTTATTGAAAAATGATCCTGCAATACGTAAGGAGTTAAAGTTTTTTGTAACTAAATATTCTGAAGTGAATGCTTTTGCCTATGATAAGGGATATATATTTATCAATATAGGTTTGCTGGCCCAACTCGAAAATGAAGCTCAATTAGCATATGTTTTAGGCCATGAAATCACTCATGCTATTAAGGACCATTCAATGACTGAGTTTCTTTTAGAAAGTAAAATTAAAAAGAGGACCAGAGGATACGATCCTGTAGCAGCCGAAGAGAGAGCTTTAGCAAAGTTCAGATTTTCGAAAACACAGGAAACGGAGGCAGATATTGAAGGCTTGAACTTGATTAAAAAATCCAAATACAGCTTAAAAGCAGTAGATGGTGCATTAGATGTCTTGCAATATTCATATCTGCCTTTTGAGCTTGTCCCGTTTAAAAAGGCTTTCTTTGAAGATAAAGGATTAGTTATACCGGATAATCGTTTTTTAACTGAAGTTTCGAAAATAAAATCTGAGGAAGACTATGACGATTCCAAGAGCTCACATCCAAATATCAGAAAAAGAAGACTTGCGATTGCAGGGGAGCTGAATTCAATTGATGATACCGGGAGAAAAAAATATTTAGTTTCAGAGGAAGAATTTAAGCGGATAAGAGAAGCTGCAAGATTTGAACTCTGTCGAATATATTTGATAGAAAGGGAATACATTGAAGCGGTATATGCGGGATATCTGCTTTTGCAAAAGTATCCCGATAATTTATATCTGCATAAGATTGTTGCGCATGGTATGTTTAATGTTTTGGTTAACAAGCCTTTACCTCAGAAGTATAGTAGTGTAAGCGCGACTAAGATCAGAAAGCGCAATGAAATATATTCCAGTACCTATGGTATTCCGGATTATACTACTATTGAAGGTGCCTCTCAATCACTATATCATTTAATACAAAACTTTTCAGTTCAGGAATTAAATACAATTATCCTTTCATATACTTATAGAGCCCATAAGAAGTTTCCGGAGGATAAGGCCTTATCTGTGTTAACTGATAGCTTATTTTCAGCAATGATCAAAAGAAGTGAACTTCAGTTGAAGGATTTTTCTAAAAAAGTGAAAGGTGACTTGTCGGAAGATGCTTCCTTAGAGAAAAGAGATGATGAAGTCGAAGAAAGTAAATATGCACAAATAAAACGGGAACAGGAAGCGACTAAATCAGAAGTACTGAAGGAAAGCTTTATTCACTATGCATTTGTTGATTTCTTTAAGGATGATGAGTTTACTGCAAGATATAATGCAGCAAAAGAAAGACAGAAATTGAATTTGAAAGAAATCCTTCTGTCTGATAAAGATAAGCCAGACGAGTTTTTTTTAGGCGCAAAAAAAATTATATTTATTCCACCGTTTTATACACAAGTAGATCCCGACCGCGATTCCAGGCCAACCGATTATCTGGCTTCTGAAAAAGGCCGGGAAGAATTAACTTCAATTCAGGAAAAAGCGGCAACCAGGCTGAATCTTCCATTCGATAATATTTACATAAATGGAGCTTCTCCGGATATAAATAAGTTTAATGATCATGCTTTATTAACAGAATGGCTAAAAGAAAGATTTAAACATGGTAATAATGAGGATGAGATTGTAACATCATCTGATTATGTCTCCCGCCTGATAAAAAAATATGGTACAAAGTATGTTGGCTGGAGCGGAGTTTCTGTAGGAGATAAGACCTCTTATTTTTTCATTGTTTTTGACCTTGAAACAGGGAAGATTCCTATATATGAGAAGTCCGTAGAGAAACAAGGTACTTATAATAAAACTGCTGCTTTTGTATCCGAATCACTAAAACATGTAGGAAGTAAAACTCCATAATCTTCAGCTTATTAAAAAGAGCAGTCGGTTAAGCTTATATTGAGGCAATGACTCATTAAAGAGAACGGTAGTCCGTTAACAGGCGGGTTAAGTTCCCGGTGGTCAAATCATAGTAATATTTCAAGGTTTAATGATACTCTTGTGCGAGTATAGCACGGAATCTTGGTTTTTGTGGATTTTTATATATTTGCTAAACACATTAACCATTAAAATTAAGAAATATGAAAAAAACAAAAAAACTTCTGATAATGGCCTTAATAGGCATCTCAGGTATCGCAAATGCTCAATATAGCTCAGGCTCGGCAGGTGCTGCTCCAATGACTGCTCTGAATTCCGGAGAAATTTCGTCACTTGACAAAGTTAAAACTGTTAATATTGTTTATGATTACTCGGATCTTGGTGTTGGTGCCTTTCGAAAAGAAGAGGATTATATTAAAAAGCACTCGGAAGACCTCGAGAAAAAGGAAAAAGGTAGTAGCGAAAAATTCAAGACCGATTGGCCTGCAGCACGTAAAAAACATTACGAGCCTAAATTTGAAGAGTTATTCAACAAAGTTGGGCCGAAAGAGATCGGCATGACGGGTACAAACTATTCAACCAGCAGTGATTATACCTTACTGGTACATACTGTATTTATTGAGCCGGGAGCCAATGCCGGCATTTATAAAAAACCTTCTTATATCGACCTTGAATGTGTTTTTAAGGACAAGGACGGAAAAGAACTTTGTGTGTTTTACCTGAAAAATGCAGTAGGTGCTCAGGCTGCAGGATTTGATTTTGCGGTGGAATCAAGATTGGTTGAAAGCTATGCCAAAGCTGCAAAAATGCTGGTTTTAGGAATTAAAAAGGAAAGAAAGAAAGCTAGCAAATAAATATAATATGAGATAACGAGACCGGGTCTTTGTAGACCCGGTTTTTTTATTTTCCATTCAGCCAGCCCTCAACTTCTTTCTGATCGAGGCTCATGTAATCCACCACATGTTCCACAACACTGTTGTTTACGAGGTAAATGGCAGGCATTTCCGTGCCTGCAAGGTAAACAAAAGGCCTTCCCAGGAGCATGCAGTGCGGGATGCCCTGGGTTTTGGTTTCGGTAAAGAAAGGTTCAAGCTTACTGGTATCACCGTTAAGTACGAAATAAAAAGATATTTCAGGGTTCAGTTCATGCATGATCCTGATCTTCTTCGCTGCGATCCTGCAGTGAGGACAAGTCAGGCTCATAAATGAGATCACATGTTTCCCCTTTGACAATGTCTTTGGAGGAACATTCAGTGAAGCATTGTTATAAAGAGTGTCCAGCGGGAGCTCGAAGTTGTTTTCCGGTTGGTTCAGGTAAGCCTCTGAATAATCCAGCGCTACCGGGTTCCATATAAACGGCAGGATGAGAGAAGCGACAAGAGCAAGCCATAATATGTATTTAGCAATTTTATTTTCCCATCCTTCATGATATTTATAAAGTACAAGAAAAACCAGGAGCATAATCACATTCTTGATCAAAGCCCACATTGGCGTCATTGAGAAAACAGTACCAAAGCACCCGCAGTTGCCTTTGCTTCCGGAAAAGGCCATTAAAAGGATAAGATAAATACTGAATACAAGCAACAGGGCTATTCCCAGTTTATATACAACTTTTCTGAGCCGTACATGCAGGATCAGTGCAAGCCCGATAAAAAATTCAAAGCCGATCAGCAGCCGCGCGATAAATGGCGCTACCCTCCAGTTCGCCACACCAAGGTCTACAAAGGTCATTTCGAACGGTTCTATCGGGGAAGTGAAACGATGAAAGAATGGAAACCCGCCTTTTGTAAATCCGGATATTATGAACACTGCGCCCAAAATGACGCAGAGAAGGGTAAAACATATCTTTTTTAGCATGCTGCAAAAATAGACATTTTTAAAACTGTACAAATAGAAATCTGACAACTATAATAAAGCCGGAAGGTTTTTTAATGGATCAATTTTTCCCCGGTTTGAATTTAAGGATCCTGTAAAGGAGGTTTCTGTTCAGGATTACTACAGATGTGATAATGCCGGAAAATAAAGCTGATCCAACGCCAACGCACACGATATCCTGCCCGGTAAGGTAGAGGTTCTTATAAGGTGTGCTGGCTCTCAGCTGCGGAAGATTAAAACGTTTGGTGCTATGTTCCAGCCCGTAGATCTCACCCCTTGAATAGTTACAGAAGTGTTTTGTTGAAAGAGGGGTGGAGAGTTCATGCAATTCCACTTTGCCTTTTATCTGCGGAAGCACGCTGTAAACCTTCTCAAAAAGCTGGGAGGTAATCTTCTCCTTAAATGATTCATATTCATCTCCGCGTTTCTGCCATTTATTATTTTCCCACTCCTGTACCCATTCATATGGACAGGATGCTATTACCTGGATAGTGCTGGTTCCGGGATGGCTTGCACTCCATGTGCTGTCTTTGGCTGAAGGAAACGAAATATAAGCGAGCGAGGGAATGCTGTTCCTGTCCGCCAGGTTTTCATCGTAATCCGAATCAAAGTTGTAACTTTTATAAAGCCATATATTATGTTTCGGAAGGTTCAGCTCCTCATCACTCGCGTTCAGTCCGATATATAAACATACATGAGCCACAGAGGGCTTAAGATCATTTATTTCTGATGTGCTGATGCTTTTCACCGTCTTGATCAGCTTGTTGTAAGTGTTGTGAATTCCCGCATTGCTCACTATTTTATCAGCATGGATAATATCCCCGTTGCGCATTTCTACTCCATAAGCTTTATTGTCCCTGATGAGGATGTTATCCACATCCGCCCTGATCGCAATGGTGCCCCCGTTTTTTTCTATTACATCGATAATTGATCTTGGAATACTGGAAGATCCGCCAACCGGGTAATTCCCCCCATCAATAAAATGATCGGTGACCATTGCGTGAATAGCAAAACTGCTTTTCTTCGGTGGTAACCCGTAATTGCCGCATTGAGCCGAGAGAACAGCAATAAGCTTCTTGTTCGATGTAAACCTGCTGATCACCTGGTGGGTGGTTTGCTGGGAATATTTATAGAAACCTCTTCTCAGAAAGTAACCAACACTTCTACTCAGCCACAAAGGCATGGTCCTTTCGGAAAAGAACATAAGCGAAAGACTTCCAACCTTAGCTACTAACTTATAATAATCACGGATGGCCTTTTCTTCATCAGGAAAATAAGCGATCATCTGATCGATCTGCTCTTTACGCCCCCTTTTGAAATTATAGATGTCTCCCGCAATATTCGCCTGGTCGTAAACATCACCCATTTCACCCCATTCCAGCTTTCCGTCCGTAACATAATCAAATGCCATTTTCACAAGTCCTTTTGGTTTATTGACCTGCCCTACATAGTGAACACCAACATCCCATTCAAATTTTTTTCGTTTGAAAGTATGCATGAGCCCGCCTGCAACGTAATGTTTTTCAAGTACCAGGACTTTCTTCCCTGCTTTTGCCAGGAAAGCGGCAGTAGTAAGTCCGCCCATCCCGGAGCCGATTATTATGGCATCGTAATGATTCTTTGTAAGCTCGGATGTGTAAAGGTTTTTCATTGGTTCAGGTCCGCAGGCACTCGGAGTTTTAATACTGCGCCAAAAGATAAAACTAAGTTAAGCTTAATTAGAATATACAGCTCATGCAGATGAAAACTTTTCGAATAAGTAATTTCCCCGGAAGCTCCGTAGGAGCGCATGATTATTAGCTCCGAAGGAGCGTTTTTATTACCAGCTCCATCAAAGCGTATTGTTATTAGCTACCGTATGATCGTATTATTACCAGCTCCATCGAAGCCTATTGTTATTAGCTACCGTAGGATCGTATTATTACCAGCTCCATCGGAGCATATTATTATTAGTACCGTAGGATCGTATTATTAGCTCCGATAGGAGCGCATTATTTGGTCCGGGGAATTGTTTTGAATTTTATATTGTGATCCTTGCAGATCTTTTTCGCTACATCCCTTCCCGTTTTGATAGCGATGGGCAATCCTCCGCCGGGCTGGTTCCAGTGACTTGAGTAATAGAAATTCTTGAGACCCGGAAGATGGAATCCTACCGGGGATTTCGCCAGGAGGTTTTTCCCGGGAAGCCAGCCCTGTGTACTGCCTTTCCAGTTATTGGTATATCGCTGAAATGTGGCAGGTGTTGCAACATCGATCACTTCAATAAAATCTTTTATTCCCCCAAGCCTGATGTCGAGGAGTTCAATGATCTTATTTGTAAATTCCTCTTTTGCCTGCCGGTATTTCGGCCGGTCATTCTTACGCGCATCTATCCAGAATTCGCGGTTAGTGGTGTAAAAGCTTACCGTCACTGATGTTTTTCCTTTAGGCGCAAGTGTATCATCATAATTGTAGATATGCACTTCAAAGCGGGGGTATTTTGTTCCGTCAGGAGAGATGACAGGTTCTTCAAGAGGGACTCTTGAAAAGTGGGGGTAATCACTAAGGTCTTTTGTGATACCAAATGAAAACTGCATTACTGAATAAAATACTTCGAGCTTTTTAAGATCGCGGAGGTCAAGCATCTCCTGGTCAACGAACTTGCCTTCAAGCGCGTCAAAAACAGTGAAATTCCAGTCAGCTGCCGAAAGCGTGAGGTCAGAATAATGTTTTACATCATTCCTCACCAGCAGGCCTTTTGCAGTCCCGTTCTCTGTGATGATCTTTTTAACAGGTGTTTTATAATGCATGGTGCCTCCAAGTGAAAGATAGGTCTGCTCAATTTTTTTTGCAAACTCCATCGAGCCCCCGATAGGATAGCCAGCGCTTTTTTTGTCGAAGACAGATAATGGCATTGTTAGTACCATCATATTTACTTCTTCTCCATCATATAAGAGTTCGAAGCTTTCCCTCAGGAAAGCATTCTTAAATTTTTTCGCGTAGGTAAAATTCGTGTAATTCTTGATTTTCAGGAACCAGTAAAGAAATTCAACATAGCGCATCATTTTGATCCCGCGTATCAGCGACTGAAAAAAAGGAAGGTCGTCCATGATAGGAGGAAGGTCGAACTTCTGCATTACCCTCATGGGTTTTATAAATTCCCTGATGGCATCCGTATCCTCCGGTGCAAGGTCGGTCATGTATTCTTCAAGCCGCGTGAGATTGGTGTATAGCTTAAAGTTCTTCTCCCCGTATTTATTTGCGTGATCTTTTGTACCTACTTCAACCCGTATGTCATGATTATGAAACCTGATCTTTTTCATGTCCAGGATCTCTGACCAGATTTTGTAAAAAGAAGAGCCCTCATCGGAGCCCAGGATCCAGTGCGCACAGCTGTCGAATGTATAATCCCCTTTTTTCCAGCTTGTGCAAAGGCCTCCGGGGATAGAGTGCTTTTCGAAGATATGGGTTTCAAAGCCGTTCATCTGCAGAAAGCAGCCGGCTGTTAATCCTGAAACCCCACCTCCGATTATATTGATCTTCATTTTTTAAGGAATGCTTTAATAAAAACGAATGTTCCTTTGATTTGTCATCCGTGCCCGACACGGGATCTGCAACCATCTGCTTGCTTCATGAGATCCCGTGTCGGGCACGGGATGACGGTCTGAAGGAGATTTTAGTCGTTAATTATTTCCCTTGGCATCTTCAGCGGCCGAAGCCTTCTGCATTCTTATGATAGTTGCAAGCGTACTTACTGCACGCTCATGTTTTTTCACAAACGGGTTACTCAGGTCCCAGACATAACCTGCAAGTACAGAACAGATCTGTTTTTTAATATTCGGGTCAGGATCCTTTGTAAAGAATATCTGGTGAAGATCCCCGTTATACCATCCTTTCACGTATGTCCTGAATGTATTGATCCCCTGCATCATATGATCAACATATTCTTTCTGCCAGTCGATCGTTTCTCCTTTTAATTTTCTGCTTACCAGCTTTGCAGCTGTCGAACCCGATTCCATTGCAAATGTAACTCCGGAAGAAAAAACAGGGTCAAGGAATTCGGTTGCATTTCCGGCAGTTACAAATCCATCCCCATAAAATTTGGTGGAAGTGATCGCATAGCCTTCGATCGTTCTTGGAGGAAGAACCATTTCCTGGTCTTTGAAACGGTCTTTTAGCTGCGGGCAGTCAGCCACAATTGCCTTCATGCGTTCAACATGATCTTCCGGGAAATCTTTGAAATATTCCGGATTTCCAACGAAGCCTACTGAAGTAATTCCATTTGAAAAGGGGATGATCCAAACCCATACTTCCTGCTGATGAACCACAACGGTTATCCGGTTTCCTTCCACACCTTCCGGTCGGTTAGGATCCTTGAAATGTGTGAAATGTGTTTTGCGGGGATCGAAGCTGGATTGTTTGTTAAGGCCCAGGAGATTAGGAATCACACGGCCATAGCCGCTGCAATCGATTACATAACGGGCTTCAATCTGTTTTTTATTGCCGTCTTTGTCTTCAACGGTGGTAACGGATGATTCATCTTCATTAAACTGGATCCCGGTAACTCCCATTTCAAATTCCACGGGAATGCCCTTCTTTGCAACCCCGTTTGCCAGGATCTGGTCAAATTGAGCACGCGGTACCTGCCAGGTCCATGTCCAGCCCTTGCTGAACTGATCTGAAAAATTAAAGTCACAGACTTTGTCGCCCATTAAGAATTTAGCTCCGAATTTTTCCTGGAACCCTGCAGCTTTCACATCTTCCAAAAGACCGGTTTCATCGAGGTGGTCCATCACGCGGGGCAACAAGCTTTCACCGATTACAAAACGGGGAAATTTAACTTTTTCAACAACACGTACTTTAAGTCCGTTCTTATGTACAATGGAAGCAGCGATGCAGCCAGCAGGGCCTGCCCCTATTACCAGTACATCAGTTTTTTCGGTGATCATGTATATAAATTTTTGCTGTTATTCCTATTTAACAAGCAGGGTTAAAAAAATAGTTTTCTGTGTGAATTTGCAGCCGTTAAATCAGCTGGGATCCCCAACCACGATAAATTCCCGGGAGCAATGCAAATGTAGCTATAATTTTATTTCAGTTCCCCAATTAACAGCCAATTTAGTAAGGAATATTAATGTTTTACACGCATAAGAACAACAGCTTTTTGTTACATTTGGCTTCCTGAAAATTAACATGTCACCAACCGCGATTATAGAAACTTCTGAGCTGATCAAGATTTTCAAAGGTGCGACCGTACCGGTGGTAAATGGAGTGTCTTTTTCAGTTGAACGAAACGAGGTCTTCGGCCTGCTTGGTCCTAATGGCGCAGGTAAAACAACTACTATTTCAATTCTTTGCGGGCTGTTCCCGCCAACGTCAGGCAAAGTAATGATCGATGGGATGGACATCCGTGGTGATCTTACAGGTATAAAACAGATCCTGGGTGTTGTTCCGCAGGATATCGCTTTGTATCCCACCTTGTCTGCAAGGGAGAACCTCAACTTCTATGGAAACATGTATGGAATTACAGGGAAGGTTTTAAAGGAGAAGATCGAATTGTGGCTGAATAATTTTGGATTGCAGGATGCTGCCGACCGGAGAGTCTCTACCTACTCGGGAGGTATGAAAAGGAGGGTAAACCTCATTGCTGCTATTCTGCACGATCCGAAGATCCTTTTCCTGGATGAGCCAACGGTGGGAGTGGATGTGCAATCGCGTAATGTGATAATTGATCATCTCAAAGAGTTGAATAAGAAAGGTACCACGATCATATATACTTCTCACCACATGGAGGAGGCCGAGGACTTTTGTTCCCGGGTCGCGATAATAGACCATGGGAAGATTATCGCGAAAGGGTCCCCGGAAGAGTTAATTGGCTTGTATCCCGGCTGCAGCAATCTTGAATCTGTGTTCCTTCATCTGACGAAAAGAAAGTTAAGAGATTGATAGTTGTAAAATTGTAGGTTTAAGAACATGAAATTAAAAGCAGCCGTCATTAAAGAAATTTTGCTCTTGTTGAGAGACAGGGTTGGGCTTGCCATTTTATTTCTGATGCCGATGATCCTCATATTTGTGATGACGCTGATTCAGGATTCCGCTTTTAAGACTCTGAATGAAAAAGGAATTCCTATTGTTTTTGTAGATAATGATAATGACTCGCTTGGAATTGAAATTGAAAAGGGCCTGCGCTCTTCAGAATTATGTACCGTCCATGACTCCGTTAATGGCGTCCCTGCAACTGAGGCAATGGCCAGGCAGGCGGTGGCTGCAGGACAATTCCTGATCGGTATCGTTATCCCGAAAGGTGCAACGCAGGCAGTAAGAAAGAATGTTACGGCAATTGTAGAGCAAACATTAAACGGAGAAACAGGAGACAATAGTGGCTCCCCCGATTCTGTAGATATCCTGATTTTCATAGATCCGATTACAAAAAAATCATTCATTGCATCAGTGACAAGTTCACTCCGTGAGTTTATTTCAGGGATCAAAACGAAGATCATGTTCAGAAGCTTTTCCGAACAGATTGCTGAAATTATTCCTGATAAGGAAAACAAACCTTCATCAGCATACGAACAAACACAGATCATAAAATATACGGAGGTTTACGCATCGAAAAGCATCGGGGAGATCGTTCCGAATGCAGTTCAGCATAATGTACCGGCATGGGCGATCTTTGCGATGTTTTTTATAGTGATGCCATTATCGGGAAGTATCATGAAAGAGAAAACCGAAGGGAGCATTTTTCGTCTCCATACCATGCCAAGCTCGTATTTGCTGCTGCTTAACGGGAAGATAATTGTGTATGTCGTTGTTTGCCTGCTTCAGCTAGCTTTGATGCTATCGGTGGGTACATTCTTTCTCCCGATGTTAGGATTACCGGTGCTTCAGCTTGGTCACAGTATTGCAGGGATCCTGTTGATCTCGGTCGCCACTGCTTTTGCTGCTACAGGTTACGCGGTTATGGTAGGCACGCTTGCCTCAACCGAACAGCAGGGAGCGATCATGGGAGCATTGTCCATTTTATTATTATCCGCATTGGGCGGGATCTGGGTACCGACCTACGTGATGCCTCAAATGATGCGTGATATCAGTGCCTTCTCGCCTCTGAACTGGTCACTGGAAGGCTTTTATGAATTGTTCCTTAGGGGCGGGGATGCCTCATCCGTAATCATCGCTTCTGTAAAGCTGTTGATCTTCTTTGTGATTACAATGATGATTGCGATGACTATCAATAAGTGGAGAAGAAGGATATAGTAAGAAACAGAATGTCATCTCGCGTTTAATTTTTTACATATTAGTACAATATATCTTCTATTTGTAATTTTCAACTTTGAAATCAGAAATATTTCTACTTTTACTACTAAAATTAATTCCAATTAGTATAATTTTTTTGTCTTCTAACAAATAAGGTTCATAATATTTATTTTCATGAATCTGTTGTAATGCCTCTTCTGAAGATTGATCTAACTTTAATTCTAAAATATAAATATACTTTTCAAGGTCAATAATAACATCCGTCCGGCCTTTCGCTTGAATTTCATCGGCCCGAGCATTGCTATTAAATATCGATCTTAACAAAATAAATAATGGCGTGTGATAGGCCTTTTCATTTTTTTCGAAAAGAAGATATGAAACACTACTAAAAAGAATTTTTAAAGTGCCAATAAAATCTACAACATTACCTTCTTCCAAATATTTTTTTGTCTTAAATGTACCTTTGCCCAATAATGTTGTTATTTGCTTCTCTAGCTCCTCACGAGTTATTAATACTCCCAATAATTCATCTATAGAGACATCTGCATCGGACTGTTTACATATATAGTCTTTTCTTCCACGTTTTCTAGAATTAATTAAAACATCATACTCATGATAATAGGGCTTTACACTTTTTTTACAAATATCACAACAACATGGAACTTCTTTTTTATATTCTAATCCCTCATATATTTTATTAATATCCTCCAAATTTGAAATAATACCTGCCAAATATCCTCTCTTCTCTTGTCCATTGACGTAAATATAAATTTCCTTATCAGCCTCATCAATTCTAACTAAGGCTTCACATTCAAAGTAAGGATCCGCTATTAATAATCCCGTTCTCCATTTCTTGTCATTTGATATTTCCTTGTGCCTTCGTACCATAAATTTAGGAAGGATTGCCTTAGGGAGTAGATTACTATATTTATATTTGAATTTTAAGGACGGTAATATATTAAAAGAAAACTCTGGTTCCTCTTTACTAAGTAAATCAGGAATTAGAAAGTATGTTTCGTCAATTTTATAGCAAAGCTCAAATTTAGTCATAAGGCCAAGCAAGAAGCTATATTTGTGTTTAGGATACCTTTTGTTATCTAATATGTTATTTAATTGGTCAGAATTAAACCTCCCGAAATTTTCAGCTACCTTTTTCGAATTAATAATTGAATAAAAAGCTTCAGTTAACCATGACGGGTTTATAACATTAGTTTCGTTTAAATTCGAATCAGGAAAATATGTTATAATACCTAGTCGATTAAGCCAATTTATTAAAGTATCCTGATGACTCTTAAAGACCCCATTTTTGTTACATATTTCTTCATATTTTTCGAAATGAATATAATCTTTTAAAGATTCTCCACTTCTCATTTCTTCTAATTCTTTTTTTACTCCTAACCAACTATTAGCCCATAGTGTTCGAACATGTAATAACTCGGTAATAGTTTCAGTTAATAAGGATTTGAATTCCTTTAATCCTGTTCCTTTTTCTACAGAAATGCGTAAGTACCTATTGTTAAGATTGTTATACTTCGTGTTTAAATATTTAATGTTTTCGTGTGCAGAAGGATTTTCGTCTATTTTGTTTGTTAGGATAATTACAGGTGAATCACCTCCGAATACTTGCACTAGTTTGAGCCACTTTTCTGTATCGGTATTTTCTCTAGCATTGAGAACAATCACGTAAACACTTTTTTTGGTAAGGAAAAATTGATGTGTATGATGCATTATGTCTTGTCCTCCAAAATCCCAAACTTTCATAGTAACACCTGATAGGCCGGTACATTCTTCTAAGTTAATCCCATGAGTTTGAGGTTCCTCTTTATTGAATGGTTTACCCTGTAAATAGTTCATTAAAGAAGTTTTACCTGCCGCACCTTCACCTAGTAAAATAACTTTTATTTCATTAATTGCTTGAGATCCATATTCCAACGATTTAAAATAATCACCGATAACACTTTTGTTTTCCTGCAAAAGCTCTGCTGGAACGTTTTCTATAGGATTATCGACTAAACAAAAGCCACTTTCAATAATTCCATAAGTGTCCCCGGAACTGTTTTCCATTTGAGTTTCTAAAAGCCATGCAGGAAAATATATTAGGTTGTTATTTGCTAAATCAAGCATTTTTAGCTCTTTCAAATCTTTTAATGGAGAAATATCCGTTAGCTTGCAGTAGCTTATTTTTAATTCAGTCAAGTTCCTAAGGTGACTTAAAATTGATATGTCCTTAATGTTATTTTTCCATAAATGAAGGGTCTTTAAATTGCGTAAATCTTTTAGTTCAGTAATCTCTGTTATTTCATTTGAACCTAAATCTAGCTTAATTAATTTCTTTAATTCTTTTAATGCAGAAATATCATTAATATGGTTTGAGAATAAATCGATATTCTCGAGATTTGTTAATTTGTGCAGTGATGATAAATCCCTTATTTGATTATTCCACAAATTGAGTACTTCCAATTTACTTAAGTTTTCTACTGATGAAATATCAATGATTGAATTGTGATTTAATTCTAATTTTTTAAGTTTAGTTAGCTTTGAAAGAGAAGAAATGTCGCTAATGGAATTATGAGCTGCGTCAAGAATTTCTAAATTTCTAAGTTTTGATAAAGGGGTTAAGTTTTCTATTGAGTTTTCATATAAATAAAGCTTGGCTAAAGAATCTAAGTTCTTAAGCGGTGAAATGTCGTTTATCGTATTATGTGAAAGATCAAGTTCTTTTAGTTTTTTTAAATTCTTCAATGAAGAGATATCAGTCAATCGATTACCCTCTAGAAACAGAAATTCTAAATTTTTTAATGATGAAAGCGATTTTGGTAAATACTTCATTCCACCGCTAAAAGCAAAGCCAATTATTTTATTATTTATGTAATAATAACCGTTTTGACGTTTCCATCTAGAAGAAGTGTATTTTTTTAGTTTAATTCCCCACTCTTTTTCAAGTTCTTTAATAATAAGTAAATCATTAGATTTATTAGACTTGAATTTTGATGTTGCCATATTTTGCTTTTTTTAATTGTATCCCATTAGATTATATTAAATTAATAGGCATAATCCTTCAGATACTCGAAATCCGATGTCAATTTACCATCTTTACAGATAGATGCTCTTTCAATAATCCCGTCTTTGTCTTCACCGATAATACTTGGTAATACCCGTTCCATAAGATCTTTCCCGAAATCATCGCTGGCATCCCGGGGCAATTCACAGGGTAAATTGTCTACTGCCATGATGCACACCGTATCCTTGTTGAATGGAAGGTCTTCTTTGTGTTCTTTAATATTATATCCGTAAAAAGGCTTTTCAATAGTACTGGAACGGATGGTGGTGGGCACGCTGCCGTCAATATCACAGGTGATGTCTGCGATAACACTCATGTGAAAATCAGGGTCTTCCATATCGCTCAATTCAAACATCCTTGGTGATCTCGGATCCCAGAAATGTGCTGAAATGTAGATATCAGTCGTCTTTGTATATTTCCGGAAAACAGATTCAAAATGTTCAGGATGCTTGAAAAAATCCTGGAGGTCAAAGTTGTGATCACCCTTGCGCTCAACGTAATCACGCGGGTTAAGCTGGCAATAGACCGGTTCACGGAAGGAAGCCATAAGAAATTCATCCGGTGTAACTTTTCTTATCCTGAGTGCGCTTAATGTTTCAATCGCTCCGTTTGCAACCCTGCCGCCACCTGTCAATGCGATTTTGATGTTGGGAAGCTTCACACGTTTTAATTCTTCTTCCATTTCTGCCCTGTCCCGGCAAAGGTTTGCCGGCCGGAGCTGAAAGAGGTCATACTTTTTTCCATAACCGAGGATGCCGTTATAGGCGCCCACAATACCTGCAAAGCGGCCAAAACCAATAATCCGGTTATGGTTTTTGTCGGTAAGCGTTTCATAATCGATCATCTGGATCTTCTTTTCGATCAGCGTTTTCATAAGGTTCTTGTTATGAGGCTGCTTTTTTATGGTATGTGAGAAGAAGAAATATTTCTTCCCTTCAAGGAGTTTATCTTTTGGCACTTCTTTAACTCCCATAAGTATCTCGCAATCAGATAGGTCTTCCTGTAGTGGGACTCCGAATGCAGTATATTCCGAATCTTCGTAACAGCGGATCTTGCTTGGCTGTACAACGATCTCTACGTGGGGATATTTTCTTGTAAGTTCTGCGCAGATCAATGGTGTTAAAGGAACACGCTTGTCGGGCGGATTTTTTTCTTCTCTCAGGACACCTATTTTTAGTTTATTCATAATAATATATTTAAGATGGCAAAGATAATGATTCTCACAGAACGTTCCTTGTTCCACTGTTCCGATATGCCACAGCAGGGAATGGCATAGAGTTTTATTAAAAATGAATAACTCCCGCCCTGAGATTTTAATTTGCTGGCGATAAAAACAGCCCGTTAACCGATTTCTCCACTGCCGGGGCAGTGATTAGGAATAAATTTGTATCAGATAATTAATAAGCAAGACAATGGATACTTCTACCAACACAGGTTCTAATGCTCAGAACGGGCAATTATCACCAGATACAGATTTTTCAAGTATGATACATTCGGGAAATATTCCGAAAGACATTAAAGCTAAAAAAATGGCTGCCGAATATTCGCTGAGCCTGATCAAGGCCAGTGACCCTCTCATCAATTCAGATGAAGAAAAGACGCCTGATGTGAATGCAAGTATTGCCGTTATCAGGGAATTCGGGTCAAAAAAAGTGGAAAATGCCGTTGTAGATAAATACCCTTGTTCCAACGAGATGCTCAAAGAGTTGATCAAGGATCATGAGCGCATTATAACACAGCTGAAAAAGAACATGACTAATTATTATGAGCGTTATAATACGGGAATTAAGAATCTTGTAAATGGCATCATAGAAGAGCATAAAACAGTTGCGTGGACATTAAAAAGGTTATTGGTAGGTTAAAACAGGAGAAGAAAGAATGCTCGATATGTATAAGTACATTCTTGGGAAGGTGAGCTTTGACAAGAATATTTTTAAGAAGGAGTTGACAAAAGCGTTAAAGAACTTAAAGCACGATGAGGCGAAAAGCCTCGTTAACTGGTGCCGGATTTCATTTGATGAACAGCTGTTGAAAGGTTTGGAATCAATAGATGAAAACCAGGAGTCAGCAGTAATGCAGTTAGGCGCATAGTCTACCCTGCAAACCTGACACCGAAGATACACACATCATCTACCTGTTCCAGGTTCCCTTTCCAATTCCCCAATGCTGCTTCAAGCATCTGTTTCTGCGTTTCCGGTTCCAGGTGGGCTATGGAAAGCAACAGTTCCTGTAGCTGCTTATACTTGAATTTTTTTCCTTTTTCCCCTCCAAACTGATCAGCATAGCCATCAGTAAAAATATAGATCATATCATTCTTTTCCAGTGGAACAGAATGCGTAGTAAACGGCCGCGCATTCTCAAATTTCCCTATAGGCTGTTTATCCGCCTTATATTCGATCAATGAATTATTCCTGATGATCCATAATGGATTATTCGCACCGGACCATTGAAGTTCGCTGGTTTGTTGATTCAATTTGCATAGAGAGATATCCATGCCGTCTTTCACTTCCTGGTCACTCTTCTCGAACGTTTCTATCACAAGGTCACGGGTTTTATCAAGGATCTTTCCAGGCTCATCCTGGCGGAATTCGCGCACGCTCCTGTTCAGGGCATTATGACAAACCACGCTTACCATAGCTCCCGGAACACCATGCCCGGTACAATCTGCTGCTGCAAAAACAATATTCCCGTTAGAAGCTTCCAGCCAGTAAAAGTCTCCAGCTACAATGTCCTTCGGTTGATAATATACAAAAGATTGCGGAAGGAATTGTTTAATAAGGCGGGCAGGAGGAAGGATGGCCTGCTGGATCCTTTTGGCATAATTGATACTGTCAGTGATTTCCTTGTTCTTTTCATCCACCATTTCCTTTTGAAGTTCAACCATTTCTTTCTGCTCTTCAACAATATTCTTCTGCTTTTCAATAATCGCCTTTTGCTGACGGGTTACACGGAAGCGATTATAAAGGAAAAAAGAAAACACCAATACAATCAGCAGTCCCGCAACAGAAGAATAAATGATCATTCTCTGCTGCTTTACTTCAGCTTCATGTTCAAGCTCACTCTTTTCTTTTTCTTTAGTTATTTCCAGTTCCCGCTTGTCAAATGAATACTTCATTTGCTGTTTGATCGCTTCCTGTTTTGTTTCATCACTAAGAAGGCTGTCCGACATTTCCTTAAACCCTTTATAAGCAAGAAATGCCTGTTTATAATCGCCTTTTTTCTCATAGATCAGGCTCACTGTTTCATAACTTTCACGCATTCTTTCCGGGAACCCCAGTTCAATGGAAAGCTTCAACCCTTCTTCCGCATATTTCAGCGCAGACGATAAATCACCTTCATCATAAAGGAAGATCGCCATGTGGTCAGCTGCTGAGGCCATACGCGATTTATTATTGGCAATTTTTGCCTCCCTGAGCGAATGCTCAAAGTAAAATTTCGCAGAATCTTTAATACCAAGTTTCCGGTAAGTATCCCCGATATTCCCATAAACAGAAGAAAGGGTTTTGTGGTCTTCCAGTTTTTTCCGGATGGCACTACTTTTCTGGTAATGTTCCAGCGCCTTGCGGTATTCTCCTGTCTTTTTATAAATCCCTCCCACGTTATTATAAATCAGCGCAATCCCGATCTGGTCATTCACTTTTTCAAAAAAGGTAAGTGCCATCATAAACGTCTCAAGGCTTTTTTTCAGGTCCCCCTGCGCCTGGTAGATGTAGGCAATATTGTTGTAAGACTCGCCAATGCCGCTGTAATCATTTATCGTTTCCCGGAGCTTCAGGCTTTTGAAATAATATTCAAGTCCCCGTTCAATATCCCCCTGGTTCTCATAAACAAAACCGATGTTGTTGTATGATTTTGCAAGAAACAGGTGATAGCCCGATTCCTCAAATGCAGGGATGCTTTGTTCGTAATATTCGATTGCTTTCATCACTTCGCCACGGTCCATGGCAAGGATTCCTAAATTGTTTATTGAGGCTGCTTTATACAGGTAGAGGCGCTCCCGGCCTTTCCCGGAATATTTCGGGATAGCTTCATCCGCAAGACGGATAACTTCATTATTAATCCGGAGCGATTGCTCCGGGTCGGAAGCATACCATGCATCTGCAAGTTCGGACATAATGCTGATCCGTAACGTATCGATTTCTGCCTTATCCAGCTCTTTCTGCAGAGAGTCAATTGCGTTTTGTTCCTGTGCAAAAAGAGGAAAAAAACAGGTTATGAAGCTAACTAAAATTGCGATCCAGGTTTTCATATACAATTATACTTAAAAACCTTTCTGAAAAGCGCTAAAAATCTCTTAATGTAGTTTTATTAAGTAAGATTTTACAGAGATTTTATGGTATGTTTTTTTAATAAAATGGTATAAAAATATACTCCAATGAAACATTTACTACTTCTCCTGCTTTTTACCGCAATTACTTCACTTACCAAAGCACAGGTGACCACGCCTGTAACGATTGATAAAGGGGTTTCTATCCTTGGCAATGATGCGCTTCAGAAGATCGATATTACCCTGAATAGCGAAAAAGAGATTTCAAACCTGCTTGTGCTTGTCACGGATAAGGATGGACAGACAATCTTCCTGGAAAACCTTTATCGTTTTAAAGGTGATTACAAAAACAGTGTTGACCTCAAAGAGGTGGGTAAGGGACAATACTCAGTAAAGGTTGTGAGGGATGAGAATATTATTAACCAGGAGATTATAATTCGTTAGACATGAAAAACATTACTATTAAATTAACATTATTAATTCATTTCGTTTTGCTCGCTGCAGGCGCCTTCGCACAGTTAAAATCAATCGTGTACGATTTTGACGGGCTGAATATTAACCAGACCGATCTTCCCGAAGGTGATTATGCTGTGAATGACCTGAGCTACAGAATTGCAGCAAACCCGCTTGCAGCGAACGACATGATAGGCGACAGGGTTCTGAAGATTAACCTTGGCTGGAACAAGGGTAATGGCGCATTCGGACGGGGTATTTCAAGGTATGTTGAATTTGATCATAACCTTGACAGGTTAAATTTCTTCTTTTATAATCCTGTATCCAATAACCAGGATGCTGTTTTTGATGTGGTAATTGCTGATGATGATAATTTCAGTAATTCATACCAGCTTGCTTATGATGATACCTGGAAAAGATCGCTGGTACTGCCGGGCTCTTCCGGATGGCAGTTCATTTCAATTCCGTTGAAAGACTTTACCGATATGAATACAGGCGGAAATGGCATCTTTGATATCGCATTCACTTCCAATAAAGGAATGCTCCTGATGACAGAGTTCCGTTTCCGGAAACCTTCATCAACCGCAGGAAATCCAACTTTCTATCTTGACATGATCAATTTTTCAGAAGGTAACCTCCCGCGGGGAGCCACTGTTTTTGACCTTCCACCTAAAGCAGCCACCGATTACTGCTTGCTGGGCGCATACAATAACGAAGCGCGCGGGCAGGAATACATGAGTCCGGGCCATGTTGAAGCACTTTTTCCCTCCTCCCCTGGAAAGAAGTTGAAATATACTAACTGGTTCCTGCATTGGGGGATTGATGGTACTCCTGTACCTAAACAGCTTCCGGGAAATGAAGTTCAGATACTCCTCAATAACGGTTACACTCCAATTATAACCTGGGAACCTATGTTTCTTGGATATGATCGTCTTGATCCTGTCCAGCCCCGGCTCCAGAATATAATTAACGGTGATTACAATACCTATATAGATAATTTCGCGAACAAGATGAAGACTTATACAGACACCGTCATCATCCGCTTTATGCATGAGTTTGAAGGAGACTGGTATTCATGGTCATTAACCCATAATAACATGGATGCCGCAAAATATGTTGCTGCGTTCCGTCATGTGGTCGATCGTTTCAGGGCGAGGGGAGTCACCAAGGTAAAATGGATGTGGTGTGTCAATTCTGATTATTATCCGTACAAATCATACAATTGGGTGGTGCCCGCCTATCCCGGGGATGCATATGTGGATATCATCGCGACAGATATTTATAATAATCATTATCCGACCGCACTCCCCTGGTGGAGGTCATTCAGATGGCAGACAGCAGAAACGTATTATTACCTCACGAAATATTTTCCCAATAAACCTTTATATATCTGCGAGGTAGGCTGCAGGGAAAGGTTCAGCAGTGAAGATCCTTCTTCTGAAAGCAAAGGCGCCTGGTATGCGCGGATGGACAAAGAGCTCCAGTCGGAATTCAGAAAAGTACGGGCGTTGGTGTTCTTTAATTCCGCTCCTGACCAGAACTGGTTCATAAATTCTTCCGCTTCCGCACTGCAGTCTTTAACAGATAATATCTGGAATGATAATTATTATTTTAAATCTGTTTCAGCTCCTCCTTCGGCCTGCAGCGGAACCGGGACCATTTCAAGGGAAGTCTGGAATGGTGTAAGCGGCACATCAATTACCGCGATCCCGTTTTCTTCTCCGCCTTCATCTACCGGCACATTAACATCATTTCAGTGCCCGGAAAATATAGCTGATAACTACGGTCAGCGCGTCAGGGGATTCCTGTGTCCGCCCGTAACAGGGAATTATATCTTCTGGATTGCGAGTGATGACAACAGTGAGCTTTGGTTAAGCACAAATGATCAGCCGGGAAATAAGCAGAAAATTGCATCAGTCTCAGGATGGACTTTCCCGAGGGAATGGACGAAATATCCCTCACAGCAATCCGTAACAAAATACCTTGTAGCCGGGCAGAAGTATTATATAGAAGCCCTCCATAAAGAAGGAGCACAGGGCGATCATCTTGCTGTGGGCTGGCAGCTTCCTAATGGTGCCCAGGAAAGGCCGATCCCGGGAATGAGATTGCTCCCTTTCTCTAATCCGCCTTTAACAACAATTGATCTGATAACTGCCGGTGGAAGCTGGAAGTATCTGGATAATGGCACAAACCAGGGCACCGCATGGAGAGGAAATACATTTAATGACGGTACCTGGAAAACCGGGAATACCGAACTGGGATATGGTGATGGAGGGGAAGCAACTGTAGTGGGATATGGGCCATCATCAACCAGCAAATACATCACAACTTACTTCCGGAGAAAATTTACGATCAATGATATTTCCGGGATCACCGGACTGGAATTAAGTCTTATCAGGGATGACGGAGCAGTGGTGTACCTGAACGGGGTAGAGATCTACAGGAATAATCTTCCGGCAGGAACAATCTCATATAATACGTTGGCATCAACATACATTGACGGACTCTCGGAAGCTGCATACGTAACAGCCAATGTAAGTTCTTCCGCTTTGATCACAGGAACGAACGTGATCGCAGTCGAGATTCACCAGAACAGCGGTAACAGTTCCGATATAAGTTTCAACCTGAAATTGAAAGCCTCTAAAGCAACTGCACCGGCCCCGGCTGCCGCTCCACGAAATGTGTTCGCGGTTATAGGTGATTACGGCTTTAGCGGACCTGATGAAGCTGCAGTAGCCAATCTTGTTAAATCATGGCAGCCTGAATATATACTTACTGTTGGGGATAATAATTATCCGGACGGGCTTGCATCAACAATTGATAATAATGTCGGCCGGTATTATCATGACTACATCCATCCTTACACCGGCTCATTCGGACAAGGTGCTGCGGTAAATAAGTTTTTTCCTACTCCGGGAAATCATGACTACAACACTCCGGGGGCTCAGCCATATTATCAATATTTTACGCTGCCGGGTAATGAGAGATACTATGATTTTATAAAGGGTGATGTTCATTTCTTTGCACTCAACAGCGATACCATGGAAATTCATGGTACTTCAGCCACTTCTCAGCAGGCAATATGGCTTAAGAATAAACTTGCGGCCTCCACTTCGAAATGGAAGGTAGTTTATTTCCATCATGCACCGTTTTGCTCCGACCAGGTGCACGGAAGCACAGCTTATATAAACTGGCCTTTTCAATTATGGGGTGCAGATGCCGTGATCTCAGGGCATTCGCATGTTTATGAGAGAGTAATGAAGAATGGCTTTGCATACATGGTAGTCGGGCTGGGGGGGCACAGTAAATATTCAATGATTCCTACTCCTGTAGCAGGAAGTGTCAAAAGGTACAATGGAAATTTCGGAGCGATGCAGGTAGAGGTGAAAACGGATACGCTGAGGTTCAAATTCTATGACGTAAATAATAATCTTATCGATAATTATCCTTTAATAAAAGCACGAAGTGAACGTTCAGAGCTGCTTGCTGCGAACATCACAGCTAAAGGTCCCGCAACATTCTGTGAAGGGGGGAAAGTGCTCTTAAATGCAGATTCTCTTCCTGGCGCCAGGTATCAATGGATATTGAATGGACAGGAGCTGGCAGGCGCTGATAAAATTAATTATGTAGCCGCAGCTGATGGCGATTACCAGGTCAGAGTTACCAATGATGGCAATACCGCATGGTCAGCACCTTTAAAAGTGGCTGTTAATTCTGGTTTAACTGCAAGGATCACGACAGGAGGAAGCACCTCCATCTGCAGGAATGAAAAAGTACCATTGTATGCGAATACCTGCAGTAATTATCAATACCAGTGGAAAAGGGACGGTGAAGATATTCCGGGAGCTACAAACGAAACCTATTATGCCGATATGCCCGGAAGCTATCAGGTAATGATCGTCAGCGGATCCTCTGTGGCCTGGTCAGCCTTAGCCCAGGTAACGTTAAACGATTGCGGTACTGCCGATTCATCCGGGATCACTGAAACGGAGCCGCCCGCACTGGCATTAGTTGCACCGGTTCCTGCTGCATCCGGAAATATCAATAATTTTTTCAGGGTAAACGTTTATCCGAACCCGACCACAGGACTTTTCACTTTTGATTTTTGCCTTGAGGATGATTCCGAGGCAGAATTGGAAGTAAGGGTGCTGAATTCTGTTGGACAAACGGTTTACCGGACGCCTCCTACCAGGTTCAGTGGATGTGTGAACGAAACGATTGAATTGGAAAGTAATCTGGCAACAGGCGTTTACTTTCTTCAGGTGCGCATCGGGAACCGGACAGAAAATGTGAAGATCATATTAAACCGCTAATGTGATACTAGCGATTCCTCAGGTTGGGGAAATTTCCCCGGTATTGAATTATGAGAGTTGCTCTTCCGGCACCCGATGAGAAGTTAATTCGGTTTGACTGGCGATTGGAAGATTCTGACTGGCGATAAAAGGCAATTACCCGGTTTGGATGGCATAGAATTCGAAAGATATTTAGTAAATAAACTAAAAATAAAAATTATGAAAAAGCTGATTCTATTGACTTTAGGGGCTGCAGCAGCGTACAAAGTCGCAAAACATTACAACGTAACTCTTGATGATGTTAAGAAACTTGTTTTACCGTTGACAAAAAAATAATTAGTTGATATGTTAAAAAACGCTCTTCCTAAAGGGCGTTTTTTTTATTGATATATCTTCTGAAAATTAAAATACTTATGAAAAATAAAGAAGTCAAGGAAAATATAATCCCCTCTCAAAAGGTGGGGAGTGAAACCGGGGCGAAGCATGAAGTAGTCTGCGATGATGTGCAGCAGGCGCAAGCAACTTTCAATAAAGGTAAAGAGTGCCTACAGGCAATTGATAAGTGGTCGGAGTACTGTACTGTTTCTGCAATGAAATCAGCATTGACTGACAAGAACGGAAGTGTGGTGACACGCAAGCCGGAGGTCGGGGATTATATCCGCATAGATATTGCCGGTCCGGGGCCTCGTTCAGGGGATGGGTATGATTGGGTAAGGATTGAAGAAATAATGCAAAGCGGGAATGCGGACCAGGAAGAGGAATTATTTGGAATGAGAGTAAGGCCCGCCTCGAGTCCTGTTAATTCGGATAGGGACACCTCCCATTTTTATACATCAGAAGCTACAAGTACTTTTATTGTTGAGCGAAAAGGCCTGGTTGTAAGTGCATCTGAAACAGGTAAAAATGAAGTTCCGAATACTGAAACAGAAAAAATAACCGATAAAGTCCGCAATGCAGTAGTGGCCACCAGTGGAATCGCAGGTTTCTCTGAAGTACAATGGAAGATGCTTATGAAAGGTTTGCTGTCGGATTAAGACATTCAATAAGAGATGACATAAACAAACAAGCCTTTAAATCATACGATTTAAAGGCTTATTGATTTTTCAAACTCAAAAGGGGAGTCTGCCGACATAAAAGTTGAACAACTGTCAAATGATTCCGTGCATTTTCACCGGAGAAAAAAATCATTTGGTCACTTTGATCGGGAGTAAACACATTCGGCAATACCAAACTAATATTATGGTAGGGAACACTTCATGTTTGTTTTTTTTTCAATAGTACAACTTAATTTATCCTGGCAAAATTTTCAGGCATTTTTGTTAATATCTTGCAAAAATCGTAAAATAATATCCCCAAAAAATGATTTCAAAGTGGCCAACGATTAATTTATCCCGTTCAGCGATCACTTTAGGCTGTTTAGCTATCGAGAAATTGGCTTGTTTTTACTTATAGATAATAAAAAGAAAACATGAAAACACTTCTTATACTATTTCTCTCGTGTTCTATACTATAGTTTCAATGAGTCAGCAAATTGCCTGGACCAATACTATTGCTTATTCTTTAGCAAATTCAATCGCGGGAATGGCTCAGGATGGGCAAGGGAATATTTACGTGGCTGGTGATTTTAGCGATTCTGATGCACAGTTTTATGGAGTTTTTATTAAAAAATATAATTCAATGGGAACACTTATATGGGAAGATACGACTCAATGCGTTCAATCCAAAATCATAAGCATTTCTATAGAACAAGGGTCGCTTTATATATCCGGATATTATGGAGCCTTAGGTCAGACTTCCCAGATTAAATTTGGAAGTATAACATTAACTAAACCTGATTCAATCGCCAATAACGGATACATTGTAAAATATGATCTCTCAGGAAACGTACTGTGGGCCAATCAACTTTATGGGGCAGGAGGAAAGGTTGAAGCAATTGGTAATTCTGTTTATTTAACTGGCGGAATTAATGACTGGTCCCCGCCAACGGACCCATACAGCGGAGGATTTGTAGCAAAATATGAAAGCACTTCAGGAGCACTCGCTTGGGTTCAGAATGTATATTCACATCCAGGAGATTTTATAAAAGGCTTTGGTAATACCATTTTTGTAAAGCATGGGAAAAGCTATACTGGAGGAACAAAAATAGATCTGTTTGATACCTTAGGAACACAGGTCTGGTCAAGATCCACGGGCACAGGTTACGTGTGGGAATTGGCAACAGATAGTTATGGAAACTGTTATCTTATTGCATACGGGGGCTCCGGCTTTGTGATTAAAAAAATAAATCAATTTGGAGCAGATGACTGGAATACATATAATGATAGTTCTTCTCTCTATAATGCATACGTTCAAAATGACACTATTTATACTTGTGGAATGACAAAAGATTTCACCGGTACGCCTTCGGCTAGAAATAGCTCTGTTATCTTATATAATTCTTCCACTGGTCAAATTCTACAATCATCAGAGTATGATATCACCCCGGGCTATCCTGATCAAGCGGACTTTATCTTGCCGAATGACGAGGGATTGTATATCGCTGGAAAGGGTGGCAGCCAGGGAAGTGTAGTTTATATTTCTAAAATTGCTTATTTAGAGCCTACTGTAGTAAATGATATACAATCACAAAACGATATAATATTATTTCCTAATCCTGCAATCAACGGGTTTACAATCTCTGGAAATTTACAGCAGAATGTTAAATCCTTAAATATCGTGTTGAAGTCGAGCACCGGACAAATTGTATATAGAAAGAATCTTCAAAACGTTTGCGGAGAATGTTACACGTAAATAAATTGGGGTTAAACCGTCCGTAGTGGATTTTGTTCTTTTTAGTAAAAAAAGAATGGACATTTTTGTTTGCATAGATACCTCCTTTATTAGTTTGTAAAATTAGTTTCATTCAAACTATCAAACAAGATGTTCAAATTCTGAACTGCTTATCTGACAAGGGATGTAGCGAAATTCGGGTATCCTAAATGTGCATTTT
>DASVUX010000028.1:0-141864 GCA_036386835.1 Bacteroidia bacterium
TTTGACAAAGTGCACAAGCAAATCAGCCAGATCAAGCAGGATATCTGGCTCGAACTGAATGATGAGCTTACAGCCCTTGAAAAAGTTAAGGTCATTAACCACATTTTATTTGATGTTCATAATTTCAGCGGGAACACTACAAATTACCATGCCCCCCAGAACTCTTATATCAATAATGTACTTGAAAGTAAAAAAGGGAACCCGCTTCTACTTTCCATCATCTATACCATACTTGCCCAAACGCTGGACATCCCGATTTACGGGGTGAACCTTCCGGAGCATTTTATCCTGTGCTATACCAACGCGGACCACGAGGTTTTACCGGAAATGATCGATGACAGCAACAGCAATGTCCTTTTTTACATTAATCCTTTCAGTAAGGGTGCTGTATTCGGAAGGAAAGAAATCGATGCCTTTTTAAAGCAGCTGAAACTGGAACCTCTTGCAAGCTTTTATGAGCCATGCTCTAATCTTGAGATCATCAAAAGGCTACTGCGCAACCTGGTTTCATCTTATGAAAAACTTGGATATCCTGATAAAAGCGAAGAGCTGCAGCGGCTGCTTAACTCACTTGGCTAATAGTTACAGCAGGCCGAATTGTTTGCAGTGATGAACCGCATGCTTGTGAAACAGGTGTGTCCATTCCTCAAAATTAAGATCGCCAAAGAATGAATTCGTGATCGTTGCTCCCCTGTTATTTTCAAAATAAGCGATAAAAGCAGCGGTCTCTTTTTCCACTTCAGCGATGGCTTCATCCATGCCCGCTTTTTTCACAGGCATCGCCTCTTCAGGCATTAAAGCATTTCTTGTATTCGGTTTGAATTCCTTGTCGCTCATTGCGAACTCTTTATACTTTCCCACATGTTCTGCCGGGGTGTGGAGTACCTGGTTATTCTTACCGGTTGCAAAGCTTATAGACTCTGCCATGTGTTCCACCATTTGCTGGGCGTTCATCACACCCCATGCGCCTTTCGCATTTGGATCAAGTTTTTTAAGCAATGCGGGAAATTCGTTCTGAAGGAAATTTAGTTTGTCCATTTTTACCAATTATTGCTGATATCTGTAAGGATCATTATTATATCTTAAAAAGGATGATTTTACTGCCGCTTCCTATTAATCATTTTCTTTTTTCTGCTTAAGCTCCTTCGGGAAATCTGATTTCAGGATATAGACCCCATCCATCGGGTTCTCCATGGGCAATGTATCTTTAAGATAGAAATACATGTGCACCTCATCGTTCTTTTCATCAATGATCTTTTGTGTTTTTTTGATCAGCTTTTTGGAAACTGCAAACATAGAACGCTGCCCGTTATCCAGGAGACAATCGATCACAGACATCTCAAAAATCTCAAAGCTGAATTCTGTATTATCAGGATAATAACCAGCGAGGGTGTAAATGCTGTTGTTCTTTATTTTGAAATCCTTTACATTTCCTGCAACCTTAAATTCATCTTCCCAGAGATGTTTGATGTTCTCTTCGGATTCTTCCCCGTCATGAAGGTCATCAGCAAAACCCTGACTGAAATCGGAGTTAACAAGTATAAAGTGTAAATGAAGATTCATAATTTATATTATGCTGTTTTAATTGTCTACTACCTATTGATCAACTCCACTATCACTTCAATGAAACACCTTTTGCCGAATAGAACGGGTGAACTTCTACCATCAGCCGTCCTGCCTTTACCATCGGATCTTCATTCGCTAATTTTTCGGCCTCCTCTTTGGTTGCCACATTATAAATACAGATCCCGCGGATATCAATATTATCCATCAAAGGCCCGCAGATATCCATTTTTCCGTCATTTGCCATTTTTTCCAAATGTGCAATGTGCTGTTCCTGTAATTTCTGAACCGTAACAGAATCCTGGCTGCGGTCAGGTCCCTTCTTAAGAAATACAAGATAATAGGTCTTCATTTCGTATTTCTGCTCCAACTTGTTTTTCTCCTGTGCCGAAAGCGTTGCTGAAAACACCAGGAGCATCAGGACGATTAGTGATCTTATAGTTTTCATAAGTGCTATTTACTTTCCTTCCATGTCTTATAAATATCCTGTTGTTTCGGACGGTTTTCCTCTATTTCGCGTAAAGGTTCACAGGGTTTCAATGTCGCCCTGCAATCCGCAGGTAATTGCTGGTACAACCTGGTTCCCTGGGTTTTCCATGCGATCATCTCCTCGCTCACATCTTTTACGATCTTGCCGGGATTACCCACCACCACTGTCTTTTCGGGGATCGCTGTTCCGGCCGGCACAAAACATAAGGCCCCGATGATGCAGTTATCACCGATCACCGCATTGTCCATTACAACCGCATTCATTCCAACGAGCACATTCCTTCCGATAGTCCCGCCATGGATAATGGCGCCATGCCCGATATGTGCCGCTTCCTTTAAAAGCACCGTAGTACCGGGGAACATGTGAATGGTGCAGTTCTCCTGCACATTACAGCCATCCTCTATGATGATCTGCCCCCAGTCACCACGGATTGCAGCGCCCGGCCCGATATAAACATCTTTTCCAATGATCACATTCCCGGTAACCGTAGCATTCGGATGAATGAACGCGCTTTCATGGATGACTGGCCTGTAGCCGTTAAATTCAAATATCATTTAAGATTTTCTTATTAAGGATTCTTGGATTTAATAGTTCTTATCTGGGAATAAATAAATCCTAAATTCTTAGACTTTTTCTATTATGACCGCATAACCCTGCCCCACTCCGATACACATGGTAACCAATGCATATCGTTTATCCTGCTCCTGAAGTTCAATTGCTGCTGTGTTTAGCAATCTCGCCCCGCTCACGCCAAGAGGATGCCCCAATGCTATCGCCCCGCCATTGGGGTTGATACGCGGGTCATTGTCTGCAAGTCCCCAGGCACGTGTGCATGCCAATACCTGTGCAGCAAAAGCCTCATTCAGCTCTATGATGTCCATGTCTTTCATTGTGAGGCCTGCGCGTTTTAACGCCATGTTTGAAGCCTCTACAGGCCCGATCCCCATGATGCGCGGTTCAACTCCCGCTACACCGCTGGAAATGATCCTTGCTTTTGGTTTTAAATTGTATTTTTTTACTGCGTCTTCGGAAGCAAGAAGTATTGCTGCTGCTCCGTCATTTAAACCCGATGCATTTCCTGCAGTAACACTTCCGCCTTCTTTTTTAAAAGCGCCTTTTAATTTTGATAAACCTTCTAAACTTGTATCCGCCCGCATAAATTCATCCCTGTCAAAAATTTTCGGATCACCTTTTTTCTGCGGGATGTGCACCGGGACTATTTCCTTTGCAAATCGTCCCTTTTCCTGTGCTGCGGCTGCCTTCTGCTGGCTCCAGAATGCAAATTTATCCTGGTCTTCGCGGCTAATTTTATAAAGCTCAACAAGGTTTTCCGCAGTTTCCCCCATGGCATCAACACCGTAGGCTTCTTTCATCTTAGGATTAATGAACCTCCACCCGAAACTGGAATCAAACATTTGCTGGTCACGGCCGAATGGAGAAGAAGCTTTTGACATCACCCAGGGTCCTCTCGTCATATTCTCAACACCACCCGAGATCATCAGCTCGCCTTCACCGCACATGATCGCTCTTGCAGCGGCAATGCTGGCTGACAGACCTGAAGCGCACAAACGGTTCACGGTTTCACCGGGAACCTGGCAAGGCAAACCGGCAAGCAATAAAGCCATCCGGGCCACATTACGGTTATCTTCTCCCGACTGGTTTGCACAGCCCATGATCACATCCGCGATCTCCTTCTGATCGACAGACGGATTTCGTTTCATTAATTCTTTAAGAACTATTGCAGCGAGATCATCGGGACGCACAGTTGATAATGTTCCCCCGAAATTTCCTATCGGGGTGCGGATGCCGTCTATTATATATGCGTTTTTCATTGAATATGGTTAATTTGAAAATGGTTAATTTGTTAAATCAGGCTGTTGTTAGACTCTGCTTTTTTCCTTCTTCAGATATGAAATATAACCATTTATTATTTTTAAAATATGAGTAATTCTATTTTCTATAATCATCGAGAGTAGCTTTATCAATATAATCACAATCATGAGCGCAAATCAAATGATCTAAAACTTCATTGAGTGATCCTTTTGAGTGGCGACAAAATTGAATGTTCTCCTGATAGGAAAACGTCCATCCCTCAGCAATATTAGCTGTACTGAGCGAGAGGCTCTGATTAATTGATCAGTAAGCCTGTATTTTTCTTCTGAGGGAAATCTTTTAACAGTAATTGCGATGTCATTTCGCAATTGCCTGGAGAGCTTCCATGATTCCAGATCTTCAAAATTTTGCATTAATCGTCCCCAGCCTAAATTAACAATTCAACTCAATTAACTAATTAACCACTCTTTTCCCGTCCTGTACACTGTGCCCTTAAAAAAAGCAACCTTTTCATCTTTCTGGTTTGAGATCTCAATGTGATAAGTTCCTGTTTTATTGGTCAGGCTAAGCTGTTTCGCTTCGCAAGTCAGCTCATCATGTACATTGACTGCTATTGCAAAAGAAATAGAACATTCCAGCGCAACACTCAATCTGCCATAAGCATTTGATGCAAATGCAAGAGCGCTGTCAGCAAACGAGAATGCGATCCCTCCGTGCGCTATGCCGAAACCGTTTACCATTTCTTCACGGACCTTCATTTTGAGAATACAATGGCCTTCTTCAACAAGAACTTTTTGAATCCCAAGCCACTCGCTGAATTTATCTTCAGCCAGCATTTTATCAACAATTTTCACAGCTGAATTGTTCGCCATAAATATCTTTTTTTCAGGATGGAATAAGTCTTACAAAGTTATTAAAAGAAATGGGTTTTCACGACCCGTAAAAGCAGAAATTAGTGGAATCCAGGCCCTAAAAAAAGCAAAAAAGCCTGTGGCCGGGCCACAGGCTTAACTCAGAAAAATTTGTATTTAGTAAAAGGTTTTCCCTTCTTTTGTCATACGCTTGAGCAGTGCTGAAGGCCGGTAACGGTCTTCCTGGTACTCTTCGTACAAACCGCTGAGAATATTGAGGATGATCTGGAGCCCGATCTCATCTGCCCATTTCAGGAGGCCCTTCGGATAATTCACCCCTTTCGTCATTGCAAGATCAAGATCTCTTGCAGATGCAAGCCCTAAGTGAAGTGAATCAACAGCTTCATTGATCAGCATCGAGATAACCCTGTAAAAAATGGCCTTACCCAGTTCTTCCACCTCAACAGGTTTCGGCATTTCGGCACCAGGTGCATAATTGTAGTACCCTCTTCCTGTCTTGCGTCCGAATAATTTTGCTTCGTATAATCGTTTTTGTGTTAAAGACGGTTTGAACCGCGGTTCATAAAAAAACTGTGTCCACACACTCTCTGTCACCTTGTAATTAATGTCATTCCCGATAAAATCCATGAGCTCGAAAGGGCCCATTCTGAATCCTCCAACCGTACGCATTGCCCAGTCGATTGTCGCGAAATCCGCAATCCCTTCTTCATATATCCGGATAGATTCGCCATAAAATGCACGCGCCACGCGGTTAACGATAAAGCCGGGTGTATCCTTTGCAAGCACTGTGACCTTCCCCCATTTATCAATCAGCTCTTTCGATTTTTTTACTGTGTTTTCATCCGTAAGGATCCCGGGAATGATCTCTACCAGGGGCATTAAGGGTGCAGGATTGAAAAAATGTATCCCAATCACCCGTTCCGCTTTTTTGCATGCTGATGCTATTGAAGCAATTGAAAGGGAAGAAGTATTGCTTGCAAGGATACAGGTGTCGCTCACAATAGTTTCCAGTTCGGAAAAAACTTTCTGTTTTACTTCAATATCTTCTACTATCGCTTCAATTATCAAACCGCAGCTTTTAAAATCAGGCAGGCTGTTTACATAGCTGGTCCTTTTGGTAATCGATTCTGCATCTGCTAAACTGATCTTTTGTTTTTCCACCAGTTTCCCAAGGGTTGAAGCAAGGTCAGCCTTAGCCTTATCAAGGGCCCCGGGGCTGTTGTCATATATTAATACTTCGTGCCCGGAAGTGGCAGCTACCTGTGCAATACCTGCTCCCATCGCACCTGATCCTATTATTCCAATTTGCATATATAAAAATTTAACCGCTGGACCTGCTGATTTCGCAGGAGGAAAGCGGAGTTAATATTATTATTGTCCCTTAAAAGCAGGTTTTCTTTTTTCAAGAAACGCATTTACACCTTCATTATAATCATAAGTCTGTGCGGCTACAACCTGTTCATCACCTTCAGCTTTTAGCTGGGCATCAAGCGAATTATTCACAGAACCGTTCAGTAATTTTTTTGTTAAGCCGATCCCTTTCGTAGGCATATCAGCTAATGTCCTCGCGATGGTGAATGCTTCAGCCTGCAAAACCGCATCATCACTTACTTTATAGATCATCCCCATCTTTTCTGCATCCTGGGCCCCAATTTTATCGCCTAACATCATCAGGGCAGATGCCTTTCCAAAACCTATGAGCCTAGGTAAAAAAAATGTGCCGCCACTGTCGGGGATCAAACCAATTTTACTGAAAGCCTGGATAAATGATGCGGAGCTTCCGGCAATCACAACATCGCATGCAAGCGCAATATTTGCACCCGCGCCTGCAGCAACTCCGTTGACCGCACAGATAACAGGCTTTTCAATATTCCTGATCTTTAAAATTATAGGATTATAATGTTCACGAACGATCCTTTCTATTCCCGGCCCACTTTTATCCATGGCCTCGGAAAGGTCCTGCCCCGCACAAAAAGCTTTGCCTTCCCCGGTTAAATATACCGCGCGGATGTTCTTATCTGAACTCGCTGTATCAAGGGCTGACTGCAGCTCAAGTGCCATCTCACGGTTAAAGCTGTTAAATTTATCCGGGCGGTTAAGCGTGATCTTTAAAACACTTCCTTCGGTTTCGGTTTTGATGTATGTTGCCATAGGTTTTGCAGGGAAAATTAATATTTCTTTTGCAATCAAATATAACAGCAAATTCAGATAAAAGGGGAATAGGATTGGATAAATTTTATTCTTTCAGGAAAGTGATCTCGTGAACAGAGCCCGCTCCGTTGGAATACTTCATAGTTGCATCAATCTGCCCGATCAGCCCGTTTATTATATCCATTCCGACAGAGGACTCGGGGATCAATTTCACATTATACCCGGGCCCGTTGTCAGAGATCCTGAGGGATACCATTTTATTGCTCTCGGAAAGTGAAATGCCGATCTCACCTCTTATCCCTTTACTGAACGCATGCTTATAGGAATTGGTCACCAGCTCATTAACAATAAGGGCAAGGGGGATGGCAGTTGAAACATCCAGCTGAACAGAATCAATATTTTTATTTATAGAAATTTCCTGTCCTGCTACAGAGAACGAAGAATGGAGGTTTTTCAGGATCTCTTCTATATGCTCTTTAAAATTAATACTGGAGTATGATTTTGAAAGATAAAGAAGCTGGTGTACGGATGCGATTGAATCCAGACGGTTCCGCGACTCAGTGAAAAGGTTTTTATGATAATCATCCTTTGCTTTATTTGCCTGCAGATTCAAAAGGCTGGAAATGATGGCCAGGTTATTCTTTACCCGGTGGTGTACTTCCTTTAAAAGCACTTTCTGTTCATCAAGAGCTTCTTCAAGCTCATGTCGGGCCTGCTGCTTGGCACTGGTTTCCAAAGCCAGTGAAAGCATCTGGGCTGTCACGAGCCCGAACTTCTGCTCCTGCAGGTTCCATACCCGACTGGTATCCCGATGCTCAAAACACACAACCCCGATGATCTCCCCTTCTATTCTTACAGGAATATCCATCAGTGAATGGATCCGGTTGGGCTTCAGGTATGATTCCAGCATTTCTTTGGTTACCGGATCATTAAATGCATCGCTGGTCGTGATAATCATTTCGGTTTCGAACAGCCTGAAATATTTTGGCATTTGTATCCGCTGCAGGTTCTCCTGCTCTACCATTTTATTAACGGCTGCATCAAAATTTCCGATACACTCTATTTCAGAATGATCATTGTTGAATACCCAGGCGTTTACTCTTTCAGTGTTCATTGCACGTGAGGCCATCTGAAGGATCTCATAAATTGCTTCCGCTTTTTTACCATCACGGATCTTTCTTGATTTTGAAAGCCTCTCTATTGCAACAGCTTTTCTGAGTATATCTTTGCGGATCTGCTTGTAAGACCTTCCGTCTTTAATGAATACAAAATACTGCTGATGCCCGTCACGGCCGGAATCCTCCGTGATAGTCATCCTCACCGGAATTTTATGTCCGGCCTTTGAAAGCACATCTGTATAAAGCTTATCATCTTTTTTTCTGCCGGCACTCTGGAGGATGAATTTAAGACCGTCTGCATTTTCCGGGAAAATAATATCGATAGGCTTTCCCGTTATATCGTCTGCTGAATAACCACTTAAAGAGAGGAATACATTACTTGCAAAGAGGATTTTATAGCGTGCATCCAACACTATGATTCCCTCACCGAAGCTATCAATCAGGTGCTGGGATGATATGTTCCTGGAAGTAAAGAAAGGCATTGGTCGGCTAATTTACAGTATTCATAGTAAAAATACGCAAATTAACCAGAGAGGCAATTAAATGCACTTAAAATAATCGAAGGCCTCCTTGCAATTGTTACAACGGTATAAGGCCTTGCAGGCTGTTGATCCGAATTGTGAGATCATGGAAACGTCTTCCGAACTGCACTGGGGGCATTTCAAATGCCGGGCTTTCCCCGTAAGCAGGCCTTTATCAAAGCTGGAATGTTCGGGAGGCGCTATACCGTATGCCCTGAGTTTCTCCTTGGCTTCATCATTTATCCAGTCCGTAGTCCAGGCGGGAGTATAAACAAGGTCAACTTTTACATTCTCAATCCCAATTTCCTTCAGCCTGATCTTCACATCATCTTCTATCACTTTCATGGCCGGGCAGCCGCTGTATGTAGGAGTGATGACAACAGTACATAAAGTCCCATCCCATTTTACGTCCCGGAGGATCCCAAGTTCACTGATATTTATAACAGGAATTTCCGGGTCCGGGATTCCGGAAAGAAGTTTGAAAAGCTGGTCACTGGTGATCGTGGAAGGCATCTGGAACTAATTGGAAAATTGGAGTAACTACAGAAGATTCCTCTCCTGCGGCCGGGATGACATAGTGCTTAAAGCGCCATGCATACATATTAATATCCTGTTAACCGTTATTCACAGGTTACCAGCTGGCACCCGGAAATGCGCGGTGTACACTCTGCATCTCTGCGAGCAGGAATCCAAGGTGTTCAGAATGTTTGCCATCCCTGCTTCCCTTTTGCTTAAAATTATAGGATGGCACCTGTAATGTCGCCTGAGCTATTACAGGCTTCACATGGGCATCCCATTGTTCTTTGATCTTATTAAGGTCTGGAGCAACACCTTCTTTAATCAGCAATGCGTCCACCTCATCCATGTCGAACATTTCCCCCGTGAACATCCAAAGATCATTCATGGCGTTTTGCATGCGCTCATGGCTTTCTGCAGTACCGTCACCCAGGCGATACATCCACTCCGTGGAATGACGAAGGTGGTAGGTGATCTCTTTGTGTGACTTAACCGCCAGCGCAGCGATTGTTTCGTCCTTGCTGGACTTCAATGCTTCGTACAAGTAATAAGTATAAACATCGTAAAAAAACTGGCGAGTGATTGTTGAGGCATAATCACCATTCGGTTGTTCGGTGATGAGTAAATTCCTGAATTCTCTTTCATTCCTTAAATATGCGAGATCATCCTCCGTTCTTCCGTTTCCTTCAACTGTGGCTGCGTATCCTAAAAGTGCAGTAGCGCTTCCAACAAAATCCAAGGCTATATTGATCAGTGCAATATCCTCTTCAAGGATGGGGCCGCTTCCGCACCATTCTGATAAACGGTGGCCGATTATAAGATTGCTGTCTCCAAGTCGGAGTAAGTATTGAAATTTTGCTTCTTGTACAGTCATTTGCAAATTGCATGTTACAGATTTCAAATCCATGAATTTGAAACCTGAATTAAATTTATAGATACTTCACCCCTTCCGGGATCTTATAAAAAGTGGGATGCCTGTAGGGCTTATCATTTGATGGCTCAAAGAATGCGCCCTGATCTTCGGGGCTTGAAGCCGAAATTGCATTTGCAGGAACAACCCAGATGCTGATGCCTTCACTTCTTCTTGTATAAACATCACGTGCATTCTGCATTGCCATTTCCGCATCTGCAGCATGGACATTTCCTACATGCTTGTGAGGAATCCCTGGGTTTGCCTGCACAAATACTTCCCATACCGGCCATTGTGTGTCTTGACTCATAATATTCAGATTTTTTCAATTTTGATTTTTTCGAATACAATCTACGAAATCAATATTCTATAATATACATTAAGCTGCTTTCATTTTTTTCTTTTCTGCATACGCAACTGCCGCATCGCGGACCCAGCGCCCTTTTTTATCGGCATCATTGCGTGCTTTCAGGCGTTTTGCATTGCAAGGGCCATTGCCTTTAATGACCTCAAAGAACTCATCCCAGTTAATTGCGCCATGTGTATAATGCCCGGTTTTTTCATCAAACTTAAGATCCTTGTCCGGGATGCTTAACCCGATAAAATCTGCCTGTGGTACTGTTCTGTCAATAAAGCGCTGACGGATCGCATCATTGCTTTCCATTTTCACTTTCCAGCGCATTAGCTGTTCACTGTTTGGCGACTGGTCATCACTTGGCCCGAGCATCATGATCGATGGCCACCACCAGCGGTTCAAAGCATCCTGCGCCATAGCCTTCTGCTCAGGTGTTCCCTGTGCAAGGTGCATCATGATCTCGTATCCCTGGCGGTTATGAAAGCTTTCTTCTTTGCAGATCTTCACCATAGCGCGTGAATACGGACCGTAGGAACCTCTTGCAAGTGCTGTCTGGTTCATGATCGCAGCTCCGTCAACCAGCCAGCCGATTGCCCCGATATCCGCCCAGGTAAGTGTAGGGTAGTTAAAAATACTTGAATATTTTGCTTTGCCTGTGTGCAGTTGTTCCAACAGCTCGGTCCTGTCTATTCCCAGGGTTTCCGTGGCACTGTAAAGGTAAAGCCCGTGTCCTGCCTCATCCTGAACCTTTGCAAGAAGGATCGCTTTTCTGCGAAGGTTCGGGGCACGCGTGATCCAGTTGCCTTCAGGCAGCATTCCTACTATTTCCGAATGAGCATGCTGGCTCATCATACGGATCAATTGTTTACGGTATGCTTCAGGCATCCAGTCTTTTGGCTCGATCTTATTTCCTGCAGCGATCTTGGCTTCAAAAGCTGCTAATTTTTCCTGGTCTTCCATGATTGTGTAGATTCTCTCCGATAATAATTATAAGCTATAAAATTACGCATTTTAAGCCTGATAACAAAGTTCGGCATTTTTAAGGTAAAGACATAGTGGTTTTAGGGCTGATCTGTTGAGTAAAATAAGGTAATTCACCGCCAAAGCAGAAAGACGCAAAGCCAGAACGGATGCAAAATAAAAAAAGATGCAATACGCATCCTTTTAATTAGCACCCAAGGGTAAACAGCTAAAGTCCCTTATCGTAATTCACCACCACATGATCCGTTTTCGGACGGCTCTGGCAGGTAAGGATAAACCCTTGTTTTACTTCTGAAGCTGACAGCGCATAATTAACCGCCATGTCCACTTCCCCTTTTTGTAATAAAGCACGGCAGGTACAGCAGGAGCCGCCCTGGCAGGCATACGGTGCATCCAGGCCGATGCGCATGGCTGCTTCCAGGATCGTTTCATCTTCCTGTAATACAACTTCCCGCTCGTCACCGTCTAATATTATAGTTGCTTTTGCACCAGCCACAACGTCTTCCGAAGGTTTAACCTCCTCAGCATTTACCGGTGTTGTAAAATATTCAATGTGAACCTGTGGTTCAGGTACCTTAAGCTCTTTTAATGCAGATACAACATTCTCCATCATCGGTCCAGGCCCGCAGATAAAGTATTCGTTATCCCCCGAAACATTCACATAATTCTTTATAAGCTCAATGTTCTTCTCTTTTGTCATCATCCCTTTCAGCATTTCGGGATGTCCGGCAGGAGGAGTGCTTAAAACATGGATCACATTCAGCCTGTCGGAATTTTTCAGCGCCAGCTCTTCGATCTGTTTTTTGAAAATAATGGATGATTCATCGTTATTACCGTAAAACAAAGTAATACGGCTATCCGGCTCCGATTTAAGAACAGTCTTAAGGATAGAAAGCATCGGTGTAATTCCGCTTCCACCGCCAAAAAGAATATAATTCTTCTTATTGCCAGCATTCATTTCTGTATAGAAATTCCCCATCGGCTGCATCACCTCTATCACGTCCCCTACTTTCACTTTTTCATTTATAAACGTAGAAACGCGCCCGTCCTTCACTTTCTTGATGGCAACACGAAGCTCGTTCTCATCAAGCGGACTGCTGCAGATTGAGTAAGAACGCCTGAGTTCTTCACCATTGATGGTAAATTTCAGGGTAAGATACTGCCCCTGCTTGTATTTATAATCCTGCTTCAATGATGGCGGCACCTCGAATGCAACTGAGATCGCATCCGGAGTCTCACGAACTACATCTATTACTTTTAATGAATTGAATCTTGACATTTTTTTGATCTCCTGTTTAAGCCTGCGAATTTACAATTTATCTATAAATGAACAATAAGATATTTAATGTGACGGGATCACAGGCATTACCGCTGTAACTGCCTGTGAAAAAATGAGATAAACCAGCCTTAATTTATTATCTTTGGTAAAATTCACAGAACATGAGATCACGGAAAACATTACTGCTGACTGTATTCAGCATTGTGAGTGCAGCGGCTTTCTATTCCTGCAAAAAAGATAAGGAAGAGCCTGAACCGGCTCCGGTTACCCCGCCGGCCAGCACGGCATGTGCACCTGCTTCAGGCTTCACTCCTGACGCAGCAGCCGGGCCAAGGCTTGTATTCAAATTCAGGTTTGACAGCACACAGGCCCGCCTTAATAATTTCGGGATGAATTCAGGGGTTGCAGCCGGAAACGCGGGACAGTCACCCTTATTCAATAAAATCAGCCAGCATTACATCGAGCTTGCGGGAAGCATGGATTCCCTGGGCCAGGGCGAAGTTCTTTATGTAGGCGCATCTACTGCTGCAGGCGGCTCGAACGCGATTAATTATTGCGCTTCCACGCAAGTCGGTGAGAACGTTGTATTTTTTTCCAAAGCCCTCAGCCAGATCACGCCAGGAACTTATGAATGGCTCCGTGTTTCCCTCGCTTACCAGAATTACAACATCACCTATAAGGACAGCAATCTTCCTGGGAACGGGATTGGTACAGGAACACTTGCATCTTTTATAGGCTATAAGACTTATGTAACCAGCTACAAAATCAACGGAAGGGATTATACCCCAACCTCCTCTGCAGGCGGGCCCGGCAATCATGCCCAGGGTTACTGGGGTTTTGAAACAACTGCATTCGGACAAAACTTCTTTGTTGACGGACAGTCACCTGCGACAACAGTTCCTAATCCGCTATTCGCATCCTCTCCTATTCCTTCAGGAAGCTGCGTAGTTACCGGGCAATTCGTGAACACGGCATCTGCAAATTCTCCGCTTGTTATCACAGGCAATGAAACCGGCGATATTGTGATCACGGTTTCCCTTTCAACCAATAAGAGTTTTGAATGGACTGAAGTGACGGCTGACGGCCTGTTCCAGCCCGGAATAGGTGAGAACGTGGTGGATATGGGCATCCGCGGAATGATCCCTATCAAGAACTAACATTTTTAAACATACTTCCGGACTCCCTGCAAATGCAGGGGGTTTTTATTTTCCTTCAACAGCAATATGATCCCGCTTCCTTCGTTCTTTAAAATTGTGTTTTCGCGCTTAATTATTATGTATTTTTGAGAAGATTTAAGATTCACATGAAGCATTGCTTAATTTATACATTTCTCTTTTTTACATGCTGTTTTACCGACAGCTTCGCCCAGCAGTCGAATCCCAAAGAAACGAAGAAGCCTAACAATCTTATCCAGTTTTCGGGTGTAGTGGTTGAAGGTGACAGTCTCAGGCCGGTGCCTTACGCAAGCATTGTGGTCAGGAACAGTTACCGGGGAACTGTGAGCGACTATTTCGGCTATTTCTCTTTCGTTGCACAAAAAGGTGATACAATGGAATTTTCTGCGATCGGATATAGGGATGCCTCTTTTATCATCCCCGATACATTAAGCACAAACAAATATTCACTGATCCAGGTCCTGGGAACCGATACGGTTTATCTTAAAACTACCGAAGTTTATCCATGGCCGAGCAAAGAGCAGTTCAAACATGCATTCCTGCAGCTGAATACCCCGGATGATGATCTTGCCAGGGCCCAAAAGAACATGGACCGCGCGGATATGAAAGAGCGGATGACAGGTATGGCTACAGATGCCAGCCTTAGCTACAAGTACACCCAGCAGCAATACCAGAGTAAGCTTTATTATGCAGGCCAGCTGCCTCCGAATAACCTGCTGAACCCGATTGCATGGTCGAAGTTTATTAAGGCATGGAAGAACGGGGACTTTAAGAACAAGAAGAAAAAGTAGAACCTGAATCTATCATTTGTGAGCAAGATCCTCAAATACACATTTAGTTTTTTACTTTTCATATTAACCGCATCCGTGTTTTCGCAGAACACTGCCACTGTTTACGGCAGGGTGATGGATATCGACAACGAGCCTGTTGAAGATGTAAGCATTTCCGTATTTGGAGGATCCCAGGCGGCAACCCAAAGTAACCGCAACGGTGAATTTTCCTATATTATCCCTGCCGATACCCAGATCACCATTGTTTTCAACAGTCTCAGCCATAACCAGGAACAGGTGATCGTCAGGCTTGCCCCGGGTGAGAAACGCAAAGTGAGCACTTATCTTAAATTAAAGAACACCTTCAAGGAAATTGTGATCGTTGATGAGAACAGGTTCCAGGAGATCACCCGGATCGACCCAATCCTTATCACTCATATCCCTACCGCCAGCCAGGATTTCAATGCGATCCTGTTTACGCTTCCCGGAGTTTCCAACAGGAATGAATTAAGCTCTGCTTATTCGGTCCGGGGCGGAAACTTTGATGAGAACCTTGTTTATGTGAACGGCATTGAAGTTTATCGTCCTTTCCTGGTACGCTCAGGACAGCAGGAAGGCTTAAGCTTTGTGAACCCTGATATGGTAGCCTCGGTGCTTTTTTCCGCAGGAGGTTTCGAAGCGAAATACGGGGACAAGATGTCATCGGTGCTTGATGTCCAGTACCGCAAGCCCCGGAAATTCGCAGGTACTGTTTCGGGAAGCATGCTTGGGGGAAACATAGAGCTGGAAGGCATTTCCAAGAGCCATCGTTTTACCTGGATGATCGGGTCGAGATATAAAAGCACCAAATACCTTCTTGGCAAGATCGATACAAAAGGCCAGTTTCAGCCTTCGTTCGTTGATGTCCAGGCATTTGCCACTTACGACCTCACCACTAACTGGGAACTGAATGTTCTAGGAAATTTTGCCAACAACAAATACAACATTGTTCCTGAAAGCCGTGAAACAGATTTCGGAACCCTGAACCAGGCGCTGAGGCTGAAGATCTATTTTGACGGGCAGGAGATCGATAAGTTCACAACTATGCTTGGTGCACTCTCCGCGATCTACCGGTCCGACAATGAAAAACTTAATTTACGTTTCATCACTTCCGCCTTCAAAAGTAAAGAAAGCGAAGCATTCGACCTGCAGGGACAATATTACATTGCTGACCTTGAAACCGATTTCGGCAAACCAAACTTTGGAGAAGAAGTAGGTGAACGCGGTGTAGGGACGTTCCTTCAGCATGCACGTACAAACCTGACCGCCTATGTTTACAGCGCAGAGCACAAGGGAACATACAATATCGACAGAAATAAACAGATCCTGTGGGGAACGAAATATTCTATGGAAAGCATCGCGGATAAATTAAGCGAATGGAAATATGTTGACAGCGCGGGTTATTCACTTCCAACAACAATTCCTTACGACCCGCAGCAGGAGATCATTCTCCAGGATGTGATCAAGCAGAAGATCCTTATTAATTCCAACAGGGTCTCAGGATTCCTGCAAGGGATTTACACCAAAGAATTAAAAGATACTTCAACCATCTCCGCAACCATTGGCGTTCGTGCGAACTATTGGGATCTCAACAAACAGGCATTGTTCGGACCGCGTGCAACTTTTGGCCTAAAGCCTCACTGGAAACGCGATTTCCTTTTCAAGCTTTCCGGAGGATATTATTACCAGCCTCCGTTTTATCGTGAGTTGCGTGACCGGCAGGGAAATATCAATTATGACCTGAAGGCGCAGACATCAATCCATGTGGTGCTTTCCAGCGATTACAATTTCAAGGCATGGAGGCGTCCGTTCAAGTTCATTGTTGAAGCATATTACAAGCACCTGGACAACATCATTCCCTATGAAGTTGATAACGTAAGGATCCGTTATTCCGCGAAGAATAATGCTACCGGGTATGCGACAGGTATCGACATGAAGATCAACGGGGATTTTGTAAAAGGACTGGAATCATGGGCGTCACTTTCCATCATGCAGACGCAGGAAAACATCAAGGATGATTTTTTCTATACTTATTATAACAGTGACGGTGATACGATTGTACCCGGCTATACTGCAAACTATATCAAAGTGGACAGTACAAGAACAGAACCGGGCTTCATACCCCGCCCTACCGATCAGCGCGTTAGCTTCGGTTTATTTTTCCAGGATAAAATGCCCGGTTTACCGGATCTGAAAATGCACCTTAATCTGCTGTTCGGAAGCGGTGTTCCTTTTGGTCCTCCCGGTTCGGAACGGTATAAACAAATCCTGCGCATGCCTCCGTACAGGCGGGTTGATATCGGCTTTTCCTACCAGGTGCTGAGAGAAAACAGGAAAGTTAAAGAAACAGGCTTCGGCCGTTACCTGAAATCTGTATGGTTCAGCCTTGAAGTTTTCAATCTTCTCGGAACAAACAATACGGTTTCATACATCTGGGTTGAAGATGTAACGAGCAGGCAATATGCCGTTCCGAATTATTTAACAACCCGGCAGCTGAACGGAAGACTGATCATTAAGTTTTAAGCGTCCCCTGGATTTAAGCAATGGCTAAAATAAAAAAATCTATCCCTTTTGAGTTTGCAGTTGAAAACCTGCATTCCCTTAACCCCATTGTGAAACCAATGTTCGGTGCACATGCTGTGTATATCGGACCTAAATTGGTACTGATACTTCGCGACAAAGATGATGTCGACAGCGGAGTATGGATCGGAACAACTGTGGAGCACCATGCATCATTAAAAAAAGATTTCCCAAAAATGCGTTCGATCACTGTGTTCGGACCTGGAGTCAGCGCATGGCAACTGCTGCACAAGGATGATATCGATTTTGAAACGAAGGTGAACCTTGCCTGTGACTTTATATTGAAGAATGATCCCAGGATAGGGAAAATACCGAAAGAGAAAAAGAAGAAAAAAGTTTAGAGTTTATAGGTTTGAAGTAAGGCTGTTCTGTTACCCCCCCGCTGTTTTCATCTGCAGAACTAAAAAAACTCTGAACAGAAAACCCTCAACTGTTTTTAAATGGGTAAATTTGCAATAGAATGCACTACTCAAAAGAAGCCATACAGCACTTAACCGCCTGGATAGAAGGAAGCGAGAATTCAAAAAACTGGCTTCAGCAAAATAATCTTGAAGAACTGGTCCAGTTAAGAGATGCTGTCAGCCGGCATGCAAAACCGTTCGAATACCTGCTGGTGCATAAATTCATCGTTCTTGCCGCATTTGCAAACGCTATCTGGGAAGATCAGAAAGCATTTAAATTACTGATGGACCAGAAAGCTTTTCACTGGGCTGCAATGGCAAATTATATAAACGGTGATGATAATGCCGCAGCATTTTTGAAAAAAAACAAAATGGAACATTATGCCGAGCTTGCACATAAGATCCAGGCAAAGATCAGGAAAGAGGGTGATGCAGGGACAAACTTTTTTAACAGCGGGCCATTTAAGGTATAGAAATTTCAAATTCCAGGTCATTTTCAGGGTTTGTAAATTTCAGATCTGATTTTTTTAATTTGAATGTGAAATTATATGCGTGTAATTGCAACCATACCTCATCCCAAGATCTCCATCAGTATCTTTTCAATGAATGACAAATACCAGGTCCAGTTCATTGCAGGGCCGATGGAGCAGACCTTCAAGATCCCTCATACCGAGGTGGACGGAGTCGAGGGGATAAAGAAACTGCTCGATGATGTTTTTATGGAAAGGATAATGGAACGGTTTAATGAGATGTTCTTATCTTTCAGGGAAGCTCAAAAAAGAGTTTCAGGTTGATTTACAAGTTTATTAGTTTCCGGTTTACTTCACACTGAATACGGGATTCCGTCCCAACATGCAACTTATTATAAAAAATAATGATCAAAAAACTAAGCATAATATTAGCAGCGTCAATTATTGTAATTGGTTTCACAATTTCTCCTACCTATAAAATAGCGGTGCTTAAGTACAACGGGGGTGGCGACTGGTATGCTAACCTTGAGACTTCTGTCCCTAACCTTATCAAATTCTGCAACGAAAATTTAAAAATGAATATTGATCCTGCACAGGGAACAGTTGAGGTGGGAAGCCCGGATATTTTTAATTATCCTTTGGTCCACATGACCGGTCACGGCAATGTTGTATTCAGCCCGCAGGAAGCAGAGAACCTGCGGAACTACCTGGTTGGCGGAGGCTTCCTTCACATCTCTGATAATTACGGAATGGATAAATTCATGCGTCCACAAATGAAAAAAGTATTCCCTGAACTTGATTTCATTGAATTACCTTTTAATCACCCGATCTATCATCAGAAATTTGATTTTCAGAATGGTTTGCCGAAGATCCACGAACACGATGGAAAAGCACCCCAGGGGTTTGGGATCATGTATGAAGGACGACTGGTTTGTTTTTATGATTTCGAGTGTGACCTCGGTGACGGCTGGGAAAGCTTCGAGATCCATAAGGATTCCCAGCAAGCCCGCATGAAAGCATTGCAGATGGGAGCAAATATCCTCCAGTATGCGTTAATGGGTGGTGAGAATACGGTGAAGAAATAAAACGTTTTGAGTTTACTGTTTTTTAAGTTCATGCTGTCCTGATCAGTCCCAGGTTGTTCAGTTCCGTGTTGATGATCTCGTTAATTTCCTTCGCTTTGTTCACGATCATAAAGTGATCGCCTCCCTCGATCTTATAATCACATTCGATCTTTTTATGCGGAAGGATCTGATCAGCGGTTCCGTGCAGGTGCACTACGCTTTCGGGCACCGTTTCATTTTTCCAGCTCATGATGCAATGAACCGCACCGCTGAAATAATTATCGGGAGCAGCCTTCAGCATTTCAAGGAATTTTTGTTTCTGTTCTTTCCCCTGCACCCCGAATTGTTTCCTTACAAGCATTGCACCGGTGATATAGCGTGCATCACTGAGGTAACGGTAAACAGCAAGGTTTTTCCATAAGGTAATTTTCCAGGGCAGTTCTTTACTGATCTTGCAGCTCGAGATGACAAAGGTTTTTAATGGCTTCAACCTTTTCGCGATTTCCACACAGCACATTCCTCCAAATGACACCCCGATAAGTACAAACGGCTTATCCGTATCTATCTGGGCAGACAGACGCATGGCATAACCTGGAAGTGATTCGTTCTTCAACGGACTCAGCCATTTGACATGAATGATGTTACAGTCCTTCAGCTTCAGGTTTTTGAACAGTCTTCCATCTACTCCCATTCCAGGGATACAATATACATTCAGCATCCGGCAAAGATACTTACAATTTGGAATGGAACCATGCACGTGTGGCACTGCGTGCCTGGTGGAGGTGCTTACCAGTCCAGATGTGATAAGCCCCGTCCATTGAGGTGAATGAATTAACAACGCCCAGCTCATCCAGCTTCTTCTGCATCTTTACTGCAGTTGAGTGCGGCACACCGGGATCATTTGTGCCATGAATGAGCAATGTCGGAACAGAATTATTCCCCGCAGCCCAATATGGCGATGCGGCTTTATGCAAAGCATTTCCACCTGCAGAGTTTAATGTTTGTCCCACAAGCACCTGGAATACCTGGTCTGATCCGCTGATTGCCAGCTGTTCCTCATCAAGCAGGTCCACCGGTCCGGCCCAGGAAACACAGGCTTTGATCCTGTGGTCCTCATTCTTTGTGTAAGCTGTCATCATCGCGAGATGTCCGCCCGCACTGTGTCCCGCCAGCCCGAAACGACCAGGTGATACCTGCCATTCCTCCGACTTTGAAACGATAAAATCAACCGCTCTCCGGATATCCGCAACGATTTCATTATTATGAATGCCCTTCCTCTCAGAAGCGTAACGGTAATTGATAGTTGCGCAGGCAATACCTTCACGGGCAAAGTCTTTTATGTCAGCAGAAAAGTAATAACGGCTGCCCATCACCCATGCTCCGCCATGGATCAATATCACAACAGGTGTATTACAGGAGCGGTCCTTGGGCAGGGAAATATCCATCTGGTGACGGTTGTCCGGGCCGTATGAAATGGAATAAAGTGTTCGTGCACGCCTGCTGTCCAGGCCTTGCTCCTGCCATTCATCAGCCTTCTTGCAGGATTGGAAAGCCAGGAGAAACAATACAATTAGAAATGGATTTTTTACCGTTTTCATGATGCTTGTATCAGGTTAGAATAAGTCACTAACTCAGCATTTCAAAAATTAGTATAAATCTATTTAAGGTATATTTTATTTTTTCTGCAACCTTTTTTACAAATGCGGAGGAATAAGAAATTCAGCCGGACCTGGAAAATTATTTATGGAATTTATTTTTGTAATCCTCCATGCTTTTCCGGATCACTTCATGTGCCTCTTGTCTCCCGTACACACCCGCTATCTCGCAAGTGGCCGGTTCCCCCGGAAGGTTCTTATAGGTCAGGAAATAATGTTTCAGCCTGTTCACTATTGATACCGGCACATCTGTAATGTCATGCCAGTTGTTATAGCTGGCATCTTTCATTACCGCGATGATCTTATCATCCGCCTCGCCTTTATCGATCAGTCGCAGGCCTCCTATCGGGATTGCCTGCAGGATGATATCCCCATGTGTGATGGTATGTTCGCATAGTACACAGATATCAAGCGGATCCCCATCGCCCCTATCAACAGTCTGTCCTGATTTCTCAGAAGCGTAGGCCGCAATCAACGTATCGCAAAATGTGCGCGGAACAAAACCGTATAATGTGGGCACTACATTCGAAAATTTCTGGGGACGGTCTATTTTAAGGTAACCGCTGTCCTTATCGATCTCATATTTCACTGTATCTGTCGGGACGATCTCTATGAATGCGGTAATCATATCGGGTGCCTGTTCCCCTATTGCTATCCCATGCCATGGATGGGCTTTGTAATTATTTACCATTCCTGAAGTATTTTTTTGAAATTAAATAGATCCCAGCCATCACCACCAGTGATGCAAGAAGCAGCCATAGTTTATTGAGTGCGCTTGGCTGTACATTATGCGGCTGCAGCTCTTTTTGCTGTTCGTTCAGTTTATTTACAGACGCAAATCCCTGCAAGCCCATGGAATTCTTTAAAAATTCATTCTCTTCCTCAAAGCTTCTCTGTGAAGCAGCCTGGTAAAAATCAACCGAGCCTTTTGCGGGCTTTTTCCTCGAGTGGCCGCAAAGGTTTACGGTTAGCAAGTCGAAATGCTGGTACATGGAATATATGATCCATTCTTCATCCTTTGCAAAACTCATCATGCAGGAAGAAGTACAATCATAATCCAGTATGATCTGTTTTTGGGCAGAGCCTTTGTACAGGTTAATGACCGTGAAGTAAGCTGTTCCAATGCCTTTGGTATTGCAGGGAATGATAGAATCAACCCTGCCATAAAAGATGACATCGTATTGGGAACATAGGTCCTTTGATATTAGTTCCAGTGGCGGGCATTCACAGGCTTTAATGCCGAACGGGCTCAAAAATAAAATCAGGAGGAATAGCTTTCTCATCAGTAAACAATCATTTTTTTGGTGAGCGTATATTCATCACTGCTTAGTGAATAATAATAAATCCCTGGAGGAAGACGGTAAGCGGATGCATTGAAAATATAATCATAATCGCCCTGCCTGAATTTCTCGTTCTCATACAATACCGCCACTTTATTTCCGAAAACATCATAAACAAACAGGTTAACAAGTCCTGGTTTCTTCAGTGTAAACCTGATCCAGGTATTCTCTGAAAATGGGTTCGGGGAATTCTGCTCGAGCACCGGTGAATATGCATTTATTGACGCTTCCTCGATATTCAGCGCAGCATCTTCAATTATTGCTGTCCATACACTTAAAGTCCCTGAATCATATTGCATCCATGCGGGCCTGATCGCATTATTATATGCGGAAATGCCCGTGTAATCACCAAAGAAAACGGTTGGGCTTGGAATAAAAAAGTTCTGGTTGATCTTATAATTACTAAAAGTGTTTCCACCGTCAGTTGAGCGCGCCAGGTAAACATCCGTTTTCTGACTTGCAGGCGGGGAATTTCTCCGGTCATAGAAAACAAAATACAGGTTGCCGTTGGTTTCATCAATGTCCATCCAGGTTAAGAATTGCTGCCTGCCGGGAGCATCGTCATTCACTCTCACCGGGCTGCTCCAGGTGGTTCCGCCATCTGTGGATTTGATAAGCCACACATCAGTATCTGTTGTTCCGTTCCGTTGATCGGTCCAGTTGATGTAGATCGTTCCATGGTTAGGTCCGCCGGTCAGGTCGCAGATCGCCTGGGGTAAACCGTTACAGCGCTGCAAGCCTGCAATGTTATAATCCCATCCGCCCGGAACGGAAGTGATCAATGTTTCATGCGGAAGCCAGGTAAGGCCATTATCCAGGCTCTTATTAAAAACAAGTCCGTTGATATTCATCCACACAACATAAATTTCACCAGCAGGGCCGATCATCGGGATCGCCCCTTCAACAGTGCTGTCGCTGTCGATGCAATTTCCGGCATCCATGCTAAGCCGCACGGGATTGCTCCATGTTGCGCCTGCATCGGAAGATTTCGAAAACAGGATCAATGAGCTGTCAGCAGGATCCGCAGAACCATACACATCAAATTGAGTCCATGTAACATAGATCTCGTTCGTTTGCTGGTTCACAATAACCGCTTCCTTGTCCTGCGCTTTTGACCCGTTCAGGCCTGTATAGGTTCCCGCTGACCAGGTGACACCACCGTCCGTGGATTTCTGAAAAACGATCCTGTCGATCCAGCTGCCGGAGGGCGGATAGGAAAGGTGAGAATAATAAAATGCCCCTGCGGTATCGGTGAAGATTATCGGGTCGCCCCAGACACCGAGCACAGGCTCATTGAGCGTACCGACATTCCAGGTGAGCCCACCGTCCGAAGAGCGGTAGAGATTATTAATATTAGCTCCTGCAACAACCTGGCTGGGATTTTTAGGATTAATGCAGATAGAGATTTCTTCCGGATCATTGGTATTGCTGATCATCACATTTGTGAACTGCCCAAATGCTGATCCGCAAAAAACACATAAGGCGGTTAATTGTAAAAGGATATTTTTTTTCATTTCTTTCGCAGGAATCAATCACAGGAATGATCTCAAAGATAATCAATGACAGAGGAAAGGAGAAATAAAATCGAACCAGATTCTTTTCTTTTCTTTTCTCTTGACAGAGGACAAATGCCTGGCAGACATTTGGGCGGGTTTGCGCGAAAAACAGAAGGTCAAGGCTTGACAATCTCAACGCCTCTGTTTCCTCCGCTCCTCCTGTAAGTTTACTCGAGGCTTCTCACTTCTGTCCTCCGGTTCTTGGCCTTGCCGGCTTCAGTAGTATTTTCACCGACAGGCTGCGTGTCGCCATACCCTTTTGCAATGATCCGGGCCGGCTCAATTCCTTTTTTTACAAGGTATGCTTTCACTGATTTTGCGCGGTCTTCCGAAAGCTTCTGATTCGCTGCAACATTGCCTGCATTATCAGTATGCCCTGCAATCTCCACTCTGAGACTGCGTTTACCCTGCATATAATCAAAAAGCTCGTCCAGTTCTTTAAATGATTCGGGCTTAAGGACGGACTTTCCTGTATCGAAGAAAACGTTGTCAAGCGTGTATGTTTTCGGAGGCGTGATGATGAGCTTGTACTCAAAACTCACAGTCCCTTCCATTGCAGGCATTTTAAGCACGTTGTAATCCTGGTTCTCACTAAACGCCATGTATTGCACTTTGTAAGTATCTCCTTCCGGGACCAGCAGGTCGAATTTGCCTTCCGCGCCGGTCATCCCGGAATAAACCTTTTTGTTCTTTTCAGAAACAAAGCTGACCTTCTCACCCTCTAAAGGCTTTTGAGTTGCTTTATCGATCACGATAACTGTAAGCAAAGCATCCGTTTCAGTCGGCTGAAGGGATTGCGACCTGGAAATAAGAAAGAAAAAAAGAAGCGAAGAAGTAAGAAGATATCTCATGATTATTTGGTTTGTTCTTTATTTGCAGGAGCAGGCGGCACTTCTTCCTTTTCAATAATCTCTGTAATAATGAACATCACGAGAAGTACGAGAAGAATGATCAGGAAAACCTTTTTGTTTTTATATAATGGAGTTTTGTACAAGGGCTTCGTAGCATACTGATAATTATACATCAGCTTCTTGAAATTCTTGTGCTTGTTGATCTGATCATCCGGCAGATCCGGCTGATCCATATTAAATTTCACGTCAGACATCCTATCGTTTATTTCCCATTATTTTTTTGATCTTGTCGAGGATCCGGTAAACTTTAACTTTGGCATTATTCTCTGTAATACCAATAATACTGCCAACTTCAGCGAATGAGCGCTTTTCAAAATAGCGGAGCTCGATCAGCTGTGTGTCTTCAAGGCTCAGCTCTTTCAATGCCTTCAGCATCTGCTGCCGTACTTCGGTATTCTCCTCCTCTTCCACTTCACCTATAATATTGCCAATACCCGTAGAGTCAAGGCTCACCACCCGATCAGCATTATTTTTTCTAAAATACATATTAATTTCATTAAAAGCTATGCGGAACAGCCATGCTGAAAACGGAACTCCCCTGAACTGATATTGCTTCAGGTTGATCAGCGCTTTCAGGAAAACCTGTGAGGCAATATCAGCGGAAACATCCACATCAAGGGTCCTGCGGTGAATAAATACGAATACAGGCTTGTAATATTTATCGTAGAGGATGCTGAAACGCGCAGGATCTTTCTTTGCAGCTTCTATATGCTGCAATTCCAGTTTTAGATCACTATCTGTCTTGTGATGTGCGTTCAACCCTTTTTGGTGTTTAGCCTCATAATGCGCGCCCGGAAAAAAGATACATCCTTCCCGGGATTATTTTTTTAGCGGTTACAGATCCCTTTAAAACTGCAGTAAATGCAATTCTCTATTTCCACAGTTTGTGTAAACGGAACAGCCGGGTCGATTATTTCATTCAGAAGGATTTTCAACTGGTCTTCAAATTCTTTCAGGGAATTCTCATCCAGGAACTCATTCCCGTTTGCCTTCACGGACTTCAGGCCGGCACTCAGTTCGCGGAAGGTGATGATCCCCGACTGGATGCTGCCTTTGATATCAGGGTTCATCTTCTGGTAGAGATATGCGTACATCAGTAACTGGAAACTTTTTGAAAGTCCCGCATCTGTCCGGATCATATCCCAGTCATCAAACTTCAGCTCATTGTTATTGGCAAGACCGGTTTTGTAATCTACAATTCTCGTAACACTACCTACGCTGTCGATACGGTCTGCCTTTCCTTTGATTTTGATCTTCTCGGTACCGATCAGCAATTCAAATTCAAGCTCCTTTTCCAGCGATTTGATCATATAGGGCTGGCTTCTTTTATTCGCGGCTTCAATGGCAGCGATCTCCGCATCCAGGAAATTAGCAAGGAACTTCAGCGCAACTTTAAGCGTAAGCAGGTTTTTTCCGTAACCAAGCTCCGAGCGGTCATAATCTTTTTCAAAACCTTTGATCGTGAGCTCTTCTACCAGGGGTTTCATCTTTTTCACATCCCCGCTTTGAATATTCTTCCCGACAAACGGGGTGTATAATTCTTCAAGTACACCATGGATCACGTTTCCAAGAACATCTGCCCCGATGGTTTCCTCTACTTCGTCTGCTTCCTTGAGCCGTGCAACACCATGGAAATAAAACTGCACACTGCAGTTCCTGTATTTATTCAGCAAGGAAGGCGAGAAACCAAACTCAGACTTTCCCCGCTCGAGGATCCTTTGCAGGATCAGCGGGCTTTTTTCGATGGTCATCAGCGGGCCCTGGTTCTCTGCTTTAACGGGGATGCTGAGGAGCTGTTCCGTAATGGTGATGTTGGGGTTTATGCGCGGCAATTCATAGATCAGCTGGGTGAGGAAACGGCTTTTCTCACCGCTTCCGAGCGCATCGCTTTCCGTATTGTATAAAAGATAAATATTCTCAGCACGCTGCAGCAGCCTGTAAAAGTGGTAAGCGAAAATAGCATCCTTGTCACTGTAAGTGGGCAAACCAAAATGGCGTTTCAGCTCAAAAGGAATAAAAGAATTTACGGCTTTCCCCGAAGGAAGAATGTCTTCATTGCAGGACAGCAGGATCACATTTTCAAAATCAAGTGTCCGTGTTTCCAGCATTCCCATTACCTGCAGCCCCATCAGCGGCTCCCCGTAAAACGGCAGAGTGGATGAACGGACAATCTGGTTCAGGATACTGTGAAGTGTTTTTACATCCTCGATCGATTCCGGGTAATCAGCCATCAGCACCTGGATGCGTTTTACAATCTTGGTGTAGGCAAAAAGATATTCCAGCTCAAGGCTTGACTTATTTTCATTTGTATTCTGCTGTGCGATGATCCCGTTCTTCAGGATCTCGATCACGTACTGGATGCAGGCGAGGGCATCGGCTGCAGAGCGCCAGTGGGTGAATAAGGGCTGCAGCACCCCGTATTCAGACGGCCGGTCCGTAAAAAGCCTGGCGATGGTAGTTCCGGCTGCGAAAACAATGTTCTTTCTCCTGATAATGTCAACAACCGGTTTGACACTCAGTCGTTTTTCCCTGCTTGCCAGCGCAAGGGAAGTGTAAGGATGCTCCAGCAGCTTAATGAGGTCGGTATGATAAAAACTATAATTTGCCTTGCCCCCAGCGATTTTCTGAGCATTTTCATGGAGGTTAAAAACCAGGTCGAAGTAGCCGGCAACAGGGGTGTTCTTTAAGGGATATCCCATTGTTACGTTGATATCCTGCAGGTTTCCCGGAAGCGAATGCAGGACGGGGAAAAGCAAATTCTCATCTGCAAGCACAAGCGCTGTGTTCTGAAGATGGCCCTGCTCCTTCTCAAACTTCGTCACAAGGCTTCCTGCAACTTTCGCCTGCGCAACATTTTTTGCTGCCCCGATTATTGTGATGTTCTTTTTGCCCAGACTGAGCAATGATTCTTCGAAAACGGTATTCCGCTCCTTAATCTTTTTGAACCTTCCGTATTCATTGTATTTCCTGATGAAACGCCCGGCTTCCTGGTTCGGGTCATTTACATAATAGCTGTCGGTATCCCAGATGATCTCCGCTTTATCGGCATCAACAAGCTTTTCAATGATAATTTCTTCAGCAAGATTGAGCGCATTAAAGCCCGCGAAGATCACTTTCTTCCAGGGATGCTTTGCGGCACGTTCAACAGGGTTCTCCGCAACGATCCGGTATGCAAGACCCTGGTAAGCCTGCCTGGATGCAAGCGTCCGTTCGGTAAAATCATTATAGTAGGTTCCCAGCTGCTGCCAGAAGTTAAGGTATTGCTTCTGGAAATCAGTGAGCGGCTCATCACTGTTGAGGCTCCAGGTTTCGAGCTCCTTTATATTTTTGAGGTTTCCGAACAACTGCTTCGCGTCAACTAAATACCGGTCCACCTCGTTGAAATCACTTAACAGGATCTGTCCCCATTTGCTGAACTCTTCGAAAGTTTCCGCATTTGAAGGATTGCATTTCTTAACCGTTTCGTACAGATCAAAAAGCAGCGTGGTAGGATCAGCAGGCTGCAGTTCCGAGAGCAGTGCAACAAAATCTTCGGTAGCCATTATTTCCGGGCTCCAGAAAGTCTTTTTCAGGCTCTTGGAAAGATGGGTCTTCAGAAACAGTCCTGCCCTGCGGTTTGGAAGAACGATACATAGTTCGCTGATGCCATCACCGTATTTTTTATAAAGGAATTCGACTGTTTTTTCCAGGAAGGAATGCATACACGAAAATAAGGATTATAAGCGTAGAAGAATGATCAACTTTTGAACAGTCTGGTTCTTTCAGTGATCCCGCCTCGAATAAATTCACAGATTAACCTTAATTTTACAATTCAACAGACCATGACAACTACTTATCCTCAATACAGGAAATACAGGAATAATCAGGCTTACTTCAAAATCCTTTCGGGAACGGAATGGGAAGAGATCCGCGTGATGGGAACCAGATACATTCTTCACACATTCAGCGTTAAGATAATGCCAGACCGGAACTACCTTCATGACATGACATTTGATTATGAGCAGAACTGGCTCAAAATTGAAGAAGCGGAATATGAAAATCTCAGGGAGAAATTAAAGCCGAAATAATGGGAACTTAAAATCTAAAAAGTTCCTCTATATTTATACAGGTTAAATATTGGGGAACTTTTTTAAGGGAAAAGATCCTCAATATATAAGTTAGCGGTAAGCATAAGAGACAACTCAGCTAAGAATTAAACAATACAAATTTCGACAATGTCAATATATCAAGATATCTTAAATTGGTCCCAAAGCAGACAAGCGTTTATTCAAGACGCTTTACGAAGACTTGTTACATCAACAACGCTTACACAAAACGACATTGACGAACTTGTTCAATTAGTCAAAAAAGAGTGTGGCGAAAACTCAATCACTTTAAATCCAATACCGCTTGACAGCACACACATTCCGACAACAACTGCGACAAGTGGAAGTTACCCTAAATTAATCAGCCTTAGCAACCCAATAAACATTTGTGCTCTACATAGTCAAGGAGTTCTACAATTTTCCAATACAGGTTTAACAGTTGTTTATGGCGCAAATGGTTCTGGAAAATCAAGCTACTCACGTATTTTAAGGAAACTTTGTTGGAGCAGAAATCCAAGTGTTACATTAAAAAAGAATGTTTTCAATCCTTCAACAAGTCAACAACAAGTAGACTTTGTTGTAGAAAATAATGGCACAAACAACAGTTTTACTTGGGCCGAAAACAGCCCAAGTAATCCTATTCTCAATTCAATTTTTGTTTTTGATAACGATTGTGCAGACATATACATCAACAATGAGAACCCCACACAATATAAACCCGTTGGAATTGATGTGTTGGAGAAGTTAATTTCAACTTTCACAAGTATTCATCAAACTCTTGGATCATCGGTTGTTTCATATAACACACTAAAGCCAACATTGCCACAGAATTTAATTCAGACGACAACAGCCCAATGGTATGGCACAATAGAAAATTTACAGCGTGCTGATGTTGATTCTCATATTCATTTTTTACAAACAAACACAGACAGAAAGCAAGAACTTATTCACCTAACAACAGCACAAAATCCTCAACAAAACGTTGTGAACCTAACCAATCAACGAGCACGAATTAACGGCTATAGCCAACAATTCGTGCAAATTGAAACATTATTCAACGAACAAAACGTTAACGACCTACGAGCAAACAGAAGCACTTTTGAAAGCGTAAATCAAGCATATCAAATTGCAACAGCGGAATTACAAAACGTAAACACTTTAGAAGGATTTGGAACAAACCCTTGGCGAACCTTGTGGGAATCCGCAAGAAATTATGCTCATAGTTCAGATCTTTCAGACGGTCAAACTTTCCCGTCCTTAGTTTCATTTGAAAAATGCGTATTGTGTCAACAAGAACTTGACGAAACGGCACAACAAAGATTGACAATGTTCAATCAATTTGTATTAAATGACGTTTCTACACAGTTAAATTCAATTAACTCAATAGTTCAGCAAAAGCTAAACTCATATAATTCGCTGGTCGTTCCTCCAATTGAAAATTTTGCAGAGTTAGAGCAATTAGATCCAAATTTTAGAGACAACTATAATCAGTTTTCTAATTCTGTTGCTGCATTCAGAAATTCAATTGTAGCATTTTTGCAAAATGGAAGCGAACTAAACATAAGTTTACGCACTCTTACATCAAGTATAACAAGTATAATTCCGAGAATTGATGCAGAGATTGAACAGAATAATCAACTTCTACAAAATAGAAATGCTTTAGTTTCCGAACTTAACGAATTAACTACAAAAGAATTTTTGTTCAACAACAAGGCGACAATTCTTCAATATTTTGACGAGTATAAATACAAGGCTTGGATAAGTCGTTGCCAATCTCAACTCACAACCACTGCAATCTCACGCAAAATTGGCGAACTAATGGAAAACCAAGCCGTGAGTTTACAACATCAGGAATTTGTTTCTCATCTCAATTTCTTTAATCGTGACTTAGCTAGTAAAGTGTTGATTTCAAGAACGAGAACAAGTCAAGGGAATACCTATCAAAGATGTGGTTTAAACGGAATTAACGAATCAATAAATTCAATTCTAAGTGAGGGTGAACAAAAAATAATTGCCTTGTCTAACTTTTTGGCTGAATGCACGATTGACAATCGTCTGAACACCATAATATTTGACGACCCTGTTACGTCTTTGGATATGGATAATAGAGACTTAATTGCAACTAAAATTGTTCAACTATCACAAAACCGACAAATCGTTTTGTTTACTCACGACCTATCATTCTTACGTTTGCTTATAGACACACACAAGACAACCACAACAACAGACTGCACAGTAATAGGAATTGACAAATACAACGGGATAAGTGGTGTGGTTACAGACGAAATTCCATATTTGGCTAAAAATGTTCAAGAAAGAGTTGATTCTATCAGAAGAATATTAAACGAACACGATGCTCTTGGATTAACTGATGCACATGGCCGAGAAACAAAACTTGATTCTGCTAGAAAAAGGTTTAGAATGTTGTTAGAACGTTCCGTTGAAGAAGTCTTATCTAACAAGACATATGAACGTTTCAATAAAAATATTCATTTAAAAAAGGGGAACTTATCAAGTTACATTGTAACTGAACAAACAGACGTTGATTTTATGCTAGGTTTATTTGGTAAGTATTCCGTAACTGAACACGATGGTGGCACGTCAACAATTCCTCAATTACCAACTAAAACAGAAATTGAACAAGACATCAGAGATTATTCAACTTGGAAGGACAGTTTTAAAAACAAATTGAGATTACTTCAAACGACATATAATTAAAATGCCAACCGCTAACAGCGGTCTGGCGCCAAGCCGCGAAACGTTAGGTGCAATCATGACAAACAAACAAACCAAATGAGAAAAGTACAGACTGAATATTATTTCTCGACAATTGTATTGTTTTTTGGCACAATATTCATGGCGATTTTCTCAATCGGACCATCTTATCTATTCTTTAAATTTTACAAAGACAATTTATTTGTTGCAATTGCCCTCTCATTACCTTTAATTGTATTATTCATTGGACTTCCAAACTACCTGCGATTTATGTACTGTGCAATCAGAAGGATACCAGCGCTAATATTAAATGATGAATCTCTAATCAACAATGCTGACGGAAGAGTTTATACCTGGAACAAAATAAAATCAATCTCTTACTTACCACATACGGGATTTAGGGCTCCTCCTGGTGGTTACATCTCAGTTACATTGACGGACTCTGAAAGTAAATTTCGAATTCCGCTGAACTCAATTAAATGTAAAACAACAAAACTACTGCAAGACTTACAGAAATATCATAGGGCTTACCATAGACAAAAATTTGACAAAGCAAATGGCAGCACCTAACAGCACATTTGCAATAGACGGGGTTTCGTGTTCCACAGACAGTTTTGTGGTTAAAGAAGGTTCTGTGCATCTCATGAACATTAGTGCTGAAAATCGGCAATCCTATGGCGACAGTGCAAACCATTAACGACAGTGCTAAAAACGACAGACAAAATGCCAAAGGCTTCGCAAAATAAAAAGAGCTTCAATGCCACCCACAAGCCGACACAAATTACAGCACATTTTATTTTACCCAACGCACCAAAGCCCACACACCACCCGACAAGTGGACTGGTGATATTTTGACAACAACTTTTGAAATAAACAGGGCTTTAATATTTAACTTTACGACCAATAATTATTTTGCACATATGGACAACTGGAAAACCACAGTAGAAAAAATATTACAAACTGAGACAAACAAGGTTGTAAAAATCAACCTTGAAAAGAAATCTGTAGAATACACCGACAAGATTAAAAGCCACCGTGACGAAAGAGTTATCACAGGTGACGAGGAAATTGTAAAAGCATTTTTACTTCAACGACTTGTTAATCAACTTGACTACAAACCAGAGTTAATTGAAAAGGAAAAGGAATATCCAAGTGGCAGACCCAAAACCACAAAACCAAGAATAGATTTCATCCTAAGAGACGACAAAGGCAAAGCATTTTTCTTTATTGAAGCCAAAGCACCTGAAAAATTTGAAGGTGATAAATGGATGATTGAAGGACAACTTTTTGCTTTAGCTGCACTTGAAACTAAAGGTGTAAAATATTTGGTTTACTACACAGCAGAGTATCAAGAGGGAAATATGCTTGACAAAGCAATAATCATTGACTTTGAGAAATACAAAAACTATGAGGATTGGGACAAAGCTGGCAGACCCTCTTTATCAGACAAGCTAAGTCCTGGTTATGACAAACCACAGAAACCCCCATTGAAAAAGGACGGTTCAGTAAATGATTTACGCACAAGCATAAACAGAGACGATATAAACAGTTTAGGCTCAAACTTACACAATGTGCTTTGGGGTGGCGGAGGAACAAGCGATACGGAAATATTTTACTCTCTTGTAAATATCATTCTTGCAAAAATTCAAGACGAAAGTGAAACAGAAGATAATGAGGAATACGATTTTCAAGTTTACAGCTACGGAGAAAATATTGAAAGCCCCGAAAAAGTATTTGAAAGAATTACACAGCTTTACAAAACGGCATTAAGGGAAAAGCTAAACATACTTGACGAAAAAGAAATTTCAGATGCAAGATTGATTGACCGAAATAAATTTCCTCTCAACAAACTTGTTTACACAGTTCAATCTTTAGAGAAGTATTCATTCCTTGAAGGTAGAAGTTCATTAGACGGCAGAGATATTTTAGGTGACTTTTTTGAACGAATTACAAGAGACGGTTTTAAACAAACGAAAGGGCAATTCTTTACTCCTACTCCTGTTGTCAAATTTCTTTTTTACGCTTTACAAATTGACCGACTTTCAATTGATCGATTAAACAAAGACCGAGAACTACCATACATCATAGACCCATCAGTAGGTAGCGGAACATTTTTAGTTGAGGCAATGAAAATAATTACCAAAGAAATCAAATACAAACAGAGGGATAAATTAAACAGTAGCAGACAAGTAAAGGACAGATTTGATGAACTGTTTACACCCGACAACAAAGAAAATCGCTGGGCAAAAGAATATATGTATGGTTCAGACATCAACTTTGATTTAGGAACAGCATCAAAGGTGAATATGATTTTACACGGAGACGGCTCAACAAATATTTTTGTAAAAGACGGTTTGCTTCCATTCCGTTTTTACGACAAAGACACAGCACCAAACTATTTGAAAATATATCAGCCGGACAAACTCTACAAAGACAAAGAAGTAAATGCAAAATTTGATGTCGTAGTTAGCAATCCGCCATTCAGTGTCAACCTTGAGAACGAAACCAAACGCTACTTAAACAACAGCTTTTTATTTGGCGACAAAAAGAATTCTGAAAACCTGTTCATTGAAAGATGGTATCAAGTTTGAAAGAGAACGGCAGATTTGCCGTTGTTCTTCCAGAAAGTGTTTTTGACACTACCGACAATAAATATATCCGACTGTTTCTTTTCAAATACTTCAACATAAAAGCAGTTGTGAGTTTGCCCGTAGTAACTTTTGAGCCATACACTTCTACAAAAACGAGTTTGCTTTTTGCTCAAAAGAAAACAGCAAAGGAAGTTGTTCAATGGAATGAGTTGTGGGATAAATGTGGCAAAGAATGGAGTTTACTAAAAACAAGATTAAATGACTACATTCAATTTTTCCTTGAGGAAAAAGAGCTAAATAAAAAGTGGGCAAAGGATGTTGTTGAAGATATTGAAAAGAAAAACTGGAGTAACATCAAAAAAAATATTTTCCGCTTACTCAAAAACCATTTAACCGAAGAAGATAAAGACCTTGAAATAAAAGAACTTCTTACAAAGTATTTAGCAGAACTTTCAGAGTTACTTCAATACGACAATGATACTTGTGAGGAGTTTGGTTATTACAACGCCTGGTGGGTGTTTAGTGAAGTTGCACAAAAACAGAATTACCCAATCTTTATGGCTGATGCTGAAAATGTAGGTTACAAAAGAACAAGAAGAAGTGAAAGAGAAATGCCAAATGACCTTTATGACATTGAGTTTGCACCAAACACAATAAACAAACAGGAGATAATTGACGAATACAACGAAAAAACAAAACAGACAGAAGCGATTGTAAAAGAGTTGAAAGATGATTTGAAAGATGTAGAGAAAAAGAATAAAGAAAAGACAAGCAAAGCACTTGAAAAGAAAATTGAAGACCTGAACGAAGATTTAAAAAAGTGTCAAACAATAATTGACCAACTAAAAGCAGATAGGGATGAATGCGAAAGAATAATTAAAACCTACTACTCAAAAGAAGGGAAGTTAAAAGAAGAGTATCACGAAAGAACAGACGAAACTCTTATCGGTCATTTTTCAACTGGCTTACTGAAAAAGAAAAAGTCAGATGATGTTTTGCTTCGCAAAACAGAAACAATAAAAATCCTTGACGCAATTAGAAAAGAAGTGATATGGAATTAAAATGGTTTTCTACAAATATCAATAGTTGCCATTCAAACGAAAGTTTGAGAGTAGATGCTAAGTATAGATATTTCAACGACATTGAAAATTTTGAAGTATGGAAAGGTAGAGGTGAAATCACTCTGTCTAAATACTTGCAGGAAATTTCATCTTCTAAATTGAAGAAAGGTGTTTTAGAAGAACCTTATCGGCTTGTAGATTTAGGCAACATTGAACGAAGAAGTAACAACCTCAAAAATGTTTTAGAGGTGCGAGAAATTGGTTCAGATAAAAACTTACTTACCAACGGTGATATTGTAATTCCTAAGATTGAACCGAAGAAAGGACAATTTTTTCTTAACCTTGAACACAACGAATATGTAGGTTCGACAGAACTTATTGAATACAAAATCAAAGACAATTCAGTCAATCCAGTTTTCCTTTATTACCTTCTAGTTTCAGATAAATTTTTGAGTTGTCTTGCATATTTGGAAAGTGGCAAGACACATAAAAGAGTTTCGGGGAAAGACCTTTTGAAAATTAAAATTCCAATTGTTAAGTCCGAACTGCAAAACAAATTAGTAGGAAAAATAAAGCCAATTGCAGCCCAAATTTTAGAACTAAAAAAAGAAGTAAGCGACCCGATTGAAGTTATTGATAAAGTATTTGCAGAGGAGTTTAATTATGACCTTACACTTTTTGAAAAGAAAAGAAAAGCTAAAACTTTCAAAGCAAGCTTGTTTGATGTAGCAAATGACGAACTGAAATTTGACATCAGTTTGAAATCAAAAATGCTATTTGAGGAGTTTATAAAAACTTGCAGAACAAACGGACTTCATTTCAGACCAATCAGAAATAATATAGCAGATGTAAAAGGCGGAAAGCGTTTAGCCAAAGGACAGAATGTATCAGAAATAGAAACACCTTTTAAATATGTTCGTGTAGACGATTTAAGCTGGGACGGTTCGTTTGACCTTGACAATGTAAAATACATTACTGACGAAAACCAAAAGCCAATAACAAGATATATTTCAAACACAAATGACATCTTGCTAACAATTGTAGGTGCAACAGTAGGCAAGTGCGGACTTGTTCCAGAAGAATTAGACGGACACAACATCACAGAAAACTTTGCCCGACTAATCGTAAACAGAGAACTTTTCAATCCTCAATTTTTGACTTACTGTTTACAATCTAAAATTGTGCAGTATCAAATTGAAGCATACACAGGAAAAGGTTCACAAGGAAAACTTGCAATTTTCAGAATTAGAAAACTTCTCATTCCAGACATTGCTTTGACAGAGCAAGAAAGAATTTTGAATTTAATAATCGGTGCTTTTGACCGCCAGAAAGAAATTGATAGACAGATAAGTGAAAAACAGACACAAATAAGCAAACTAATTGAAGACAGTATTTTAAGTAATTAGCCAACCCTTTTTGTGGCACATTTTCATTTTTTCAAACACACAAAGCTAAACAAAAAATGCAAAAGAGCCCCCAATCCAACGCACTAAGACACCAGTAAATAATAGACAACACCACAACGACAGACAGAAGGCAAGCTCGTAACACCACCTACACAAAAGGCGGGGTTTCGTGTTCCAAAGACAGTTTTGTGGTTAATCAAACATTAGTTTTTCAAATCAAGTTTTGTAGTAAAAGTCCCGCCCTTCGGGTAGCTGCAAACCGTTATAAGTAATTTATGAACGACAGTATAGATCTTAAAGACAAAAAGTATTTTGCCTATTTAAAAAACACAGAATGGACGTTATGTTTGGGGGCTGGCGTATGTGACAAAATGCTTCCAAACTGGTCAGAACTAACAAGAAGAGTTGTGAATGAGTGCTTCGGTTTGACTTGGGATAAACCTAAATTTGAATCCGAAACTTCAAAGATTGGTTTTTCGTTATTCGATTTTAGAAAAACAGCTATATTCTGATTTAATTGAACTCGCAGAAAAAGACGGGCATGGCAATACCATTGCGATACTTCTTAATAATCCGACAAGGCTGAACAAGGAACAACTTTTGTGGGCTTGTGATTTTTTTGAAAAACATTTCGCAGACTCCACACTTTTGCAACTCAAAAATGTTTTATTGAACGAAACAGAAGGAATCGTTTTGCCTAAAACTATTATTACGTTTAATGCTGACTCGTTGTTGTACTCATTAATTGTGATATTTAGTGTTAAGCAAAATTTTGTCAAAACAAAAGAATATAATTTTCACTTTCAGAAATATGTCCAAGTAATAAGACCATTTGAGGTAGGCTCTGTTAAAATTCCAATATGTCATTTACACGGGGGAATTTTCCCTAATCCAATTAAAAAGACTAAGAATAAAAATGACTCTAGAGATAATTTAATCTTTGCTGAAACTTCCTATACAAAGATTGCGGGTTCAATGCATTCATGGGCTCAAAATAGTTTTCTATTCCATGCAACGAATACAAAAATGGTTTTTATTGGCCTTTCAATGTCCGATCCAAATATTCGTAGATGGTTGAGCTGGACCGCTGAAAGCCTCCATGCACAGATGGAAGCTTATAAAGGAAAACAAGAGACTATTTTGCGACATGTTTGGGTGAAAACAAAGCCGAAAGATATTGAAACCCAAAAATTACTTGAACCTTCTCTCAAACACTTATCCACAAAGATTGGATGGTTAAACGATTGGAGCAAATTGGAAGGTGGACTATTAAACTTAATTGGCGGAAAATAAACTACGTATAACACGGCTAAGCCAATTGCGGCTTTCTGCAAGTTCGCCCGCCAGTATTTTTTTATGGTGGCTTCGCAATTAAAAACATAGTAAGAAACCCCAACGGGCGACAGGCCTGGGAACGTTACCTACAATACAAGTGAGACAGCTAATCCATAAAATATTACGACCAGAAAAAAAGCAACTAATTTATTTTGGCATTTTCGTATCGACAATATTACTTGATCCGATTCTCGCATATGAGCTAAGCGGACAACACAACATAAAGCAAGGTTAAATAAAGCCAATGATTATTTTAATGAAGTAAAAACTGCAGTTGAAGAAATTCCGTTGAAAATTAAAGAATGGATAATCCAAAACTGACAAAAGATAGAAGACTTGGATGAAAGCATAGAGAGAATTGCTAAACAAATTGACAAACAGACCCTTAAAAATTCATATGAAAAACTGGAAAATACTACTTTTGAAGATGATAAAAAAGAAATGGAAATCTTCATAGACGAATATTTAGAAGAGATAAATCAAAAACCTAACACATAAAACTTCACAACAATGAAACAGAAAAAAAGCCCCCTTTTGGACAGAATTTGGTTTCGAATTAAGAACAACAAATACATATCTGTTGTAATTATAGTTAGTGCTGTGGTAGCCGGTATATCTTCATTTTCTAAAAACCTAATTAATATATTCCAAACAACTGACGACTTAATACCTAATGGGCAAACGACAGACATAATTGATTCAGATGATTTAATTCCAAGCTCAACATTTGAGAATTTTTTTAGTGCAAATTTCGAAATATCAGACACTGATGAAAGCGATATTATTAATTTATCAAAAGACGATATTTCTATTGATTTTTCTATTAATAATAAAGAAGGAGATTTAAAATATACTATTAAAAAAGAAGAAGAACGCATAATTATTAATCCATTCAACTACTACTTGTCTATATTGAAGAAAGGAGGGCCAATAACGCCCATTAATTATTATTACACTCCTTTTGAATTCCAATTTCCTACATTGGATTTTAAAATCACAAATAATTCAGACAAAACACTTTTTTTTACTAAGGCTGTTTTTAGTGTCTCGAGAAGTAGGCCGGATCAATTTCCAATTATTTTAATCCATAAAGGTTACGGCATGAATTTTCCTATAACAAATATTGGTTGGGGTAAAGTATTTAACTGCACCCTATTTTTTAACTTAGAGACTTCAGATTCTCCAACTGATTTCCAAAAGGGATTCAAAAATCAATTATCGCTTGGCAATTTTGAGAAGTATCCCAAAAACACTGACTTAACTAGCTATTTTAAAGCGCTAGGTGTCAAAACAGAGATTATCCAAAATGGGTATATTTCATCGTCTTTGGGATTAGGAGAAGGGTCATATACTATTATTGATGGTACCGGAAAAGAAAAGGCAATTAGCGAAAAAGACTATGAGGAGCGAATTCTTGATGCAAGAGGCCCATTTAAAGATGGATCTTCAAAAATATTCGGTGAAATTCACTATGAAGGTATAAATGCTGCGGGAAAGATTTCAAAGGAAAAAGTGCAATTTGAAGGGATAATTGTGTTAGGCGAACCTGGAGTTGGCATGCCTGCTCCACCAAGTTTTGTTTATGATTTAAATTTAGAATCTAATAAAGATAACTATAAAAGAGAAGTCCCACTTTCACAAGCAATAAAATCAAATGAATTTGACAGGTTCAATATTAGAATTTGTGCTCCCCAATCCTCAAGACACCAATGTAATCTTACACTATTTTATAACGACAATAGGCAATTTACTATACCCAACATTTCACTTAACTATTTCATGACAAAACCTGATTCTTCATACATAACGAATGACAAATCTCGTGAACGGGAAAATTAACCTATGCAGGGTTTACGCGGCAATAGACGAAATCCAGATTTACGACAATGGTTTCACCACCATAGAAAATATTTATTCCGCAGATGAAGTAGAACAAATTTTGGCGTAATTGAACAAGTCGACACCTCAAAACCAACAGGTAGAAAATCCACCGACTTCTTTGCAATTCGGCAGTTTTTAAAGAAAATCCAGGGACAGATAAACTCATTTTTAACGACAACTTGAAAACTGTTGTTCGACAACTATTCGGTGATGGCTATTTTGTGGTGAAATCCATTTACTTTGACAAACCGGAGGCATCTAACGCAGAATTGCCGAGCGAAATTCAATGGGCGGAAAAGTTAGAAGAGGGAACGCCTAAAACAGGTCTGTTGCCATTTGGACTCTCCGCTTCGCAAGAGGAATTATAATTAACTTTGAAATCAGGCTTCCAAAGCCTATAAACGTTAGCCACAATAATATGAGACAAATCCCTCATGAACACTTCGCCTTAGCAGTACTGATTTCTCTAGGGAAATCAAGTGGCTCTGGTTTTCTTTATCGAACAGACAAACATGCATACTTAGTGACTGCTAAGCATGTTCTTTTTGACGAACAAAACAAGTTACGGACAGAAGAAATTGAAGTTACTTGTCAATCAAGTGCTTTAGAAGATGAAAGCACAATAAGATATCGGTTTAATTTAAATACATTAAAAACAATTTTTCATAAAAAGAATGATATCGCAATAATTCAATATGGGAACATTATTCAAATTAAAAAAACAACTACGACTTTTCATCTTTCGGTTGGAGCCGAACGAATCGAGAAGGGGAATTACAATGCGATCCAAGCCACACGCATGAATGTAGATTTATTAAACGACATTTATATTTCCAACGACATTTTTGTATTTGGATACCCCACTTCTTTGGGAATACAAACAAGTCGCCAATTTGACTATTCCAAACCCCTACTTAGAAAAGGAGTTGTGGCAAATATTTATAAGGAAACATACACTATAATACTAGATTGCCCGGTATACGGAGGAAATAGTGGCGGACCTGTTATACAGATAATTGAAATTGATAATAAAAAGAGGTATCGACTTATTGGTGTAATCTCACAATATATTCCGTATGTTCAAAAATGGTCTAATGACAGAGACCGCCTAAGCCATATTGAATATTTAAATTCTGGTTATTCTGTTGCGACTTCATTTAATCCTGTGTTAGAATTAATAGAATCTCTAGAATAAAATTACAACTACTAACACCTGCTAAGCACAATTGCGGTTTTGTGCAAATTCACCATCAATGTTAGTATGTAAAATCCCTTTTGCACATTAAAAAGTTTATGTTATTTTAGTAACGACCAAGGTTCTAACAATACAAACGACAACCAAACAATATGAAAGACGAAAGCAATTCAACAGCTAACTCAGCTTCAGCAGCTGATAATACACCAAAAGTAACGGGAATCGGGGGAATCTTCTTCTTTTCTGAAAACCCAAAAGAAACAAGGGAATGGTACGCAAAGAACTTAGGTCTTGACGTTAATGACTGGGGATCCACTTTTAAATCACGGGATATTGACAATCAGGAGGAGATCACCCAGCTGCAATGGACTCCTTTCAAAAAAGGAAGTGAATATTTTGCACCTTCAAAAAAAGAGTTTATGATCAACTACCGGGTCCGGAATATTGAAGGACTGGTAAATCAGCTGAAAGAAAACGGGGTTAATGTTGTAGATGATATTGCAACTTATGACTATGGAAAGTTTGTCCATATCATGGATGCAGATGGCAACAAGATCGAGCTTTGGGAACCCGTGAACGGCTAAGTAAAATCAACTATTTAAAAATAGCGGGTGTTATGACAACCCGCTATTTTTTTAAATTCCCGGGAGACTTATCATTTTATCTGCGGGCTTGTGTTTCTCACCAACCATACCAAAGGTTTCAACAATAATTTTTTCTGAATAATTGCGAACTACCTTTAGAACCGTATTCCCATCACGAGAATATCATCCACCTGCTCAACCCCTTTTTTCCACGATGATAATGTCTTATTGAGCATCCTGCCCTGGTCGTCAAGCGGAAGATGCTGCATCTCGCTTAAGATCTTCCTGAATCTTCCTGAAGAATATTTTTTCCCTTTCTCCCCACCGAACTGATCCACATAGCCGTCTGTAAAAAGGTAGAACGTATCGCCCTCGCTCAATTTAATATCATGCTTTGTGAACTGATAATCTTTCTCTGTTTCTAAACCTCCGATTGATTGCTTATCCGCTTTTATTTCAGCAAATAAACCGTTCCTGAAGAAATACAAAGGCCGTTTTGCACCGGCATATTGCAGTGTCCCCGCTTTTTTATCGATTACCATCAATGCCAGGTCCATTCCATCTTTAGATTCATAGGTGCTGCGATGCTGCTTAAGCGATTTCCTGATGGCTCTGTGCAGTAATGTCAGAACAGTTCCGGGATTATGATCACCTTTCTTCAGGATGATCTCATTTAAAAGCGAGCTTCCTATCATACTCATAAATGCGCCCGGTACGCCATGCCCGGTGCAGTCGACCGCAGCTATGTAAACTTTGTCATCCTTCGTGTTCATCCAGTAAAAATCACCGCTGACAACATGTTTGGGCTTAAACAATACAAACGAATCGGGGAACTCTTCTCTTATTTCCTCCTTAAGCGGAAGGATTGCATCCTGGATTTTCTTGGCATATAAAATACTGTCCTTTATTTCCTGGAAAGCCAGGGAAAGCTCTCGCGTCCGTTCCGTCACCTTTTCTTCCAATAACTTTTTTTCTTTCGCAAGCTGGGCGATCCTGTAAATAATAAATGAAAAAACAGAGGATGCCAGCACCAGGGCAACACCAGCCATAAACCACCATGTTTTCCACCAAGGCAGATGGATTGAAAAGGTATATGCGATCGTCCCGCGGCTCCAGACACCATTACTGCTTAAAGCCTTCACTTTAAAAGTGTACGTACGACCGGGCTCAATATTGGTAAACACTGCTTCTGTATTGGTGGAAAGCGGGGTCCAGGAAGTATCCTGTCCCTCCAGCATGAAGGAGTACATTACATTGCCGGTTGTGAGCGCCTGGAAATCGAATGTCAGGTTATTATTCAGATGTGACAATGTTAAATTATACGGCAGGCCGGTAGCTACATCAACAGAGTCGGTATATTTTTTCCAATCCACAACCTGGTAAGCCATTTTGATTCCCATAAGCTCCAGTTTTGGCGGGGCAGAATTGGGCAAGTCATATGTCTTGCTATACCAGCTTAATCCATTCACAGTCCCAAAAAAGACATCTCCCTCCCCACCAAGCACAATTGAATTCTGGTTCACATCAAGGCCTTTGTATCCTTCCTGTTCCCCGAAATAACGAAGTGAAGCTATTCCGAAATTCTCGCGGAAAGAGATCCTGTTAATACCTTTATCGGTACCGAGCCACAGGCAATTACTGGTTGTATCAAAAAGAACTGCAGGAACATAATTGCTGCACAGTCCATTTTTGGTGGAGAATGCATAGAATTTTTTTCCATCAAAACAATATATCCCGGATTCACCTGTGCCGACATATAAAATGCCGTGGTTATCTTCGGTCAGAGACCAGACTGCTTTGTCAGCCAAACCTTCCGCTGTACCAAAGGTCTTAAAGCTGATCCCGTCAAAACGGATAAGGCCGGCATCTTTAGTGCCTATCCAGATCATATGATGGGAGTCTTCGAAAATTGTAATTATATTATCTGTGCCAAGGCCATTTGTCCTGTCCAACTTCGTGACCTTATCTCCTTCAATCTTATAAATGCCTGAGCCGAAAGTAGCAACCCAGATATCTCCATTGTGATCCCTGATTAACCGCACAGCGGCTGTGATACTTTTACCTTTGAACGTTACACGATGATGAAGTTTATACCGCCCGTTTCCGGGTTCAAGGACAAAAATGCCCTCGTCCGCTCCTACCCATAAATTCTTATCATTGCCGGTAATTATTGAAAAAACAGTCAGCTTATCAATTTCTTTAATTCCTGACGACCCTGCAAATGTATTTGCAGCGCTATTATAAAAACCAAGTCCGGAACCGGAAGTTCCAAGAATTAAATTTTCCCCGTCACGGTAAAGAGCAGCAATACTTTTGCTCTTCAGCCCGTCCTTCTCCCCAAAATTTACAAAGGATTCATTATTAAAGAGATTCACTCCTCCATCCTGGGTTCCGATCCATACATTACCTTCATAGTCGCCTGCGACAGAAAGGACGCCATTGGCAGAAAGGCCTTGTTTCTCTGTAAAGAGGTGAAACTTATCTCTTTCAAGCTTTAATGCACCGTGTTCGGTAGCGAACCAAATGTTTCCTCTTTTATCCTCGGTTATGCTCCCGATAAAATCATCTTTAACTTCTTCGGGAAGAATAATATCCTGGAATACTTTGCCATTATACCGAAGAACGCCATTACCGACAGAACCGAACCATATATTCCCTTTGCTATCCGCAAAAGAAGAGAAGAAGACTTTCCTGTTGAACTGAGGCGTATTGGAGCAGGCAATGAACTTGTAGCCATCAAACCGCATGATCCCATCAGACATTGTGAACCAGAGATTCTTCTTTTTATCCTCCGCAATACTGAATACTGAATTTGTCAGCAGCCCGTCTTTAGTTGTATACAAGGTGATCTTTTTCCCATTGAGCCGGGCAACTCCACCACCCCTTATAGCTATCCATATTTCATTATTATGATCGGCATGGATCCAGTATATTCCTTCTTTAGGATCGATCCCCTCCTTTTTACCATAGTTAATAAAATGCATTCCATCAAAACGTGAGATCCCGCCAAAAGAAGCGATCCATATATTGCCGGAATGATCTTCAGTGATGCAGGTAATTTCATTGGAAGGCAAACCATCCGACTTATTAAAGTTTTTAAAGGTCTTACCATCAAAGCGGCTTACACCACCACCCTGGGTGGCAAACCAGGTAAAACCTTTTGAATCCTGGAAAATATTATTAACTGTGGAATTTGCTAAACCACTCTTGGTGGAATATATTTTAAAATTATATTGCTGTCCCCATAAAAACACCGGAGCTGATATAATTAAGAAAATAAGAAGCTTGAGCTTTGCCTTAGGCATTAGGAGGTATTGTTAACGGATACTGATTAAAGATTACGTGAATCCTTAATACGAATATTAGTATTCTTAATTTATTATAAATTTTACGTTGTGTAACTGATCTTTTGATTGGATGACAATATTATAAAAGCCTTTTGTAAACCGGCTCACATCGATTTGCATAGAAGTGACCTGCTTTGGCTTTTCCAAAAAAGACTCATACACCGTTTCACCCAGAATATTAATTATACGGATATTTCCGTAAATTCCACGGGGCATGGAAACTGTCAGCTGCTCGCTTGCCGGGTTGGGATAAAGGTCAATATCCTGTAAAGGGCTTTCAGTCGTTATGCCTGTTGTGCTTGTTCCATGCTTTATATTAGAACGTGAAGTATTGATCGTTGCCCTTGAAGGATCACAACTGATCGACCAGTCTGTTTCCACCCGCCAGCTTGCATTTACAGGGTGATTCAAAAACCCTAAGTCAATTGCAGAAGATGCAACGGCAATTACCGTCTGTACAGAAGTCCAGTTATATGTATTGGCAGTATCGCACATCAGCACATAATTATTCACCGGGCTGATTGCCCCTTCGATGGTATAAGGATTACCCCATGAAAAAAGCCCGCCCCCGTTATCCGTAATATATAATGTGGAATGGAAGGGGCTTAAAGGCCCATAGCTTCCAAATATGTCCCTGATCTGAATTTTATAACTGTAGGACGCAATGTTAGGATCTCCGTTTGCAGGGCCCGCAGAACGGGTTGTATCTTCAAATAAGCTTATTGAATCGTTGGACACTGCTCCGATCCTGGCATACAGGGAGGGACTCACTTCGCGGTAAACGATTACTGAATCAACATCTGCAAATGAACTTTTATCCCAGATAACAAGGTTGTTGACTGAGCCTGTATCACACGTTACCATGCATATTGCAGGTGTAGGAGTCGGCAGGGAATATACGGTTACATCGGCACTGTCAACACAGCCTGCCTGGCTGATAACAATTACCGAGTAAGTTCCCGCCATGAGATTTGAAGCTGTTGCCGTATTTTGATTCCCCGCGTTACCTGACCATAAGAATGCATACGGGCTGCCCAGCCCCACTACAGAAACACTTGCGAAACCATCGCTGGCAAGTGGGTTGGAACTTTCACCTGTTGTAAATGAGAAAATAACCGGGATGCATGGCAGCTGAGCTGTCAGCGAAATTGAAGTGCAAGAAAACAGGATAAATGTAATAACGAATAAGGAGTATTTTTTAAGCATGTTGAATAGTTTTATCGACAGCAAAAGTCGTAATAACTATTATGGGTTGTATTACAGAACTTTCCTGATAAGTTACACGATTCACACATGAAACCAGCCCGATGAAACAAAGACATCAGAGGCGAACGCTGTGTAGTTGCTAATACCGGAGATCTTACTCCAGCAGTTAAAGGCAAGGGCCATGGTGCCAGGACAGCTCAAGTAACCTTATTAATTAACATGTGCGATAATCAGCTTAGAGTTCGTATTTGTTAATTTTCTTCTGTACTTTTAATACGTACCAAAAGCAATTATATGTCGAACAACAGTGTAAAATTACACAGGATACTGAAAACATCTCCGGGGAAAGTGTTCCGGGCCTTTACAGAAGCTAAAGCCATATCAGTGTGGTTACCGCCTTATGGGTTTTTAGGCGAGGTCCATCATATGGATGCCCGTGAAGGCGGAAGTTATAAAATGTCATTTACCAATTTTTCTACAGGAAATGGCCATTCCTTTGGCGGAACTTTTTTAGAAATCAGGCAGGATGAATTCATAAAGCATACTGATAAATTTGACGATCCGAATTTACCTGGAGAGATGAGCACTTCCATATGGCTTAAAAAAGTTTCCTGCGGCACCGAGCTTACCATTCTCCAGGAAGGCATCCCTTCCATCATACCAACCGAAATGTGTTATTTAGGCTGGCAGGAGTCCCTGGAAAAACTTGCCAAGCTTGTGGAACCCGAAATCCAGGATGCATAAGCATGATAATCCTGGAAACGGAAAGATTAAGGCTTCGTGAATTCACCCTTCATGACAGTCCTTTTATCATTGAACTGGTAAACAGTCCCGGCTGGCTGGAATTTATCGGTGACAGGAATATACGAACAAGGGAACAGGCGGAAGAATATCTTCTCAATGGTCCCATTAAAAGCTACTCCGGGCATGGGTTCGGACTTTCTATGGTTGAGCTCAAAGCATCTTCGGAACCGGTTGGAATGTGCGGCATTTTAAAAAGACCTGATCTTAATCATCCCGATATAGGTTTTGCTTTCCTTCCGCAATTTTCAGGCAAGGGTTATGCATTCGAGATCGGGGAAGCTACAATAAGGCATGCAGCTTCCGTTTTAAAATTGAAAGAGATCCTCGCGATAACTGTTCCGCACAATTTAAGATCGGTTAAGCTGCTGGAAAAGATCGGGATGAAGCTGCTGAAACCGTATAAAAGCAAAGACACCGATCTTCTGTTATTCAGTAATAAAACAAGATAATGGCCGGAACGGTTATCAGGAACTACAAAACTGAGGATAAAGAAGAAGTTCTTCACCTGCTAAGATCGAATATTCCCCGGTACTTTGCGCCTGAGGAAGAAAAAGATCTTGTGCACTACCTGGAGCATGAGATCGAAAGTTATTTTGTGATCGTGATGGATGAGCGTATTGCAGGCTGCGGTGGTTATAATTTCTCAGATAATAAAAAAACAGGAATCCTCAGCTGGGATTTCCTTCACCCGGATTTCCAGGGAATGTCATTGGGAAGTGAACTCGTTAAATTCAGAGTCAAACTATTACGGTCAACCCAAGTAGAAAAGATCATCGTGCGTACATCACAGTTCGCCTGGAAGTTTTATGAAAAGCAAGGGTTCAAACTGATAGAAAAAGCAGAGGATTACTGGGCAAAAGGATATCACATGTATAAAATGGAATATCACTTTCTTAATAGTACTGTTATTTAAAAGAAGCAATCTTAATTTAAATTTCCCTTTCCTTCGTTGTCTTCAAAATGCTTCGGCCTAACCTAATTTAAAAAAAAACACCCCGTTCAAAATGAACGGAGTGCCTCTCAATCAAATCACAAAAAATTATTTACCAGATCTCAGCTCTTTCTGCTTTCGGACGGTACATTTTATCTCCTTCTTTCACTCCAAATGCATCATAGAATTCCTGCATGTTGGTTAAAGGTCCGTTTCCGCGGAAGTTGCCCGGTGAATGGGGGTTTGTCTGCACCAGGTTCCTCAGGAACTCAGGACGCATATTTCCTCTCCAGCCTTGTGCCCATGCCAGGAAGAAACGCTGCTCAGCAGTGAAACCATCAATTTTTTCAGGGGCAGGCTTGCCTTCAAGTGATTTCTTGAATGCATAATAGGATATTGTCAGCCCGCCAAGATCCGCGATGTTTTCACCCAGGGTAAGCTCACCATTCACATGCATGCTGTCGATTGCGATATAATCATTGAATTGCTTCACAACCATATCTGTCTTCTTTTTAAAATTCGCCTTATCCTGCTCTGTCCACCAGTTCTTCAGGTTTCCGTCAGCATCAAACTGCGAGCCTTCATCGTCAAAACCATGGGTAAGCTCATGTCCGATAACAGCACCCATGATCCCGTAATTCACTGCATCATCAGCATCAGGATTAAAGAAGATGGGCTGCATGATCCCGGCAGGGAAAACGATCTCATTCATGGAAGGATTGTAATATGCATTGATTGTCGGAGGGGTCATTCCCCACTCTGTTTTATCAATTGGTTTACCAAGCTTGGAAGTCATCTCGTTAAATTCATATTTGCTTGCGCGCATGAAATTCTGAACATATGAATCGCGGTTGATATCAAGGGTTGAATAATCTTTCCATTTATCCGGGTAACCGATTTTCCTGATCACTTTATCCAGTTTCAGGTTAGCGGCTTTTTTCGTTTCAGCGCTCATCCAGTCACGGCTGTCAATGCGCACCCTGTATGCAGCAATAAGGTTATCCACCATTTCGCTTACACGTTTTTTGCTTGTTTCTGTGAAATGTCTTTCAACGAAGATCTGACCGAGTGCATCACCCAATGAAGCATCAACTGCTTCCAATGAACGCTTCCAGCGTGGCTTCAGTGCCGGGATGCCGAATAATGTTTTTCCGTAGAAATTAAAATGCTCATTCACCAGGTCATCGCTCAGCTTGCTTGACATTGCATCGATAAGGTTCCAGCGCATGTACGTTTTCCAGTCGTTCAGCGGAACTGACTTTAAAGAGCTGTTCAGTGCTTTGTAAAATTCCGGCTGCCCTACAACAACAGTGCTGACATCTTTCATTCCAAGCTCAGTGAAATATACATTCCAGTTAAGGTTTGGAGTAAGCTCAGCAAGCTCTTTGCTTGTTTTCTTATTGTATTGTTTTTCAGGATCACGAAGCTCAACTTTTGTCATTGAAACTTTCGCCATTCCTTTTTCTATATCAAAAACGGTCTTTGCGGCCTTTGCCGCAGCTTCAGGCTTATCACCCAAAAGCTCGAACATTTTTGTGACGTGGGCCAGGTATGCTTTCTGGATTCCGACAGTACGCTCATCCGAATTTGTGTAGTAATCACGATCCGGAAGGCTGATACCGCCCTGGAAGATCTGTGTTACGTATTCAGTGCTGATTTTCGGATCCTGTCCTATGTATCCGCTGAACATTGGTCCTGCTCCGATCATGTGAAAATGAGCTACCGTCCTGATCAGGTCATCAGTATTCTTAATATTTTCTATGCGTTCAAATTCTTCTTTCAGAGGGCTGATGCCGTCTTTATTCAGCTTAACGGAATCCATTGCTACCGAATAGAAATCTCCGATCTTCTGAATGTTGCTGCCCGGTTTTGCATTTTTATCTGCCGCAGCCTCTTCCAGGATTGTTCTCAGTTTATTTTTATTTGTAACCTCCAGCTCGCTGAAACTTCCCCAGCGGCTTTCTGTTTCAGGGATGGGGTTGTTTTTCATCCAGCGTCCGTTCACGAACTGGTAAAAATCATCAACGGGACGAACGGTGCTGTCTATGTTTGAAACATCAATCCCGGTATTTTTTACCGCAGCTGTTTCTTCTTTTTTAGCATCTCCGCATGAGGCCAGGGCCACTGCCGCAGCCAGGGCTGAAAATTTAAAGATCGAATTATTCATGTGTGTGTTTTGTGATTTAAGTCCCGAATTTACTTTAAATAAGCAAGATGTCAAAATGATTTTGTTAAATGGTGATAATTGAGGATAAATGGGAAAGCTCCGGTTCTTATCAAGGAAAATGAGGAACGGAAGAACAGAGATATTCGGAAGACCATCACATAAACCACCGGAATGATTTGATAAACGGATGGATCTCGGGGAAACTTCGTGTTCTCCATGCCTCTGTGGTGAAAAAAAAATTACATTTGTCGCATGAGCAAAGCAAACGACCCTTCATTAAGATCATGGATAGAAGTTGATCCGGACAGTGATTTTCCAATTCAGAACCTGCCCTTCGGGATCTTCAAAACACAAAGCTCCAGCCCGAGGATCGGTGTTGCGATCGGTGATAATGTGCTGGACCTTGCAATCATGAACAAGCTTGGATTCTTTGACAAGCTGAAGATTGATAATTCTGTTTTTACAAATCAATACCTGAATGACTTTATTGCGCTGGGGAAACAAACCACGAATGGTGTCCGTGAGCGCGTGTCACAGCTGCTGAACGCAGACAATGCCGAGCTGAGGGATAACAAGGAGGCGCAGGCAAAAGTACTGCAGTATATCAGCAATGTGCAGATGCAGATGCCGGTAAGGATCGGTGATTATACTGATTTCTATTCCAGCATTGATCATGCGACCAATGTCGGAACAATGTTCCGGGATCCCAATAATGCCTTACTTCCGAACTGGAAACATCTCCCCGTTGGTTATCATGGACGCGCATCATCCATTACCATTTCAGGGACAAACTTTCACAGGCCCAAGGGCCAGACAAAACCTAATGAAGCAGAACCTCCAGTTTACGGGCCATGCAGGCTCCTTGATTTTGAGCTGGAAACAGCTTTTATCATCGGGAAAGCAACTCAGCTCGGTGAAAGCATCAGCACTGCGAATGCAGGAGAACATATTTTCGGAATGGTACTGTTCAACGACTGGAGCGCAAGGGATATCCAGACATGGGAATATGTGCCGCTCGGGCCATTCCTTGCGAAGAATTTTGCATCTACCATTTCACCGTGGGTAGTAACCATGGAAGCGCTGGAACCTTTCCGCACAGAAGGATACAAACAGGAGCCAAAAGTGCTGCCGTATCTTGAGTACAGCGGCAATAAAAACATCGACATCAGCCTGGACGTTCTTATTCAACCTGAAAACGCGGAAGCGACAACGGTTTCGAATTCCAATTATAAATTCATGTACTGGACCATGGAGCAGCAACTCGCACACCACACTGTGAATGGCTGTAACATGAACATTGGCGACATGCTGGCATCCGGGACGATCAGCGGTCCAACCCCCGATTCATACGGATCAATGCTTGAGATCACCTGGAGAGGAACAAAACCGGTAAAGATGAAAGACGGCAGCGAGAGAAAATTCATCAACGACAATGATACAGTGATCATGCGCGGGTATTGTAAGAAAGATAACGTGCGCATAGGTTTCGGGGAATGCAGGGCTAAAGTGCTTGGAGCAAAATAATTTCCATCCTCCTGGTTCCCTCTTCAAAAATTAAAGTTCACTGATCCATTTGCTATGGCGCACTTGTATTATTCATGCGGGTTTCTTATCTTTATTCCTGATAAAGAACTAAACACATCCCATGAAAAAACTGCTACTCTGCGCTCTTTCTGTATTCATTTTCAATTCTATCTCCGCTGAAGGAAATATTCCGAATAAATTCAGCCCTGCATTCAATAAAGCATATGCCCTGCATCCGGGGATCCCGAAAGGCATGCTGGAAGCTGTGGCATTCTGCAACACACGCTTTGAGCACATTACTCATGCTTCTTCCTTACCTGAAAGCTGCACAGGCATGCCCAATGCTTACGGAGTAATGGGCTTGACCCTCGATGGCCAGAATTATTTCCGGGACAATCTTCAGCTTGTAGCAAAACTTTCAGGTTACAGCGCAGAGGAGATCATGGCGGATGCAGAAAAAAATATTCTCGCGTATGCAGCTGCATTCTCTGCTGCCAGGAAATCATTGCTCATCAAAGATCTTTCTGTTGAAAGCAACATTCCCGTTCTGACTTACCTGAGTGAATTACCCCAGGATACCGAAGGACAATCTTTCGCGCTCAGTTCCCAGCTCTATGCTTATCTGGTTTTCCTGAACACCACAGAGTACCAGCTATTTTACGGATTCCCGGATTACAATACCGATCTTGCTAAAATTTTCGGGACGGAGAACCTCCAGGTTCTTAGTGCAACAAATGTGACAGTAACTGATGAAAGCGTAAGAAGCCAATCAGGGAAAAATTACAGCTCACCTTCCTATCGGACACCCATGTCGGCTGATTATGGCCCGGCAATCTGGAACCCTGCAGCATCATGTAATTACAGTTCGAGGAGCGGCACTGCTGTTTCTGCTGTGACTGTTCACACTGTTCAGGGCTCTTATGCTGGCTGTATCTCCTGGTTCCAGAATTGCTCCGCAAGTGTTTCCGCGCATTATGTCGCACGCTCCAGCGATGGCCAGATTACCCAGATGGTCCTTGAATCCCAGAAAGCATGGCATGTCGGCTCTCACAATCCTTATACAATAGGAATTGAGCACGAAGGTTATATCAATAATGCATCCTGGTACACAACAGCAATGTACAATGGATCTGCCGCATTGGTACGTGACATCTGTGCAAGCGGATATGGTATCAATCCTTTAAGGTGTTATTATGGCCCGGGATGTTCCGGGGGACATTCTTCCTGCGGCCTCGGTTCATGTACCACTATAAAAGGACACCAGATGTTCAGCGGTCAGACCCACACAGATCCGGGCGTGAACTGGAACTGGGCAAAGTATTATTTACTGATCAATAATTCGCCCGTAATAAATACCGTTACCACGGCAACAGGTACTTATACTGATAATGGCGGAAGCGCAGGGAACTATTCGAATGATGTCCGTTCCCTTACCCTCATCCAGCCTGCAGGTGCCACTTCCATCACGCTTGATTTTACTTCTTTCAGTACCGAAGCGGGATGGGATTATCTTTTCATCTATGACGGTGCAACCACTTCCTCACCCCTGCTCGGGCAATATGACGGCACGAACAGCCCGGGAACAGTGATCTCAAGCGGAGGCTCCTTACTGGTCGAATTTCGTTCTGATTGTGCGACTACAGCAACAGGCTGGGTTGCAAACTGGACCAGCAATGCAGTTGTTCCTCCTGCTGCCGATAACATTGCCCCGACAACGATCATTAATACATCCGGAGGCTGGGAAACAGCAAACTTTACAGCAAGCTTCACGGATGCGGACAATGCCGGCGGAAGCGGGCTCGAAAAAAGCTATTACCAGGTGATCGATTTCAACGGCACGGAATGGCGAGCAAATGCCGGCAATGGTTTCTTTGCTGATAATTTCGACAATGCAATTCACCCCGATTGGACCCCTGCAAACGGGAGCTGGTCGATAAATGCCGGATCGCTGTACCAGTCGAATGTTGACAGCAGCAATACTAATATCTATGCAGCATTGAACCAAACCTTATCCAACAGGTACCTGTATAATTTTTATGGTAAAATTGAAGGGACACCTCCTGCCGGCACAACTAAGCGTGCAGGATTTCATTTCTTTTGTGACAATGCCGCTTTATCCAACCGCGGAAATTCTTACTTCGTATGGTTCCGTGTTGAAGACCAGGCACTGCAGATCTATAAAGTGGCAAACAATGTTTTTGGCTCTCCGGTGGTTAATATTCCTTTCACAACCGTAGCCGGACAATGGTATGATTATAAAATTATTTACGACCGGATTACGGGAAAAATCTCGGTGTACCGTGATAATTCTTTTGTCACCAGCTGGACGGATCCTTCGCCTTATGCAGCCGGTAATGCAATCTCTTTCAGGAGCGGGAATGCTGCCTTCGCGATCAATGAACTGAAAGTCTATCGCTCCCGTCCTGCAGCTTCTGCAGCCGTGACTGTAGGGCCTGGTGCAGCAAATGATATCCGTTTTCAGAACCCGGACCCTACCACTTTTTCTGCAAAGGTTAAATCCATCTGCGCAGATTCAGCAGGAAACCTATCCGGGATCTTTTACCAGAACCTGAACATTGACTGGACACCCCCTGCAGCTGTCACAAATATAAATGACGGTCTTGCTGCGGATATTACATTCACAAATTCCGCTTCTACTCTTTCAGCGAACTGGTCGCCATCATCGGATACAAATTCTGCCATCGCAAGATATTTCTACGCAATCGGGACCACGGCAGGTGCAACGGATGTTCTGGGCTGGACCGACAACTGGTATAATGATACAGCAACTGCAACAGGACTTGCATTGGTTGATGGACAAATTTATTATGTAAGTGTCAAAGCTGAGAATGGTGCGGGATTGCAGTCAACAGTATTCACCAGCAATGGACAGACTGTTCAGCTTTCAGTTGGTATAAACGAACAGGTTACAGGTAGCAATATATTCGTTTCACCGAATCCTCTTACAAACAGTTCGATGATCAGGTACCAGCTTTCTGAAGATTCTGCGGTTGAAATTTCTCTTACTGATGTTTTAGGAAAGACAGTGATACTTTACAGCAACCTATCGGAATCATCAGGAAAGCATGAGCTTTCACTGAACTCTTCTGAACTGGCAAACGGAATTTATTTTGTAAAGATGAAATCCGATAAAGAAACAAAAACATTAAAAGTTGTCGTAAAATAATTCAGTTCTCAAACACCCGATGAAAAGATCAATATTCCTTCTGCTCGCATTTTATACACAACTTTCTTTTGCCCAGCCAACAAAAACTGCGGCACCCGAAAATGAGCCTGAAACCTATCTTCCGCATAAATCCATTCACCAGGAAGAGGCTGAAAAATATGCGCAGCATAATTTCACATCAGAATCGCAGTGGGACAGTCTTCGTGTTTTTGAAGGAAGAACAATCCATAACACGCCCATGCGGGCAACCCGTTCCTGCAATTTAACAAAACGCGTTTATGGCTGGCATCCATACTGGAGTGCAGGACTGGAAGCAAATTATGACTGGAGCGGGCTGACTGATCTTTGTTATTTTTCCTATGAAGTAAATTCCGCAACAGGAAATGCCAACTCAACCCACAACTGGGCAACAGCAAGTGTAGTGACGACAGCTCAGGCGCACGGGGTGAATGTAACATTATGCGCTACTTTATTCAGCGGGCATACAGCGTTCTTTGGCAGCGCATCTGCCAAACAAACACTGATCACGAATCTCATCAACCTCGTTCAATCAAGGAGTGCCAAGGGAGTTAACATCGATTTTGAAGGAATGGGTGCATCACATAAAGCACCTTTTACAGCGTTTATGATTGATCTCTGCAACCAGATGCACGCAGCGATTCCGGGATCTGAAGTAAGCATCTGCCTTTACGCGGTTGACTGGAGCGGTGTATTCGACATGGCTGCGCTCAATCCTTACGTTGATCTTTTTGTGATCATGGGATATGATTACTACTACAGCGGCAGCACTACGGCCGGACCAGAAGCCCCTTTGTATAATTTCCAGACAAGCTACAACTATACACTTGCGAAATCACTTACATTCTATCTTAAGCAGGGCACAACCCATTCGAAACTACTTTTAGGATTGCCCTGGTATGGTCGTGAATGGGCAACTGCAGGCAGCACGATCCCCAGCGCTACAACCGGTGGCGGGACCAGCAGTGTTACTTATTCAACTTTCCGGGATAACAACAACGGATATTACAGCAGCAGGCAATGGGACGGTACAAGCTTCTCAACCTGGTTTCCATCTGTCCGTGGCGGTGTAAACTGGCAGGCTTTTATTGATGATGCTTATGCGATGGGAAAGAGATTTGATCTTGTCAACCAGCGCGGGATCGGTGGGATCGGGATCTGGGCATTGGGATATGATGACGGCTATAATGATTACTGGGACCTGATCAGGAATAAATTCACTGATTGCGCCACTGTTCCCTGTACAGATACGATATACGATATGGGCGGGCCTGTCCGCAATTATTATGACAATGAGAATTTCACTTACACTATTGCACCAACCGGGGCCACCGGCATTACACTTAATTTCAGCTCATTCGCCACCGAGCTGAATTACGATACATTATGGATCTATGACGGTAACAGCACAGCGTCACCATTGATAGGAGCTTATCACGGAAATACAGGGCCGGGGATCATCACCTCATCGGGTGCCGCATTAACACTGCGCTACAAATCCGATGTTTCCACACAAGCGGCCGGCTGGCAGGCCACCTGGAACTGCACGATCGACAATACCGCCCCCACCACCCTGGTGACAGCACCTTCAGGCTGGGCAACAGGGAACTTCACCGCAAACTTCACAGATAATGATAACGCGGGAGGCTCAGGAATTGCAAAAAGCTATTACCAGGTACTTGAATATAACGGCACAGAATGGAGGGCAAATAATGCACGGGGCTTCTTCTCCGATAACTTCGACCAGGCCATTCACCCGGAATGGACAAGCATGACAGGAACATGGAGCATTGCAGGAGGATATCTGAATCAGAGTGACCAGTCAAATACGAATACAAATATCTACGCTCCACTGACTCAGAATATTTCTAACCAATACTTATACAACTGGCAGGCGAAAATAAGCGGAACAGACGCTACAAAAAGGGCCGGCTTTCATTTTTTCTGCGATAATGCCAGTCAAACCAACCGCGGCAATTCTTATTTCGTTTGGTTCAGGGTAGCTACTAACATGTGTGAATTTTACAAAGTTGTGAATAATGTTTTCAACCTTGAACATTCTGCACCGATGACTATCAATGCAAACCAATGGTATGATTACAAAGTTATCTACGACAGGATCACCGGCAAAATGGACGTCTATCAGAATGATAATTTTATCGGGAGCTGGACGGATCCTTCACCATATGCCAGCGGAAATGCTATTTCGTTCCGGAGCGCTAACTGCGATTATACGGTAAATGACCTGAAGGTTTATCGTTCCAGGCTTCCTTCTGTAACAGTAAGTGTAGGTCCTGCAAATACGGATGATGTGCGTTATCAGAACCCTGATCCTGCCACGCCTTCCTGCAGGATAAAATCGATCACGAAAGACCTTGCAGGAAATCTTTCTGCTCTTGCCTCACAGGATGTGAATGTTGACTGGACAATTCCTGCTTCAGTTTCTGCTGATGATGGAACATCAACCGATATCGATACTACATACTCACTCACGCAGCTTTCAGCAAACTGGGCTACTTCTGCTGATACTAATTCCGGGATCGCAAAATACTGGTATGCGATAGGCACCACAGCGGGAGCGGCAGATGTAACACCCTGGACGGACAATGGAATGAATTCTTCGGTTACGAAAACCGGTTTGTCGCTGATCCAAAACCAGGTTTACTATTTCAGCATTCAATCGGAAAACGGAGCAGGACTGTTATCTGCGCTTTCATCCAGTGATGGACAGGTTGTAGCCCTTACAACCGGTATTGAAAACCTCAATGACGGATCCATGACAGCTGTTTATCCAAACCCGTTCGATGAAGATGCTGTTGTTTTGTACTACCTGGACCACCATGCAGATGTGGAGATCACACTTATTGATGTGCTTGGTAAACAGCTTATCATACAGCAACGGGAACAACATCAAAGCGGGAAACATCAGCTGCAGATCAACAAATCGAAACTTGGTCTTTCAGCGGGAATGTACACTTTGGTCATACGTATTAACGAAACTGCGAAAGCCATGAAGCTTGTGATAAACTAATATGATGCTGAGGACCTGTTTTTTACTCTTATTTTTTCCTGTACTTCTGCATGCCCAGGAAGAACAGGATCCCTTTGACAAGTATGCTCCTCCCGGTGAAACCTATACGGATATTAAAACAGCGCTGAAAGACATCAGGAATGTTTACAAGCTGAAACTTGAATACCAGGTGATCGATCCGAAACTCTTGCCAAAACTCGGCAAGCTCAGCATGGTTCATTCGCTTCAGCTCAGCGGGAACAGTCTTACCGAGCTTCCCCCGGAACTCACGGAACTCAGCAACCTTACCTATTTTTGCTGCAAGGCAAACAACATTACCGCTTTGCCCGGGAGTTTTTCTAACCTCCAGCAGCTTGCAGAAATAAGACTGGTCAACCTGAAAATAGATTCGCTTCCTTTTGAAATAGCATTTCTTGGAAAGCTCAGGGCCATAGAGATCCAGAATAACCAGGCCGATACATTGAGTCTGCCTAATTCGTTTGGTTATCTTGCTAACCTCAACGACCTGCTTATTTTTAATTCAAAACTGGATACACTGCCCGATTCATTCTCGGAGTTAAAACGTTTAAAGAATCTGACGATTGCCATGTGCGGCTTGAAAAAAGTCCCGAAGCAGATCGGGAAAATAAGTTCACTGGAACAATTGATCCTTGATAATAATAATCTGACAGAGCTTCCCAAAAGCATTTACAAACTCAGGAACCTGAAATACCTGTCTGTTAAAAGCAATAAGCTCAGCAGCATCAACGATGCCGTGAGCATGCTGAAATCCCTGGAAGTCCTGGACCTCAGGGGGAACACGATCACCGCTTATGATGCGGAGATCCTGAGGATCCTTCTTCCGAAGTGCAGGGTGCTTTACTAAATAATTATTATTAAGAATAAGTGATGAGAGAATTCTAATTCACTTCCGCAATATGTTCAAGGCAACCTATCAGAGCTTACTTTATTGCCAACTGAATTACTTCCTTTTCTTTTTCTCCTTCACTGTCGCTTCCTTCTGCTCATAGTTCAGCACTCCGCCCCAGAACCCCATCTGTTTCAACACCCAGGACCTTCTTCCCTGGACGTAGGCGCTTGGCTTACCTGCATTGAACTTTCTCGGATTAGGTAAGACTGCTGCGATGGCAGCGGCTTCTGAGGAGCTCAGGTTTTCCGCCTTTTTCTTAAAGAAGGCCTGGGATGCTGCTTCTGCTCCGTAAATACCATCCCCCATTTCAATCACATTCAGATAAGCTTCCATGATACGTTGCTTGCTCCAGAAACACTCAATCAGGAAAGTAAAATAAACTTCGAAACCTTTCCTGATCCAGCTTCTTCCCGGCCATAAAAAAACGTTCTTCGCGGTTTGCTGGCTGATCGTGCTCGCCCCGCGTGTTCTCTTATGAGTCTCATTGTACTCTAAAGCCTTATCGATCGCCTTAAAATCAAAACCATTATGCTTAACGAAATTCTGGTCTTCCGAGCACACAACAGCAAGCTGCAGTTTAGGCGAGATCTCCTCCAGGGGAACCCAATCCTTCTTCAGTTTCATTTCTTTCCCATCCGCTTTCTGTTCAATACAGCGGACGATCATAAGTGGTGTTAAGGGAATAGGTACCCAGCGCAGGATAATTACTGAGGCAATACTGACAATGAAGAACCACATCGCGGCTTTCCAGAGGAAACGCCAGGCCTTCTTAAAAAAATCTTTCACAATTCTAAATTATAATTCGAATCTTGGACAATCTACAGTTCCCTCAGCCCGCTCATAATTTTCTGTGCTCATTATGGGACTGAAGCCTAACATAAATTCCTGGGAGTTTGCATTTGCTGCTCTAAACCTCGAAATAGTATAATCATACGAAAACCCAACGACAATATTTGAGAAGATCCTGACCTGGATCATTCCTATAACTGCATCATGCATCCTGTAGGAAACCCCAAGTCCTACACGCTTACGATAATAAGCCATGCAGTTAAAACTGCTTACAGGAATATTGACAAAAGTTGTTTGAATATGTACTGACGGAACAATGATAAAATCATAACTGCCGGTTACAAATTTCCTTGCAACTGTTATATACGCATTCGGCAGCAGCCGGCTGTTAGTGCCGATCTCCCGGCTTCCCTGCTTTAACCTGTTTGCATAAAGGTTCCTCACTGCCACACCCGCAGTAATCTTCTTTGAATACAGGTAAACTCCCGGAATAATATCAGGTGTGACCACCTTGCCTTTACCGGCCAATGCAGGATCATTCACATCAAAAAGTGAATTTGTGACCGCATGTGATTTTACGCCTGCCGAAACCCCAAAGCCAATATGGTATTTCCTGTTCAGCTTCAGGTGGATCGTATAAGTTCCGTAAGCAGCTTTGTTGGAAAATGCACCAAATTTGTCCTGCTCTATATAAGCACCTGCACCATGCCAGTATCGTCTGTATCCCTTTTTACCGAAAGACCTGGTCACGCTTGCAAAATTAGTTTCCGGTGCGAATTCAAAACCACGCCACTGAGTCCTCCTGCCTATGATAAAGAACCATCCGGTGGAACTTCCGGCAACAGCCGGATTCAAGCCATGATCATTCAGCATGAACTGTGAATATTGCACATTCTGCTGTGCATTCACAACACCGCATAAGACCATAAGGATAAATATGCTTCTTAATTTCGTCATTATCTTATAATGGTAACAGTTCCTTTAATTATTGACTCTTCATCATCCCTGTTCCCATAAATTATATAAAAATAGGAGCTGTCAGGCACCGGCACCCCCAGGAGATCCCGCCCTTCCCAGGGCTCATAAACACCGCTTTGCTCAAATACTTTCTGGCCCCAGCGATTATAAACCAATACCAGGTGGTTTGAGTAGTGTTCCAGTTCATAAACCGACCATGAATCATTATAACCATCACCATTAGGAGTAAAAGCCATTTCTGCAGTGATCACACATTTAATTTCCGCAATCGTAATATTGAGGGTGGTATCCGCTCCGGCAGAATCTGTAACCGTTAACTGGTAGGTTCCCGGGGCCAGGCCTGTGGCCGAATTTCCAGTTGCAGGAATGCCCTGCCACTGATAAGTATAAGGCGGGTTCTCGGAAACCACATTAACTGCAGCGCGCCCGTTGCTCGCACCATTGCAGTCTGATCCCACAGTATAAACACTATAATGGATCTCCTGGGCCCGGCTGGTCATACAGGACAACAAAATCAAAAAGAGGAGGATGAATTTCTTCAATTGCACAATTTTTCAATTAGTTCTTCTGCGATAATACTGCCTTTTTCTGAAGCAAGTTTTAAAACCTCACAAGCTTCTGTTTTATCATTGTGCTGGTACATGCTTGTCGCCTTACCTATATAAGCTTCCCGATAACCTGGATCAAGTTCCAGTACTTTATCGTAGTCTGCGATGCAGCCTTTATAATCCCCTGCAATGTCTTTCCAGTAAGCGCGGCTGTAATACGCATTCACATACCGCGGATCATATTCTATTGCTTTGTTGAGGTCAGCGATAGCTGCATCAAAATCATCCAACCTGGCTTTTGCCTGGGCACGGTTGTAATATGCTTTTACGTGAAATGGCTTTTGCTCTATGATCCTCGTGAAATCCTTTATGGCAGCGCTGTAATCTTTAAGCTGGGCTTTAAGGATCCCCCTGCCATTCAGGGCATCAATATAATTCGGGGATAATTTAACGGCTTTGTCAAGCTGCCGTAATGCAAGCTTATATTCTCCAAGCTTATAATTGATGCAACCCTGCAGGCAATAAGCACTGTCGAACTCCGGCTTAGCTGAAAGCGCATTTTCAAGGTCATGCAGAGCCGACTTATAATCTTTCTGGGAATCGTGGATAACAGCACTTTGAAAAAACTCAGAAGCATTATTCTGGGCCATAGAAAAAGCAGCTATGCTTATTAAAACAATAAATACTGCTGCTTTTTTCATGCTTGTGCTGCCTCGATAATTATTTCATCAATTCACCCAATGCACTGTCGAACGTGGCTTTTGCTTCTGCCACAGTACCAAAGGACTCTTCATCGATCATCATTTCCTTACCTGTTACATCACCAAGATAAGTGAACTCGGCATTGCTTTCCATCATCATATCAATGAATTTGTCTTCATCTTTCTTTTTAACAGAAACAATGACGCGGCTTTGCGCTTCACCGAAAAGAAATGCATCCTTTCGGATACTTTCATCACAGCTGATGTCAAACCCTAATCCGTTCGGCATCGCTGATTCAAGGAGCGTAATAAACAATCCGCCATCTGCGCAGTCATGGGCCGACTGGATGAGCTTCCTGGTAATTAGTTCCTTCACGGCTTTCTGAACTTCAAACTCTTCGTTAAGATCAAATGCCGGGGCAGGAGAATTCTTCACTTTGTGATATGAATAAAGATATTCGGAAGAAGCGATGTCCTCTTTGGAGTTTCCTATCATATAAATCGAATCACCTTCATTCTTGAAATCCAGGGTCATGCGGTTATTCTTATCCTTCAATATGCCAAGCATCCCGATTGTTGGTGTTGGAAACACCGGGCCTTCGTATGATGACTGGTTGTAAAAGCTCACATTCCCACCTGTAACCGGAGTGGAGAACTTGATACATGCTTTCGACATCCCTTTTATTGAACCGACAAACTGCCAGTAAACTTCAGGGTTATACGGGTTGCCGAAATTCAGGCAATTAGTGATCGCTGAAGGTTCTCCTCCGCTGCAGACAATATTCCGTGCAGCTTCTGATACAGCAATTGCACAGCCGGTTTCAGGATCTGCGTTCACATACCTCGAATTACAATCTACCTTTAACGCGATCGCTTTGTTGGTACCTTTGATATTAACGATGGCTGCATCCGAAGGTGCATTGGTGCTCATGTTTACCGTACCAACCATAGAGTCGTACTGGTTATAAACCCACTGCTTGGAAGCAATGTTTGGATGAGAGATCAGGAATTTTGCAACGGCTTTCATGTCTTTTGGTTCTTCCACCTGCTCAATCCTGAATTTCTTGTTCTCTGCAAAATATGCAGGCTCTTTATATTCTCTTTTATAGATCGGGGCACCCCCTCCCAATACAAGTGATTCAGCAGGAACATCGGCCACCAGCTCATCCTTTACATAATATTTCAATCGCTTTGTATCTGTTACCTCCCCGATAACCACACAATTAAGATCCCACTTTTCAAATACTTTCTCTACTTCTTTTTCTCTTCCTTTTTTTACAACGATCAGCATGCGTTCCTGTGATTCTGAAAGCAGGATCTCCCATGGAAGCATGTTAGCCTGGCGTGTAGGAACTTTATCAAGCCAGATATTCATTCCATGTTCGCCTTTGGCGCTCATCTCGGATGTAGAGCATGTGATACCGGCAGCACCCATGTCCTGCATCCCGATAACTGCCCCTGTTTTGATGACTTCCAGAGTAGCTTCCAGTAAAAGTTTTTCCTGGAACGGATCGCCAACCTGTACGGCAGGGAGATCTTTCGCAGAATCTTCCGTGATGTCCTTTGAAGCGAATGCCGCTCCGTGAATTCCATCTTTCCCGGTTGCAGAACCAACTATATATACAGGATTTCCGACTCCATAGGATGTTGCAGAAACCGTTTCACCTGCCTTGACGATACCTGCACTGAATGCATTGACCAGCGGGTTCACATTATAACATTCATCAAAGAAAACCTCTCCGCCAACAGTAGGGATGCCGAATGCATTGCCATAATCACCGATCCCTTTAACAACGCCTTTGACAAGCCATTTCGTTTTATCGAGCTTCAGGTCGCCAAAGCGCAGTGAATTCATCTGTGCGATAGGACGGGCCCCCATCGTAAAAATATCCCGGTTGATTCCGCCTACGCCTGTAGCAGCTCCCTGGTATGGCTCTAAAGCAGAAGGATGGTTATGTGATTCTATTTTAAATGCACAACCGAGGCCGTCACCAATATCCACAAGACCTGCATTCTCTTCGCCTGCCTTGGCCAGCATGTGCGGACCTTCTTTTGGAAGCGTTTTCAGCCATGTAATTGAATTTTTATACGAACAATGTTCACTCCACATAACCGAGTATATACTCAGCTCAACAAAGTTCGGAGTACGCCCCAGCACTTCTGTGATCTTATCAAATTCTTCAGGTAATAATCCCAGCTGCTTTGCTGTTTCTACCGTTGTTGCTTCTCCTTGCACTTCTACTGACATAATTTTATTATTGTTGAGTTTGTGAATTTTAATGGTTGAATTTTCAGAACATGGATTAACGGATACTAATAACCCATCCCCTTTTCCAGGGAGACCAAATTTAAGTAAAACCCAAGTATTTACAGGTATTTTTTATTTTGAGTTTTCAACAGTTCTGAATTGTTATATTTGGGGTAATTATCATATTTAACGCGGGAAAGACTGAGATCGAACGCTTGATTTTACACTTCCCCTTCAGCAAGAGAGCAAAAATTTGGAGATCCTTTTAACAGCTGCCTATACCGCACTTTTCATCTTTATTATCTGCAAGATGGATTTCTTCAAAGCGGAAGGCCTTTCAAAGCAAGCCATCTGCGGCATCTTTCTCTTGAAGATCCTGGCAGGAGTGGCCCTGTGGGCGGTTTATACATTTTATTATACCGACCGTTCCACAGCTGATATTTATAAATATTTTGACGACAGCCTTGTGATTTACAATGCTCTCTGGGCGGCCCCGCTGGACTATCTCAAGATCCTTACCGGGATAGGCAATACCGGGCAGGGCTTTGACGGCTATTATTCAGAGATGCATTACTGGGCGAGGAAAATTGACAGCAGCATCTATAACGACAGTCACACCATCATCCGTTTCAATGCGTTTGTCCGGCTGTTTTCCCTTGGATATTACAATGTTCACACCGTGGTCATCTGCTTTCTTTCCCTTACAGGGTTAATGGCTATTTATAAAACCTTTGCTCCTTCACTTCCTTTTAAAAAGAATGAACTCATTTTTGCAGTATTCTTCCTGCCGTCTGTTCTTTTCTGGGGATCAGGAGTATTGAAGGAAGGGCTTATTTTCTTCGCACTCGGACTATTGATCTATCATTCCGTTAAATTATTCAGCGGGCGTGCTGTTATAATCTGCCTGGGCTCAGCCTTCCTCCTTGCCTTCTCAAAATTCTATGTATGGATCGCCATACTTCCCGGATTAATATTTCTTATATGGGTTCTTAAAACCAATACGGATAAGCTCTGGCTTAAATTCACACTTATCATTGTCGCTGTTGCATTAACGGGTCTTAATATTGATAAGTTCACCGGCATACAGAACCCGCTCGTTACACTTTCGCAAAAACAGTACGAGTTCAACCAGCTTGCTTATGGGAATCTTACTGATGCTAATAATGACGCAATCCCGGTTGCTGGAAGCCTTATTCATATCCCTAAGCTCGAACCTACTCTAACTTCATTCATTCTGAATGCACCTGCAGCTTTAAAGAATACCTTTCTCCGCCCATATTTCACAGAAATGAATTCACCCATGGTGCTCCTGGCCGGACTTGAAACATTTATGATCCTTTTCTGGATCCTGGCATGTATACTATTCACCCAGCCCCTGGCGCGGATAAAATGGGAATATGTTCTTTTTTGTTTATCATTTGTCATCATTCAATTCCTGGTCATCGGGGAAACCACACCTGTTTTGGGAGCCATTGCCAGGTATAAGACAATCGCCCTGCCGTTCCTTGTTATTGCTTCGCTATATATCATCGACAGAGAAAAAGTACTGAAGCGGCTCGCGTTCCTCAATAAGATCTTCTTTAGAAAAAAATAATACATTTGTTTTACACAAAAGCCCAGAAACATGAATTTTAAGAGTTTATTCCGGAAGAAGTCTGTCAATGATATTATGGCCCAGGTTGAAAAAGATTCCAATGATTCGGGACATGGATCTTTAGGAAAGCATCTTGGGGTGAGGGATCTTGCTGCATTCGGAATTGCTGCCATCATTGGGGCCGGAATTTTCAGTACCATTGGTAAAGCAAGTGCAGACGGAGGCCCCGCAGTAATTTTATTATTCCTTTTTACAGCTGTTGCCTGCGGGTTCGCAGCTTTTGCCTACGCGGAATTTTCTTCAATGGTACCGGTTTCAGGAAGTGCATATACATACTCATATGTTGCTTTTGGCGAACTGATCGCCTGGATCATCGGCTGGGCACTCATCATGGAATACGGCATTGGTAATATCACAGTCGCAATTTCCTGGAGTGATTATTTTACAGGCCTTCTTGAAAGTGGCGGATTACATCTTCCCCAATGGGTGCAGATGGATTACCTCACAGCCTCCAAAGGGTTTGACCAGGCAACTGCCCTGATGGAAAGCGGCAAGCCGTTCGCGAACCTCGACAGCGGGATGCAGGCTGCCTACACTGCATGGACAACTTCCCCTGCAATCGGCCCACTTCATATCATTGCCGATCTTCCTGCATTAGGGATTATCATTTTTATCACCTGGCTTGTTTACCGCGGCATGAAAGAATCACGTAATGCAGCCAACCTGATGGTGCTTATAAAGCTTTGCATTATTCTGCTTGTTATTGCAGTCGGTGTTTTCTATGTTGATACTGATAACTGGGACCCGTTCGCACCTAACGGACTTGGTGGTGTTTTAAAGGGGGTTTCCGCTGTTTTCTTTGCTTACATTGGTTTCGATGCGATCTCTACAACCGCTGAAGAATGCAAGAATCCCCAGCGCGACCTTCCGGGGGGAATGATGTGGGCGATCATTATCTGCACAGTCTTATATATTATTATTGCATTGGTGCTTACAGGAATGGTAAGCTACAGCGAGCTCAATGTAGGTGACCCGTTGGCTTTTGTTTTCCAGAAGCTGAACCTGAAATGGATGTCGGGTATCATTGCTGTCAGCGCGGTTGTTGCCATGGCGAGTGTGCTGCTGGTTTTCCAGATGGGACAACCCCGCATCTGGATGAGCATGAGCCGTGACGGCTTATTGCCTAAGAGGTTTTCGAGGATCCACCCTAAGTACAAGACTCCTTCTTTCGCCACGATCGTGGTAGGATTTGTTGTTGCTGTCCCCGCATTGTTCATGAACCTCACAATGGTTACCGACCTTTGCAGCATCGGTACATTATTCGCTTTTGTGCTGGTGTGTGCTGGCGTACTCGTATTGCAGAATAAAAAAGATATTCCGCGGGGCAAATTTAAAACGCCTTACCTGAATGCAAAATACATCATGCCACTGCTGCTGGTAATTGCAATAGTGCTTTCCTTTACTTTGAACAAGGAGGCGAGCATTGCATTCCTTACCAATGAAAAACAATTGAATGATCCGGCAACCATAGTTACTTCGCTTCCGGGGAATAACATCGATGCAACAAGACAATATCTCCTGCAAACTGACAGCGCTGCCTTTGTTTCTCAGAACTCAGATATTGAAACTTATTTAAGCAGCCTGGATGAGACAAAGTATGCGGCTGTGATCAGCGGGCTTCCTGTGGATGAACACCTTAAATACGAATCGGGAATCAGCTTATTTAAACACAAGATCCCGATGTGGATCTTTATTATCATTTCGTTTTTACTTGCTGTATGGGCATTCAGGGCAAACCTCTCGCTGATCCCTTTACTGGGACTTATCAGCTGTTTGTACATGATGGCCGAACTGGGAGTTTCCAACTGGATCGGTTTTGGGATCTGGCTGCTAGTCGGGCTTCTCATTTATTTTGGCTACAGCAGAAAGAACAGTAAGCTGAAAGCTTCGAATTAATTCATATTATATAGTTCAGAAGCCCTGCACTTGCGGGGCTTTTTTATTACATAAAATGTCCCTAAATCGTATCTTTGTTAGAACCAAAATTAATCAAGGCACAGCATAACCTATTAACTTTTAACCCATAACTATTAACTCAAAAAATGATAGCATTTATTACAGGCGCAACGGCAGGAATTGGAAGGGCAACATCCGAACTCTTTGCGAAGAACGGATATAACATTATCATCACAGGCCGGAGAAAGGAACGTCTTGAAGAATTCTCTGCACATTTGAGGAACACCTATAAAATTGATGTATTGGCATTGAGCTTTGATGTAAGAGTACTTGCAGAAGTTGAACAATCGATCGCCTCTATTCCGGCCGAGTGGAAAAAGATAAATGTACTGGTGAACAATGCAGGACTGGCGGTGGGACTCAACAATATCCAGGAAGGTGTTATTGACGATTGGGAAAGAATGATCGATACGAACGTGAAAGGGTTACTTTACATGACGCGCAGCATTGCCCCGATCATGATCAGCAATGGTTCAGGGCATATCATCAATATCGGATCCATCGCAGGAAAAGAGGTTTACGCTAACGGAAATGTTTACTGCGCCACCAAACATGCGGTGGATGCATTGAATAAAGGCATGCGCATCGACCTTCTTCCTCATAATATAAAAGTTACGGCAGTGAACCCGGGCATGGTAGATACGGAATTCTCGGTTGTCAGGTTTAAAGGTGATGACGAACGCGCAAAGAATGTTTATAAGGGCATGCAGCCGCTTAAAGCGGAAGATATTGCTGAAACGATTTATTGGGCTGCGAGCAGGCCTGCGCACGTTAACATTAATGATATAGTTATTATGCCTGCGGTCCAGGCAAATGCAACTACTACTATCAGAAAATAACATACCCTTTTTTTTACCAGGGAGGCACGGAGAACACAAAAAAACACAGAGAGAAAGTATCAGATATAATCAATATGAAAACAAACAGCAGTTATACAAAGTCGTTCTCCGTTCAGGTCTATGTTCTCTGTGCCTCCGTGATCCTTTTTTCTCTTCCCTCCTGCTCAAACAAACAAAAAGCCGATCTCATTCTTCATAACGGAGTGATCTACACTGTTGATTCCGCATTCAGTAATGCACAAAGCTTTGCAGTTAAGGATGGAAAATTAATTGCGGTAGGAACAAACGAAGAAATACTTTCCAAATACGAAGCTAAAGAAACCATCGATGTTGAAGGAAAAGCAGTATATCCGGGCTTCATCGATTCACATTGTCATTTTTATGGCTATGGCGAAGGCCTGCAGCGTGTTGATCTTGTAGGTACTAAATCCTTTGATGAAGTTGTTGACCGTGTTGTAAAATATTCACGGGAACATCCGGACGCAAAATGGATCATTGGCCGTGGCTGGGACCAGAATGACTGGACAGTGAAAGAATATCCTAAACGATACAGGCTTGATAAATTATTTCCTTCTACACCTGTCTTCCTCGAACGGATAGATGGGCATGCGGCCCTTGCAAATGCTGAGGCACTACGACATGCAGGAATATCTGTTTCGTCTGCAACCGAAGGCGGAGTAATTGAAATGGACCAGGTCACTGCGGAACAGGGTGCAGAATATCAATGGTCGGAACAGCGGGAAAACAAGGAACTCAAAAACATTTCATATCCGGTTACAATGCCAAGCGGTATCCTGGTGGACAATGCTGTTGATCTTGTAAAAAAGGTAATTCCAAAACCCTCAAAAAGCAATATTAAAGACGCCCTGCTTGCAGCTCAAAGGAATTGCTTTGGGGCGGGACTTACCACAGTGGTTGATGCCGGGCTCGAAAAGAACATAATAGATGCGATTGATGAATTCCATAAAAGCGGGGAATTAAAAATGCGTATTTATGCAATGCTGACTGACAACAAGGAAAATAAAGACCATTATCTGAAAAATGGAATTTATAAAACGGACCGCCTCAATGTCCGCTCATTCAAATTCTATGGTGACGGGGCTCTTGGCTCCCGTGGGGCATGCCTGCTGAAGCCTTATTCCGACAAACCCGGAGAACGCGGTTTCCTCCTGAGCAAACCTGGACATTTCGACAGCGCTGCAGTGCTTATGATGGACCACGGATTCCAGATGAACACACATTGCATCGGAGATTCTGCAGTGAAGCTGATGATCAATATCAATGGGCGCTTTTCCCCTGAAAACAATACCATACACCGCTGGCGGATCGAACATTCCCAGGTTATAGCACCAGAGGACCTTGTTCACTTCAACGGTTTTATTCCTTCGGTCCAGCCAACTCATGCCACTTCCGACATGTACTGGGCGAAAGACCGTTTAGGTGAGCGTGTTAAATATGCTTACGCGTATAATGACTTATTAAAGGCTTCAGGAATGATCGCGCTTGGAACCGATTTCCCGGTGGAACACATTAACCCGATGTTCACTTTTTATGCAGCTGTTGCACGCAAGGATCTCAAAGGCTTCCCGGCAGGCGGATTCCAGGTGGAAAATGCCTTGTCACGGGAAAACACTCTTCGCGGAATGACGATCTGGGGAGCATTTGCAAACTTTGAGGAAAATGAAAAAGGGAGTATTGAAAAAGGCAAGTTCGCTGATTTTGTAATCCTGGATAAAGATATCATGAAGTGTGACATTGATAGTGTGCCCAGGGTGAAGGTTATTTATACTTATGTTAACGGGGAAAAGGTTTTTTCTCGTTAATTTTACAAAGAGGAACAGAGGAAGGAGAATCACGGAGATTTATGACACAAAAATATATAAACGAGCTTTCATACAAGATTATTGGCTGCGCAATAGAATTACACAAGCAAATGGGACCAGGCTTATTGGAATTGTATGAGGAGTGCATGATTGAAGAATTAAAAGCTACCGGCCTAAGTGTAAGATCGCAAATAGCAGTGCCAATTTCGTACAAATCTAAAAAACTGGGAACACCCTTAAAACCGGACCTTCTGGTAAACGATACAATAATCGTTGAACTCAAAGCGGTTGAAACAGTGATTCCAGTTCATAAAGCTATTCTTATTTCTTATTTAAAGCTTTCAGGAAAAACCAGAGGTCTACTGATAAATTTTCACACTGAAAATATGTCCAATGCAACTACTTCATTAATCACAGATGAATTTTCAAAACTGCCCCTACAATGAAACACTCTGTGATCTTCTGTTTTCTCCGCTCCTCTGTGTTAAGCTTACTGCTCCTGCTTTCTGGCTTTTCTTACTCACAGGAAGGCCGTAAAACGAAAAGACTGAAGCATCGCATAAGTGCCGGGCCGGTAATATCAATCATTAAAAATGATCCGCACTTTACGGTGAACACAAAAGCAAAGGCTGGCTGGAACCTTGCATACAAGGCGGAGATCCTTCTCGGCAGGAAAACGAACCTGATGGTGGGCCTTGAATACATGAGCCAGGGCTTGCAATTTAACGGATATTATGCCGATACCGGATATACATTCTTATATGATGAGTCTTTTGCTTATACACATGAGCTACGTTACAATGAAGCGCAATTACCAATCGCATTAAAGCTTGCGCTGAATAAAGATAAAGAGATACCTGTCACCGCATACCTTTTCGGGGGCATCGGGTTCCGGTATATTGTAAATTCATATATTGTCATTGCTTCCGATTCAACAGAAACAACTCCTTATGACGGCAAAGGGAGCATCGGGTTCGAGCATGAGATCGTAACCAAAGGCTTCAACGCATTTTACCATGCAGGTTTTGGCCTGCAGAAGAATCTTAAAGAATCCAATAAGTCTGTTTTTCTTGAGCTTACTTTTAAAAGGGCGATCTCAAGGGTGCATTACTCCGGCCACAACAACTCCAACAACATAAACTTCCGGGATAACAATCTCGCCATCACCGTTGGGCTCCGGCTTTAGCGTACAATAATCAAAACACCTTTTCCGTTAGCCTGAGATGCCTAAATATGTAATCCTCCTGCTTCTTGCTTATTCCCTGGCAATCTCTGCCCAGGGGCGAGCCTGGGACCCTGCGATTATTGCAAGAGCAAACACTGCCGGGAATGCGGCTTACCTTAGTGCGGAGGAGAAGAAAGTAATTCTGTATGTAAACCTGGTGCGTTTAGATCCGAAGCTTTTTGCGGAAACGTACTTAAAGCACTATCTCGACTCTGCAGGCGATAATAATTCTTATACAAAATCACTTCTCAAAACGCTTCTGACTACCCCCGCGATGGGGGCCCTGTCAACGGATGAAGTGATTTGCCGTTTTTCAAAGGACCATGCAATCAGGTCGGGAAAAGAAAACAAGATCGGCCATGCAAATTTCAAAGACAGGATTAAAGAGATTAAAAAGAACTATGGAGGTTATTTTGCAGAAAACTGTGATTACGGGAATGAGAAGGCATTTGATATAGTGCTGGGCCTTCTCATTGATGAAGGGGTCCAAAGCCTTGGGCACCGGAAGAATATACTTAACCCTGTTTACAAATCAATCGGTGTATCGATTAAACCCCATAAAGGTTATAAATGGAACTGCGTTATGAACCTTGGAGCCTGAGCAGTTTCCTCACGCTTTTTTTAAGCTGACGGCTTCCTTAACCCATTTCTTAATTTGAGCAGCAGGAATATCCTTTTCAGTCCTGATCTTGATATGGCGCATACCTTTCCCTGTTCCTTCAAACAGCTGCTTGGGATCCGACAATGAAGTAGCCTGCATGAACCCGAGGTTTACATAATCAAGGCCTGAATAGGAATATACAAATGCAAGGTTGGTTTTCCCGCTTACAAACGTAAGCTGTTTCCATTTAATTGCTTCAGTAACTTCTTTGTTTGATGAAAGAACGATATCCCTGACTAACATTATCAGCTTCCGCTTATCTTCAGGAAGTGCAGCGAGGAATTGTTGAACTTTAGGATCCATTATGGTTAATTGGAAATTATTTTTCTGTCATGAGTTTCAGCAGCTCATTGGTAGTGCGCCAGTTCCTTGTGGTGGCCTTGATTTTCAGTTTACTTTCAAAAAAATTATTGCTGAGCTTGGTTTCACCATAACCACCGGGGCAATAAAGATAAACGGTAGTGCCTGCAATACTGTATCTGTCCGATGATCCTTCAGGAAGACTGATCTTCTCTTCCAGTTCCTTCGGAGGGGCTTCGGCAAGAAAAGTAAAATAGAGCTTCTCATGCACAACATTCTTTTCTTTTACGAATGGGTTTTTAGTGATGGCATTCTCCAATTCTTTCTTATTAACCACCACAACCGGAACATCAAAACCAAACGTTTCCATTATCTTTTTTGAGATCTTTTTTGAAAGGGCAGCGGCATCCGTTGCATTGCTTTCGAACAATACATTCCCGCTCTGGATGTATGTTCTCACGTTCTTAAACTTCATGTCCTCAAACATTGCTTTCAGCTCCGCCATCGGAACTTTTTTTTGACCGCTTACATTAATACCGCGGAGCATTGCCAGTAAAGTTTCCATTAATTGTCTTTTAGTTGATGGTGATTTTCACACTGCCCATACTGTCAATTCAGTATCAGCATTCCCTAGTTCACAGTATTAACGCATTTTATTCTGCGGCAGCCTGGATCAGTTCAGCGATATCAAGTTTTTTCATGCGGAGCATTGCACGCATCACCTTCTGCGCTTTATCCTTATCCTGGTCCTGCATCAGCTCATCAAGGATCACAGGCACCACCTGCCAAGAAACACCAAATTTATCTTTCAGCCAGCCACATTGCTGCGCATTCTTATCACCGCCTTCGGAAAGTTTGTTCCAGTAGTAATCCAATTCTTCCTGGGTTTCGCAATTGACAACAAATGAGATTGCCTCATTGAATTTAAAGTGCGGACCTCCGTTCAGCCCGGTGAATTGCTGACCTTCAATGGTAAAATTTACCGTCATTACTGTACCTTCAGGCATACCGTGAATTTCAAAACCTTCTTTCCCATAATAACTTACCCGGTCAACGGAGGAATTTTTAAAAATGGAAACATAATACCGTGCAGCTTCTTCCGCCTGCCGGTCGAACCAAAGGTTAGAAACAATTTTCTGAGTAATTGCCATAGCTTTATATTTTTTAAGTAAAATTTACAGAACGTAAAACCAGTTTATTCCCCGATCTTAAATCCCAGGCTACCGCCAAGCGTTCGTTTTTGCGACTGAAGATCGAATTCTTTTACATCATTGAGCGTAAGCGTAGCAAGGTGCAACGGTGTCCTTTCCGCAGCAGGCATTCCCGCAAGCCGGAGGTTCTGGTTCTTTATTGCCTCGGTAACAACCTGCCGGACTGTGCGCGCATTTCCGAAATGTTTATCCCTGTTAGAATGCAGGTAAGTGAAATAATTTTTCAGATGATCTTCTGCTTCAGCATCAGGAGTAATGTTTTCCTTTGCAAGTAAGTTTATTGCAATGGCATGCATGTCTTCCGGGCTGTAATCCGCAAAGTGGAAAGTCCGGTCGAAACGTGATTTCAATCCCGGATTGGATTCAATAAACTCATTCATATTATCCGTATAACCTGCCACGATCACACCGAACTGCCCACGGAGGTCTTCCATCCTTTTCAGTATGACCTGTATGGCTTCCTGGCCATAGCTGTCATTCGAGTTTTTCCCTGCAAGTGCATAAGCCTCATCAATAAAGAGGATCCCTCCCTGCGCTTCATCGATCTTTACTCCGGTTTTAATAGCGGTCTGGCCAGTGTAACCCGCTACAAGCGCTTCCCGGTCCACTTCAACAATATGGCCTCTTTCCAGCAAGCCGAGCCCTTTATAGATCTTGGCGACAATCCTAGCAACAGTAGTTTTACCTGTCCCGGGATTCCCTGTAAAAATACTGTGAAGAGAGAACTTATTAAGAACATCCCTTCCTGTTTCTTTATAAAAACGGACAAGCTTCACCAGCTCATTGATCTCCTCTTTAACGTTATTCATTCCGGTAAGGCTGTTTAACTCAGCAAGGCCTTCCTTCAGTAATTTTTCATTTACTTCCAGGCTTAGTTTTTTCTTACCCTGTGCAGCAAATACTTTCTCCATATCTTCCAGTTCAATGGTAGACAGCTCATCGTTGGTCATTTCAGCCACATTCGGATGGCCCATAAGCCGCAAGCCCAGGTTCATCTTTGCTTCATCCACCAGTGAATACACATAACGCGCATTACCGAAAGATTTATCGCGTGTCCTGTAAACTTCAACAAGCATCTCCTGCATGAAGGTCTTCGCCTCTTCTGTGATCTTCACATCTTTCTTCTGGGCTGCCAGCTCTGCAATAGCGAACATCTCTTCAGGCATATAATCTTCAAAATGGAAATACTGGCTGAAACGTGATTTCAGGCCTGGGTTAGCATCTATAAAGTGCTGCATCTCCTTCGGGTAACCTGCGCACATGATAGCGATGTCACCGGTACCGTCACTCATTTCCCTGATCAGGATCTCAAGTACCTCATGGCCAAAATCATTTGAATCTTCTTTTGCACGTGTAAGGGAATAAGCTTCGTCTATGAATAATATCCCCCCTTTAGCCTCTTCTATCACCTTTTTAACTTTCGGTGCAGTTTGTCCGATGTACTGGGCAACAAGGTCGGAACGGTCCACTTCTTTCACATGGCCCTTGGTGAGAAGCCCCATTTTCTTATACAGCTTCCCGAGCATGTTCACAACAGTTGTTTTTCCTGTGCCCGGATTTCCTGTAAACACGCTGTGCAGACTGATCTTGCCGGCATCGGCAAACCCCTTTTCCTTCCGGAGTTTGATAAAGTTTATATAATTAATGTGATCACGGATATTCTTTTTAACAGCCTCCATTCCGATAAGCTCATCGAGTTTGGACAGCAATTGCTCTATGGTTTCTTCATCGGCCGGAGGCACGGTTTCAGGACTTTTAACAGCAGTGAGGAGCCCATCCTGGTTGGAAACCAACGGAGTCATCACCCCCTCTTCGAATTCATTGCTCATCTCAAATGGCACAAGCGCTATGAGCGTGTCCATAAAAACGATCTCTACGGTGTATTTATCATCTTTCCACGAACCGGCAGATTCGCTTCCCCATCCTGCATCAAAGGTATATACCAGGTCGTTCTTGTTCTTTTCAATGAACCCGGTACGCATCGTCTGGCCTTTCGGTTGTCCGGCATCATCATAAAAATTAAAGAAAAACTCATAATTCCAGTCGGATGGGGTTTTCGTTTTAATTTTGAACTCCACCCACAGATAAGGCGTGATGTTCCTGTTCAGTTTTTTATAATAGGTGCGTTCTTTCTGGTTCCACCCGTCAAAAGCCCCTGAAAACAGTTTTACAGATTCAACGCTGAAATATGGATTTGATGCTGCGGTTACCTTACCTATTTCCTCGACAAAAAATTTCTTGGAACCAACAAGATCTCCATCAATATAGCCTTCCCATACATAATCCCCCCGGAACCAGTATGCACCTTCCGTTGCATTTCCCCAGCCGTCCCGCACATATACAATGTTATCATTCATTGAAATGGTCTGTTCATGTTCAAGAGAGCACAATTCTTTCCGTCCGCCGGAAGTAACATCAAAACATTTCAGTGTGATTTTTGCTTTCCAGTCCTGCTCATCAAAAAGCTTATTATAAAAAGAAAATTCGGTTCTCAGGTAAGTGGTCTCGGCACGGTCAAAAACCGTACGGTATTTTTTAGTAGCATTTGCCATCCATTCGTCCGAGGAGTAAACCTTCATATCCTTGAACTTATAATACTTCGCCATAGTCATCAAATTTGATTCATCTAAATGTCAATAAAAATAGGAATTATAAAAGCTTTAACAAAATATCAGGGGCTCCTTATTCAAGATGCTGCCAGGGAATAATCCATGTAAAATATGTGCCTGTATTGAGATTGGGACAAATAAAAAACCCGTCCACTTGGCAGGGAACGGGCATAATTAGATAAATCTCTCTAAACTAAATCTAATTATTAATAATTGCCGGAGCAATTGAATTTTTAGCTGATGGAATTGAGCTTTTTACAGCAGTTAAATAAGGCTGTTAACAAGCATTTTATGCCCTTCACATCTCAATTCGAGTGCAAAAGTACGCTTTTTCAAATTAAAAGCAAATATTTGCCGTTAAATTTATCATATTGCCCGATAAGTTTTACCGGAACACCGATAACCGGGAAAATCACCACACTGCTTTCAGGCGAATCCAGCGTTAAGCTTAACATAAGCTTCCCGGGTTTGGTTCCTGATCCGGGTAATTATCTCGCTGCATGATATGATATCATCAATAAGCTCCACACTCTGCCCTGCGCACCATAATGTTTCATAATTTCCGGGACGGACCGACTTCTCTAATTTTTTCATTCCGCTAAGTTGTACCCACATTTTAAAATACTTCTTCGTTGTTGAATTATTCGAAAGCATCTTTTCCATCCAGTTTTGCTTATAACCTATCTTTTTCGCAAAAGGTGTATTGATAATGGTACAGGGAGTACCTGAGATCTTTTCACTTAAAACAATGTCACTCATCTTAGAGCTTACTACAGCGTTTTTATAGTCATTGCTCACTCCCGCTTCAATGCTGGCAATAAACCTCGTGCCTACTGAAACCCCGGCTGCCCCTAATGCAAGCATGGAAAGCACCCCTTCACCGGTTGCGATCCCGCCTGCGGCAATAACGATCTTATCCGGAAAGTGATGATGCAGCGAAGGCACCAGCACCTGCAGTGTGTTTGGCCCGGCATGGCCCCCTGCACCCTGTCCTACCGCGATAAATCCGTCACACCCAAGATCGTTGCACTTTTTAGCATGCTCGATATTCGTGACATCACAGAAAACCTTCGCGCCATAACTGTGTGCCAGATCTATCACCTGCTTAGGATTCCCGAGAGAGGTAATATAAAACGGCACTTTCTTATCAACACAGATCTTCAGGTGCTTTTCATATAATGGATTGGTCTTCTGCACAATCAGGTTAATACCGTAAGTCCCTTTTGCAAGCTTATCTTTTTCCCGGTTAAGGATATCTAGGAGGTTCTCCAATTCACCTTCTTTCCGGTAATTAAGGCTGGGAAATGTAGCTGCGATCCCTGACTGCATCCCCGATCTTAACATTGCTTCATTGCTAACCAGGAACATTGGCGCCATGATCATTGGGAAATCAATATTAAGGATATCTGTAAGCTTTGTTCGCATTTGGATGAGTTTAAAGTTGTGGGAACGCTAAAATATTTTATTTTTGGAAATGTAAAGGTAGGGATTAGACATGAGATACCGGACATCTAACCTTGGGAGGTCATGATTATCCCCGTCAAAAGAAATTTGAAAACAATTTAAACCACTGCACATGGCTGTAACCAGGATATTCGACATCTTACCTCAATTACTTGAAAAGTATAACAAACCGGATGCGCTGGCTTCGAAAGAAAATGGCAAATGGGTGAAATGGTCAACACAGCAGTTTGTTGATACAGTTAATAATTTGTCCTATGGACTTTTTAATCTCGGGCTTGAACGTGAAGACAAGATAGCGATAATTGCAAATAACCGGCCGGAGTGGAATTTCGCAGATTTCGCTATCCAGCAATCGGGCGCTGTCAGCGTTCCTGTTTATCCAACAATCTCCGAACACGACCTTGCATTTATCCTTGCGGATGCCAGGATCAAATACGTATTTGTTTCCACATCAGAGCTGCACGATAAAGTTAAAGCTGCCGCTGAAAAGGTTGATTCGATAAAAGGCATCTATACATTCAACAAGGTTTCGGGAGCTAAACACTGGACAGAGCTGGTTGAGGAAGGCAAACGCAATCCCAAAGCCGCTGAAATAAATGCTATCAAGAATTCCATTAAAGCTACTGATCTGTTCTCAATATTATACACTTCAGGAACCACCGGGAACCCCAAAGGTGTTATGCTTTCACACAACAATCTTATCAGTAATTCCATTGCGTGCCAGGTGCTGGCCCCTTTTGAAAGCAGCTGGAAAGCTTTGAGCTTCCTGCCACTGAATCACGTATATGAGCGAATGCTCAGCACGCTCTATCTGTACCTTGGTGTCTCGATCTATTATGCTGAAAGCCTCGAAACAATTGGCGACAACCTGAAAGAAGTGAAGCCCCAGATCTTTGGCACTGTTCCCAGGCTGCTGGAAAAAGTGTATGATAAGATCGTTGCGAAAGGTGATGAGCAGACCGGCATTAAGAAAAAGTTATTCTTCTGGGCGCTCGACCTGGGACTTCGTTATGAAGTAGACGGAAAAAACGGCTGGTGGTATGAAACACAGTTAAAACTTGCAAATAAGATCATCTTCTCGAAATGGAGAGAAGCACTCGGAGGAAATGTGGTGGCGGTTGCATCCGGCGGAGCTGCGCTTCAGCCAAGGCTTGCACGTGTCTTTAATTCGGCTGGAATTAAAGTGCTGGAAGGTTACGGACTTACTGAAACATCGCCCGTTGTTGCAGTGAACAGCTTTCTTCCGAACAGTATCCGGTTCGGCACAGTAGGCCCTGTAATTAATGGTGTTACTGTGAAGTTTGCAGAAGACGGTGAGATCCTGGTAAAAGGCCCGAATGTAATGATCGGGTATTACAACAGGCCGGATGCGACTGCCGAAGCGATCGATAAGGACGGCTGGTTCCATACCGGTGATATCGGGGTATTGGAAGAGAACCGCTTCCTGAAAATCACCGACCGGAAAAAAGAGATTTTCAAAACTTCAGGCGGAAAATACATAGCCCCTGTGATGATCGAGAATAAACTGAAGGAATCACAATTCATAGAACAGGTAATGGTGATCGGTGAGAACCAGAAGTATGCATCCGCATTGATAGTTCCTGCATTCGCGTTCCTCAAGGAATACTGCAAGCGAAAAGGAATTGAGTACACAACGAATGAAGACATCATAAAAAATCCTGTGATAAGGGCCCGTATCATGCAGTCGGTTGAGAAAGTCAACTCCACACTTGCCCAATACGAAACGATAAAACGCCCGGAACTCCTTCCCCGTGAATGGAGCATTGAAAAAAATGAAATGACACCGAAATTATCACTTAAGAGAAAAGTGATCATGGCTGCGAATAAAGATCTTATCGACAAGATCTTTAATGAATAGTTGTAACTACTGTTATGAAAAAACAAAAAAATAATAAGGCTGCAGTAAAAAACCAGGAGCTGCCTGTTATTGACAAAAAACTTCTGTTCCGCTTATCATTTATTATAGCGGCCGTTGCATTTCTTATCTATGCGAATACTCTCGGCCATGGATTTGTCCTTGATGACTCATCTGTAATCAGCGATAACACCATGACGCAGGGTGGGGTTTCTTCACTGAAGGACATTTTCACTTCTGCATACCGGGCCGGCCAGCCAAGTGCGAATCTCGACCTGTACCGTCCGCTTTCCAAAGCTATGTTTGCTGTTGAATGGCAGCTCTCTCCGGACAACCCTGCCATCCACCATTTTGTAAATGTGCTGCTTTATTCATTTGCCTGTGTCTTAATGTTCCTTATTTTTTCAAGATGGACACGCATTAACATTTACATTCTCTTTTTCAGCACGCTTATTTTTGCAGTGCATCCTATTCATACGGAAGTTGTAGCAAATATTAAAAGCAGGGATGAGATCCTGACGATGATCTTTTTACTGCTCTCGCTGAATGCGGCTTTAAAATATCTTGATAAACAAAAGATCGTTTCATTCATTTCCTACCTTTTTTGCTTTTTCCTTGCACTATTATCAAAAGAATCTGCCATTGTTTATGTCGGGCTTATCCCACTGTTCATTTACTTCTTTACCCTGGCCCCGGCAGGAACAAACATTAAAATGACAGGATCAGCAGCGGCTGTTGCTGTTCTTTATCTTATTATTCACAGGAGTATCATTGGCAGCATCGGGCTGGACAACATTCCGGTTATTGACAATTCACTCCTCAGCACATCAAGTATATTCCTGCAAAAGTTAACCGCAGTGATGATAATGGGCAAATACTTTCTTTTGCTGCTCTTTCCGTATCCATTATCATGTGATTATTCTTTCAATACGATACCGATTGTGAGCGGCATTGCTGATCCCGGATTTTTATTCTCTATGCTCTTTCATGTCTTTCTCCTGGTATTTGCCATTAAAAAATTCAAGGACAAACATATACTCTCTTTCTGCATCCTGTTCTACCTGGTAAGCATGTCAATCGCGTCAAACATTTTTATGACCATCGGGACACACCTCGCGGAACGCCTGCTGTTCTTACCTTCTATTGCCTTCTGTATTGCCTTGAGCTATTGTTTATGTATGCTGATGAAGATCAATACCGCTGAACAGATCAATAAATTCAGTGTGTTCTTTAACAGGGCTAAAGTATATGTCGTTTCTATAGCCGCACTTGCGGTTATTTTCAGCTTTAAAACAAGTTCGCGGAACAAAGACTGGAAATCGAATGCAGCCTTATTTGAAAAAGATATTGAAACGGTTCCCAACAGTGCCCACATGCTTATGTACCTGACCGATCATTTAATTACCAAGGAAGACCTTGCAAAGATGTCACCGGAAGGAAAAAAAGCCAGGCTGCTGAAAGCTAAGGCACATATTGAGAAAGCGCTGAAGATCTATGAGCTGTTTCCCGATGCGCATTTTCTTGCCGGCAGGATCAGTTATGAGCTTGGCGACTTTCAAACTGCATACATTGAATGCAGCCGTGCACTATCTTTAAACCCGAGCAAGCCAATGTATCATAATAATACGGGGACCGCACTGTTTGCTCTTGGCAGGTTCAATGAAGCAGCAAAAGAATTTGAAGAAGCGATGAGACTGAACCCTGACGATCCCGACCATCCCTTCAACCTCGGAAGCGCTCACGGTGCCATGGGTGAATCATATAAACAGCAGAACGACACTGCGAATGCCAATAAAATGTTCCGATCCGCAATAGTTTATTTTGATAAGGCCATCAGGATGAAACCCGATTATAAATCTGCACATCAGTTCATGGGGGCAACTTACAGGAACATGGGTGATACGGTGAATGCGAAGATCTATTTCGACCAAGCCGCGCGTTTAAAAACGAAACAATAAAGCTCAGGCGAACCGCTTTACGATTATTTCCACCTGCTTCCGATAATTTCCTCCAAAAAGATTAACATGGACCATTAAAGGATATAAATTACACAGGTCCATTCTTTCCTGCCAACCCTTTTCCAGGGGGAAACATTCATTATAAACAGCGTAGAACTGTTCCGGAAAACCTCCGAACAATTTAGTCATTGCAAGATCCATTTCGCGATGCCCGTAGTAAACTGCAGGGTCATACATGCAGGGATGGCCTGAAACATCCGTCATAAAATTCCCGCTCCAGAGATCACCATGTAATAAAGAAGGGGGTTCCACCGGGAAAAGTTCAGCCATCCGTTTATAAATCCGGTCAAATAGTCGTAATAAGCTTTGATCCGCGTTCCCGGAATCGTATGCGAGCTTCACCTGGGGAGATAACCTTTCCTCGGTAAAAAATGCCGGCCAAGAAGAATGAAAGAAATTTGACTGCTTTAAAGAGCCGATATAATTATCATGATCAAGACCGAATTCGATGCTGCTTTTTTTATGCAGCCGGAAAGCAATTCTGCAAAACGTTCAAAAGCATTAGTTTCACCGCTTTCCATGAACTCTAATATAAGAATACTCTCCTTCTTACTTTCCGAAACGGCAATCACTTCCGGGATCTTAACAGATGAATTGTTCTTCAGTAATCTCAATCCCCTCTTCTCTGCTTCAAACATACCCGGAAATTTTTCGGGGTCATTCGATTTAATAAAAAAAGAACCGGCTGAAGTTTCTGTTTTCCAGGTTTCGTTTATGCTCCCTCCCGGAACACTCTCGATCGCGGAAACCGTAACCGGCTTACCAAACACCCCGGAAAGCGCTTTTTCAATTAATAAAATGAGGCTTGGTTTCATTTGGTTTCAGACTGTGGCGGAATGAGCCCTAGTTTTTCCAACTCTTCCAGGTACACCCGCTTGCCATTGTATATCGCAGTAACAAATGCATCCTGCTGGCCTGCGGCACGTACCTTATTCTTGTGCGCAATTGCTTCGTTCAGTGTTTTAAATGCCCCCCCGATTGTGAAGCGGGTGATGCCGTCTTCCAGCAGGAGTTTCTCCACTTTACCCATTCCTTTCAGGAAATCATACCTGTAATTCTTTGGTAAATTATATGCCGCGATCTGCACTTTGAACTCGAGGCCTTCTTTACTTGAGTTTCCATGTTTTTCAACCACTTCACCAATTGTAGGTTTTGCTGCTTTTAGCGAATCTGTTTTCACAGTAACAGAATCCGCTTTGGGCAGCGTATCTTTTGGCACGGTGAAATTAAAATTTATTTTTTTTTCAGTATAAGCACTAAGATTCAGGCCTTCTATGTTAATGCTCTGGGAGGGATAATCCTTTAATGAGCATGTCACTTTATAATTCGCACCTGCAGGTATATTCACAAGATAATTCCCGGTAACGGAATTTGAACTGAACTCCTTATAAACTGAGCCTTTATCGCGGATCTCTATTGTTATTTTTGCATCCACAGGTTTATCATCCTGCGTGGTGATCCCTGTAAGCATCAGAACGGGCGATGCTTTCAGGACTTTGCTGACATCCACCTGGTATATATCCTGTAATCCGTAACCGCCCGATTTTCCCGAAGCATAGTATCCGCTTGTACCATTTGCAGCAAGCACGAAATAAATATCGTCATCAGGAGTGTTAATAGGGTAACCCATGTTCTCCGGGCTTGACCATGATGAGTCTTTCGGATTCATGGTGATCTTGAAGATATCGTAGCCGCCCATGCTGTTATGGCCTTTTGAACTGTATAGCAATGTAACTCCGTCTGCATGAATAAACGGGGCATCATCATCATAAACGGTATTAACGGCTGGCCCCATGTTCTTTATTTTACCCCAGGTACCGTCAATTTGCAGCGTGGCGCTATACAGATCCTTTCCACCATAACCTCCGGGCGTTTCACTTGAAAAATATAAGGTCTTCTCATCTGCCGATAAAGAAGCGCTTCCTTCCCATGCTGAAGTATTTACTTCACCTCGCAGCTTTTCGGGTTCACTCCATGTATTCCCGTTAAGCGCACTCAGATAGATATCGCCATTATCATAGCCGTTATCGCGGAAGATGAAAAGTTTCTGTCCGTCATTTGAAATTGCAATTGCTGCATCATGAACATTCGTGTTAATGTTGGAACCTATTCCTGTGGGCGGCACCCACTTACCGGCTTCCTTATGCGTAATAAATACATCTTCATAATAGATCCCAAGTTCATCAGGCAGGTTAGACCCATTCTGCTTTCCTCCCGTGCTTTCATCACCTCGGTAAGTAAATATCATTACCTGCTCATCAGAAGATATCACAGGCACGTATTCAGAATTAACAGTATTCAGGATCTCACCGGCATTCTCGATCTGTGCATCCACTGGCGAAGCCACTAGTACTTTTGCATTCTTACAGTAATCCATTAACTGTGCTGTACTTTTCTTTTTGCTTTCAGCCACATTTTTACCTGTAAGATACTTTTCCAGCATTTTCAGCGCATCATCGAATTTGTAATTATAATGATAAGCACGGGCAATATCATATTCAATATCTGCAGCCGTTTTATTTTTTTCATAGACCTGGAGCAAAAGCTCAAGGGAACGTTGGTGGGCATCGCTCCTGTATAATCCACAGATGCCTACAACATACTTCAGGTAACTTTCTTTTGGGTGATTTACCAGCATTTTCTCGTAAAGCGGTAAAGCCATCACAAAATCCTCTTCTTCAAAAAGCGCCTGGGCTTTTGCCAGCGAATCAAGCTCGGTTTTTCGCCACTTCCGGGTTTTCATTGTTCCCTGTTGAAATAAAGGACCTGAAAAAAGCATTGCCAGGATTAAGAGTAAAAATGTTTTCATTAGAATATGGATTAAGCCTGATTTAAATTTTAATTTTGCACCATAATATATGAATCTAAAAGCACCTCATACCCCAAACATGTTCCGGGAGAATATCCGGCTTGGGCTCCTTGTTGATGTAGTATTAAAGAAGGATCAGAAGACAGGAAAGCGCACCCGGGGAACTGTCAGGGCAATTCTCACAAGCAGCCCTTTTCATTCAAGGGGCATTAAGGTAATGCTTGATACGCGGCAGGTTGGCCGCGTTCAGGAAATTATCGCTAGTTGATCGTTCTGTTAAAGAAATTGTTGGCGATCAATTCCTGGAGCAGCATACGTTTCCCCTGGTACATAGCTGTGATCCATGCATCCTTTGTACCTAACCTGATACATTCCTGGCGAAATGCTTCCGCATCCTTTATGGTGGTGAATTCCCTCATTGTGAAGCGGGTGATTCCGTCAGGATATGGCAACACTAACGCTGGTGGCGGTTCAAGGGCATCCAGGTTTTTGTGCTTGAAGTTCTGTGGTTTGCGGTATGCACCGATCTGAACACGGAATGTTAAACCTTCAGCGCATGTGTTCCCGGCCTGTGCGATCAGCTTATTATAAATCTCTTTATTATTAAGGTCTTTCCCGACAAAGGCAGAGAAATCTCCATTGGCTCCCGGATCACAAGGATTGTTGTGTTCTTCAAGAGTCTTTCTCATGCCAAAGAAAAACACTGTAACAATTGACCGGGATGCCTCCGGTTCTTTTTCAAGAAGGTTCTTTTTAAAGGCATCGGCTTCTGCAAGCGTTTTGAACGGACCGAAAGTGTAACGGATCTTTCCGTCAGGATAAGTTTTCTTTTCGATCTTTCCGTATTTACTTAAATGATCCAGCTTAAAATCTGCTTCATTATCAACCGCAGCAATCTCTACTTTATAAGTCAGACCGGCAATCTCTGATTTTCCATTGTCTTTGATAACATTCTTTACTTCATCACCGGAATTCAAAGCAACCAAACCGGATTTCTTCTTAATGACCTTCGTCTCAGTGGGAGCAGAATAATCTTTCCGGGTGTATTCACTTGCAAAGTATTGCTGGACCAACCTTCTTGTTTTACAGGAATCAACAGTAACAACAATGTTCTTCAGGGAAGTATCTTTTTCTATCACTTTATATTTGTAGATTTCTGCATCCAGCAGCGATTTAAAGCCTCCGATAAAGAAGGTTGTGTTTCCTTTATCATCACGCGTGCTCTTAATGCTGTCAATCCCCGTTAATTTTTCAGCGCTGAAATCTGCGGCATTTTCAAATGTTCCCAATTCAAGGTTATAGGTAACACATTCTTTCTTCACATCACCGTATTTCTTCAGGATTTCCTGGAAAACCCGTGCCTCATACACCTCAGCCTTCTTCTCTTCATTGTAACGCTTTATCTGCTCGTTGATCTGGCTTTGAATTACGTTCGAAGAATCTTTTACGGCAACTACATCATTCCCTTTGACGTAAGCTTCAGAATAGAATTTGAAATCTTTTTGTACCTGCACATACGTATCAAGGCTCTTCACATTTACATACTGGTACTGTGCTTCATAACCTTCCACCTCGATAGCTACCTTGTAATTGTTGCCCGGAGTAAGCGCTATGATATATTTTCCGGATGATGAATTGGAATGGTAAGATCCTTGTTTCTCCCCTGTATCCGCATTTGATACATTTATAGTCGCATCAACCGGTTTACCGTCTGCACTTACAGTTCCAACGACCAGCGCAAGCACAGGCGCTTCCCCGAAGTAGCCCGGAGTAACACTGTAAAGATCCTGCTGGCCGAAACCGCCTTTCCTGTCGGATGAAAAATAACCGTGCTCACCGTCTGCCGTCAGAACATAAAAGCGCTCATCATCAGTAGTGTTTATCGGATACCCAAGATTGGTCGGCTCATTCCAGATCCCACCTTTGAATACAGAGTACATAATATCATACCCACCGATACTGTTCCTTCCTTCCGAACTATAGAAAAGCGTAATCCCGTCAGGGTGAATAAACGGAGAATCATCATTGTAAGGAGTATTGATCATCGGGCCTAAATTCTGGGCCTTGCCCCAGCTTCCGTCAGGCATTTTTTCACTCAGGTAGATATCACGACCGCCAAGTCCGCCCGGACGTTCGCTGGCAAAATAAAGCTGCTTCTCATTTGCAGAAAGCGAAACACTTCCTTCCCAGTATTTAGAATTGATCTCGGGACCCAGCGGTTCTGGCGCACCCCAAACCTCACCTTTTAAAATACTCATATAAATATCCCCGCCATCCTTTTCCGTACTGTGAAACACAAATAATTTCTGACCGTCAGCGGACAGGGCGATACTGGCATCATGATTTTTCGTATTGATGCTGCTTCCGATACTCTCCGGGGTAAGCCATGAATCACCGAGACGATGAGAGATAAATACATCTTCATAATAATTTCCATTAGGGTCCGGGTTAAAATCATCATCCATTAATCCCCCGGTACTATTCGGGCCTGTATATGTATAAATAAGCACCGATTCATCCGAAGAAATTACGGGAACATATTCCTGGTTCTCTGTATTAATCACATTACCTACATTGGTAATCTCACATTTCACCTTCAGCTCAATAAACGCTTTCCCATTCTTACTGTTCTCAATATAACGCTCGGTAAGAAGCCTCTGGTTGATAGGAGGGGCCGTAGCGAGATATTTCTTAAAAGATTTGATAGCTTCGTCAAACTTATAATTAAGATGGTACGCTCTCCCGATGTAGAAATCAATATCAGGTGCATTCGGAGCGCTTTCCGCTACCTGTGTAAGCATCTGGATGGATTTTTCCTTCTCATCACTCTTATATAAAAGGCAGATCCCGGTCTTGTAGCGAAAATACAATTCCGATGGATAAGCACTCGCCAGCTGCATATAAAGAGGAAGCGCCCTTAAATAATTTTCTTCACTGTAAAAGTACTCTGCACTTTCGAGCTTTGATTTATCTTCTTTATTCAGTGCCTTCAGATTAGGAGCAATATCCTTTTGTGCCAGCAAGGCTGAAGAGCCTACAAACACTATCAAAAAGGAAATAGCAAATATTATTTTTCTCATAAATATATTTTTACCGGAGCAAGAGGACTCTAAATAAGATGCACTAAATTGGAGATAAATGGAAATGAAACAACTTTGAGTGATTCAAACTTATAAACACAACTGCGTTAATAAAGGGGGCAAATGTTGCAGCTACGCATTCGTTCGAACCAGCAAAATCAACATGTTTCTCAATTATAGCTTCTGTTTTTTATTGAAAGGTTTAAATGTGTATTTTCGTTAATAAACTTTTGGAGATGGATTTTTTGAATAAAGGAATTGAAGAGTATTCACTTGCCCATTCGAATGATGAAAGCGGCATACTAAAAAAGATCAACAGGGAAACGCATGCCAAAGTCATGCAGCCAAGAATGCTTTCCGGCCACATGCAGGGCAACTTCCTTACAATGATCAGCAATATGATAAATCCTTCACGGGTTCTGGAGATAGGTACCTACACCGGCTATTCAGCGGTATGCCTGGCAGCAGGGTTAAAAAATGACGGCAAATTATTTACAATCGACATTAACGAGGAACTTCAATACATGGTAAGGTCTTATTTTAAAGAAGCAGGTCTTGAGAACAAGATCGAATTTCATATAGGGGACGCAGCAGCGATTATTCCTTCACTGGATGAAAAATTCGACCTTGTCTTTATTGATGCCGACAAAAAAAATTACTCCAACTATTATGACCTGGTCTTTGACAAAGTGAATGCCGGCGGTTTCATTATCGCAGACAATGTGCTATGGAGCGGAAAGGTCCTCAACCTGGAAAAGAACAAAGACCAGGATACTATGCTGATAGATGCATTCAATAAAAAAGTACATAATGATAAAAGAGTTGAGCATATGCTTTTACCTTTACGCGATGGGTTAATGATCGCAAGGAAACTCTGATCAAACAAACATACAAACCTGAAAAAATGATAATAGATCTCCGCAGCGATACAGTTACCAAGCCATCCAGGGCTATGCTCGAAGCCATGTTCAATGCCGAAGTTGGCGATGATGTATTTGCAGAAGAACCAACAGTGAACGCACTTGAAAAAAAGACGGCTGAACTATTCGGCATGGAAGCGGCCTTATATTGTCCGTCTGGCACAATGACCAACCAGATCGCGATTAAGATCCATACTCAGCCGGGAGATGAAGTTCTTTGTGATGCTACTGCCCATATTTACAATTATGAAGGTGGCGGAATAGCATTTAATTCCGGGGTGCAGGCAAAACTGATCCAGGGTGAACGGGGAAGGATCTCTGCACGGCAGGTTGTGGAAAGTATAAACCCTTCGCTCGACTGGCTTACAAGAACGAGTCTTGTAAGTATTGAAAATACCGCAAACAGGGCTGGAGGCAGTTACTATTCCCTTCAGCAGATGCAGGAGCTTGCAGCCGTATGCAAACAAAACAATATTAAATATCATCTTGACGGAGCACGGATCTTTAATGCGATCGTTGAAAGTGATTACAAGGCATCGGATCTTGGTAAAATATTCGATTCCATATCCGTTTGTCTCTCCAAAGGCCTCGGAGCACCTGTAGGTTCGCTTTTGCTAGGCAGCAGGGAAATGATCCGTAATGCCCGCAGGATCAGGAAAGTTTTTGGGGGCGGCATGCGCCAGGCCGGGTATCTTGCCGCAGCCGGGATCTACGCGCTGGATAATAATATTGAACGCTTAAAAGAAGATCATGCGAAGGCTAAGCACCTGGCAGCTGCTATGAGCAAATTAAGTTACATTGAGAATGTTCTTCCCGTTGATACGAATATCATCATCTTTAATCTTAATGATAAGCTGAAGCCTGAAGAGTTTGTTGCGAAGCTGGCTTCCCATAATATCAAAGCTGTCGGGTTCGGAAAGCAGGCCATCAGGTTCGTCACCCACCTTGACTTTACCGATGAGATGCTTGAGAAAACAGAAAGTGTGCTTGTTAAATTATAAATATTACTTATTATGAAAATTGCTATTATCTCGGGAAGTGTGAGAACAGGCAGGCAAAGCCATCGTGTCGCAGAATATTTCAACAATTTTATCTCCGGCAATAAGCTCGGTGAACCCGAGATCATTGATCTTAAGGAATACAACTTTCCAATCCTTGAAGAACGCCTGTCGAAGATGCCTTCACCCGGAAGTAAAGAACAGATGTTTTCTGAGAAGATAAGCTCCGCAGATATTGTGATCGTTGTTTTTCCAGAATACAACGGAGGATATTCTGCAAGTATAAAGAATGCAATAGACCTCCTTTATTATGAATGGCACCATAAACCTGTAGGGCTGGTTAGCGTATCTTCCGGGGCTCATTCAGGTGTGAATGCGCTCGCTTTACTCCAAAGCATTTTCCTGAAAATAAAAGCTGTCCCTGCAGCTTCTTTCCCTGTCCCGGTTGTCCAGGAAAGCTTCGATGAAAACGGCAATGCCATTAATAAAGAAGCAACTGATAAAAAAGCAGCGGTATTTTTAAAGGAACTTCTGTGGTTCGCTGAAGCCTTTGAGAAAATGAAATAATTCTTCTAATTACGTTCCCTCCGGAAAACCAGGAATAGTATAACCAGTACTACACCGGCAGCGGAGAAGAGGAACATGAACGAAGGGTTAAAAGTAACCCAGATCAAACCTGCAAGCGAACTTGACGCCAGCGCTATAATACTGGCCCAGCTGGCATGGAACCCTATAGCTGTAGCGGTCTCAGATGAAGGAACAGCGTTTGCAATCCACGCTTTTGAAACTCCGTCTGTTGCAGCAGCATAAATTCCATAGATAAAGAACAGTACATACATCATTACTTCGTTCTGCAAAAATGCCATCCCGGTGTAAACTATTACAAATAATAACAGGCCTGAAATAAACGTCTTCTTCATTTCAATCTTATCCGCTATTATTCCAACCGGGTAAGCAAACAAGGCATACACCAGGTTATAGAATACGTATACACCGATAACATGAAGGTCATCCATCCCCGCTGATTTAGCCATCAGCAGCAGGAAAACATCCGAACTGTTAAACAGTGTAAACAGCAGCAGCCCGGTAACCAGCTTCTTGTATTCTGCCGAAGCTGTTTTCCAGTAAGAAAAGAAAGAAAAGAAATTTCCTTTTTTTGAATTTACAACCGGCTGAAGTTTTTTCTCCTTTATAAGGAATGTCAGCGCTATCACAGCAGCTCCAGGGATAAAAGTCAGTAGGAATAATTCTTTATACTGTCCAGGATAATAATAAAGGAAAAGAAGCGCCAGCAGGGGTCCGATGGCTGCGCCAACTGTATCCATTGAGCGGTGTAAACCAAAGACTTTCCCTTTGTTTTCCTTTGAACACTCATCGGAAAGCATAGCGTCCCTTGCACCTGTTCTCAGACCTTTACCAAGCTTATCGCCTGTCCTCACAAAAAGAATCCATGCGGGGAAAGTGAACACCGCCATTAATGGTTTGGCCAGCGCACTAAGCCCATAACCTAACTGAATAAATGGCAAACGTCTTCCTTTTTCATCAGAGAGTTTTCCGAAATACCCTTTCGATATACCGACAACAGCTTCCGCACAACCTTCCAGGATCCCGATCCACAAAGCAGTGAAACCGATCGACTTCAGGTATATCGGCATGACAGGGATCAGGATCTCACTCCCGATATCATTAAAGAGGCTCACCAGTGAGAGCATCCAGATGGTCCGGGTAAATATTTTTTCTTTTACTCCTGTCATTATTTAATTAAGGCTGGTATTGGCTTTCCTGTGCAGCCGTTGGGAAACTGGATATTCAGCATCATTGCAAGGGTGGCAGCTATATCTGTAATATTTACCTGGTCTGCAGAGCTTCCCGGGCTTACATTCCATCCGTAAAAAATCAACGGTACATGGGTATCATAGCTGTAAGGAGAGCCATGGGTGGTGCCTGTACGGTGATAATCCACCCAGGCAGGCTGATAATTGATAAGTATGTCCCCGGACCTTTTTGCATTGTAGCCGTTCTGCATCAGGTACCTGGCGCCTTCCGTAAAAGAAGAATTATTCATCGTAGTCGCAGTAAGGACTTCGGCAACGCCATCCATCTTTTGCAAAAGTGCCGTGCAGCTTTCCTGTACCTGCTTAAGATTAAGATTTTTCAGCTCTATGGCTTTGTGATCAAGGAATACCTGTTGATTCGACATGGACAGGACAAGCGTATCACCATAAAGATATTTCAGATACCCTTTGAGATCAGCATTCATTTTGCCTTCATCAACATACCCTGCAGGGATCTTAAGGTCTATCAGGTATGATGGAACTTCGGGTGCAGCGTGGTCGGCTGTTAAAAAGACCAGTACATTTTCTTTGCCAAGCTGTGTATCAAGGAATTTCAGGAACTCCGCAAGGTCCTTATCCAGTCTTAAATAATCATCCTCCTGTTCCACAGAGTTCGGCCCCCAGGTATGACCGATATAATCCGGTGAAGAAAAAGAGATTGCAAGAAAATCTGTTGCACCGGATTTACCCATGTTTTCATTCTTGATTACTTCGATAGCGAAATCTTTCGTATAAGAATTTCCGAATGGAGTGCTTCTGATCAGGTTAAGTCCGCCATTGGCAGCCATTAATCCAGGAAGGTCATGAGGAAACACAGGGCCTGTCTCACCTTTCAGGTATCCTTCATATTTATTATTGTCAGGAAGGCTTTCTGTGTATTGATCAAGGGGCAACAATAAGTTCCAGGACTGGGACAGATATTTTTTCGGAAGCTCTTTTTTATTAAAGTCCTGTACCCAGGCAGGCAATTCCTTCATATAATAAGTACTTGTAATAAAGCCACCGGCACTCCCGTCATACCAGTAAGCGGCATTCGCAGCATGGCCGGCAGGCATAATTGCCGAACGGTCCTTTAACGCAATGCCGATCACCTTCGACTTCATATTACTGGAAATGCGTAATTCATCTGTGATGGTGGTTGAAAGATTATTTACAGGGGAACGTTTACCTTCATTGGCTGTAGTACCTACACCTGAAACGGAATTATCTTCTGCACAATACAGGTTTCTTCCTGTTTTTTTATCATACCAGTCATTTGCAATTATTCCATGGACTGAAGGGGTTGTTCCTGTATAAACAGATGCGTGACCGGGGCCTGTATAAGTCGGCACATAATTAAAGTTTGTGTTCCTGCAGAAATAACCTTCATTCACCAGGCGTTTGAACCCATCAGTACCGAATTTATTCCAGTAACGGTAAATGTAATCATAACGCATCTGGTCAACAACGATTCCCACCACAAGCTTCGGCTTAACAGGCACAGGGTCTTTTTTTTGTGCAGAAAGGGACAGCGATAAAAATGCAAATACTATATTCCAGGATGTTCTCATATCTTTCTATTTTCAAAAATTAAAATTCTTTTTCACTTTCTACTCCGAACAGCTTTCCTTTTTTCCACAGCTTCATTTCCATCTTCAAAGACTTACTGTTTTGTTTGGTAAGCTCTGCCGGATCTAAAGAAGAAAGATCAGGCTTTCCGGCATTAACCCATGCTGTGTACCAGAAATCGGCAACTGCTGCAACTGAGGCCTTCATCTGCTTTTCAACCATTCCGTTCAATGAAACATGCAGCTGGTTTGCGTACTCCTCCGTATACAAAGACTGTCCGTATTTGCTCTTAAGTACCTTGCCATCAGATCCGGTCTTGAATAACTTATCCTCTGCAGTTTTTGTTCTTAATTCTTTATCAATGAACAGGAGCGTATCCTTAAGCTTGTGGGAAGAAAAAATGATCCTCCAGATCTCCTTATCTACGTCCTCAATATACTTTGCAGAAGGGGCATTATAATTATAATCCTTCCCGAACATTTCCGGAAGCCGTGATTCCCACAAAGCATGTATGCCTTTCTGGCCTGTCAGCTGTCCGTCATAATTTGCTGATGTATGCAATGGCATATGCGCATCCCCGATGTAATGGCCAAGATCTGCCGCTATAAAAAGTATTTCCGTTTTCTTCCTTTCTTTCATTGCTTTTGTAAGCTTTTCCATCAGGTCATGCATATACCATGGAAGGATCCCGTTCGACTGGAGGAATTTTTCATCAAATCTTTTTTTCGTTTCTTCCATGCTTTTCGGCAAACTATCAATTGACCCGAAATTTTCCAAATCCACAAAATGCCTTGGGTTTTCTGCCTTGTCATTCAGTGTATACTTTCTCAGATCAGGCACAGTTGATTCCTGTGTAATAAAGTCAATGTGGTTATAAAAAAAGGAAAGCATTGATTCCGGCAACGCGAAAACCGCGGCCCGGTTAATGTGCTCATGTCCGAATGAGCCCCAGGAGATCAGTACAGGAGCAGCAATAATTAAGCAGGCTAATGTGATTTTTCTTAGTTTATTCATGTAAATATTTAACTTAAATTGTTTGTTTACTTAAGAACCATACAAGTGCTGTACATGCGCCCACACTGAGGATTATATTAACGACTGCCAGCAGGAGATTTCCTGAGCGCATGAGCTCCACGGTTTCAAAACTGAAAGTAGAGAATGTGCTAAAGCCTCCGCAGAAACCTACAATAATGAATGTTTTCAAAGACGCATTTGCTCCCAGTTTCTCAGAAAACAGACCGATTGTTAAAGCCAGGATTATACAGCTGATCACATTAGAACAAAAAGTTGCTAACGGAAATGCAGCACGGAAATTATGCTTTACCACTTCGGAGATTCCGTAGCGTAAAAGACTTCCAAGTCCACCTCCCAAAAATACCAAAAAGAGATTCATCCGGGTTTGATTTAAAATTAAATTAATATTTCTTTTGTATCCATCGGTTCACTTTAAAACATACGTACGATGTGCCTGCTCCGATGAGCGCTCCTGCCAGCACATCACCAGGATAATGCACACCCAGGTGCATCCGGGAATAGCCTACTGAACCCGCCCAAAGATACGAAGGGAGCACTACATACCATTCAGGATATGCGAGGCTGATGGAAGTGGCTGTTGCGAATGCATCTGAAGTGTGACCGGAAGGAAATGAAGGTGTCCTTTCATTTGTCAGCTTTTGTATGTACGGATATGTTATGTAAGGTCGCGGGCGATTGACAATGTATTTCATTCCTGTAGTAATTCCTGCTGCCAGCAGGATCGAGGCACCAATTGTAATTCCTTTATTCCTCTTGATACTGTCGTGCTGTATGCGCCCCAGGACAAGAACTGTTATTGGCAGTGCGATGCTTACCGGTGTTACTGAATGCGTGCTGAACCTGAAAACTCCGTCAAGGTTTTGATTCCTGCCTTTATGAATACTTTTAAGAATATTTATATCCGTATCCTGGGCAGCTCCAGAAAAATACAACAGAAGTAAAATAATGCTAATGGATCTTTTCATTCCTGCTTATTTTATTTTCAATGAAAGAAAATAATTTAAATACAACAACCCCGATCCCCATCCCTACGATGGCTCCTGCAATGATATCAGCAGGATAATGCACACCATTATAGATCCTGCTGTAGGAAACGAACGCAGCCCAGAGAAAAACAAAAAAGCCGAAATATTTCATTTTGTTCCTGAAAAGCAGCCACAACAACATGGCGAGTGCGAATGTATTTGAAGCGTGTGAAGATATGAAACCGTACATTCCTCCACGGCCTCCGTTCAGATGGACCTGGGAACCAATTTCACAGTTATGGCAGGGCCGGTACCTGAGAAAGATATTCTTGAAAGCATGTACGGAGATCTGATCAGCAAGTAGTATGGCCAAACCTGCTGCAATTGCAACAAGCCATACATTTTTACCATAATACTTCCAGGCGAGGAAGAGAAAAAAAAGGTAAAGCGGGATCCAGAAAAATTTATGGCTTACCCAAAACATGACCGGATCGAAAAAGGAATTGTGCTTACTGTTCAGGAACAGGAAAAGCTGTGTATCAAGATCCTTTAACGTGTTAATAATATCCATTCCATGTTTTAAAAGAATTAATAGTCGAAACTGTTTTCCTTACTGTTCAGCTGTTTCCATATCTCATCTTTCAGCGTTACAATTCCCTGCCCCGACTGGGCCGAAATATAATGAAGCGGGATCGTCTTATCCTTAAAACGCTTTTTCATATCCTTTTGCAATTCCGCCAGCAGCTCTTCATCCAGCATATCGCATTTGGAGATGGCGACTATCCTTTTCTTGTGAAGCAGCTCGGGATTAAACTGGTCAAGCTCATTAAGAAGGATCTTGTATTCTTTAATAATATCATTTGCATCGGCAGGAATAAGGAACAATAAAGTGGAATTCCGCTCTATATGTCTCAGGAAGCGCAACCCGATCCCTTTTCCTTCATGGGCCCCTTCAATGATCCCGGGGATATCCGCCATTACAAAAGATTTATAATCACGGTACTGAACAATCCCAAGATTAGGGACCAGCGTAGTAAACGGATAATTAGCGATCTCCGGCTTTGCGGCTGAAACAACAGACAACAACGTAGATTTTCCGGCATTCGGAAAACCGACAAGTCCGACATCCGCAAGGACTTTTAGCTCCAGGATCTTCCACTCAATTCTTCCGTCTTCTCCCGGCTGTGCATATCTTGGGGTCTGGTTGGTCGATGATTTAAAATGATCATTGCCTAATCCGCCCCTTCCTCCGGGCACAATGATGATCTCCTGGCCATCATCAGTTACTTCGGCTTCCACCTCACCTGTTTCTGCATCTTTGATGATTGTTCCCAAAGGCACTTCAAGGATCTCGTCTTTCCCTTCCTTGCCTGTCATCCTCGCACTGCCGCCACTGCCGCCATCTTCCGCGATAACATGTTTACGGTACTTCAGGTGGATCAATGTCCAGAACTGCTTGTTCCCGCGTACGATTATATGACCGCCCCTGCCTCCATCACCTCCATCAGGCCCTCCTTTGGAAGTCAGTTTGCTCCTGTGCAGGTGGACAGAACCTCCGCCACCCTTTCCTGAGCGGCAGCATATTTTAACATAATCAACGAAATTTGTATCCATACCCTTCTATCGTACTAATAAATGAATTAAAAACTAATTTACGAATCTGCGTTTGCAAGTCCGTGTGTTGTCATTTCGAGCAGAGTCGGGAAATATGCGCTGCACTCCGATAAGAATATACTCTATCTTCTTTTACTCTTAACTGTCTTCTTAGCAACTTTTTTCATAATCTTTTTTCCCACCTTTTTCACTGCCTTTTTTGGAGTAAGCTTTTTAGATGTTTTTTTAGGTACTGCTCTCCTGATGATTTTTTTAGAAGCTGTTTTTTTTATAACCTTTTTTACTGTTTTTTTTACCGCCTTTTTAACGGCTTTCTTTGCAGTTTTCTTTACAACTTTCTTTGCAGCCTTTTTCACTGTTTTTTTAACGGTAGTTTTAAAAGCTGCTTTCTTAACCGGCTTTTTTGCTGCAACTTTTTTAGATTCCATTTTCCTCGCAGCAGCTTTTTTTACGGCAGAAGGCCTTACTGCCCTAGCCGCAGTTTTAATTTTCTTTTGGGCAATTCCCTTTTTATCAGCAGGTTTCACCTGGGCTTTTGCTGCCGGTTTAACTTCTTTTTTTGCAGCAGGTTTTGAAGCCACTTTTACCTTATCCGGAGCTGCTTTCCCCGCTTTCTTCTTCGTAACTACTTTCTTTGGTTTTTCATCATCATTTGAAAAAATATTGGTCACCATATCCACTACTTTCGCAACAATGCCTTTCGGTTCTTCAGCAGGTTTTTCCTTTGGTGTCCTTTCGCTCTGGCTGAAATTAATCGCGTTGCACAAGCCTTCAAATATTTCATCAATGCTGCCCATACCGTGCACGGAACGATATTTATTCTGTGCCATATAATAATCCTTTAACGGTGCTGTCTTATTATTATATTCGCTGATCCGCTTCCTGATCACTTCCTCATCACGATCATCGGGCCTGCCGCTGTTCTCACCCCTGAGGAGCAAACGCTTGGTCAGTTCCTCATCATCCACTTCAAGTGCAAGCATCATGGAAATACCTGTATTCTTTTCTTTTAATAATTTATCAAGAGCTTCGGCCTGTGCGGTTGTCCTTGGAAAACCATCGAATATAAAACCATTTGCATCCCTGTTCTGATCAAGCTTAGAGCTGATCATCCCGATAACAACCTCATCAGGAACAAGAATCCCCTGGTCCATCAGTTTTTTTGCTTCCAGTCCAAGCTCTGTTCCTGCAGTGATCTCACCGCGAAGAATATCCCCGGTGGAAAGATGAACAAGCTGATAAGCCGAAATTAATTTTTCTGACTGAGTTCCTTTTCCTGCACCCGGAGGGCCGAATAATACGATGTTTAACATGGTTATTTGAGATTTAGTGAATTAGGGATTTTATGAATAAAGTATAGGATCTATTATGATTTACAATAATTCTCAGTAACGGTTTGCCAACTCTTCAACCCTGCAAATCTCCGACTCTATGGTTCAGTTATCAAGCACATAAATATCCGGCAGATTCCTTCCAAGTCCGTCATAATCCAATCCGTAACCTACAAGGAAATCATTAGGCACCACAACCGCCACGTAATCCAGTTCAATCTTTTTACGATAGGCTTCCGGTTTGTATAAAAGCGTGGCGATCTTTATTTCGGCAGGGCCCATCTCTTCGAGCTGATTAACAACCGCTTCAATAGTAAGGCCCGTATCAACAATATCTTCAATAATCACCACAGTTCTTCCTTTTATATCTTCATTCAGGCCGATCAGCTGTTTAACAGAACCTGTTGTTGATGTGCCATGGTAAGAGGAAACTTTCACAAATGAAATCTCGCAATCAATAGTGAGTTTCTTCATCAGGTCGGAAGCAAACATAAAAGAACCGTTCAGCACTGCAAGAAACAATGGCTTTTTATCTTTCAGTTCAATATTCATCCTGTGGGCAAGCTCACCAACCGCTTTATTTATTTCCCCTGCAGGAATATTTACCCTGAATGTTTTATCTTTTAATGTTACTTTACCCATACAGCCAATTTGAACTGCGAATTTAAGGAAAATATCCTTTAAAAAACGGGGGCTTTTTATTTTATTCTTCGCGCTAAAAAGGTAATTTTACGGCCCTGACGACTAAAATAAAAAAACAAAATCTATGACACCAAAAGTGAGCATTATCATGGGCAGCACATCAGACATGCCTATCATGCAGGAAGCTGCTAAGATCCTTAACGAATTCAAGATCCCATTTGAGATCAATGCACTGAGCGCACACCGCGTTCCTGAGCAGGTTGCCGAGTTTGCAAAAACTGCGCATTCCAAAGGGATCCGTGTAATAATTGCCGGGGCTGGCGGAGCAGCACATTTACCGGGAGTTGTTGCAGCCTTTACCCCTCTTCCTGTTATCGGTGTTCCATGCCGTTCATCCATCTCTATTGATGGCTGGGATTCTGTCCTTTCCATTCTCCAGATGCCTCCGGGAATCCCAGTTGCAACGGTCGCGCTTGATGGCGGGCAGAATGCCGGAATCCTGGCTGTACAAATCCTGGCAGCAGGAGATGACGAGCTTCTTAAGAAAGTGCTCGATTATAAAGAGAACCTGAAAAACAAGATCCTTAAAGCAAACAAGGAGCTGTCGGAAATTAAATTCGACTATAAAACGAATTAAGCACCGCTGCTATCAATTAATATTTAATTAACATCCTGCAAACGTTAGTTAGTGACCTTTGGAGTGAATTGATTTTTTAAATGAAAAACACACTCGCATTAATTTTTGCTTCAGGCCTGTCTTTCCATGCAATTGCCGGAAATGAGGATTATGCCATAGGCCCGAGGTCTGCCGCATTAGGAAATGCCTCTGTTTCATTCAGTGATGTGTGGAGCGCACACCATAACCAGGCAGGACTCGGGTTTTTAAAAGAAATCTCTGCAGGCGTATCTTATGAAAACCGGTTCCTGGTAAAGGAAATAAGTGTCCGCGGTGGTGCTGCCGCGCTTCCGTTTAAAGCCGGGACATTCGGATTAGGCATCACCAATTTCGGTTACGCGCAGTATAGCGAGAACAAATACAGTCTTTCCTTTGCCAAAGCATTCGGGGACAAATTCTCTGCTGCTATTGCCATGGATTACCTCAGCACAAAGATCGCTGAAGGGTATGGCACAAGAGGAACGCTCGCTGCTGAAGCCGGGATCCTTGCAAAACCAATAAAGGGCCTCAGCATCGGTGCGCATGTTTATAATCCAACGAGATCAAAGCTGTCTGCGTATGACGATGAACGTCTTCCTACCATTATCCGCCTGGGAGCAGATTATCTCTTTTCGGACAAAGTGCGGCTCGCTGCTGAAGCACAAAAAGACATCCGCCACAAAGCAGAATTCAAGGCGGGGATTGAATACCTTCCTGTAAAAGAACTATACCTGCGTATAGGTGTCTCTACTAATCCAACACTGAGTACATTCGGCTTCGGCCTGAACCTGAAAAACCTTAAAATCGATATCGCTGCAAGCTATCACCAGGTATTGGGGATCAGCCCCCAGCTGGGACTGTCTTATAATTTCGCAAAAAACGAAAAGAAAAGCACGGCAAATTGAGAAAAAACAGGCTCATAACTTCTATTTTTTTCCCGCGATTCCGGAAGCCCGGTACTGCCTTGTTATGGCTTGCTCTTTTTCTCGTGGATGCAACACGCTCATCCGGACAGGATACAATCATTCCTAAAATTGAAGACAATGATATTCAGCAGCAGCTGGAAAACATTACAGAGAACAGCCAGAATGAGGATGCCGATTACACGAACCTTCTTGAAGCGCTGCACCAGTACAAAGAACATCCGATCAACCTGAACAATACCACAAAAGAAGAATTACAGCAGCTGCAGTTATTGAGTGATATCCAGATCAATCACTTGTTCCAACACATTAAGAAGAACGGCCGGCTTTTAACAATCTATGAAATCCAGGGCATCAGTGGCTTTGACCTGCAAACGATCCAGAAGATATTGCCTTACGTCAGGGTTTCCGACAATTTCAACTCTGCGCATTTCGGATTAAAAGAAATGTTCAGGGATGGCTCGCATACCGTCACCCTGCGCTATGCACGTGTGATCGAAGAGCTGGGCGGATTCACTCCAATTGACAGCGCGAAGCTTTACAGCAGCCAGAACTCGCGATATATCGGAAGCCCGGACCGGCTTTATGCACGCTATCGTTTTTCATACGGTACAAATGTGAGCTGGGGAATAACCGCTGAGAAAGACCAGGGTGAGCTTTTCTTTAAGGACAGGCAGCGTTTTAAATACGACTGGTATGAAGAAGGATTAAAAGGAAATCAAAGAACAGGATTTGATTTTTATTCTGCACACTTCTTTATCCGGAATGTACGTTTTATTAAAGCACTCGCAATCGGTGATTACCAGGCAACGTTTGGGCAGGGCCTCACCATGTGGAGCGGGTATGCTTTTGGAAAAAGCTCTGATATCATGAGTACTAAAAAATCTGCTGCCGGTATCAGGCCATATACTTCAGTGGATGAAAACAGGTTCCTGAGAGGCGGGGCAGCCACCTTCGGACATAAGAAATTTGAAGCGACAGCATTCTATTCACAAAAAAAAGTTGATGCAAATATCACAGATACCCTTGAGAATGGTGAAGCCGCTGCAATATCCTCCCTGCAGGAAACAGGTTACCACAGCACTATAAGCGAGATAGCCGATAAGCATGCGATCACACAATCAATATATGGTGGAAATATCGGATACAAAGGCACGCAATTCAACATCGGGCTTACAGGGATGTATTATGGACTAAATACCATGTACACTAAAAGCTTAACCACCTATAACCAGTTCGATTTCGCTTCGCGTGAAAACATAAACATCGGGCTTGATTATAATTTTGTCATCCGGAATTTTAATTTCTTCGGTGAAGAAGCAATCAGCAAAAATGGAGGAAAAGCATTTGTAAACGGGATCCTGGTCAGCCTTGATCCGCGGTTATCCTTTACACTTACACACCGGTACTATGAGCCTAATTTCCAGAACCTGCTAAGCAACGGATTTGCCGAGAACACCATTGCTGCAAATGAAAAAGGATTGTATGCAGGGATCGTTGCCAGACCCACATCACGCATAACACTGACCGCTTATTACGATCGCTTTGAATTTCCATGGCTCAGGTCACAGGTCAATGCACCATCGAGGGGAACGGACTACATGGCGCAGATCAATTATACCCCTTCAAAAAGGTTTGATGCATATTTTAAGATCAGGTCGAGGACTAAATTTAAGAATACAGCAGCTGACATTGATGAGATCGATTTTATAGTTCCATATACCCAAACGAATTACAGGATCAATACTTCCTTTTCTGTACTGCCTTCTGTAAAATTAAAGAACAGGCTGGAATTTGTTGACTACAGGATCGATGACGGAAAAACCAATAAAGGATTCTTGATTTACCAGGATATTACCTACAGTAAAGTTGGAAGCAAATTTTCCGCCAGCTTACGCTATGCCTTATTTCAGACAGACAATTATGATACAAGGATTTACGCCTACGAAAATGAGATCCCGGGTGTTTTTTCTATCCCGGCTTATTATGAGCGGGGACAAAAATTCTATATACTTGTAGATTACAATGTTACCCGCAGGATTGAGGTATGGCTGAGATATTCCCAGGTTGTTTATGATAACAGGAAAGTGATCTCTGAAGGTTCACTTACTGCAATTAATGGCAACATCAAGTCAGAGGTAAAGGCACAGGTTAGATTTAAATTTTAAAGAAATGGCTTCCCGGATTAAACAGTTGCGTACCTCTTTGAAATGGATCGGGTTTTATATCCCCTTCACGCTTTACTGCGCATTATTCATACTCACCTGTTTTCTTGGTTATTCCTGGCTGCAAACCAAAGCAGGCATTCCTGATTCCGCATATAAAGATATATTCTCACTCCTCCTGAGGTTCACTGCCGGCTTTTGTATCATTTTACTGTCCATTGCCTTTATAACAGCATTTATTCCACTGGTCTATTTCCTCATTAAGAAAAACAAGCAGCGGATCAGCTTTGAGATTAATACTCCTGCCAAAGCAGAAAAAACTTCAGCAGGGCAGCCTATTGTGATCCGCCTCCTTCCGGTGCTTAAACCTCTTCTTGGTTTTGTTAAGATCAGGCTAAAATATGGCCCGGACCATTTCTCTGAGAAATTCACACTGATTGATGCTTCTTCCAAAAAACTATTCAGCAATGAACTGAACGGCACGTATTATTGGCGGCTGCCCGAAATCAGGGAATACAAGATCGACAAGGCCGTTATATTCTTCGAGGACTTTTTCCAGTTCTTTTCCTTCGCAATACCGCTGAATACCAAGAATAATTTCCATACGTATCCTGTAGCAAGCCGAACAGAAGGAATTGCTGCCTTCCCGAGAAAAACAGAAGAAACCAGCATTCGCATCGAGGAGATCAAGAAGGTAGAAGGCGAACACATAAATTATAAGAATTTTGAAAGCAATGATGATGTGAGGCGTATCGTATGGAAGATCTATGCTAAAAACAAAGAGCTGGTAGTCAGGATCCCGGAAGTAATGGATCCTTATGCCTCTCACCTGTATCTTTATGCGTCCTTTTTTTCAAGCTTCGATATCAGGGACAATGAAGTGATCAATTCTCCTTTCCTGAATTATTATAAAACCATCTGCTGGTCGGTTTACAAGCAATTTGCGGCCAAAGGTTTTGATGTAAAATATATTCCGGACCAGGACATCCCGCAAAACAGGATGGAGAATGATGAAGAGCAAACACGTTATGCTATCAGCGTGAGCAGCTGGCATACAGAGAAACAACTGCGGGATCATGTTAAAGCCAAAGATGCATCACTCGTAATCATCTCATCGCTCAGCAACCCTGAACAGGTGAAGCACCTGCTCGAAGGTTCGGGATCTGAAATTACATTTGTATTTGTTCCGCTTACGGAAGGATTGAGTAAACAACACCTGGGCGACTGGCTCCAATGGCTTTTCGTTCAGCAGGAAAAAGATTCAACAGCCGTTCATAAAAGTGCGTGGAGCCTTTCACTATTGCGGTTAAAGATCATTAAAAATGAGAAACAGCTGAAACAATTGCTTGACATGCATGAACGTTCGGCAATTCTTCATAAAACACTTCAAGGTAAATAAGATGAATATAGGAAAAGTACATAGTTATAAAAAGATGCTTGCCCAGCTGATATTGCTGGCAGTGCCAACTGCTATGCTTCTCTTCTTTTTGCTTTGGGACATCAACAGGTTTTATGATATTCTTGAAAACAACTGGATCAGGCAGGGGATCTATTTTTCCTCCGGGCTGGCTGCTGCGGTTATTTTTTATGCCTACCGTTTTCGTTTTCTGCCAACAGCCCTTATTGTTTTTATGTTTTGCTATTCCTGTTACAAGCTCTCAGGAAGCGTCACTTTCGGTGAATTTGATTCGTTCTATCTTTCCATCCAGTTCATGGTATTCAGCTTTCTCTTTTCAACCGGATGGCTGTGCGGTTTCGGTTTCAGCCGCTCCAGGTACTTCACCGTGATCTGGAGCATCCTCCTGCTGGTGATCCAGATAGTTGTTGTGAGTAAAATTTCCGATATAAAAGTCAACACACTTATAAATGCCTTTGTCCCGATCCTTGCGTATGCCGTGTATATAATTTACACCGCAGAACTTATCAGGAATATGAACGATGATGAGCCGAAATTTACATGGTTCATTCTAAAAAGATTAACCGGATTTTCGGTGGTAATTCTTGTCCTGTTCCTTTTGATCCTCAATGTTTTCAAAAATGATTTCCAGGCAGTGGAAAGGGATTGGGGCGGTAACCCGCAGCAATCCGAAAAAGGCAGGGAACGCGGGGAGAACATGAATAAAAAGGACGGCAAAGGAAATATCAGCAATAAGGACCAGACCAAGCTGACAGGTTCTCTCAGCAAGGATAAGCAGCTTGTGTTTGTAGCCAGGCTTGATAATTATTTCCCGGATAATATTACCCCTAACCCACTTTATTTCACCGCATTTTATTTTACCAAATTTGATACGCTGACGCAAACTTTTGAGCGCGACAGCCTGATGCCGAGCAATGATCTTTTTGCTCCGGATCCTTCCGCAATTCCCCTGTATTTTTCGAAAACGGATTCATCGGTGATCAACAATACTTATGCAACCAAACACCGAAAAGTAGTGAGTGCCGATGTATATAAAGTTGCCCTTGCACCTGATGCTTTTCTTGCCCCGTCAACAGCCTTTTCCTGCCAGCCCATGTCGGTGCCTAAAGAAGTGAAGGAGCAGTACAAGAGCTCATACCGCGCAAAAATGTGGGTAAGTGACCTGAACAGCGCTTACTTTATTTACAATCCTGCCGGCAATGCTCAACTTGCAGAATTCCAGGAACAACGGTTTGAGGAGCTGCGGAAAATAAACAAAATGACAGGTCCGGATAAAAAGTTCATGGATTACTATACGTTTATGCCGAAAGATGAGGAGTACAAAAAGATCTCGGAACTTGCGAAAGAAATTACGGCACCTGCCTCTGCCCCGATCGATAAGATCACCGCCATCCGTGATTACTTCCTCAGCAAGGATGAATTCGGCCAGCCCCTTTTCAAGTATTCCGACAATCCCGGGATCCCGGGAATGCCAAGCGCTAACAAGCTCACCTATTTTCTCCTTGAAAACAGGAAAGGTTATTGCGCATATTATGCCGGGGCTACATTATTCATGCTCCGTTCACTTGGCATTCCTTCACGTGTCGCTGCAGGATACCTGACAGTTGACAGGAGCAGTAAAAATCCGGGGTGGTATTGGTTTTATGCCGACCAGGCCCATGCATGGGTGCAGGTGTATTTCCATGGTTACGGCTGGATGGACTTCGATACCACAGTACCGGATGTGAATACACAGCAATCGCCTCAGCCTGACGGGACACCGCCAATGAATATTCCGCAGACATACATGGTTGCCGATGGAGAAATAAATTCACTTGACACAGCTGCAAAAACAATAAACATGATCATCACCAAGCTGCTGTATCATGATAAAGATTATGAAACGGCAAAACCAAAACAATTATCCATCGATGTTTCCATCGCGTCCATCAGTGCAGATACCGGTGCGGTTAAATTAAGCACCTTAAAAAAGGGAATGCACATTACAGCCGTTTCATATTCCGAAGCCTTGAAAACAATTACAGCCTCTGAAACCGACAGTCTTGCCTCCATATTACAAAAGCTTCCTGTTCCCGCCCCGGTTGACGAAGTGAAGCTTCTTATCCTGCCGGCATTAAAGGACTTAATGAAGCAAAAAGAAGAGAAGGCAAAAGAACCGATCAATTGGGAGAGGACTATTATTATCATGTTATCTGTACTTGCTTTTCTGGTCTTATTATTATTCCTGGGTCCCTGGATCATCTGGCAATGGATGAATGGCAGGGCAAAGCGAAGTGGAAAAGATAAAGCATACTACTGTTACCGTGCTTCATTGTATTATCTGAATCAAATGGGACACAGCCGCCTTTATGACGGCCCGCAGCAATTTGCAGACAGGATAGATGCTCAATTCGGAACATCATTTAACCAGTTCAGCAATGCATACCAGAAATCAAAATACAGCCGGATGCCTCTTACTTCAGCAGAAACAGAAGTACTCAATAATTCTTATACTGGTTTCATCCAAACTGTTAAAAAGCAAATTCCGTTCAAAACGCGGCTTGCAAAATTCCTCAACATCTATAACACAATTCACTACTTTACACAACCTAAAATAAGCTAACAATGGAAGAGAACATTCAGATAGACCAGGCACTGGCCAATATTCAAAAGCTGGTTGACAACATGGAAACGGTGATCCGCGGAAAGAAAACTCAGATCCAGTTTGTGATCACCGCTTTGCTTGCGAAGGGACATATCCTGATGGAAGACAATCCTGGTACAGGGAAAACCGTAATGGCCAAAACCCTTGCAAAAAGTATTGCAGACTCAACAGGAAGCTCGGGGGTTAATTTTAAAAGGATCCAGTTCACACCCGATCTTTTACCGATGGACCTGATCGGCTCACATATTTTCGATGATGTAAAAAAAGAATTCGTTTTCAAGAAAGGCCCGTTATTCTGTAACGTGCTTCTTGCGGATGAGATCAACAGGGCTTCGCCAAAAGTGCAATCGGCTTTACTGGAGTGTATGGCTGAACACCAGATCACGATGGGCGAAACAACTTATCCCCTTGAAAAATTATTCTTTACCATCGCCACGCAGAACCCGGTGGAAATGGAAGGCACTTATCCCCTGCCGGCTGCGCAGCTCGACCGCTTCTTCATAAAGATCTATTTCGGGTATGTTGATGAAGCAACAGAGCTGAATATCTACAAAGACTACCTTGGCATCCAGAAAAACCAGGACAATATGAAGCAGGTGCTGAGCATGAAGGAGATCCTTTTTTTACAGGAAGAAACTGAGAAAGTGTTTATCCATGATGAGATCATCACAGCAGTAAGAAATATTATCCGTGATACCCGCAATCATCCTGATATTGTTTTGGGAGCTTCCATCCGGAGCGGCATCATTTTCTTAAAATGCCTGAAAGCATTTGCACTTGTTAACGGAAGGACTTTTGTAACTGAAGATGACCTTCGCGGAATAACACTTGCCGTGCTGGATCACAGGCTGATCTACCGGAACCGCGATGCAAGGGTAAAAGCCCTGCCTGCGATCATCGGAAAAGAACTGGACAGGCTTAGTAAACTCAACTTAACCGTAAACCGTACAGCTTTTGCACCACGCACTGAAGAAAATATTTAATCAGGGATTCTTCCTGCTATTCACTCTCCTGAGTATTCCCTGCCTTGGCCAAAACAAGGCAGCGGAACGATATGAGATTGATGCAAAAAGAATCGGGGTTGCCCCTACCGACAAAGATGCATTGCCGCGGAGCAGGGAATTCATCCGCCTCGACAGTACTTATTATGTAGGCTGGATGTATGAAGGCATCTATAAATATGAGCGGAGTGCGGATTACCTCGGATATAAATTTGCCGCAGTACCCTTGCGGAAGGCCTTTGACCTGCTTGAAAAGGACTTTGGCTCACAGCTGAAGAACATCTATTCTTCGTTTATTTATTATAACCAGTACCAGGTCCGGATGTCGGACCTCTATACGATTGCTTACGCACTCCAGAACTGCTATAACAGCATAGAGATGCCAGACTCCACCATGGCGCTGCTTGACCGTATAGAAAGCTTCCATTTTCAAAAAGATTATTTTAATATTTATAATGAACGTGCCTGGATCTATCACCGCAACCGCTTTTTCACTTCAGAGAAATATAAGTTCCTGAAGAACTCTGTGGAAGAAAACGAGGAGATGGCATTCCGCTGCTGTTATCACCAGCTGGACCTTATTCAATACAACAGGCCGGTAAATGATTATTGGTTCGGGACGCAGCAGAGCACTGATGATATTCTTGCAGTAGAGCACAACCTCGCCCTGATGCATTGTTACATGACAAATTACGACAGCGCTGAATACCATTACCAGCGGCTGATTGAAGGCAACAGGGTCTCATGGAGCAATTATGCCAACATGCAGCATGAGATGGGGAATATTGACAGCGCCATTCTTTATTACTCCATGCCTTATACCGGTCGCGAACATGCATTAAGCGAAGCTGATTATTATCTTCCTTCCATTTACATTTATGGTGGGCGGACCAAGGATGCCCTCAGCATGGTGAGTGATAAGATCGAAATGAGCGGGTCCACTCCTGGTTTCGGATGGTACAACATTGCCCTTGCACGAAGCTACCTGTATGACGGCCAGCTGGACAGCGCAGGATTTTTCCTTGACAAGGCACAAAATTTCAAGGAGCTGCATCTCCATACAACGCTTACGCAGCAGCAGTATGAATTCACCATTAATCTTCTGCGGGTACAGCTGCTTGACAAGCAGATGGAACAGGTGAAATTCCTGGATAAAGGCTGGTGGTACTCTTTCAGTGGTTTGTATGACTTGCTGTCCCTCAAGATCCAGAAAACCATGATGGAATATGTTGTCGTAAATGAGCTTGCTGCTAACCCTGAAAGAAAGAGGATCATTTATGATCTTTTCTGCGGGGAATCAACAGTTACGTTTGATGAGGTCATGTACCTCCTTACTGATTTCAGCTCTTCTTATTTTCAAAAGAAATGTGACCACAGCAAGCAGAATGACAAGCGTAAAACCGTAAGAAAATACTTCTCACTCTTTTCAACGAAATTAAAATTGGCTGATGGCGAGGAAAAGGATGCTTATGCTGAAGCCAGCGCGTTGCTAAAAGATCTTAATTCACCCAACGGGATTCCCACTGACACGACTAATGAAAAATTATTCCTTGCCCGGCTTTATGAGGTGCTTGCCGCATCAGCGGAGGATGATGAAAGTAAGGAATATGACAACTACCAGGATAAAGCGCTGGAAGAATTCCCTCAGCTGGTTCCTTTCTCCGGGAATACTATAAAGATGAAGCTGACGGTAGCGGGCAATACAAACGGGACAATAAAAGAAGTGATCGATGATCTTAAGGATTGCAATATCAACTGGGTGGAAAGCGGCAATAATATTCCTGAAGTGAACATCAGCATTTCTGAAAAGGGGAAAAATTACCAGGTCCTGTACAATGTGATCAGCGGCAGCGGAAAACCAATTGTATCAATGGGGGAAATGATCTTTACCAAAGCAGACGGGGCGGGAAAAGAACTAGCATTAAGACTCTTTGGAAAAGGCGGTGCCCTGAAGTATGAGAAGGTTTGGGAGGAGCCGGAGAAGCTGCCTTAGAATTCTGTCATCCAATGTTTTTGTGATGGAGTGTGTTGTCATTTTGACTGTAAGGAGAAAATCCTAATCTTCAACAAAACACGATTTATAAGCAACAGATCTCTCGGCTACGCTCGAGATGACAGGTAACCTGTGTCATTTCCACTGAAAGGAAAAATCTCATGAGCAGATTTCTTACTATCGGTCGACAATATCAAAAAACATAACCAATTTTTACATTAGCAACAATATTTGGAGTAAAGTAACTTCCTTCACTTTCGAAGCGGAATGTCCGAATGGCGATAAAAACCGTTGTTAGTGCTAGTTATTCTAAAAACCATTTGCGCAGTTCACTTGTTATTTCCTCACAATCACAAAGAATGTCGGGGCTTACTCCGTCCCAGTATTCTTTCTTATTACAGTCGGCATCTACTGAGGTGGTAACAATTAAATATTCTTCTTCAGCGATTTTGATCGATTTGTTAGCGGTAGAAAAACCTGAAGTTTTGGAGCCAAACATTTTGGACGTTTTAATGCTTTTCGTGGAGATAGCAACCGCTTCTCCGGAACTGGAAGTGCGCGGACCGATTAGCACAGCAATTTTCAATTTTTTATTTTTTAGTTTATAAAAGATTGGTGAGGATAAATATTTGTTTGTTTGTGAAGATTCATTATACCATATTTGACCATTCGATTGACTCCAGCTTACATCTTTTTGGCTGCCTATAAAGTATCCTAAAGTGCCGTTTGGGTAGAAAGGAGTTAATGCAATCAACATTGGCCACATATTTCCACCCGTATTATTTCTAAGGTCAATTATCCACCCATCCAGTTTTTGCTGATCAATAGATTTTATTGAATCAACAATCTCATTAATATATTTTTCCGCCCTGATCCTGGATCCTTCTTTGTTAAAGACGTCTGTTGCGAACCCCGGAACTTCTATATACCCGATCCCGGGAAGTTCTGTTTTGAAATTAATATTACATGTTCCCGGGAAAGCAGGATCTGTTCGGACAATACGATTACTTTGATATAAATTTCTTCCTTTAGTTTTATAAAATGTATGTGGATTGCCGTTAAGATCCAATGCCAAAATGATTGCAGAGTCTCTTCGGATTAAAGCTTTTTCTAAAACTTTCCTTTCAAAATCTCTCCAATCTATTTTTTCTTTTTCTAATGAATTTTCCCGGAATGCTGTAATAAGGTTTTTATAGAACTGTTTTTCATCCGGGGAAAGAGTTCTTTCGACCTGTCCGAAAACGAAGCTTGAAATTGATAAAAACAAGATTATGTATTTAGCCTTCATATAATTACTACTAGTGGTTTAGGGCGTTGCATTGTGGCCTTTTGAAATCGTAAAACTGCCATCAGCCAAAGTTCATCACCTACTCAAAACATCTATTCAACAGTCCGCTTACTATGTAAACCTGTGTAACAGTTCGTGTAAATAAATTCAAGTCGTAAATTTGGTCATTGTCGAGGTTGTACTGCACAGACCACCAACAGTCTTTTGCTATTTCGTCTGCGTATTCTACTTTTTTCCAATCATCATGTTCAGCGCAACGCACAAATACACATTCAATTTTAATGATTCTGTCGCCTTCAATACTTGTTCTTCCGAAATAACGTCAAATGGCGCCAGACTTATGTTATGCTGCGTTGTGAGTACATTGCTTGATAGCATTCAGTTCAGCCTTCTTTTCGTTTTTTTCTTCTTCAATGTCAAAGTCGTCCTGAAGTCCAAGCCAAAACTTTGCAGAGTTTCCAAAATATTTAGAAAGTCTGAGTGCGGTGTCTGCGGTAATACGTCTGTTCCCTTTTATGATTGCCGAAACGCGTGTCTGGGGAATTCCAATGTCTTTAGAAAGTTTATAGGCTGTAATTTCCAGAGGCAACAAAAATTCTTCTTGCAGAATTTCTCCGGGATGTATGTTTTTTAATTTTTTCATTTCGGTTGTTTAGTGATAATCAATTATTTCCACTTGGTCAGCATTACCATTATTCCACTTGAAAATTATGCGCCACTGGTTGTTAATTCTAATTGAATAAAAGTCTTTATAGTTCCCTTTTAATTTTTCAAGTCGGTTCGATGGCGGAACTTGCAAATCTGTCAGATCTTGAGAGTTGTTTAACATTCTCAGTTTTCTCCGCGCCATTTCCTGTATTTCGGTCGACAAACCCTTAATTCGTTCACCTTCCCATATTTTCTTAGTGTCCTTGTCACCAAATGATATAAGCATACTGCCGTTTTACGTTACTTACGTCAAAGATAACTAAATTGTCAATGGAATCCAAATTGTCGAGGAGATAATTGTGTCGGGCTATACACCGAGCAATGGGGCATAACTTTATAAATAGGAGCAGTTTCTAAAAAGCTTTACTCATACCCTTAATAAATATAGCACGGATTTTCAAATATGCATGTTAATACGTTTTCACTCAATACACAATCTCATAACCGCTGATCTTTATCAACTCCGGGGCTTTGTTCCGTATTTTGGGAATAAACACCCCGGTTGCTTTCTTATAAACATGGACAAATTCCATTGCGGTTTCGTTTTTGCAAAAAGCCTGCAAACGTTTTAACTGCTCCACTTTAAATTCCAGGTCTTTATACACGATATGCCCGCTGCCATTTACAGATTTCAGCGACAGCGTGATAGCGCCTTTTACCAGCTCTATTGCAGCATGAAATGTCTCTTCCCTGTGTTCATTGAGCAATTGCTCGAATGATTTAGCTGCCTGGTATTCTGATGGATAAATGATCCCGATCCGCGGGGTTTGGTCCTTATATAGTTTAATGAGTATCTGCATGAAGCAAAATTACCTTCACATGCATCGAACTGTAGCTACAGAATATAGTTTGTTGAAATAAAAAACCCCTGTCGCTGTGACAAGGGTTTCTTTTTTACTGATTTATGATCTGGACATATCCGTACTTTGGCTCTTTCAGCTCAGGGCCTTCGAGCACAAAGTAATATACGCCTTCTGAATGTCCTCCCCCGTTCCAGTCATTATGATAGTCTGTGCTTGTATATACTTTGCTTCCCCAGCGATTAAACACCGTTAAAGCTGTTCCCGGGAAGTATTCTATATTCCTGAATGCCAGCAGGTCATTTTTACCGTCACCATTCGGTGTGAATACATTCGGGATCTGCAGCTCGGTGATCACGTTATACTGACCGCTGATCGTATCCCAGCAGCCATTCTCACTCTGCACGGCATGAATAATCGTATATGTTCCTGCCGAAGCATAAAGATGTGAGGGGTCTTCAAGGAATGACCAGCTTCCCGTGCTATCACCAAAATGCCAATACCAGTTTGTTATATTTCCTGCCGCGATAAGCGATGCATCAGTGAACTGGATTGTATTTCCAAGAAAGATCACATCAGGCGGAGAAGTGGAGTAAGCCGCGCTGGGCTTGCTGAACTGGCTTACGGTAACAGTATCTGCTGCGGAACAACCATTACTGTAACTTACTGTAACGAAATAATCACCATCTGAATTTACAGTAATTGCTGTTGTATCCTGTAGTGTGGACCACATGTAATTTGCTCCTGCAGGAATGCTCGCATTTGCAACAAGAACGGAACTGTCTCCCGGGCAGAATGATAATGTCCCTGTGATATCCACAAGCGGGTTTGCATTCACAATGGTTACCGGTGCTGAGGATGATGAGCAGCCATTCTGGCTTACAGTAACAAAATACGTCCCGCTTCCTGCTACCACTGTATCGTTCGTACTGGAGTTCGACCAGGTGATGGAAGAATATAAAGCAGATGAATCAACATATATTGTTGCGAGATCAGCGTTACAGGTAAAGAAAGTTCCCAGGATCACGGGTGTAGGTGCAGGAACCGGTGCAGGAACAGTCATCGTGGTATCGGCAGTACATCCGTTTGCATAGGTAAGGGTAACAGTTATATTTCCTCCCGTATTAACGCTGGCTGTTGAAGATGATGATCCGTTCGTCCAGGAATAATTCGCCCCAGAAGGCGGGTTGGCCGCTGCGGTCAGCAATATGCTGTTCCCGGAGCAATAAGAAGTGATGCCACCTGCGGTGAGGGAATAATTGAAAGGGGAAACCGCGAATGGCGCAGAAGTGATCGTACAGCCGTTTATATCAACAACCGTAACAGTGTAAGGGCCGCTGGTACCGACTGTTATAGAATGATTCGTGCTGCCCGTTGACCAGTTATAGGTAGCATAATTGATAGTGGTTGTAAGTGTTGCCGAATCACCGTTACAAAATGCTGTAACACCGGAGATCACCGGAGGCACGGGAGCAGTAACCGTAACCGGTGCAGAAACTCCTGTACAGCCATTTGTATCTGTAACTGTAAGTGTATAAGTTCCGAAACCGACATTAATGGAATCATTGGTGCTTGCATTGGACCAGGAATAAGAAGCGTAGATAAGCGAGTCGGAATAAAGGTTTGTTGAACCTCCGCAGGCATATGCGTAACCTGCGATCAGGGGTGTTGGTGAAGGATTAACAATCACATCCACCACGTTGGTTTTATAACACCCGTTCTCGACTGAGGTCACCCAGTACTGACCGCTGGAATCCACCTGGATTGAAGTTGTTGTTTCACCCGTGTTCCAGATGTAACTGTCGAATGTCGCAGGCGTTACACTAAGTGTTCCCTGGCTGCCTTCGCAGAACTCAAAGTTCCCGGCAATATTGGGATTGAAGCCTGCGAGCCCTGTTGTATCAACAAATACATTCACATTTATTACCGTGGTAGCTGCCGGAGTGCCATTATCAGTAGCAGTAAATGTTATTAAATGATAACCGGCATTTGCAGGGCTTGATATGATCTGCACCTGTCCGTTTGCGGAATTGCCCGATGTATTGGAAAGTATGGTCGCACCAGGCATGCCGTTCAGGTTGATGCCAAGTGATGTCGTCTGGCCGATCTCAGGCGCAAGGAACAGCCCGTTAAGGATAAGCGTATCGCCGGAAGCGCAAATATTGATCGTATCACAATTATTGAGTCCGCTTGAAATAGGTGCGATGTTCGTAGAGCTGCAGGCGTTAAAGTAAAACGACTGATTATCCAGCCAGTCAACTCCATCCTCGCCACCATAACCGCCATCATATTGCAGGCCCGGGCTATCAAATCTTCCCATCTGGATATAATTAATACCATCACCTTTGTTCAATCCAACTGTTGCCGGTGATGCTCCTGTGCTGGTTCCTCCAAAACCATTAACCCCACCGGAAGCTGCACCGGTTGTCCACTGCATATCCCCGTAATTGAAACCGATGTTATTCCCGGTAGGCAGGATAGGGTCAAGCCCGTCCGTTATGATCAGCTGGAAAGTATTCACCTTGTCGGTCATCATGCTGTAATAACCAACCCCCTGCCACGTAACGATCATATAAGTGGAAGTAAGTGTATAAAGCACTGTTCCCGTGCCGCGCGTATCTACATCCGCCCAGAAAGGCGCAACCATTATAAAATTCGGATCGGGAAAGGGATTGGAGGAAAATGTTCCGTAAGCCGTTCCGAAAGATATGTTCCCGTTATTATTTATATAGCATGAAGTATAGTTCGTCCCATAAAAACAAAACGTGAAAGGCAGATTAATAAGGTTGGAGCTTCCGTCATCATTAGGACCCATTGCTGGGATCCCGCCTGGGATGAAAGTGCTGCAGCCAGCCGGCATTTTGTGCACCATGACCGGATGTTCATTATTCGCCTTTGGCGCTGTTCCTTCAAGATTAATGATCTTTGCATTACCATTTATTTTTCCCTCTGCTTTCATCTGCTCATACTTCTCCGAACCGGTTGCCGGTATAACAGATGATTGCGCGAAGATTTGGGAAACAAATAAACCTGTGAGAACAACTGATAAAATAATTTTTTTCATAGATATCAAATGATGTTTATTACTGAAGGATGTAAATGTAAAAAAATTGACATTGCCACGGCATTAAAATCAGACTCATTCTTAGCTTTCGGGGTTGCATCTGTTTACAAAAAAAGAGTTCGGAATTCATCCGCAGGATTCTGTGAAAGCCTGTATATTTGCCACCCTTATGGCCGGCATCTTATCTTCCGAATACCTCAAAAGCTACAGGGCTACCTTTTCCCTTGCGTACCCAGTGGTGCTGAGCCAGCTCGGGCATATCATGGTTGGTGTAGTGGACACTGCGATGGTCGGACAAATAGGTACGGTCGAACAAGCTGCCGTGGCGCTTTCCAACAGCCTTTACACACTGGTGCTTGTATTCGGGCTGGGGGTTTCCTATGGCGTTACCCCCCTGGTGGCTGCAGCCGACAGCTCTAAGGATATCGGGTTGAACGCGCAGCTCCTCAGGCACGGGATTGTGATCAACACGGTCCTCGGGATCTTATTATTCGTTCTGCTTTTTTTCAGCTCTCCTGTCCTGAATCTTTTTGACCAGAAACCAGAGGTGGTGGATCTTGCCATCCCGTTTTTAAATGTGATGATGCTTGGCATGATCCCCTTATGCATTTTCTCAGGGTTCAAGCAATTCACGGAAGGTCTTTCTTTTACGGGCATTGCAATGCTCATCACGATAGGATCAAACTTACTGAACGTATTATTGAATTACCTGATGATCTTCGGCCATTGGGGCTTCCCCGAAATGGGCCTGATGGGATCCTGCTGGGCCAGCTTTATTGCACGGATGGTGATGGCCATAGCCATGTTCCTGTATGTATATTATAACAGGCATTTCAGGCAATACAGGGCAGGGTTCTCTTTCCGAAACCTTTCAAAAGAGCTTACAAAAAAGATCCTGAACATCGGGATACCCTCCGGGCTGCAGTGGGTGTTTGAAGTAGGTGCCTTTGCGTTTGCCGTGATCATGATCGGCTGGATCAGTCCGAATGCACAGGCGGCCCACCAGGTCGCGCTCAGTATTGCAGCAACAACCTACATGATGGCAAGCGGCTTATCTGCGGCAGCTTCCGTGCGCGTGGGAAACATGGCCGGACTGCATAACCGTGAAGGCGTGAGGATTGCAGGCTTCAGCGCGTTCATCATGGTGCTTGCATTCATGAGCATCTGCGCATTGTGCTTTATTTTGTTTAAGGATAGCCTGCCGGTAATATTCAACAAAGACACAGAAGTTATTTCAATCGCATCAGCATTATTGGTGATCGCGGCATTCTTTCAATTAAGTGACGGGGTCCAGGTTGTAGGTCTTGGCGCGTTAAGGGGCGTAAAGGATGTTACACTCCCAACCATCATCACACTGGTAGCTTACTGGGTGATCGGTTTACCGATGAGTTATGTATTCGCTTTTAAAATGGGGCTTGGCGCAGAAGGTGTATGGTACGGATTATCACTTGGCCTGACGATAGCAGCTGTTTCTTTGTTCTTTCGTTTTAATTATGTGAGCAGGAAGGTTTGATAATGTACCGCAGGGTTATCGTCATCCTGTGCTCCGGGACGGATCTGTTGATTTAAAGTTAACAATAACAGATCTCTTGACTACGCTCGAGATGACACCGCTCGAAATGACATCTTAAGTGCAGGATTATTAGTTGTCATTTCGAGCGGAGTCGAGAAATAGACTACGACAATTTAACTCTTCGCCTGATATACCGAAGATACGCATTTGTGGGTTGTCATCGATTAAGTTTGACATTCAACGCATGGACTCATTGAAAGCAGGTAATTGAAACTGCTAACATTTTGAGATCCCGTATCAGGCACGGGATGACGTTTCCATGAAAAAATATAGTTTGCAATAAAAAGATCCCTCCGCTGCGGTCGGGATGACATTGTCTGGAGCGACCGGGTATGCACGTTGATCACATCATCTCACTTAACTCTAACCACCTCAAACCTTTTTCATCCAGCTCCGCTATGATTTTGGAAATACGCATTGAACATTTCGTAATCTCTTCATGGTCCGAAAGGCTGTTCATCTTCTCTGATAAAGCAGCTTTTTCTTTTTCCAGAACAGCAATATCTTTTTCCAGTTGCTCGAATTCGGATTTCTCCCTGAAACTCGGTTTCTTTTTACCGGCAAGCGGTTCAGCTGTTTTTACTGCCACTGGTTCTGCTTTCTTTTCCTCTGCCTTTTCCGCATGAGCAATCTGCCCAGCGGGTTTAGCCCTGTCCTCCTGCTCTTTCCTGTCGCGGTACTCAGTATAGTTACCCGGGAAATCACGCACAACACCTTCGCCTTCAAAAACAAAAAGGTGGTCCACCAGCTTATCCATAAAGTAACGATCATGCGTCACGATCAATACACAACCCTGGAAACCGGTCAGGAAGTCTTCAAGTACGCTTAGCGTAACAATATCAAGATCGTTTGTAGGCTCATCGAGAATAAGGAAATTCGGGTTCTTGATCAGGATGGTCATCAGGAACAAACGCCTCCTTTCACCTCCGCTGAGCTTCGAAACAAAACCATACTGTACGTCAGGCGGAAATAAGAACTTGGTAAGCAGCGCTGATGCGCTGAGTTTGGAGCCATCTGCAAGCGGGATGAATTCTGCAATATCTTTTACAATTTCAATCACGCGTTTATCCTCATTCAGCTTCATGCCTTCCTGCGAATAATAACCATACACAATTGTTTCACCCGTGGAGATCGTTCCTGCATCCGGCTTGTCCAGCTCCATGATCATATTCAGGAAAGTTGATTTCCCTGCACCGTTCTTTCCTACAACACCTATCTTCTCCCCTTTTTTAAATACGTATGAAAAGCCATTGATGATCTTCGTAGCGCCAAAAGCTTTCTTGATATTCACCACTTCAAGGATCTTTCCACCGATGCGGTTCATCTTCACGCCCAGCTCCAGCTTCTCTTCTTTCTTCCCGCTGAATGCTTTATCCTTTGTCACCTCGAACTGGTCAACACGGTATTTTGCTTTTGTACCCCGCGCCCGCGGCATTTTACGAACCCACTCCAGTTCGCGGGTATATAAGTTCTTTGCCTTATCTATCTCGCTGCTTTCAATTGCTTCGCGCTCTGCTTTCTTCTCAATGTAATACTGGAAATTTCCTTTGTAGTTATACAGCTTGGTATTATCTATCTCTATGATCTCTGTGCAGACACTGTCCAGGAAATACCTGTCATGCGTTACCAGTAAAAGTGTCAGGTCTTTATTGATCAGGTAATTCTCCAGCCATTCGATCATCTCCACATCAAGGTGATTGGTTGGCTCATCGAGGATCAACAACTGTGGTTCATCAATCAGCACCTTTGCAAGGGCCACACGTTTTTTCTGTCCACCGGAAAGAACTCCGATCTGCTTATCGAGGAATTTAATTTTCAGCCGCTGCAATACTTCGGTCACTTTCGCCTCCATCTGCCATGCATCGAGATCGTTCATCCGCTCGGTCGCCCTTTCAAGGCGATCAGATGTTTTATCATTCATTTCCTTTTCAAAGTCTTCCAATGCGAATTCGTATTCACGCACTGCATTCAATGCAGGATTGCTGGTCTTATAGATTGCTTCAACAACAGTATCTTCTTCATTAAAGACAGGGTTTTGGTTCAGGTAGGTAACGGTGATATCTTTACGGAACGTCACGCTTCCTTCATCCGCTATCTCTTTTCCTGTAATGATTTTTAACAATGTTGATTTTCCGGCACCGTTCTTCGCAATAAGTGCGATCCGTTGTCCCTGGTTAAGCCCGAAGCTGATCTTGTCAAATAATTTCTTCGCCCCGTATGCTTTGGATACTGCTTCTACTGATAGGTAATTCAATGTGTAAAAAGTTAATGGTTAATGTTAAAAGTTAATTGTTATCGTTCTATATAAATTTAACCCCGGTTTTACCGGAGACAATCTTATAAATCAACTCTCAACTGGTAACTTCCCTTTTAAGGGGCGCAAATATAGCGAATTTATTGCTTGGGGGCATCATCGGGGGCAGGCTCTCCCGGTTTTTTCGGAACAATAGTGTAAGTGATCTGGATGGGATTGTCTTCCACAACATGTATTTCATTTTCCTGCTCACCGCTTACATCAATCAGTGCATTTTCCTCATCCGTACCGAGATCATATACACGGGGCGGAGGTCCTTCGGTTTTAAAATTATAGGAAGTGATGAGTCCGGCAAGCGCACCGAGCATGTGTGATTCCCAGGAAACCCCTTCTTTGATGGGAAAAATACCCCAAACAGTCCCTCCATAAATAAATACTACAAAAAGCGAAAGGGCAAGAAGGCGGGTGTCTTTACGGAAAACCCCGCTGAAAAACAGGAAAGCGACAAAGCCGTAAAGAATCCCGCTGGCACCGATGTGATAAGAATCTCGCGCGGCCGCCCAAACCCAGATGCCCGTCATGATGTACACCCAGAAAAAAACCTGGAAAGCAATCGAACGGTAGAAATAAAATATGATGCTTCCTAAGATAAGCAGCGGCACCGTGTTGGAGATAAGATGGTCATAATCGGCATGTAATAATGGCGCTACAAGCACCCCGATCAAACCATGGATTGTTCTCGGATAAATCCCGTACCAGGCCAGGCTCTCATGCGACAGCACCTCGTAAAATTTTATAATCCACAAAATGGCAATGAATGCCAAAGGATATAAAAAGCTGGATAATACTTTTGAGGTTTTATTACGCATAACAGGGTTTCAACAAATTTTTCCAGTCAATGTTTATACCAAAAACGCTTTGTGTCAGAAAGGCATTAATTATTTTTTCATTAACGGATAATTATTAATTTTACATGCAGCGAATGAAAAGGGTCCTCACATTCTTTCTTTTATCTATCTTCCTGTTCAATACGATGGGCTATTTTGTAGTTTTTAAGATCGGCCGGGACCATATAAAGAGAGCGCTTAAGCAGGATATTGAGAATGGGATTCTTCATACTTCCATTTCCACCATTGTAATACCGAATACCGAACTTAATGACCTCAGCTGGCTGGAGCATGATGAATTCGAATACAATCATGAACGTTATGATGTTTTAAGAATTGCAGAAGATGAGAACAGCACCACTTTTTACTGCATTCATGATAAAAAAGAAACTCATCTTTTCAGTAAGCTGTCAAAACATGTTAAGGACCATGTTGCGCAAAATAAGCAGCCGTTCAAGCATTCAAAATCCAAGAACATTCTTGACAATTCCGAAAAAATCCTGGAAAGCTCCATGATTTCTTTTGCATCTCCTTTCATATTCACTGAAAAAGTTGAACTGACACCCCCCTTCTCAACTTACAAGTTCCAGTTTGTAAGTTACAATTTTCAGCCCCCCGAAACAACCTGATTCGTTCCCTTTTATAATTTCAGAATTATCAATTGACCCGGCAACATTATACTGCTGTTGGTGTATTAATTTGCAATGCGCGGATGGCGAACTGCTGAACGTGCGCATTGCCTGTCAATCATTATCTAAAATCTCAAAATGAAAATGAAACAAATACTATTCTCCGTTTTAATGCTTGCAGGTTATGCTGCGGGGGCACAGGTAAGCGATACGGACACAATTACAAAACTGATCGACCTCAATGAAGTGGTATTTTCAGTAAGCAGAACAGAAGAAAAGAAAGCTGAAGTCCCTTTCAGCATGACTATAATAGACAAAAAAACCATCGAGCTTGAAAATCCGCAAACATCGGCAGACATGCTTGCAAATACGGGCCAGATAATGGTTCAGAAAAGCCAGGCAGGCGGTGGAAGCCCTATCATTAGAGGATTCGAAGCAAGTCGCGTCCTCCTTGTTATTGACGGGGTAAGAATGAACAATGCTATTTACCGTGCAGGGCATTTACAGGATGCTATAACGATAGACAATGCTATGCTTGACCGGACTGAGATCATTTTTGGCCCTTCATCGGTTATGTACGGTAGCGATGCGCTTGGTGGCGTGATGCATTTTTATACCAAAAAACCATTGCTTGGTGAAGAAGGCAAGATGAAACTGAAGGTAAATGCTGCATTGCGCTATGCCAGTGCGAACCAGGAAAAGACAGGACATGTGGATTTTAACCTGGGCTTCAAAAAATTTGCTTCTTTAACGAGCATAACTTACAGCGATTTCGAGGACCTGCGGACGGGGAATGGCCGTAACCCGAATCCAGACTTCGGGAAAAACTACTATTATGTGGGGAGGAACTGGAATGGAACTGCTGACAGCACTATAAGAAATACGAACCCCAATATTCAGAAAAAGACGGGATATTCCCAGGTGGATATCCTTCAGAAATTACTCTTTAAGGTAAATGAAAATGTTGAGCTTGGCCTTAACCTCCAATATTCAACATCCAGCAACATTCACCGCTACGATCGGTTAACAGAAGCAGGAAGCGGTGGCAACCTTAAATTTGCAGAATGGTATTATGGTCCTCAAAACCGCTTGATGGCCTCTCTGTATTCGAATATAAGGTCAGAAGGAAAGCTTTTTAATAATCTCCGGATCACCGCAGCTTACCAATTAATCACCCAGGAAAGGACCAATAGAAGATTCAGCACCAATTACCTGAACCCGAACAGCAATAACAACAAACTGGTTTCTCAGTTTGAGGAGGTTGGTGTGATGTCATTGAATGCCGATTTCGTAAAATTTATAAAAGAAAAGCATAAACTAAGCTACGGTTTTGAGTTTGTAAACAATATCGTGAATTCAACGGCTACATCCAAGCATATTCAAACCGGAGAAAATTTCACACCGGTTGCAACCCGTTATCCTAACGGGGGAAGCTCGATGATGAATATCGCAGCTTATCTCACCCATAGCTGGAAGATCAATGAAAAGCTGATCCTCAGCGATGGCCTGCGCTATACTTATAATTCATTATCAGCAAAATTTGATACGGCAAAAACTGCATCTCCATTTCAATTCCCGTTCACTTCTGTAAAGCAAACCAACAGCGCGTTGAACGGGAACCTGGGGCTGATCATTATTCCTGAAAAGAATGTACGGTTCAGCATTCTTGGCTCTACAGGGTTCCGGGCGCCTAATGTTGATGACATGGCAAAAGTATTTGAATCCACAGGAAGCGTGATCATCGTTCCAAATGAAAAATTAAAAGCTGAGTATGCTTATAATATTGAGGTATCCCTGGCCACTACTATAATGAACGGCAAAGTGAAACTGGAAGGCGGATATTTCTATACATTACTTCAGAATGCTATTGTTGTAAAAGAAAGCCGGTTTAATGGTGCGGATTCTGTTATGTTTAACGGTAACCTAAGCCAGGTGCGCAGTCCTCAGAATGTGAACAACGCTTACATTCAGGGAGCCTGGGGAGCCATTTATGCTGATTTTACAGAAAATGTCTCTTTCAAATCCACCCTCAACTACACGCTGGGTGAATATCACCAGAAGCTGCCTCCAACAACAGCTGATCCATCGCATGATACCATTATCCCGCTGGACCATATCGCGCCAATGTTCGGACAGACATCTCTTTTCTTCCGGTATAAGAAATTCGAATCTGAAGTATATGCAAGGTACAGCGCTCCTAAACTCTCAAAAGATTACAGCAGGGGAACAGAAGATAATGAACAGTATTCAGCAGATCCGGTAAACGGGTATATGCCGGGATGGAGTACTCTGAACATCAAGACTGCTTATTATATCACAAAAAGTTTCAGTGTAAATCTTGGCATAGAAAATCTGTTTGACAGGCATTACCGCGTTTTTGCTTCCGGAGTCAGCTCACCCGGCAGGAACATAATTTTTGCAATAAGGGCAAAGTTCTAATACTTATGTAAAAAGGTCTCCAGTGGTTTGCGGGAGACCTTTTTTGTTAAATTATCCCCATTTAGAACAAAAATTGTTTTTGAATCAGATTTTCTTTACTTTTGAAAAGCAATTATATTCAATAATGAAAAAACTGGCCAGGATATTTTTCTTCTTACTGTTCGCATTTATTGCTGACAGCGCCTTTGCGGCCCCTATCAAAGGGAAAGATACAGATTCCGCAGCCAGCCTGAAAAGCAATATTGCAATCTTCAAAATGATCACCTCACCTGCTGCTCCTTCCACTGCAGGTAAAAGCCTTAAAAAAGCAGGAAGTGTAGCGCGCACTGCCGGTTCACATTCTACCCTTACGGTTAAGCCGGTACCTGAAGGTTAATTCTATCATCATATTCTGTTAAAGTTTCATTAATCTGCTTTATATAATATTGCAGCATATTAATTTAACAATACAGAACACATGAAGGATACAGTTATCCATCTTAAGAACGGAAAGAAGAAACACGGATTTTTAATTGATACTATAACGGCACCGGATAATTACCTGTTCATACCGTATGAGTCTGCTGCCTGTTTTTCTGAAACACAGAATACTGCATGCATTGAAGTTGTGCCGGGAGTTTTGATAGAAGCAATAGAAACAGATTTAAAATAATCAGAAGCCTCTTTGCTTCTTGATGTTCTCATACGCTTCCTGCACTTTCTGAAACTTTTCTTTCGCAGCGTGCTGAACCTCATCACCTAATGCAGCAACTTTATCGGGATGGAATTTAACCGCCATCTTCCGGTAAGCCTTCTTCACATCCTCATCAGTTGCAGAAGATTCTATTTCAAGAATTTTATAATCGCTCCCCGGATCACGGAAATACATCGCTTTCAGCGAGTTGAAATCAGCCGTATTTACTCCCAGGTAATTGGAAATGGAAGCAATTGTTTCGAGCTCGGAAGGATGTACATGTCCGTCGGCTTTGGAAATACCAAAGAGGTAGTGAACAAGCTGGAGCCGTTCAGGATGCGGCATGTATTGCTTGATCTGGAGACATACATCCCTGAGTGGGATTTCCTGCTTCAGAATCTCTTTTAACATCTGGATTTGGGCCTGGGCATGTTGTTCGCCAAACTGGCGCACCAGGAATGTTTTAACATAATCCAGCTCACTCTTTAATGTCCGGCCGTCACTTTTCATAACCGCTGCAGAAAGCACCAGGAGGCTTGCCGCAAAGTCACCCGCATGCGGGGCCATCCGTGAACCTGTATATCTTCCTTCCTGGCCGGTGGTTGTTTGCACCGTAACACTTGCCGCATCGAACATTGATCCTAACGCGAAACCCAGCACTCCGCCAAGAGGGCCCCCAAGAGCCCAGCCTAATCCACTGCCAACCCACTTGCCAAATTTGATCTTAACCATAATATGTATATAAGGCGACAAATGTAAGGCTTTTTCAAAGCTGCATTTTCATTTCGTGCAAATTAAGTAGCTTTGAAAACAATCAAAATCACTTAAATGAAAACAGATCTTTATACAAAAAGCGTATTGACAGCTATCGCAGCTGCATTGTTCCTGCTGGTATTTCAAAACATGAACTTATTTAATGAAGCTAATGCAGGTCCTTCCTTTAATAAACAGGGCAATGGGGATTTTGGAGTTATTCCTTTAAATCCTGACGGTTCTATAACCGTGCGGATGAGCAGTGACATGGATGTTAATATCCGGAGCATCGGGGGCAGTACGGTATATGGCGCGCTTCCAGTTAACCTTAAGGAAATCAGCGGAAGCTCTTTTTATGGTGCTTTGCCGGTAAACCTGAAAGAGATGAGCGGATCAGCGATTAATAATTCCGGGATCCCAGTGAATATTGAATCAGTTGACGGTCTCAGTATTTATAGTGCCGTCCCGGTGAAAGAACTGAAATAGGAATACAAGAGAATTAATTTATCTGAAAATCAGATCCTTATAAATTTTTTAAAAGAAAAAGTAGGATTTGAGGATGGCCGTTATAAATTAATTTCCTTAATATTGCAGCACTAACTAACTAAAACCCAAAAAAATGAAAAAAGTATTATTCCTGGCAGCTGTGATGGTTGCTTCTTTAGCTTCTTGTAAAAAAGATTACACTTGTGTTTGCAAAGACAGCGGACAGACATTTGCAACTTACACAATCAAAACTACAAAGAAAAAATCTAAAGATACGTGTAAAGATAACGAAGCTGCTTGGAAAGCATATTCTTCTACAGTAACTTGCGAGATCCAATAATCTTTCAAATAATTTATAAAGACGTCCTGCAGCAATGCGGGACGTTTTTTTTTATGCTATTCACTATTATTAGGAATACCAATGTAAGCTGTACTTATAAAATCCTGTAAATTAACAGATTAATTTAAAAAAAAGTAAAAAAACTTACTAATTTGTATGGCCGTATGGGATAAATCACTAATATTGCCACACAAACCAATAAAAACTCATATCCAAATGAAAAAAGTATTATTTATGGCAGCTGTCCTGGTTGCTACTTTAGCTTCTTGTAAAAAAGACTATACTTGTACCTGCACAACAACAACAACATCTTCAGGTGGTACATTTGTAGGTGATCCGGAAGTAACAACTTATCCTAAATCAAAAAAAGGCGCTGCACGTTCACATTGCTTAAGCTACACTACTACAGGTACTGGCTACACATCAACTACTGATTGTGATTTGAAATAATACTAACCAAGATTTTATCATAAAAAAAAGAAACATGAAAAAAGTAATATTATTTGCAGCAGTTCTATCTGCTTTCTCATTTGCATCTTGCAAAAAAGACCGTTCTTGTACTTGTACTGCCAGCACTACTATCGCACAATCCTGGACAACTACAAAAGATTATACCAACTCATCGATAGCAAACTCAACTGAAACAGGGTCTTCATCAACAGGTGGTTCTGGTTCTGGTATCATCGTATTTAACGATGCTAAGAAAAAAGATGCTAAAAAAGCATGTATCTCTTCTAAAGAAGAAGATGTAGAAACAGACGAGTCTAACAGTTTTGGTTATTCTACCATTAATGGTAACATGGAGTATTACACTTCAACAACTGTAACTACAACTACAACTACAAGTGAAAACACTTGTGATCTGAAATAATTAAGTCCGTAATAATCTTATAAAAAAGACAAAACATGAAAAAAGTAATATTTATCGCTATCGTTGCTGTTGCATCTTTAGCTTCTTGCAAAAAAGACAGAGTTTGTACTTGTACATCTACAGGATCTTCAACTGCATCAGTTAAGACTTATACTAAAGCTAAGAAATCTGACGCTAGAGCAGCTTGTTTAAGCACAACTCAAACCAGCACTTATGGTTCTTACGTTCAAACTTGCGAGTTGAAATAATCTGATTTTAATTAATAAGAAAGCCCCTCGAATTGAGGGGCTTTCTTATTTTATATACTTTCACAGGATTACCATTTTCCGCTGGAACCGCCTCCGCCAAAACCACCGCCTCCGAATCCGCCAAAACCACCGCCCCCGAAACCTCCACCTGAACCTCCACCAAAACCACCCCGGCCTCCGAGCATTGAACCTAATAAGAATCCGGAACCCATGCTCAATCCTCCACGGCCGCCCCGGCCACCACGCTTAATACTTATAATTATAAATACTATTGCGATCAGCAGCCAGAAAGCCATTTGTCCTTTGCTCCGCTTACCCTGCTTCTTCTGACCATACTGATCAGAATTATATTCACCTTTGGCAAGCGCCATCAGTACATCAGTTCCTTTATCAAGCGCTTTAAAATTTTCTCCGTTCTTAAGATAAGGGTTCATTTCTTCCTCCCTGATCCTTTTTGTTGTAAGGTCTGGAATCGCACCTTCCAGGCCGTAGCCTACCTGGATCGCAAGATCACGGCCGCTGATATTAACCAAGACTACAACCCCGTTATCAAACTTTCCCTGTCCAACTCCCCATTTATGGCCCAGCTGCGTAGCATAATCCCAGGGTTCCATTCCGCCTATGTCATCAACGATCACAACCGCGATCTGGTTTGAAGTTTCATTCGCGAAAGCCGAGAGTTTTTGTTCGAGCTGCTGCTTTTCCCCTGAACTCAAAAATCCTGAGGAAGAAAGATCATTCACCAGCCTTGGAGGTGAAGGCCTTTCAGGGATACTCCCGCTTTGTGCAACCAGTGCAACTGCAGAAGTCAGCAGTAAAGCAATTATTGAAAAATATTTTTTAAACATTTGTGGTTGTTAAGAAGTGAAAGCTGTTTATTTATCGTACGTGACCTCATTGCTTAATTCATTAGCATCGTCCGAAGCCAGGGGAAAATGCGCCTTTAACTTTTCACCTGCCATCTGGATACCCTTGTTCAGCCCTTCTGTGAATTGTCCCTGCTTGAAATAACCCAGCATGGTTTCCTTAATATTATCCCAGAAACCAGGCTCTACTTTTTCATTGATCCCTTTATCCCCGATAATGGCAAACAGCTGGTCACTTACGGCAAGGTAAAAAAGCACACCATTACTAAGCTTGGTCTGATCCATCTTTAGTTCTTTAAACTTCATGGCAGCCTGAAAGAGAACATCTTCCTTGCATTTGTCATCAATATGCACCCGGATCTCCCCGGAGGTATCCAATTCCGCTGCCGCGATGGCATCCTGGATTGATTGCTGCTGTTCTTTAGTAAAAAAATTTCGTGCACTCATGTTTTTAAGGTGTAGATGTATAGCTTATGATTAAAGAAAAAATAAAAGCTCCGGGAGCATTAAGGTCCCGGAGCCTTCCTTTATTTTTTCTCTTTCTCCCTCATGCTTTGAATGTCAGGTGCGGTTTCAGCGCCTTCCTGTGATTCAAAATATCCCCTTCTTTCAAAGTTGAACATTCCTGCCCAAAGGTTTTTAGGGAACCTGCGGATATACGTGTTAAACTCCTGGGCTACTTCATTGAACCTTCTGCGTTCTGTAGCGATCCGGTTCTCCATGCCTTCATACTGGGCCTGGAAATCCCTGAAAGCACCTACTGCCTGGAGCTGAGGATAATTTTCTGCCACTGCCATTAACCTTCCCAGGGAAGAACCAAAAGCATTCTGGGCTTTCTCAAATTCCGCAATCTTCTCGGGTGTGAGGTTATCCGAATTGATCTGGATGCTTGTCGCTTTGCTGCGGGCTTCCATTACCTCTTTTAAGGTTTCCCTTTCAAAATCAGCAGCACTCTGAACAATAGCAAATAAGTTTTTTGTCTTGTCCATCCTTGCCTGGTAAGCAACTTCCACCTGCTGCCATTGACCTGTTACTCCCTCATCCATGGTTGCCATTGTATTATACGTACTGCATCCATTCATTCCAAATAGCAGGAGAGCTCCTACTACAACTAAAAGAATAATTGTTCCTTTTTTCATTTGTTTATGTTTGTTTAAGTTAAAGTACGCCTTTTTGGTCAAAGCATATACCACATACAACAGGCTGACACCCTGACGAATTTTGACATACTTTTCAGCAGGTGATCAAAGATGGTTAATCTATCAACTCCACGCTGCGTTTGATAAAGCGGGTCAGTTCCTCTCCTTTTAAAAGGCCCTGCGACAACATTGCCAAATCAGCAGTTTGCTTTGTCAGGTCTTTTTGCCTCTGCTCATCCTTTTCATTAAGGATCTTGGAGATAAGAGGATGATTGCTGTTCACCACCAGGTTATGCATATCAGGCAATGAACCGTAAAAATTCATTCCACCTCCGCCCATTGCGCTCATGTCCTTCATCCTTCTCATGAACTCCGGTTTTGTAATGATCATCGGAGCATCCTTTTCGCTCAGGCTTTCGAAGCTCACCGTGAACTTTTCTTTAGGGACAACGGACTCGACCACCGGCTTTAGTTTACCCTGTTCCTCTTCAGTAAGTTTAGACGGCTGGGAATCCTCCTTCTTGATCAGCTTTTCTATCGTGTCGGCATCCACCCTTACAAATGAAGTGTTCTGAAGTTTTGATTCCAGCTGGTTTATATAATGGGAATCGATCGGGCTGTCGAATACAAGCACATCATAACCCCGATCAACGGCCGTTTGTATAAAGCTGTGCTGTTCCTCGGTATTTGTAGTGTATAAATAAATGACACGGTTATCTTTATCGGTTTGTAAAGGCTTCACTTTTTCAGCATACTCCTCCAATGTAGAGAACTTACCTTCGGTATTTCTTACCAATGCAAATTTCTGGGCTTTATCATAGAATTTCTCCTCGGACAGCATTCCATACTGGACAAACACTTTTATATCTTCCCATTTCGATTCAAAATCAGCACGATCCTTTTTAAAGATCTCTTCCAGCTTATCCGCAACCTTTTTAGTGATGTGAGCGGAGATCTTTTTCACATTGCCATCGCTTTGAAGGTAGCTGCGGCTGACATTCAAAGGAATATCCGGTGAATCGATCACCCCCTGAAGCAGTGAAAGGAAATCCGGTACGATGTTCTCCACCGAATCGGTAACAAAAACCTGGTTACTGTAAAGCTGGATCTTATCCTTCTGCATTTCAAATGCTTTTTTCAGCTTAGGGAAATACAGGATTCCCGTAAGATTGAAAGGATAATCAACATTAAGGTGAATATGGAACAAAGGATCTTCAAAATTCATCGGGTAGAGCTCGCGATAAAATTTCTTATAGTCCTCATCCCTGAGGTCTGCCGGCTTTTTTGTCCAGGCTGGGCTTGGGTTGTTAATGATATTGTCAACTTCCACTTCGTTGTCCTTCTCTCCTTCTTTCTTTGTACCGAATTTTATCTCTACCGGGAGGAACTTGCAATATTTTGTGAGAAGCTGGCTGATCCTGTACTGCTCAAGGAATTCCTCCGAATTTTCCGCTATATGCAACACGATGTCTGTTCCGCGCTCAGTTTTGGAACCATCTTCCAGCTTATAATCAGGGCTGCCATCACATTCCCAATGAACCGCAGTAGCCCCTTCCTTATGGGAAAGCGAAAAGATCTCCACTTTCTTAGCGACCATGAAAGCCGAATAGAACCCTAATCCGAAATGCCCGATGATGGCATTCGCTTCAGGTGTTTTATCCTTGTACTTATTTACAAACTCTTCCGCTCCGCTGAAAGCTATCTGGGTGATGTATTTCTCAATCTCCTCCGCTGTCATCCCTACACCTTTATCCCTGATGGTTAGTGTTTTTGCAGCAGCATCAATGGAAACCTCCACTTTTATATCATCCAGGACCGCTTTCGATTCTCCAAGGGCAACAAGAGTTTTAAGTTTTTGAGTAGCATCTACAGCGTTGGAAACAAGCTCCCGCAGGAAGATCTCATGATCGCTGTAAAGAAATTTCTTAATGATCGGGAAGATGTTCTCTGTTTGTACGTTTATTTTTCCGGTTGACATATCGTGTATAGTTTAAAGTTATTTAATAAGTTTTTAAAGCGGCAATTCCCTTTCAAAGCATATGCCAGCGGGGATCGGCTGACAACTTGGCGGAGCTGTTCTCATCCAGCCGGGAATTGTTCAGCAGGAAAGTATTACTTTTGGCGGAATGTCACTCCATGTTAACAAAATAGGAAGTTTTACAGGTCACAACGGATCAGTGTACACGCTCGAAAACGGGGTGTCGGGAATGACCTTTTTCAGCGGCAGCAGTGATAAGTTTGCCGTTCTCTGGAACCTGGAAAAAATGGAGCAGGAACATTTTGCCGCGAAGTTCCCCGCAATCATCTATGCGCTTTGCCATATCCCCGAAAAAAACCTGCTGCTTGCGGGAACTTCAGCAGGAAGTGTTCATGTGCTGGACCTGGTGAACCGGGTAGAGCTGAAAGAACTGAAGCATCACGATTCTCCCATCTTTGACATCAAGTATTGCATAGAAACAAATTGTTTCTTTACTACAGGCGGGGATGGAAAGTTTGCAGTATGTTCACTTGAAGGATTATCAATGCTGCGGATCAAAAAGCTTTGTGATGAAAAAGTGAGAAGCATGGATATTAATCCCGGCAGGTCAGAGATTGCAATAGCCTGCGGGGATTGTTCGATCCGCTTGTTCGATCTCCGGACACTGGAAGAAAAGCATTCTTTTACGGCAAACAGGCTCTCGGCAAATATTGCACGTTATTCCCCTGACGGCAGTCTTATCCTTACGGGAGGCCGTGATGCACATCTTAATATATGGGATGCAAAAAGCTATTCTCTTATCAAAAGCATTCCGGCACATAATTTTGCGATTTATGATATCGTTTTCAGCCCTGATGGAAAGATGTTCGCAACCGCCAGCAGGGACAAGACACTAAAGATCTGGGATGCTGAAACATTTGAGATGCTCGTAAGGATCAGCAAAGAAAATTACGATGGCCACTTAAATTCAGTAAATAAGCTTTTCTGGAGCGGATACCGGGATTATTTAATTTCCACCGGGGATGACCGGACTATAATGGTTTGGGACATCAAACAGAGCTGAACCAAAAATAGATTTATATTTGCCCTGATGCACACAGAGCAGGTTCCCCTTTTTAATGAGATTTACGAACAGTACAAGGACAAGGTCTTTAATATCACAATGGGCTATGTGCAAAACCCGGAGGACGCTGAAGACATTACACAGGATGTATTTGTAGAGGTCCACCGTTCGCTCTGTAAATTTGAAGGAAGGTCATCATTAAGCACCTGGATCTACAGGATTGCAATAAACAGGTCGCTTGACCTGATAAAAAGCCGGAAAAGAAAAAAGCGCTTTGCTTTTATTACAAGCATCTTTGAAGAAGCTGTACCAGGCAAAAATGAGCTGAGTGATTTCCACCACCCGGGAATTGCACTGGAAAACAAGGAAAATGCCGCGCTGCTTTTCAAAGAAATTCAATCACTGCCCGAAAATCAAAAAACAGCATTTCTCTTATCCAAAGTAGAAGGACTCAAGAACTCAGAGATCTCGGAGATTATGCAGTTAAGCGTTTCATCAGTTGAATCCCTTTTATTCAGGTCAAAACAAAATCTGCAAAAACAATTATCACACTATTTCAAGAACGACCGCAAGGTTTAATTAAAAAGATCGTCTAAATGGAAATGGACAAAGAAAAAATAGAAAAAATTATGGCCAGCCTCGATGGAATCGTTCAGGCAAAGGCCAGTCCTTTCTTGTATTCAAAAATTCTTAACAGGCTCAGCACCGCGGCCGCAGAAAGAGTTTCTGCAAGGGCAGTATGGATCGCTGCAGCATCTTTCATGTTATTGTTCTTCCTGAACTTTTCAATGGTTATCAGGCTAAAGGCCAAAACTGCACAGGAAGGTACCACAGGCTTGTCGGGTGCCTTCAACTTAATGAATGAAAACAGTATTAATTATAACTAAGATGAGCAGAACAAGACTTTTAACCTTAGCAATTGTGGTCCTTGTCCTGCTTAACCTTGGAACGCTGGGAACTATATTCTACCAGGGAATGATACATCATAAGCTGCCCCCCCCGGGGGAAGGACCAAAAATGATTATCATTGAAAGGCTTCAGTTTGATGAGGTCCAGCAAAAGCAATATGAGGTGCTTATTGACGATCACAGAAAACAAACACGTGAACTTCATGAAGATTCCCGGAAGCTCCATAAAGAGCTTTATTCACTTCTTTCGGAAGAACCTGCGGACCATTCCAAAAAGGATTCTTTCATTCTTCGTATTGCCGGCAACCAAAAAGCGCTTGATAACCTGAACTTCGATCATTTTCAACAAATACGCGAACTTTGCAAACCTGAACAGATCCCCGCTTTTAATGATCTTGCGGAAGACCTTGCTGAATTATTCGGACCAAAAGGTCCGCCGGAAAAGAAACATTAAAAATTCCATACTTACCGCAGGAGTATAAAAAGAATGTCGTCTAATACACCAGAACCTCTAACCAAATTAAAATGAAAAACAAATTCATCGCAATCGCAGCGGCCTTACCATTATCCTTTTCCGTGGCTACAGCACAGACAAATCCATTGATATCAGGCTGGATGCAGAACACTACAGGTATTACAGGCAGGCATTACATCAGCGGGAGCTCCACTCCTATTATTGATGCTTCGTTGCCAGCGAATGTGCAATCTGTAGCATACAATTCCACTCATGTTTATGTGAGCTGCAGCGGCATCCCTGCATACGTGATCGGTCCGTACCTTGACGGGAATCCGAGCCAGGGAGGCAACAATAACAATAAATACAGGTTTCCGCTCGTCCCCGTTCAGAACACAGGTACTCCGACACCAACTACAGGAGGAACCATAGGCGTATTTATAAACGGTGTTTCTCTTTTCGATTACCGTGATGGGGTTTCTTACAAGAATTCAACAGGGGCAAATGCCGGTGGGCCACTCGGAGGAATGGGAGACGGCATCTGGAACCGTGACGCGATTGTGGCTGAAAGAGCGGGCTTTGATTGTTCAAAAGGACATCCTGCGGGGAGCAATTATCATCATCATCAGAACCCAAGCGCTTTTAACCTTGATCTTTTAGTGATCTCTTCCGTTTGCAACATGTATCTCTCAGACGGGCTTTATGCGATTGACTCCACTGTTCACTCTCCCCTGATTGGTTTTGCTTATGACGGGTTTCCCATTTACGGAGCTTACGGGTATGCTAACACAGACGGCACAGGCGGCATTACACGAATGAAATCAAGTTACAGCTTAAGAAATATTACTGTGCGTACACATTACGCTGACGGAACAAATGTTACTGACGGGCCGAATGTAAATTCAACTTTCCCTTTAGGAATGTACCGGGAGGATTATCAATACAACTCAACTTCCGCTGCAACACCGGATAAACTTGACGAACATAACGGCCGCTTCTGTGTGACACCTGAATATCCGGCAGGAACATACTGTTATTTTGCAACGGTAGACGCAAACTGGAATTCTGCATATCCCTATGTTGTCGGCCCCACGTTCTATGGAACAAAAACGGTAACTACAGTCACATCCATTCCGGGCGGATTAACCACTTATACTTCAACAGCAGGAATTGAAGATGCGAATGAAGATAACTTCCAGGTGATTGTTTATCCTAATCCGGCTTCCGATGTATTGCTTATACAGTCGAAGTCTGTGGAAAGAGCGAGCAGGAAAGTGGAGCTTATCGATGAGCTTGGCAGGGTGATCCAGGAGCAAACACTTTTCCAGGGAAGTACCATGTGTTATTTCGACCTTCAAACAATTTATGCAGGGATCTATTTTGTAAGAATAGCAAATGGGAAAAACCCAAAGACATTCAAAGTTGTTATTGGTAAATAAGTTCTCTTGAAAAAATATTTCATTTTATTTCCCGCACAAGTTTTAATGCTGCTCTTTTCCTTGCAAAATTTAAAGGCTCAGTATGCTCACGGAGGTGTGCTGGGCCTCGTATTTGAGCATTATGTGGACAGCCTGGAGCTTAGGGCGGACAGCTCCGTTTACAAAAACACCTTCGGGCAAACATTCACCATAACGAATTTTAAATATTACCTCAGCAATGTTTCCCTGTTAAAAAAAGGCCGGGTTGTTTACCATAGTGCTGACCATTTTTTAATCATTGAAGATGAAGGAAATTCAAAAAAAATCATGCTGAACGATATCCCGGAGGGCGAATATGATGCGTTGAGTTTCATGATCGGTGTTGACAGCGCCCATAACAGCAATGGTGCAAATTCAGGGGCACTGGACCCTATAAACGGGATGTACTGGACCTGGAACAGCGGCTATATTTTTATGAAAATTGAAGGGAGGGCCGCGGCATCAAAACGGCCGGGAAACATATTTGAATATCATATAGGAGGATATAAAGCTCCGGCCAATTGCATCCGCACTGTGACACTGAGCCCGGCTGCACCTGTCGTTATTGAAAATAAAAAAACTTTTGCTTTAACCATCAGGGCGAATATTGCCGAGGTCCTGAGATCACCTGTGAGCATCGATTTCTCTACATTGCCTTCCGTTACAGATCACAGCAATGCAGAAATGATCGCGGATAATTATATTGACATGTTCTTCATCAACGAAGTAAAGCATGCGGAATAGATTAAGCGTTTTGTTCATGCTTGGATCATGTGCCGCTCTTGCCGGCTTCATTGGAAGGATTTCCGGCGATGGGGTCACGGAAAAAGACGTGCAGCTAAAGATTCCGGGAACATTCCCTGAGCCTTTCTATAATTTTAAAAACAATAAGGTCAGTGCCGCAGGATTCATTCTCGGAAGAAGATTATTTTACGATCCAATTCTTTCAAGGGACAGTACCGTTAGCTGTGAAAGCTGCCACCAGAGAGTTGCCGCCTTCGCACATATTGATCACCCATTGAGCCATGGTATTGATTCAAGAACCGGAACGCGGAATGTGCCTGCATTGCAAAACCTCATCTGGCAGAATTCATATATGTGGGATGGTGGTGTCAACAATCTTGAAGTGCAGCCACTAAACCCGATCACCAATCCTGATGAAATGGGTGAATCATTATTACATGTTCTTGAAAAGCTCAGGCAGAACAAGGAATACGTTTCTCTGTTCAGACGCGTATACAAAGATACTGCGATCAACTCCGAGCGGCTTTTAAAAGCACTTGCCCAATTCACGGGCCTGATGATCTCGGCAAATTCCCGGTACGACCGGTATATGCAAGGAACCGATACTTTCAGCCTCCAGGAGAAGAACGGGCTTGCGCTGTTCAGGAATAAGTGTGCAGGTTGTCATAAGGAGCCGCTGTTCACCGACAACTCATACCGTAATAACGGGCTGAAGCCTGATACTTCCATCAATGATAAAGGCCGGAGCATGATCACAGGCAATCCTGCCGATAATTTTAAATTCAGGGTACCGGGCTTAAGGAATATTGAAATGACTTTCCCTTACATGCATGACGGAAGGTTCAGGAAATTGAAAGATGTGCTTTCTCATTACGGAAGCCCAGAGAAAAGGAGCGGCAGTGAGGATAAAGTGTTGACCGGGACAGGAGCCCTGGATGATAAAGAAAAAAAAGACATTATTGCTTTTTTACTAACGCTGACCGATAAGGACTTTATAAACGACAGAAGATTTATGAATCCGGATACCCGGTAATTTATTTCTTCTCTTCTCCGTACTGCCAGACTTCCGAAGAGATGAGCTTTCCGTTCTCATCATAATTCTTCCATTGGCCGTCTTTCTGGTAATCTGTCATGGCCGGATTGAACCTCATAGTACCTTCTGATTTGAGAGTACCATTCTCGTAATATTCCTTCTTGGAATAGATCTTTTTCTTCGGATCGATTATTTCAAAAAGCTCCTGGGGTTTCCCATCCTGGGAATAGGATTTGCGCTGCACCAGGTATTCCATGCTCTTATGGTTCTCTTCTATGTACTCAACCTGGCCGTTCGGATAATAATCGGTTTCCATAAGGATCTCGCCATCATAATAAGTGATGTCTGCTTTTAACTTTCCATCAGGATAAAAGATCTGGTGATTTGATTTCTTGAAATCGATCACTTTAAAAGAACGCTCAACATTCCCATTCTCATAAAAATTCTTGTACACTTTCAGGTGTCCTTCCTCGTAATAACCTTTATGGATCAGGCTTCCGCTTTCATACACGTCCTGGAGCCATCCGGATGCAGCATATCCGCGCTTGTCGTTACGTACAGAGTCACCGCCCAGCGCGAAATTAAGTTTTTCATACATGGTAATGCCATACTCAGGATCCACCACTTTAGAGGCTTTATATCTGGGAGGCTCAGGAACCTGGCCTTTGAACTGGGCCATGACCTGGAAACCTGATAATAAAATAGTTATTGCAATTAATAAATGCCGCATTAGGAGGAGCCTGTCTAATTTTAGGTGAATATATGAACACTCTGCATTCCAGCAAAATTTTTTTTATAAATGCCGGCTCCAAAAAAACAGAAAAACGTTCCATTTTTGAAATGGAACGTTTTTAGAAAAAAACTTATTAATGTTTTCCGCTGGAGGCCAGGTAGCGCTCTGCATCAAGGGCTCCCATGCATCCGCTGCCCGCTGCGGTAACTGCCTGGCGGTATGTTTTATCTGCGCAATCGCCAACCGCAAACACGCCCTCAATGTTCGTTTTACTCGACATTCCCTGGACATCGATATAACCAAGCTCATCCATGTTCAGCTGTCCCTTGAAAATATCCGTGTTGGGTTTATGTCCGATAGCAACAAAAAAGCCTGTGACATTTAATGTGGTCAGATTCCCCGTTTTATTATTTTTTACCACAACACCTTCCACTGCATCTGCTCCCAGGATGTCTTCAGTTTCGCTGTCCCAAAGGATCTCGATATTTGGAGTATTGGTAACACGGTGTTGCATGGCTTTACTCGCGCGCATTTCACTTCTGCGTACGATCATGTAAACTTTTTTACAAAGCTTGGAGAGGTACGTGGCTTCTTCTGCAGCAGTATCCCCGGCCCCTACGATTGCCACATCCTGGCCCTTGTAAAAGAAACCGTCACACACTGCACAAGCGGAAACACCGCCTGCATTCATCCTCAAACGGGTTTCATTCGGTAAACCGATCCATTTAGCCGATGCCCCCGTTGAAATGATAACAGTATCAGCAGTGATCTCAATAGTTTCATCGATCCAGATCCTTTTCGGGTTTGATCCGAGATCCGCTTTTGTTGCAAGTCCGAACCTTACCTGTGTTCCGAATCTTTCAGCCTGGGCTTTCAGGTCTTCCATCAGCTCCGGACCTGTGATGCCTTTAGGGTAACCCGGAAAATTATCAACCTCTGTTGTTTCGGTTAATTGCCCCCCGGGAGTCATTCCCGTGTAAAGCACCGGCTTCAGGTCAGCACGTGCAGCGTAGATCGCAGCAGTATAACCTGCCGGGCCACTGCCTATAATAAGACATTTAATATGTTCAGATTGTTGTGTCATAAGGTGGTTGTGTGAAAATGAAGCGCAAAATTACGGATAGTTTTCAGATGAACGCCCGGATTTTACAAACAAGTTGTTATAAACTGCAGGCCGCAGGATCATTAAGGAACCGGCATTATTGTATCATAGGTGGCGCCAAAGCCCGCCCAAACGCCTAATGCCCCTCCTTTAATATTACTGAGGATGGTTGTGGGTGAAGCAAAGGGATTACCATTATTGGATAATGCCAGTTCGAAGGTTGCATAAAAATCCTTTGACTCCTTATCCATCGTGCAAAATTTTATATAAACAGTATCCGACTTGGTATAATACCCTCTGGCAAGAGAATCATTCTGGTAGGTATTTTCGGCATCGGTAGGATCGTATCCTTTGGAATAGGCAAAATCAAAAGCTACCCCATCAACATATTTATCGTCAAATGTAGCACCATAAGGAGCAAGGTATCTCCTGTCAGAAGGGCGCTTGGCATACCAACGATAATTATTCCCCAGGCCAGCAGGCTCGGAGATCCTGGCATTTGCATAACCTAATGTATCTTTCGGAGGATCCGCTTTCCACCAGACGGAATCAAGCGCTACCGGTGCCGGTATAGTGGTGAGTGCAGAATAAGTCTTTCCACCATGGATAACGGTTAAGGTATATGTTTTACCAACTTCACCCACAACCAGGCTTCCCTGGTACACCACACCAAGCGAAGAGGCGCTGTCGATATCCAGGTGCAGGGTTTCTGTTATGGTCCCGTTAGAGATTGTTACCTGTGCATCCAGGACATAAAAATCATTGGCATTTGCATTCTCTACGGTGGTAAATAAAGGGATTGAGTTGGTGATGATCACCTGCGCGTATTTCCCGTTCTCAATGCTCCCTTCTATCACGATCTTTTTATCAGCGTTCGGAAGCTTCACATCTATCTTCTCTGTACACGAGCTAAGAAGTGATACCGCACCTGATATGATTAAAATATATTTTTTCATTTTTATGATCAGAATTTAAAATTCCATGTAATCGAAGGCAATATTCCAAACAGGTAGATCTGCTTGGCATTGATACTGAGATTGCCCTGCGTTACACTTCCTTCATTTGCAAAATAAATGATGTATGGATTGTGCCGGTTATAAACATTATAAACACTCAGGTTCCAGCTCGACTCGTAATTTTTCGCCCAGCGTTTCGGTACCCTGATAGTGGATACATCTTTCCCCTGCGCCTCATATTTTTTGGTCAGCTTCAATTTTCTGCGTTCGAGCTTTTTTGTGCGGTTAGGCGTATAGGTGGCTGACAGGTCCATCCTGTGGTAAGGAGGCATCCGGTACGCATTTCTTTCACTGTAATCATAAGTAATATTCCCATCGATCACAAAATAAGATGTAGGAATGGTGATCGCATTCCCTGTCCCATATACCCATATCATTGAGAAAGACCACCTGTTACTGAGGTCATAGCTCAATACAAGCGAGGCATCGTGCCGCCTGTCGTACTTCGCATAAAATTCCTTCCCAAGGTTCAGGTCGGGGAATCTTCTTTTGGTATACGATAATGTATAACCGATCCACCCGTTGAATTTTCCAACTCGTTTTTTTACAAATAATTCAACCCCGTATGCCTGACCTTTCCCGTATACAAAATCCCTGTCGGTATTATCATTAACAGAATTCCCGGGGATCGACCCATCCCTGTATTCTATCTGGTTCTGCAGGTCCTTATAATATACTTCAACGGATGTTTCATATTTATTATCCAGGAAATTCCTGAAATAGCCAACTGAATATTGCGAGCCTTTCTGAGGTTTAACCACATCGGAAGAAGGAACCCATGTATCTATCGGAAGGGTTACAGCAGATAATGATGCAAGGTGAATGTATTGCAGGTTATAGGTATAAGAAGCTTTCACAGAAGATTTTGAATTAAAGCTGTAACGGATGTTAAAGCGCGGTTCAAGCCCGCCATGGTCCGCGACTTTCTGATTTTGTGAATAGTGGATGGTATCCTTATTTTGCCCGGTGAAGGGATCTTTCACATACCTGTCGAAAGGGCCAACCTGCATAAAGTAGGAATAGCGTAGTCCTAGGTGGACCTTCAGCTTATCGGTAATATCAAAGTCATCGGAAACGTATGCCGCCATATCATGCGCATGGAGTTTTTTAACACCGCCCAGGTCAAATTCTGTTTCACCCTGCTTTGCAGAAGCGCTTGTTGGTGTAAATGTGTGAAAGATATAATTGGCCCCGAACTTCACTTCATGCCTTACTGTTGGAAAATAGCCGAAATCCACCTTCGCATTCCAATCACGGATCCCTGAAAATAATTTCAATTCAAAACCGCTCTGATCAACACCGAATAAAAATTTATAATCACTGAATATTGCTGATACATTCATAAAGAGCTTGTTGTTAAACAAGTGATTCCACCTGAGCACACCCGTAGCGTTGCCCCAGGAAACACCAAGTTTAAAATCAGCCGAGGGATCCCCGAAATTCATTACATCCCTTCCAAAATAACCGCTTGCAAAGAGCCTGTCTTTATCCGATAAACGATAATTGATTTTGGCGTTCACATCATAGAAAAACAATCCGGATTTTTTGAGGCCTTCGGTCTGGTTATTCTTGATATCCGCGAGATCTATAAAACCTTTTGCAAGTTCTGTAAGATAAGTCCTGCGCGCAGAAACGATAAATGAGCTGACATCCTTCTTAATCGGGCCCTGTACAGTCAGCCTTGATGAAATTATTCCTATTCCGCCTTCTGCATGATATTCCTTATTGTTCCCTTCCTTCATTGAGATATCAAGCACTGAAGCAAGGCGTCCCCCGTATTGTGCAGGCATTCCCCCTTTAATCAGGTTGATGTTCTTAACGGCATCTCCATTGAAAACAGAAAAGAAACCCAGCAGGTGCGCTGCATTGTAAACCACTGCTTCATCAAGTAGAATAAGATTCTGGTCAGGACCTCCTCCGCGCACATAAAAGCCGCTGTTCCCATCACCGCTTGATTTAACTCCCGGAAGCAGCTGAATGGTTTTGAGCACATCCACTTCTCCCATAAATGCCGGAAGCTTTTTGATCTCCTCCATATCCAATTTTACAGTCCCCATGGTTGTGCTGGAAACATTCTTATCGCTTTTCTCTGAAGTCACTTCTACCTCTTTTGCATTCACAGCAGTTGGGCTTAATTCAACATTAATGCGCAGATCTTTATTAAGGAGTATCTCTTTCTCGTAATTCTGATAACCTACATAAGATACTACGAGATGATATTTTCCTTCTTCCACTGTAATGGAATAAAAGCCGTATTGATTGGTATTCCCGCCTTTGAGGAGTTCCTTGACATAAACATTTGCCCCCACACTGTATTCACCGTTGGAAGCATCCTTTACATACCCGCTGATAGTAAACTTCTGTTTTTGCGCCACTGAAGACGTGATTCCCAGAAGAAGAAAAAAAAGAAAGAAGACTGACCTGAGATGTTTTATTTCCATACAATCAATATCATCGCAATTTTTGCGGAGTGTAAATTTAGGTTATATATCAAAACAACGGGATGTTAAAATGGTTTACCCTGTAAAGTTCAAACCCGGAAACTTTAACCATCTATAAAGTTTCCTTAAAATTTTGTATTGCGCTTTCCAAACTTTATTTTTGTGCCATCCGGGATGTAGCGTAGCCAGGTATCGCGTCAGCATGGGGTGCTGAAGGTCGTGGGTTCAAATCCCGCCATCCCGACAACCGGTCGACAACGACCGAACCCCCGGTCGCTGCCGCGCCTGGGGGTTTTCTTTTGAATTAATTTATTATCAGGCCGGATCCGGCACAGGGCATATTCACAGGGGGCGGAATCCGCCATCCCGACAATTTCCTTATCTTTGCGGAATGTTCGGCAAAAACTGCATAAAAATTATTTTCCTGATGTCATTCTTATGGGCATTTACGGGAAATTGCTTTGCAGTACCGCCTGTTTCAGCGACCAATGAACACTTGCTGGTTAAATATGAAGCCTCCCCTTTTTCCGAAGGAATTATCGAACCATCGTCAGAGATCTGCAATGCGATGCAGCATCATCAGAATGTAGTTTTGCTGAAAAATATATTTTCCAACGTCACATCCGTTTCAGCACTTCCTAAAACCTCAGAAGACCTTATTGCTTACCTGTGGAGCAAAAATCGATATTGGGAAGAAATTCCCGAATATTTATTGAACCGCAATCTTCTGATCTGAATCCATCTTTTTTTTGGTAATGTACTATGGGAAACTCCCTGTACTCTATAACTATTAAATAAAGATGTGATGAAAAATAATGAAAGCGGTTCCGGGATCGGGCCGGTAGTGATAATTACAGTTGTATTGGTTGGAATATTAATAGTGCTAAAATATCTGATCGGGTAACCATATGAAT
>DASVUX010000029.1:0-84565 GCA_036386835.1 Bacteroidia bacterium
GTTTAAGTAAAAACATTAATAACTAAAGTTTTACTTAATCTTAATTTTATGGATTGAGCTTAGCTTTTATGTTTAAATTTTCGCGTATCTATATATTCCTTTAATATTTGAGGCTAAGTACTTTCCATGCGAACCTTCTGGTGGATTATTCATGAATTCTTTCGCTATACCATTTGGAACATCAAAGTATTGATAAGCTGATCCATTGTTAAACGTTACTTGCACTGTTTGGGTGTTCTCGTCATGGCCAATTGACGCGATTGTTGAGGATTGTACTTTTTTTGTTACCATTTTGTCAGATTTTATAATTTTTGAAGAGTTAGGATTCTGGGTTCGCCATGCTTTTACTATTTCTTTGTAATCTTGATTAGAAACTACCCGTTTGATTCCCCATCCACCTGGGAATAGTGAATCGTAAGGAGGTTTCTCGTCATAGATAACTGGATCATGACTATCAGGTCGTTTATCTTTATCAGGAGCTTGTATGAGAACTCGCATCGGCAGCTTCACTGCTTCTCCCAATACAATGGCTTCCCCTGTGCGAAGTATTGGAAGCATGTTTGTCAAGCCCTCAAGATTATCCGTTACAGCACCAGTGATATGAGCCCTGTCTGTAGAATTAGAAAGCCGTAACGCGAAGAATGTTCCGCATTGTGAAAGAATTGTTGAGTTGATTTCTGACGGCCTTTGACTTACGATCATAGCACCAATGCCATATTTACGTCCTTCTTTGGCTATTCTTTGGACAGTTAAGGAGGCTAAGCCCGAAAAATTATCATTCAAATAATTATGAGCCTCTTCCATAACAATCAAAAGTGGCCTGTTTTTACCACCTTCAGGAAGCTTTCTTGACCAGAATAAGGCATCATATAGTATCCGAAGCAATACTCCGATTATTAGATTTAGTATGGAAGACGGCACACCTGATAGATCTAAAATTGTTATAGGTTTTTCACTACCAATCCAATCCTCAAGCAACGCATCTAAATCTTTTGTAACAGTTCCCTCTTCAGATGGTAGCCAGTCACCCGGCTTAAAAATAAAATCAAATCTTGGAACTCTTAGTTTTGATCCAAGTGAATGAAGTTGTTGAGTGATGTTCAGCGTGTCAGGCAGATATTGCACTCTATCTCCATTTGCTTTATTCATATTTCCTTTTTTGAAAATAGGAGGACTGGCTGTTATTGGATTTCCTTTGATCGGGTGACCTCCTGCATCGATGTCATATGCAAGGTTATCCATGGGGCTTCCTACATTGTCAGGATAATATTTGCCTAACGTATCCGTGTATAACTCATACCAAAGATGATTTAAGCTAAAAGGGACAGGACTATCCACACTCAAATTGTCTATATTGATTCCCTCTATGGCATTTTTAATAACGGAGTTTTTTTTCTTTTCTAAGATTCGCTCAAGAACAATAGTCCTATCTTTTTCATTAGCGAACCCGCCAAAGCTTATTTCTGTCAGCTCTTCAAAGTTTAATGCCCAGAAAGGAAGATATAATTCGCGTTCATTCAAGCTTGTGTCAGCATTAATTTTATAGATCGTAGCTCGATCTTTTAATGCCTGGCCATATTCACCATGGATATCTAATATTATGATACGAGAAGACGGGTAGATACCTGGGTTTGATAATGCATTTATCAGGGAGGCCACTGTAGTTGATTTCCCGGAACCTGTGGTTCCTACAACGGCACAGTGTCTTGTAATAAGTTTATTAATATCAATAAGGGCAGAAATAGATTCAGCACCTGATATGTGGCCTATATTTACAAAATAAGGTCGATCTGGTTGTCCGTATATTTTTTTAAGATCTGTCTCAGAAACAAGATGTACTTGATCTCCAATTGTTGGATATTGTGACAATCCTCTTTCAAATTTTCCATTTCTTTGGCCTTCACCTAATAATTGAATGCTTAACCATCTGTTTCCATAAGGTTGATTTGATTGCTGTGATTCAGGAACAGCACTCGCACCTACCTGAGTTACTATACCAAATAATTCTATGTATCCAATCGGAATTTTAACAAAACTTCCTATTTGACCGATTCGATATCCTTCGCCATCTACATAAGTTAATCCAGATAATGCAGAGTTTGCCAACGATACACTAACAGATGTGCCATTCACATCCTGAATTGTTCCTAGATACGTTGATTTACTTTCCATTCTCTTCTAGTTTGAATTGTTCTTTGCCAACCAATTCTTGCAAAAAGTTGCCTAATACGGCAAAATCACCAATACTAAATTCGTGACGGTTTATTGTTTCCCCAGTTTCTATCCCTTTCTCATCTTTAACCTTATCAGTAATAGTTTTTACAGCTCCTGCTAAGTTTTCATCAATATCGTAATCTGATTTAGTGATTTTCCACTCGGCTTTAAGACCTCCTATTATGGCTTCGTTCAAAGTCCAAATGCTGAGGTTTGATCTATTTTCTGAGAGTTTGAGAGCCTTATCGTATTTTTCAGTTAGCGGTCCGAACAATAAACCAATAACCATAGCAGTAGGGTTTGCCTTAAGAGCATTAATAATGGTATCATTTAAATGATCATCACTAAATGAATAACCAGTCATTATAAGGACCGCAGAATTCTGGCGCAAAAATTTATTTAGCCTATCAATTAGTGCTAAATACGGCATCTTGCGGCTTTGATCGTATTTTAAATGAGAAGGGTGAATAATATATGAATCATTATCGCCAATACGTGTAGATCGACAAACATCTTTTTCATCTTTTAAATACCAATTTACTGAACCATGAATTTTCCATATTCTTGTCCAATGAGTGGGAATCAAACCATCTTCAACAGCTCTTAAATCAAAGAAAGGGTTTCTTGCACCTACAAAGCCGTCAAAATACGGTACACTAATATGTTCTAAGGCTTCTTCGAGCAATAAATCATAATTGGTCGTAAATATTTCAATAGGGGTATCGCGTTCAATGTTATTTATCCATCGAGCCAATTGATGATATGGTGTTTTATAATCAGGCAATGAAACCTTGAGTTTATCTGCAATTTTTTTACAAATTGCAACTTCGATATCGATTAGTTCTGTCTCAGAAAATCCTCTAACATCCGCTGCACCTTTTGAAATTTGTTTCATTCCGCGGACAAAGCTTAGAATATCTTCTATGTTAGGCTCGCTACGAATCGTTTTTTTTATTTCAATAAGCAAATTAGTATAGCTTTGGGCTATACTTTTAACCTTGTCTTTTTCAACTTTTTTCTCCTTTAATATCTCTTCCTCAATATATTTTGTCAAACCTGCCACATCAGGAATAAGAGGCCAGGCTCCTTGCGGCATTTTTACTGCTAAAGGGCAACCAGCGGAAATAAAAAATCCAACAGGTTTTTTGTCTTGTGATAGTGTTTGACGCAAGTATTTAGACTGGCGTATTGGATCGTGGTACATATCGTTCTGGAATAGAAAGGAAAAGCAAATTTACACTTTTTAATTTTTACCTTTAGGTTTAAATAAATTCTGAGAGAATGCGATTTAGTAGTATCCAATTAAGGTCATTTTTTTAACACAGCATCCTTAATTTGATTAACCAAAGGAAAACAGCCCCTAAGCTCTTCATTATTCTTTTCAATCAAATTTTTAATCTCTAGCACTTCATGTATAGGTTTCTTTTCGAAAGCAAGCAATTCAGAAAGTGTATAATCATCTGCAAGCTTTTCTCTTAATTTTTCCTTTATGCAATCGCACTTGACATTTCCTAAGGCTGTTAACATTGCAGCTGCAAAATCGTTCTTGATGTATTCGGTTGATGCGTTTGTTATAAAAGCGCAATCTTTAGAAAGAATTCTATCCGCTATATCAATCCTGTCTTGCCTTGTTTCTGTTGATGAAGATGGATTTTCCTTGTTAAAATAGAAATATCCTCCAAGTCCCAAGATTAGAATAGCAATAATGATAGCAAACAGGCCATTTTTGCTCTTTTTGTTTTGAATGTTGTGAGAAGCCCCGCATTGTGGACAAGATAAAGCCTGATCACTAATTTGTTTACCACATTCTCTGCAAAATATTAATGCCATAGTATTAAGGTTTAATTGTTTCAACAAAAGGAAAGTTCATTGGAAAGAATACAGCTACCCCAATGAAAATACAGGATGATTTTCATTAATTATTTTAAAAATAGAAATCTGTGTTGATTGAGGGAGTAGCTCAGAATCTTAGCTAAAGTAGAACATTTTTGTTTAATTCAAAATAAATCTATAAAAGTCCTCATTTACAGTCGCACCGCTCTAGGGCTAAACCCAATTAATTTCTTATTTTTACACCTCTTAATTCCAAATCATGAAAATCTCATATAACTGGCTAAAAGATTACGTAAACACTGACCTTTCTCCTGAAGAAGTTGGAAAGCTCTTGACCGGTTGCGGCCTGGAAGTGGAGGGCATTGAAAAGTTCGAGACGGTGAAAGGCGGACTAGAAGGGATCGTGATCGGTGAAGTGAAGAGCAAGGAAAAACACCCGGATGCGGACCGTTTGAATTTGACTACGGTGGATGTCGGGACGGGAGAATTGCTGAACATCGTTTGCGGTGCAAGCAATGTGGAAGCAGGACAAAAAGTGGTGATCGCCACTATCGGGGCGAAATTATATCCAAGTACAGGCGAGCCGTTTGAAATAAAGAAATCGAAGATCCGCGGTGCTGTTTCCGAAGGGATGATCTGCGCTGAAGATGAAATCGGCCTGGGAACTTCCCATGCGGGGATCATGGTGCTGGATGAAAATGCAAAGATCGGAACGCCTGCCAGACAATATTTTAAGGTCGAAGAAGATTACATGCTGGAGATCGGCCTGACGCCTAACCGCGCGGATGCGGCTTCGCATATCGGTACGGCAAGGGATCTTGTTGCAGTGTTGAATTGTAATTCTGTCCTGCATCCCGAAAAAGGGTTCAGGGAAACGGAAGTCGCGATGCCGAATGTAAACGACTTCGCAGTTGATAATACAAATTCAAAGATCCAGGTCGTGGTTGAAGATGCAGAAGCTTGTCCTCGTTATTCAGGACTAACCATCAGCAATATAAAAGTTGCAGATTCACCGGACTGGCTGAAAAACCGCTTGAAAACAATCGGTGTCCGCCCGATCAATAACATTGTGGATATTACCAATTATGTGCTGCATGAGCTGGGACAGCCAATGCATGCTTTTGATGCTGCGAAGATCAAAGGTGATAAGGTGATCGTAAAGAAGCTGGCAGATAAGACAAAATTCAAAACGCTTGATGAAACAGAGCGCGAATTGTCATCAGAAGACCTGATGATCTGCAACGCGGAAGGCGGAATGTGCATTGCCGGTGTATTTGGCGGAATTGAATCCGGAGTGAATGAAAACACAACAAGCATCTTTTTAGAGAGCGCTTATTTTAATTCAACTTCGGTGCGCAGGACAGCAAAGCGACACGGCTTGAAAACGGATGCTTCTTTCCGCTTCGAGCGCGGAACAGATCCGAACATGACGGTGTTTGCCTTGAAACGTGCTGCTTTATTAATTAAAGAAATCGCAGGCGGTGAGGTCTCTTCCGAGATCATCGATATCTATCCGAAGAAGATCGAGAATTTTAAAGTTCCTTTTTCCTTTGAAAAATGTGATGACCTGATCGGGAAGCACATCGACCTGGAGATCATAAAGAAAATAATCCTTTCACTGGGAATTGAGATCGAGCACGAAGGCCATGATGCGCTGCTCTTGTCTGTTCCTCCTTTTAAAGTGGATGTTCAGCGCGAGCAGGATGTGATCGAGGAAGTGCTCCGTGTTTACGGGTACAACAATATCGAGATCCCGACAGAGCTTAATTCATCCCTTTCCTTCGCTGAAAAGCCTGATAAGGAAAAGATCCAGAATACGGTTGCCGAACTGTTAAGCAATAACGGCTTCTCGGAGATGATGTGCCTTTCACTCACAAAAGAGGATTACTCCACAAGAATAAAAAGCATCGACCCGGAACAGAATGTAAAAATGATGAACCCGCTCAGCAGCGACCTGAATGTGCTTCGCCAGACCTTGCTGTTCAGCGGACTTGAGACCATCGCATACAACCAGAACCGGAAAAACCCCGACCTGAAATTGTATGAGTTCGGTAAAACATACATGTCGGTTAAAGGCGATAAGCCCAAATACATCGAGACAAAACATCTTTCATTATTCGTAACCGGCCGTAAGCAGGAGGAAAGCTGGAACTCAGGAAATGCTCCTGTAAGTTTCTTTACATTAAAAGGTATCGTTAAAGGAATGTTCGAGCGTTTGGGCATCGAAGTGAAGATGAATGAATCTGCTTTGGATGTTTATTCAAGCGGGCTGAGCTTAAGCTGGAACAAAAGAAGCATCGCAGAGCTGGGAAGTGTTTCCAAAGCGCTTTTAAAATCCATGGATATTAAGCAGGAAGTTTTTTATGCTGATATCAACTGGGACCTGGTTGTTGAAGCCGTGAAAAAAGGAAAGGCCCTGATGTATTCAGAAGTCCCTAAATTCCCCGAAGTAAGAAGGGACCTTGCCTTGCTTATTGACAAGTCGGTTAAGTTTGACCAGCTGGAACAACTGGCCTATCAGTCGGAAAAAGGTTTGCTGAAAAGCGTGAACCTGTTTGATGTTTACGAAGGCGATAAATTACCTGAAGGAAAAAAGTCGTATGCATTGAGCTTTATCCTCCGTGATGAAACCGCTACACTCACTGATAAACAGATAGAGAAGATCATGGAAAAGCTGATCAAGACTTACCAGGAAAAGGCCGGGGCGGAGATAAGATAAGTGCGGATAGCGAATATTACTGCAAATTTACGAATCTGTGTGTTTGGCACTTTGTCATCCCGACCGCAGCGGAGGGATCTTAGCTCGGTGCGTATGCAAACAATTATTACTTGTATTCTTGAGAACTTCCTTCCCCGAATCACGGTCATTCCGTGCTGACACAGAATCTCTCTCCGAAATGTCAGGGCTTGCAGGATTCCCTTTCACCTTGTGATTTTAGAGAGATACCGTGTCGGAGCACGGTATGACGATCTGTAGAGTTAATACTTTTGTCATCCCGACCGCAGCGGAGGGATCTTAGCTCTGTGCGTAGGCAAACAATCACTACTGGTATTCTTAGAACTTCCTCATTCCCAAATCACCGTTATTTCGTGCTGACACGGATCTCTTCGCAATGCCACGGTTTGCTGAAATTTCTTCACTCGTGATCTAGGGAGATACCGTGTTCTCCCGCACTTTCTCGACTACGCTCGAAATGACATCTTAAGTGCAGTATCATAGTTGTCACTTCGAGCGGAGTCGAGAAAGCGGGTAAGCTCTTGAGATGGAGCAAGCCCTTTAGTATCTCTGTGCCGTAAGTGCCGTAGTATTAAAATACCCAATAAATCCCCCCTGTTTAGCGTTTACACTAAATGCTTAACTTTATACAATGCTTTCCCGCCTAGTGTTCATGTGTTGCCTGCTGTCTTCCGTTCTTCTGAACGCACAGAAAGGTACATCATTGCAGATCCTTTCTGCAGGGAATGAAAGCATCCTCAAAAGAATAGAGTACCGCAAAGATCTTCCTACAAAAGCACTTATTGATAAAGAGCTGCAGCGTGTGCTGTCAGTCTGCTACGATAACGCCTATTTAACTGCCGCCTACGACAGCATCATAAAAGATTCCTTATCTGTAAAAGCATACCTGAACTTTGGCGCTCAGTACAAATGGGCGTTGCTGAGTCCGGGTAATGTAGACGAAGGCGTATTGAGTGAGATCGGTTTCCGTGAAAAGCTCTATAACAACAAGCCTTTGAAGTATAAAGAGGTGAGGCGCCTGCGTGAACGGATTGTCAGGTATTATGAGAACAATGGTTATCCTTTTGCTTCAGTGAAGCTGGATAATATTATCATTGAAGGCGAGAAGATCTCTGCGTCCTTGCTCGTTGAAAAGAACAGGGAAGTCGCGATTGACAGTGTCGTGATAAAAGGCACAGCTAAGATCGCCCCTGTTTACATGTACAACTATCTCGGGATAAAACCGGGAAGCTTATATGATGAAAGCCGTTTGGAGAAAGTGAATGCCCGCCTCCGTGAATTACCTTTTGTTACTGTGAGAAAACCTTCATCCGTGACTTTTACAAATAAGCAAAACAAGCTTACGCTGAACCTTGATAAGAAACGCGCGAGCCAGTTTGACGGAATCATCGGGATCCTTCCGGACAATAACACGGGAAAGATCCTGTTCACCGGTGATGTGAGATTAAAATTGCAGAACGGCCTGGGACGGGGCGAGCTGATTGACCTGAACTGGAGAAGGCTCCAAACACAAACACAGGACCTGAAAGCAAGGGTTGTTTATCCCTTTATCCTCCGGACACCTTTTGGTGTCGATTATAATTTCAAACTATATAAAAAAGACACCACGTTCCTGGATGTACAGCAAAATATAGGCTTACAGTACATGCTGATCGGTGGGAACTACCTGAAGCTGTTTTATAACAACAAAAATTCATCGCTGCTTTCCACGAAAGGACTGGAATATGTCTCGGTGCTGCCGCCTTATGCGGATGTGCGTACAAACATGTACGGGATCGGCCTGCGTTTCGAGCAGCTGGATTACAGGCTGAACCCGCGGAAAGGATTTTTCGTGCTGGTGAATGCAAGCGCGGGAACCAAGAACATCAGGAAGAACCTCAAAATAAATCCGGTGGTGTACGACAAGGTAAGGCTCAACTCTACACTTTATAATGCTGACCTGGAGGCGAATTTCTTTGTGCCTTTTGGCGACAGGAGTACATTTAAGATCGGAACACAATCCGCGTTTCTGTACGGAGAAACCATCTTTCAGAATGAGCTTTACAGGATTGGGGGGCTTCGTACGCTAAGAGGATTTGATGAAGAATCCATTTTTGCTTCGGCATATTCTGTGTTAACACTGGAATACCGTTTTATTCTCGAGCAGAACAGTTACCTATATGTTTTTGGCGACCAGGCATTTTATGAAAGCAGGCAGGTGAATAATTATGTGTATGATCACCCGGTAGGTTTCGGAGCCGGGATCAGCTTTGAGACCAAGGCGGGGATTTTCTCTATTAACTATGCTTTGGGAAAACAGTTCAACAACCCGATCCAGCTTCGCAGCGGAAAAATCCATTTTGGGATTGTGAATTATTTTTAAGCAATAAAATTTTATTGTGCCGTCATCCCGTGCTTCGGCACGGGACCTGTTAATTAGAACTAAATCAGGGTAGGACTTTTTTTGGAAACTAAATTATAAACCTACTGTCATCCCGTGCTCCGACACGGGATCTGTATATATAGGACTTAATATTCGAACATTATACCCAATCTGCTGCCAAATCAACCAAGTCCGAATTCATGGTTTTTATCAGAATCATCCTTCCACACCCTTTTCCATTCCTTTAACTGCTTTTCCCTTCTAATAGCTTGTTCTATTTAAACATGTATTTCATAAAATAAAAGCTCAGTGACATTATATTTTTTTGTAAGGACTGAGCCTTCCCCTGCACGGTGTTCTTGAATTCTTCTTTCCAGATTATTCGTAACACCAATATAAAGAACCGTTCGATTCTTATTGGATAAAATATAAGCATATGCTTTGTTTAAATTCATTCTAAGTGGCAGATCCCGTGTCGGGGCACGGGATGACGTAAAAATTATGATTTTCTTTTAAATTGAAATAAAGGTTCTATATAAAGCGAATCCATGTTGAGGCACGGGATGGCAGTAAAATTATGATTTTCCTTTAAATTGAAATAAAGGTTTCGTATTAAAGAACAGATCCCGTGTCGGAGCACGGGATGACTTCAAGTTATGATGCTGCTTTAAAAGAGCTAATACTGCTTTCAGGATGCAGTGAATAAGCCTAATTTTCCCTTCCTTACCAAGCGATTTTTTACGTAAATTAGCCTTTCAAATTTTCTTGGGTTTTAATGGAGATCTTATTATTAATTATCGGGCTGGGATTGGGTTTTGTGATCGCATTTTTATTTTTTAAAAATAAAAATTCAGCGGTTGCCGATACCTCTTTTTTCGATGCAAAGATCGTTGAGCTGGAAAAGCAAAAGCTGGTGGCCGATACGAACTTCACCAATGCTGAAAAAGAAATTGCCCGTTTAAGTACGGAGCTGAAAGAGCTGAAAGAACAATTCCATCTGGAGCTGAATGAGGAACGTGAAAAGAATACACTGGTGCTGAACACCGAAAAGGAAAAAGCAACTGCCGAGATTAATAACCTGAGAAAAGAGCTGAACGATGCAAACATCACCATCGCAAAAGCAAGGGAAGCCTTCAGGGCACAGGAAGAAAAATTCGTTACCCTGAAATCAGAGCTGGAGAATGTCCATAAAAGATACAGCACCGAATTCGAAGTGATCGCCAATAAGATCCTCGAGGAAAAATCCGTTAAGTTCACCGAACAAAACCGTTCCAACCTGGACATCATATTAAACCCGCTTAAAGAGAACATCAAGGCTTTCGAAGAGAAAGTGGAGAAAGCATATAAAGCGGAATCGGATGAACGCATTGTTTTAAAAACAGAGATCAAGAACCTCATCGAGCTGAACCAGCGCATCAGCGATGAAGCAAACAATCTTGCGAAAGCATTGAAGGGTGATAACAAAAAGCAGGGTAACTGGGGCGAGATCATCCTTGAAAAGGTGCTTGAACGTTCAGGTCTTGTAAAAGAACAGGAATACCGGACGCAATTCAGCACAAATAACAGTGAAGGAAAACGGATCCAGCCGGATGCAGTGATCATGCTGCCGGATAACAAGCACATCATCGTGGATGCGAAAGTTTCCCTGATCGCTTATGAAGCATTTGTGAATTGCCATACCGAAGACGACAAAGAGCGCTTTATCCGTGAGCATCTTGCATCTGTCCGCAGCCATGTAAAATTACTGAGCGATAAAGATTATCACAGCTCTTCTGATTTCAATACGCCTGATTTTGTCCTCTTATTCATCCCGATCGAATCCTCGTTCAGTGTTGCCGTTCAGGCCGACCAGGAATTGTTCAGCTACGCATGGGACAGGAAGATCGTGATTGTGAGTCCTTCCACATTGCTCGCCACCCTGCGAACGATTGCTTCTCTGTGGAAACAGGAACGCCAGACAAAAAATGTAATGGAGATCGCACGCCAGGGCGGTGAGCTGTATGATAAGTTCGTGGGCTTCCTGGAAGACATGCAGAAGATAGAGCGTTCCATAGAAGCGTCATCAAAAGCATACAGCGATGCAGTAAATAAGTTAAGCACCGGCAGCGGCAATATCGTTAAGCGTATCCAGAATATAAAGGAGCTGGGAGCGAAAACAAACAAAGACAAGCAGATTCCTGCCAAATTCTTGACATCAGACGAGCCTTCACAATTAACCGAAGATAAAAACCCTATATGAGGAAATGCTTTCTATACATGCTGATCGCGTTCGTAACATTCTCCTGCGGAAGCACTAAGCAAACTTCCAATGTGGCTCAGAACCCGAGCTACAAGAAGGAAATAAATACCATGCACCCGCAGTTCACTGTTTTTAATTCAGGCGATTCAGTTTCCGAGCTTCATTACAAGGTGGCAAGCAAAGAATTATTATACACACGTCCTGACGGTATTAATTTCTTTTCAAATGTGCTAATTTCATACAGGTTGTATTCTTCCTTCGATTCAAGGGAGATCCTTGACAGCGGTTCTGTAAGACTTGTAGACCAGAACAATGCCGGGGCAGATAAATTCCTCATCGGTAAAATGACGGTGAAAGCGAAGTCGCCCCACAGCTATATCGTCCGCCTCCGGGTAACAGACCTTAACCGCAATAATGAAGCAACAGCCGTTGTTCCCATTGAGAAGGATAATTCACTGAACCGCCAGAATTTCCTTGTCCGCTCCGCAGAGAATGAAGCGCCAATATTTCGGAGCTATGTAAAATCAGGCGAAGAAGTGATCATTGATTATAAATCAAAAATGAGCATCTCCGTGTTTGTACGGTATTACAGGAGGGATTTTCCGCTTGCAGTTCCTCCGTTTTCCATGGCGGAGCCAAAGCCTTTCCAGTACAGGGCGGATAGCTCATACATTATTCAAATGGATAACGGGAGCATTAAATTCAGATCGGATAAAAAAGGCTTTTACCATTTCCAGCTGGACACGACCAAGCGTGACGGGATCACACTTTTTAATTTTTCAGATGCTTTCCCTGATATAAAAAGGGCCGAAGACATGGTCCTTCCATTAAGGTTCATCACTTCCAAACAGGAATACGAAGAGCTGACGACCAGCATGAACAAAAAAGCAAGTGTAGAGAAATTCTGGATGGATTGCACTGGGAACCAGGAAAGGGCGAAAGAAATCATCCGTAAATATTATAACCGCGTACAGGACGGCAATTCGTTTTTTACTTCCTATGTGGAAGGCTGGAAAACAGACCGCGGGATGATCTACCTTATTTACGGTGCCCCTAACACGATCTACAAGACAGGTAATTCCGAAACATGGACTTACGGGGATGGTAACAATATCAACTCACTTACATATACTTTTTCAAAAGTGAATAATCCGTTCACAGACAATGATTATTCCCTCGATCGGTCCGTTTCCTATAAGCAGTCGTGGTACTCGGCAGTGGACATCTGGAGACAGGGAAGGGCATATTTACAGGATTAAATTACATCAGCATTATGCAGACAAAAGAGCAGCAAAAGGAAAATGAAAATATGATCTTCGGCATACGCCCGGTGATCGAAGCATTGAAAGCAGGCAAGGAGATTGACAGGCTGTTCGTTCAGAATGGTTTAAAGAACGAGCTTTTTGGTGAAATGATGGGTATGCTGAAGAAGCACAATGTATTGTATCAATACGTCCCTTTGGAAAAACTGAACAGGTTGACTTCAAAGAACCACCAGGGTGTTGTCGGTTATATTTCTTCAATAGAATATCATAAGATCCAGGACATCCTTCCGAAGATTTTTGACAAGGGTAAAACTCCGCTTGTGCTGATACTAGACAGGATCACTGACGTCCGGAATTTCGGTGCGATCGCGCGTACAGCTGAATGCTCAGGAGTTGATGCCATCATCATTCCACAGAAAGGCGCAGCACAGATCAATGCCGATGCTATAAAAACTTCCGCAGGCGCTTTGCATAAAATCCCGGTTTGCAGGGAAGAGAACCTTAAACAGGTCATTGAATATCTTCGCGAAAGCGGCCTGCAGGTGGTTGCCTGCACGGAAAAAACAGACAATAATTACTACCAGGTTGATCTTACCTTACCGGTCGCGATCATGATGGGATCAGAGGAAGACGGGATCTCTCCTGAATATTTAAAGCTCTCGGATGAGCAGGTCCGCATTCCACTTCTTGGAAAGATCGGTTCGCTCAACGTTTCAGTTGCAGCGGGGATCATGATGTACGAAGTGGTGAAGCAGCGCCTGAATGAATAATCTCACACGGTCGGTACTAAATTAATTGCTTTGAATAGAGAAAATAAATATCTGCCCTTCATTGCTCTTTTTCTGATCGTTCTTATTTCACGCCTTCCTTTTTTATCCGCAGGTTATGGAGTGGAAGAAGACTCCTGGGGAATTGCCCTGGCGGCTTTCCATACAAAGCTCAGCGGGATCTATGAACCTTCACGTTTTCCCGGCCACCCGGTGCAGGAGCTTATTTACTCTGCGCTTTGGGGAACAGGGCCTGTTGTCTTCAATCTACTCTGTGCAATATTCAGCGCTGCAGCCACGGTCTATTTTGCCCTGATCATGCGGCATTTTAATTTCAGGCATTACTTCCTTGCTGCCCTCGCTTTTGCTTTTGTGCCGGTAGTGTACATCAGCAGCACTTACACGATTGATTTTATGTGGTCGGAAACTTTTGTGCTGATGAGCTTTTATCTTCTGCTGAAAAACCGGCTTGTCAGTTCCGGGATCCTCCTTGGACTCGCAGTTGGCTGCCGCATTACCTGCGGGGTGATGGTTCTCCCGTATATGCTGATCCTCTGGCAGCAGGGTGATCTGAGAAGCAACATGAGGTCGTTTTTTAAAATTACAATTCCGATGGGAATAGTTTCGTTGATCGCATTCCTCCCTGTGATCATTCAATTCGGAACTTCCTTTTTTATGTATTACGATCAGTTCCCATATCCGCCCCTTAGTAAAGTCATCTATAAAATGACATTCGGTGTATTCGGTTTTATTGGTTTTACTGCCATCCTGTTCTTTATGCTCATTATCCTCTCAGGAAAGAATAAGAATGGCAACGGTGAATTGTTCGCTGGTTCCCTGGATAAGCGTGTAGTATCTGCCTGTTACCTCCTTATTGCCCTTTATGTCATTTCCTATTTCCGGCTTCCGCAGAAATCAGGATACATGCTGCCGGTAATCCCTTTTGCTATCATCCTGTTCGGCTACTACCTGTCTTCAAAACAATTCCGGATCTTTTCAATCGCAATGATCCTTTCTTCTTTTTTCAGCAGCATTAACCTTACCGATAAATTACGTGGTGCAGAGCATTCGGCACTTGCACTGAAACATACCATATCAGGCCAGGAGATCTTCTTTGATGTCCTTTCTGGCCCGGTCTTTTCGGATTATTCCAAAAGGAAGCTGAAGATGAAATATACTGATGAGGTAATTCAAAAGATAAAAGGAACATCTGCTAAAACGCTGATTATTTCCGGCTGGTGGTATAACGAAGTGGTGGTGACAATGCTGGGAGCCCCAACTCCGAAAAATGTTGTTCTTGTACCTTATATAAATGAGGAAGAAATGAAAAGATATGTTACGGATGGTTATTCGATAACATATCTTCCCGAACAGGATAAATACAATGACCTGATGCATAAAATAAATTCAACTGATCAGTTAGCCCAGCCATTTTAATGGCTTTTAACCGCGGTTTTAAATGCATACATTTACAGTGAAAAATAATTAAGAGATGCCGACAATTGAGCAGAAGTATGAGATGAGTGCAACACCGGAAGAAGTGTTTGAGGCATTGGTGAATCCTGATGTGATCCAGACCTGGAGCGGGGACGAAGCAAAAATGGGTTCGAACCCGGGCGATACGTTCTCGCTGTGGGGTGGACAGATGTTTGGAAAGAACCTTGAGATTGTTCCGAATAAACGGATTGTGCAGGAATGGAGTTATGATCAATGGGATGCGCCTTCGAAAGTGACATTAAACCTGAAGGCCAAAGGGAAGAAGACCATCGTAGAGCTTCTGCATGAAGATGTGCCTGAGAAATCGATGAGAACCATTACGGAAAGCTGGAACTCGTATTATTTCGGGGCCATGCAGGAAATGTTTGAAGAAAAGAAATAAGATCTTTAAATCATAATTGTATGAAGAAAACAATTTACCTGGTTGTACTAATTTTTTCTTTTCCCGCATGCGGGAATAAGGCTGATATCAATTCATTCTCATGGCTCTCAGGAGAGTGGGTGGGAAAGTATGACAGTGTCCCTGTGTTCGAACAATGGAAAGCGGCTGATGGAAAGATCATGTACGGCAGGGGAGGCGTAAGGACTGCAAAGGATACCGTGTTTACTGAAAACATCCGGATTGAAGAAAGGGAAGATGGACTTTATTACCTCGCAACATTGAAAGGCGCTGAAGCTCCTGTTGAATTTAAGTTCACTGAATTTAAAAATGATACTGCGGTTTTCGAAAATCCTACGCATGATTTTCCGCAGCGGGTGTTATATGTCAAAAATACTGACGGTACATTCTATGCGCAGGTTGACGGAAAGTATGAAGGAAAATACATAAAAGAAGGTTTCCTATACAGAAGGGCCAATGACTGGTAAGCCGGAGCCTCCTTCATTTAAGGAAGCTTTTCTTTTCTGGCTGAAACTCGGGTTCATAAGTTTTGGCGGCCCGGCCGGGCAGATCGCGATCATGCACGAATTTCTTGTCGAAAAGAAAAAGTGGTTATCGGAATCTAAATTTTTACACGCACTTAATTATTGCATGCTCCTTCCGGGACCAGAGGCCCAGCAGATGGCTACTTACACCGGCTGGCTGCTGCACGGTACAAGGGGAGGCCTCGCTGCCGGAATATTATTCATTCTTCCTTCCATATTTATTTTACTCGGGTTGAGCATCCTGTACGTATTGTACGGTCAGCTTCCGCTTGTTTATTCAATCCTCAATGGCCTGAAACCCGCTATCATTGCAATTGTGGTGCTCGCACTTGTTAAGATTGGGAAACGCTCACTGACAACTGTTCTCCATTATATAATTGCCATTTCAAGTTTTATCGCGATCTGTTTCTTTAATGTCCAGTTTCCATTGATCATCATTGCAACCATACTCACCGGTGTTATTGTACAGCGGTATGGAGCTTCTTACCTCGGAAAAGAGCGGCCGGAAGCGGCCTGGGAATCGGGAGAAACAGGATATTTTATTAATTCGGGAACGGTGATTCCTCATGCCGGGTTCAACAAAGGAAGGTTGATAAAACAATCACTTACCGGGTTACTGCTCTGGCTGGTCCCTTTTTGTTCTATTGTATTCCTGGCAGACAATGATCTGTGGGGATTAATGGCCTGGTTCTTTACCAAAGCTGCGCTGGTAACATTTGGTGGCGCTTATGCCGTTTTACCATATGTGGCGCAGGTAAGCGTGGAGAAGTTCCACTGGTTAACCGAATTCCAGATGATCGATGGACTGGCGCTCGGAGAAACAACTCCGGGCCCACTGATCATGGTGCTTGCTTTTGTGGGTTTCATGGCCGGATTTAACCAGCCTGGTTTCTCAATCCTTTCAGGGACAGCCGGACTTTTTATCAGTGTATGGTTCACATTTCTGCCGAGCTTCTTGTTTGTTCTCATTGGAGCCCCCTGGATAGAAAGAACACACGGCAACTTAAGGATCAAAAGGATCTTAAGCGTTATTACAGCTGCTGTGGCGGGAGTGATCCTCAACCTGGTAATCTATCTTTTAATGATCCTCCTGGATAACTGCGGCCGTTCTGTTAGCGGAGAATGCATATTCAGCATCGCATGGATAATTGTTTCATTAGTGGCATTGCAGCGTTTCAAAATAAACATGATCCTTTGGATTGGGATAAGCGCCCTCGCCGGATTAGGTTATTACCTGCTATTTTCTTAAATTTATTGTCCAATAATACATCTCATGAAATTTTATATTTCCTTACTCCTTACTATCGCATCTGTATCTGTTTTTGCTCAAAGCGAACAGGAACGCAAACAGCGTATGCATGACCGCGATCGTGACCTTTCGGATAACAGCCAGGTTCGTGCATCCAATATGCGCAGCGACACTTTTGATATTATTGATTATAACATCAGTCTTGAAATAACCGATTTCGTAACGAAAGTGATCAGGGGAAACACAGTCGTTAAATTCAGCCCGGATATAGCAGGCGTAACAAGGTTAAACCTTGACCTTTTAATGATGACAATAGATTCCGTGGAGATCAATGGCGATAACCTTTCCTATTCTTATAATGATACATTGCTGGAAATTGATCTTCCAATGGCATATAATGTGAATGATACGCTTTCTGTAAAAATTTCATATCATGGCGTTCCGCAGGGCGATCCATCCGGCTGGGGGGGCTTTTATTTTCAAAGTGGTTATGCATATAACCTGGGCGTTGGCTTCGGTGCGCTGCCGCATACATACGGGCGCGTGTGGTTTCCTTGCTTTGATAATTTCGTGGAACGTTCAACCTATGAATTTAATATCAGTACCAACGGTGGTAAGATCGCTTTTTGTAACGGCTACCTGGCAAGTGATACAACAAATGCAGGAGGGCTCAGGACAAGAAGATGGATCATGGAAGAAACCATCCCGACTTACCTGGCTTCAGTAACGGTCGCTGCATACGCACAGGTCAATCAAACATATAACGGGATGAATGGCTCCATACCGATCATTCTTGCAGCTGTGCCGACAGACACAACCGCAGTTAAAAATTCATTCGTAAATCTTCCTGTGGCGCTTTCCGCTTTTGAGAACAGGTTTGGTCCTTACATGTGGAACCGCGTTGGTTATTGCATGGTCCCTTTTAATTCCGGAGCAATGGAACACGCAACAAATATCTCTTATCCTAAGGCGACAGCTACAGGGAACCTCACTTACCAGAATTTGTATGCACATGAACTTGCACATCACTGGTTCGGGGACCTGGCTACCTGCCGCACCGCGGAAGATATGTGGCTGAATGAAGGCTGGGCGCATTACTGCGAATTTATTTTTAGTGAAGCTCTCGGAAATTATAGCAACTACCTCACAGGAGTCAGGAATAATCACCAGGACGTTTTACAATTTGCCCACAATAAAGAAGGAGGATACCTGACGCTTTCCAATATTCCTCAAACTCATACATATGGTGATCATGTTTATAACAAAGGCGCGGATATAGCACATTGTCTGAGAGGTTATATGGGCGATAGCCTGTTCTTTCATTCAGTTAAAACATATTTAGCACAGAATAATTATAAAGATGTTTCCAGTGATGATTTTAAAAATGCATTAACAGCGGCAAGCGGAATGGACATGTCGGATTTCTTTAACGATTGGGTCCACAATCCTGGGTTCCCGCATTTCTCAATTGATTCAGTGCAAAGTACTGCCATCGGTGGAGGCAACTATTCCGTTACGGTTTTTGTTAAACAAAAGTTAACGGGCGCTCCAAACTATTATACAAATGTACCTTTGGAAATGACCTTTAAAGCTGCCGACTGGACGCAGGTAACGCAGCCTTTTACAATGTCAGGCCCGAATGCTCCTTTTTCATTCACCGTTCCTTTCGATCCTGCTTTCACGGCTGTAAACATGGGTGAAAAGATCAGTCATGCCGTTGCGCCTGATTTCAAAACGGTAAAGCAAACGGGCACAATCGCCTTTGCAAATGCCAAGTTTACATTGAATGTCCTGGGGATTGCTGATTCTGCGTTTGTAAGAGTAGAACATAATTACACCAAGCCGGATTCTTTTAAAGACAATACAATGCCTTACAGGTTATCCCCAAACAGGTACTGGAAAGTTGACGGGCTTTTTCCCGCGGGCTTTTATTCTAAAGCTACAATCAGTTATGACGGAAGAACAACAGCGTTCTCTTCGAATTACTGGCTGGATAACCTTCTTAATATCGTAAATGAGGACAGCCTGTGCCTGATGTACAGGAGAGATGCGGCTGACGATTGGCACGTATATCCGTATTACACCAAGAACATGGCGCCAAGCGTGACAGACAAGCGGGGAACTATAACAATTGATTCATTGAAGCGCGGGGAATATGTGCTGGCCATCGGTGACCTGTTAACAGGTGTTAAAGAAAAAGAGATCCTAATGCCGGGAATCGGGGTTTTTCCTAATCCGGCTGATAACAGTTTAACACTTGATCTGAACCATATCCGGGAGGAGCTGAAATACGCTTCAATTGTCGTGACAGATGTTAGGGGCAAAGTGATTCACTCGGAAAAAATCCCTGATCACAGCCAGTCAGTGAAGATCAATACAGCTTCTTTCAGTAACGGGGTTTATTTTGTTTCTGTTGAGGCTGAAGGTGAAAAAATTGCGACAGGTAAATTCGTTGTTTCGCATTAAGTATGGGATATAGAAGTACTGAAGAATGCGTCTTAGACCTGGAGAGGAACGGTCACCTGGTGCGTATAAAGGAAGAGGTCAGCTCAGAGCTGGAAATGGCTGCGATCCATTTAAGGGTATTTGAAAACAACGGTCCTGCCATACTTTTTGAAAATATTAAAGGCTGTGGTTTCAGGGCAGTTTCAAATCTTTACGGGGATACCAAGCGTAGTAAATTTATTTTCAGGGATACGCTTGAAAAAATAAAAACACTTATTGATCTTAAGAATGATCCTCTCGAAGCGATCAGGCATCCTTTTAAATATGCGAATGTCGGAATGACTGCTTTTTCAGCATTGCCGAGAAGGAGTCGTTTCAGTAATCCTGTTCTACGGAATGAAACTTCCATTTCAAAATTACCCCAGGTAAAATGCTGGCCCGATGATGGCGGTGCATTTGTAACCTTGCCCCTGGTATATACCGAAGATATTGACAAACCCGGGGTGATGAATTCCAACCTGGGAATGTACCGCATCCAGCTGAGCGGGAATGATTACAAAGCCGATAAGGAAATTGGCCTGCATTATCAGCTTCATCGTGGAATAGGGGTGCATCAAACAAAGTCAAACAGGAAAGGACAGCCGCTTAAAGTGAGCATCTTTGTCGGTGGGCCTCCTTCACTGACATTGGGTGCGGTTATGCCGCTGCCGGAAGGAATGAGCGAGCTGACATTTGCCGGAGCCCTTGGAAACAGGAGGATCAGGTACACCTATGAAAATGGATTCTGTATCGCTTCCGATGCTGATTTCGTGATCACAGGTGAAGTCTATCCGAATGAAAATAAACCGGAAGGACCTTTTGGTGATCATCTCGGTTATTACAGCCTGAAACATGATTTTCCCCTCATGCGGGTCAGCAAAGTATATCACCGTAATAACGCGATCTGGCCATTTACGGTTGTGGGAAGGCCTCCGCAGGAAGACACCGCATTCGGCAACCTGATCCATGAAATTACGGGCAACGCCATCCCGAAAGAAATTCCGGGATTAAAGGATGTTCATGCCGTTGATGCATCGGGAGTACATCCGCTGCTGCTGGCAATCGGAAGTGAGCGGTATACACCTTATAGTTCGGAAAGGAAACCGCAGGAGATCCTTACAATTGCAAATCATATTCTTGGAAGCGGGCAGCTCAGCCTTGCAAAATATCTGTTTATTGTTGCAGGTGAGGACAACCCGAAACTTACCACCCATGAGGTTAAGGATTTTTTCAGGCATGTGCTGGAAAGAGTTGATCTTACACGCGATCTGCACTTTTATACACGTACTACAATCGATACACTTGATTACAGCGGAGAGGATCTTAACAGCGGGAGCAAAGTAGTAATAGCAGCGGCAGGCAATAAGATCCGCGAACTTGGAACAGAGCTTTCTTCAATTAATTTGCCTGATGGTTTCAGTGAACCGAAATTAGTACTACCAGGAGTGATCGCAATCAAAGGAAATAAATATACTGATAAAGTGTCTATGGAGAGATCCATCTCACATCTCACATCTCACATCTCACATCTTGAAAATTTCCCCCTGGTAATCATTTGTGATGATTCCGACTTCGTAGCAAAAACATTGAACAACTTTCTTTGGGTTACTTTCACCCGCAGTAATCCCTCACACGATATTTATGGTGCGGGAAGCTTTTCATTGAACAAGCATTGGGGCTGTACGGGTCCAATGATCATAGATGCGCGAATAAAACCGCATCATGCCCCGCCATTAATCAAGGATCCCGGGGTAGAAAAGAAAGTGGATGCGCTTGGAGAAAAAGGAGGATCACTTTATAAGATCATCTAGTCCTGCCCCCGCGGATAAGGAAGTATTTGCTGAACAGCCTGTGATAAGAGAATACGGTGAGTATAAAGGAAAAAATCCTGATCAGCCGGAAAGCCGCCCAGTTCGAGAGTTTGTTCAGCCACAAATTCTTGTTCTCATATTTCACCCGCGAAACCGCCATGCACCTGCTCATCACTTCATACAGGTGATTGGTGAACAATGAACAGAATTCTTTCGAATGGATCTCTACATTCATTTCAATACTTGCATACGTGCTTAAGTGATTAAGATTGAACGAGCCAATCGTGCACCATTCCTTGTCAACAACTGCGGCCTTGCCATGTAATACGGAATGCCTCCACTCATGCAGCTCGATTTCATACCTGAGAAGGAAAGAATAAAAGAAACGTGTAGCTCTTGCCACTAAGGGAACATCTGAAATGCCCGCGAGAATGATCTTCACTTTTACACCGCGTTTGCTCGCCTCCTTCAATTCATTTCGCAGCCGTCTTCCCGGGATAAAATAGCCTCCCACAATTATGATCTCTTCCTTTGCATTCCGGATGGCGTCCAGGTAACCTCTGCTGATCTGGTTTTTACGGCTCAGCCAGTCATTCAGTGCGATCCGCACAGGAACACTGCCGTTTTGGTATTGATTGCTCTCGGTTATCGCCCTGTTTACTTTTTTGTGATAAATGTTGCTGCAGAAATCCTGGATCCCGGAACAGATCGTTCCGCGGATCTCTACCGCGTAATCAAGCCAGGGAAGCTGTTCTGAGGTGCCGCGGTATTTGTCGGCAATATTGATCCCGCCTATCAGGGCTATCTTCCGGTCGGCCACAATCACTTTATGATGTAACCTCCTTCCAAAATAAAATGAATCTGTGGACAGGAACGGTGCAAAGAAACGGATATTGATTCCCGCAGCCGCGAGCTCCTGTTCGAGATGATCAGGAAAGGAAGAAGCACCGAAGCTGTCGAGCAGAAGGTAGATCTTTACCTTTCTTTCCGCAGCTTTTTTTAATTGTTCGATAACCGCGTTACCGGTTTCATCCTGGTCAAAAATGTAAGTGTGGATGTGTAATTCATTCCTCGTGCCTGCGATGATCTTCTCAAGGCGCTGAAAGTAGTCGCGGCCGCTGAAAACAAGCTGTGCATGCTCCGCGGAACTGTAAGGCCTTGTTTTATCTTTTTTTGTGAATCCCCGCATAACCACTGTTCTTCCCCTTTTCGTTGTTTTTAATTTTACTCACGTGATAATTGTTAATTTTATGCCAGATGAAAGAACAAGAAAAAAGGTCTGTGGCAATAATCGGGGGCGGTTCAGCGGCATTAATGCTCGCAGCATCCCTGGATGAAAAATTATATAATGTGAGCATCTTTGACAGGAACAAGGCATTAGGCCGGAAGTTCCTGGTAGCAGGGGACGGTGGCTTTAACCTCACTCACTCTGAAGAAATTGAAGCAATGATAGCACGCTACACACCGGTAACCTTCCTGGAAAAAAGCCTGCGGAGCTTTACAAACAAAGACTTTTGCGGGTATTTAAAAGATATCGGCATTGAAACGTACACAGGATCGAGCAGGCGCGTTTTCCCGGTGAAGGGTATAAAACCGATCGAGGTACTGAATGCATTTCTTGCACAGCTTGAAAAGAGAAATGTTGAAATTCACACCGGCCACACCTGGAAAGGCTGGGGGAAAGGCGATGCTTTGCAATTTGAAAAGAACAATGAAACCGGTGCAGAAACTGTAACAGTTTCACCCGATATCACTGTCTTCGCTCTTGGTGGAGCGAGCTGGAAAGTCACGGGATCAGACGGGGCATGGCTGGATTTATTTGCCGCAAAAGGGATAAAGGTTCTGCCCTTCCAGGCCTCGAATTGTGCCTGTGAAGTGAAATGGAGTGAAGAGCTTTTAAGCGCTTGTGAAGGATCAGCACTAAAGAACATTGTAATCAGTTGCGGGGATAAAGAGAAAGCAGGTGAAGTTGTCATTACTAAATTCGGCATTGAAGGCGGTGCCATCTATGCTCTCAGCGCACCAGTCCGCAAGCAGCTGAATGAAAAGGGTGCTGCGGTTGTTTATCTTGACCTTAAACCGGAAATTACTGTTCAGCAGATCCGCGATAAGTTCAGCAGCCGGGGCAACCGCTCTGTTAAGAAACTGTTAGAGGATCGCCTCAGCTTCAATAATGTTCAGATCGCTTTATTAAAGAGTGTTTTAAGTAAAGAGGAATTTACTGAACTGGGGACGCTCGCTGAAAGGATCAAACGGTTGCCAATTAAAATAACAGGTGTTGCGGACCTTGATGAAGCGATTTCCACAGTGGGTGGTGTTGTGCTAAGGGAAGTAGATGAGAATTTCAAAATGCTGAAACTTAAAGACACCTACTGTATTGGCGAGATGCTGAACTGGGATGCGCCAACAGGCGGTTACCTGCTGCAGGGCTGCTTCAGCATGGCGCGTTCAGTTGCATCTGCTCTATCAAAATGACCTGCACATTTAAAGCTGCTGTTATACCCTGACGCCCATGATGCAGACATCGTCAACCTGCTCGAGGTTGCCTTTCCAGGCTTCAAAGGTGTTTTCAATAATCACTTTTTGGTTCTCAGCAGGCTCCTTCCAGGCTTTTAAGAACAAGGCCTTCAGCCCGGATGTTTTCAGTTTCTTTCCTTTTTCACCGCCAAACTGATCCTGGTAACCATCAGTAAAAATGAAGATCTGGTCATTTGTTTTCAGCTGAATGTTATGCTCTGTATAAGGTTTTGGATCGGTGTACTTCCCGATAGGCTGCTTATCGGCTTTAATCTCCCTGAGGCCGGTTTCGTTTATGATCCAGAGCGGATTATTTGCACCGGACCAAGCTAAATTTTTTGATGCAGGATCATAGCAGCAAAGCGAAATGTCCATCCCGTCTTTAACTTCATCATCGGACTTCTCAAATTCCGATATAATGAGATCTCGCGTTTTGTTAAGGATCGCAGCCGGGGATACTAACCCGAACTCACGGACACTCCTGTTCAGGGCATTGTTGCAGATCACGCTTACCATGGCTCCCGGCACACCATGCCCTGTGCAATCCGCGGCAGCAAAAATAAGCAGGTTACCTTTCTTCTCGATCCAGTAAAAATCACCCGCAACGATATCCTTCGGTTTATATACAATAAATGAATCGGGCAGAAGGGATTTAATTAAAGTGCCGGTCGGAAGGATTGCGGCCTGGATCCTCTTCGCATAATTAATGGAGTCAGTAACCTCTTTGTTCTTTAATTCCATTCGCTCTTTCTGATCAATTATAATGGTTTCGTATTCCCGATTTGTACTCATGAGGTAAAACCCTGCGATAAATGTCAGAATCATGGCCAATACAAAAAATATAATAGAGAAGATCTCTTTTTTCTCCGGGGTGATTTCCACTAATGGTTGCATTATTCCAAAGAGATAACGCTGGAAAAGATATAATGAAAGAGTAAGAATAAAGGTGAATATACGCTCTTTGTTTGTTTTAAAAAGAAGTACTGCTACCAGGGTAATCGGGATAAGGGAGACGTAATTCCCGGTATCCTTACCGACTACAAGGCCCATTAAAACAATGAATATAACTCCAACAAAATAAAGATAATAACGGGCAAAGGTGAAAAGGCGGAAATGGTGCAGGACCATTGACAGGGAACATAAGAACATAAGCAGCAAGACCATTGGTACGAGCGACAGTCCGTTAAGAAGGATTTCAACCGGCACATAAAAACACAATACCAGCAGCATCAGCGTCAGGATGCGGTTCATCAGGATCACTTCACGGAATTTCATCACGTCTTCTCCTTCAAGAAGCCCGATGCGGGAGATTTTATTCCAGAGATTACTGGTGTTCATGTTCATGGATGAGCAACTAAAATACAAAAACTGTTGAACGGGTAAAAAGAAAAACGTTACAAAAGGCTCACGTTAAAACTGTTCGAACTAAATCTTATTGCCTGATTATTTTGTGCCGGTATACTTCTTCCGAATGCCTGATCTCGATAAAATACATTCCAGGATATAGATCTGTAATATCCAGGACAATGTAGTTACCATTAATGTTCCGCTTTTCAAACACTGTTTTTCCTTTAATGTCCCGTATTCTTAATTCCGCCTCTATTACAGGTTTTGAAAGTTCGATATTTAGGTTGCCAATTGTGGGATTAGGAAATACTGAAGACTCAATTTCGTCCGTTGCTTCTATTCCTGTAGTGTTTGCATTGAGGAAGAAACCTGGTGCCCGCATTATATTGCCTGCTGTGTCCTTACCAATTAAATGGCAATAAGAGCACGTGTGCCCGCTGGTGCTAACAACCGTCAGGCAAACATTATAAATTGAATCGATGGGGTAGTAATGGCTGGCAGAGGGGAGATTAGAAGTAGTGCCATCCCCAAAATTCCATAAGTAAGAACTCACCTGCATAGCAATGGGCGTTGGCACGTGTAGATTAAAAGTATTTAGTAAGGAGTCGAAAGTGGTTGAATAATAAGACAAGCAATTAGGTGGTGGCGGAGGCGGGAAGGACGGACTATTGTATTTTATAATAGAATCACCTTCCATGTATTCTAATACGTCATGCCCTGAAATTAAAGGTGCGTCTAATGAGTTTAGTAAGAACATGTCACTTCCAATCCCCTCTATCCATGTTACACCGGATGTTAAATGCCATCGTGCGTGAAAACCATCTGCTGTTAAAATGGTATCAACGAGATCCACGGTAATTGTATCTCCAGCAAAGTGATTATAAGTGTAAGGGTTGAAAAGCGTGTCGCCATAATTTAAATTGAAGTTATAAATAACGTACTCCTGTGAAGCCGTATCCGGATAAAAATATATGATTTTACTGCTTTCTCTGATTGCACCTGATATATACGGACCCGCAATCTTCTTGTAATTCAAGCCGCTTATAATTGTATCTCCTGATAAATAATAATTCGAATATGTTCCCGTAGGAATATGGTAGTCATCATGATACTGATATTGCCAAAATCCGGTATCGACAGGAAAAGGTTTGTAGGTGTAAGATTGACCAAACAACATACAGTTGAAAATGATAAAAGCTATAAAAAGTAAAATTTTTTTCATCGCATTTGTGATATTAATAAAGATAGCTTAATAAATCAGAATGACAACAAAAACGCCTTGCGGCAGCAAGGCGTTTTTGTTTCCGGAAGCGGATCTCCGCTGTGATTTTTATTTGATTATTGCGCTCGTAACCAAGTAATCTTGTTTCTCCGCAGTGATAACTTCAGGACTAAATAGATCCCGCACCCAGCATCAACACTGGATTCTCAAGGTTATGCTTAAGCGTTTGCAGGAAAGCAGATCCGACTGCTCCGTCAACCGCACGATGATCACATGATAATGTCACTTTCATGATGTTACCCGGAACGATTTGCCCGTTCTTAACAACAGGTGTTTGTTTTATACCGCCAACAGCGAGGATGCAGGCATCCGGAGGGTTAATGATTGCGGTGAATTCTTCAATGCCGAACATTCCGAGGTTGGAAATGGTGAATGTATTGCCTTCCCAGTCACTTGGCTGAAGTTTTTTATCCTTGGCCTTTACAGCGAAATTACGGACTTCCGTTCCGATCTGTGTTAATGTTTTACCATCTGCAAATCTTACAACGGGAACAAGTAACCCTTCTTCCACAGCAACTGCCACACCAATATGGATATGGTCGTTGAAACGGATCCTGTCTCCAAGCCAGGATGAATTTACTTTCGGATGCTTGCGCAGAGCGCTTGCTGTAGCTTTGATCACAAGGTCGTTGAATGAAATTTTTATCCCCGCAACGGTATTGATCGCTTCACGTGCCTTGATCGCTTCATCCATATCGATTTCCATTGTCAGGTAGAAATGGGGCGCTGTGAATTTACTTTCACCGAGTCGTTTCGCAATTGTCTTGCGCATCTGCGATACAGGCTCTTCCCTGAAATTTTCCACACCCACAAATGCAGGCATGGAACCATTCGATTTAAAATTATCGATATCACGCTTTACAATTCTTCCGCCATCACCGCTGCCTTTCAGCATATTCACGCTGATGCCTTTTTCTTCAGCAAGTTTCTTTGCCAAAGGCGAAATTTTCATTCGTTCTGAATTGTTATGCGATGCAGAGTTATCTTTTCTAACTCCCGTGCTTGCCAACTGCTTACTGCCAACTGCTTCTTCCTTTTGATCTTTGCTTTCTTTTTTATCTGCCGTGGCTTCATCGGAGGCAGGCTTATTTCCTTTGTTTTTATCAGCTTCAATTATAGCTTTCACATCTTCCCCCCCTTTTCCAAGTATTGCCAGTATTGAATCCACTGCCGCGCCTTTCCCTTCTTCAATTCCAATGTGAAGGATCACACCATCCTGGAAAGATTCAAATTCCATAGTTGCTTTATCTGTCTGGATATCGGCAAGCAATTCACCCGACTTCACCTTATCGCCAACTTTCTTATGCCATTTGGCAACAACCCCTTCGGTCATTGTATCGCTGAGCTTTGGCATTCGAACGATCTGTACCGTATCCGGGATCTTTACTTCAGGAGCTGCTTTCTTTGTTTCTTCTTTACTGTCTGCTTTCTCTTCCGACTTTTTTCCCTCTTTTTGACCGGAAGAAACTTCTTCTTTCGCACTTGAGTTTTTGTTCGCTTCTCCGGCAAGTAACGCGGAAATATCTTCTCCCTCTTTACCAAGGATTGCAAGAATAGAATCTACGGGTGCGCCTTTCCCTTCCTGTACGCCTACATGCAGCAATACTCCATTCTGAAAAGATTCGAACTCCATAGTAGCTTTATCCGTTTCAATATCAGCAAGCACTTCACCCGATTTAACTTTGTCGCCTACTTTTTTATGCCATTTTGCAACAACACCATCTGTCATGGTATCACTCAGTTTGGGCATTCGTACTACTTCAGCCATAAAAATAATTTTTGATTTATTGATTTGTTGAATTGGAGAATTATTGTACTTCTGAAAAATCTACAATTCTAAAATTAATCCATTATGTAAGGGTAATCGCCCTGCTCATAAACATCTTTGTATAATTCGTCCGGGGTAGGGTAAGGTGATTCCTCGCCAAACTGAACAGATTCGGCAACGATATCATCTACCTTCTTCTCAGCAGCTTCAATCTCGGAATCACTCATCCATTTATTTTTTTTGATAGTCGCGAGAACTTTTTCGATAGGATCCTGTGCCTGGTATCCTTTAACTTCATCTTTTGTTCTATAAGTCTGCGCATCACTCATCGAATGCCCTTTGTAACGGTACGTCTTCATTTCAAGAAGCGTAGGGCCATCGCCTTTGCGCGCTCTATCAACCGCGTCTTCGATAGCTTCGTGGACCGCTTCACATGTCATCCCGTCAACCGCTTTGGACGGCATTTCATAACTCAAACCTACTTTCCAAAGTTCGTGAACATTGGATGTTCTTTCTACAGATGTTCCCATCGCGTAGTTATTATTTTCAATGATAAAAATCACCGGCAGCTTCCACAGCATGGCCATGTTGAATGCCTCGTGAAGCGCTCCCTGGCGGACCGCCCCGTCACCCATGTAACAAAGAGTGACAAGGTCATTGCCGTTATATTTGTCTGCGAAAGCGATACCGGCACCAAGAGGGATTTGTCCGCCTACGATTCCATGTCCGCCAAAAAAGTTGAATTCTTTAGAGAAAATATGCATTGATCCGCCTTTGCCTTTGGAGCAGCCGGTGATCTTTGCCATCATTTCCGCCATCACGTATTTTGGATGCATTCCGCGCCCGATAGGGTGGGCATGATCACGGTATGCTGTTATCATCCGGTCTTCAGGACGTATGGCAGAAACCGCTCCGGCCACTAATGCTTCCTGTCCGATATAAAGATGACAGAATCCGCGGATCTTTTGCTGGATATATAAATGGCCTGTTTTTTCCTCAAACTTGCGCATTAACAGCATCGACTCATACCATTTAATATATGTTTCCTTGCTGAATTTTGTCTTTGTTTTGCTATCCGCCACCGATTCTGCTTTTTTTGATTTGTTGACTACTTTTTCCATGTCTGTTATTTATGTAGAACTACAAATTTAACAATAATAATTCAAACTTAATTGGTTATTTAAGACCGTGGTTTAATCTCTCAAACCACCGTTAAAAAGAATTTTCCACTTAGTGTAAAGTTGTTGTATTCAGCCATGGAAACTGTAAACTCTAAACCACGAACTTCTTAAATTTCTTTTTTTAATTCTTCTGCTTCGAACATAAAGGGAAGAAGGTCACGGATGCTCTCCACCATCCTGATGATTCCCGTTTCACCTGCAAGGAGTATCCGGATCTTTGTATTATGCCGGGTTTCATATTCTGCTATAGCCTGTCGGCAGGCACCGCATGGCGACAATGGCTCATTTACTTCAAAGGCCTTGGATTTGCATGTCACCGCGATTGTATCGATCGCAGAATCAGGATAACTTGCACCGGCAGCGTATATGGCAACTCTTTCAGCACAAAGTCCGCTTGGATAAGCCACATTCTCCTGGTTATTCCCGGTAATGATCTTCCCGTTTTTAAGCAGGAGAGCAGCTCCCACATAGAAGTTAGAATAAGGCGCGTAAGCCATGTCGGCAGCTCCTTTCGCTTTTTCAAGCAGTTCGCGGTCAGTAGGTTTTAGTTCCGATTCATTGTCGAACTCTGCATAAGATATTTTCAGCTCTCTTTTTTTCATCAGGCATGTTTTTTCAAAGGTATTAAATAATCTAAAGGAAATACAGGATAAATCCCGGGAAGCACAAGGGTATAAAGGCATGAACAGCGGTATTTAGAGGTTTTTTTTACTGCAAAAGTTTTTTTAAGGGAGCGAATCGCGCTTATAATTAGTAACCCTGGATTGTTAAAAAACTTGGGGAAACCCTTCACCAACCTTCCTTTAAATATTCCTGGTTTTACAGGGCTTTCGCTTTAAAGTTAAATGCCCGGTTGGGTTGGCATAAAATTATATAATGAGTTTGCGGGTTAAGATTCTTTGGCACAACAGCCGGTTGACTGAGAAATGACCAATGAAATCGAGGCCGGGTTAAAACTGGGTAAAAAATCATTAATATTGTGTTAATCTTTTATTAACTGTTTGATACACTGGTTTTTTAAAATAATAACTATGAGAAAAATTGCATTCGTTTCAGCTCTTGCACTGACATTAATTGTCGCTTCATGTAAGAAAGGCCCTGGTGAAGGTGGTAGATCAAAAATTGCCGGTAAAATATGGGTTGAAAATTACAACACCCTTAACCATATGTATGATACTTATGAGCTGCGCAGCGAGTATGCCGGAGCTGACAGGGATGTTTACCTTATTTTCGGGGATGATATAAGTTATGGCATGAAAACAAAAAGCGGTCCTGACGGACGGTTTGAGTTTGATTACCTGCGCCAGGGAGATTATACCGTTTATGTAGAATCAAAAGATACCACCCGTACTTCTGTTTCAGGAATTACTTCAATGAAAGTAGGTGTAAGCCTGGGGAAAAAAGAAACAGGCGATGCAGGAACAATAGTTGTCTATAATTAATCAATTTAATCTATGAAATTATTTAAACGTTTCTTTCAGATCTCATTAAGTCTTGTTCTTGTTCTGCTGTTTTCTTGTAAAAAAGAAGCTGGCGAAGGTGGAAAGGCATCCATATACGGAAATATATGGGTTAAGAAATACAATGCACTCGGAACCCTGGAAATGGGGGAGTATGCCGGAGCTTTTGAAGAGGTATTTATTGTTTACGGGGATGATGCCTCGTATGGCGACAAAGTGGAAGCCAATCCTGAAGGGAAATATGAATTCAAATACCTGCGTCCCGGGAATTATAAAATCTATGCTTACTCAAAGGATTCAACAGGAGATTACTCCGCTTCCAAATTTGCTGTTATTAAAGAAGTAAAGATCAGCAAAAAGAAAGAAGCAGTTGATGCAGGAACTATAAAAGTGTTTACTTACCAACAATAATCGTTATGAATCCCGTTAAAAGGCTGCTTTTCTTTCTTCTGATTTGTTGTTCTATGCCAATGTTCTCACAGAGTAATAAGGAGATCAAAAAGCATAAGATAAAATCTGCTACTGTTACAGTCACTGAAATAGTGGATGGAAAAGAAAAGAACCGTACCGATTCCTATCAGAAATTTGATAATTCTGCCAACGTTCTTGAATTGGTCGAATATAACAAGGATGGCTCATTTAAAAAGAAAGAATCTCATAAGTACAACAAGAACGATGATGTAACGGAAGAGGTGATCTATGATGAAAAAGGAAATGTGAAAAAGAAGACCACTATCGAGTACAACATGGAAAAGGATAAGACCCTTGAAACTGTTTATGACGGCTCCGGGAAAATGATCGAGAAAACACAGCATGGTTACAACTCTAACGGTACACGGGCTTATGAACTGACTACCGATGATAAAGGAAAGATCATAAAAAAATCGATCTATACATATAATAAGAATAACCTGAAGACGGAGAAGAGGACGACTGACGGAAATGGAAATGTTACCTCTGTTAAAAAATATGCATACGAATACTAGTGGAAGCTATACATAACATATTAAACGAGTTTGAACCCATTACCTTAAAGGAGATGGACAATGTGAAGCTGATGGACCGTACTGATACCAAGTATGTTTTTAAGCTTGATCAGCTGCCGATGTTCCTGAATGAAGTAATGAGCGATTACAGGGTGCTAGATGTCAACGGACACAGGATCAGCAGGTACGAGTCCCTGTATTTTGATACCAAGAATTTTGACCTTTACATGAGTCATCACCGCGGCAGGCCAAACCGTTACAAGGTCCGCTGCCGCAAATACGTAGAGTCTGAATTGCATTTTTTTGAAGTGAAGTTTAAAAATAATAAAGGCCGGACAATCAAAGACAGGGTGAAGCAAGCCATTATTGACGGCTCCATAAAAGACAAGGCGGAAGCTTTGCTTGTAGAGAAAACCCCGTTGATTGCCAATAATCTCGAAGCCAAATTATGGGTCAACTATTCAAGGATAACTCTTGTAAACAAGAGGTCTCCGGAAAGGGTAACCATAGATGTGGATCTCACTTTTAAAAACAATGACTGTGATAAAATAATCCATAACCTCGTGATTGCAGAGGTTAAGCAGGATAAAGCACTGACATCTTCATTTATCCGTCTCATGAAAAAATATCATGTGCGTGAAGGATCGATGAGTAAATACTGCTTCGGTGTCATAAGTCTTTTCGATACGATCAAGCAAAATAATTTTAAACCTAAATTAATTCTACTAAAAAAAACATTGAAGTATGGTACTACTGCAGGCAATTAATGATAATAACGGAGCGTTCGTTGATCTCTTTGATAAACTGGGACAAAAATTCTTTATCCGTTTAACGATAGATTTTATATCTGTTTTCATTCTGATCAGGTTTATATATTTCCGTGAATACAAGAACAGGGAAAACTTCTTTACCCTCTTTATTTTTAATCTTATCATTTTCCTCATCACATTCATATTGAATAAGTCGGATATGAGTATGGGGGCAGCCTTTGGCCTCTTCGCGGTTTTCTCCATGCTCAAGTACCGGACGGAAGGGATCACCACTAAAGAAATGACCTACCTCTTCCTTGTTATTGCAATGGGTCTGATTACTGCACTAAGCAAAGGAAGCTGGCTTGAACTTTCCCTTATCAATGCCATTATCCTTGTCTTTACATTTGTTCTGGAATCCCAGGCGATCATGAAAAAGGAAGTTTCAAAAAATATTCAGTATGAGAATATTGAAATGATCAAGCCTGAATTCAGACAGCAGCTTATGGCTGATCTGGAAGGCAGGATGGGCCTGAAGATAAACCGTATCTCCATCGGAAAAGTTGACTTTTTAAAAGATACTGCCATTGTAAGGATCTATTATTACGAAGCCGGCAGATAATATAAGATATTATGAAAAAAATCATCCTTTACTTTTTCCTGCTTTCTGTAACAACAATGTTTGGCCAGGCTACAGATGCTGAGCAGGATGCCGGTTTGTGGACAACCTTAAACCTGGATAAAAAGCTGAATGATAAATTCTCTATTTTTTATACCCAGGAATTCCGTCTTCGGGAAAACTTTTCAAGAATAAACCTGTTTTACAGTGAGCTTGGTGTGGAAATACGTCCAGCAAAGTTTCTGAAGGTGGCATTATCATACAGGAATATCCAGAAAAACCTTATTGATGATTCTTACGGCATCCGTCATCGCTTTCAACTCGATATAACCCTCAGGAAGAAGTTTGGAGACTTCTCTCTTGCTTACCGTCATCGGCTTCAGCGCGAACTTCGGGATATGTATGTAAGCGAAACAGGCATGGTTCCGGAATGGTACTCACGAAGTAAATTTACATTGAAGTATGAAGTAGGAAAGAAGTTCGAACCATATATTGCTACTGAAATAAGATACCAGATTGCTGATCCACGATTGGAAGAATCGGACGGAACCTGGCACAGGATCCGGTATATTGCGGGATTTGACTATAAGTTGAATGATCATAGTAAATTCGGAATGTATGGTCTTGTTCAGAATGAGTTCAACGTAACCACTCCGCAGAGTATTTATATCCTGGGTCTGGAATATACTTACTCGTTCTAAGCCTTCTGGATTAGCGCAACAGCATACGCACAAACCCCTTCTTCTCTTCCTACATATCCCATCTTTTCATTGGTGGTGGCTTTTATAGCGATATCTTCATTCTCAATTCCAAGGATGGGGATAAGCGCAGCTTTCATGGCATCTATATGAGGATTGATCTTTGGTTTTTCAAGCACAAGCGTGCAGTCGATATTACCTATTGAATATTCTTTTTCCTTCAGAAGTGAAACAACCCTTGATAGCAGGATCTTACTGTCAATCCCTTTGAATTCAGATGAGGTATCAGGAAAATGGAAGCCAATGTCACGTAATCCCGCAGCACCAAGAAGCGCATCGCAGATCGCATGAATAAGGACATCTGCATCAGAATGTCCCACCGCTCCTTTTGTATGAGGATGTTTAATGCCGCCAAGCCAGAAGTCAGTTCCCTCTTTTAACTGGTGAACATCGAAGCCGAAACCTACCCGTATTTTCATTGCGCTAAATTAGGCATAAAAAAACTCCCGCGATTGCGGGAGCTTTTGTTTTTATCGGGATAGTTTATTTATTCAGTGGTTTTGTTCTCATCGTTCTGAGCTTTGAACGCATCAAAATCGAATGTAAGCGTGAATCTCAATGTGTTTTCCAGCGGATTACGCTGTTGTGTAGGGATCAGGTAAGCAAAATCAAGTCCGAATACATTGTACTTAACTCCAGCCCCCAGCGTAAAGAACTGGCGATTACCCTTGGTCGGGTGCTCATAAAAGTATCCGAGCCTTACAGCGAATAAATGATTATACCAGTATTCCATACCGATTGAATAATTTAATTCGCGGAGCTCTTCTTTACCGCCACCCGGTGCATCATTGAAAGATCCGAAAATACCCTCTGCAACACCGCGGTTCGGGTCTTTTCCTTTTTCAATGATCGGGTTATTGTCCGCATCATAAGCGATTCCCATATCTTTACCGGTAGAATCGAAAGTGTGCTTGTAGACCGGTGGGGTAGGAACCAGCAATTTATTTACATCGGCAAGTACAGCAATGGAATTGTAATCATCCAGCTGAACAGTTAGGCTTCCGCCAAAACGCATGTTAATAGGGATAAAATCCGCATTGTCCCTGCCGCCTCTGTCGGAGTAAGACATTTTATTTCCGATATTGGTAATAGCAAGTCCGATCGCCCCGATCGCTTTTTTATCACCTAACTTTAGTTTATCTTTTCTGTATAGAGCAGAAATATCCACAGCAATGGCACGCCCTGCTTTGGTCTGGGCACCTTCAACAAGTGCGCCTCCCGTTAGGTTTGAATTTACGAATCTTACAGCACCACCAACCCCGAATTCTTTAGATAACTTAGTTGCATAAGCAATATCAAGAGCAAACTCATTAGGACGAAACTGCCCGATAGTATTGCCATTCGCATCAGTAAATGTAATGTCGCCCAAAGAAAAATAGCGCAGTGAAGCACCAATTGTCCCGCTTTTTTTGGTTTTATAGTAACCAGAAAGATAAGCCAGGTTAATATCCGGTACCAAAGCTCTCAGCCATGGTGTATAAGATACCCCAACACCAAGCTTTTTATCAGCAAATGCCAGTTTGGACGGATTCCAGTGAATGGAATTTATATCCGTTGATGAAGCTACTCCCGCATCACCCATACCACCCGCACGAGAATCTGGTGTAATAAGTAGAAAAGGAACAGCAGTTGTGATTGTATTCAGCTGTAATTCGTTAGCCCTTCCGGAGTTAGTTGAAGGAGCTTTCAGTGTATTCTGCTGTGCATTCAGGGTTCCGCCAGCTAATAAACTAATACTTATTATCGGGATGATTTTACTATAGGCTTTTAATTCGTTCATCTTTAGTAAATTGGTTAAATAACAATGTAATTCTACAATACCTTATGACCCGTCTAAATTTTCATGCCTTTCAAGGCTTTAAAGGAATTTTTTTCTTTTAAAGGATTGCTAATGTACTAATTAATTTAAAATGACAAGTTTTTCGAATTTTTCAGCCGTTTGACCTTCGCTGGTTTTAACTTTTAACCTGTACACATAAACACCTTTTCCTATTTTATCACCGAAATCATCACGGCCATCCCATTCTATCGGGTTCGACCTGTAGCCCTCGGCATAAATATACTGGCTGAAATTTTTTACAAGCTTACCGGACACAGTAAAGATCTGGAGCTCTACCTGCAAAGTCTGGCAGCATTGATTCTGCTCAAAGTAAAAAGCTGTCCGGGTTGTAAATGGGTTCGGGTAATTGAGGACATGTGACAATGCGAGTTCTGCAGATCTTGCCACTATAAATTCAGTATAAGCTTTTGAGGAATTGTTGTAAACATCCCACACTTTCAGGTCGAGGGTGTGCTTGCCTTCAGCCAGTTCCGTGAAAGGATAGCGCACATTACCGCTCTTGTAGCTGTTCAGATCCGCCTGGTAATAATCATTCAGAACAATTGAGTTCTCCGTGTTGGCATCAAGAACTGCAGTAACATCATGCCCGATCCCGTTTCCTACCGTATTAATCCCGTTCTCATCCTTGAGGATTGCATAGATATCAGGATTCTCGTCTGTCAGGCCACCTTCAACAAACTTGGTGTCATTCATATAAAGCTTGATCTCCGGGCCGGCATTATCAGCAGCAGCAGAGTCGTTCGAGCCGCCAATGATAATCTTTTCATAAAAGCCGTTGGCATCTTCAGAACCATTCTCCGCATAATAGCTGATCCTTCCGATGCCATACTGGTATGCGATATCTTTAGGAACAACGAAACTGAATTTATAATAACCGTTAGTTACACTAACTTTTCCTTTGTACAAAACATTCTTTTGCAGCTTAAAAGGGAATGGGGGGCTGTTTCCAGGTCCGTCATTGGAAAGAGTAGTAATGCTTTGTGATTTATCAAATACAGTCGGATAGAGTACTCCGTTATAATTTGTAAGGACCGCACCGGACTTATTCCGTACATATCCGCTTACACTAACAAGTGATAAAGCCTTGATAGTATCAGTGCTTGACGTTGTAACCGCAACCGAATTAATAGTATCCGTTGAAATGTTGTGTTTAGGGTAGGCTAGTCGTAATGCCGGATCTCCAAGCAGGGTGAAATTACGGCTGTTCACGGAATTTCCTCCAATCTGGTTTTTGATAAAGTGGTAAAGGTCTCCAAGCCGTGGCATCTGACCGTTTACGGGTGTGAATGCCTTATTGTAAAAGTTCTGGTTAAGCACAAAATTGGGGGAAGCAAACACCAGTCTGACTGTGGTTAAAAGTGCAATTCCGCCACCGTTAGGGTTCAGAAATACAAATTCTCCGGCAGAAGTCCTGTCCGGATCGTCCCACCGGCTGAATTCACAGGTGGCAGTAAAGAATAGAGGAAGGTTATTGATATTGTTCCACTTGTTGATGTCAGAAACCTCAACGATCCGCTCATGCCCAAGCCCAACTTCTCCGCCATGCCCGGTATAATTAATTATCAATGCGCCTTTTTCAACACGTTTTGTCAATGCATCAGTAACACCCGGATAGCGGTTGCCTCCCGGGGTCGACTCCTGCTGATAGGCATCCATGTAGATCTTATCCACATTGTAATTATTATAAGCCGTATCAATTTTATTGGCAAGCACATTGGATTGTGAAACGTGTAGATTATTGTCTTCATCATCGGCTACAAAGCACACAACATTTCTCCAGTCACCAAATGGAGAGCTGGCATTCTGGCTGCAGCTGTTATTGTTTGACGTGCTTGGGGCCAGGCCGGTCCTGTGATACGAAAGGATTTTGTTTACCGCATCCTGCGCTTCCAGCTTTGTTTTCACCGGAAAGCGCCCGATTCCAAGGTCAACAGCATCATTATCACTTTCGTCCCAATGGCCTTCGTGATCATCCAGCAAACCGAAAAAATCATCGGAAACATAGGAGCTGGTTGGGACAGTAGAATTGAAAGATTGATAGGTAGGGATAAAATTGGTGTTACTGCTGAAACGTTTCTTATTGTCATAGGATCCGTCTCCAAACATCAGAAGGTACCTTGGCATGTCAGCCGGGCCGGTGGACCTGTCGTAAAACATTTTTACAAAATCGCGGATTCCGGAAATGTCCTGTGCACCGGAGGAAAATTCATTATAGATCTCCTGCGGAGTCACGATCAGGGTGGAAATAGAATCAGTAGTTTCATGGAATGAAGCCAGTCTCCTCGCCTCATCCATAAAATTCGGATGTGCAATAATAATCATGTCACGGTTCAGCAATGCGTGCAGGTCCTGGTTGGGAACACGGCCTGAAATTGCAGGAGCCTTGTAGTCCGCACCTGTAAATGCAACGAACTCGTGCAGCGTATCGGCCGCCACCGTAAATTGGTGCAGGCCTCCGCTGCTGTTCAGTGATTGGGAACGGATATCGGTGATGTCGGTTACGTCCCAAATCTGTATGGGTAAAGAACTAGTCAGGTTGAACTGGGCAATATTCCCCGGTCCGGCGGACTGGGCATCCCGGAAGATCATTTGCTGGCCTGACATGATAAGGTTGCGCCTCACATTCAGCTCAATATAATCCACCCATCCAACGGCAGCATCAGTTTGCTTGGTTATCGTTACCGTGGTAACAGAACTGTTAGGTGTAAAGGAAAAACAGCCGCTTTCCATATTAGCATAATCATCATAAGCACTTCCACTGATCTCATCGACAGCAATAACAGTATTCCCGTTTTGGCAGGATACTGAATAATAGGAGCTGTCGAAGCCGGAAAGATCCTCGAAACGTGAGGCTACCCTTGCTTTCGCATAAGAAAGGCTGCTCATATCAATGTTCGGAAAAGAATGAGAGAAGCTGTAAGAAGTGATATTGTCAAAAAACTCACCGAACCACTCACGGCCGGATTTTATAAAGTTAATGTTATCGTGTTCCGTAAAGTTATAATCATCAAATGTGGTTACAACATGTGTGGGCGTGCCTGAGACGGATGGCTGATTTTGAATCCGCTTTCCGGCACCCAGGTCAAACGTTATGAAATAATATGCGGAATCGGAATATAAATTTTGTTTGTGCTGAAATTTGGGGCAGCCCGCGGGATTGTAATTCCAGGAATTAGGACCGGTTCCGTAAAACAATGCGTATTCATTCTGATCGAAAATGCCGTTCCCGTCATCCTGGACATATATCGGATTTTCCACCAGATCATCTGTCCTCGGAACTGAATTAAGCTCGGGAAGCATGCCTCCACCGTTCCCATAAACCCTCAGGTTCTGGGGATTTACAGAATTCATGTCGATCCCCAGGCTTGAAAGGAAAGAATAGGATATCCTGTAGATCCCGTCAGAAGTAGTGGCGATGCGGTACCAGTTCCCGCTTTGTAACACAGAGTTGGAGGCATAAACCCTGCTCCTGGAGCTGCTCCGGTTCACATAAGAAGGAGAGGCCTGGATATCAAAAGAAACCAGCTTTTCGAATCTCCCGCTCGATGCATTCTTTCTGACAGGAATAAAGGAGATAATCCCATAGGTTGCTTTCCGGGAGGTTCTTACGGTTCCGGAAATAGTGATCTCATTTGCAATTATCGCTTTTTTAGGAATAGCTGCAATTTCTGCTTCGGTGAGGGGCTCAAATACGGTATTGGAAAGGTTCGCAGAAATCGTATTCTCGTTTCCGGTGAGTTCAATACGTTGGGAATACCTCGGGAGGAAATGATCACCAGGAGTGTAATCAGCTCCCTCGAAATACATTGTCCGGGCATTTTCTCCCTCCAGCATTGAGATGCGGATAGGTTGGCCCCAGGCAATGGAATGTGCAGGATGAGCAGAAGGCGTACTTCTTGACTGGGCGAAAATCGCCAGGTTTATTATGGAAAAGAGCAGGATTAGTTTTCCGGTTCTCATAGGCAGATCAGGGTTAAAGATTCCAAATTTAATTAAAAAAAGAGCAATATTATTGGTAGATATGTTTTTTTAATTAAATTTGTCTTTAGTAGCATTTTGTGAAAGACGATATCTAACGACCGTATTGTGAATTTATTGTGTCAGCAGGTTGAAAAATTACCTGGATTGAAACTTTTTGTTGGAAATTATTGTATAATTGTGTCCCATTAAAATAAAGTAATTATGTTAAAACGAATTGTTTTAATTTTAACTGTACTGTTTTCTTTAGGTTTTGACAACAATGCATTTGCTCAGGACCCTGAATTTACACAGTTTTACGCCAATCCTCTTTATTTGAACCCAGCATTCGCAGGTACGGCACGTTGCCCGAGAATCTGTCTTAATTACCGTAATCAGTGGCCCGCCATCTCAGGGACATATGTTACCTATTCGGCTTCTTATGACCAGCATTTTGATGCGATCAAAGGAGGTTTGGGTTTATTGGTTACTAATGATAAGGCAGGTCAGGGGACATTAACAACCACCAATATTTCAGCAATGTATTCTTATCAGCTGAATATTAACCGCGAGTTTTCTATGAAGTTTGGTTTCCAGGCGAGCTATTTTCAAAAGAGCATCGACTGGAGTAAGCTTACTTTCGGTGATATGATCGATGAGAGAAGAGGTTTTGTGTACAATACGAATGAAGTTCCGGGTGCGTCTACAAAGGCTAACGTGGATCTGTCTGCCGGCCTGCTAGGATACAGCAAGCGTTATTTCTTTGGTTTTGCCGCACACCATCTGACCCAGCCTGATGAAGGCCTTATCGGTCCAAGCAAGCTGCCGATGAAGCTTACCGTTCATGCAGGTGCAGTTCTGCCCGTAGGTGATAAAGGTAACGAAACTATGATCTCACCAAATGTACTATACCAGAAACAGCAGGATTTTCAACAGCTTAACCTCGGAGTGTATGTAAACAAAGGATCAATTGTTGGTGGTCTTTGGTACCGTAATCAGGATTCATTCATTGCCCTGATCGGATTTACCCAGCATTTTTTCAAGATCGGCTACAGCTATGATGTAACCGTTTCAAAACTTACAAATGCAACAGCAGGATCACATGAGATCTCTTTCTCCCTGCAGTTTGAGTGTAAGCCTAAAAAGAAGAAATTCAGAACAGTAAGCTGTCCTTCATTTTAATTAATAAATAATCAGAACAATTTTTTAACCGATATAAAGTTAGTATAGGCTAAGATTTTCAGTATAAACCAAATAAATGACAATGAAAACAACAACGGGCAAATTAATTTTACTTGGAGCGACTATCGCGGCATTTGCATCATGCCAGAAAGAACGTTCTCCGGTAACTGCTTGGGAATATAATAATCCTAAGAATGGCGGTTTTGAGGTTGGGCCTTATGAGGAGCAGGAAACCGGGCCGGGTTTGGTCTTGGTTGAAGGCGGAACATTTACTATGGGCAGGGCAGAACAGGATGTCACTTACGATTGGAATACAATTCCCAGAAGGGTAACTGTTTCTTCCTTTTATATGGACCAGACAGAAGTCCGCAACCTGGATTACCTTGAGTACCTTCACTGGACATCAAGAGTATTTGGGCCTAACTTTTACGATGTTGTTAAAAAAGCACTTCCTGATACGCTTGTTTGGCGTGATCGTTTAGCTTTCAATGAGCCTTATGTCGAATATTACCTGCGCCATCCGTCTTACAGGGATTATCCTGTAGTAGGAGTTAACTGGTTGCAGGCTTCCGATTTTTGTGCATGGAGGACCGACAGGGTGAATGAGTTTATTCTGATCCGCGAAGGTATCCTTGAACATAATCCTTCACCTACTGAAAATGATTATTTTAATACGGACCAGTATCTTGCAGGTAAATGGCAGGGAACGGTTGTAACGCCAATCCCGTCAATGGATCCTAACGGAGGTGACCGTCTTGTTCGTATGGAAGATGGTATTTTCTTACCTCGTTACCGCCTGCCGACAGAAGCTGAATGGGAATTTGCCGCTTATGGCCTTATCGGGAATACTATCGGTGAGCGTATTACCGACAGAAGATTGTACCCTTGGAACGGACATGGTACACGTAACCCGGATGCGAAATATCTAGGCCAGATGCTCGCCAACTACCAGCGTTCTAATGGTGATATGATGGGAACTGCAGGTTCTTTGAATGATGCCGGGGATATCACTACTCCCGTATTCTCATATTGGCCTAATGATTATGGTTTGTATAATATGGCAGGTAACGTATCCGAGTGGGTAATGGATGTTTACCGTCCCCTGTCACCTGAGGATAAGGCTGATTTCCGCCCATTCCGCGGTAATGTTTTCAAAACTCAGGAGCGTGACGTAGATGGGATCATGATCAATGATACTATTAAATACGACAGCGATAGTAATATCGTAAGCATACCGGGAATGGTTCGCTGGAGGGATGTTAATATCGCTGTTCCGGATGATAATCTTGATGAAAGAAGAAATTATAAATATGCTGATAACATCAACTTCCTTGATGGTGACCAGCAATCTCAGATTGATGGATTGAATGGTATCTCCTGGACAGATCAATACGATCCTGCTACCGGGAAACCGGAAAGCAGCGGGATGTACAATGCACCTGTTAAAGTTGATGATAAAGATCCTTCTTTAACGTCTATGATCAATGATAAAGCCCGTGTGTACAAAGGTGGTTCATGGAAAGACCGTGCATACTGGATGGTTCCGGGAACAAGACGTTACCTTGATCAGCGCCAGTCTTCTGCATGGCTTGGATTCCGTTGTGCTATGACACGTGTTGGAAGCCCCGTTGGTTTAGGAAGAAGATAATAAAGAAACATTATTAAAACAAAAGCCCTCCCGACTGCGGGAGGGCTTTTGTTTTTTATAATATTACTATTTCCTATTGTTTATTTCCTGATCTCGAAATATGCTGTCATATCACTGATCAAAGTCTCCACGTGTTTTAGCTTATCATTGTCAAGCGTCTTTTGGTGCATGGCCTGGAGCTTCTCAATATATTGCTTGCGCTGGGTGCTGATCCATTGGGAAGTATAATAAATGGACTTAATGGTAATGTCATTCTCCACATTTTTGCTGGCACCCGCAGTGAGTTTTTCATAACGCTTATAACATTCCTGGATGCCTTCATGATCATTCAAATAAAAGTATCCCATTATCAGTGTCGCAAAAAGCGCATCATACAACCGCTGAAAAGCGATCTGCTGAAAGTTTACAAGAAGTGATTCCAGTTTGTCGATGGCTTTCTTAATTTCTTCTTTTGTTCCAAGGATCAGGAACCCGCAATAGATATTATTCAGGTTGATGTACCTTACATATAAGCCTTCATTCCAGATTGGTTTTGCAAGGATCTCTTCGCATTTCTTCTTGTAAAAAGCGATCTGAGTCTTTACTTCTTTAGGAAGGTTCTCATTGTAATCTTTCCGGTAACCGTGACAATAATGGGTCAGGTAATAGCTTGCCTGGATGCTGAGGTAAATGATCTCCGGTGTGTTCACATAGTTCTTCCAGAAACGCAAAGGTTCGCGCTTCTTTATCATTGCTGCTGCTTCTTTTTGCAGCTCATCTTTATCAAGAGTGTAGATGAGGTGTTTCAGCTTCAGGTAATCAACGTTCAGCTGGATGTCATCGGAAAAAGAAAATATAACAAACCCATTCTTCTCCAGATCATCTGTTAGGGCATCCAGTTCTTTTGCAGTTTCTTCGTTGTAGAAATTATTATCGTTCAGGTAATTTAAGGTCTGGCAATAGGCAAACCTGCTCAGCAGCTGAACACTTAAAGACTCGCTGTTCCTGTATTTATCATAAAAGCTTAAATGCTCCTGCATCTCTTTATCCGACAATGTGCTTTTCCCTTTAAAATTAAGGTTCTGGCGCATGTAAAGGTAGATCTGGTTCACAATGTGCTCATAGCGGAGAAGTTCGCTTATCCGCTGATGCATTTTAATTGCGGATGTTTTATTCTCTGTAATAAAAGCCTGCTGAGCATAATATTTAAGGATCGCGATAGCCGTATAAAAGTCTTCTACCTTCTCCGCGATGTCCAGCAATACTTCAGCAATACTGTTTGCTTTGGACAATTCGCCTTTGTTGATGCACTGCTCGATAATGGGAATGTTGTGCTGCATATAGGAAGGATGGTTCCTGCTTAAATAGGATGTAAGCCTGAAAGTATAATGAACAAGCTGAAAGAATTTCTTTTTGCTCTTCTCGTCCTTCTGCCCGTACACTGCTTTGCAGAGATCATCGGATTCCTTCTGTTCCCATGCATCTTTCCTGATCTGCATTATAAGTTTCAGCGGGAGTTCGGCATTACTATCCTTTAGATGATTTTTAAATTCATTAAAATGATAATCATCAAGCAACAATATTACCTTTTGAATACTTAGCATATATAGATGGGATGTGGGTTTCGAATTTACATAAAATTTTATTGAAAATCCTTTCGCAATTATTGATTTTAATATTAAAACCAGGTTGTCTGATTTGTGAAATCCAACGGGTAGAAAAAATATTAGTAATTCTTCCTGGTTTTACTGGGGATGCAGAAAAAAAAGCCTCATAAATAACCCTCATTCCCGGTCTGATACTTTCATGCGGAAAAGAATTTTATCCCGGGGAAAGCCGGACTACGTTTGTAAAAAAAATCATGAAAGACCTGCAATGCATTTTGGTAATTATTGTTTCTTCTTTATCGGGGGCTTTTTCCCAGCCTTACCCGGTAGGTCATGTTCAGATAACTTTTACTGATCCCGTACGCGGGGGACGTGCTATACAAACGGAGTTGTATTATCCGGCCCAGATGGCCGGCACTGCAACTTCGCCTGCAATGGATAGTTTTCCTTTAATTGTATTCGGACATGGATTTGTAATGAGCTGGGATGCCTATCAGAATTTCTGGAATGAATTTGTCCCGAAAGGATATGTTATCGCTTTTCCAAGGACAGAAGGTAATTTTTCACCGAATCATAATGAATTTGGGAAAGACCTTTCTTTTTTAGCAGATAAGATCCGAAGCGAAGGATCAAACAACTCCTCCTTTATCTTGTATAGTCATGTATCCTCCCGGGCTGCTATCGTGGGCCATTCAATGGGGGGTGGCAGCGCATTCCTGGCAGCAGCCGGTAATTCAGCAGTTTCAACGATGATTAGTTTTGCAGCGGCAAATACTAATCCCTCTGCTGTATCGGCAGCTTCCGCTATTTCAGTTCCGGTGCTCGTGTTTTCAGCCGAAAATGATTGCGTGGCTCCTCCCGCACAGCATCAGGTATTGATGTATGATTCCCTCGGATCGACCTGCAAATCGTTTATAAATATTACGGGGGGCGGGCACTGTGAATTTGCAGAGTACAATTTCAACTGTTCCTTCGGACAATCAACCTGTACTCCTCAGCCAGCTATATCCGGTGCCGGGCAAAAAGATGTCGTATATGACTTTCTTGATCCATGGCTGAAATATTATCTTAAGAATGATTGTTCTTCAATGGGAATATTTATGGATTCGTTAACAACTTCAGACCGGATCACCTATTTGTCAGCATGCGCTTCACATCAGGATCCTGTAATTATACAGTCAGGTGCAGTTCTGCAGTCCACAGTTGCGCAGACATATCAATGGTTTTTCAATGGAACTATGCTGCCCGGAGAAAATTCACAAACATTGTCAACCGTGCCCCCCGGGTTATATTATGTAGAGGTTACATATACGGATCTATGTATATATCGATCAGATACTATTGTGGTTGCAGCAACAGGACTCAATTCTTCTGATATTAAAGCAGAGTTGGATTTTTTTCCTAACCCGCCGGAAAATTTTATATCAGTTGTAATTCAAAAGGGATTCGGGAGCCTTGAAATCCGCAATGTAGCTGGACAGGTGCTGCTGCAGAAAAGGCGGGTTGCTGACCGCGAGAGAGTTGATTTGTCAGGGCTTTGTGCAGGGATTTATTTTGTGGTACTGAAAAGCGATCTCAATTCCGTTACCAGGAAGCTGGTTAAAAAATGAAATTTATTCCAGCTTCCAGTTAATTGGTGAAACCCCCTGGTGCTCCAGGATCCTGTTCGTTTTTGAAAAATGTTTACAGCCGAAGAAGGCTCCGCGCGCGAGCGGAGATGGATGCGCGGCTTTCAGGATAAAATGTTTGTTGTCATCAATCAATACCTCTTTGGTTTGGGCAAACTTGCCCCATAAAAGAAAAACAACACCCTTCTTCTGGTCTGAAATGGTTTTAATAACCGTATCAGTAAATGTCTCCCATCCTTTATTCTGGTGTGATCCGGGAGTATTCGCCCTTACTGTTAATGTTGCATTAAGCAGCAGTACACCCTGTTTTGCCCAGGGCTCCAGGTTACCCGAGTAGGGAACCGGAATTCCGAGGTCAGTATGCAGTTCTTTAAAGATGTTCTTAAGTGATGGAGGAGGTGTGATGCCTGGGCTCACTGAAAAGCTTAGCCCATTTGCCTGGCCGGGACCATGATATGGATCCTGGCCAATAATTACCACCTTTACTTTTTTAAATGGTGTCAGATTAAAAGCTGAAAAAATTTCTTTCCCGGGGGGGTATACTTTGTATTTCTGTTTCTCTTCAACCAGGAATTTCTTCAGTGCCAGGAAGTAGGGGGCGGAGAATTCCTTGCTGAGTAATTCTTTCCAGCTTTCATGGATCATAGGTTGTTTATCCAGGGAAGATTGAGACATTCTTTTGAAACTTTTTTGGATTAGACAGGTAAAAGTACTTTTTCGCGGTTGAGAATCCCGCGTCTGTGTAAAAAAAATATTTTATTTAGGGCTTGCATAAATGTAGAATTATCTTAATTTTGCATCTCACATTGCGTTATCAACTGGAAAAACAATTTTATTCGATCATCATGAAAAAAATTTTGGGAATATTTATAGCTGTGGTTTTTGTAAGTGCAGTTTTATCTTCTTGCAGGAGCCATGAGCGCTGTGCCGCATACGGTAAGATCAATAAAATTGAATCCGGTAAAGCTTTCACTGATAAAACAGAGAAATCTATTTAATAGAAGTGACCTTATTTGCTGAAAAGCATATTCCTTTCCCTCCCAAAGGGTTTATCCTTTAAAATCAATAGACCACGAATGAACTGGCAGAATATTTCAGATGAAGACCAGCTGGCGATCCTTCACAAGCGGTCATTTGATCCTGGAACCCAAGCCGTGTTAATATTTAAGCATAGTCCTCGTTGTTCCATTAGTGTAATGGCCAAAGACCGCCTCGAAAGAAAATGGTCGCTTGATCCTGAAAAATACCCTGTATTTCTTATTGATGTACTTGCTGCCCGGCCGGCTTCGTTGCGCGTTGCTGACCAATACGAGGTTGAGCACCAGTCTCCGCAGTTATTGGTGATCAAAAATGGCATTAGCACTTACAATGCTTCCCACTCCGGCATCTCCTATGATGAAATAAGCGGTTTTCTTAATAGTTAAATATTATTGTCTGTTTTAATTCAGTGTTCAGGCTTTTTGCTACCGGGCAGGTCCTTGCAGCATTTTCAAGCAATTGTTTCTGCTGGTCGCTGTACTTTCCCGGTGGCATTGTAAATTCCACTATGATCTCAATCACCCTCCTCGGGTCGCTCGCCATGATCTTGGTAATATCTGCAGTGGTACCCTCAATACTCATTTCGTGCCTGGAAGCCACAATTCCCATGATGGTGAGCATGCAGCTTCCCAGGGAAGTAGCAAGCAGGTCAGTTGGTGAAAAAGCTTCCCCTTTGCCGTTATTATCGGGCGGTGCATCGGTTATGATTGTGTTCCCGGACAAAAGATGTGAGGCTTCGGTTCTCAGGTTTCCCTGGTAAGTAATTTTAGAGGTTTTCATGAATAAAATTTAAGATTTCGCGTTAAAATCATTACATTTGTAAGAACAAAGATAATTGAATGTTAAGGAAGATCTCCTCTGTTTTAATCTTTACTTTTTTCATTCCTGCAGCAATATTTTCCCAGGAACTGAAAGATGATCTCACGCGGCTTCAAAACGGTGAAGATGTAAATGTATTATACAGGAACGAATCCTCTTTCGGTATATTCGGGCATACGGCAGGCGGAATCGGGATCGGGTACAGGAGAGGCCAGCATGTGAGCGGTACCAGGAAGCGGATGCTGGAAGTAGAAGCCCAGAACTTTAAACACCCTAAAGAAGTAAAAAGCGTTAATTCATACTTCGAAAATTCAAAAGGTTTTAATTACGGTAAACTCAATTCGTTTTTTATAATCCGGCCAGGTGTTGGATTTCAGAATATATTGTACCAGAAAAGCGATAAAAAAAGTGTTGAGATCAGGTATTCCTATTTCCTTGGGGCCTCTCTTGCCTTTGCAAAGCCGGTGTATTTGGAGATTGTCCGTGATCCGCAGGATGGGGTGGTTTCCACCGAAAGGTATGACCCGGAAGTACATTCCATTGACGTTATTTATGGTAAAGCACCTTTTTTTAAAGGCGTGGATAAAACAAAAATTTATCCGGGCGGGTATGCAAAGCTCGCACTAAGCTTTGAATATGCCGACAGGTATAACGGTATAAAAGCGATTGAAACAGGTGTTGTATTCGATATTTATCCCAAGGTATTGCCAATGATGGCTTACAATAAGAACCAGCAGGTATTTGCTTCCTTATTCCTCAAGATCATCTGGGGAAAAAAATGGTTCTGATCACAGAAGAATTTAAAGATGGCTGAAAGTACAATTGAAATTGCGGACGAGCCGAAGTTCAAACGCAAACCCGACTGGTTACGGGTTAAGCTGCCAACCGGTAAGGAGTATGCCGAAGTAAGAAAAATAGTTTCCACTCACAAGCTCCATACGATCTGCGAAAGCGGAAATTGCCCCAACATGGGGGAATGCTGGGGTGCAGGCACTGCCACCTTTATGATACTGGGCAATATCTGCACGCGTTCCTGCGGTTTTTGTGCTGTGGCTACCGGCCGGCCTCTTCCTGCCGACCTGAAAGAGCCTGAGCGTGTTGCGGAGTCGGTAAGGCTCATGAATATCAAACATTGTGTGATCACTTCGGTTGACCGGGATGACCTTAAGGATGGCGGTTCCATTATCTGGGTTGAGACCATCAATGCGATCCGCAGGGCAAGCCCCCAGACAAAATTTGAAACACTCATTCCTGACTTCCAGGGCAAATGGGAAAACCTCCAGAGGATCATAGATGTTAACCCGGATATTGTTTCCCATAACCTGGAAACGGTTCGCAGGCTGACTAAACAAGTAAGGATCCAGGCCAAATATGACAGGAGCCTGGAGGTTATAAAGAGGCTGCATGATGCGGGTGTGAAGACCAAATCTGGGATAATGCTCGGACTTGGCGAAACGGAACAAGAAATCTACGAAACAATGGATGATCTGAGGAATGCAGGTTGTGACGTTCTTACAATGGGCCAGTATCTTCAACCTACCCCGAAACATTTGCCTGTGGCTGAATTTATAAGGCCCGAGGTATTTGCGAAATATAAAGAAGAAGGTCTTAAAAAAGGGTTCAGGTTCGTGGAAAGCGGTCCGCTCGTAAGATCTTCCTATCATGCTGAAAAGCATATTTTTTAAATGATGTTTTATATTTGAATTTTTTTGGGAAAACCATCTTCAAAATAATTAAATTATTATATTTGTAACTCACATCCCTTTCAATAATTATTAGGTACTATGAAAAATAATCTTTACAAACTAATTTTAGGTTTAGTTTTAGGAACGAGCGTTTCGGCTTACGGCCAGTTTAAATGCGGAACGACCGAAGCAATGAGAAAGCTGGTAGAGAAGCATCCGGAACTGGCAGGTGCTTTAAATGCTGAAACCCCGGACTTAAGCGGATTTCAGATGCGCAGCCCGAATTATGACAGCACTACGCTATATATCGTGCCTGTTGTATTTCACGTGCTTCATACAAATGGGAGTGAGAATATCTCAGATGCCCAGATCTTTGACCAGATAGCAATTCTAAATGAAGATTTCAGGAAGATGAATGCGGATACAGCAACTGTTGATTCAGCATTCTATGATAATATGGCGGATTCCCGTATTGAGTTCAGGCTTGCCCAGCTTGACCCGAACGGGAACTGTACAAACGGTATTGACCGGATCTATTCCCGTCTGACAAACAATGCGGATGATAATTCCAAACTTAACCAATGGCCGCGCGATAAATACTTAAACGTGTGGGTAGTAAATACAATGGCAAGTGTTGGTACTGCAGGATATGCATATTATCCTTCAGCAACGGCAAGCCCTTTATTTCCGTATGACGGTATCATCATCCTTAACGATTATATCGGGAGCATAGGAACTGGTGCGACAGGAAGATCACGTGCACTTACTCATGAAATTGGGCATTATCTGAACTTACCTCATACATGGGGAAGTACCAATGAGCCTGGTGTTGCCTGCGGTGATGACGGAGTTGGTGATACACCAATGACGAAAGGCCACACAGCTTGTTCTGCGGTGGATAAATACGCTCACGCTTGTGAATTTTATCCGATTAGTAATGCTGCCCGTTACACCTTTAATGATGTTACCACAGGATCGGGTACGGTAGATCCTACACCTAATGACACAACCAACAGCATTAGCCTGTTGCCTTTTACTGCGGTGAATGTTTCTTCCAACCCAACCGCAAACGGAAGATTTGAGTTTTCCAACTGGGGTACAGGTGCAACCAACGGAGCAACAACTTACGCTTCAATGACCGGTGCTTTGAGTACAACTAAATATTATGAGTTTAGTATCAGTCCAAGGTCAGTAGATACATCAATGACCATCACTGGGATTTCCTTTGTTGTTAACAGGTCTGCTACAGGTCCGAGAACATGGGCAATCCGGTCGAGCTTAAACAATTTTACTACCAATATTACTCCAACTATCAGCCCTGCAAATACGAATCTGATGATTCCTGCATCAACTACTGTCTGGATGATGAAGTTCGATTCAACCCAGTCGCAGATCGGCTGTAAAGTTACTTTGCCTTCAAATACCTATACAACTGTCTCCCCTATCAGATTCAGGATCTACGCATTTAATGCTGAAGATGCCCTGGGTTCGTTCGGAATTGACAGTGTTCAGGTTATCGGAACATTTGGTGTGGTAGAGAATACTGAAAACTTCATGGATTATTCTTATTGTTCCAAAATGTACACAAGAGGCCAAAAAGAACGTATGCGTACTGCTTTATCAAGTACTATTGCTAACCGCGCTAATCTTTGGTCCGCTTCCAACCATGCATTTACCGGAATTTTAAATCCACAGAACTGCGTTCCTTTGCCAGAGTTTTCTTACAACAAGATCAGGATCTGTGCCGGTAATTCTGTTGTCTTCACAAAGAACATTCAACGTGGGACACCTGACAGTCTCCGCTGGAGATTCCAGGGAGGAGTACCTGCAACATCCACATCAATGGCGAACAATATTACCGTTAATTACCCAAATCCAGGATTATACACTGTTTCATTAACAGCATACAATTCTGCGGGTACGGATTCAGTTGTTAAAACTGATATTATCAGGGTAGATGGCAATTGGGCTGATATTAACACCGGTGGTTCTTTCCTTGAAGATTTCCAGAATACTTCTGATTTCTACTGGAAATGGCAGGTACACGATATCGATAACAACGGCAAAACCTGGTATGTAAGCAATGTTGGTTATAACAGCACGAAAGCTGTTGTTATGACGGCACATGACAATTATGCAAATGATGTTGATGAGTTGTTAAGTCCTTCTTTTAATCTGGATTATACCAGCGGTAACGTAATGACATTCAGATGTGCGGCTGCTTCTGCAGGTCTTACAGGAGCTGAAGTAAATGACAAGCTTGATCTTTATGTAACGAGCAATTGTGGTGTGAACTGGACACTCTTGAAGAGCTTCCATGACAGCACGCTGATCAATAACGGGTATCATCCTAACTATTTTACTCCGACTTCGCCAACTCAGTGGGCATTCCGGTCAGTTCCAATTCCTGCGTTATATGCAACAGGAAACACAAGATTCAAATTCCAGTACACTACAGGTGCAGCAAGTAATAGTATTTATCTTGATGATATCAATATTACCGGAGTTGTTGGAATCGATGAGAACAATGATGCTGTTGCAAGCATGTCAGTTTATCCTAACCCGACAAGCCAGGCAGCTACAGTGGCTTACCAGTTAAGTTCTAAAGCTGATACCAGGATTGAAGTTATGGATGTACTTGGGAAAGTAATTTTCTCCCAGGTTAACAAAAACCAGGCTGACGGAAATTACTCGGTAACAATTTCGAAACAGAACCTTGAGTTAAGAAATGGTATCTATTTCGTTAAGTTAACTGTGAATGATAAGTCGGCTACAAAGAAGCTAATTGTTACACAATAGTATTTTATAGTATAGCTTGAAAACGCCCTCTGCAAAGAGGGCGTTTTTTTTTAAATATGCGCTGATGTTTTTTGAAGAGGATGAATTGATTTCATTTTATCTTTACGGAAAATAATTTCACAGATGAAAAAGATAAAAGTAGCGATCAATGGTTTTGGGCGTATCGGGAGGGTTTCTTTCCGGCTTATGCTTGAAAAGGGGAATATAGAGGTGGTAGCGATCAATGATCTTACTGACAGTAAAACATTGGCGCATTTACTTAAGTATGATTCTGTTCATGGCCGGATTAAAGCTGTTGTGGGTTTCGAAGATAAAACCTTGATCGTTGATGGCAGGAAAATACCGGTATATGCAGAAAAGGACCCCTCTGCGCTTCCCTGGAAAGCTCTTGATGTAGATGTGGTAATTGAATCCACAGGGTTCTTTCTTAACAAGGAAACAGCAGGCAAACACATAGCTGCCGGTGCCAAAAAGGTGATTATTTCTGCACCGCCTGATAATAATGAAATTAAAACCGTAGTGCTTGGGATTAATGATGAGATACTGAAAGGCGATGATAATATAATTTCAAATGCATCATGTACTACTAACTGCGCAGCGCCAATGATCAAAATCCTTGACGAGAACTGGGGCCTTGAAGACGGTTATATCACCACGGTGCATTCATATACGGGTGACCAGAGGCTGCACGATGCTCCTCACAAGGATTTGCGGAGGGCACGGGCTGCCGCCTTGTCAATTGTTCCCACATCTACAGGTGCCGCAAAAGCGATCACTAAAATTTTTCCTCACCTTGAAGGAAAGCTTGGCGGCTGCGGAATGCGTGTCCCTGTTCCTGATGGTTCTCTGACAGATATCACCTGTGTGCTCAAGAAAAAAGTAACGGTAGCAGAAATCAATGCTGCGTTTAAGAAAGCGGCAGAGGGGAATCTGAAAGGAATTCTCGAATATACCGAGGACAAGATCGTATCCATAGATATTGTTGGAAATCCGCATTCATGTATTTATGATGCAGAGTTTACATCTGTTATCGGGAATATGGTAAAAGTGATCGGATGGTATGATAATGAATATGGGTATTCCAGCAGGCTCTGTGACCTGGTCACAAAGATCGGTTAGGGCATCAGAGGATCCTTCCGTTGTATTTTCTAAGGCTGTCCGGCTGGGCTATATCAAACTCGTTATATTCATCTTCCGTGATAAGTAAACGGCTTAAGCCGGGATCATCCCTGAAATACACCAGAGGAAAAGTGCACTTAAGAAAATAATTATCTTCTTTAGTCCAGCCATGATATTTCTGGCAATGCTTATATTTTCTGCCATTGACGGAATATTCAAAATAAATCCAGCAGCCATTTGTGTTGTATTCCCCGAGATTATCATGTTCAACTATAGTTGCAGTTGTCAGTTTCGGATTCGCCTTTATCTTTTTAATATCCCCGCTCTTGCTAAAAATGCCGATGATCCCAAACACTGCAATTACAGCTACAGGAATCAATGTAAGTTTTAGTTTTTTTGACAAAATGTTTCTTTTAAGATTGAAAGAGTTGCTATTTGTAAGCTTTCAGCTCAAGGCTGCTGCCGTCAAATACAGCATAACTGTTATAGTTTACCCATTCTCCAAGGTTAATATACCTGCTGTTCTCACTTAACCTGATATCAAGCGGAAGATGCCTGTGACCGAAAATAAAAAAATCGAAATGCTCTTTTTTTAATACCTCTTTTGCATAGATAGCTAACCATTCCTTTTCCTCACCAAGAAATTTTATGTCTTGCGGGCCACTGGAAACTCTGCTTTTTCGCGACCAGAAATGTGCCATTCCAAAGCCAAGGTTCGGATGGAGCCTTGCGAACATCCATTGACTGACCTTATTAGCGAAAACCTTTTTAATGAACTTGTAACCATGATCACCCGGGCCTAAGCCGTCACCATGTCCAAGATAAAATTTTTTATTGTTATATGTTCTGCTGATCGGGGCGCGGTGAATGGTAATGCCGAGCTCTTTCGGGAGATAATCGAACATCCACATATCATGGTTGCCGGTGAAAAATGAAACCGGGATTCCCGAATCGTTGATCTCTGCGATCTTACCAAGCAGGCGGACAAACCCTTTAGGAACTGAATGCCTGTGTTCGAACCAGAAATCAAAAACATCTCCCATCAGGAAGATCTCTTCGGCATCATGTTTAATTTCATCAAGCCACTTAACAATAAGCTTCTCTCTTTTAAGACTGCTCTCAAAATCAGGAACGCCAAGATGAAAGTCGGAAGCGAAATATATTTTTTTGCCGGGTTTCATTTTACTTTTCTATAATGAGAAATCTCTGACCAGGTTAAACGGATTCAGAAGGTTGATGTTAAGCGTAAACCGGATTGTTTCAGGATAGCTAAGGCCATTGGCCAGTTTATAGGCTTTGAAATCGTTGCAGATCAGGACAGGGAAAAATACCTCGAAAATATTTTTACGAATGAATAAGCATACACCGGCATCATAAAGGAACTGGTCTTTATTGATCCCGTCTTCTCCGCAGGTCCCAAGATCAGCATAAAAGCCGACAGGAATCTTCATGTTCCCCAGGGTGGATTTTAAATTCACCGCGGTAAGCCATTTACCGGACTGACCGTTAGCGGAATAGAATTTAAACCCTCCGTCCCGCTCAGTCATCTGGTTTGCCAGGATCCCGTCAGTTTCAGTTCTTCCCAGGTAGATATTATCATAAAGATAATCCTGGTAACCTCTCCAGCCGCTCATGCGAAAACGGTATAAACCTGCGAACCCCGGCTCGGTTCCAACGAAAGTTCCTGCAAAGAACCTCACATCAAAGCTTTTATTTTTGTTTTTGAATTTGTAACTGTAGTTTGCTGTAAGTGCGACCTTTTGCATGGTGCCCATTCCATGCTGAATATTTAGATTCAATCCATATGGCATTACTGCATGACTTTTTGAGAAACTATAGTTAAGATCGCTGAAGAATTCATTAGCTATGGTTCTTTCAGCAATATAATCCGAAGTATTTAAGCCAACAGAAATATTGTACTTGTAATTATCCTTCATTATCATGATGTAGCGATAGTGAATTTTATTAGTGTAAGGACTCCTGGCTCTTTTCTTTTTTAGTTCAAGATTTAATTCAGGTGCAATTTTGGTAAAGTGCAGATCAAAAGGAGCATTAGAAAATGCATACCGCGCAGCAGTGATACCAACAGACATTTTTTGCAAGCCTTGCGGATAGGTATTAAAGGCAATATGCCCATAACCTGTCAGCGATTTGGTAGTATGACTGTACATCGGCATTAACTGATACTCAAATTTCTTCTGAGGAAGGAAATTATTGTATACAGCCAGTCCGAACATCCATTTATTATAATTATTCCAACCGGCAACAGGCGTCCAGTAGATCTGCGACTTATCCGGGTGGTCGAGGCTTCCAAGGAATTTGATACTTACAGGTTCTGCTTTTTTGAACAGGCCCCTGGTGCGGATAGTGTTATTATTCCTGTTGACCTCGGGCATATTTTCAGGATAATCAATTTTGAAATAATCGATATCAGCAGGCGGGAACCCTAGGACCGCTTTCCCTTCAAAACCTTCATACATCACTTCGCCAACGGGCTTATCATTCTTAATCCCATAGATGATAACCGGCCCGTTGATCTCTCTTTTGTTCTTTACCCCGATATCCCATGCCCCATCCTGTCTCTTCTTTACGAAGGCAACTTTATAATCCAGTTTTTTAGTGGAGCCAACCAGGTCGGTAAAAAACCAATTGAGGTCCTTTCCCGTTTCAGTTTCCAATACCTTTTTAAGATCGGCAGGCTGCGGATGTTTGAAATGCCACAGGTCGAAGTACTTTCGCATAGCGGCATCATAGGCTTCATCACCAAGATACTTTTTCAGGTAATCGAAGGCAAGTGCGGTTTTAGAATACACGTCTCCACCGTAATTGAAAGAAGTATAATCATAAGAAGGTGTTTCTATTGGCTGGTCTTCGTTCTGTGCTGCTGCGATGATGTATGCAAGGTAGTACTGGTATTTCTGCTTGTAATGGTCAATATCAAGGCCCTTTCCAATGAAATCTACCATTCCGTCTGTCAGTTTCTTATCCGGGTATTTGGTTTCGACATAGCGCAGTTCATTTGCCGAGTTCAACCCTTCATCCAGCCAGGGATGTTCGCGTTCATTGGATCCGAGCATTCCATAGAACCAGTTGTGGCCTACTTCATGGGTGATCACCACGTCCAGCTGAAAGTCATTCCCTGAGGAACCAATCACGGTAATATTGGGATATTCCATCCCGCCTCCAGCGCTTATCGTTCCGTCAACAGCCGTGCAATGATTGTAAGGGTAATCGCCATTCCATAATGAATAGTAGTAAATGGCATCATTCATATATTTAATGCTTTTTTTCCACAGGTTTCCTTCTGCATTGGTGAACATGACCCAGGTATCAACCTTATGCTTTGTATGCGGAGTTATAACTTCGCCTTTCAGCACATGATAACGTTTATCGCAGAACCATGCAAAGTCGTGAACATTAACCTGCTTAAAACGAATTGTTTTCGTGGTGCTGTCAGAGAGTGGGAACGCGAGGTCCTTAGGGTCGAAACTTTCAATCGCTTCTGTGGCTTTTACTTTTTCATCGAGCCATTGTTTCTCTGCTTCAGCATCCGTCATATCACCCGTGGCACCAAGAACATAATTCTTCGGGAGCGTGATGCTCACATCAAAGCTTCCAAATTCCGAATAAAACTCACCCTGATTCAGGTAGGGCATCTGGTTCCATCCGTTTTTATCATAAACGGCTGGCTTCGGATACCATTGCGTGATTTGGTAGGACTGACCGATATGTCCGAGCCGGGATATTTTTCCGGATGGGATTTTGACATGAAAGGGTGTTGTGATAATGATCCTGCTGCCGCTCTTTAACTGCTCGTTCAGGTAGATCTTGCAAATATCCGTGCTGTCTTTTAGGATCTCCCATCTGACGGGTTTGCCGTCAACCTTAAAATCAATCATGTCGATAAAACCTCTTTCACTCTCTTTGGAATAATAAAGGTCGGTTTCACCATTCTCAAGGTTCTGTTTTGCAAGGGCCGTGGTGTTATCCTTGTAAGCATTCGGCCAGAGGTGCATATACAAATAGCTTAATGCATCAGGGGAATTATTAATGTATTCAATCCTTTCTTCAGCATTCAGTTCATGCTTAACATCATCGAGCTTTACGCTGATGGTATAGTTCACTTCCTGCTGGAAGTAGCTTTGCCCGAAAAAGGCACAGGACAAAAGCATCAAAAAACTTAAAGACAGGAATCTTAGCATAAAACATTTTTTATTTCAGGATCTCCTCCAGTTTTTTCTCCAGATCTTCACCCCGCAGGTTTTTAGCAATGATATTTCCTTTTTTATCCAGGAGAACATTATAAGGAATGCCATTGAAATTGTAAAGTTTTACGACAGGGGATTGCCAGTGCATGAAGTCCGACACATGACTCTTCCAAGTAAGGCCGTCCTTTGCTATCGCTGCAATCCATTTATCCTTGTCTTTGTCAAGTGAAACGCTGTAAATATCAAATCCCTTCGATTTATATTTATTGTAGGCCTTCACTACATTAGGGTTTTCAGCCCTGCATGGCCCACACCAGGAAGCCCAGAAATCTACCAGCACGACTTTGCCCTGCAATGAAGACAATGGAAGCGGCTTTTCATCCGGTGTGTTCATCAGGATCTCCGGTGCAGCAGAACCGATTGAAAGCTTTTGCTGGGAACCAACGCTGGCATGAAAAGATTGGATGTATGATGAGTTCGGATATTTTGCATACAGGCCACGGTCCAGGATAATATATGTCTGCATGAATTCTTCGGGAGGCAATTGCTGTATGGCTGCAAGTGAAGCAAATGAAGAGGAGTTCTTTTCAATGAATTCCTGGAGATATTTATTATGGTCATTCACAAGTTTCGTATATGGCTTTTCCAGCTGTTTGCTCACAGAATCGATGCGAAGCGAATCCATTTTTGCAGTGTTAACGAAAGCCTGGAATATTCTCTGCAGTGAATCGCGCTGGCGGTAGTTAATTCCAGAGCGCTGGTTCAGTTCCCAGAATAACTCAGAGTCCGGTGATCCTTTTACTGTATAGGTATTCCCCAGGTCCTGGGCATCACCGCTGATAGTTACTTTCTGGCCGGGTTCCAGGATGAGGGTAGCAAAGTTCTTATCAGAGATCTTTAAGCGATAGAATCCTGTTTCGGTAATGGGTGCGTTCAGCGTGAACTCACCTTTTTCATTTACCTGGGCGGTATCAAGAGGTTTGACAGCCTCCTGTGTAAGTTGTTCGAGATATACATTCTCTCCGTGAGAATTGCTGAGCTGGCCTTTAATCTCAAAATCAGAACCGGAAGAGCCCGTGTTTCCACAGGCGAAAGCCAATGTGAAAGGAAGCAGTAGTAATATGTTTTTAAATTTCATTTGCTTTATAATTTATTCTTCTAATAGTTTTTTTACCTGTTCACTTGCAGCTTTTGGGTCTGCTTTTCCTTTAGACAATTTCATTACCTCGCCCATGAAAAGCCCGAGTAATGCAGTTTTTCCGCCTTTGTATTCTGCAACCTTATCCGGAAATTTAGCAATCGCCTGTTTGGCAAGGTCTGCCAATGCATTGCTGTCGCTTTCCTGGATCCAGTTATTTTCTTCAGCGATCGCAGAAGGAGACTTGTGCAGGTCTTCAAGCATTTTTGGGAATATTTTCTGAACAGCAATAGTATGACTCACTTTCCCGCTATCGATCAGATCAACAAGCTGCGCGATCCTTTCCGGGCTAACTTTGAATTCCGTTATATGCAGGGCATTATCGTTCAGGAAGGATTTAACCTGAACTGTCAGCCAGTTGGATGCGGATTTCGCATTTTTTGTTTTTGCAATTATTTCTTCAAAATACAAAGCGAGTTCTTTCGACTCCGTCAATACCCCGGCATCATAAGCTGATAACCCGAGCGATGTGTATTTTTTAAATAATTCATTAGGAAGCGGTGGAAGCGTTTTTTTAACTTCTGAAATATATTCTTTTGTAACGATCACAGGCTGCAGGTCAGGTTCAGGAAAGTACCTGTAATCATTCGCCATTTCTTTGCTCCGCATTACGGTTGTTGTCCCCGATACGGCATCGAAGCTTCGGGTGTCCTGTGAAATCACTTCACCGTTCTCGATTGCTTCTATCTGTCTTTTTATTTCGTATTCTATAGCACGCTGAACATTCCGGATGGAGTTCATGTTCTTGGTTTCTGTCCGGTTCCCGAATTCTTTCGAACCTTTTAACCTTACTGAAACATTGGCATCACATCGCAGGCTGCCTTCTTCCATGTTGCCGTCACAGATATCAAGGTAACGCACAAGCTTGCGTACCTCCGTAAGATATTTGTATGCTTCTTCACCGCTGCGGATCTCCGGTTCGCTTACTATTTCAAGTAATGCAACACCTGCACGGTTAAGGTCAATAAGGGAATCAAAAGGATCAATATCATGAATGCTCTTCCCTGCATCTTCTTCCATGTGAATGCGGGTGATATTGATGTTTTTTTCAGACCCATCATCCTGTTTGATTGTGATGTATCCTCCTGTGCAGATCGGGGTTTTATCCTGGGTGATCTGGTATCCTTTAGGCAGATCGGCATAGAAATAATTCTTGCGTGCATATTCATTGAGCTCCCGGATCTCACTTTTCACAGCTAATCCCAAACGGACTGCATATTCGATAACACGTTTATTGGAGCGGGGTAATGTACCCGGGTGTCCAAGTGTAATGGGGCTCACATTGGTATTCGGCAGGATCCCGAATTCCGTGGAGTCAGCTGCGTATGCTTTGCTTTTTGTGGATAATTGCGTGTGAACCTCCAAGCCGATCACCGCTTCGTATTTATCGTAAATGCTCATTTAAAAGGAAATTTTAAAGCACGAAAGATACGAATTATTTAAGCTGCTCTGCCCATTAAATTCAAGCCCTGGAACATCTCTTCTCCGCTTATTTTTTAACAAATTTCTGAGCATGAAAAAATGATTTTCCGCTTACTTTTATTTCGTAAATGCCGGCTTCAAGATGCCGGATCAGCATTTCATGGGTTGACTTCCCGGCATTGGCGGATAGTTCCCAGGAGAATACTCTTTTCCCTTTAAGATCAAAGATCTCGGCATTTAAACCCATGCCCTTGTCCAGGGTTAACTGAATGGAAATAACATCTCCCGCAGGATTGGGAAAAACCGCAGCGTTCAGCGATCCGGGTTCCAGTTCATTGATGCCTATTATAGTATTGTTCCGTGAAAGGATATGAAGTTCAGGGTCGAATTGGGCTGAGATCACAGGATACCCGATATTTGCGGTAAATGTCTGACCCGATGAAGTGTGCTGAAATACAATTGTGGTGTCCTGCGCAGCTCCGATAAATTTAACCGGCACAGGCATTTCAAAGAATGAAACAGATGGGTGCGATTGCGACTGGTCAATTGTGATGCTGACCATGTTGCCAGTTTGACCGTACGTAATATGATAGGAGGGGTAGCCTTGTTTGTAATACCACTGATCAAAGAATGCCGTTAAATCAAGGCCGCTGGTATTTTCAAGAATAGCTTTCAGGTCTTCTGTGCGTGCGTATTCACCTGAGATCCCAGGTGCATTCAGATAATTTTTAAGTGCAGTGAAAAAAGTTGCATCACCCATCTTCCAGCGAAGCATATGCAGGAGATAAGAAGCCTTGTTGTATGTTAACCTACCGTCAAAGATCCTTCCTACTGAAGTAGTATCATCGCAAAGAACAGATCCGCCCGGGTTTGAAGTGATATGATTGATCTTGTCATTTTTCCATGTGTACCAGCTCGAAGGGAAATACCTTTCAACGGTCAGTCCTTCAAAATAGGTCGCAAAGCCTTCATTAAGCCAGATGTCCTGCCAGCTCCCGCATGTTACATGGTTTCCGAACCATTGATGTGCAGCTTCATGAGCAATCAACGAATAGTTAAAGCCTCCCATGAAGCTCATGGTCTGGTGTTCCATTCCACCGCCCCAATTGAATTGTGCATGGCCATATTTTTCCGTTGCAAAAGGATAAGTAATTGTCAGGCTGTCGAAAAGTGTAATGATCTCTTTTATAACCGGGGTTTGGGATTGGGCAGATGACAGGTTTTCAGGATAGACATAGTTCAATACTTCAAGGGAATCGTTCGTGCTTAATGGAACAAAGTCGGAATATGCGGCATAATCGGTTACCGCGATAGCCACTAAATATGCTGCAATCGGGTATCGTGATCTCCAGTGGCAGATTTTATCTGTTCCTGAAACGGTTTCAGCAACAAGGACCCCGTTGCTTGCAGTACGGTATGCAGAAGGTGACCTGACGATGATATCTATTGAATCAATTTTGTCGTTAAGGTCCTGCTTGCAGGGCCACCAGTCCCTCGCACCAAACGGCTCCGATAATGTCCATAGAACCGGGGTTGAAAGAGGACCATGCGTGGCCTGGACAAATGATCCGAAGCCGGTTGCCGGCGGAACTCCCTGGTAATGGATGGTAATAGAATCAATCACAGCCGGTGGCAATGCGAAAGGTAAACTTACCTGGAGGATGCCGGAAGACAGCTTTGTATAACCAAGGTTTGTATTGTTGTACCTGATTGAGTCAATTGTGAAAATAGTGTCAAGATCAAACTGCATTTGGTTAAATCCCCCGGAATTCGGACGGAATCTAGTTGTTACGGATCCCTTGATGTACCTCACAGCGGGATCAAGAACCCATTCGCAGCGGTGATAAGTTACATCATATGTATTTGCCGCACCGTCCGGATCCCGGAAAAAGCCTTCATGCGCCTTTTGCTCCATGGCAGGAATATCAACACTGCTGTTTAAAGGAAAATTCTGCGCATGAACAAGAACGGAACAGAAGAGCAAAATGAAGCAAAGGTTTTTTTTCATGTTTCTTAAAATTGATCTTTTATAAAGATACTAAGAAATAAGGCAAAAAAAATCCCCCTTCCGGAGGATTTTATTTTTTATTTTTTATAATTCCTTCATCAGCTCTTTCATGATCAGCGTCATTTTTTTCTCTGCCAGCGCAGCTACATGCTGAACCTCTTCATGTGTTACTTCAACTATCTTTCCTTCAACTCCAAGATCGGTTATGATGGAGATAGCAAAGCAGGGTATACCCATATGACGGGCAACAATAACTTCAGGAACAGTGCTCATTCCTACCGCATCTGCGCCAAGGATCTTCACCATGCGGTATTCAGCAGGAGTTTCAAAGGTCGGGCCTGATAAGCCTAAATATACACCTTCACGGACTTTGATATTATTCGCGGCAGCTACTTTTTTAGCCTTAACAATGATCTCTTTACTGTATGCTTCGCTCATATCCGGAAAGCGGGGCCCAAGCTCGGCCATATTTTTTCCGATAAGGGGATTGGAGGGAAAAAAATTAATATGATCATTGATGATCATCAGGTCACCGACTTCAAAATCTGAGTTGACTCCCCCGGATGCATTTGAAACAAAAAGCTTTTCAATCCCGAGGAATTTCATTACACGAACAGGGTAAGTTACCTGCTGTAAAGTATAACCTTCGTAATAATGAAACCGTCCCTGCATAGCCACAACATTTTTTCCGCCAAGCTCTCCGAAAATAAGTTTGCCTGAATGGCCTTCTACTGTGGAAACCGGAAATCCAGGGATCTCTTCGTAAGGAATTGTATGCTGTATGCTGATTTCTTTAACTAATCCACCCAGTCCTGTTCCAAGAATAATTCCTATTTCAGGCTGAAGGCTGATCTTACTTTGAATAAACGCTGCCGTATTTTTGATTTGCTCTAACATAATGTATTATCTGTTCATTGAAAAATTCCTTGTCCTTGTCATGGAAATCTATTTCTATTGGTATGTAAAAAACGGGCAGATCCTTTATTGATTCTGAATGTTCCGGGTCTTTAAGCCTCATTGCATCTTTTTCAGTTGTCAATATGATCTTATTTGAGGCTGCAATATTATTGAATATTTTTTTAACAGAAGCGATGTCATTATTTGTGTAGTTGTGATGATCAGGATATTTACAGCGCTGCATGTTCTTAACTTTGTCTTTCAGGTAGTACTCCAAAGGGGAAGTATTGGCAATGCCCGTTAAAAGAAGGATATTATAATTGCGCTCAAAATAAAATTCTTTAGGGAATGGGTTTTTTATATCACTGTTTAGCGGCTGAAAATCGCCATACCTGATATATGAGAAGTATACCCGTTGATGCGGCATTGGTTTGATCTCATTTAAAAGTCGTTTCCTTTCGATAGGCAATAAAATAGGGGGGCACTTAGTAACTATGATAATATCAGCCCGGATAATCCCGCTTTTGAATTCACGAAGGCTCCCGGTAGGCACAACGAAATCATTCACATACAGCTTGCTGTAATCCGTGAGTACAATTGAGAGTCCCGGTTTTACTGCCCGGTGCTGAAATGCATCATCCAGCAGGATGGCTTGCAGCGAAGGGAACTGTTTTTTGAGTTCCTTAATACCATTCACCCGTTTGGCATCCACAGCAACCCTGATGTTGGAATATTTCCTTTTGAACTGCAAGGGCTCATCACCTATATCGGATGCTGAAGATTGAGGATCTGCAAGCCGGTACCCGCTAGTCTTACGGCCATAGCCGCGGCTTAAGGCAGCAATATAAAATTCAGGGCGGAGAAGCCGGATCAGGTATTCTATATGCGGGGTTTTACCCGTGCCTCCAACACAGAGATTCCCGACACTGATCACGGGAATGTCAAATTCTTTTGACGGAAATATTCCCAGGTCATAAAGCTTATTTCTGAGCGAGATGATGATGCCGTAAAGAAACGAAAGGGGAAATGCTATGATGCGTAAAAACTTCACGATTTAAAAATACTAAATAAATCTCACAGGGATTTAATTATAGAAAGTGTTATTCAAAATGCAGGCTTTGTTTTTGTAAATTCGTGCCGCTCGATGAGCTGATGAATAAAATAAATAAATATACAAATGAGATTAAAAGAGATCACTGACCACCTGGAATCAATTGCCCCGCTCGCATACCAGGAAAATTATGATAATTCAGGGCTGATCTGCGGAGAACAGGATATGAAAGTCACAGGTGCTTTAATATGCCTGGACAGTACAGAGGCTGTTATTGATGAAGCGATCGCAGCCGGGTGTAACCTTGTTATTGCACACCATCCGATAGTTTTTACGGGCCTGAAGAAATTTAACGGGAAGAATTATATTGAGCGCGTAATAATCAAAGCGATCCGTAATAATATTGCCATTTATGCCTGTCACACAAACCTGGATAATGTCCATAACGGGGTGAATGCCCGGATAGCGGAAAAGCTCGGGATGAAAAATTGCAGGATCCTGGCGCCTCACCGTGATAAGCTAAAGCGCCTCATCACATTTTGCCCGGAGGATAAAGCAGAAATTATACGGAAAGCTCTGTTTGAAGCCGGTGCCGGAGAAATCGGGAATTATGACGAGTGCAGCTTTAACAGTTTCGGCACGGGCACATTCAAAGCGGGAAAAGATGCAGATCCATATGTGGGGAAAAAGGGAGAACGGCATCATGAAAAGGAAATAAAAATAGAAACAATCCTGCCTTCGCACCTGGAATTTAAGATCCTGGCTGCCTTAAAGAAAGCACATCCTTATGAAGAAGTTGCCTATGATCTGCTCCCACTGCATAATCTCCACCCGTTGGTTGGAAGCGGCATGGTAGGCGAAGTGGATGAAACGGATGAGCTGGAGTTCCTTAAATTCATAAAGTCACAGATGAAAGCCGGCAGTATCAAGTATACGCCACTGCTGGGCAGGAAGATCAAGAAGGTAGCCGTATGCGGAGGTTCGGGGAGCTTTCTGCTGGGAGATGCCATACGTTCGGGAGCTGATATATTCATTACTTCCGACCTCAAGTATCACCAGTTCTTTGACTCTGAGGGTCAAACTGTTATAGCTGATATCGGGCACTATGAAAGTGAGCAGTTTACTACTGAATTATTTTATGACATTTTAAAGAAAAAATTTAGTACATTTGCACTCCATTTGTCAAAAATCAATACAAATCCGATAAACTATTTATAAAATGGCAAAAGCTAAAACTGAAGATATTTCTGTAGAAGAAAAATTGAGAACATTGTTCGAATTACAGCAGATCGATTCAAAGATCGATAAGATCAGAACCGTAAGAGGTGAATTGCCTTTAGAAGTAAGGGATCTTGAAGATATAGTGGCTGGCCTTGAAACCCGTGTTAATAACCTTACAGAAGAGCTTCAAAGCCTTGAGGAAGGGATCACTGACAAGAAGAATGTGATGAAGGATGCGGCCGCTTTGATAAAAAAATACGAAGCGCAGCAGGGGAAAGTACGTAACAATCGTGAATACGATGCTATTACAAAGGAGATAGAATTCCAGAACCTTGAGATTCAACTTGCTGAGAAACGCATCAAGGAATTCAAAGCGAATATTATTGCTAAAAAAGAGATCATCGAGGTATCGGAAGCAGAATTGAAGGACAGGCAAAAGGATCTTAAATTGAAACAAAAGGAGCTTGCTGAAATAGTTGCTGAAACTGAAAAAGAAGAAGATTCATTATTGAAAAAATCAAAAAATTCAGAATCAATGATTGAAGACCGTTTGTTGAATGCATACAAGCGGATTCGTGAAAATGTAATGAATGGTTTAGGTGTAGTAACTGTAGAGCGTGATGCCTGCGGTGGTTGCTTTAACAAGATCCCGCCTCAACGCCAGTTGGATATCCGGATGCATAAAAAGGTGATTGTATGTGAGCATTGCGGAAGAATTCTTGTGGATGCAGAGATTTTAACCGGTAAGCCGGCTAAAGTATAATTATAAAAAAGTATAAACAAAAAAGCGGGATCTTAGGACCCCGCTTTTTTAGTCTATGAAATCTTTTGGAGATTCAGGTAGTCTATCACTCCGTCACCGGTTGTTGTATCTGCTAATTCCAATGAATCAGCTGTCTGATTAATAATTTCCCAGTCTTCAGATAACTCCTTTAATTGTGAAACAGAAGCAAACTCAACATAAAGTTTGGTTTTCTTCTTTTCCTTTTCACTTCTCCAAGTACCATTTAATAAATTATTGTCTTTTTTAGCTAATAAAGTACCATTTGGCTTGAACTGAAACACATAACCTGTATAGTTATTGGTTTCATCCACACCATTATCACGGTATAGATTCACCTTCCATTTTCCCTGGGTTACCATGGCATTTAGTTTTGCCTTGGGTTCCTGCTTCTTGAAAGCCAAAAAGGCGATCGCCAATGCTGAAAATGCTATGATTGATTTTCCACCTGTTTTCATTTTTCTCCCTTCTCAAATGTTTAATACAAAGTTACAATCAAAAAAAGCGGATTTTTCTAAAAAAAGGTAAGTGGTGATTTATCATAGCCGGAGAGAATCTTTTGAAGGGTTTTCACCTTGCGCAATGATCTGTTCGGACTACTAGCCATTAAGCGGTACAAACAAAAACGCCTTCCGAATAATATTCAGGAAGGCGTTTTCGAACCACAAACAAACAACTAAAATCGGACTCCAAGGGAGAGCATAAAACTCGAATTCCTGAAGTTATTCTTTACAGGACTTGAAATTGATGGGTCATATAAGTAGTTGGTTTCGCTGAAATTAGTACGCACATAAGCGAAATCAACGAAGAAATTATTTAAACGATAACCAATACCTCCGGAATAACTTGTTCTAATGGCTGCAACATTGTCGCCATTCCTGAAAGGACTTCCGTAAAGGGCGTAACCTAAACGGAAAGTGATAGGATCAAACCGTATTTCACCGCCTACACGCAAGTTCCCTGTGGAAGTGTATTTCGACCTGATAGTTGAATTAACATCAGAAAAAACATTCGGATGTGAGTTGAGCTGTGCGTAACTGTAATCAATATATTCGTATTCAATATTGATCAGTGCAAGTTTTTTGATGATAAAACCCACACTTGCAATTGCACGGTAAGGAGTGGTGATCGTATAACGGAAAGAACCTTCTGCCGATGAATCTGCATAAGTTGCAGTATCTACATCTGATTCCATGTAACTGCTGTAATTATCAGTAAAACGAATTGCTGTGGGAGTATGCACAGCGGCCCCCAGCCTCAGCCAATCGTTTGGTTTTACGATCATACCCATTTTAAAATTAACCCCGGTTCCGCTGCTGGCTAAATTCTGAATATATTTAAAAGATTTGAAATAGCTGATTGTATCTTCTGCATCAGTTTCTTCAAAAACACTTTCTTCTTCATACCTGGCTTTAACAACACCCAGGGTTGCGCCCAAAAGAAGTTTCTCCTTATAATTTGCTCCGAAGCTGAAAACACCTTCACCCATGGCTCCTTTCGTTTCAGTAGATTTGCGCTGCATCTGGCCATAATGGGGGATTACATGGTAATAATATCCGGTAGAATCGGGATTAAAAAGAAAGGTGGTCCAGGCCAAACCGGTTGAAAAGCCATCAAAACCATTAGGGTCAGGATTCGAATTTGCATTATTGACGTAAACATCCAGCAATGAGTTTGCTGTATTGTCACCCTTAATATCAATACGATTATGGAAATTATTTGTCCGGTTATAACCAATTCCAAAATTAACAGATTGCCATCCCATGGATGTATCTTTTAACTTTACAGTACCAACCAAACCTATATTTCCAAGGTTAAAATTTAGTTTCCGGTCGGAAGAGTTACTTCCAAGATAAGTAGAATTGGTTGTTGACGAATAAACTGAAGGCGTGATGGAGATCTCCGTTTTTCTGAAAACTGCGATCCCTGCAGGATTAAAACTCAATGTTGAAATATCGCCTCCAATCGCACCCATGGATCCGCCCATCGCAGCGAATCGTGCGGTTCCCCCGAAAGTAAGCTGGGAATAACGCATAGCATCAATATCATTCTGACTATATGAGGCAAAAGAACATATTAATCCTATTCCTGCCGCCAAGATTCGTTTTTTCATCATGTTTAAGATATTAAAGATTATCTTCTTCTTGGTCCAGGATTAGGAGTGGAGCTTCCACCTGACCTCGTTCCTCCAGGATTGTTATTTCGCGGAGCTGAAGGAGCAGGCATCTGAATCTGGGATTCTTTTGGCTTAGCTCTTTCAAATGCAGGTCTTTCAGCGGGTTTTTCTACTGGCTTCTGCTGGTAAGAAGGTCTTTCCTCACGGGGTTTTTGAGCAGGCTTGTCAGCAGGACGGGTGCCGAAATTGTCATTTCTGTCATCCCTTGGCTTCTGACGGTCATTGTTAACCGGCCTTTGCTCAGTGTTGGACGGCCTTTCTTTATTAACCGGGGATGCGCTGTTCATTGATGGTCTCGAGGTATTAGGTGTCACAGGCTTTGAGTTGTTTTCATCTCTTGGCCTCGACATATAATCCCTAACGGTAGTTGGTTTCATATGCACATTGTTATCCCTGCCATGCGTTGCCTCAAAAGGCTTATTGGTTGTGGCTTCAACCTCATTCATGTACCTGTGCGCAAGGCTTGGCTGTGCAGTAGCACGGCTATTGGAGCTCATGGTTCCGCGCGGTCCGTAATAATAACTGTTATTGTCATAACTGTTGAAATAATTGTTGGCAGGACTATGATAGTAGCCATCCCAATAACCATTGTTATAGCCGTTATAATAACCATTTGCATATCCATTCATATATGGATTGTATCCATAAGGATTGTAACCGTAAGGATTATACCATGGGTCATTGCACCAGCCATAGCTGGAATACCAGAAATAGCCCGGATTGTAACTGTAAACGGCATAAGAAGGGCCCCAGAAATTATAGCCCATGTAAACGCTGGTTCCGTAATAATACGGGTTGTATGTGTAGAAATAAGAATTCGTATAAAAATTGTCATAATAACCGTAAGAGCCCACATTGTTATGGAAGCGCCTTAAACGTGAAGCGTATTCGTAATCATAATAATCATCATAATCAAAAGGCTCATCATAATAATTATTCGTTATATATGTATTGCCATCTTTATCCGTGGTTTTTTCACTCGATGTCTGGTAGTAATCGTCTTCAGACGCAGCGGTCTGCTGCTGTGTGGATCTGCGGGCTGCTTCTTCGGCTCTTCTTTCCTCGGCTTCTCTACGTTTTTCCTCCTGCCTGTCTTTGATGAGCTGCTCTTTCTCAGCAGCCGCATCAGCAGCGGAGTAATATATATCATCGTTGTTAGCACGCGATGAAGCCCCTTGAGGGGTATTACAAGCACTGAATACTAGTGCAGTAAGAGCCAGGATGCCAATGTATGATTTCATTTTTATTTTGATTGAATGTGGGGATGCTATTTTTAACTTAATCTATAGACGAACGAAAAGATACAAGGTTTATTTTCTATTTTTGCCGTCTATTCCCCATAAAATTACAAATACTATACCATAAAAGGAACTATATGAGCAAGGAATTATCAACGCGGGCAGCGAATTATTCGGAATGGTACAACGAACTCGTTGAAAAGGCCGACCTGGCACAGCATTCGGCTGTTAAAGGCTGCATGGTCATCAAGCCTTACGGATATGCCATCTGGGAGAAAATGCAGCAGGCTTTGGATAAGATGTTTAAGGATACAGGGCATGTGAATGCATACTTCCCATTATTTGTGCCGAAAAGCCTTTTTGAGGCAGAGGAGACAAATGCGGAAGGCTTTGCTAAGGAATGTGCAGTAGTGACCCACTACCGTCTTAAGGCCGACCCGAACAACAAGGGAAAGCTGATTGTAGATCCGGAGGCAAAACTTACGGAAGAGCTGGTTGTAAGGCCTACAAGCGAAGCTATAATATGGAGTACTTATAAAGGCTGGATCCAGTCGTATCGTGACCTTCCCATCCTTATCAACCAATGGGCAAATGTGGTTCGCTGGGAGATGCGTACGCGTCTTTTTTTACGGACAGCTGAATTTCTCTGGCAGGAAGGCCATACCGCACATGAAACAAAGGGAGAAGCAATAGCTGAAACGGAAAAAATGCTGGAGGTTTATGCGCATTTCGCGGAGAACTGGATGGCTATGCCGGTGCTTAAAGGTATTAAAACGGCTAATGAACGGTTTGCAGGAGCTGATGAAACTTATTGTATTGAAGCTTTAATGCAGGATGGCAAGGCGCTTCAGGCAGGAACATCACACTTTTTAGGCCAGAACTTCGCGAAAGCGTTCGATGTAAAATTCGTAAATAAAGAAGGTAAACAGGACTATGTATGGGCTACCTCCTGGGGAGTTTCTACCCGCCTGATGGGTGCATTAATTATGTCACATTCTGATGATAAGGGTTTGGTTCTGCCTCCAAAACTTGCTCCTTTCCAGGTAGTTATTGTTCCCATTTATAAAGGGGAAGAACAACTGGCACAAATTTCGGAAGTTGTTTTAAGGATGAAAAAAGCAATGGAAGCAAAAGGGATCTCTGTGAAGTATGATGACCGGGATAATCAGCGGCCGGGCTGGAAATTTGCAGAATATGAACTTAAAGGGGTGCCGGTACGGATCGCTATTGGGGGGCGGGACCTGGAGAACGGAACAGTTGAAGTAGCCAGGAGAGATACCATGGAAAAGGAAACACTTCAGCAGGCTGGCATTGAGAATAAAGTGGAGCACCTTCTTGAGCAGATCCAAAATAACCTGTATCAGAAAGCCCTTGCTTTAAGAGAGGAAAAGACAACTTCCGTGGACTCATATGAGGAGTTTAAAAATGTTCTTGAAGGAAAAACCGGATTCGTGCTGGCCCATTGGGACGGTACGGCTGAAACAGAAAAAAAGATCAAGGAAGAAACAAAGGCAACCATTCGCTGCATCCCATTAAACAATAAACAGGAGGCAGGAACATGCATTTATTCAGGCAAGCCGTCTACTCAGAGAGTAGTTTTTGCAAAGGCATATTAAAAAAGGAAAACATGGAAAAGCAAAGTCCGCGTGAGATGATCTTACGGATTCTGAAGGAAAAGTCGAGCGTTAAGCAGGATGTGTATGCCAATACCTTGCAGGTATTCAGGACTATGAAACAAACAGCAAAAGCGCTGGCTGCAGATTATAAGCAGGAGGCAGCCGCTATCGACAAACGGGTAATAATTGAATACAGGGAAAAAGGGGAGTTTGAGTTTGAGCTGAGAGTAGCCGGTGACCTCCTTATCTTTGCAATGCATACAAATGTTTTTGAATTTGATAAATCACACCCGATCTGGAAGAATTCCTATATAAAAGAAGATCCATCCCGCTCATTTTGCGGAATAATCAACGTATATAATTTCCTGAATGATTCATTTGTTTACAATCGCGTGAATGACCTGGGATATGTCATAGGAAGGTTTTTCATCAATAAGGAGAACCATTTTTTTGTTGAAGGGAAGCGTCAGCTAGGGTTTCTTTATAATAATTTTGTTCACGCAGTGGTCGATGAAGCCAAAATCAGGGAGGTTTTGGAGTCCTCGATATTGTACTGTCTTAGTTTTGACCTCTTTACGCCTCCTTTTGATGCAGTGAAAGAAGTTTCGGTGCAGGATATGCAGGCGGCAAGTGAAAGCATGCAGATCAAGACAGGTAAACGTTTAGGCTTTCGTTTTCAGTCAGATAATGATACGATAGACTAATTTTAGGAAAAAAGCGTAAAATATTTTGCAGAAATAGATTTTTACTCTACATTTGCACTCCCAAAATATTTGGCCCGTTCGTCTAGGGGTTAGGACGCCAGGTTTTCATCCTGGAAACAGGGGTTCGATTCCCCTACGGGCTACAGTTAATGAATTTAAACCCTGCAATCAACCGATTGCAGGGTTTTGTGTTTTCAGGCAGACGTGGAGGCGGATTTGTGTTAACTTAAATCAAACTCACGACACCATGAAAGCTGCTTTAAAACTTTCCAGTCTGATAAAAGCCGATTGATTCTTAGATCGCGTTATTTTAATTATGGGGGAAAAGTGAGCTTATGTCCACCCTGTTTTTAAATTCCTTCCCAGTCCAGCATTAAGTATTAAGTACCAGATTCTTGATCCGTTTTTTGGCGATATTGTACAGATTAAATACAAGTGTTGAAAAGTAGTAAGAAGTATTTGAGGGTGTTTGAACTTCAGATACTCCACTGAAACAGGCATAATCGGCATGATGTTATTTTGCCGGACTTCAATGCATGTAAATCTCCTTCCAATATTTTGAAATAAAAGGTGTTCCTTTACAAACGGAAACACACAGAACCTTTCCTGCTTAATTTTTTTCACTTTATTTAATTGCCCATGACTTCTTTTCTTTTCAGCAAAAGAGTTATACTCTTTTGTCTTGGCTTTCTTTTGATCCAAAACTCCTTTGGACAAGGAACTCCGGTTTCACAAGCTGCAAACTCTATGGTTGATCTGAATACCGGTGATTTTAATTATTCTTTGCCGGTAATGAGTGTTCCGGGGCCCAATGGTGAAAATGTGCCGATCACATTCAGCTACCATGGTGGGATAAAAGTGGAGCAGCAGGCCTCCTGGATCGGTTTAGGATGGGACTATAACCCAGGGGAAATCATGCATGGTATAAATGGTGTTTCAGATGACTGGAAGGGTAAGCAGCAGCAGATAATTACGACTCCGGTCACCGGATCGGTTACCACAGAATCAACTTTGTTATACGGTCCTTTGTACTTCAAGTTTTTTAACAATGCGAATGGAACCAGCGCAATGGATATTGCAAAGTCTTCGTATAAATTAACCAGCGGCTTATTTCAGATGCCGGATTATGACGCTTATCATGTTTCCGGTCCCGGAATTGGCGGAACTATGCAGTTAAAATTGTTTGACCATAGTGGGGTGCTAACCTCCAAAAATTCAAGCGATGGAACATTTGAATATTCCCCTGCCATAGATGATTTCACAAAAGAAAACCCAAACTTTATTTTTACAAATGAGATAAACGGGAGTATCAACCCTGCCAATGTAACAGGAGGCTACTCGGGAACATACAATGTAACCGATAACCGAGCCCACACCGCTTCTTACATTGAATATTTTACGAATGCTCAAATAAATTTAAATCCTGCCGGCTTTCTTGATTACAAAATAGCATCTACACCACGAAGACATACGGATAACTTTGATGCGGACGATATTGGCGCTTTCCGGATCACAAACAGTAGTGGAAGGGTATATCATTATTCGCTCCCTGTATATATGCATGCTAATGAACAAAGTAGTTCATTTTCTTTGACCTTCCCGAACTCAGTTGACAATACTAAAGAAATGAAGGTGGTTAAGAAAACAGGAAAGTATGTGGTATCATGGAAATTGACAGCGGTTACCGGGCCTGATTACGTTGATGTGAATACCAACGGGATGGCAGATGTTGGTGATACTGGTTATTGGATCGCTTACAATTACGGTTTATGGGCAGATAATTTCAAGTGGAGAAGCCCTTTTTTTAATTATCATCCGAATCAATTCAGTAAATCAACCAAGCCTGTTAATACTAATCCGATCTCACGAAAGATTAAGGAATTTTCTGAAGACGGAACCGTTAGTTCAGGAGTAATACAAACCTATTATCTTAACAGCATTCAAACGTCCACGCATACCGCATATTTTATAAAGGATGTAAGGGCAGACGGGCATGCTGTTAAGGACGGTTCTAATATTAAACCAACCCTCAGGTTGAACCGAATTGTTCTGTTAAGAAACGAGGATATTCCGTTAATGTTTACATCAGCGTCTTTACCTGTCATTTCCGGGTTTAACTTCAGCGGCTGCTCTGAATCATCCGTTTTGCCTCACATAGGTAATTATACTGCGAATGAGTTCCTGATCAAAACAAAATCCATTGCTGCGGTTGAATTGATTTCTGATTACAGTCTTTGTAAATTAGCTTATAATAATATCAATAATGTAAATTCTTTTAGCTCGGCTACAGTAACATGGAATAGTACAAATTCAAACGCTACAGCTGCATATGAATCTGCAAGTGCTTCTACTGCAACCGCAAACAACAGCAGCGGTAAACTAACGCTGAATGAAATAAAAATTTATACTTTAGGCTACAAGGCCGCTGGTCCTTCCCATTTGTTTGATTACGACCAAGGTAATTCAACAAAGAATCCAAATTATGCTCTTGAAAAGTCGGATATCTGGGGATATTACAAAAGTGATTATGATCCCGATAATAAAGGTAAATACACATCACTGTCCTCAGGGGCAAATGCTGATGCCTGGTCCTTAAAAAAAATCACTACTCCACATGGTGGCGAGATTCTGATTGAATATGAATCAGACATTTATAATTATTCCTGTAACAATAACCGTTCTTATACTTCGCCTGCAAGATATTTTTTAATACACACAGCTACTATTCCGCTAAATAGCAATACTGAGATCTCAGTCAGTTCTGATATTAATAGTTTCCTGTCATCGGCCTCGCGAAAAGAAGTAGGTCTGCCTGTTGTCTTTACCGGAGGTTCAGGCTCAGGATGTTCAGCGGAAGTTGCTGCGAATGCCGCCTTTATCGGAGCTAATCCCGTTTTTACCACGGGCGGGGCGGGTATGACACTTGCTTCCACCACTGGGGCACCAACCGGACTTCAGAAATTCATATTAGGCGCAACTGCCAACTGGACGGATTGTATTCCTACAGCCTATACCTATAACAAGAATAGGGCAAATGGATACGGTCATTTAAAACTTTCCTTTGATTCGTTACCCGGTGCCGGAACAAGAGTTAAAAGTATTACAATGAAGGATACCGAATCAAATCTTTCTTACATAAATGAATACTCCTATAGGAGAGGGATAGCCGGTTCTGAGCCAGTTAATGTGCTTGTAAGATCGGATTATGGCGTGCTGGAAAAGAACAGTAATGCGGGTGATCCTTTTATACCGTCACCCGTTGTTACTTATCAGAAAGTAATTGTAAGATCAAAAAGCCTGAACAATGTATATAATGGACGGACCATATATGAATTTTATAATTCTTATGAACCTTACCAGGTAACCGCTTCAGCTCCGGACATATCATTGGACGATTATACACATTGGATTGACAACATTACGATGAATTATGTTGCAATCAAAACCTCTGGTATCCTGAATAATTTAAAAAGTGTTACAGTATATGACAATAATGAAAACATTCTTCGTCTAACCCGTTTTGACTACCTGACCGCTTCAGATCAAATTCCTCAATTTGTGGAAAAACACAGGCAATATGTTACAGTTATGTCTTATGACGGTCCGACATATAATACCTATTATACTTTACAAGGGATTCATTCATTTAAAGACAGGAAAGCAAGGTTGTCAAAAAAGACCGACTATTTTAACGACATCACTACAACTGAGGAATATCTTGCATGGGATGCTATCACCGGTGAAGTTATACAATCCAGGATAACAAATGCTACTGAAGGTATTACGGAGACAGACGTGGTGCCTGCTTTCAGGGAGTCGGCTTATGCCTTAATGGGACCTAAAAGCGTGGATCCTTCCAATAAAAATTTCCCGGCTTTCACATTTAAGGTTACCGTCTTTAAAGACAAGGTGGTCCGCGATGTAAATAACCAGGTTCATCCTTCCGGAAATAGAGTGCTGATCGGGGGAGATAAAACTACCTGGCAGACTTCCTATCTGAAAAGAACATATAATAACAGTTCGTCTTTGTATGTAAATCAATCGGCTACATCATCAATCTGGCATCCATATCAAACTTTCAGCTTTAACGGGAATTCGAATCATACGTTGTGGAAATATGAAGGTGAAGCGACAGTTTTTAATAATAGAAACACCCCGATAGAAAGCAAGAATGGGAACGACCGTTACGCTGCAAGTAAGATGGGATATGACAACAGGTTTGTGCTTTGTCAGGCAAGTGATGCCAAATACGCTGATTTCACTTTTTCGAGCTTTGAAGATCAGGTAACAGCTGCAAGTAGTGTTATCCATTTTGGGGGAGAAGTAACACAGGGCACAATGCGGTATGCAGGTGATGCAACAGTCAAGCCTCATACAGGAAACTATATGGCCAAAGTAGAACCTGGTTTTGGCCCCGGGCATTTTGCCAAAGGATTTACCGCAGGAAGATCTTATCGTGCGTCTGTATGGGTTCATAAGAACAGTCCCGCTGCGGCAGCTCTTTACGTAACATTGGATGGTTCCACCGCGGGATCAGCGTATGCTCTGACAAAATCAATTGCAAAAAGCGATGCGGCCAATATCACCGTTGGTGATTGGATTCTTATGACCATCACCATTGATGTACCATCAAACTATCTTGAATCAGGCGGATCTTTAAATGATCTACGTGTTTATTGCAACAATCCAGGAAGCACTACTGCTTATTATGATGATCTCATGGTCCGTCCTGTGGATGCTGCATTGTCCGGAAATGTGATCGATGAAAAAACGGGACAAACACTGGCTGTACTCGACAGCTACGATTTCGCTACCAGATATGTTTATGATGATGCGGGGCGGGTGCGGGAGATCTGGACTGAAACAGCAGCTGAAGGCTGGAAATTAAAACAGCGTTATTCGTATAATTTTAAAAGAACCTACTAAACAAAACAACATGCCCAATTTTATTTTAAAAGGAATTTTTCTTCTATGCGCACTGGCCTTAACACTGAAGGGTAAATCCCAGAACTTTCAGACTCCTAAGTTTGACATCAATGTGGGAAGCCTTGTATCTGCTGCGCCCGATTCTATATATCGGCTAAAGGCAGGCGTATTTACAGGCGACAGCCTGCAGGTAACAAGTGTGAGGATAGTGGAGTCCGATTCGTCATTTATTACGTTCGACCAGCAATTTATTTTATCCTCTTTGCCCCTGGTAGAAACAGCCGGGGCCTGGGAAGATTCAGGCGTTGTTATAATCGATCTTCCTCATTACAATCCATTCATAAGAAAACACTATTTGCTGGAGTTCCTGGGATCTGGCGGACAGCTATTGCTTCAAATTGAAAAAGAATTTTAAAATACGATATAGGTATGAAATATAATAAACACTTACTCTCTGCCGCTGCGATCCTTTTTGCGCTTGTTGCGAATGCACAAACGATCACGCTTCAGCCCGATGGTATTTCCGGCAAGGATGCATTGGTTCAGATCTCTGACAATCTTGCAAATGACGGGAATACAAATTACGGCTCGAATACAGCTTTAAAAGCTTCCCGTACTTCAGTCAGCAGCTTGTGGTACAAAACCCGCGGATTGGTCCAGTTCGATCTCAGCATTCTGCCTAAAAATGCGATCATCACTTCAGCTACCCTTACCTTAAGCGGAACCGCTCATGCGTATACCAGCACCAATGCGGGCTTACTGCAGCGTGTTACAGCACAGTGGGAGGAAAGCGCGGTGACCTGGAACAACCAGCCGGCTGTCACAGCCGCTGCGCAGGTTAGCATTGCTGCAAGCAGCAGCTCTACCCAGAATTATTCCTTCGATGTAAAAGTTCATTTACAGGATATGGTAAAGAATCCTGCAGCGAACTTCGGGTGGATGATCAAACTTAATGGTGAAACCACGTCTGCTACGGCAGAAATGTTCTTTGCGTCCAGTGATTATACTGCTGATGTAACCAAACGTCCTAAGCTGGTGATCACTTACATGGTGTTAACTGCAACGCAGGTGGCAGCCACTACCGCCACTACCTCTAACGGCTCAGTTGATCTTCACATCACGGGGGGGACTGCGCCTTACACTTACAGCTGGGTAAACGCTTCCGGCAGCGTGGTGGCCACCACGCAGGATCTGAGCGCTGTACTGCCGGGTTATTATGCGGTAACCGTAACAGATAATGACGGCAAACAGGCTTCCATATATGTGGCGCTTGGCTCTAAAAGCGCCACGGCACAGGCAGTTGTGTCCATACAGCCTGGGCCTGTTCTGGGTAATGATGCCGCTACTTCCATGTATGACAATGGCAACAATGTCACTGCCAATTATGAGGCTTATACCTTTATCCATGCTTACCGCTGGACCAGTGGTGGCTTATGGTTCAAGCAGCGTACATACCTTTCCTTTGACCTGTCTTCCATACCTCCGCATGCCATTATAACGGATGCTAAATTATATCTTTATGGATTGGATCACTCCAGTAACCTGTCAGTAACAAATGCTTCTGTATTACAAAGGGTTTCGGGTCCATGGTCCGAAGCATATTTAAGCTGGAGCTCGGCACCTGCTGTTTCCGCAACCGGGGAGATAGCGCTCGCTGCCACACCTACTGCCACTCAGAATTATACCCTGAATGTAACTTCTCATGTAAAGGACATGGTGCATTCCCCGGAAACAAATTTCGGCTGGTCGCTGAAATTAAATAATGACGCTGCAACAACTACCAACAGGATGGTTTTTGCATCGAGTGATTATACCACGGATGCTACAAAACGTCCCAAGCTGGAGATCTCGTTCTATATTCCTGAGAATGAAGAGGTCCGTAACTGGGCAACCGTTGAAACTTTTGATAATAACGGGAATATTATGAGCCAGACGCGCTCTTATGTGGATGCATTAGGCAGATCAACACAAAATCAGACGCTGGATATAGAGAACAGTAATGTACTCGCAACGCAAAATGTATTCGATGCCTTCGGCAGGCCGGTACTTCAGTCCCTGGCCGCCCCTTTATTCCAGGGTGGGATTTATCATAAGGACGGATTTATCAAAGATGCTTCCGGTAATAATTATTCCTACGATGACTTTGACAAATCAATAACAAGCTCTAATCTTTCTGGGGAAGTAAATAACCCCGGGGCTGTAAATGCATCCACTCAGGGGAGCCTTGGATGGTATTACAGCAATAACAACACAGCCGAAGCCTATGTTCCTGCAAGTTCCTTTCCTTATAACAGGGTTGAATATTATAATGATCCCACAGGCCGCGTAAAAAGAACGGCCTCTGCCGGTGAGAATCAGCGGACGGGTAGTGGAAATGAAAATGAAGTATTCTACCTTTCTAATGCAGGTGAATTATATTATGTGTTTGGCTATAGAGGATCAGCTATAATTGGCAATAGTTCAAATGATTATAGTGTTAATGAAAATCTACATGGATATAAAACCATCACAGTCGATCCGGATGGCAAAACAACAGTCCGGTACACAACATCTTCCGGCCTCCCGATTGCTACTTGTAGGAGTGGATTATCCAGCACATGCGTAGCACAAAAGGTAAGTCAGGCGATGATCTATTATGGGCCACGGGGCACTGATATTCACCTCCCGGCTGCAAAAAAAGGAACTTTAAGATTAACATATGGAAATGCCGGGACATACGGGATCAATGAACATGATTCAAATAACCCGATCCAGATCAATTATAAAATTTACGACCTCCGGAAAGAGAAGCTGTTAGTTAGCGGGACTGATTATACCATTAATAGAGTAAGCAGGTATGTTACTTTTTTAAATGAGTATGCAACAGGTGACGGGTTTTTCAGGATTTCTTTTGAATATACAAGTACTTATCTTTCTGAGAGGTTTGATCCGAATTATGATACCGAACTTCAACAATTCGTTCCAGCATTTATACCCAACCTTGCGGTAGAGTATGAGCTGGAATACAGCGAATGGGCAATTAATTTCTTTAATCCGAAAGGCCAACTGGTAAAGAGTGTTCAGCCACAGGCTATAGGATGCACATATAATCCGATTACATATAACAGCTGGAGTGGAGAATCAGGTAATTGGGAAATTGAAGTAGCTAATACAGGTGAATATACTGATAACATGGAAACCCCTGCGGTTACAAATTTTGATCAGGATATGTATATTAATGTTTTGTTAAATTTCAGAGGGTGTAGTTCAACTGAAAGCGGAACAGAACTCGTTCGTGCCATGTCTCCCACTTCAACACAGCTTGATCTGAAGTTTATGTCTGTTGATGTAACTTTCGATACAATTATTTCACCTTCATCAATTTCAGCTTCATACGCTAATAATAGATCAAACATAAACTATGGAACCTGGATTGAATCCGTTCTGGACCCCTTAAATCCATGTGAACCGCCTTGGCCTAACGGTGAACCTAATGGTATTTATGGTGACACCCGCTATTACCTGAATATGGAATTTGAACTGATGGGAACGGTAGGTTCCACAAATGTCGTAATAAGCTCAGGGCATAAAATAGTGGATAGCCCATTTGAAGGATCAAGACAAACAGAACTGAATTTATTCCAGGCCGTAGATGATGGAACAACAACTTACTCGGAGTTGGGAGTTAGAATTTCCGCTGTGAATGTTGACATTTATACTTATAATGAAGAATTGGGAGGATATGATCCGGTTCCTTCTACCGTTGCCTTTAATCCCCTGGATCAGAATCATACCAATATGCTATGCTATTATGATGTTGCTATTGGTACAGCAGTAAATAAATACCCGGATGCAGAGCATCCATGGGAATTTACCGAGCCGCTGGTAACAAGCATAACTTATAATAAATTGGACCGGCCTATCAAAACCATTTCTTCGGATGAAGGCTCGTCCAATATCATTTATGATGATGAAGGGAAAATCCGTTTTACTCAAACATTCCTGCAGTCGGGAAGCGGAAAGTTCAATTACCTCGCCTACGACCGTGCAGGCCGCGTAGTGGAATCAGGAGAATATAATCCTGCCATTTATGCGGGAAGTACAGCTTTGGAATTCGTTCCTTACAATACGGATGGAACTACACCTTCTTATTCAGGGTCCGGGATTAGTGTTCATACCATCATCAATACATTGGGCTGGAGCTATTCTGACAGGAGTACGCAGCAGACATATACCGCTTATGATGCGGTTCAGTCTGATTTCCCCGGGACCTTAACCGGTTACGGACAAACGTATAAGGATGGGCGGATTGCAAAATCCTGGAATGATAAAGGAAAGATCTGGTATGGTTACGATCATTTAGGCAGAGCCACCTGGTCAGTTAACGATATCACAGGGCTTGGTGTTAAAACCGTTAACTATACCTATACCAAAGAAAGCCTCTTGGAAAAACTGGATTACCAGAAGGAAGTGTCGGGGGAACGCTTTGTTCACCAGTACATCTACGATGCCAACCACAGGTTGAAAGAAGCGAAGACAAGCCTCGACAATATCACCTTTAACACCAACCAGGCTTTAAAGTATTACCTGCATGGGGCAATGAAACGGAGTGAGCTGGGGGGAACCCTGCAGGGCCTCGATTATGTTTATACCATTAACGGCTGGCTGAAAAGCATGAACGACCCTACACTGAGTAACCGCGATCCCGGGAAGGACAGCTATACCGGGACAAACTCTTCATTCCGACAGGATGTTTTCGGCTTTACCCTTGATTATTTTACAGGCGATTATACACGCTCGGGAAGCTACATAGAAACATATACCCCGGTAACCGGAGTGAATACCGCTCTGCCGGAAAGCCATACCGGTCTCATCCGTGGTTTCAGGTGGAAGACAACCCTGCCTTCAGCTGCGCCAACTCCTGCATTCAGCAATGAATTGCAGTTCGTGTATAAATACGACAATAAGAACCAGCTGAGCGAGGCTATCTTTGGAACAGTCACCGCCTCTTTATTAAATACAGACAACGGGCTTACTGCCACCACAGGATTCGGGCAGGATTATAATGAGCAGGCCGATGCATACCGCGTGAACAACATTACGTATGATAAGAATGGCAATCTTAAAACCATGAAAAGCCAGGGTTATACCAGCTTGCTGTCCAGGGATGATTTTACGTATGTTTATGATGCAACTAAGAAAAATCGTTTGCTGTCGATCACTGATAACGGCACTAATCAGAACTATACTGATGATATTGATAACCAGAGTGCGAATAATTATGAATACAACCTTGCAGGACAGCTGACAAAAGAAGTTAATAAAGATTATAACTACACCTATAATTTGGCCGGTAAAGTAACTTCAATAAAGAAAACCAACGGTAACTTTGTATTGGCGATAGAATACAATTCTTCAGGACAAAGACAACGAAAAATCACCTATAACAGCAGCGGGGTGAATACGGGCTATACATGGTACGTGTATGATGCGGGCGGAATGCTGTTGAGCACCTATAATACGGTTATATTAGGCAGCACTACTCAAAGCGAGCTCCAGGTGTATGGGCAGGGAAGGGTTGGGGTTTATTTAAGAACAGGAAGCTATAACGTAACCAATTATGTTTATGAGCTGAATGATCACCTGGGAAATGTACGTGCTACTATCAGGAACAATGCGGGTAATACGGAAGTGCTAAGCTATTCGGATTATTACCCCCACGGCTCTACATTACCAGGCCGTAATTACATATCTGCTACCGCTTATGATTATGCGTATCAGGGACAAGAGAAGGATACTGAGACAGGTTATCTTAACTTTGATTTGAGGCAGTACGACCCAAGGATTGGAAGATGGTTCAATCCAGACCCAATGTATCAACATCATTCTCCGTATCTTGCAATGGGGAATAATCCTATAAGCAGCATTGACCCAACTGGGGGAACTGATTATTATGTTGATGGGTATTTGGTTAGTGGTCTTGAAGCGGATGCCACCATGAATGGTGGCAATGTGGATGTAAGCACAGGAGGATTGGCAATCGGAACAACCATCGGTTATTCTTATGGGGATAAGAATTATTACGGAAGCCATGGTGCTGAAAATGCTGATGCAGCAAGGAAAGAGGCGTATAAACAGTTCTTTAAGACGATGAATTGGAATTTGAAGGGAGGTACCTATTCAACTTCCGGCTACTTCTACTCTGACCACGAGGGCTTCGATGATAAAATAGGTGGACAGGCTTGGGCAGGAATGGATTTTGACGATGTTGCTGGATGGTATAATCTTGCTACAGGTGCGACCATGAGTAATGTTAGAAAGGCATGGCAATGGGATGATGAGAGACCAAGCAGTGCCTGGGGTTATTGTTACACTCAAGAAGAATGTGAAACAGGTGCTCTTATAGTTGGGGGTGCGGCTGTCGGTGTTCTTGCTGCACCAATAGTTGCCAGTTACGCGGCACTTGGTGCTGCTTGGGCGGGAGAACAAGCACTGACCGGTGCTGCGTATCTTACGTTTAAAGCCCAAGTACTAACTGGTACTGTTTCCGGAGCCGGCGCAGGCGGAATTTTACTTGGAAGGAACATGCCCGAAGTGATGAAAATTGCCAGTCAATCGGGGCTCGGTTATCTAAAGATGCCAGGTTTTATTGCTAATTCAAATAATTTTAGAGCAATGGCTACTTATAATGGTTTGTGGCTTAATTATCACTTACAGAGTGGAACTCAAGTTAACATGTTGCTAAATGCAGCAAAAAATTCATATGCTCCCAGCGGATTTATGAAATTGGAGTTTATTATTTTAAGGGGTTTTTATGGTAAATAGAATTCAGAAAATTTTAAATAAAATGTTTTCTCCCTTCAGTTATGCTAACTTAGTGAAATGTTATATGGAAGAATTCCTATCTTCTAAAAGCTACTTTCCGATAAATGACGAGAAAAAGAACCCTTGGCACGGTATCCCAAGTACTGCTTTCAGTAATGGTGTTAATGTTTTAATTTTTTATTTTGATTGGAAAGAATATTATTTCGGATTTTTCTATTATAATGAGATTGATTTGGAAGAAAATAAAAAAAAATCAGTTTTTGAAATAAATTATTTAACTGAGAAAGACCTTTATAACTTGCATAATGTCAAGTCACCATCATTAGATGAATTGACAAATGTGAGAAAATACGAAAAAACACTTGTTTTAGAAAATCAACTTCTTTTTCTAAAAAAAATATTATAAAAAATGAATAAAGAATTTAAAGTTTACAAGCCAGTTCTTTTTTTCTTTAAAAGCAAAGAACCTGCTTTGACGATAGCGGAGAATGGAATTTTATATAATTCGTATTTAGGGAATTTGGGGCTGATTAAATGGTCGCAAATAAAAGAACTTAATTTTTCTCGAACCAATCCCAAATCCATTAATATTATACTGCATGACTTTGATTCCTTAAAGAACCGATTAACACCATTTAAGCGAAAAATGAGTGAATTGTATTTTAGTCAAAAGGCAGCGAATATAATAATATTCCAACAGCAAATTAATATCCCACTTGAGCAATTATATGATAAGATTTTATCTTTTAAAAGGGAGTAATGTAAGGAGTAATGTTCCGCTCGTGAGCAGGTTCTTTTGCAAGCGAGAGAACTCGCGGAACATAACGAACTTTTAGGTATGATTTGCGAAGGAATTTTTTGAAAATGAATTTTCTTATGAATAGATTTAAACACCAGTCATAGCGATTGGTGTTTTTATTTAGATTTACTTCATAGTTCTTTGATAGAAACATTCTAAGTGTTAT
>DASVUX010000030.1:0-31777 GCA_036386835.1 Bacteroidia bacterium
CTAGACTCTCTTTTAACTGGTCAAACTTATTTTGTTCAATTTCATCTTAGTTTAGCCGATTCAATGAGGTATGCGATAGAAAATATTGGCGCTTTATTTACAGATACGTTATTTGATCCTTTTCCAGCACCGAGTTATGCTTGGCAAACAGGCATTCCTCAAATAGAAAATAATCAAGGTAATATGTTGTATGATAAATTAAACTGGATAACTATATCCGATTCTTTTACTGCGATCGGAGGAGAAAAATACATGACAATTGGGAATTTTAAGAATGATGCACAAACAATAAGGCAAAATTTGGGTGGTACAATTCCTAATACTCAAGGTGCATTTTATTATATTGATGATGTGTATGTTGGTGTAACACCACCCCTGAGTATTAATGAGAATAAAAAAGAAGAGGATTTTGTAAAACTATATCCTAATCCGAGTGATGGAAACATGATTCTGGAATGTAAGCTAGCAAGTAACGAAACTGGTGAAATGATCATTTATACATTAACCGGGAATATCATGAAAAGAGTTGCTGTAAACAGCGGAAGTAAGACTCTTGATGTATCCGAACTGAAAGCAGGAATGTATTTATATGAGGTTCGAATCAATGAAAAAGCAGTTGAGAAGAATAAACTAACAATCATTAAATAAGCAATAACTTGTGAATCGAGCGCCTTTACACTAAATTTGTGTAAAGGCGCTTTTATGATGGAAAACCGGCTCTGTGTATACCTGCTTGTATTAATTTGTTTCATAAAAAAAACAAATGGACAGAATCTTGTCCCAAATTCAAGTTTTGAAATATTTTTGGAATGTCCGGATACTACAGCTTTGCCGATGCTGGTAAATTTAGATACTACTTGGCGTCAGTTTAACTCTGCAGATTATTTTAACGTTTGTGATTTATCGGGTTATAGAGGTGTGCCGTTAAATCAATTTGGTTTTCAAAATGCGATTATAAATAACGCATATAGCGGGTTGATAGTTTATACCGCAGGGATTTTCGGAAGAGAGTACATTGAGGTGAAATTAGCTAGTCCCCTTGCTTTAAATCAAACATATTATATTCAATTTTATGTAAGTCTTGCAGATACAGTACGATACGCCATTGAAAATATTGGGGCATTGTTTACGGATACTTTGTTTGATCCTTTCCCCGCTCCAAGCTATACATGGCAGACGGGAATCCCACAGGTGGAAAATTCTCCCGGAAACATGCTAAACGATAAAATAAACTGGATGACTGTTTCAGGCTCTTTTGTTGCGAATGGAGGTGAGCAGTATATGACTATCGGTAATTTTAGGAACGATGCTAATACAGTAAAACAATTTTTTGGAGGTACAGATCCAAGTACATTAGGTGCATATTATTTCATTGATGATGTTTATGTTGGCACAACACCACCCTTGGGTATAAATGAAAATAAAAAAGAAGAGGATCTTGTAAAATTGTATCCTAATCCGAACAACGGAAGCATGACGCTTGAATGTAATCTGAAGGATCACGAAACAGGGGAATTGATTATTTATTCATTAACCGGAAAGGCTTTAAAAAAGCATTGTTTAGCTGAAGGGAGAGAGACTTTAAACATTGATGCTTCTGAGCTTAACTCGGGTATGTACCTATATGAACTCAGAATTAATAACATCGTTACTAAAAATGGAAAACTGAGTATCATTAAATAAATTCGTATCTTTAATTAAACAGCGCCTTTGCATATACATGTGTAAAGGCGCTTATTGTAAATGAAAAATATTTTTTCTCTTCTTTTTCTAGTCTTCTTTTTCGTTTATAAAACGGAAGCTCAAAATCTTGTCCCAAATTCCAGTTTTGAAAATTTTACCGAATGTCCAGATACAAGTACTCTTCAGTTTTTTACAAACTTAGATTCAACCTGGTTTCAATATAATTCAGCAGACTATTTTAATGAATGCAATGGCTATAATTATCTAGACATTCCTGTGAATAGATTTGGATATCAATATGCGCATTCAGGGAATGCTTACACTGGCCTAATTTCTTACATGTCTGGCGGTTTCGAAAGAGAATATATTGAAGTTAAATTAGTAAGTCCGCTTGTATTAAATGAGACTTATTATGTTCAACTTCATGTAAGTCTTGCGGATACAGTGCGATACGCTATTGAAAACATTGGTGTATTATTCACTGATACTCTTTTTAATCCATACCCTTCTGTCGGAGTATGGTTGACTGGTATCCCTCAGGTAGAAAACTCTTCCGGGAATATGCTGAATGATAAAATAAACTGGATGACGCTTTCCGGTTCTTTTGTTGCAAATGGAGGAGAACAGTATATGACTATCGGTAATTTTAAAAACGATGCTAATACAATCAAACAATTTTTTGGAGGAACAGTACCATATACATTAGGTGCATATTATTTCATTGATGATGTTTATGTTGGCACAACACCACCCTTGAGTATTGATGAAAATAAAAAAGAAAAGGATTTTGTAAAATTATATCCAAACCCGAATAATGGAAATATGACGCTTGAATGCAATCTTGGTGATAATGAAAGCGGTGAGCTGTTGATCTATTCATTGACCGGAAAAGTACTAAAAAGCTATCCATTCGCTGAAGGAATGAAGACATTGCAGGTAGATGCTTCAGAATTGAATTCAGGAATGTACCTCTATGAGTTCAGGACTGATAAGAAGGTTTCTAAAAAAGGAAAACTAAGTATAATAAAGTAAATGTAATAATGTTCAAAAAAACAGCGCCTTTGCACTATCTTTGTGTAAAAGCGTTTTTATAGGGCCGCTCGCGGTAAAAACACCGGACAAGCGGGCGGAAAAAGACAGTAGATAATAAAGATTAAAAATGAAATATCAACTAAAATTTTTGCTTTTTTTGACTCTGTTTTTTTGTCAACGTATACTGGCACAGAATTTAGTTCCTAATGGTCAATTTGAAAGAGCAGATAGTTCCATTTGCCCCCCCCCTTCTTTTGCCAATATCTCAGTAGATTTGACACCATGGATTGAATTTGGCTCGGCTGATTGTTTAAATTTATGCGATACTTCTGATTATTCTGGGGTTCCTAAAAATAGGTTTGGCTTTCAATATCCATATTCTGGAAATGGGTATGCTGGATTCATTGCATATTATAGTACGGGCTTTAGCAGAGAGTATATTGAGAGTCCGTTAGCTAATTCTTTAGTTAGCGGTGTTCAATATTATGTTAGTTTTCGTCTTAGTCTTCAAGACACAATGCAATATGCTATTGAAAATATTGGTGCTTTATTTACTGACACGCTTTTTAATCCTTATCCAGCTGTCGGTGTTTGGGTGACAGGCAATCCTCAAATTGAAAATACTCCTGGCAATATGCTGGATGATAAAATAAACTGGATGATGGTTTCAGATTCATTCGTTGCTAGTGGAGGAGAACAATTTATTACAATTGGTAATTTTAAAAATGATGCAAATACAGTAAAACAATTTTTAGGTGGAACTACAATAAACACCCTTGGCGCAAATTATTATATTGATGACGTGTATGTTGGAACAACACCGCCTTTAAGCATTAATGAGAATAACAAAGAAAAGGACATCATAAAATTATATCCTAACCCAAATGATGGAAGCATGACGCTTGAATGCAATCTTGAGGATCCCGAAACAGGGGAACTGATTATTTATTCATTAACAGGAAAGCCATTAAAAAGTTATCCGCTTTCTGAAGGCATGAAAGTTATACAGATCGATGCTTCAGTATTGGGTTCAGGTCTGTATCTCTATGAGTTCAAAATCGATGGGCAGTTTTCTAAAAACGGGAAGCTGAGTGTGATTAAGTAAACTCAGTAACGGCTAAAGTTCAATAGCTTTTCCGCCTCCACCTGCTGGTTCACGAGCAGCGTTCCCGGAATAGTGCATGAGATCCATTCGCTTCACCGGGTTCCGCTCAGAATGACAGATTGCTTTAAAAATGTGTAAGGATCTGCGTCCTGCAATAGTACAGCTAGGAAAATTCTTTCTCCAGCAGCTCCCGGAGCCGTTCCACAGTAACTGAATGTTTCAGGTCCCCTTCTTTGGAAAAGGAGATATCACCCGTCTGCTCCGACACAACCACCGCGATGGCATCCGTATTTTCAGTGATCCCTACAGCCGCCCGGTGCCTCATTCCCAGGTGTGCAGGGAATTCATTGTTCTCGGTCACCGGTAACACGCATCTTGCCGCAACGATCTCGTTCCCCGAGATGATGAGCGCCCCGTCATGCAACGGTGAATTCTTATAAAAGATACTTTCTATCATTCTCACCGAAACTTTTGCTTCAATGGAATCACCTGTATTCGCATAGAACTTTAATTCATTGTTCTTGGTAATGATGATGATCGCGCCCGTTTTGCTTTCACTCATGTTCTTGCACGCTTTCACAATGGCATTGATGTCCATTTTGTGAGTGGTGTTCATGTTCCATTTAAAATCGAAGATCTTTCCCTTGGTAAAGATATCTGAAGTGCCTATGAACAGGAGGAACCGCCTGAGCTCCTGCTGGAATACGATCAGCAGCGCAATGAAGCCGACATCTATGAATTTCCCCAGGATGCTCCCGAACAGCTGCATGTTCAGCGTCTTCACGAGGATCCAGAGCAGGTAGAAGAGGAGGATGCCGATAAAGATATTGATGGCCGCGCTACCCTTGATGAGATAGTAAAGCTGGTAGATCAGTAAAGCCACCAATACCACATCCACCACATCAATGAAGTGGACAGAAATAAAGGCCGGTATGAACAGTTCTAACACAGCACAAGTATAAGGTTTTTCTGCGAAATTTAATAGAAGTAATAGGGAATGGAACGCAGGACGTTACGAACGGGATGACATACCGTTTTTGAATGCAGGGCTGCTATAAATTAAAAAGATCCCTCCGCTACGGTCGGGATGACATTCTGTTTGCGAATGCAGGCAGCTGTAATTAAAAAGACCTTCTGCTGGATGGGATGATGTCGTTTTAGAAATGCAGGCAGCTATAAATTAAAAAGATCCCTCCGCTGCGGTCGGGATGACATGCGTTTTGTGAAAAGCAGAACAGCTATAATTATAAAGGCCTTCCGCTGGGGTTGGGGTAACAAGCGTTTTTCGAAATGCGGGACAGCTATAATTAAAAAGATCCCTCCGCTGCGGTCGGGATGACAAACGTTTTTAGAAATGCAGGCAGCTATAAATTAAAAAGATCCCTCCGCTGCGGTCGGTATGACATGCGTTTTCGGAATGTAGAGCTATAAATTAAAGATCCCTTCGTTGGGCTTGATAACAGTTTTTTGGCGTTTAAAAGAAAAAATTTTGCGCATTACAATATTTTATCTTTACTTTGCGTTACAAAGTACTTTAACACATTTATAATGAAAGAACAAAAAGAACATTTACAGGCACTGTCGGATATACGTTCAATGATGGAACGTTCATCCAGGTTCATTTCTTTAAGCGGCTTGTCGGGCATCTTTGCCGGGTTCTTCGCGCTGATAGGCGCCTATCTCGCTTATGCGAGAATGGGTTCCTACTCCGAAGATTACAGGTCGATGATCAGGATGGACAGGGAGGGAAGGGTTGAGCTGGTGAATGAAATGTTCAGTTATCTTTTCATTGTCGCCACGTGCGTCCTTGTTGCTTCCCTGCTGGTTGGCGTGCTATTGACAATGCGTAATTCAAAAAAGAGAGGAATCAGGGTCTGGGACGGCACTGCAAAACGTTTACTCGTCAATCTTGCCATTCCCCTGGTTACGGGAGGCTTCTTCTGCCTGATCATGCTTTATCACGGTGATATCGGCCTCATAGCCCCTGCCACCCTGATCTTTTACGGACTTGCTCTTATTAACGCCAGTAAATATACTTTTAATGATATCCGTTATCTTGGCATCCTCGAAATCGTGCTCGGACTGATATCCTCGTTTTATATCGGGTACGGACTTTTATTCTGGGCTTTCGGGTTTGGTGTGCTTCACATTGTTTACGGTGCAGTGATGTATTTTAAGTATGAACGTAATTTTAGAAGGTAATTGAAGAATTATATACAACATTTAAACAAGGCATTTGAGAACCGGATCAGGCTGGGCATCATGAGCATTCTCATGGTGAACGATAAAGTGGAATTCAGTTCCCTGAAAGAAATGCTGGATATTACGGACGGTAATCTTGCTTCTCATATTTCTGCATTGGAAAAGCTCGAATACATAGAAGTGCAGAAACAGTTCATTGGTAAAAAGCCTAACACTACTTATTCTGTAACACGAGCTGGGAAGAAAGCCTTTAATGAACACCTGGATGCGCTGGAGAAGCTGCTGAAACAGAGGGATTAAGCGGGAGAATAGACAGACAATAAAGCAGGAGAGAATAAAGGCTAATTAACAAACAACAAACTATCTCTGCGGACTTAGCGTCTCTGCGGGAAACAACAACAATAAGAATGGCAAGAGCAGTTGGCACAAACAGGAAACAAACAACAAACTACCTCTGCGGCTGTGCGTCTCTGCGAGAAAATAATTAAGAATATTTAATGATAAGACAGTTTAACATAACACCAATCAGGGGCTAAGCATTTTTTTTGTCTTGTTACTTTGAAACACAAAGTACTTTTAATTAATAAAACATATCACATGAGAACCTCACTGCAATGGCTTGAGCACTACAGGCAAAATCTAAAAGCACAACGGGTGGATTGGAATATTCCACCAGGTATTAAAGAGCAGGAACTTGAAGGTATCCTCAGCTCGCTGCAGGCATGGCAGCTTGGTGAAACATCGGAAGGCAGGAACCTTCTGCTTGCAAGTACATTGTACGCAAACAGAATAGGTGATCCTGATTATCCGAAAGCCGTGGAGCTCTTTATTAAAGAAGAACAAAAGCATGGAAATAACCTCGGCCGGTATCTCGACCTGGTCGGGAAACCACGGATCAAAAAGGATTGGGGTGATTCATTGTTCCGAAAGATCCGGTATTTCAATGCAAGCATGGAGCTGTGGACTTTAGCCGTGATCACTGTCGAAAGTACTGCTCAGGTTTTTTATCAATCCCTGAAAGATGCAACCGGATGCGTACTGTTAAAACAGATCTGCACCGACATTCTCATTGACGAAGCCTCGCACATTGATTTCCAGTTCGAACGCTTCTGTATCATTTTCCACAGTAAAAGCGCCCTTTCCAAACCCTTCGCCTTCTGGTTCTACAAGCTGTTCTATTTCGCTACCATCATGGTTGTTTGGTTTGCCCACAAGAAAGCTTTTAAAGCGGGAGGAAATAACTTTAAGAGATACTGGTTCAAAATGAAACTGAAATACAATAAGACGATGGGAAGATTAAATAAAATCAGTGAACAATCAATTAATGAAATACACCATGCAAAAAATAAAAAAGGCCCGTTCATGCCTGCTGGAATTGCTGACACACAAAATAGCATTGCCATTAATCCTCAGTTTCAGAAATAAAAATCAAGCCGGTTACACCATGGAAGACTTGTTAAGGCTTGCAGACGACACCATCGGAAAGGAACTTGCAGTGTACCTCCGGGAAAAAGGCTTGCACCTGGTCCCTGGTTACCTGAAGCACGATTGCAAGCACATCATCCTCGGATACGGGATGGATGAAGCAGGTGAGGCGGCCATGCAATTCTATTTCCTCGGGAACCGGCATTATTCGGTCCCTGTGGTGATGACCTGCATGTTCTGTGTTCTCCTGATGCCTGAAAACTGGCGGATGTTTTCTTATGAATTCAGGAAAGGGAGGAATGCACCCGCCTTCCCGGAGCTGGATCCTTCACTTGCGGTAACTATGAAGACTGCTGATCTTCGGGACAAGGTAAATTACAGATACAATTATGAAAACAGAAATTAAACTAAGAGCGGGATTAAAACCATGATCATTTCTTTTATGGTCTTCCTGGTCCTGAGCGGGCTTACCGCGTTTCCCATAGAAACCGAGCTCGGATACCTCAGCACGCATGCTGATGCTTTACCTCCGGTGATGCAGAACTGGCTGAAGAATATTTATGGTGCAGTAAAACATACAAACCTGGAATATCCTTATCTCTCTTACGGAACCGACTGGCTTGCATTTGCTCATTTGGTGATCGCTGTGGTATTTATAGGCCCTTTAAGAGATCCTGTAAGGAACATCTGGTGCATCGAGTTCGGGATGATCGCCTGCCTGATGATATTTCCCCTGGCTTTTATTGCGGGGCCTGTAAGGCAGATCCCATTCTACTGGCAGCTGATCGATTGCTCTTTTGGTGTGCTTGGTTTTATCCCTCTTTATTTCTGCCGTAGAAAGATCAAAGAACTTGAACTTATAAACATTCAAAATAAACAATTATAGAAATGCGTTTTGTGCCCGCTTGCCATTACTAACTTAAAAATACAATATGAAAAAGAACGACTGGTTGCTCATTATTTCTGTACTGCTTTATAGTTTACTATTTTATAAGCAGGCTGCAGGCCTCAATTTTTTACTTTTCAATATTGCAGCTGTTGCCGCATTGGCAATAAGGGAACCATTGCTGCTGAAAAACAAGATATGGCTTTCCGTTGCGGCAGGCGCATTCATTTCTTCTTTTTGCATCCTCACCTATGGCAGCGCCCTGGCGATCATCGCCAATATTTTTTCACTCGGCATCCTTTCAGTGCTCAGCCTGAATACATCCACTTCTTTTCTTACCTCTGCATTTGTTTCTCTTTGTGCTGTCGGATCTTCGGGTGCTTTTATGTTTATCGACTGGGTAAAAAGAAAGAGAAATAAAATAGCCGGAGAATACCAGCGCTCTTTCATCACCAGGTTCCTCCTGGTATTAATACCGTTGGTGATCACCCTTGTTTTTTTCCTGATGTACCAGTCCTCAAATCCACTGTTTTATGAGCTGACAAAAGACATTGACCTGGATTTCATTTCTTTTGAATGGATCTTATTTACACTTGGCGGACTGCTGATCATGTATGGATTCTTTTACAATTCTTCCATGAGCCTGTTTGTGAAGGCAGATATAAATACACCTCTTGAATTAAGCAGGGAGGAAGCAGTAAAGCCGGGCATTTTCGGTAACCTGATGCGGACCGACACAGAAAATCTTTCCGGGATCATTCTCTTTACTTTATTAAATATTCTCCTGGTGGTTCTCAACATGCTTGATCTTAATCACCTGTGCTTCAATGGCGGCCTTCCCGAAGGGATCACCCACAAAGCATTTGTGCATGACGCGATCGGTGTGCTGATCCTCTCAATACTATTTGCCATCGCTATTTTATTATTCTATTTCCGCGGCCCGCTAAACTATTACAACGGGAATAAAGGGATCAGGGCGCTTGCGTATGCCTGGATCATCCAGAATGCTTTCATGATCTTTTCAACTGCTTACAGGAACCATCTTTATATCAGTGAATCCGGACTATCCTATAAAAAGATAGGAGTGTACGTATACCTGCTTTTATGTATTACAGGCCTCGTGGTCACATTTATCAAAGTTTATAAGATCCGTACGAACTGGTACCTGTTCAGGACAAACTCGGCCGTGATTTATTACCTGCTTGTCCTTTCCTGTATCCCTAACTGGGATGTCATCATCACCAGTTACAATATTGGGAAATGCATGAATGAGAACAAGAAGCTGGAAAAATATTTCCTGGTGGACCTGAGCTTTAAAAATATTCCGCAGTTACTGAAACTGCCGCCTGATCTTGCTTCGGCAGATGATTTCCAGGCAAGGGATTATTACAACTCTTCCCGGAATGTTTATTACCGCGACTACAACTCTGCACTTGACATGAAGTTATATTCCTTTATGAAAGATCATAAGCAGGCCGGCTGGCAATCGCTCTGCCTGGAAAAAGAACGGGTGTTTAACGAGATCATTTTAATGAAAGACAGTATTACTGAAATGGATATTTCCGGTGCTGCTGCAGCTACCCTTGCCCCGATATATGAATTAAGCTCGCTGAAAGACCTTGATGTTTCAGCAAACGGTTTTGATACGCTTGCTGAATTAAAGAATTTTCCATTACTGGAACGTTTGCGCTTAAGGGAGAACAATATAGGTTCATTAGGACAATTTCCGGTTAACACTCACCTGGAGGAACTGGACCTTTCCGGGAACAGGATTAAGAATTACCTGGGGCTTAAGAACACCCCTTCACTGGAACGTTTGAACATTTCGGCTAACGCGATCAGCAGCATTGCGTCAATGCCGCACCTGGATAAACTCAGATCACTCGATCTTTCTTCCAATTTCCTGGTTTCCTTAAAAAGCCTGGCTAATTTCCCCCTGCTTGAAGAGCTGAACCTGGCCGGCTGCTCACCTCAGAACTGCGATACATTGCCCCCGGTTCCCCGGCTAAGGATGCTTAACCTTTCATCAAACAGCCTCGACATGTCGCATGCGCGTTTCTTCAGCAATCTTGGCGAATATAAAACGCTCGAGGAGCTGAATTTATACGGAAATCCTCTCCAGGGCCTGAGCCTCATCACCTATAATCCTTTGCTGATCAAAGACAGGACCAATGAATCGGCCTCAATCGCACCAATGTTCCCCCGGCTGAAGAGCCTGGATGTTTCAGCCTGCAGCTTATCTTCGGTATATCCCCTGTTCGTATACAAGACGCTGGAAAAACTTAACCTGTCCGCTAACGGCATTTCCGACATCAATGTTATTGCAAGGCTGGAGCTTCTTAGTGACCTGGATCTCTCACATAATAAAATAAAGAATGTTAAAGCACTGGCAGGTTTAAGGCATCTTGCTGTTCTGGACCTTTCGTATAACCAGCTTTATTCCTGTTCTGACCTGGCTTCCTTAAAAGCAATTATCAACCTGGATATTTCGGATAACATGATCTCCGATATTTCTTTCCTGGGAGGGATGTCTTCCTTAAGGGTGTTGAACATGAAGGGGAACGAGATAAAGAATCCGGAGTTTCTCAGGAACCTTGTAAATCTGGAAGAGCTTACACTAAGCATTACCGAGGGCACAGATACGGCCTTCCTCTACAAATTAAAGTCATTGAAAGTATTGAACATTAATATCCTTGACAGCAGGGAAATTGTTAAACTCACCAAAGCTCTTCCCGACCTGAAGGTGAATATTATTTATTAATATGAAAGCAGTTACAAAAACAATCATCTGGCTTACTGTATTCAGTATTGCAATGGGCTATCTCGAAACATCAGTGGTAGTCTACCTGAGAAAGCTCTATTATCCCGGCGGTTTCCGCTTCCCGCTCATTCCTGTCACGAGGGATATTGCCATCACTGAATTCTGGCGTGAAGCGGCAACAATCATCATGCTGATAGGAGCGGGTGTAATGTCGGGAAAGAATGCCCTGCAGCGATTTGTATTCTTTCTATATTCCTTTGCAATCTGGGATATCTTCTATTATGTTTTTCTGAAGGTGCTCCTCGACTGGCCGGAAGCACTTACTACGTGGGACATACTCTTCCTTATCCCTGTTCCCTGGGTTGGCCCGGTATGGGCACCCTGCCTGGTATCAGTTTCGATGATCGTCCTGATGGCCGTAGTCGTGCGGTTCCAGGAAACAGGTATTTATGTGCGAATAAGTTTTATTGAATGGCTGCTGCTGATCTTTGGAAGCATCACTGCGATAATTTCTTTTATGTGGGATTATATAATTTATGTTTCAAACTATAAAGGAGCAGAGAAAGGGATCTGGACGCTCTCAAGTGAAAAGGACATGTTCAATGAAGTGGTTAATTACGTGCCTGACCATTTTAACTGGCCGTTATTTGCGCTTGGACAGGGGATGATCATCCTTGCGATTATTTTACTTTTTTCAAGATACAGAACTACCAATAAAATCAAATTCACATGAACCGATTGATCAAGACCATGGCTGTGTCATCAGCATTATGCATTGTACTACTCTTTATAAGGATCCAGTGGAGCGGGACCATCTCCTATATTTTTTTAGCCTGGAATCTGTTTCTGGCCTGGATCCCCTTTTTATTCGCTGCCCTGCTGAGAGAAAGCAAGGCCTCCAAAAGGCCTGGATTTATTTTGTTCCTGCTGTTTGCGTGTTGGCTCTTATTCTTTCCCAATTCACCTTACATCATCACTGACCTGTTCCATTTGCGGCAAAAGCATGGGATTCCTTTGTGGTACGACCTCGTCCTGATACTGTTCTTTGCATGGAATGGGTTGATGCTGGGCTTTGCTTCATTGTTTGACGTAAGGGAGGTGCTGAAACAGGTGATCAGTATCCGCCTTGTGAATATCTTTATAACCCTGCTGATGGTCCTTTGCAGTTTTGGGATTTACCTGGGCCGCTTTCCACGGTGGAACAGCTGGGATATCATCAGCAATCCGCTGGCGCTTTTCGCGGATATCTTCAATATGCTGCTGAACCCTTCACAAAATACAAGAATGATTGGCGTTACATTTTTCTTTTCACTATTTTTAATAGCGGTTTACTGGACATTGATAGCCATGTTCAATAACTTTAAAACAGAAGAGAATGGAGCGAAAAAGGTTTAGTATCAGTGAGAGAGTAAAGAGTTTCGGGTATGCACTGGATGGCCTGGGCGAATTTTTCAAGTCTCAGCATAATGCCTGGATTCATTTATTTGCAGCTGTATTCGTGATATTCCTTGCAGTTTACCTCCGGATCACTTCAAATGAATGGTGCTGGATCATTATTGCGGTAAGCATGGTTTTTCTTGCTGAATTATTCAATACGGCCATCGAGTATCTTTCTGATATCGTTTCCCCGAACCTGCATCCGCAGATCAAAAAAGTAAAGGATGTGGCAGCTGCAGCAGTACTTATAGCAGCGCTTGGCGCAGCCGTGATCGGAATGACCATATTCCTGCCCAAGCTTGAAAACTGTTTTTAAGATTTCATATTTACGAATTGCAGCGGCAGATCGTAATTTCCGCGTCTTAATAACGCTATTACTTCCTGCAGGTCATCAATCTTTTTTCCTGTAACCCTTACCTGGTCGTCCATAATAGAAGCCTGCACTTTTAATTTTGCATCTTTTATATCTTTCACGATCTTTTTGCCCACCTCCTTATCGATGCCTTCGCGCACTTTGATCTCTTTGCGGATCATCATCCCGGAAGCCGCGGCATCCTTTCCGAAATCGAGACAAAGAGGGTTCAGGTGCTGTTTGATCATCCGGGAACGTATTGCATCTGTAATTGCTTCCATGCGCATTTCGTTTTCCGATAAAATAGTAAGTGTCAGGTTCTTTTTATCGTAATTGATCTCGCTTTTAGAACCGTGAAAGTCGAAACGGTTGAGGATTTCTTTACGTGCCACATTAATTGCATTATCAAGCAACTGGGCATCTACTTTATTTACTACATCGAATGAAGCCATATGTTTTTAATTCTAAAATTCAAATTCCAAATTTGTTGCGGATGATTACTCACATCTCACATCTGCCATCATACATCTTGCGCTTCCACCACCATATTTCTCAATAGTATAGAGCGGGGAGTGGAGCAATGTCCCGTATTTCTCCAGTTGCTTTACCTGTGAGGCTTCCAGTGAACGGTAAGCCTGCTCGCTCATTGCAATAAAGCTGTTGCCTTCTTTGTTGAAAAGCTGGTACATGTTCCCTGCAAATGAATTCATCTGTTTGTAACTGATATCAATGATCTCATGCCCGGTGGACTCCAGTGAATGAATTACGCGTTTTAATTCTGCCTGGTCATGTATGCTCTCTTTGCAAATAACAGCAAAGCCTTTACCGATACACATGAGTACATTCGTGTGGTAGATATCCGCATTACCAGTATCTACAGCGTGAAAAGTAATTGCTTCGTAACCGATCATGGTGCACAGCTGCTCCAGGAGTGTTTTGTCGGTCCTGGGAGAAATATTTGCGTATGCCATCTTATTCTCATAATCAAATACAATGCTGCCTGTTCCTTCGAGGAAAATTAACTGGCCTTCATTATGTGAAAGATCAATCAGCTGGCTGGCTGTGCTTGTAAAATGGTGGATAATATCTTTACGCCTTTCCAGCCTCCGGTTCTCTGCAAGCATAGGATACAGTACGATCATATTCTCGTGGAAAGAGATCCAGTTGTTTGGGAAGATCGAGTCAGGAGTATGCGGGTCAGTACTGTCTTCGAAAATCACAACATCAATCCCGGCCTCTTTTAATTTGCCTGAAAAAGCATCAAACTCTGCGAGTGCTTTCTGCTGTATTGTTTCAGGCAACTGATCTGTCCGGTTCTGGAAAGAATTGCTCATGGCCGTTTGCTCATTGTATCCAAAGGATACAGGACGAACCATCATTATTTTTGAAGCTTTTTCTTTCATTGATACAAAAGTATTAATTATCCTTAACTTTGACTTCAAACAAACCGTTAGAATTCTTTGAAATTTATTTCCTTCAGCTTACTATTAGTTTTAATTTCTTCCTGTGAACGGTTTGCAGGAGAAAAGAAACCATTCCTGATAAAGCCGGTCCCGGAGGCAAAGGCTCCAACGAGCACTGCAATCGGAATTACCGATTCGGTTCCGGAGCGGGAACCTGCGCAACCTCCCGGTCCTGCTGAGGAAGCTTTGATTGCTGCCGGCCTGGTGAATATCCAAACGGTGGACAGCTCGATAAAAGTTAATCTTAAATACTCTACCTGTGATAATTTTTTGTTCCTGGATATGTATGGTGACCTTGAAAAATGTTATCTGCAGCCTGATGTTGCTGAAAAACTGAAGGTCGCACAGCAGCTGCTGAAAAAGAAATTCCCGTATTATTCTTTGATAGTGTATGATGGAGTGAGGCCCAGGAGCATTCAGTGTAAAATGTGGGATACAATTGCAGTGCCTGCGTCTGAACGTACTAAATATGTTTCTAACCCCATGAATGGTTCATTGCATAATTTCGGTGCGGCAGTTGACCTCAGCATAATCGATGAAAATGGCATCGAGCTGGATATGGGAACACCGTATGATTTCTTTGGTGAGCTCGCTTATCCGCGGGAAGAAGAAAGAATGATCAGGGAATTCAGGCTCAGTTACAAGCAGCTCTTCAACAGGCAGATCCTTCGCGAGGCAATGGTAAATGCGGGATTTATGAGCATTACAACCGAATGGTGGCACTTTAATTCCTGCTTTCGCAAAGAAGCCATCGGGAAATATAAGATAGTAGAATAGGAGGCGGATCAGAACATATAGCCATAGCGCTGATTCAGGAACTTGTCATTTACCCTTCCGCGTTTCTGCTTGAAGATACTGCTGCTGAATGCGATCATCACTTCATGTGACCCGCTGCTATGGTTTTTCATTTTACCGATCAGGAAGTCATACGAATAACTGATCTGGTACTCTTCCAGCACTGTTACACCCACATGCAACGCTACCGCATCCCTGAGGCGGAGTGAAAATCCTCCGAATATCATCTGCTTGTAATGAAGCCTTAATGTGTAATCCAGGTTCAGCGGTGTTCCTGCTACATAAATCGCATAAAGGGTGCTTTCAAAGATGTAGTCAGGATTCTGGGAATAATTATATCCGGCTGTAAAATTCACATGGTCTGCATATTTTAAAAATCCCTTCTTTGTGGTATCGCTCTTGTAGAATTCGGCCGTGGTTTCAAGCATGTGCAATGCGCTGAGGCCGACATGGAAACGGTCGTTGTAAAGATAAACCCCTGCATGGAGATCATTTGCCCAGGTACTGTTGGTCACATGCTGGTCTATTGCCGGATCCTGGGTGTGATGAAGAAAGACCTTGTTCCCGATAAGGGTTTGTTTTGCAAAATTCCCTGCAACTCCTGCTGAAAGCTCTACATCAGGAAAGCGAAGATGATATGCATAGCTTAAACCGAAATTGGTTTGTTTGAGAGGGCCGATCTTGTCCTGCATCACATAAAGTCCGGCACCCATTTTCCCCTTTAAAAACCTGCTGTGAACACTGAGATTGCCCGTTTTAGGAGCATCCTCGTATCCCATCCATTGTGAGCGGTAATTGATCCGTGCATCCACCAGTTTCTTTGTTCCGGTAATGGCCGGATTTATCATGTAAGAGTTGTTTTTGAACTGGCTGTAATAAGGCATCTGCTGCGCATTCAATGCAACATGCAGGATTAATACTATAAGCAACAGCAAGCCGGATCTTTTCATTTACCTTAAAATAGTTAGTGTTCCGTGATGCGTTGGGGTTCCCGGACCCGGGTTCAGATCGTAAAAATATGTTCCGGCAGGTAATTCCTCCCCTGAAACCCTGCCATCCCAGGTATTATTATAACCTGTAGATTTAAATACAAGTTTACCGTACCTGTTATATAGCTCTATCCTGCAGTCGGGATATTTGTGGATATTCCCGATGTACCAGGTGTCATTATTACCGTCATTATTAGGGGTAAAGGTATTATATACAACAAGGTCATCGCTCGGTTCAACAAACACGGTCACCTCATCATAGGCAGGACATTTTCCGGTTTCATCCGTGCAGTAGAGGTAATAGGTTGTAGTGGAAACCGGCTCCACATCACAGCTGGCTGAAAATGAATATTTAATATCGGGAGTATTGCCCCAGGCATAATTAAAACCACCTGTCCCGGTAAGGACCGCCACTTCCCCTTCCTGGATAGTAGTGTCAGGGCCTGCATAAAGCGCAGGCGTAGGAATGACGGTAATCCTTACCTGGTCTATTTTGGGCGGGCATCCAGGAGCCGTGGCCGTAAGTGTATATGTTACTGAAGTGGATCCCGGGGAAGCTATTGGCGTTGGGCTGGTGGAGTCGTTTAGCGATGCTCCGGGCGACCATGAATAATTGATCCAGTTAAAAATGTTCCAGTCCGGTGAGCCTATTAAGGCGTTGCTGTTCTCGCAAATACTAGTATCCCGGCCTGCATTGACATATTTTACATCATTAACATAAACGAAAGCCACATCAGTACTGACGGCACCTGTATCATCCGTAACTGTAAGTGTAAACGTAATACTGGCAGATGGCGTTGAAGTCGGGGTTGGTATTGTTGTGGAATTCAATGATGTTGAAGGCTGCCACAAATAGGTATAGGGCGGCAGACCGCCGGTTGCTGCAGGTGTAGTCCCCATGACAACTGATTCGCCCGGGCAGATATACTTATTATCCCCAGCATTCGCGGTAAGCTGCGAAAAACTGTTGGACGCTGCAGCCAGACAAATAAAAAGCAATAAACTCCTGATTCCCATTAAGGATTATATTAAAATCAGTACGAATGTAAATATTTATTTTCAAAAGGTTTATTGAAAATATAAGGCAACTAAGTTTTCAGGCCCGTTCAGCAGCATTATTCAAACGAAAGTTATTGTTTAACAATTTTACTTAGCAAACGGTATCCCTCACGGGTAAACTCTATTTTCAGGGTATAGAGCCCTTTGGAAAGGTTCTGTAAATTTGCCTGGTGGACCGATCTGCCTTCCCCGATCCATTGTAACTGATCAGCAACAACCCTCCCGGTAACATCAACGATCTGGATGGAGATTTGTGCAGCAGAAGGGGACTGGATCTCAAAGTTTAATTCATTGGAAGCGGGGTTTGGATGTATATTAAATACTTCAGGGACAAAAATTTCTTTTTTTACGGCAATCACTTTTGAGTACGTATAATGACCGTCATGGTCCGTCTGCCTGATCCTGTAATAATTGATGTCCTCTAAGGGGAGATTATCATAAGCAGTATAGTTTTTAATTTCACTGCTGCTTCCCGCTCCGTCAACGATGGTAAGTGATTCGAAAAGAATCCCGTCTTTGGACCTTTCAAGGGAGAAATAATCATTATTTGTTTCTGTAGCGGTAGTCCAGTCTATCCGGTTTTTCCGGCCTTCATTCCGGCCTGAAATTGAAATTAGCTCAATGGGCAGTGGTGCACAATTCAGGTTGGCACCATTGCTTAACTGCCAGCTAAGCGTAAACGGAGAGCTTGTTGCTGTCCAGTTATCTAAAACCATAATATAAATTTCACCTGCAAGAACATTTAATGCAGAAACCCAGCCATTACCTGAAGGCCCTTCAGAAACATCTCCTGCACCGTGTCCCAAGCCGGTAATATTTGCAGCAGTGTTGTTGCCATCTGCAGCAGAACATCTGATAGGTGTTGTTGAAGGGGGACAGGCAACTGATCCCATAGGCCCCCAGATAGCCCAGTCATAATCATCACTGGAAGACCCGGGCGTTATGGTCAGGCCAATCGTTCCATTTGTAGTGGAAGAAAAATAATACCAGGACGTTTGATGTTCAGGTACATCAAGGCAGCCGGTGTTTGCTGCAGTAAAGTCACTGTAGTTACCTCCACCTGTACTGTTCCCGGAAAAAGTGGTATTTGAGCAAATGGTTGTTCCGCCACCGCAATCCTGCAACAGGGCACTAGGTGCCGATGCGCATGCTCCACAGCTTAATGTTGCAGCCCACCCGGATCTGGTGGTAGCTCCGTCAGATACAAAACGGAATGTAAGACAGCCGGAAACATTTGTTGTGGAACCTGTGATTGTTCCGGGTGAACTCCCGGAAAACGGGCTTCCTGCGATCTGTGTTGCCGCTGTGCTGTTCCCATCATATACATAAAGATAATCCCATCCGCTTTCCAGGTTCCAGGATGTGAACTGAACACTTACACATTGACCAGCCACACTTGGACATATAACTGTGGTTGTATTTTCATTATTTGAATAATTTGCTCCTGAACCTCCGGAATCATAAAAATTACCGCTACATGCTGTTATCGGTGCATTGGTGCAGCTGACCCTCCGTGTCCTGTTTGTACTTTGAGCACCACAGGCAGAGGAGGTATGAGTATAGAATCTTATAGCCCCTGTAACGGTAGCTACCCAGGTTACAGAACCTGTACCGGTGGTGTATGATACCGTTCCGGCACCATTGGCAATCGTAATAAAATCCGTCCCGACTGAACTACTGAAAGTATAAGTGTTTCCGCTTACAACATTTACCATGGAATATTCACTGGCAAATCCTGATGTGGTAATATTCTGATTCGAACCTGAACATGAAGGTGTAAATGTACCTGAAGGCCACTGGCCATTTGTTGCTGTGAGGCATTGAGCAGCCAGGTCTCTTTGTAAAAGAAACGAAGCGATCGCAGCAATGATATACAGTGGCCTCATCTAATTAATTATTCAATTTGCTGGACAGGAGTTTTGTACTCCAGTTCATCAATGGATAACAAAATCAGTTTAAATCCATATTTGGTGAATGTCCTTTCGAAACGCTGGGATTTAAGTCGTAAATATTCAAACCTGGAAACATCAAATGTGCTTGCATTAAAAATGCGGCATTCAGTACAGGGAATAGCTTCAACTATAAATGATTTGGTAAAATAATATTCTATTGTTTCAAACTTCAGGGAGTCAGTGTTGTGAATGCTGTTCAGCTCATCAACAGAATAATGAGATAGAATAACGGGATTTGAAAAAACCGTATTATGAGGTTCAAGGGATATTTGCGCGAAAGCCAGGGAAGAGTTTCCGAGAATGAATAAAGCGGATATGTACTTTATAAATGACATTGCACTTTTGTTGGTAATTCAAAACTAACCCAAATCAGCGATAAAGTCAAGATAGGGGTCGATAAAAACAGGTATTCATAAGATCGGGAAAATCAGATGTCGGAGATGCCTGATGGTAGGGTTAATGATGTTCATTGACGTTGAACAAAAAAAAAGACCCGCAGGTGTGCGGGTCTTAAGATCAATTAAGATAAGATTACTGCTTGATAATCTTTGAATAGGACACAAAATTACCATGATCAAAAGTAATCTTAAGTGAATAAACGCCTTTTGCCAGGATGCCGATTTGAGTATTGAAAATTGATTTTCCTTCGGTTATATTCTCAAAACGATCGCTGACCACCCTTCCGGTATAATCAATCACCTGGATATGCATTGAACCCGAAACCGGAGTATAGAAATCAAAACTCATGTCATTAGTGGTAGGGTTCGGATGTACGTTGCTTACACTGATTTCATCAAGATTATTCTCGATTGCTATAATTGAAGAGTATGTGAATTTCCCGTCAAAATCAGTTTGCTTTAAACGATAATAGCTTACACCGTTAAAAGGAGCATTGTCATAGATCATATAATCTATTTTATGTGTGCTGTTGCCGGCACCGTCTTTAGTGGCAAAGTTTTCGAAATGACTGCCGTCTTCTGATCTCTCTACAGAGAAGAAATCATTATTCGTTTCAGACATTGTGGACCACTCGATTTTGTTCCTGGTGCCTTCATTTTTGCCGCTAAATGCAATAAGCTCAATAGGCAATGGAACTGTAGCCTGCGCTGTGCCAAATAATGAGAAGCCTACCATATTGTTTCTCACTACGGCTGTTACGGCCCCTGCTACACATGTACCTGTTGTTCCGTCACCATTAACAAGCGCCCAGGTAGCGCTGCCATTGTGCCTCGACATTATCGTCCAGCCGCTTGCCGCGTTGGAATAACCTGTGTTGTAAAGTGTCATGTTGTAAACACCCGAATTGTTGTTTGCCGTATTTGCAGCAATACTCCAGAATCCATTATTAAGAGCGGCAGCATCATAAGTGGTCCCGCACTCTGTTGATCCCAATGCTGCCGGGACAGTGGCATATGTCTGGAAAAACGCAGTCAGGTATTCTATTGTGGTTGGAGCAGAAGTGAAATTAACATTTGCCCTTTGGTAAGAAGCTGCAATACCAACGGGAAAATCAAAGGAACCGGTTGCATAATCTATGTACCTTCTTAAATTGCCGCTTACATAACTTGCAGAGTTCCCTGCGGAAACACTTCCCGGAGCGGAATTATTTACAATAACCATAAATGCACCGGTGGTGATCTTACCGGCCGTTAAAGTCAAGGTCCCTGTGCCCGAGATGATATTCATGTTCGTTTGCAATGTCAGGCCTGTACCGGTACTTGAATTATTCATTAGTACAAAATTCAGATCCAGCATGGCAGACCCTTCATTGTAAGTCTGTGCAGCAGATCCATTGAACTCAAGCGTACCTGTAGTTCCTACATTTGTGAATGTAGAGTTACCCGAAGAATTTACAAAATTACCTGCAACACGCATATATTTTCCATTTGTATTAAAAATGCTCGTGGCATTTGTTGTGGTAAATGTCCCTCCGACATCTATATCGTCATTTGTCACCACCGACCCCCCGGTTTTGGTAATAGTCAGGTTTCCAAGCTTACTGGTTCCTGTAAAATTACCGGTCATGGTCTGGGTAGTAGATGCATTATCAAAAATGATAGTAGAAGTAGGGGAGGCATTAATGGTTCCGTTATTAACCAGGTTTCCGCAGATATGAAGAACGCTTCCCGCGCTCAAAGTAAGTGTTGCGCCAAGATTAATAGTGAGGTTCTTTACATATTGTGCCCCCATCGCAGCAGTGATGTTAGGCTGGTTGGTGAATACCCCTACCGTAGCATCAATACCGCAGATCGGTACCGCACATCCTCCCCAGTTACTGGCAAGGTTCCATGACGTATTTGATCCTCCGGACCATGCAATAGAGGTAGGAGATGGGGTGTAATTAATTGGCGCTCCGCTTGCGCCTGTTGCAAAATTGATTGTGAATCCCTGGGTACTGGTACTGTGATTATTGATAAGGAGGATCCATGTTTCGCCGGCTGCACAAGGCACCTGGGTTTCGTAGGATGCGTCATATCCCGGATATGCAGCAGGGGCGTTCCCTGTGGGGCTTAACCCGGTAACACCTAAGCCGCTGTAATTACATCTTAAAGGAGTCGCAGCCCCGCTTAAAATAGTTGTACATGATACCGAACCTGATACTTTCCAGAGTGCAAAATCGTAATCGGTGCTTGTTGTGCTTGGAGCTCCAGGCCAGTCATTGGGGATAATATCAAAGTTGATGTTACCTGCAGAATTCGTGGTCCATGAATACCATGCCGAACCTCTTTCTGCGGAAGCGAGACAATAGGATGCCGGGATATCGCACGAAGCCCCGATCCCCTGGTATCCGGGATTACTGATAGACATGGTGGAATTACAAACCGGGTTTCCAAGTGAGCAATCCTGGCCTGCTACCGGCGGGAATGTTGCTGCTCCGTCAATGGCAATAATTCCGAAAGTTCCTACAAGGCTTCCGTAACCATCCACACGGATAAAGTAAGTTGCGCCTGCTGTCAGACCTGACAATGATAAGGTAGAAGAATAATCACTTGAAGATCCGCAGGCAGGGGAGTCATCATTACAGGAAGAAGCAACAGCCGTTAATGATCCGCAGGTTCCGGAATAAACCTGGATCTGGGTATTTGACAAGGTACCTAAACTGGTTTTGATCTTTAATGTAGTACCGGTAGGCACTACCTGGTACCAAACGGAATTGTTTGTCCCCGTGAACCAGCATGAAGGCGCTGCCGGTTCAGACGTGCTTCCGCTGCAGGTATTGTCTCCCGTTTCGGTGATTCCTAATGTCATGAGAGTTGCATTGCATGGCAAGTCATTCACAGGGCCTGTTCCGAATGATACTACCGAAATATCATAATTCGCAAAAGACGGTGAAGCCCATGTATCAATAACCAGGTAATAAGTTCCTGCCGCGGGAACTGTGATGCTTCCTGATAATGTTCCCGAAGTGGCACCACCGCCACTGCCTATACAGGTTGTACCTGCAGTTCCCGGGCAACCGCTGTATACCTGGAACCCGATTGAACTTGTATTGGAGTTGCTTAAAGTTATACCGATACATTCACTCCCTGTGGTGGTAAAGGCGTAAACCCTGTCTTCCCCTGATTCGTAGGATGTCCCGCATGAACCCGTGCTTGTGGATGTGTATTCATTACCATAGCAGGCAGTTGTATGGCCTGTGGCAGAATAAGGCAATGAGATTGCCGGGGCTGTTGCGCAGACAGTTCCTGAAGGAATTCCGCTCGGTGCAGTAATATCAAGTGTAAATGAAGTGATACATGCACCAGTTGTAATATAGGAATCTATAACAAGATAATATTGAACACCTGCTGTTACGTTGGCACAAAAAGTTTTTGAGCCTGACGAAGAGGACTGCACATAAGAAACGCAGGTTCCTGAGAAAGGGCAACCCTGGTAAAGAGTGGCGCCTGTCCACGATTGAGTCGAATTAAGAGTGACTGTGATCTGACCTGAAACAGCAGGGGTAAAAATGTAAACTTTGTCCTCATCATAAAGATAAGAAGTACTTCCGCAAACTGCAGTATTGGTTGTTGTCAACTCATCACCGGCACCGCAGGTAGTCTGGCCGGTTGCAGAATATGGCAGGGAAGCGATACTGACATTCCCTGAGCCCAGGGCACCAGGACAAACCGGGGGAGCAGCAACACACATGGTAAGGTTGCCATTAGCAGGAGCAGTTGCAGAATAAGAGTAAACACGGATAAAATAAGTGCTCCCGGCTGCAAGGCCCGTAGCTGTAAATGTATTTGCATCAGAGCACTGAAGCGAGGTAAGCGATGTGCAGGTACCTGAATACAACTGCATATAAGCATCGAAACCTGAGGCAGTGGTCAGTGTGATATAATGAGTGCTTGCTGTTGCAACAAAGCTGTACCATATATCATCATTCGGATTTCCGAAACAGGAACCGGTTGCAGTATTTGAAGCGGAGGCGCAGGCCACATTTCCTGCAGAAGTGGAAGCGCAGGATCCGAATGTGTTCATTGTAAGGGCAATTGCCCCGGAACAATTATCGTTTGCGGGACCTGTAATGGTGGAAGTAACAAGTACGCTGCCTGATGTGCCTGTTAACCCGGTCGAACTACAGGTGATGATGCACCTGAAATAGGTATTCCCGTAAACTCCTGTGGAATACGTAGAGCTGGTCGCCCCTGTAATATTGGTCCATGGGCCGGCAGCAGCAGTTGCAGATTGCCACTGATAGTTAAGCCCTGTGGAAGTGCTTGCCCCGGAAAGGGAAAGTGAAGTGGAAGGGGAAGCACAACTTGTAATGCTGGTAGGCGTTGCTACTGCAGTTCCTCCCGTAGGTGTTCCTGTACATGATCCTATACAGCTGATACTAGCGGTAAAACCTGCTGCAACAACACTTCCGTCAGATGTGAACCGGATCGTAAGAGAACCCGAAGTGGATGTGATGACAGGCGGCATTGTTGTACCGTTACCATTAAATAATATTGTCCCGCCGGTACCGGCACCATCAAATACTGTAACAAAATCGCAGCAGGTTTCAAGAGCAAACTGAGTAAAAGTAAGTGAAACCACATACCCTGCAATTGAAGGATTTATAACAGTATAGCCATTGGAGTTGATTACATAATTCGAATTCCCCTGGGAATCCTGGATCGTTCCTCCGCAAGCGGTAATGGTATTGTTTCCGCTGAAAGGCACATAATTAGGAGTGTTCGTAGTAGTAGCAGAAATGGTATTGGAGTTAGTTGGATTAGCCCCGCAATTATTATAAGCACGGACACGATAGTAATATGTGGTTCCGGGAAGGAGTCCGGAGATGCTGTAAGTTGTGACATTGGCAACATCAAGATTGTTGAATCCGGACACGAAGCTGGTGAATGCCGCATCTGTAGCTACATCGAGAAAGTATCCTGTAGCACCGGCAACAGTTGTCCAGTTGGCGTTAAAAGAAGAATTGGTGATAGTGGTAGCAGCGCTGCCACCCGGGGCTGAGGCAGGTCCTGAAGAAAAAGTGATGATGACGTCATCAAGGGCGGAGCATGATCCGTCTGAAGTGGTCCATCTGAAAGTAGAAGCCGCACCTGAGGTTAATCCTGTAACTCCTGACGTAGGGCTTGAAGGGGTGGTGATGGCCCCTGTTCCCGACACCAGTGTCCAAGTACCTGAGCCTACAGAAGGAGTATTTCCCGCAAGCGTTGCGGTGGAAGTACAAACCGTCTGGTCCGCACCTGCAGTTGCACTGATACTGTTAACTGTCAGGGTGCCGCTTGTTGATGTAACGGAAGTACCGCACCCTGTAACAATACACCTGAATTTATAGCCGTTATAAGCAAATGTAATACCTGTTAAAGTAAGTGTGGCAGAAGTCGCCCCGCTGTAAACCCCTCCGTTTGTAATATTAGAAAAAACAGTAGTGCCCGGATCTACCTGCCATTGGTAAGTCAGGCTGCTGCCTGTAGAAGTTACAGTAAAAGTAGGGTTAGTGCCCGGGCATACACTTATATTGGAAGGGTTTCCTGTAACAGAAGGTGCCCCAAGCGTAGTTGCAGAAACGGTTGCTACTGTAGTAGGATTAGGAAAACCACTAACAGTGTTGGAACTGGCGGTCTTGGTAACATTTACAGTAGCGGATGCTGCTGTTGCCCTTACCATGATCCCGCTGATCGTAATGGCATCATCCTCATCATTATCCGGACAATCATATGTTACAACAATAGTTGTGGCAGTAACTGCGATTGATAGGTTTGTAATGTTCCGGCTTGCAATGCAGGTAACGGTACCTACACCGGCCTGGAATTGAAAATTGGTTGGAGCGGTGATCGTAAAAGTCTGGTCATTATTATTCGTGTCCGGAAAGTCACCAACAGCACCTTCATCAATTATAATACTTCCTAAAGCAAAATAGGCAGAAGGATAGGCACAGGTTGAAATGGCAAGATTAGGCGCTGTAATAGATACGGCAGCAAATGATTTGGTGGCTATGGCCGTGAAAAAAATAAACACGCTTAAAATGCGCAGGACTTTTTTATACGTACCAAATGGTGCAGATACAGACTTCATCAAGTTTGATTTGTTGTTTAAAACAGGAATTAATATCATAAAGAAAAAAGTGAGGTGTAGTAAGCCTTTAAGGCCTTTCAATTTCAATCGGGGCCACAACTTTGTCCACCATATTATTACAATCGGAAATGGCTTTTTCCATTGGAGTGCCCGTTTTGATAAAATGCTCAAGGGAAAGGTTGCGGAAAATATCCTCGATGAACCCGTTGCCGGGCTGGACGCTGCGGTCCACAATGATAAAATACATGTTCTGATCGAGGCATTTTCCTACATAGGTAACACCAGGATATGCCGTTAATGCCTGCACGATCAGCGTATGTGTCTTATCGCCTGATAATGGTACCTGGATGATAACATTTTCTCGTGCAGCAATAAGAACCGGTGTATTGATACTTCCAAGGGCATGATTAACCGGGAAGGTTAACAAAAATAAATTTCCTGCAAGAATTGAAAAAAAAATTTTCTTCATAAGAGTAGTGGAGAAATATGAATTTTATACAATATTAACCATAAAGGACGATTTTATTACATAAATAGTTGCAATTGTCAGTTGAATTGTAAACCTGCATTAGATTAAAGTATCATTTCTCAGGTCTTACTTTTGTTTTCTCTCTATGAACCTTTAATATTATCTGATTAAAATTATTAACAATAAGGGCTGGTATTTATTAACTTAGCATCAAAAACACGCTGGTTGGATAAGCACATATTAAGTAAATCAACATTTCTAAGGGGACTGCAATGTGCCAAATCGCTCTATCTCTATAAAAATTTTATTCAGCTTCGCGACAGCCCTTCAGCTGAACAGCAGGCTTTGTTCAACCGGGGAAATAATGTCGGATTATTGGCACAGCGGTTATTTCCCGGTGGGGTGGATGCAACACCGGTAAAACGATCGGACAATATTGCAGCTGTTGAAAACACAACGCGATTAATAGCGTCCGGTTGGGAAGTAATTTATGAAGCTGCTTTTCAATTTGACCAGGTACTCGCCATCCTTGATATCCTGGTAAAAAAGGACGGCAAGTGGTTTGCCTATGAAGTGAAGAGCTCTACCAAAATCTCAAACACGTATCTTTTGGATGCCTCACTGCAGTATTGGGTTATAACTAATTCAGGGCTTGAACTCGAAGATATATCCCTTGTTATCATTAATAATCAATACATACGAAAAGGAAATGTCGATCCGCAGGGCTTGTTTGCCATCCGTTCAGTTAAAAAAGAAGCCCTGAACAATCAGCAGCTGATCTCAGATAATATTCTTTTATCAAAAGCTGTAGCGGCAGATGCTTCCATGCCTCCTTCGAAAATCGGGGAACATTGTTTCAGCCCTTACAATTGCGATTTTATGGGCCACTGCTGGAAACATATTCCGAAGAATTCAGTATTTGAGATAACCGGTTTATCCAAAGCAGATCAGTTCGGCCTTTATAATGCGGGGTATGAAACTATTCCCCAGATCCCGGATGATAATTCTCTTAATAAGAATACAAACATTCATATCAATGCCGTTAAAACAGGCCAAACGGTGATAAACAGGAAAGCCATTACTGAATTCCTCAGTAAAATTATTTACCCGGTTTATTTCATGGATTTTGAGACCTTCATGCCTGCTATCCCGGTCTTTGAAGGTACGAAGCCGTATCAGCATCTCCCGTTCCAGTATTCGATTCACTTTAAAGGTTCGGCAGGCGGTACTTTGCAGCATTTTGAGTTTCTGAGTGAGCAGGGAACGGATCCGAGGAGACTTTTTATTGAGAATCTGCTAAAGCACACAGAGAATCCGGGGTCTATCCTGGTTTTTGATGCGCTTATGGAAAGGAATGTATTGAACGGACTTAAAAAAGATTTTCCTCAATATACTGCAGAGATTGATGCCAGGTTATCAAGGTTCGTTGATCTGATGCAGCCTTTCCAGGAAAAGAGCTACTATCATCCGGCAATGAAAAATTCGTTTTCAATTAAGAATCTTCTACCTGCCCTCGCACCCGAATTAAGTTATTCAGATCTGAAGATCTCCAGCGGGAGTGTCGCAATGGTTGCTTATGAAAAGCTTCAAATGGAAACAGATATGTTCAGGATCCTGGAGATCAGGGAAGAGCTTCTGGCGTATTGCAAAATGGATACACTCGCTATGGTAAAAGTGTTTGAAGTTTTGGAAAACGCAGTTAAATAGAAAAGTCAGATGTTTGGCTAAACTATCTGACTTGATTGTTTTTATGAATTTTTGCATCCATTCAGGCAGCGGATGGTCCGGATGATGGATTATTCTTTTTATAATGCCGTTTACGTCTCCGCTTTGGCCGTTGTTCAGGTCCGGGCTCCGGGTCAGCTGCAATTACTTCTGGTTTAACAGAATAGATCCTGAAAATATCTCTTCCGATAGGAGGCATTGAATCCCCGATAAGAAAACCTAGCGGCTTAAGCGGCTGTACCTTGTCAAACACAACTTTGCACAGTGCCGTGAGCGGTATCGAAAGGAACATTCCGGCAATTCCCCATAAGGCACCTCCAATAAGTACAACGATAATAGAAACTAATGCATTTACCTTTACCTTGGAAGCAACTATCTTAGGAATAATATAATTGTTGTCGATCAGCTGCACCACGACATATCCGCAGAGTACAAACAGCGCCTGCATTGGCGTACCGGTTACAAATGCCATTAACATCGGGAGGGCGATAGCAATCAACCCACCGATATAAGGGATCAGGTTTAGAATCGCACCAATAATTCCAAGAAGAATGGCATAATCAACCCCTATAATAAGAAGCAGGGTTGAATTCATAGTGGCAATAATCCCCATTTCAATCAACAGCCCTACCAGGTAGCTTTGTATAAGGGCCTTGGTGCTGGCGAGGACTTCAGCAACTGCGGTGTGTTTATCCTTCCTGAAAACCTGCGATACAAAATCGAGCAGCAGTGGCTTGTAGAAAAGGAACATGAAAATGTATACGGGGATAAGGAACACGATTATGAAAAAACCGCTGATAGTGGTGAGTGCTCCGCCAATCATGCTGCCTGCATTGTTCAGGGTTTCACCTTTTTTATCCGTGATCCAGCTGTTGATCTTCAGTTTGTTGATCTTAAATGTCTGCGAGCACCAGTTAATGGCATCGCTGAACAGGGTATTGAACTTCTGTTCTAATTGCGGGAGCGCATCACTGAACATGGTTACCTGTGACCCGATGAAGTACAGCACACCGCCAAAGATCAATATCAGCAATGTGATACAAAGAATGATGGCGATAACTTTATTCAGCCCTTTCCTGTCGAGAAAGTTGACTACGGGATTAAGCAGGATAGAAATAATTAACGCAAAAACCAGCGGGATCAGGATATCTCTCCCAATATAAATTATGTAAAAAAAAGCAAGAATGCCGATTGTTACCTGGGAAAATTTAATGAAAGCCGGCCAGTTGGAGGCTTGATTCGAACCTGATTGCATGTTTTTTTATTTTCTGCGTCCGCGCCCGAATAACCAGAATATTCCGAAAATTACGAGTAGTACGAGGATGATCCCCCAGACCATTCCTGCTTTAAAAATCCCTTCAACCACACCGCAGCCCGAAAAGGTGATAGCGGTCATGAACAGGGATGATAGAATTAGAGTTTGCTTTTTCATTTGCTTTTTTAAAGCGAACAGTCAAACTTCATTCCCGGGTAAATATATGCCGGATAACCTTGTTTTAAAAGGCTTTACCGGAATTTATACTTCGCTTCACCTGAGGAATAGCTTCCTCATAAACCGAAAAAAAAGAATCCCTTTCATTCGAAAGGGATTCTTAAGAGGTTTTGATTAGAATCTTTCCAGTTTGGAAAAGTAAAAGTCGCCTTCTATCTGTGCGTTTTCATCACTGTCGGAGCCGTGAACAGCATTTGCTGCAATCGATTTAGCATAGATCTTGCGGATAGTCCCTTCATCAGCTTTTGATGGATCAGTTGCACCGATAAGCGTCCGGAAATCAGCGACTGCATTCTCTTTTTCCAGTATAGCTGCCACGATTGGCCCGGAAGACATATAATCCACAAGCTCCCCGTAAAAAGGACGCTCTTTATGTACTTCATAAAATTTGCCTGCAGCTTCAGCTGAAAGCTTCGTGTATTTCATCGCCACGATGCGAAATCCTTTTTCATTGATCATTTTTAAAATCCCGCCAATGTAACCGTTTGCAACGGCATCCGGCTTTATCATTGTAAATGTTCTGTTTGTTGCCATTTTACTTTTTTATTGTTTTGAAATTCGCTGCGAAATTAGAAAAAATATAACATCTAACGTGTAAATCAGAATAAATAAGCGTTCCCGAGAGGGAAAAATTGTAAATTCGCTTTTCTAAAAAAACGACATTGAATCCATCCGAAGTAAAAAAAGTCAAAGCTTTATTAAGCAAGCCGAAAAATATTGTAATTGTTACTCACTGGTCTCCGGACGGAGATGCCATCGGCTCTTCCCTTGGATTGTACAATTATCTTATAAAGAAGAATCACAGGGTGACTGTGATTACGCCCAACGATTATCCTTCATTCCTTACGTGGATGAAAGGCAATAATAAGATCCTCGATTTCCAGAAAAAGGAGCCTGCAGCGAAAAAGGCCGTTGCTAAAGCTGAACTGGTTTTCTGCCTTGATTTTAACTCCCTCAAAAGAATAGATAAACTTGGTGATGTTGTTGCCGGTTCCGATGCCGTCAAATTCATCATAGATCACCATCTGCAGCCTGAAGACTTTGCGGACTATATGCTGCATAGTGTAGCTGCATGTTCCACCTGTGAGCTTGTTTATGATTTCATTCACCTGATGGGGGATAAGAAACTTATCGGTAAGGATATTGCAAATTGTCTTTATACAGGCTTAATGACTGATACCGGGTCATTCCGCTTTCCTTCAACCACTGCAAAAACACATTTGATCTTATCCGATCTTATTAAAGCGGGTGCTGAGAACGCGGAGATCCACAACCGGATCTACGATGACAATACCGAAAGCCGTCTAAAGCTGCTGGGGTATTGTTTAAATGAAAAGCTCAGGGTATTAAAGGAATACAAGACGGCTTTTTTTAATTTAAGTGCAAAGGACCTTGAACGGTTTGATTATAAAAAAGGTGATACGGAAGGTGTGGTGAATTACGCGCTGTCTATAGCAGGGATCCGGTTTGCTGTTTTTATGGTGGAGCGTGACGGAATCGTTAAAATTTCCTTTCGTTCAAAAGGGAGTTTCGATGTAAATAAGTTTGCCCGTACGCATTTTAGCGGTGGCGGACATGCTAACGCTGCAGGAGGAATGAGTGAACTGTCCTTAGAGAAAACAATTGATAAGTTTATTTCTTTGCTTCCCCAATATGAAAAACAACTTAACTCTAAAAAATAGACTTTATATGATAAAGCTTTTTTTTGTTCTCATAACCTTATTTGGCCTTGCCCAGTCGTGCAGCGATCATAATAAGAAAGGCGAAAAGCCTCATAATACCAGGAACCTGGACAGCAGTCTTATTGAAGCCAATAAGATGTATGTGAAGAGAGAAAGTGATGAGATCGACCAATATGCAGCAAGGCGGAAATGGAAGATGACCACTACCGGAACAGGCCTGCGTTACATGATCACGAAACCCGGTCCCGGAACTGAAACTGCAAAAAATGAGCAAGTGGTAAAAGTCGATTACAAGATCAGCTTGCTGGATGGAACGCTTTGTTATTCTTCGGAAAAGGATGGCCCTAAAGAATTCATGGTGGGGAAGGACAATATTGAATCAGGTCTTCATGAAGGCATCCAGTTCATGAAACAGGGCGATGAAGCTGTCTTTATCCTTCCTTCGCATCTTGCACACGGCTTGATGGGGGATGGTAATAAGATCCCTGCAAAGGCCTCTGTAGTTTATGAAATTAAATTAATCTCCATCAGGTAAGGTTGAGCAGGAACAGGCTATACATATTACTTATTTTTTTTACCGCGGCCTGTAACGATCCCGCATATAAAGGTTATACTGAAACCGATTCCGGTTTGTATTACAAGCTCCGTGTGATTGGTGACGGTGGTAAACGGCCCTCTGTAGGAGATTATCTTCAGCTGCGCATTACATATAAAACAGCCGGGGATTCCGTTTTTCTTGATTCATATTCCAGTAATGA
>DASVUX010000031.1:0-16510 GCA_036386835.1 Bacteroidia bacterium
CATTTCTCTGCTGGGGCTTGGAATAGATTATATCTTCATGGCGCTGGCACCAAGCATTGCCTGGTTGTTTGTCGGAAGGATCATTGCGGGTTTGTGCGGAGCAAGCTTTAGTACCGCTACTGCATATATTGCAGATATCAGCACCCCTGAAAAACGGGCGCAGAATTTCGGTTTGATCGGGGCGGCTTTCGGTGTGGGCTTTATTATCGGGCCGACAATCGGGGGGATCTGCGGGGCCTGGGGACCACGGATCCCGTTTTTTGTTGCCGCAGTATTTTCGCTTTTAAATTTTATTTATGGTTATTTTGTTTTACCGGAATCCCTTTCTGAAGACAACCGCAGGAAATTTGACTGGAAACGCGCAAACCCGGTCGGCTCACTTTTGAACCTCCGGAGATACCCTGTTATTTCAGGCCTGGTGATTACGTTCCTCCTGCTGTGCATGGCCGGTAAGTCAGTTGAATCCACCTGGACATTCTATACAATGCTGAAATTTAACTGGAGCAGCGTATGGGTCGGCATCTCGCTCAGCGTAGTAGGAATTCTCGTGGCTGTAGTCCAGGGAGGGCTGATCAGGATAATCATTCCAAAGCTGGGGCAAAAGAATTCAGTTTACACCGGGCTTGCTTTATATGTAGCCGGCCTCATTCTTTTTGCCTTTGCCACCAAAGGATGGATGATGTTTGCATTCCTGGTTCCCTATTGTTTAGGCGGAATTGCAGGGCCTGCATTGCAAGGGATCATGTCGAGCCAGGTTCCGCTGAATGAGCAGGGCGAGCTCCAGGGTGCGCTTACCAGCCTGATGAGCCTTACTACGATACTGGGCCCTTTAATGATGAACAACCTCTTCTATTATTATACACGTGATAATGCTCCTGTTTACTTCCCGGGGGCTGCATTTATTGCCGGCGCGGTACTCTTGTTTATCGGGATCCTGTTTGCAGTAAAATCCCTGAAAAGTTTCCATGCTTCGACTGATAATCCGTACAAGTCCTAACTGGTATTATTTTTTAGGATCAGCAGTATGGAAACATCTGCAAAAGGAATTGTTATCAAACACTTTTTTCTAAGGGATGACGGGGTATTTCCGAATAACCCGAAACTGCCCGTCCTGCTCTATAAATCAGCCTGGAAGCTTCCGCTTTTTAAAGCAACTTTTATTAAAACGGAACTGAAAAGGCATTCCTGGGAAAATTCCTGGAGGAACGGGGTATATGAATACCATCATTATCACAGTGTATCCCATGAAGTGCTTTGTGCTTACAGGGGGCATACCAAAGTATTGCTTGGAGGGGATAAAGGTGTTATCGTAGATTTTGAAGCGGGGGATGTTCTTATTATCCCGGCGGGTGTTGCCCATAAGAACATTGAGCCTGACAATACTTTTAAATGTGTGGGCGCCTATCCTAAAGGCCAGAACTATGACATGAATTACGGACAGCTCAATGAAAGGCCCGCATCGGATAATAATATCAGGAAAGTTGAGCTGCCTCTAGAAGACCCTGTATTCGGAAAACACGGCCCGCTTATAGAATACTGGAAGATCCCTTCTAAAAAGTAAGCCGGTACACGGTTCCTTTGGCTTTCATTAAATCTACTTTGGCATCTATCTGTTCGGATAAAAGAAGGATCAGCTGCATCCCGAGATTTGCATCTTTTTTCATTTCAAATTTTTGGGGCAGCCCCACACCATTATCCCCGATGAAGAGCTGGTACTGGCCTTTATCATTTATCTCCATGGAGATATTGATGATTTTAGCAGAGCTGTCCTTTTGCGGGAAAGCATATTTGAATGAATTAGTGATGGCTTCATTGAGGATCAACCCGAGCGGGATCATCCGGTCTACATCAAACCGGAGTGTTTTGTCAACCTGGATGTTGAACTGAATATTGGCTGTGTTCTCACTGTAGGAAGAAATCAGGCTCCTCGAAAGCTTTTGAATATACGACTCGAAATTAGTGAACTTAAAATCAGCTGTTGCATAAAGCATCTCATGGATGAAAGCCATTGCATTTATCCTGTTCCGGCTGTCCTTGATCATATTCAGGAAGCGTTCGTCCTTTACATGTTCCGACTGAAGATTCAGCAGGCTTGAAATGATCTGCATATTATTTTTCACACGATGGTGGATTTCGCGTAAGAGGTGATCCTTTTCTTTTAATGTTACGGCAGAACTTTGAAGCTCCTCCCCCAGCATGTTCACACCTGAGGCGATCGCATCCAGAACGTCTCCTTTATCGGTGAGGCTTGTTTTTACAGAAAAATCAAGGCGGGCATAGGACATGATCACCTCCAGGATCTCGGCTGCCCTTTTTTCGTTTTCGGGATCTTTCTTCACCATGTTATTTAAATCTTTTCAGCCAGTTTATGGCCTCTTTTTCATCAGTGAATAAACGCGCGGGAACTCTCGGTTTGTTAAGCCCCATGAAAAAATTTCCTATGATCCTGCTTAATGGGGAATCAATAACCAATGCAAAAGCAACAATAAAGCTTTCGCGGTTGTTCATTGAAAAATAATCGCGTGCTTCTTTTGAAATAGACCTGATATCCCGGGAATCAACCAGGAGGACTGCAGCCTTCCCGCCCGTAAGAGAATTGACGGCAACCGAATTTTCCTTGGCTTCCTTCAGTGTAACATCGGCAAAAGGCTTTGCTTTTGTACGGATGATCCCATCGCTGCCAAGCCAGGTGTAATATGCACTGAGCTCAATAACTTCTGATTGCTGAAGCACTTCCATGGAGATGAATTTATCCGGAATATCGCATCAATTCCTGTCCCACCTTCATTCCCGCTTTTTCGATCGCAGCCTTATCAGCAAGGTATCGTACCTTGTCATGGTCCAGAATGAACGAAATGTGTGTTCCCGGGGCTGCCTCATCCGAAACAATAAGCGTCTTGGTCTTTTTAACTGCGGTACGGACAGCAGAGAAATTCCCCATACCTGAACTTGTAACATATACAACATTATAGCGGGCCCCTTTCTGGTACTTCTCCACAATTATCTTTTTTCCGGAGACCTTCTTCTGTGCCGTAAATTCCTGGAGTTCTTTTATCCACTTGTCATCACCTGCCACACCGATCTTAAATTCGGTTCCGTTATACTCTATAGGCCATTCAATAAGCTTCGTGAAATTATAAATGAACAAAGCCTTCTTCTCATATTCCTGGGCTTTGGTGAGGGTGCTTTTCTTAGCGGAAATCGAACGCCCTTTATCCTTTTCCTTCCGAACAGAATTATCGTTCAGGCGAAAATTAAGCGAGTCTATTATTGAATCACGCAGCACGAGTTCATGCCTTAAAGAGTCATTAACTAAATTCAACTTTGATCTTTCGGCCAGGATCAGGGAATCCTTCTGCCCTGATTTTTTAAGGGTTTCATTGAATTTCTTTTTACTCACGCAGGAAGTAAGCGCTATCAGGATAACAAAGAGTAGATATGGAGATGTTGGTTGCCTCATAATTAAACGCAAAAATATGATAAATAGAAGAGTTACTTCTATATCAGCAGACTTTTTTTATAGTGTAGATTTTACCATTAAAATTAAATGCCTTGCTGCCGTTCGACTCAAGAAGAGCCATACCAACCGGGGATTTAGACGATACGGCAATAAATATTTCCCCGTTTACGGATAATTTCCCTGCGCTTATGGAAATAAAATAATTTCCGTTATCTGTATAAACGAGGCTGCCGAGTGAAATTACCGAGGAGGTTTTGCCCCGCTGGATATAATTCAAAGTGGTGGAAAGCTTCTCGATCTCATTCAGCTGTCCCGAAAGCTTTTCCTGCTCAAGCTGCGCCATGGAACGCCCGGTTTCATGCTTGTCACCAGCGCTGCTTTTGCTGTCGTCATTTGCAGATTCCCTGGCGTTATCCATTGCCGACTGAATGTGTACCATCTTTTCAGTAATATACATACGGCACTGGTCGTACAGTTCAGCTTTTAATAATTCAACATCCTTCATCAATAACCTCCGTTTGATTTCGGTTTTTTCCGCAAAAGGCTATAATAGAACCCAAATCCAAAACTCATGTATTGCGTATTGCCCGACACATTTTTACTGAACTGCGTCCAGTCGTTCAGTGCGAGTTCATAAGGGTCGAAGTTCTTATTAAAGATACTGTAGCCGAGGGTAGCGCCAATGCCAAAATTAGATTCTATCAGGAAAAAGATGCTCATTTCAGGTTCATAGTAAGTACACGTATATGAAGATGGGAGTACCCTGCTTTTGTCCTTCGCAACAAGCCCGGTGTACTTCGTCCAGTTCTGGCCGACAGTCACCGATGCAGAGTAAATGACCCTGTTCCGGTCTCCGAGATAAACGTCTGCCCCGATCCGTCCACCGGCATTATTTACAGACATGCTTGCATTATAATCCGCAATTTTATTCTCAGTGATCTTTAACAGGCCGTTCTTATAAGTTGCGCCTATAAAAAAGCCTTTAACAATGTAAATATTAAGTCCTCCGCTTGCTTCATAAATACCTACGAAGCTTTGCTTGAAGGAACTGTTTGCCATGGGATGCGGAACCGTTACAGAAACCCTTGGACTGAACACATAGTAACGCTTTGGCTCAGGAGCGGGCTCTTCTTCGGGTGAGGATTGAACAACCGGGGCTTCGTCCTCCTGCGCGTTAAGTGCAAAAGATACCAATAAGAAAAACAATATAATATATGCAGGTTTCAACAGAAGCGTGTTTCTACAAAAATAGCAGGTTTATTCGATAAATCTTGTCTATAATGGCGGGAAGAGTATTTAGCCTTATATATTTATCGGATCAGGGCCTTCGTATACCGATCACACACACATCATCCACCTGTTCCAGGCCAGCCTTCCAGGTTTCAAAAGCATTACCAAGGATATCCTTTTGTTCCTGCATCGAATTTGATCCCAGGCTTATTAAAAGCTCTTTGAGTTTGCTGTATTTAAATTTTTTGCCCTTTTCCCCGCCAAACTGATCTGCATACCCGTCAGTAAAAATATAAATAGTTTCTTTTCTGGATAAGAGGAAGGGGTGGTCCGTAAAAGGCTTCTGATGATCGGAAAACCCGATGGGCTGCTTATCTCCTTTTATCTCCCTTAATTCATTCGTTTCATTGTTAACGATCCAGACAGGATTGTTAGCGCCTGACCAGGCGACTTCTCCTGTAGAGGTATCCAGGCGCAGCAGGGAGATATCCATGCCATCCTTGCTTTCGCCCGCTTTTCCGGTCTGTCTTAAATTAACGATGATCTTTTCCCTGAGACTGTTGAGGATCTCAGCCGGACCGAGCAATTTTTCATTCGCAGTGATCTCGTTCATAAAAGCAATCCCGAGCATGCTCATGAAAGCACCGGGCACGCCATGACCGGTACAATCCACAGCAGCAATATAGATATAACCATGCTTCTGATGGCTCCAGTAAAAATCCCCGCTTACTATATCTTTTGGTTTGAATAAGATAAAATGCTGCGGCAGGGCGGCTGAAATATGCTCTTCTTCAAGCAGTAAGGCCTGCTGAATCCTTTTTGCATAATTAATACTATCTAAAATATCCTTATTCTTCTCTTCGAGCAGTTCCTTTTGGTGGGCTAACAAAGTATGCGATCTTCTTTTATTACGGTAACTCCGGTAACTTACTCCAGCGAGTGCCAGCATCAGGGCAAAACCGGCAATAAAACCGTTGCGCTGCATGGTTTGTTTCTTTAAGGTTTCCAATGCAATTGCATCCCTCTTCTCCTGCTCCAACCTGGCTGCCTGTTCCTTTTTCTGAAACTCAAAATTCATTTCCGACTGCACAGTCCGTTTATTTACTTCTGCATTGAAGAGACTGTCTTTTATAAGGGTGTATAACCTGTGGTAATGGTAAGCACTTTTATAATTGCCTAAAACGGAATCGGCATCCGAAAGAGAAAGATAAGCAACCATAATATCCTTTTGTGCCCTAATCTCCTTTGAGATTTCAAGGCTTTTCAACATGTATTGTTTTGATTTCACAGGGTTACCCTGTCTCAAATGCAAAACTCCGATATTCCGGTATGTTTCTGTAATGCCGTGCCTATCCCCCATTTCCTGAAACATCTTTAAAGCTTTATCATGATACTCAATCGCCATCGCGTAATTATCCATCTGCTGATAAATTATCCCTATGTTCCCATAAGCACCGGCTACACCTTCAATGTCACCCATTTCTTCAAAAAAGGCTTTGGACCTCAGGTAATAGTGAAGTGCCAGATCGCGCGATCTCATTTCACTGTAAAGGTTTCCCAGGCTGTTGCACGAAATCCCGATTCTTTCCTTATCACCGCTTTCTTCATCGATCTTCAATGATTTCAATTGATATTCAAGGGCTTTGGAAAGCTCTCCCTTTTCATGATAAATCATGCCTATATTTCCATATGAATCACCAATCCCTTGCTTATTCCCTAATTCTTCTTCAATCTTTAAAGAGTTAAACTGATACTCCAGCGCTTTCACATAATCACCTTCATCCATATAAAGCAATCCCATGTTTCCGTATGCTGCGGCAATTCCTTTTTTATCCTCCAGGGATAAGGAGATTGCCAAAGCCTTAGAGTAATATTCCAGTGCATTTTCGAATTCTCCTTTCTCACTTGCCACGATGGCCATGTTATTATATGCCCTTGATTTCCCGGGTAAGGACCATTTCCGGCCCTGGTTCCGTTCGGACAGGTCTAAAGCCTTTGCTGACTGCGACAAAGATTTATCAAATTCCCCTATCATAAGATATTCGCGCGCAAGGGTATTTAGTAAGCTTAGTTTAGCAGAATCACTGCCCGCTGGCCTGGAATTAACTTCTTTCAATAAAGAATCAATAATTTGATTTTGTGAATATCCCCCGAAGAAAATTAAACTGACAAAGAAAAGAGAGCAAAGTCTTTTGTACATAAACCTAAAATAATAGAATTAGAAAACCCTTGCAAATTCCTGATTTGCAAGGGTTTATTTTGAGTTTGGTGGTCTTGTAGGGATTCGAACCCCAAACCTTCTCATCCGTAGTGAGATGCTCTATCCAGTTGAGCTACAAAACCATAGCTTTTAAAAGCGCTGCAAAGATAGTGAAAACATTAATATCTCAAAGTCTAAATTTTAAAATATGAAAAAAAATGCGGCTCTGTTTGTCAGACCAGTCTTTTAATTAATGATACATTTGCACTGAACAAAAAGCTAAAAATCATGGGATCAATATTTACCACTATTCTTATAGTGTTCGGGGTACTGTTTTTATTCTTATCATTTGTGACGGTGCAGCAGGGAACAATCGCTGTTATCACTGTTTTTGGGAAATACCGCAGGATCTTACAGCCGGGACTGAACATGAAGATCCCGTTTATAGAACGTGTTTTCAAGCGTGTATCCATCCAGCACCGTTCAGTTGAACTTGAATTCCAGGCGATCACTATCGACCAGGCAAATGTATATTTCAAGGCGATGCTTCTCTATGCTGTGGTGAATACAGATGAATCCAGCATTAAGAACGTGGCCTTTAAGTTCATTGACGACCGCAGTTTGATGCAGGCACTTGTCCGTACCATCGAAGGTTCGATCCGCGGATTTGTAGCGACAAAGAAACAATCGGAAGTGCTGTCATTACGAAAAGAAATTGTTAATGATGTAAAAGAGCAGATCGACCAGACCCTGGAAACATGGGGGTATCATCTACTGGACCTTCAGCTGAATGACATAACCTTCGATGAAGCCATTATCAAATCCATGGCGCAGGTTGTTGCTTCCAGCAACCTGAAGGCTGCTGCGGAAAACGAAGGACAGGCTTTATTAATCACCAAAACAAAAGCTGCGGAAGCAGAGGGTAATGCCATTAAGATCGCTGCTGAGGCGGAACGTCTGGCTGCCCAGCTTCGCGGACAGGGTGTGGCGTTATTCCGCGAGGAGGTAGCCAAGGGGATGAGCCAGGCAGCCAAGGAAATGCAGCAGGCAAACCTGGATACTTCTGTAATCCTTTTTAGTATGTGGACAGAAGCGATCAAGAATTTCGCTGAATACGGAAAAGGAAATGTGATCTTCCTGGATGGTTCCAGTGACGGGATGCAGCGGACAATGCAGGAAATGATGGCGATGAATAAACTGATGGATCCGAAAGGGCCGCTTGCGAAGAAGTAGGCAAGATACAAGAGAGAAGATAGAAAGGGATTTTTCGATGAAAAGTCCCTTTTTGTTTGCTTGCCTGTCAGTTCTTAGTTTTAATTGTCATTTCGAACGCAGAGAGAAATCTTTGATCTGTTCTTTATCGTGAGATTTCTCCTTTCAGTCGAAATGACATTCAACAACAAAAAAACCACAGAGCTTTTCAACTCTGTGGTTCATATAAAATTCTAATTATAACTAGAACTGTTTACGCGGACGTCTTTCTCTTGAGAAATTGCTCTTCCTGTCCCCGCTTCCTGATTCGCTCCTTGAAGAAGAACGTTCCCGGTCGCTGAAGCTTCTTTCCGTGCTTCTTTCTTTTCTCTCTCCGCCTTCGCTGCCATAACTCTTACGTTCGCCAAAGCTTTTTCTTTCTCCACCTGCGCTTCTTCTGTCGCCACCAAAGCTCCTGCGTTCTCCGCCTGAACTTCTCCTGTCGCCACCGAATGAGCGTCTTTCACCGCCACCATATCCGCCACGGCTTCCACCGCTGCTGCGTTCACGTGACCCTTCCGATGCCCCGCGGGATTCGATACGTACATTACGGTTGTTGTAACGTGCGTTCTTGAATGTTCCCTGGATGATTTCAGCTGCCTCAGTTTTACACTCGATAAAAGAGAAACTTGATTTCACATCAATATTTGTGATCATGTTCTTATCCACTCCTGATACTTCAGCAATGTATTCTTTCATTGAGTTTGAATCCAGCTGATCCATTTCACCGATATTGATGAACAATTTAGTGATGCCCGGAGTTGAGCTTGAACGGCTGTCGTCACGATCTCTTCCTGCTCCCACTTTCGCATTCAGATCAGGTGCATTCTTGTAATAATCAAGGAACCTGTTGAATTCAGTTGAAACGAAACGTTTGATGATATCTTCTTTGGATAAATCCTTCAACTCATCATAGATCTTCGGCATGTAAGCTTCGATCGCAGATTCTTTTACTTCTACATTGTGGATCTTTTTCACAAGACTGAACAATTGTTTTTCACAAGCTTCAAATCCCGTTGGAAGTACACCGGCTGTAAATTTCTTCTTGATGATGCGCTCAATGATACGGATCTTTCCAACCTCTTTCATGTTAATGATAGCAATGGATATCCCCAGTTTACCGGCACGTGCAGTACGTCCTGAACGGTGAGTATAATTCTCGATCTCATCAGGAAGATTGTAATTGATCACGTGGGTTACATCATTCACATCGATACCGCGGGCTGCTACATCCGTAGCAACAAGCATCTGGAGTGAACGTGAACGGTAACGCTTCATAACATGATCACGCTGGGATTGAGAAAGGTCGCCATGCAGTGCATCAGCACCATAACCATCCTTGATTAATGAATCAGCGATCTCCTGTGTTTCAATACGAGTACGGCAGAATACGATAGCAAAGATATCCGGGTTTGAATCCGCGATACGTTTTAACGCAGCGTATTTGTCGCGTGCATGTACACAATAGTAAATATGCTCGATGTTGTCATTCCCGGAATTCTTGGTACCTGCGGTGATCTCCACCGGATTTTCCATGTAATTCTTAGAGATGCGCAATACCTCATCCGGCATTGTTGCAGAGAATAACCATGTATTCTTTTCTTCAGGTGTCTGTGAAAGGATAGTATCAAGATCTTCCTTGAAACCCATGTTCAGCATTTCATCTGCCTCATCAAGAACAGCGAAACGGACATTTGTTAAATTAACGCGTCTGCGGTCGATCATATCATTCAGGCGGCCCGGAGTTGCAACAACAATCTGTGCCCCTCTTTTGATCTCGCGTGTCTGCGTGTCAATACTCGCTCCACCGTAAATTGCCACGATGTTCGCATCCTTAATGTATTTCGTGTAACTCTGTAAGTCACGCGTGATCTGCATACACAATTCACGTGTAGGACAAATAATCACTGCCTGCGTATCACGCGAAGTGAAATCGATCAGGGAAGTTAATGGCAACCCGAAAGCTGCTGTTTTCCCGGTACCTGTCTGCGCTAATGCAACTAAGTCGGTATTACCGGTTAATAATGCAGGAATTACTTTTTCCTGGATAGGTGTAGGAGCCTCAAACCCCAATTCTGTTACAGCTCTAACGATAGCATCGTTAAGCCCTAACGCTTCAAATTTGTTCATTGAATGTTAATTAAGTGAATATTACAGTTGTCAACTTACGAGGAAGTATATGTGAGTTGAATCCGACAACTGTATTTTTAAGAAGCCCACCATCAGGTGTTTCAGGCTATTTTCGGCAATAAGTACCAGTTGTAAATTCGTCTCAGCAAAAATCCTATTTTGACTAAAACCGTTGCAAAGATACGAATATAAACAGAACGGACAACATTTATCTGCAACTATAAATTTTACTCCCTGCACAATAACCTTGTAGGGCCAATAAAAACAGGGATTGCAGCAAGACTGTTATTTTGACTTATTATAGAATTCATTTAATTCGGTGTCCAGGATCTCAGCAATCTCTTTATAGCTGCGTGTTTTAAGCCCGGCTTTATTTGACCTGATAAACGAAGGGAACGGTGGCTGGAGCTGTTCAAGGTTCCTGTCCTCTATTATAAAACCTTCGATGTTGTTGTGTGGGCTTTCTCCGAATTCGCCAATAAGATAATTTACAGTATTGAATGTGGAGTCCGCTTCAAGAGAGCCATTCATTATACTGCCGAGGTCCCCGGATTTTACTGCCGCTGAATTTGATGAATAGAAGAAGTAAACCTTACAAAAGGATATTGTTTCAGTAAAAGCCTGCGCTATTTCTTTATTCCGGATCAGCTGTTCTTCCCTTACTTTTTCAGCTTCTTCGGGTTTTCCATCCTTGATGAGACCATTAATAACATTTTCAGATGTTTTTAATTTTATCAATAATGCCCCGTCCTTAAGCATGTGGATCTGTGCCGAAGCTTTTTCCTTCGGCTTTTGTGCGTATGAATCAAGTACCGGTAAAATAACTACCAGTAAAATTGTAATGGTTCTGATCATAGGGGGAATTTAGTTTTAGTCTTCTTCGAGATGGGCAGCCGGGTCATACACGAATATATGGGCAAGGCCCACCACTATCCCACCGATAGCCTGCTCGATGGTTTGCCAGGTAACATCCAGGAGCATGTTCTCAAGTTTGGAGCCGGTACTGAAGGAAACTCCCACCACTGTGGCGACAAGGAAAAATGCGATACCGCAAAAAGCCCCGGAAATCAATCCTCTTATTACAGGCTTTCTTTTGAATTGCTTTTCAAGCAGCTTGAATTCGATGGACCTTGCCACTACAAATCCGATCATGAGATAAACAAGTGCCGCAAATACAAGGAAAAGATGCTTGGAATAGGATAGCCGTGAAAAATCCGTGAGGATAATGCCGTGCCATATATAAGAAAGGACAAACATTACCAGTGACGATGCTATCCAGGAAACAAGAAATCTTTTAGTGATCATCGGTATTAACAGGCTTTCGGAATACAAAAATACGATTAATTGCAATCCGTTGCCTTTAAACGTTAAGTTTCCTGAAAAGTTATACCGGGGATTAATTTTTATTACCTTTAAACCTTATTGATAATTTACGGCTCTCTTATGAAAAGAACCATTCTATTGTTTTTAATCTTGGCTGCTGCGCTCTACTCCTGCCGCAAGGAACTGGAGAAGCCGTCCTGGGATACGGACCTTCTCGCACCATTGGTTTCCGGCTCAATGAACATTAATAACATCCTCCCGGATTCTATCCTGCAGGCAAATCCTGACAGCTCCATGAAGATCATTCATGAGGGCGACATTTATAAAATTTCAATGGATACGCTTTTTAAAATAAAGGACACTACTATTTTTAATAATTATAATATTCCATTTGCTTATGAATTTCCTCCCGGATATAATTTCATCACAAATAACACTTCCGAAACTACCTACGACCTTGGCGGCCCCCAGCTTAAAAAAGTCGTTATAAAGACAGGAACGGTAAGGTTTAAAGTAAACAGCCAGGTTAAAGGAAAAACCAGTTTTGTTTATAAGATCCCTTGCGCTACCCTTGGCGGCAACCAATTCACAGTGAATGTAACCGTGCCGGCGGCAACCGCTTCCGCCCCGGGCATATTTGATCAGACCTATGACCTGGCCGGTTATACAATCGACCTGACAGGTATCGCAAATAATAAGGTAAATACGATATACACATCATTAACGGTCGGGATCAGTCCCACCGAAATGGATTCGGTATGGGTGTATCCCAGCGATGTACTTACAATAGAAAATACATTTTCAGGAATGTTCCCTCATTATGCGAAAGGGTATTTCGGGAGCATCACCTTTAATGCAGGACCTGCACAAACCCCCTTTACCCTCTTCAACAGGATCGTTGACGGCACTATCCAGCTGGAGGATGTTAAATTTGATCTTAAGCTGGAAAACCCGATCGGTGTTGATGCCAGGATATATATCAATAACCTTACTTCGATTAATTCCAGGACAGGAAATGTGATCAGCCTTGCCAATTCTATTATCGGCTCCCCGATCAATGTCAACAGGGCATCTGAAAGCGGAAGCACGGTTTATCCTACGTACCAAAGCTACCCGCTTACAACATCCAATTCGAATATAAAACCGATGATAGAAAACCTGCCGGACCGGTTTGGCTATTCGCTCCAGATCAATACCAACCCGATGGGGAATATATCCGGATCCAATGATTTTATCTACTCCGATAAACTGCTGAAAGCTAAGCTGAATATGGAGATCCCGCTTTCACTGATCGCCACTAACCTTACCCTGGTTGATACCCTTGATATGAATATCCAGGGAACATCCGACTCTCAGAATATCAACGGAGGAAACCTTATTTTATATGCAAATAACGGCTTCCCGTTTGACGCTTCGATACAGGTGTACCTGCTGGATGCAAATATGAATGTGACAGATTCCCTTTATACTTATGCAAATACGATTGACCAGGCCGTTCTTAATTCCAGCCTGCGGGTTACTGCCAAAAAAGCTACGAAACTTATTGCACCGGTGAGTGAAAGCAAGATGAAGCTGCTGTACAACACAAAAAAAGTAAAGCTCAAAGTTAAATTTAATACAGCGAGCCAGTCACAGTATATTAAAATTTACAGTGATTACAGTATCGGCATTCAGCTAATCGGTGATATAAATTATACGATCCAGTTAAAATAACAGGCATTCCGTGAGAACAAAATTCATACTTGTATTTTTTATCTTATTTTCATTCAGGTCAGTTTCCCAGATCGGATTAATATTCTCGGATGAATTTCCTGACTCCGCTTCCACCCGGATCGGGCTTTGTGCAGATTATGCGATCGGGTCGAACAACCTGACAAATGAATTCACCGGTAAATTCTATAAAGGAGGATTTATTGATAAAGAGCTCAAGGATGACGTGCTCTCCAGGACTAAGAACAAGAACCGCTTAGGGGCGGATATTAACGGTGGAATCTTTGGTGCCTTTAAACTCGATTCTTTGTTTCACAGGAAGAATCTGAGCCTGTTCTTCGCAGTCAAGGACAGGCAGCATTTTGACATGAGCTTTAGCCGGGACCTTTATAAAGTTGGGTTTTACGGAAATGCGGCTTATGCCGGCAAATCCGCTTATTTCGATGGCTTTAACATGACTTTGCTCCGTTACCAGCAGATCCAGGTCGGGCTTTTCTCTTCGAAGCTTGACAGCGCAGCAAGATGGGGAATCGGGCTTTCGTTCTTAAAAGGGGAGCAATATGCTTCGGTAAGGGCAAAGACTGCAAGCCTGTTTACAAGCGATGACGGCCAGTATATAGATTTTAACACTTCGATGGAAGTTGCCAAATCAGATACTGCCCAAAAAGGGTTTGGTGCATTCAACGGTTATGGAGCAAGTGTGGATATTTATTTTGAAGCCCCATTCAAAACCCGGTTCGGTCCTTCCAAAGTAAGGGTTTCTGTATCCGATATCGGAGTGATCAGCTTTAACCGGAACACACTTTATATGAAACAGGATTCACTTTTTCATTATACAGGGTTCAGCATAAACAATATTTATGAGCTCCAGGACTCTTCAATTGCCACAAGCACCTCGCAGGACAGTATTATAGGATCGGTCGTTCCTTTCCGTAAGCAGGCGGTTTCCGTAACCCTTCCCGCTATCCTCAACCTTTCTTTTGAAACCAGGTTCAGTAAGCACTTTGAATTGACCGAAGGCATCCGTTATGTTTTTAATGCAAACTATAATCTCCTGGCGTATGTAAAAGCGAATTTTTATTTCAATCCTCGATTAATGGTTTCCGCTACTTTTAGTTATGGCGGGTACAGTACATTTAATTATGGTGTTGGCGTTTTTGCAAACCTTGGCAAAGGCTTTATGCTATATGCGGGAAGCAACAATATTGAAGGATATATCGTTCCGAAGAAAACTACTGCCCAGGGGGCGTATATTTCATTAATTAAGAATTTTAAATAGACAGGTGCGGATAACGATTTTTTTTCGAATTTACGAATCGGAATATTAAACACAGATTGGTAATTCGTTTACTATTCGTTACCGGTATAAATTAAAAATTATATGAATTTAAGCATTCCAAATCTTAAACATTTAGATAAGAACAATTTCTTCCTCCTTGCCGGCCCATGCGTTGTGGAGAGTGAAGAGATCTGTTTCGAGATCGCGGAGAAAGTTAAATCGGTAACAGACAAACTCGGGATCCCATATATCTTTAAAGCATCCTACAGGAAAGCAAACCGTTCGCGCCTTGATTCATTTACCGGTATCGGGGATGAAAAAGGCCTGGAGATCATTGCCAGGGTGGGTAAACATTTTAATATACCTACAGTTACCGATATCCATGGTCATGAAGAAGCTGAGTTTGCAGCGCGGTATGTGGATGTATTGCAGATCCCTGCTTTTCTTTGCAGGCAAACGGATCTTCTTGTGGCAGCAGCCAAAACAGGCAAATATGTGAACATCAAAAAAGGCCAGTTCCTGTCAGCAGGATCCATGAAATTTGCCGTTGATAAAGTAAGAGAGTCGGGTAACAACAATGTCATGCTTACAGAAAGAGGTACTTTTCTTGGCTACCAGGACCTTGTAGTTGATTACCGCGGCATACCGGAAATGCAGGAGAATAAAGTCCCTGTGATAATGGATATAACACACTCGCTTCAGCAACCGAACCAAACCAGCGGGGTTACAGGAGGCAGGCCGGAACTTATCGGGACGATAGCGAAAGCTGCTATTGCGGTTGGGGCAGACGGGCTGTTCCTTGAAACACATCCTGACCCGGCCAAAGCATTATCGGATGGTGCTAATATGCTGCACCTGGATCATTTCGAAAAATTAATGACGGATCTTATTAAGATCAGAAAAGCTATAATGTAAAACACCATGAGAAAATTAAAATTCACTTGCTTATTACTATTTTTTTCACCCTTTTTTGCTTTATCGCAAACTCAGGTAAAATTTAAAAAAGTATTTAGTGGTACCGGATATGATTATGGAAATTCGGCAAAGCAGACGAATGATAAAGGATACATTATTGGTGGTTCAACTAGTACCTCAGGAAATGGAGCTTCCGATATGCATGTTATGAAAACTGATTCTTTGGGTAATCCCTATCTATTCAAAACTTTTGGAGGAATCAACATAGACCGTGGCTATTGTATCAGACAAACATCAGATAATGGATATATCTTATTAGGGTATACCAATAGCTTTGGACTCGGGGGATATGATTTTTATCTGGTAAAAATGGACTCCTTGCTTAATGAACAATGGAGTAAAACCTACGGTGGAAGTGATTGGGATTTTGGAAATTGCATTGAACCAACGAGTGATGGAGGTTATATCATGTGTGGTTCTACTTATAGTTTTGGAAGTGGCGACCAGGATTATTATTTAATCAAAATTAATTCAATTGGAGACACCTTATGGACCAAAACTTATGGAGGAACAAAAGAAGATGTTGCAAAGTCTGTAATTCAAACTCATGATGGTGGCTATCTTCTAACAGGTTCTACCAAGAGTCTTGGAGATACACTAGGTGATATTTATACGATTAAGACTGATTCATTTGGTGATACTCTTTGGACAAATAGATATAGCGGTTCATTAGCCGATTACGGTAATGATATAGTTGAAAGTATTAATGGTGGTTTTCTAGTTGGAGGAGAAACATATAGTGTAGGTTATGGAAATGCTGATGGATTAATTATGCAATTAGATAGTATAGGTGGATTTGTCAGATATAGGACAATTGGCGGAATTGACTTTGATAATATTACTTCAATTACGGAGGATTCTGTTGGCCGGATAGGTATGATCGGTAATACATTCAGTTTTGATGCGGGAGATGGTGACTTTTACTTTTTTATTTTTAACAGCGATTTTAATG
>DASVUX010000032.1:0-117391 GCA_036386835.1 Bacteroidia bacterium
GGTTGTGGGATGCAACTGCCCTCCTGTAATATGCTTCGTGGCTTTTAGGGTCATAACCTGCCGCATTGTTATAATCATTCAGCGCACCTTTCCAGTCACCCGCCTCGGCCTTTGCATTTCCCTTCTCAATTGAAAGCACTGCCTCTTCTTCCCTTGTGAGAGATTGCTCCTGTGAATAAGAGGAAAGTGTAAATATCATCAGTATAAATCCAAGTAGCAGCCTCATATGAATAATTTTATGCTTAAAGTTAATCAATTTGAATTATAGTTCAGTCATTTCACATTGAAGCTTCTTTCAAACTCACTGAGGTCACCGGTATCCTCTCCTATCTTCCTGGCCAGGTCCCGGTAATGTTCCAGACGTTCTTCATTATCAGAATAATATTCACAGAAAAGGGCGAGCGAGGGAATATAATTGAGGTTGAACTGTTTTACATTCTCTTCTGAAATATCATAGGGAAGGTATTTCTCCAGGTAATCCAGCAAATACAAGTTCTCATAATTTCTTTTTAAAAGAACGAAGGTATTCACCTTTATCGTACTATAAAGATATGCAAGCCCGGTCAGATGAAGATTCTCCTTTACTGGCTGCAAATAAAGGGAAGACACACTCATGCTGACATACACTGGCCGGTCCTGGCTGGCAGCAACATGACCGATAATCATCGAGCGATACCTTTCCAGGGCCTTTTCATCGCTCATCGGTTCGAAACCAAGATCAATAATCCCGAGTTCTTTAAATAAATGGTCCCTGTATTCTTTGACCAGGAGCAGGTTTACGTTCAGTATCCTGACATCTTTCCTGATCCCTTTTGCAGCCTGCAGTATAAATGAGGCATCCGTATCCTTGTCCCCTTCGGTAAAGATCAGTGCATTCTTATCCAGGCCGGCAAGCATGTTATATGCATAGTTCAATAAGCCGGGAGAATAGTTCCCGGCTGTATAATATTCCCTGATATATTTATCACGCATCTCCTGCTCTCCGCCAATCTCGTAATAATAGACCATTGAGAAAATGGCTTCCGGTTCGGATGGGGATATTTCATACGCCTTTTGAAGGTAATGGAATAAGGTCCGGTCATTATTACCATTAAGCCATTTTACAAAGTTATATTCGTATGATAAGGGAATGTTCTTTTCCATTTCAAGCACAATGCTGTTCAGCCTCTGGAAACGGGTAATACCTTTTGTTTCTTTTGAATTTCCTTCCTCACCCACGATGTATGCATTTCTGCTTGCACGGTAATAATTTAACCAGGCTTTTGCATTCTGCGGATCTTTCTGAGTTTCTTTTTTCCAGAGATCAGACTGCTGCAGGTAATATTCATTATTTTTTAATACCTGGTTCTTGCCATAGATCTTTTCAGGGGATTGGGCCAGGATATCCGTAACAGATAAAAAGAGGAAAACAACAAATGTATTTTTCATTACTTCGTTATTACAAGTTTACCAATCACGCACTGATCAACAGTTTCCACCCGGTAAAAATAAGATCCAGATGACAACCGGGAAATATCAATATTTTCTTGCTTGTCTTTTAATCTTTCTGACAGTATCACTCTACCCGATAGATCAATTATACTTAAGATAGTATTCGGATAATTACCCTTAATTTGAATATGATCACCTGCAGGATTCGGATAGACCGTAAATATATCTTCACTGAAATGCTTTTGCAATCCCACGGTTCCGAGGCACTGGTTTCCCCACAATGGAATACCATTTTCAGTAAAGCAGACAGGCTCGTTCCAGTATCCGAACCCATCATTGGGGTTATAAAGATGAAATTGAAGCCCTTGCGAACCACCAATGCTTTCAATGTAAAATTCATTATTCTCCAGGTAAATGGCTTTTCTTAATGCACCATTGAGCAGGGGAACCATTCTCACACTATCCACGCCCAAGGCATAAGGAGCGGAACCATAAGATGCGGATCTTAAAGTATCACCTTCATTTAAGTTAAAATCATACAGTAAAGTATCACCATACCCTGAGTCATATACATATACTTTTCGTGCAAGGCTGTCTTCCCTCAAAAGGATGCTGTGAGAAGAAGAACTGCTTTCATCTACAGCGAATGGCGGGCAAAATGAACCGGGAGGATAACTCGCCAGAGAGAGAACAGGCTTAGCTATAATTTTCTTGTAGGTTCGACCTGAAACTGCGGTGTCACCCTGGAAGTAATATCTGTTACCGCCACTGATGTTACAGATCAGATGTCCGTCCCCATCCAATATTTCCCAATATATGCCCGGCCGTATCAATGGATTATATACCTGCCCGAATGTATTGAATACAAGAAATAAATTTAAAATAAGAAGGTAAAATTTATTCATTTGCTGATATTTAAGATCGGAGGTGTTTAGCTACCAATAAGATTCTAATCAAATATAGGAATTTAGACGAAAGGCTAAAAAATGCGGATTATTTATAGATCCACATCAAGACCGGCTTATCTGATGCTTTCAATAAAGGATCGATAACCTTCATACTGTTGTTTGATACTGTGGGACAGCCCCAGCCTTCGGGAGTGCCTTCAGGATATACTTCCTCATCAGATACCTTTTCCCATGAATGGAACACGATAAATCTCGAAAGTGCATTATTATTTGTTGAATCCAGACCGTGCATAAGATATTTAATATTAATGCCCCAATCGCTATGGGCTCTTTCCCCGAGCTTATATTTACCCAATGCAGAGCAATGGCTTCCGTCCTTATTACTAAAACGAGGGTTCTCCTTTGAAAAATCAAAACTCCAAATATTGTCGCAGCAACCGTGTCCCACCAAAAAACTATGCGAGATTGTATCTGCTTTAAAATCCCAGATAAAGAACCTGTTTAAACCGGAATGCAGGCTCATATCTATTAAAATACAGAAATCCGCATTAAAACCTTTTGACTTACAAAAAACAAAAGCTTCTTTAGCTTTTGTCCTGGTTCTCTCAATTTTTACGGTGGGCCTCTCATCGGTGAAATTATCAGCCGCATTATTATTAGATGCATTAGAACTGCAGCCTGGTAAAGCTGCAGTTCCAATAAGAATCAAAAAATTTATTAAGACCTTCATTGCAGTTTATTTTAGTACCCGGCTTTTACAACTTCCACCCATTTACCGGGCTTGCGTGAATTGATCGTGTTGTCATACATCGCTTCACAATACACAGTAGGTAAATAGTAACGGCCTGTATAAGCTGCGTTCAGTACGATACGGAATGTTTTGGTTTTGTAGGCTGGAACATCAAAATATGTATAAACGCGGTCATCCCTGATGTCCTGGTAATCCGGGAAATCGCTCTTTATAACACTTTCAGCTTCATCCATACGGACGTTATGGATCTCCCATCCGCTAGGGAAGATCTGTGACAAAGCCATCTGAAGATATTCTCCCCTGGTCCCCGGATTGCTGATGGTAACCTCCGCAATAAAATCACTGCCCTGTTCAAGCCTGGTTATATCAAGAGCTCCGCCCTGCATGGTCGTATAATTCACTTCCATCTTCAGATCATTTTCAACAGCACTCTGATCACCAGTTTCCGGTATACCTTCAAGAATTATCCTTGCAAACATGATCCCTGTTCCGTTATTTGTTACTGTAACATTCCCTGCAGAAGCCCCCTTCAGCTGCATGTCGATCTGTTTAACCGGCAGCTTAGTATTTAATGAAACAGGCGCTTTGCTATCGACCTTCACATTATACCGCATTTCATTACCCGTTCCATTTGTCCCTGCAAACTTGGAAACCCCTATGAGGCAATAAGCAGTTGTTTGAGTGCTCATCCAGTAATCAGAGCTTAAGGCCTTTGAAACCTCTTTAAGTACAGTTGCTGCTTTGGCTTTCATCCCAAGCAGTGTGAGTGTTTCAAGGATCATCGCTTCATCACGGTCATCGGAACCATAACTGTAGGCTAACTCCCGGTATGGCGGTATGCTTGTGGTGAGATTGCCGATCAGCTTGTGTGCTGTTTCTGCCTGCCCTGCTTTTGCATAAGCCGCTGCAAGTCTCCATTTGGCTGCCACCGATAGATCAGGATATTCTTTCAGCCTGTTCATTGCTCCAAGCTCGGGTGCTTTGGCTAATGCCAGCGTGTACAACCGGTAAGCCTGGTCAAGATCATTATTGTACCACCAGTAATTGCTGGTCTTTGAATTCGGGATCCATGCATTTGCCTTATTCCTCTGGTAGCGTTTCCAGTTGTCAAGGAAACCGTGAGGCAGTGCATAGCCTTTCGCTTCCGCCTCTATCATAAAGTGCCCCGAATAGCTAGTCCCCCAGTCGCTCGATTCCGCATCACCGGGCCAGTAGCTCATACCTCCGTTCGCAACCTGGAACCGCTTCAGCATTTCAATTCCAGCTTTTATATTCCTGTCGATATTGATTCTGTAGTCACTGTTGAGCTCCATGATATCCTGGAGGTACAATTGAGGAAACACCGCGGAAGTTGTTTGCTCAACACAGCCGTGAGGATAATCCACAAGGTATTTCAAACGCTCACCAAGATTGATCGGAGGTATTGCAGATAATTCCACTACTCCTTTGTTTGTTCCCGCCATCCCTGCAGGGGTGTATGGTGAGGTCCAGGTTTTTCCGGCTTCAATAACCGTTTCAATAACGTTCACCACTTTCGGGTTCGGGTTGCGCACATCCAGTTCTATGTCATAGACTGCTTTTTCCGAACCGCTGGTAGCAATAATCTTCACCTTGCCAACACCAAGCATTGAGTTTACTTTCAATTTGAAATTCACTACATCATCTCCCGGCTCTTTGAAGGATATGGATTTGGATGTTCCGTCAACTGCAGTAAACATATTGTTTGCCTGGATTTCCACCTTCACATTCTTCACTTGTTTTTCCATCGCAAAAACTGTTACCGGCAGATCAACTTCTTCACCTGGCCCAACAACCCGCGGCAAGGTTCCCAGGATCATCAGCGGTGTGCGGACAGGTGTGGTTTTATCCGAAGAACCGTATGCGCCATTATCACCGGCAATGATCATGGTTCTTACCGAACCGACATATTGCGGCATCATAAAATCAATGGTCTTTTTTTCTCCTTTTTGCAATTGGTAAGGCCCAAAGAATTTTACCATGGGCTTAAAACGGTTTGCTTTGTTTCCGCCTTTGCCATTGATATCGCCATCACCGCCTATGGCAAGGATCCTCGATAACTCTGCTCCAAAAGCACCCATTACCTGGTCAAACAGGTCCCATGTCTTTACACCAAGCGCTTCCTTTGCATAGAACGCTGCCCAAGGGTCAGGCGTTTTAAAGCGGGTGAGGTCAAGTAATCCTTCATCAACTATCGCAACGGTATAAGTCATACCTTTCCCGTTCTTCTCGGACACCGTAAAGCTGCATTTACTTTCAGGCTTCCACACTTCAGGAGTAGTCACCACGGGAAACAAATGGGTTCCTGGATCTTCAACCAGGACCGGGATCACTCCGTATAACCTGATAGGGAGATCATTTACCGTCTGGGCATGCGGCTGGACCATGGTTACATTCACATAAATATTCGGGGTCATCTCAGCAGTCGCTTTAAAGGAATAATTCGTCTCCCCTTTTTTCGTATCAACCCAATATGAATTGATCACTTTAGACCCGCTTTCAATACTTATTAAAGCACGTCCGCCTTCGGCCGAAGGGATCACGAGCTTCACTTCCTCCCCAACATTGTATTGTTTCTTATCACTGCTGAAGGAAAGTAAGGTCGCCCCGTCATTACCTTTAGGTGACGGCCCGGCCCAGGATGGCCAGTCGATATAAACCGTTTGACCCGTAGTATGGCCGCTTTCTGTATCCGTAACGCGTACATAAAACCTTCCCCATTCAGGGCGGTTAACACGGAATTTAAATTGTCCTGCCCCATTGCTTGTTATAAGCTCCGATTCCTGGTATGCTTCCTTGTAATTATTCCCGACATAGCTCGCAAGATCCCCGTCATAACTGTCCCACCACCATCTCCACGATACTTTATAAACCTGCACCTTCAGCTTTCTTGATACAGGTTTCCCATCAGGGTCAACTGTTGCCACCTTCACCTGGTGGTCAGTATCTGTCACAAGCATCCCGGAAAATTTATCGCCTTCCGGGACTTTTATTCCGACATACGATGAATAAGGCGAGTATGGAAGTGAGAACTGGTCAACGCTGAATGCGCCTCCCTGCTCAAATACGCGGACCTTAAACCCTGCTCTAAGCATCCCCGGTGCAGCATCATTGACATTAAGGTTTGGTTTGATTATCGCCACTCCCTGGTCGTTGAGGTTATCATCGAAGATCATTTGCGCCTCTGAGCTGAAATCCCTCGCCACATCATCAAACAAATATCCTTCATACTTTTTGAATTTCGTTTCTGTTTCACTAAGGGTCACTTCTACTTTCGCGTTCAGGTTCTTTGCAACAGCTCCGTGCAGCCACTTTACCATAAGAGTTCCGTTCGCATCTTTATCAGTAACCGACAACTTACCCGGCTTAAAGTTGAGATCAATCTTCAGCCTGTTCGGCATGATCGTTTCTATCTTAATGTTTTTTGTGAACCATGCACCTCCCACTTTTATCCTGGCTGTCCAGTTTCCGGTTGGTGATGATTTTTCAGTTGTTGTTGTGAAATTGTAAAACCCGTTTACGCTGTTTGATCTTGTGATCTTTCTGAACACCTGCCCCTGCGGGTTCAGTAACTCGAACTGAACCGGGTGGCTCTTCGGCAATGTATTCAGTTTGTCTTCCAAAATAAAAGAAAGGAACAGGGTATCACCGGGGCGCCATACGCCACGCTCACCATATATAAAGCCTTTCAGGCCTTTCTGGACTTCTTCTCCCGAAACTTCAAATGCGCTTACGGATAATGATGAACCATCGTCCAGCTTAAGATATCCTCTCTGGTCACCGCTTTTCACCAGCATCAGGAACGGCTTCTTTTTGAAAGTCGCCTCACACAACCCCTCGCTGTTCGTCTTAAGGGTCTTTAATACCTGGAGCTGATAATCATACAGCTCGATGCTTGCCCCGCCCACAGGTTTGGTAGTAACCAGGTTTGTTACCACGAAGGTCATTGAACCGTCCTTTCCTCTTTTTGCTATAAGACCCAGGTCAGAAGCGAGAATATTCCTGCTGACATCTTTATTCCTGTAATACGAGCTTTTGCAGGGATTTTCACGCTCCTGGTAGTCATAGTCATAATATTCATAGTCATCATAATAATAATCCCCGTAATAATCCCATTCATGCTCATCCTCATCATTATCTTCCGCGACTTCCTGCAATCCGGTGTTGACACCGGTTTCATTATCACCATCCGCGCAGGTATAAGTCGAATACTCCTTTTTAAAGCTGATGATCACTTTGTAGATTGCCCCAGGTTCTGTTTTGATCAGCTCAGCAAGGTCAAATGAATATGTATTCCACTTACCGAGATCAGCAGCACTCTTTTGTGTAAGCTGGATAGTCTTTTTTAATACCACTTTTCCTACACGTCTTAATTCTCTTTCACCGTCCAGGCTGTTCACCTGCAGGAACTGAGGAATATTCTTCTCGTAAATCCTGAGGATCTTCAGGTCAATTGCCTTTAAGCTTACTGCTTTGAAAGGGAAGATCAGCCCATTGGAATTTGGAAGGATCACGCCTTTACCAATCAGCTCGACTGCAGGTTTTATTTCCTCGAACATGATCTCCATCGCATAGCGCTCTTTTAAAGGCATCCCGAGTATATTTTTCACTCCCGCCTCTGCTGTGATTGTGCGTGCGCCCACCTGTCGTGCCTGTGGATACACCCGAATCTCATTGCCTTCAATTACATATTTAAGGGTGCTTCCACCGGTAAGCGTGATCAGGCCGTCAAGGTCCTGACCTTCAAGGATCGGATCAGAGAATTGCAGTACCGCATATTGTTCCGGGGATTGAACCATTTTAACATCCATAACTTTAAAATCTCCCAAAGCAGGAATATCAATGATCTTGCTGCCCTGGATTTCAGTCCCGATAGATTCCCCGTTCCAATTCAGCTGAACCTTTCCTGGTTTCTCTGAACGGATAATTCCATCAATGGAAAAATGATGTGTTGTCCGGTTCGGCTCATGTGTCCAGGTAATTGTATGCTTTTTTCCATTCTGTACTGCGGTTACTATCTTCTCGATTAGTGCAGGATCAGCCACATCAGCGGTCGCGAGCGTACCATCAAGCCGCTGCAGGCGAAGTGTTTTTTTATCAGTTGTGGTCATCCCGTCAATAAAAACCTCGAAGGACTGCTGCAGGGTTTGAAAATCAAATTCAAAAGTTCCAAATTCACGCGGTACATCCATCACTTCTGAAAGAAAAAATTCAGCTTTATAGCGGGTGCTGCCCGGCAGGAGCTTTTCCGGGCGGAATTCAATAGTACGGCTATCAACCCACACGGTAGTTCCTTTAATATCAGGAGAGAAACTGAACAGCTTTTTATCCACAGGCTTACCGGTCTCAATTGGTGACTCCATTTCGTTTGCAAGAAGGATCCTGATCGTAGATTCATTTGAAATTGTTCCGGATGTATAGGCGCTGATATACGCACTGAAAGCAGCATTTTCTTTCTGATCCGTGGAACCTGAATGTGATTTACTGAACACAGTAAGTCCTATCAGAGCGGCAGCAACAAGGCCCGCAATGAGCAATAGAAGTCGTTTCGACATTTGCCTGGGAAGTTTTTAGGGTTTGGTTATGGGTGTGGAATTTTCCTGATCAAATGTATAGCAAAAAAACATTCTGTTATAAATTGTTAAATAATATTTCTGGAACAGAATTTTAATGAACTTTAAAGAAACCTGTTGGTTAATTGGGAGAGAGTATATACATTCGGGAAGCTAAACACCTTCAAAGCAAAATTAACCATTCATCACATTTTAATGTAAAAACTCCCGTTTGAAACGTTTATAAGCTCAGATTAATAAATTAGTATCAATTAGTATTTAGAGTAAATTCGTAAAAATTAGTATCGTAATTATGAAACCAATTAATAAAAAACTGCTGTTCCTCGTTCCTGCAGCAGCAATAGCCGCATTTTCATTTACATATTCATTCAGGGCAAAGACCGATAAGGATGAAGCCATCGACCAGATCCTGATGCAAAGTCTTAATAATGTCCATTATGCCCCCCTTACGCTGAATGATGACTTTGCAGACAAGGTGTATAAGCTTTACATGCAGCGCCTGGATTACAATAAAAAGTTTCTTCTCCAGCCGGACGTGGATGAACTCGAAAAGATGAAACGGACCATTGATGAGGATATCAACAACGGCAAATTCAGTTTTTTTAATCGTTCTTACGATATTATAACCAAACGGGTGGATGAAGCCCAGGCTTATTACAAAGAGATCCTGGATAAACCATTTGACTTTAACAAAGATGAAGAAATCCAGCTTGATGAGGAGAAGATCAGTTATGCAAAGAACAGTGAAGACCTGAAAGAAGCCTGGAGAAAATCACTGAAGTATCAAACCCTCGCGAGGATGGTGGAAATGATGGACAACCAGGAGAAAGCCAAAGAAAAAAGCGATACGGTAAAGATCAGATCAAAAGAAGAGCTGGAAGCGGATGCCCGCAAAAAAGTGCTGAAAAGTAATGATGATTATTTTAAACGTATAAAGGAATTCGACCGTAACGACCGCCTTTCTGTATATTTTAATTCGATAACCGGAGTTTATGACCCGCATACGGAATTTTTTCCTCCTAAGGATAAAGCCAATTTCGATATCAGCATGAGCGGACAGCTGGAAGGCATTGGTGCCCAGCTCCAGGAAAAAGACGGGTATACCAAGGTTTCAAGCATCGTTCCGGGCAGCGCCTCCTGGAAGCAAGGCCAGCTGAAACCGGGAGACATTATTTTAAAAGTCGCGCAAGGTTCCGCGGAACCAGTAGATATAGTGGATATGAGAATGGACGATGTGCTTCCGCTTATCCGCGGCAAAAAGGGTACAGAAGTGAGGCTGACGGTAAGGAAACCGGACGGTTCCACCATGATAATCCCGCTTATCCGTGATATTGTTGTTATTGAAGAAAGCTACGCCCAATCTGTCATCCTTAAAGGAAAAAAGAACATCGGCTATATAAAGCTTCCCTCCTTCTATGCCGACTTTAGCGGAAAAGGCGGACGCAGCTGCTCATCAGACATTAAAAAAGAACTTGAGAAATTAAAGGCTGAGAATGTGGACGGGGTGATCCTCGATCTTCGCTATAACGGGGGTGGCTCTTTACCGGATGTGGTGGATATGGCAGGTTTATTCATTGATAAAGGCCCGATAGTCCAGGTAAAGCAAAAAACAGGCATTCCACAGCTGCTTGAAGATAAAGATCCCGCTGTAGTTTACAATGGTCCGCTGGTAGTAATGGTAAATTCCAACTCCGCTTCCGCTTCCGAGATCATGGCAGCAGCAATACAGGATTATAAGCGCGGAGTGATCGTGGGGACTTCCCCGGCAAGTTTTGGTAAAGGCACGGTGCAGCGTTTTTATGACCTGGATGATTATTTACCGCCTCAGTACAATACGATTAAACCGCTCGGACAGGTGAAGATCACCACTCAGAAATTCTATCGCATCAATGGCGGTGCTACACAGCTGAAAGGGGTTGTTCCTGATATTATCCTTCCCGATCCGTATTACCTGCTTGACCAGGGTGAAAAAGAGCAGGATTATCCGATGGCATGGGATGAGATCGCACCGGCAAAATACAGTCCTTTGAAACCGGCTTATTCTGTTGAGAAACTTAAATCGGCCAGTGAAAGCCGTGTGAAGAACAGTGCAGGGTTCGCACTGCTGAATGATGCGGCCAAACGTCTTAAGAAACAAAAAGACAATACGGTGGTTTCCCTGAATTTTGACAAATACGTGGCTGAGCAGAAAAAAAATAAAGAAGAGGCCAAGAAGATGGAGGAGCTTGATAAAGAGATCCAGGGAATAGAGATTATGACCTTAAAGGCAGATACTGAGCATCATGGCTCCGACTCGGTGAAAGTTACAAAGACCAAAGATTTCCATAAAGCCCTGAAAAAGGATATTTACCTGAATGAAACCGTTGCCATTATCAATGAGATGAAATAAAACAGGATCAGATCATAAAAGCCCTCTCCGGAGGGCTTTTTTTATATAAAAAAATGCCTTGCTGTACGGGGCAAGGCATTCTCTCTCTAAAATAATCTTATTATTAACTGTAAAAACCTACAGTTAAAAACATGCTCATATCTTTAATGAGCCGCTTTCATGTAAAAGATGATATTTTCGTATCATTGGTTGCATCTAACAGAAAAAATATTTAACAGTACTCAGAATCCTGTAACAACCGGAGTTCCTTATCGTCATAAACCGAATTTTAACTGAAAACAACCTGATGGACCTAACAATCACCAACCTTTCCAAGACATACTCCAACGGCCTGAAGGCCCTTAATAATATTAACCTGCAGATTGGCAGCGGGATGTTCGGTCTCCTTGGGCCGAATGGTGCTGGTAAATCTTCTTTAATGCGTACAATCGCAACGTTACAGGAGGCCGACAGCGGAACCATAACCCTTGGGGATATTGATGTTGTTAAACAAAAAGATGAGGTTCGGAAGGTGCTGGGCTACCTGCCACAGGACTTCGGGTTTTATCCTAAAGTTTCCGCATGGGACATGATCAATCACTTTGCTATCCTGAAAGGGATTTCCAATCCGAAGGAACGAAAAGAGATCTGTGAAGCACTTTTGAACCAGACCAATCTTTTTGAAGCCAGGAAAAGGAATATCGGTGATTATTCGGGCGGAATGAGACAGCGTTTCGGCATTGCACAGGCGCTTTTAGGAAACCCAAAGCTTGTCATCGTGGATGAGCCAACGGCAGGACTGGATCCCATGGAAAGGAACCGCTTCCATAATCTTCTGAGCGAGATCGGGGAAAACGTCATAGTGATCCTGTCCACCCATATTGTGGATGATGTAAGGAATCTCTGCTCCAACATGGTGATCATGAACCAGGGAACCATTCTTCTTTCAGGGAAACCCACGCAGACAATTGATAATATGAAAGGCAAAATCTGGATGAAAATGATTGATAAGGAAGAATTGTCGGATCACCGAACGGCTTTCAAGGTGATCTCAACCAAAGTAGTTGAGGGAAAGATCCAGGTGCATGTTTTCAGCGAGTCGCAGCCTGACACCTCCTTTTTGCCGGTACATGCAGATCTTGAAGATGTATATTTTGCAACCATAACTAATTAGTACGGATGCGAATTAAAAACGTATTTACGAATAGAAATGATTCGAAATATTCGTTTTCATTGTTATCTGTACCCAACTAATTATAAAATATCAAGAAATGTTTTTACAAATTTTCCTCTTCGAATTAAAACTCTGGTTCAAAAAGCCGGCTACCTATATTTTCTTCCTTGTATTCTTCCTGCTTTCAGTTCTTTTTGCTTCCCTGATTGCAGGTTTACTGGGCGGAACTGTGAGCGACAGCAATACTACAATTAACTCGGCCACAGCAATCGCAGGGATCCTGAACGGGCTTAACACCGACCTGGTAGGGGCTATTATCCTTATCACGATCATCGCCCCCTCTGTATATAAGGACTTTCAATACAATATGCACCCGCTTCTATTCACTAAACCCATCAGTAAAGCAGGTTATATGTTCGGAAGGTTCAGTGCCTCTTTCTTAGTCGCGCTGTTTGTTATGTCGGGCTCGGTGCTTGGGCATATGCTTGCCTGCACATTCCCGGGAATTGAACCGGATAAGCTCGGGCCTTTCAACCTGCTGAACTACCTCCAGCCTTTCATTTACTTTGTAGTCCCAAACACTCTTTTGATTGGGGCGATCTTCTTTTCTTTTGTCACTTTCACACGGAATATGATCGCGGGATATGTAGGATGTGTGGCACTGATCCTTGTGAAAGCGGTATCCACATCGCTGCTCCAGGACATAGACAATCAGCAAATGGCGGCAATTCTTGAGCCTTTCGGGGAACAAGCGCTGAATAAAGTAACTAAATACTGGTCACCTGCGGAGCAGAATATTCTTCCTATACCATTCCGGGATGTTTTATTATATAACCGCTTATTGTGGTTTGGGATCGGCCTGGGGATCACCATACTTGCTTACCTCCGTTTCAGCTTCAGCCAGTTTAACGAACCTATTTCATTCTTTGGAAAAAAGAATAAAAAGGAAATGCTCTCACTGGCCTCCGCCCCTATCCAGGCATTGTCTGATATTCCAAAACCTGCCCAGGTGTTTACCCTTGAATACAGCTGGTATCAAACCTGGTTCCTCGCAAAATTCGAATTTAACAAGATCGTTAAAAGCATATTCTTCCTGATCATTGTTGCACTGAGTATCCTTACCCTGGTTTTAGTTACTACACAGCTGGGCCTGATCTATGGAACTTCAACTTATCCTGTGACTTACCAGATCCTTCAGATCGGTGGCGCAACTTTCCAGTTCTTTATGCTGATTCTTATTGTTTTTTATTCCGGGATCCTCGTTTGGCGTGAACGCGATTCGAAGGTGGATGAGCTTGTAGGAACAGCGCCCCTGAGGGCGAACGTAAGCTTTGCATCGAAGCTGATAGCGTTGATCCTGGTCCAGGTGGTTTTACTCATCGTGGTGATGCTTACGGGAATAATGATCCAGGTGTATAACGGCTATTACAATGTAGAACCCCTCCAGTATTTCAAAGAACTGTTCGGATTTAAACTGATAGGACTTACATTCATCTGTGTAATGGCCATGGCAATCCAGGTAATTATCAATAACAAGTATGTCGCTTATTTTGTTGCCGTGCTTGTGCTGATGATCGTTCCTTTTGCATTCGGACTCCTTGAATGGAATAACCCGCTTATTTTATTTAACAGCAGTGGCCCCCGTCTTCCTTATTCTGATATGAACGGATATGGACATTCACTTTACTCCTTCATGGTATTTAAGTTTTACTGGGGTTCGCTTTGCCTTTTATTGATCATACTTTCAGGGCTTTTATGGGCGCGCGGAAAAGAAAAAGGTTTCAGGAACCGGCTTAAGGTTGCGCGGACTTTATTTAACAGGAGAGCAAAGCTTGCGTTCAGCTTTTCCCTGCTGGTATTTATCCTTTTAGGAAGTTTTATTTTTTACAATACAAATGTCCTTAATAAGAATATTTCTTCGAAAGATGAGGAAAAGAACCAGGCCGAATTTGAAAAAAAGTACAAGCGCTTTTCCAGAACGCAGCAGCCGAGGATCACTTCAGTATTCTGGAATGTAGATATCTTCCCGCAGGAACGCGGTGCAAAAATGAAGGGCTATTATATGCTTACCAATAAAAGTAAACGTAAGGTTGACAGCATTATCGTGAATATGTCTTCAGCGGTTACTGTAAATGAATTTAAGTTCGCGCGCCAGGTAACAAAGGTGCTGGATGATAAGGATAACGGATTCTATATTTATAAACTCGCGTCTCCCCTGGAACCAGGGGATTCTGTCCGGTTCGACATCGACCTTCAGTATTTTCCAAAAGGATTCAAGAGTTCCGACCCCGGAACAGCTATTGTTTACAACGGCACATTCTTCAACAGCGGCTACCTTCCGTCATTGGGCTACAACCCTGACAGTGAGCTGAGCGAGGGTACAGCCCGAAAGAAGCATGGTCTTCCTGTTAAAGAACGCATGGCAAGCATAAATGACAGTCTTGCACTGATGAACACATATATAAGTGCGGATGCTGACTGGATCAATTTCGAATGCATCGTCAGCACTGTACCCGGACAGATCGCTATCGCGCCCGGCTATCTGCAGAAAGAATGGGAAAAGGACGGAAGAAAGTATTTCCATTACAAAATGGATTGCAAGATCCTTAACTTTTATTCTTTCCTTTCAGCAAGCTATGAAGTAAAAAAAGACAAATGGAAAGATGTTGCGATTGAGATCTATTATCATAAAGGACATGAATATAATCTCGACCGGATGATCAACGGTGTAAAAAAATCGCTTGACTATTATACAAAGAACTTTAGTCCATACCAGCACCGCCAGGTAAGGATCCTGGAATTTCCGCGTTATGCAACCTTCGCGCAATCGTTCCCGAACACTATTCCTTTTTCCGAAGGGATCGGCTTTATTGCTAAGATCGATGAAACGGATCCTGAGTCGATCGACTATCCTTTTTATGTAACAGCACATGAGGTTGCGCACCAATGGTGGGCGCACCAGGTGATTGGCGGCAATGTACAGGGCGGGACGCTTATGTCGGAAACCATGTCGCAATACTCTGCATTGATGGTGATGGAAAAAGAATTCGGTAAGCAGGCGATGAAAAAATTCCTGAAATATGAGATGAATGAATACCTGAAAGGAAGGGCTACTGAAGGAAAAAAAGAGCGGCCTTTGCTGCTTGTGGAGAACCAGCAGTACATTCATTATAACAAGGGCAGTGTCGTTATGTACGCTTTAAAAGATTATATCGGTGAGGATTCGCTGAATGCAGCCCTGGCTAAATACATTAAGAAAGTAGCTTACCAGGAACCGCCATATACAACCTCAAAGGAATTCATCAGTTTCCTTCGCGCTGCAACACCGGACAGCTTAAAATATATCATCAATGATATGTTCGAAAGCATTACACTTTACGAAAACAAAACGACAAAATGCTCTTATACCAAAACTTCCGGGGGTAAATACCTGGTAAAGATCTCTGTTGAAAGCAAGAAAATGAAAGCGGACAGCATTGGCAAAATGAAAGTAGTGGCTGTAAACGACTGGATCGATATCGGGATCTTCGGATCAAAGGAAGAAGGCGGCAAGAAGAAGGAAACGGAATTATATCTGCAGAAACGGAAGATCAACAAAGGCAAAATGGAATTTGAGATCATTGTGGATGAAGAACCTGTAAAAGTGGGTATCGATCCTTATAACAAGTTAATTGACCGGACACCTGATAATAATACCAGGCTGATGAAAGATGGAGATGAAGCGCCTTCCGAAAATGAAGGCCAGAATGTTTCAATTCAGATCGGGGGATAATCTCGTGTAACTGGATTATTGAAGATTTTAGTTGCAGGGTCTTATATAAAACTGAGAATCCTGGACCCAACCGCTATATTCAAGCTCATGAAAGTCCCCGTCCCCGTTTTTGTCATATCGGTAAGAGCTGACTTTAATGTCGATTCTTATCCAGTTTTCCAAACCTGTTTTCCTGGTCCCGAGGACTGTTAGCTTTTTTATTACATCTATTTCTTCCCTGGAATATAAAGATGTTGAATTTTTGTCAGCCTCTTTAAAAACATTCGCATGTTCTTCAAGTCCGGGCTCAAATATATTTATACTGAACTTTAGAGGAGCCCTGACTGGTATACTATAAGGACCGGAAACCTCGCGATTCCGATCTATCATATATACTTTCGCTTTGGAAACAGCTAAAGAATCATAGCTCCATTTATTCAAATACAATCCGATCACATGAACTTTCAAAGGGAGGATAGAGGTATCTTCAACAGCAGATTTTATCGAATCGAGAAGGGGACGTGCCCTTAAAAAATTAACCAGGCTGTCATTCACCTCTTTTTTCGCCTGGTAATATTCCGGTTTGAACTCATTATAAATGCTTTGTCCATAGACTGCGCTGCTACCCATAAAGACAATTGCCAGAAGTAAATTTTTCATAGGAACTTATTGAAAACAAGTAAAGCAAGTGCAATAAGAGCAGGCATTGCCTGGATGTAGAAGATTTTTTTTGCTGCGGTTAAAGCTCCGTAAATCCCGGCAACGGAAACACAACCCAGAAAGAAAACCGCGACATTAAAATGCCATTCGGGATCAGGAATGAACAAAGACCATACTAATCCTGCGGAAAGAAAACCATTGTACAGCCCCTGGTTGGCCGCAAGCGACTTGGTCGGTTCAAACAGATGTTCAGGGAACTGGCGGAAGACTTTCTTTGCAGTAGTCGTCCATGCAAACATTTCCAGCCAGAGAAAATAGAGATGCTCAATGGCTATGATAATGATGAGTGCAGCGATTATATAGTTCATTGTTTGTAGATATTACGACCATCAAGGCCAGGACACAGACATTTTATACAGGCACGAGCCCAATTAATATTTGAATTAAATCCTTCGGCCCGATGTCATGCTACCTACTTCTTCTCCTGCGCTTTCTGCATGTAATTTACATCATTCGTATCAAAGCGGCCGGTGCGCTTTGACTTATAAAGCTCAAAGCGGGTCTTTACCTCTGCTTTCGGCCATAGATTATTTTCTTCATCGATATCCGCTGTTTCACGGTATGGATCCACTTTAATGGATTTTACTTCCTTGTACTTTACGAAAGCCTTGGTAAAGTTATTTTCATCCTTCCTCCAGATATAAGCGCTGATCCTTTCCACTTCACTGGATCCATCGGCATAATTCCACTGGATTATCACCGGCATTACTGCCCCGCCTTTATTTGAAAAAGTCAGCTCATAGTAAAAATTGCCTTCAAATCTTTTAAAGTCTTCATCCGTTGGAACGCTTAGTTTCGCATTCTGATCCTTGCTGATTGTAGCATTCAGGTCCTCTTCAGTAGGTTTGTTATAGTAATAGTAATCGCGCAAAGCTGTATCAATATCAACCAGGAATTTTATCCCGCTTTCACGGTTGCGGATTTTCGAAATATGTTCAAACGGTGCATCCGGGCGGTTTGGCTTCACGGTTTCTATTTTTTCCTGGACGGTTTTTGCTTTGTCGAGAGTAAATGCTTTTACACTGTCCAGTGAAATATCAACCGGGTCCGTATCATAGAACCATGCCCTCCAGAACCAGTCGAGGTCAACACCGGAAGCATCTTCCATGGTCCTGAAAAAATCTGCCGGGGTCGGGTGTTTGAATGCCCAGCGCTGTGCATATTGTTTGAACGCAAAATCAAAAAGCTGACGGCCCATCACAGTTTCCCGCAAAATGTTCAACGCGGTACACGGCTTGCCATACGCATTCGCCCCGAAATTATTTATATTCTCACTGTTGGTCATGATCGGCTCCAGCTGATCCTTTGAGAGCTTCATGTAATCAACAATCTTATAAGCAGGCCCTCGATTGGACGGATAGTTATTATCAAATTCCTGTTCGGTAAGGAACTGCACAAATGTATTCAGCCCTTCATCCATCCAGCTCCATTGGCGTTCATCACTATTTACGATCATCGGGAAAAAATTATGTCCGACCTCGTGGATGATCACCCCAAGCATTCCGTATTTTGTTTTTTCTGTGTAAGTTCCGTCTGCCTCTGTTCTCCCGTAATTAAAGCAGATCATCGGGTATTCCATTCCATTCGATGCTTCAACACTTATAGCTGTCGGATATGGGTAATCGATCGTGTATTTGGAGTATGTTCGGATAGTGTGGGCAACGGCTTTTGTAGAATATTTGTTATAGAGTCCATAAGCTTCTTTTGCATAATAGCTCATGCACATCACATTTTTATTTCCCTGCTTTATTCCCATGGCATCCCAGATAAATTTCCGGGAACTGCCCCAGGCAAAATCACGTACATTCTCTGCACTGTAAATCCATGTTTTAAAGCCGGTCTGATCAGGAGCTTTTTCTCTTGCCTTTGCTTCTTCAAGTGTAACGATCTCCACAGGCCTGTCGCTTGTCTGCGATTTAGTCCACCTGGCAAGCTGGGCCGGGTTAAGCACCGAAGCATAATTAGAGCAAACACCCGTAGCAGCTACCACGTGGTCCGCAGGCACCTTCATGCGTACCTTGAAATTCCCAAAAGCAAGCGAGAACTCGCCCCTCCCGGTAAATTGCTTGTTGTTCCAGCCGCCATAATCATTGTACACACACATTCTCGGGTACCATTGAGAAATGGTAAAGAGACTGTTCCCATCACCTTCAAAAAATTCGTAGCCTCCGCGTCCGCCCACCTTCATACGCTCAGGAATCTTATAATTCCACTTTATTTTAAAGATGATCTGTTGTTTTGATTTTAATGAGACCGGGAGGTCGATCCGCATCATGGTGTTGTTTACTACGTAAGACAAACCTTTGCCCATAGCATCGGTAACGCTGAGGATATTAACGCCACCGTCTTTAAGCTGCTTCTTGGGATCCAGGGCTTCCAGCTGAATATCAGTAACAGGCTGCGTGACCTTGCTTGCATCAAAATAATTGGCTTCATTGTTCGCATTGTGCTGGTTCTCATCAAGCTGGAGCCAGAGATAGCTAAGGGCATCCGGTGAGTTATTATAATACGTGATCTGCTCGCTGCCTTCAAGTTTCAGTTCTTTCTCGTTAAGGAAAGCATCAATATCATAATCTGCACGCTGCTGCCAGTATTGATTTCCCGGGGCTCCGGAAGCTGCACGGTAATTATTCGGGGTCGGGAGAATGGTCCCGAGCTGTTCAAACTTATTACCGTGATTTGATTTGGGATTATTCCTGAGGTTCTGGGAAACAGAAATTCCCCAAGCGAACAGAAAACATGCTATTAATATCTTTTTCATTCTAAAATGTGCTTATATAATCAATCAATTAGTTTTTGTCATTTTACCAGTTCGCCAAACCGTTCAACCGCCATCATAAAAGCGATTCCAAAAACGGCAGAAGAAATAAAGAAATCCAGCCGGTTTCTTTGGATCTTAAAAAGGCTTGTTAAAGCTACAGAAAATAACAAAATAACTGTAAGGATTATTAGCTGACCGGCTTCTAAACCTATATTAAAGGCGAATAATGGTGATAAGATGTTATCAGCCGAGCCCAGCAGTGAGCGTAGCAGCGTGGAGAATCCTAAACCGTGAATTAATCCGAAGATCAATGCCAGCCAGTAATTTCCGCCAAAATTTTCTTTAACCGGTTCATTCCTTTTATACAGATTAAACATGCAGGTAAAAAGGATGGTAACAGGGATAAGGAATTCGACCAACCCGGCATCAATATTGATGATACGAAGGACGCTCAATGCCAGTGTCAGGGAATGGCCGATTGTAAACGCAGTTATAAGCATCAGCAAGCCTTTCCATTCTTTTAACGTATAGCTTCCACAAAGTGCGACCAGGAAAAGAATGTGGTCATAGCCCTGAAGATCTGCAATGTGTGCAAAACCGGTACTGAACCAGATATAAAAACCGTTCAAAATGTCTTATTTTTATAAAATGAAGCGCAGCAAGATTACTTATTTTCCGGCAAAAGCCCTTATCATCTCCGGCCTTTTTTTAATCGTCACCTCTTTTACCCCGATCCACCGGTTTTACCTGAGCCTGACGGAAGTGAGGATGGATACGAAAAAACAAACCCTGGATGTCAGCTGCAAATTATTTACCGATGACCTGGAGGATGCATTATTCAGGAAATACGGAAAGAAGATCGACCTTGCCTCTTCATCCAAGAACAAGGATGTGCAGGTACTTGTATTTAACTATATAACGGAAAATTTCAAGGTGAATGTAGGCGGAAAACTGCAGTCACTGACCTTCGTTGGCTTTGAAACCGATATGGATGCTACCTGGTGTTATCTCGAATCTGTCCCTTTTATAAGTAAAGGCAAAGTAACGGCAATGAATACATTGCTTTATGATTACCTCCCTGAACAATCGAACATGATGCATTTTTATCTTGACGATGTGGAGAAAAGCGCAAAACTGGTGAACCCGGAAAAGACAGCCCAGTTTGATTTTTAAAATGTACGAATAACGAATGTAAAACGAATTCCCGAATCAATGAGTGCGGCTTAACTTTCTATCGTTTGTAAAGCTCCATAAATTTAACCATCAGGAAGCCGGTTTGCGACTAAACCTTCAATCGCCAAACCCGAAACTAATTCGCTTCCTCAACCACTCCCATTGCGCAAAACTTCTCAATACGAAGGTCTACACGTTTTTTAGGGTCGAGTTTCTGGAGTTCCGCTATGTGCTTTTTGATCTCTTCTTTAACAGTCGAGAAGATCTCCTGGTGGTTATTATGAGCACCACCCAATGGTTCAGGAATAATCCCGTCAATAAGCTTATTTCCAAGCATGTCGGTCGCTGTTAATTTCAGCGCTTCCGCAGCACGCTCTTTATTATTCCAGTTTCTCCATAAAATGGAAGAGCATGATTCCGGAGAAATTACAGAATACCAGGTATTCTCCAGCATTAATACTTTATCACCGATACCTATCCCTAATGCGCCACCTGATGCGCCTTCCCCGATCACTATGCAGATCACAGGCACTTTCAGCTGCGACATTTCAAGCAAATTTCTTGCGATCGCTTCACCCTGTCCGCGTTCTTCCGCCTCAAGACCCGGATAAGCACCCGGAGTATCAATCAGCGTTACAATAGGCTTGTTGAATTTTTCCGCCAGCTTCATTAAACGGAGAGCTTTACGATATCCTTCAGGGTTCGGCATTCCGAAGTTTCGGATCTGGCGCATCTTGGTATTGATCCCTTTCTGCTGTCCGATGAACATCACGGTTTGTCCGTCAACACTTCCGAAACCGCCTACCATCGCTTTATCATCCTTAACTGTCCTGTCGCCATGCAATTCCATGAACGTTCCACCGGTGATATAATCGATATAGGCTAAGGTATAAGGACGGTCAGGGTGCCTCGACACCTGTACACGCTGCCATGGAGTTAAATTACTGTATATCTCCGTACGGGCTTGTTTTATCTTTTCTTCAATATCGGCAGTGGTTTTAGATACATCCACCCCGCTTTTTTCAGCAACCTGCTGCACTTTTTCAAGCTGTTCCACCAATTCAGCGATTGGTTTTTCAAAATCCAAATAATTCATCTTTCTATGCTTTGATTAAGGAGTGCTAAAATACTAAAAATATGTACGAATAACGAATCTGTGGTACAGATAGCGAATCTATACGAATTTACGAATCTGTAGGTGTTATATATGTGTTTTCGTTTACTTTGTATTATGATCACATTTCCCAACGCTAAAATAAATATCGGACTTAATATCATTGAAAAACGAAGTGATGGCTTTCACAATATTCAAAGTGTGATGTATCCTGTCGGCCTCAGGGATGCACTTGAGGTAGTTGAAAATACTGAATCGAAGGAAAATGTAACATTCACTTCAAGCGGAATTACGATCCCGGGTGACCCATCTTCGAATTTAATAGTAAAGGCTTACAACCTGATTTCTCAAGACCTTGTACTTCCAAAAATCAAAGTCCATCTTCATAAACATATTCCTATCGGTGCGGGGCTTGGGGGGGGATCTTCAGATGCGGCCTTCTTTATCAGGCTGATGCAGGAAAAATTCGAACTCGACATTGCCTGGGGAGAAATGCATCATTATGCAAGGCTACTGGGAAGCGATTGCTCTTTCTTTATCAGCAACAAGCCGGCTTTTGCTGAAGGCAAGGGTGATGAATATGAATCAGTCAGTGTAAACCTGAAAGGATATTACATCGTTCTTGTTTATCCCAACATACATGTGAATACAGCCAAAGCTTACAGCGGTGTAAAGCCTAAAACTCCTGCCCGCTCCCTTGAAGACGATATTCAGAATTTAGCAATAGACGACTGGAAAGAATGTATTCAGAATGATTTTGAAGATTCTATCTTTCCGCAATTTCCTGCAATAAAAAAGATAAAAGAACAGCTTTATGAAGCAGGTGCAGTTTATGCTTCTATGAGCGGCAGCGGCTCCACTCTTTATGGAATATTTCAAGGAAAAACCAACCTGAAGAATCAGTTTGGTGATTGTTTTGTTTTTGAAGGGGAGTTGTAATAAGCCCTTACTCCCCTCTCCAAAGAGAGAGGAGTAAGGGGGTGAGGTCACTTACTCAGATACAGATTTCTTTCAGAGTAAATATTATGGAAAAACTCATCCGTGAGATCATCAATGAAGTAAATCGCTTCACCGGTTGATTTCATTTCAGGTCCGAGCTCTTTGGTTACTTCCGGGAATTTTTCATAGGAGAAAACCGGGATCTTTATCGCATAGCCTTTTTTACGCGGATTGAATTTAAAATCCTTCACTTTCTTTTCACCCAGCATTACTTTTGTCGCGTAATTCACATACGGTTCATCATACGCTTTGGCAATGAAAGGGACGGTCCGGGATGCACGTGGATTGGCCTCAATAATGTACACCACTTCATTTTTTATGGCGAACTGAATGTTCAGTAACCCTACTGTTTTTAAAGCGATAGCAATGGTCTTAGTGTGCTGTTCGATCTGTTTAATTACGTTTTCGCTCAGATCGAAAGGTGGTAATACTGCGTATGAATCACCTGAATGAATCCCTGCAGGTTCAATGTGTTCCATGATACCGATAATGTAATTATCCACGCCATCACAAATTGAATCAGACTCGGCTTCAATTGCGCCTTCAAGAAAATGATCAAGCAATACCTGGTTGCCAGGATGATCTTTGAGAAGATTAACAACATGCTGTTCCAGCTCCTGTTCATTGATCACGATCTTCATATTCTGGCCGCCTAATACATACGAAGGCCTTACTAGTAAAGGAAAACCCAATCTCTTGGAAAGCTCAACCGCCTGTTCCGCATCTTCAATCACACCGAATTCAGGATATGGAATATTGTGCTCTTTTAGCAGGTTGGAAAAGCTTCCGCGGTCTTCTGCAAGATCGAGTGATTTATAATCCGTTCCGATGATCTTAATCCCGTATCGCTCCAGCTTTTCAGCAAGCTTTAAGGCTGTTTGCCCGCCAAGCTGAACGATTACCCCTTCGGGTTTTTCATTCAATATAATGTCATAAATATGCTCCCAGAAAACAGGCTCGAAATATAACTTATCAGCAACATTAAAATCAGTGGAAACAGTTTCCGGGTTGCAGTTGATCATGATCGTTTCATACCCGCACTCTTTTGCGGCGAGCACGCCATGAACACAGCTGTAATCAAATTCGATCCCCTGGCCTATACGGTTCGGGCCGCTGCCGAGCACCACGATCTTTTTCTTATCAGAGGCGATCGATTCATTCTCATCTTCAAACGTACTGTAATAATATGGTGTTTGTGCTTCAAATTCCGCAGCACATGTATCAACCATTTTATAAACGCGTTTAATATTCAGTTCATTTCTTCGGTTGAAAACCTCGCTTTCCAGGCATTTGAGAAGGTGAGCGATCTGCCTGTCGGCATAACCTTTCTGTTTTGCTTCATATAAAAGCTCACGCGGCAATGTGGTAAGAGTATATTTTGAGATCTCGTTCTCCAGTAAGATAAGATCCTCGATCTGGTTCAAAAACCACGGATCAATGCGGGTTAATTTCTGTATTGTTTTTATAGAAATACCCAGCTTTATTGAATCATAGATATGGAATAAGCGATTCCAGCTCGGGCGTTCAAGACTTTTCAGCAATTCATTCTGATTGGTTACTTCCCTTCCATCGGCTCCAAGACCATTTCGCTTTATTTCAAGCGACTGACAAGCTTTTTGAAGTGCTTCCTGGAAACAGCGGCCAATTCCCATGACCTCACCTACTGATTTCATCTGGAAGCCAAGTTCACGATTCGCGCCTTTGAACTTATCAAAATTCCAGCGCGGGATCTTTACGATTACATAATCAAGGGTTGGCTCAAAAAACGCGGATGTTGATTTAGTGATCTGGTTCTGCAGCTCATCAAGGTTATAGCCTATGGCCAGCTTGGAGGCAATCTTCGCAATCGGATACCCGGTGGCTTTACTTGCCAATGCTGAAGAACGTGATACGCGCGGGTTTATCTCTATAGCAATAATTTCTTCCGAATCATCAGGATTTACCGCAAACTGCACATTACATCCTCCCGCGAAATTACCTATACTGCGCATCATCATGATCGCCATGGTACGCATTTTCTGGAATGTGGTATCTGACAAGGTCATTGCAGGAGCAACAGTTATACTGTCGCCTGTATGCACACCCATTGGATCAAAGTTCTCTATCGAACAAATGATTGTAACATTATCATTATTATCCCGGAGCAGTTCCAGCTCATATTCTTTCCATCCAAGAACAGCTTTATCGATCAATACTTCATGGATTGGTGATGTATGAAGGCCCCTGTCGAGCAGCTTGTCAAAATCTTCCTTGTGATAAACAACACTTCCCCCGCTTCCGCCCAATGTGAAGGAAGGGCGTATAACCAGTGGGAAACCGAATTCCTGGGCGATCTCCTTTCCTTCCAGGAAAGAGCGGCAGATCTTTGAAGGGGCCATCCCCACCCCTATTGAATTCATCCGCTGGCGGAATTTATCACGATCTTCCGTAACCTCTATGGCGTCAATATCCACACCGATCATACGGACATTGTATTTCTTCCAGATGCCCATCTCATCACATTTCATTGCGAGGTTCAAAGCGGTTTGACCGCCCATTGTCGGCAATACTGCATCAATATCTTTATTTTCCTCAAGGATCTTTACGATCGACTTCACTTCAAGGGGCAGCAGGTAGATATTTTCTGCGGTAACCTTGTCCGTCATGATCGTAGCCGGGTTTGAGTTGATCAGGGTGACTTTTATACCTTCCTCCTTTAGCGAACGGGCCGCTTGTGAACCGGAATAATCGAATTCACAGGCCTGTCCTATTACAATCGGGCCACTGCCTATTATTAATACTGATTTTATGGAGTTATCTTTTGGCATAATTTAATGTGCTGATGTGAAAATTTATCAATTTGAAAATGAATACGAAAATATCCTTTTCGTGGGGTTTAAGACTTAATTTTTATAAGCGGTTTTCAACATTTTAGGGCAAAAAAAATGCTTCTCGGCTGAGAAGCATTTTTTTAATATCTAATTTTCAAATTGTATCATTCTCAAATTGACTTATTTATGAGTTTTTTCGTCAGAAACAGTTAATTTCTTTCTGCCTTTTGCCCTGCGGGATTTCAACACCCTGCGACCATTAGCAGATGCCATTCTTTCACGGAAACCGTGCTTGTTTCTTCTTTTCTTTTGCGATGGTTGGAATGTACGTAACATTGTTGCTTATGTTTTGCGCCTGGTTACAGGCAATTAATATTCTTAAAAAAGCCCTATTATTTCTAAATCGGGATGCAAAGATAAAAAGTTTTTCTGTTCTGCAAACTTTTTATTTCAAAAATACACTAAAATTCCCTTTTCAGGCAGAAAAAAGGCCTTCATTTCTCTGAAGGCCTTCTTTAATTTCAATTTCTTAAAGTGTTATTCTTTACCTCCGGGATTCACACCCGGTGTATTCAGCAGGACAATGGCCTGAGGTATTGTATTATCGGAAGCTGAATAGGTGTTCTTTCTTTTCACTTTCGGCTGCGCTGCTGATTTAGGCTGAGATAACTGCCTAGGCTGTAAAGTATCGATAATTCTCTTTACGGTATTCAGGCCTGCAATATAATCATCACCAAGGTCGATCAACACTACCTTACGTTTATGCTTTAATAATGCTTCCCTGTCACCTATTGCCTGGGCGCGCTTCAGCATTCCAAAAGTAAATTTATGACCGGGGATGTGGATATCCACAGCTGAATTGCTCACAAACTGGATGAAAAACCCTGTATTCGGGCCACCTTTATGGTATTGGCCTGTGGAATGCAGATAACGCGGGCCATACTGAACGGATGCCGGGACTTTCAGATTTTTCTGAATTGTCATCTGCATGTCTGAAAGCGCTTTGTTTACTTCCGTTTCTTCAGGAAGATATGCCTGGAACGCTACATATTCCAGCTTGATATCCTTCATCAGGTCTTCCATCAGATCTTTTCCATTTTCCTTCTTTTCACCGGCATAATAAATAACGGATTCATCGCATAATGAAGGCTCCATCCGTGGTAATTTTCCGTCCTTCTCTACTTTCTCCAGCAATACCCCGGTGAATTTTTTGCTTTCCTGGACATTTGGCTGATCGAAGGGGTTAATCCCCAGGATTGCACCAATTGTGGCAGTCGCGATTTCCCACCTGAAAAATTCTTTCCCAAGATCAAGCTCATCTTTCATGAAAATATTGATCATCGGATATTTCAGTGCTTCCAGCTCGGCAGCGAATACTGGCTGGGCATCATTCTGATCATTTAAAAAGCCTGTCTTTACAAAAAAACGGTCTTTTCCATAACAGGAAGCCCCGCAAAGAGGACTACCGCTGAAGGGCATAACGCCTTTACCTTGCTTACCTGTACTTTCAGCGACCAGCTGTTCCATCCATAAGCCGAATGATTCAAGGTGTTTGGGCATCAGGTAGGTCAGCTTATCACAACCGCGGAGTGTAAGCTCTGCTACAGCAATACCAAGCATCACGCCCGGATTCTCATTTAAAGCGGTTCCCGGTCTGCACAATTCTGCCATGTCCTTTGCACGCAAAAGGATCTCTTTTACATTTACCCCTGCAAGTGCTGCAGGCACGATACCGAAATACGAAAGTGCCGAAAACCGGCCTCCGACATCAGAAAAATTTATAAAAGTCCGCCGGAACTTTTTCTTTACCGCCAGGTCAGCAAGCGGAGAACCTTCATCTGTGATTGCGATAAAGTTTTCCCCGGCATGCTCCCGTTTTCCGGCTGCCACACGGTAGTAAAAGTATTCATAGAATGCTGAAACTTCGGCTGTAGAACCGGATTTACTTGAAACTATAAATAGGGTTTTATTAATATTTATACTGTTCTCAACCTTCTTCACCGTTTCGGGTTCAGTGGTATCAAGAACCATAAGGTTTAAACCGTTTTTAAGAAGCCCGAATGTGTCCCTGAAAACAAGCGGAGCAAGACTGCTTCCTCCCATTCCCAAAAGGACTACATTTTCAAACCCGGCATGGCGGATCTCTTTGCAAAAATCATTTACCGAAGGAAGCGCTTCAAGCATTTTACCGGGTAAATCCAACCAACCCATGGGGAGGGCAGTTTTGTCCTTAATTCGAAACAAGCTGCTGTCCTTCGTCCACAAACGATCAACAAAATTCTTGTTTTGTACTAATTTCATCCGGGCATCTACCCTCTTCTGATATTTTCCCAGCGCTAAGCTGAAACCGTTTCCTGAGCTCATGTGACTTCTTTTTTAATTGGAGGACAAAAATATATTCTAAAAAGCCGTGCCAGATAAGCATTCGATGAAAAGGGCAAAACTATAGCCAATTCTCCAAATTGAATGGCTGCTAAGTGCTGCAGCCGTTTTCGGGAGCAATCTGGCACAAAGTTTTAATTCTCCTGTATTGTTGATTTGGGATCCGGGGAAAAATATAATGAATGGGAAGCCGGAAAGAACCAACGTATATCTTTTTTCCTATTTCAGCTATCAAAAGTGACCTGTTAACGAATACAGAAAAAATAAAATGGTCATGCAAATAGATTTGCAGGATGATAATACAAATACTCATGAACATGAAGACTACTACACAAAAGCTGGCACTTTTAAAAAAATGCTTCATTCTAATTTCCACATTCATTTTCCATGCATCATTATGTGCGGTGGCGCAGGAACAAGTATATGATGATTTTGAAGGCAGGAAGGTCCTAAGCTATGGAGCAAAAAACGGTGTGATTGATACGGTGATGAAGAACCCTGCACCAAATGATGTCAACAAGTCGGAAAAATGTGCAATGTATGTTCGTAACCGTGCACAGAAATTTGATAATATAAAAATGCCTTTAAACGGCATCATGTCCGATGTTAGTCCTTACGCCACTTATCTCGGTGTTCCTCCTAAAATTAAAATGAAGGTTTACACAACAGCGCCTGTAGGAACACTGGTGGAAATCCTGCTCGGGGACAAGACCAAGAACAATACATATCCCGGTGGAACCAACAGCCAGTTCCAGGCACATACAACTGTTAGCGGGCAATGGGAAGAGCTTGAGTTCAAATTCGCGCAGATCCCGGAAGGCAGTGAAACTTCCACAACAGGAATAAACCAGGTAACATTGCTATTCAATCCCAACTCATCAACTTCAGATACCTATTACTTTGATGATATTACAGGCCCGGCAGTAACGGGAGGGCAGCCTGCAGTAAAAACACCGGAGAAGCCGGCGGAAAAAAAGACAGTAGATAATAAAAAGAAAAAATAAATATACACCCGGAAATATTTCCAAAACAGAAAAACGAATGAACAGAAAAGAAAAACACGCATTTGGCTGGCCCGGAATTGAGGCTCGTTGGACCTCAAGCGCAAAAAGCGGGGTAGGAACATCACTTAATGCAAGAAGCAAAGTATGGTATTCTATTAATCATGGCATTTTAAATGAGATCTACTACCCACAGGTGGATCAGGCGTGCACACGGGACCTCAGTATGATCGTTACCGACGGTAAGGAATTTTTCTCAGAAGAGAAAAAACATACTTCCCACTCGATCAAGCATATTGCAAAAGGAATTCCCGGGTATCATATCACCAACAGCTGTAATATGCACTCCTACAGGATCGAGAAAGAAATAATTTCGGATCCTTCAAGAGATACTGTTCTTCAAAGAATACAATTCTTCCCAACGAATAAAAAAAGAAAAGACTTTAAACTTTTCATGATCCTTGCCCCGCATCTTGGGAACAACGGAAATGCAAACACTGCATGGGTGGGGGACTACAAAGGTTTACCTATGCTCTACGCTCAGCGCGGGGATACGGCACTTGCGCTTGCATGTTCTATTCCATGGAAAAAAGGATCTGCAGGATTTGTCGGCACTTCTGACGGCTGGCAGGACCTGAATAAACATAAAGACATGCTCTGGGAGTTTGAAAGGGCGGAGAACGGGAATGTTGCATTAACAGGAGAGATCGACCTGGAGGAAGTTGCCGGACAATCATTTGTTGTAGCACTGGGTTTCGGAAGAAATGCAGAAGAAGCAGGTCAGCGCGCACGTGCAAGTATTTTAGAAAGCTTTGAATTCGCCAAAGAAAAATTCATTTCCGAATGGCAGAAATGGCATAAGAAACTTTACCCGATTGAAACAGGTAAGGATAATGTAGATCCGAAACATTTTCACATCAGCGCTTCCATGCTGCGTGTACATGAATCAAAGCGTCATCCGGGCGGTCTTATTGCAAGTTTATCCATTCCGTGGGGTTACAACCGTGGTGATGAAGATCTTGGAGGCTATCACCTGGTGTGGCCAAGAGATATGGTTCAGACAGCCGGTGGCTTATTGGCAGCGCAGGCGTTTGAAGATGCGAGACGTGTGCTTAATTACCTGATGGTTACCCAGGAAGGCGATGGTCACTGGTCGCAGAATATGTGGCTTGATGGAGCACCTTATTGGAAAGGAATCCAGATGGACCAATGCGCTTTGCCGATAATGCTTGTTGATCTTGTGAACCGCGAAGTGGGATTATCAGATAATGATGTTAAACATTTCTGGCCAATGATCCGGAAAGCTGCCAATTACCTGGTAGTACACGGGCCAATAACCCACCAGGACCGCTGGGAAGAGAATGCCGGATATTCAACATTTACGCTTGCAGTTGAAATTTCAGCATTGTTGATCGCTGCGGATTATGCTGAACATAATAATGAACCCCAGCTTGCCATTTATCTCCGGGAGACTGCTGATGCATGGAATTCAAGCATAGAAAGATGGACGTATGTGACTGGTTCCGACCTCGCAAAATTTGTGGGTGTAGACGGCTACTATGTACGGATCAACTCAAAGGAATCCTTTGAGGCGGAAAACCGCGGTACAGACCTGCTGACAATTTCCAATCGTCCGCAGGGAGAGAATATTTGCCCTGCAAACGAAATGGTAAGCCCTGATGCGCTTGCACTGGTAAGATTTGGACTACGTGCTGCAAATGATCCCCGGATCCTGAATACGATCAAGGTGATTGATGCTACACTTAAATATGAGAATCCATTAGGCCCGGTATGGTATCGCTACAACCGTGACGGTTACGGTGAGCATGCTGACGGAAAAGCATTTGATGGAACCGGTATCGGCCGTCCGTGGCCCCTCTTAACAGGAGAACGTGCCCACTACGAAATTGCTGCCGGTAACTACACGTATGCAAAAAAACTTCTTCGGACCATGGAAAATTACGCAAACGAATGCGGATTATTTCCTGAACAGATCTGGGATTCTGAAGACGTTCCTGAATATGAATTATATACAGGAAAAGCTACAGGCGGTGCCGCACCCCTGGTATGGGCTCACTCTGAATATATAAAGCTGTGCAGGTCACTTAAAACAAAACAGATTTTCGACATGCCGCTTCAAACGCATAAGAGATATGTTGTTGATAAAAAGGAATCAGAGATTTTTATCTGGAATTTCAAGACCCAGTGCAAAACAATGCCGAAAGGTAAAACACTCCGGATTGAGTGCCTTACATCTGCAATTGTAAGATGGAGTGATGACAACTGGTTAACTACAAATGAAACAAGGACTCTTGATTCAACCATTGGGAACCATTTTGCAGATCTGCCGACATCAAAGCTGAATCATGATCAGACCATCTCCTATACTTTCTTTTGGATAGACTCCGGAAATGAAGAAAACAAGAACTACTCTATTAATATAGAACCTGAGCCACAGGCAAAAAAGGCAGAAGAAGAAAAAAAGTTCCTGGAAAGGGATAAGATCAAAGTGTTTCTTCCTTCTTAGATAATCTAACTCCTCTTTCGGCTATTAAAATGTTCATATGAACGAAAATAGCAGAAAGAGGTTTATACAAGGTTCTAATTTTGAATAATATATTCTTTACAAAATGAAAAAAACTGACCTGCCAATCTTTATAGTGGATGATGATAAGATGTTCACCACATCTATGACTCATCAGCTTAAAAGCATGTTCAACAACAATGACATGCAGATCAGAACTTTTGCTACAGGTGAAGAATTTCTTAAACAACTCAAGAAAGAACCCTGTTTAATCATCCTGGATTATTATCTCAACAGTACATATATCGATGCAATGAATGGCCTTGAAGTATTAAAGAGGATCCTCAGCATCAGTCCGAAGTCGAAAGTAATCATGCTCTCGTCACAGGAAAAGATGGAAGTGGCTGTTGATGCAATCAAACACGGTGCATACGATTACATTGTAAAAAATGACAATGTGTTCCTCCGCGCGAAATTATCAATCATTAATGCAAACAATGCATTATGTGTTGCCAAAGAATTAAAAAGTTTTAAATCATTAATGAAGGTTGTTGCTGTCCTGATAGTATTGATTGTTACCGGCTGCATCTTATTACAGCAGCACTACCCCGGTATCGCAGGAAGCAGCGGATTAAAGTAAAGGAGATCAATGAAATGATTGCAAAAAGACCCAAACATATATTTATTGTAGAAGATAACGAGATCTACGCCATGATGCTTGACTATATCCTCTCGAAAGACAGCATTTACCAGTTCGTAAGCTTTAAATCAGGGGAAGAATGTGTCGAGAACCTCTATCTCAATCCGGATGTGATCATACTTGATTATGGCTTACCCGGAATGAATGGCTATGAAACCCTCCTCGAGATAAAGAAGAAGAACCCTGACATACATGTTGTTATGCTCAGCAATAACGATGACCGGAAGCTGATGAAAAAGCTGCTGCAGGCAGGTGCTGACGACTATGTGCTTAAACAGGGCCATGGAGAGAACCAGATCATTGAGAAGATAGAAGATATTTTAAGCAGGGATGAAGCAAAAAAAAATGAGAATATTATAAAAAAGAAGCCTCTTGCAAAAACCATGTACGTGATGCTGATCGCAACATTGCTTGCACTTGGCATTTTCATTACCCAGATGGCCAAAAATAAATCAAGTGATAAGGGCGATCATACTTTATTGTATGAACAACAGCCTTAAGAAAGGAGAACTCATGAAAACATTCATATTTATTCTGATCCCGCTTATGCTGAATTTTCGCGCTTCAGCTGCTGAATATCTTTTAGCGGAAAGGTCGGGCGATGAAATTGTTTTCTCCGAAGAGCTTATCTTATCCCAGAATGATTCCGCTATCTACTATCTGAATGAAGGACTTGCTAAAAACACAGCAGGCGAATTCGGGCAAGCCATACAGTTATTCAATAAAGCCCTGAGCTATGACCCGGAGTTAGGTTCTGCATACCTTAACAGGGCTTTTGCGAAACAGCAGATGCTGGATTACAAGGGTGCGCTGAACGATTACAACAGATCCTTAAAGTTAAAGCTTACCTGGGAAGAATCTTATGAGGCGCATTTTAACAAAGGGATCACATTGGCAGCTCTGAAAAACCTCCGTGAAGCAATGTCGGATTTTAACTACGCCATTCAGCTGAACCCCAACTTTGCAGATGCTTACTACAACAGGAGTATTGTTAAAGGCCGGATTGGCGATTATCCCGGTGAACTTGAGGATATAAACAAAGTGATTGCGCTGAAACCAGATGATGACAATGCATATAACAGCCGCGGAATAGCCAAATCAATGATGGGCGATTATGACGGGGCTGTAAAGGATTATGCAAAATCAATAGAACTCAATAAAACCAATCCCAACGCATACTTCAACAGGGCGATAATCCTGTATGAAATGAAGAAATATCTTGAAGCGCTCAATGATCTTAATGCAGCTATCCAATTGAAACCTGATGCAGAATGTTATAACAGGAGAGCAAATACCAAATGCAGGCTAAAAGATTTCAGGGGTGCTTTCGAAGATTATAACATGGCGATCAAAGCGGATACGAATAATTATGTTGCCTACATCAACAGGGGATCATTGAAATACGAGCTGAAAGATTATAAATCTGCTATTGAGGATTATAATATGGCAATTAAAATAAAGCCGGATTATGCTCTTGCATTTTACAACCGCGGACAGGCCAAAGGAAAACTAAATGACCTTAAAGGAGAAATTGAAGATTATTCAAAGGCGATCGAATTTAAGCCTGATTATGAAATGGCGTATATCGAAAGAGGCATGGCCAAGTATGAAACCGGAGACCGCAGTGGCGGCTGCAACGATCTTAACCAGGCTGTAAGGCTGGGAAGCGATGAAGCATACAACAGTCTTCTTGAATATTGTAAATAAATTTTAATTGAGCATTATATGAATAAAAAACATTCCTTCATTAAAATAATTCTGTGTGTTTTTCTTTCAGTTATCGGCATAAATAATCTCTGGTCGCAGATCCAGGTAGAAGAAGAACCAAAAAGACTATATTATGAAAGGACCAGGAGAGTAGATAATTTCTGGGACATGAAGGACATGAGGGATGTTACCCATAAGGACAGGTTTCTTATGGGGAAGAACCGCATCTCGGGGAACATTTCCTATAATACACAAAGAATTGTTCTTGATGATGGTAAAGAGCTTCACAATGAAATGAGAAGTGCGATCGGGTTCTTTACACGCATCCGGTTCTTTGAGCAATTCAGCTTCAATACTACTTTCTATGTGGATTTCAATCCGAAAGCTGCTGCATTCTGGACTTCCAATTTTACTTATTCCATTGCACGTTATGCATGGAAGCCTAACCGTTTTAATTACGGCTATGAGAATTACCTGAACAACCGGTACAAGGACAATCTGACAGAGATGGGAAACAAGTTCCTGGAAGGCTACTATTTTTTGTCATTCGGACATAACCTGTTCGACACAATGCCGAAGATCATAAATTTTGATGAAAGCTCCCTGATCAAAGTCACCTACTTTGCACGTTACTCCATCAAATACCGTGATGCATTCAACCAAATCCACGGAGGGCTTGACCAGGGAAAATTAATTTTAGGAACTGCTTTAAGATATACTTTTATTAAAAAGCTTTATGTTGAAGGTGCTATATATTACTATCCCGAACAATATAAAAAACAGCCATGGGATCCTGATTATACTTATGGATTTGGCTACTTTGACTATAGGGCTTTCCGGATCTCAGTCTCATACGGTAACTGGGCTGTTAACCGCTTTCCATGGAATAAAATGGAATACAAGCGCTATGGCTTTCTTGACGGGAACTTCCGTATAACAGCCAACTGGCTATGGTAATCAACAGAACCATATTACCGTTTCTCCTGCTCTGCTCTATTTCTGTATTTCAAGGCAATCCGTTAAAGGCACAGCTTAAATTTGTCATCGAGGATTTTGAAGGCATCGCCTATGGCCCTGATGACCTCAAGGCTAACGGACTCTTCGTTTACGGAAATACAAAAGCTAATGTTGACGGCAAGATGGCAGCCCATCAGGCCTATTCCGGGGAGCGCTCATTGAAGATCAACAAGGAAGGTTCGCTTACCTATGGTGGCTGGGGAAAAGGTGTCAGCCTGAATGTTGAACTTGATATTACTTCCGATTTCCTGAATTTCTATATCTATGCAGATGCCGCCAACGGTACACGCTCATTAAAAATAGAGCTGCAGGATGATGATGATTCGGATAATACCTACAACAAGGACAGAGATGATGTATGGGTGACCACCAAAAAGATAGAAGCAAAAAATTCATGGCAGCTTATTTCAATTCCCCTCAGTGAGTTTAAAGATAATAATGAGGGTGGGGATGATGGGTTCAATATCAGCTATAAGAATGGTAAATTCTTAAGCCTGCTCTTCAGCTTTGAAGTAGGCGGCAAATCCACTCCTGGTTTTACCTGCTGGTTTGACTTTATTTGTCTTTCCCAGGGGAAGCTCCCGACAGGGGCAGCCATCTTCTCTCCTCCTTCCGCACAGGCTACCGATTTTTGCGGGCTGGGCCTCTGGTCCAAAGAAGGAAATTCTGCCAACTTCACCGATATCGCTCTTAATTTTGAGAACAGCTTTAAGTATGGCTCTGATAAAAAGCTAGGTGTTATTCATTTTTTCCAACCCTTTTCCTTCGATGGCGGCAATACCCAAAATGCATATCCAACTGTTGAACGCATAAATAAAGTAATCGCAGCAGGATATATTCCATTGGTCACACTGGAGGATCATTTCATCAATGCAAAGCCTAATACAAAACAACCAAATCTCTACAGCATCGTTGAAGGCCATTTTGATTCATTCTTCAAAGACTGGGCGAAGCAGATCAAGCTCGCCAAAGGAACAGTCCTCCTCCGTATCCTGCATGAGTTTAATGGTGACTGGTATCCCTGGTGCACAATCAACAACGACAAGGACCCGCAAATGGTGGTAAAAGCTTACCGCCATATCCATGATATATTCAAGGCACAGGATGTTACCAATGTTAAATTTGTATGGTGCCCTAATTCAATGTCATTGCCCCAGGAGAAATGGAATTTTATTATGGATGCATACCCTGGTGATGAATACGTTGATTATGTGGGACTGGATATTTATAATGGTGCCGGGCAAGGGATACCGCTTTGGCGCTCATTCAGGAAAGAAGGAATTGAAAATTACTTTATACTAACCCAGAGGCTTGCGCACCTGCCTATACTTGTTTGTGAGGCTGCTTCCCGCGAAAGAGGACCTGGTGAGCCCAGGACTTCACAGGATAAGGCGGAATGGATAAGACAAATGGCTGAAGCGCTTGGAAGTGATATGTCGAGAATCAGGCTGCTTGTATGGTTCAATGAAAAGGGTACATTTAAGGTAACGTCAAGTGAACCATCACAGCATTCGTTCCTGGTAAATGTACTGAAAAACGATTATTTCAGTAACGGATCGAAAGCTCTGAAGGAATTCTTTGAATCAAAATAGTCGTTAGGATTCTATTTCAGGATGAGCTTCTTGCTCCTTTTAACCTGATCCGCTATTATTTCAATAGTGTAAATCCCTTTCGGATATTTACCCAGATCAACCTGGATATTTTCCTCCCTGAACTGCTTCTCGTAAACCAGCTGGCCTTTCACATTGTGTATCCGCAGATGTTTTTCTGAATTTCCCCCGATACTTACAAGGAAAATTCCGGGTGAAGGATTAGGATAAATATTGATATCACTTTCAAAAAATTCTTTTGCAGAAATAGTTGTCAGCATGCCCGTATTTAACTTAGCGAGAAATTCACCGGATACATTATGACCGTCCAGGGAAGAACCGCCTGATGCAGCCCCTATAAGGTAACCTTGGATCCCGTTCTTAAAAGTAAATTTGGAGCCAAAAACAAAACCACCTGTTTGAGGCTGTGCTGCTTTTACCCACATCCCGTTTCCGGCAGAATCAAGTTTGGCAAAGTACAGGCAGTTCTCGGTGCCTGAAGCCGCGAGACCACCATACGAAGCTGAATACCAAAATCCTCCTGTCATATATAAGTTCTCATCCGCATCCAGGCCAAGATCGGAACAGCCATCATATACCGAACCTCCATAGCTTTTCATCCATAATAAATTCCCGGAAGAAGAATACTTTTTTAAAAGAATATCATCATACCGCTGATCTTTTGAAATATAAACTTCGCCAGCCCTGGTTACTGTAAGGTTCCGGTGGGATGTATAATAATTCCCTCCAAGGTCATTTATCCATTGGATAGTACCAGAAGGATTGTATTTAACCATGAAATGGGAACCGTAATAACTTGCATAGAAAGTATTACCGGCAATTGTTATAGTATCTGTGTAATCACAAAGGAGATAAATGTTACCTGCGTTGTCGGTCTCTATATCGCGTCCGCTGCAATGAGCACTAACAGGAATACCGCTCACGTAATTTCCTGACAGATCAGTTTTCAGTATAAATGCACCTGCAGGGATAGTATTGCCATCATAGTTCATTGGACCGCTCGTTTCCCCTGTGAGGCAAATGTTTCCGGAAGAATCCACAGCAAATGAATTAAAATTTTCAGTTCCCGGGCTGCTCGTTTTCTTTGTCCATAAGTTATTACCTGAAAGATCATAGCACTGGACAACGGCATCACCATTCACTGAAGTGTAGGTGGTACCGTTTGTAACAAATGAACCATAAAAGTTGCCCCCGATAAACAGGTTGGAGCTGAATACTTTTATATCACTGATATTTACCGGAGTTGCGATTGCCCACGCATATACACCTGCAGGATCTGCTTTGGCAATAAACCGGCTTTCAGATGCCGAGGAGAGTGTAATATTCCCAAGAGTAATGCTCCCGGTAAAGCTCCCGGCTATATATACGTTTCCATTGAGGTCCTCGGTTACCAGTTTAGGTGAGCTGCCCTGGTATGATGAGCCCCACTCCCACTGCTGCGCATCACAGAATGTGCTCAACAGGCAAAGTGATATTACAAGGAGGGCTCTCATTTTCTAAATTACATTTTAACAACTTTCCGGAAGGTAACCTTCTTATTCAGCGTCATTTTCACCAGGTATATACCACTTGAGAGGTTTGTAGTTGAAATTTCAGCCTGGTATTGCCCTGCTGCCATTCTTTCTTCTGTTACCGGCTGGATTTGCTCACCAAGAAGATTTAATATTTCCAGTTTCAAATTTCCGGCTTCAGGGAGATTGTACATGATGGTAATGCTGTTAGTGAAGGGATTAGGATATGCGTTCAATGAATTTGATGCCAGCTGCTCTTCTTCTACTCCAACCTGGCACAAACCGTACATATTTGCATCCATCCAGGCAAGCCGCTGCTGGATAAAATCTTTCATATTAGAGATCTCTTCAGAATAGTTTTGCGGAATAGGACTTGGATTAGGGTGAACGAACTGGCCCATGATTGGCCATCTTCCGAAATTTCTCGCCTGCGATTCATTAAGATAGGATGCCATTGAATCGATATGGCCGTGAAGAGTACCCAGGTTGAGAACACCAGCTCTCAGGTCTTCATACCTGCACTTCAGCTGGTTTTTAAAAGATGCATCCTGCATAAATTCCCACCACCAGAAAGGAACAAAGTTCTCAGTTGCGTAAACCTGGTATTGCCAGCCTGTAGGATCATTGCCGCCATTGAAAAAACAATTATCAAATGCAATGTTGAAATCCCACATCGGGCCGCAGAATAATTTCCCGCCTTTGGAATCCCTTTCTTTATAGAAATAAGAACTGCTCCTGTACCCGTCAGTATTCTTGCTTAATTCATTAAGTATAAAATTATCAATGAATGAAGGAACATCAATAAATTTACGATATCCGTTTACGGGATCCTGGGCGTTCGGACTGGCCAGTGCATTTTCAAAAGCATGAAAATAATTCATGATATAATTTCTTTGTGAAGGCTGGATACTATCCGGCTTTGGATAATAATACAGGAAGAAATTGGCGGAGTCATGTGTGATATTTGATTTATAGTTGCTGTACCAGCCCTGGTCACCGGTAAAATACTTATCAAGTCGGATTATATACCCTCCTGTTAATTCATCACCAGCAGTATCGGTATATTTCATTTTGGCAATATCAACCCGGTTATTATCTCGTTTTACTTTTTCCTCGATCTGGTACACCCCGCGATAATCTCCATCAACTACCAGTTCAAAAAACTTAGTACGGCTGCTGTAACGGCCCATCCTGTTATGGATCCAGAAACCCAACTCATCACGCATTAATGTTTTATCCTGGTATAACCCTTTGAATACCCAATCCTTTCCTGCCGGAAGCCCGAAGAAAGAAACTTCGATATCTTTATGGGCGCCATCAACAGCACTGATTCCATACGATTGTTTCGGAAGATTCAATGTGCTTTGTCCGTGAAGGTCAAGTTCCACCTGTCCGCTAAAAGCATTGTGCGGGTCAGAAACGTTATTTCTAACTCCCTGGCCATTATCAATTATGCCCATACTGACATAATACTTCTGATAAGGGGCAAAACTCTGGCCGCCGGTATTTATTACCACTATCGGAAGGTTGGAAGATGTAAACTGCGCAAAGGCAGAAACGCTGCAAAGGCTGATATAACACACAACAGCGAATAAAAGTAGTTTTCTTTTCATGTGAATGAATTTAATTATTGCAATAGCATATACTAAATCTGTGCCTGCTCAGGAAGCAGGTTTATCACGCTTAGCATCAATGCTCATTGTAGCGTGGGGTACGCTTCTTAATCTCTCCTTCGGAATGAGTTTCCCGGTAACACGGCACACCCCGTATGATTTATTTTCCACACGGATGAGAGCGTTCTGCAGGTGCTCGATAAATTTTTCCTGGCGGACTGCCAGCTGCGCTGTTTCCTCCTTCGATAAAACATCTGCTGCGTCTTCAAGAAGCTTAAATGTAGGAGATGTGTCATTTGTACCATGGTCGTCCTGCAATGTGAGGGAGCTTCTCAGCAATTCATAATCATTCTTCGCTTCTTCCAGCTTGGATAAAATAAGCGCTTTGAACTCCTTCAGCTCTTCGTCAGAATATCTTACTTTTTCTTCATTAGCTGATGGCTTAACCGTCTGATCGTTGTCTTTCTTTTTCATATAGTTGTGTTTATTGCTTGTATTAGTAAAATTCATGCGAAACCGTCAATAAGAATCCCCTTAAAGACCTGTTTTCGTTGAGAACCAATTTTTAACCGTTGAGAGCTTCTTCTGCAGCGGTCTTAATACTCTTTTCATGCCAGTTAAAATCCCCACAAAACCCTGTTAATACAGGTTTCTTGTGGAATTATATCCCCAAAACCCGAATAGAATAGCCAAAAGCCGGAAAATAATAGCCAAAATCTGTTAAAACAAAGGTGGGTGGGCAACTTTCAAAAGTTCATGGCGTTTTCATATAGTCAATCGTTAAAAAGGGAAAAAAGATAGCCGAGACCCGGTAAATAATAGCCGGTAAATACAGGAAGATTCCCTAAAAAATTAAACTAAAAAAAACAAAATGAAAAGTCTAAAGAAAATAGCTCAGATTACAATGTTAGCCTTAGGTTTGGTTGGTGCAGCCAAAACTACCCAGGCGCAATCAATTTCAAATCACTTTTTTGGTCAGAATGCATGGATGCCCGATACGATCGGTAATGTAAATGCATGTACAGAACCACCTTGTTTGTTATATGGAAAATTGCATAAGAATTGGGGAAACATCAAGAATAGCGGTGCCCAGATCATCAGGTTTGGTGGTATTGCAGCCGATCATAATATGCCTACAAATTACCAGTATATCAAAATGATCGACTCGATCCGTGCCAAAGGTATGGAACCGGTAATCCAGGTGCCATTTGCAAACTGGCGTTATACCGCTCAGCAGGCAGCAGATATCGTTCGTTTTGTGAATGTAACCAAAGGTAAGAACATTAAATACTGGATCATTGGTAACGAACCGGATTTAGGGTACTCTTTTACCAATGCTCACCAGGTTGCAAGTTATATTAAGCCATTTGCTTCTGCAATGAAAGCTGTCGATCCGAATATCAAGATAGTTGGTCCTGAAACAGCATGGTATAATCACGCGATCATTAACGGTCTTACAACAGCAAACGGTCCGGATGATATTACAGGAAAAGATGCGAACGGAAGATATTATATAGATGTTATTGCATTTCATGCTTACCCTTTTAACGGTTCGCAGAACAGAGCTGATGTAATCTCTAAATTAACTTCAAGCGGGAACCTACAGGATAACCTGTCACAGTTGAACTCAAGGATCGCAGTTTGTAATGCAGCTCACGGAAGAAATGGTGCAACAGCCCTTAAAACAGCGATCACGGAAGCGAACGTTAACTGGCAGAATGCAGGTAATGATAACCTTCAGGGGCTTGGTGCAAACAGCTTTATCGGTGGACAGTTCGTTGCAGAGATGTTAGGTATCAGTTTGAAGAATGGCGTTGATTTTGTGAATATCTGGAGTGTTGTTGAAGGTAATAATACAGCGTTGAACATTGGTTTTGTCGATCCGTCAACAGGTAACAAAAAGCCATCTTATTATCATTTTAAAATGATGGCTGATAATTTCAGAGGTAATTATGCGAATTCAACCGATAACCAGGCAAACGTAAAAGTTTTTGCAAGTAAGAGTTCGAACCAGATCAATGTAATGATCATGAACCAGGATCTTGGAAGCAACATGAACTATACAATCCGCCTGAACAATGGAACAGTATCGGGTAACAATCCTTTAAAGATCAGTGTTGATGCAGGAGTTAATGTTGAGCATACAGAAACAGTTGTTGCGCAGTCCACAGTATTGCTTACTTTTAATACTGCAGGTGTGATGTTAAAGAAAACTGAATATACATTACTTGGAAACGCGGTAGCGAACCAGCCCCCAACTGTTACACAGTATGTATCTACAGGATTGGAAGAAACAGCATCAATATCAGCAACTCCGAACTTTGATATCAATGTGTATCCGAACCCGACAGCAGGTAAATTGAATTTAGCGATCAATAATGCGAATGAAGAACAAAAAAGTGTAGAAGTTGAGATCGTTAATCTTGTTGGTCAGCTGGTGTATCACAAGAACCTCGAGTTTAAAGATGGGAAAGAGATGCTTGATCTTCAGGAAGGTGTTGCAAACGGAGTTTATATAGTAAGAATGAGGAATGCGGATGAAAAAGTGATCACGAAGAAGATCGTTCTTGAGAGAAAATAATCCAATAATTATTAAAACAAAAGCCCCGCTGATCCAGCGGGGCTTTTTTAATGTTATACCTAAAGAATTATTTAGAGACGATCATCTTCATTGACCGTGTTGTCCCTTCCTTTTTAAGAACATAAAAGTAGATCCCGTTGGGTATTTCCCCGGTTTCAACAGGAACAGAATATGTTCCGGCTTTCATGTTCTGTTCCATTAGCGAAGCTATTGGATTCCCAAGCATATCAAAAAGGCGTAAAGATACCATGCCAGGGGTGTTTAACTGAAAATTAATATGTGTCAGATCCTTCGCAGGATTCGGAGTATTCTGGTATAATTTGAAAGGCGGCATGCTTTCAAGTGCCATTACACTTACCGGTGCTATGGCAGGACCTGTAAGATTATCAAAATAAAATTCATCCGCAGTGTTCGTATTCGGGTTAAAGAGGATTACGATCTTATCAATACCTGTGGGTGCGATGGTCCCACCGGGAGTGATCTGAGAGAAGTTGAATGATAAATTCTGCCACGCATTCTGCGCGGTAGTTACCGCAACATATTCGCTATGTACCCCTGCCGGATACGAAGGTACGCCAGCCGACCCGAGCTGGATCTGGATCTGTGTGCCTACCGGGGCGGTGGTATAAAGTTTCATAGTAATATGAGGTGCGTTAATGGAGCCTGAAGCATAATTGGATATATCAACAAGTTCATTGGTCGGATGGATCTGGATATTATCATATAAAGTGCCTGCGTCCCTGACATATTTTGCGCAATGCATACTGCTGTCCACCGGGTTCATTGCGGGATTCAGTGACATTGAATCAATAATCCCGGTACGGAAACCGATAAAGGAGAATTTATTCCCCTCGAAATCGTTATAATTCTGCTGCCCAAAAGTGTTAAGGGCGAATGTGAAAGCTAAAACAGATAAGAGTAAATTTTTCATAGCATATGTATTATTTTAAGTTTTTATATCTTTTATTTCCTTAATACAAAATTACCGCCTGAGCATCACTTTCTCCCCCGCTTTCGATATTCGGACAATTATTATAGCCGGAGAATAGCTTTTTACAGCCATATTAAAGGACATGGCCTGAATTTAAATAAACGTTCAATGGGAAATCCCCATTAATTCCCAAAACGTTCTGTGGCGAACACTCTACATTCCAAAAAGGGAAATTTATATTAAAACCAGATTTTCGCAGCTGGTCTTTTTCCCCTTCCGGCTATCGAATACAGGCGATTACCGAAAGCTGGCATAAATCTTTACCAGTGAATGATAAGTTTGCATAAATAATCACGCATTTCTTCAGCATACATGAAAAGTAGTCAACCAAAGGTTTTAATGTTAGGATGGGAATTTCCGCCAATAATCAATGGCGGATTAGGAGTGGCTTGTCACGATTTGTCAAGCGCTATGTCAGAGTTGGCTAATATAACCATGATTATCCCGAAGTCCAGCCCGGATTTTAAAATGAAAAACATGAACCTGGTCGGGATCAATAATCTTGATCTTACTGCTATGGGCATCCGTGGAGATTCGGGCAGGGGCCTCCCTTTCGACCTTAAAGCTATACCGGCCGACCTCAACCCATATTATTCTGAGAAAGAAAATACCCAAAAAAATGCTGATTCACACCACGGGACCAGTAATGGATCTAATCCTGCAGCTTTTGATATTGACAATTTGTATGGCGGTGATGTGATAAACAAAGTAATGCAATATGCCGAGATCGCAGCCTCTTTAGCATCCACAATGGATTTTGATGTTATTCATGCCCATGATTGGATGACGATGCTGGCCGGAATGAAAATAAAGGAACAAACCGGTAAACCACTGGTAATGCATATTCACTCACTGGAGGTAGACCGTAGCGGTACAGACAGCAAAGGCTGGGTTTATGAACTGGAAAAGAAAGGAATGGAATATGCCGACCTGCTGATCCCGGTAAGCAACTTTACAGCTGAGAATATCAAGAAATATTATGGGATTAACGCAACTAAAATAGCTGTCGTACATAACGGGAGCAATGTAGTGAAGTCTTTCCGCAGCAAAAGATGCTTTAAAGAAAAAACTGTTTTATTCGTGGGCCGGCTTACCCGCCAGAAAGGACCGGAAAAGTTCCTTGATATCGCAGCTAAAGTTCTTGAAACAAACCCGGATGTACGGTTTGTTATGGCTGGGGTTGGTGATTATTTTAAGTCAATGCTCGAACAAAGCTCATATAACCATATTGGTAATCGCTTCCACCTGACCGGCTTCCTTAACCAGGAAAAACTCCGTTATTTATTCTCGATCAGTGATGTGTATTGTATGCCATCGGTATCAGAACCATTTGGCTTATCAGCTGTGGAGGCTGCACAATTCGGTATCCCCTGCGTTATTTCAAAGCAATCAGGTGTGGCTGAAGTTCTGAATGGGTCTCTTAAATTCGATTTCTGGGATACCGACAAGGCTGCAGGAAGCATTCTTAATCTTTTAAGCGACCCGATCCTGAGGAAAAAAGTGGTAGAGGACGCTTCCGAGAACCTTCACAATATCACGTGGGACCTTTCTGCGAAGAAAATCATTGACGCATACGCATCACGCCAGTTCATTTAAACAACAAACACAATATATCATGCCATCACTCTGCTTCTATTTCCAGGTACATCAACCATTTCGTCTAAGAAATTACTCATTTTTTGATATCGGTCAGTCCGATGTATATGAAGATGAGAAAGCAAACAGGGAAATCATGAATAAAGTGGCTGATAAATGCTACATTAAAACCAACAGGAAGATGCTGGAACTTATCCAGCGTCACCAGGGCAAATTCCGAATCAGCTACTCCATCAGCGGAACTGCGATTGAGCAGTTTGAAAAGTACAGGCCTGATGTTCTTCAATCATTTATAGACCTTGCAAATACCGGTTGCGTGGAGTTTCTTTCCGAAACCTATTCTCATTCACTGAGCTTTATTTATTCGAAGGATGAATTTAAGCGCCAGGTGGAAAAGCATGCAAATGTTATTAAAAAATATTTTAATCAAACACCTAAAGTTTTCCGCAACACAGAGCTTATTTTTAATAATGAGCTGGCTGCGTATGTTGAGGAAATGGGATACCAGGGAATTATATGCGAAGGTGTAGACCGGTTGCTGGGCGAAAGATCCCCTAATTTCCTCTACCGCTCAGTTAATACGAAGAAAATTAAACTTCTATTAAAAAATTATAAGCTATCGGATGATATTGCATTCCGTTTTTCGGATAAAGGCTGGAAAGAATTTCCTCTCACTGTTGACAAATATAAAAACTGGGTATTCAATATCGCAGGCCATGGTGAAACTGTAAACCTTTTTATGGATTATGAAACATTCGGTGAACACCAGTGGGAATCAACAGGGATATTTAATTTCCTTGACACCCTCCCGGGAGAGATCCTCAAACATCCCGATTTTGACTTTAAAACCCCTTCGGAAGTTATAGCCGCTTACCCGGCCAGGGAACTTTACGATGCGCACAGTTTTATTTCATGGGCGGATATGGAGCGGGACCTTTCAGCATGGCTGAGTAATTCCATGCAAAATGAGGCCATGAGACGTATCTATTCCATTGAACAGGAGGTGAAAGCATTGAATGATCCGCACCTGCTGAATGTATGGGAACGCCTGCAGACTTCGGATCACTATTATTACATGTGTACTAAATTCTGGAATGATGGTGATGTGCATAAGTACTTCAGCCCTTACGAATCGCCTTACGATGCTTATCTGTACTTCATGAATGTCTTCAGCGACCTGGAGTGCAGGTTAAAAGATCTTAAAAAAAAGTCAAAGAAGCAGCTTACCAAAGCTCTTAAGGATTCAATCCCTAAAGGGAAGATAGAAGCAAAAGTAATCAGATCGCGTGAAACTGAATTGGTATTCAAAGAAGCTTCCCGGTTATAACATTCTTAATTGTAAATCTAGAGAGATGATTTTAATTGCAGACAGCGGATCTACAAAAACAGACTGGCGCCTGGTGGATTCAACCAATAACCATCACAGATTCGGGACTATCGGGTTCAATCCTTTTTTCCAGGACTCTATAACAATTGCAGAAGAACTTAAAACAAAATTACTTCCTGAGTTCCGGGCGGTCTGCCCGGAAAGCAAGGAGCCTCTCTACATCTATTTTTACGGGGCCGGCTGTTCCAGTCCTGAAAAATGCGAAGTTGTATCAACAGCCATTAAACATGTATTTCCTGATGCCACTATAGAGGTGGAGCATGACCTTTTAGCAGCCGCACGCGCATTATGCGGTCCGAAGGAAGGAATTGCAGCGATCATGGGAACGGGCTCCAATTCCTGTTATTACAACGGCAAAGAAATAGTGAACAATGTTTCCTCTCTTGGATATATACTTGGCGATGAGGGAAGCGGAGCCTATATCGGCAAACATTTCATACAGGATTATCTTAACAAGGAAGTCCCGTTAAATATTGCAGAAAGCTTCAGGGAAACGTATAATCTCAGCGATGAGAATATTCTTAATGCTATATATAAACAGCCAATGCCAAGCAGGTTCCTGGCATCATTTAGTAAATTCATCAACCAGCACCGGAGAGAGCAGTATTTTATCGATCTTGTAAATAACAGTTTCGAAATGTTCTTCAACAAGCATATCTGCAAATATGATAACCATAAAACGGTTGGTCTTTCCTGTGTAGGTTCAGTAGCTTATCATTACAGTGATACATTACAGGAAGTTGCTAAGAAGAAAGGCGTGAAAATCGAAAGGATCATCGAATCGCCAATTGCAGATCTTACCGAGTTCCATCGGTTAAAACAAAATTAATTTCCTTCCCTGATTAATTCTTATTATCGCCCTTCTTACTTTTTATCTGCTGTCGCTTTTTTATTGATCGCATCATTGATGAAAATTTCGAGTTGCAGATCAAACTCCGCGCTATCCAGCTTTCCGGACTTATAATCGTCTGCCAGTGTCTTTAAATAATATTTATCATAGGATGGAACATTATCCGGCCGCGGTTCAGTTCTTTCAAACAGCGTTTCATAGCGGCCAAAATCGGATGGGCTCAGTTTTTCTATTTTTATCACCAGCCATGTGGCGAATATTAAATTAAAAATAAAGAATATTGGTTTTAATAAAAAGCTGTAATCTTTCATAATCATATTTAGTTTTTTAAATTATTCCTCATCGGATTTCCAGTTGGCCGCACGGATCATTACACTCAGGTCAATTATATTAAAGATCGTCCAGAAGGCATTCGCAGCAAAGCCGGAAGGAGTCGGATGCTTACCTAAATACAGAAGTACCGCATTATAAAGGATTCCAATAACGCTTAAGCTGATAATTATAATATGCGGCAGGATATGCTGAAAATTCTGGGCATTTGCCTTGTCTTTTGGTGTTACGTTGAATTTCACCTTCTTACCTCTAATGACCGAGATCAGCGAAAGTAGCATGAACCAGAAGCTGGAAATATAATACTGGTCGCCTCTTTTTGTCGCTATTCCCCAGCACCCAAGGGTGATCGTGATGGTGTTCATAACCTGGAAAGGAAGAAAATATTTGAAAAAATCAAAACTATAAGCCTGGACAGGTAATTGAAGCGAAAAGAAAAAAACGATTGGGCTCAGAAGAAATACCAGAATCCAGAGAGGTGCAAAGTAGGACCAGATAGTATTAAAATAGCAGACCTTCTGCCAGAATGTAAGTCCCTTTTTAAATACGGGGTTATCTTTGAAAGCGATATCCAGGGAACCTTCCGCATAACGCTGATGCTGCTTGATCCAACTGTCGAGATCCTGGGTCGAAAGCATTTTACATTCTATGTCCGGGTGCTGCAAGCTTTCCCAGCGGTTGTCACTGTCTGCATGCAACATAATGGAAGTATAAATATCTTCCGATGCATGGAATTTAAACGGTATGATCTTCTGGTCGGAAAGGATTTCTCTCTTTTTCTGTATCGTTGAAATCCCGACAGCCTGGGCAACCGATAGCTCCCTGCGCTTTTTCAGACCTTCGGCAAAATCTTTAAGTGCCAGGCTCATCACTGCTTCTCTCCTGTGGAAGGATCCGGCACCACAGCAAAAAGCGGCATTATAATTATTACGTTTTCTCAGGATCACATCATAAAAAAGCCGCGGATCATTACCAAAAATATCTTCATTGATTTCTATCTTGCTGAATAAAAGATCTATAGGCTTTCCAATGATCCTGTTCCTGATCTTTAATTTGGACTTTATCACCGAACTCAGCTTCTCAGGTGCCGTGGTATCATAGAACCACTGGGGCGTCTGCACCCATGCGAGTTTCCTGTTCCTGAAATAGCCGCTTGTGTTGATAAGGAAATTGGGTAAGGGCCTTGTATCCGCGTCAAGGATCACAAAAAGGTCACCATCCGTATGCTGGAGTCCGTTCTTTAAATTCCCCGCCTTGTATCCTTCATTGTGTTCCCTGATCAAATAGCCAACACCCTCCTCTTCCGCAACCTCTTTCATGTTCTGCTTGTTGGGGTCCCTGCCGTCCCTTCTTCCGTCATCAAGCACATATACCTTAATAGTTACATCAGGATACGGGTACACCATTTTTTTTGCATCAATGATGCTTAATCTTACAAGCTCCACATCCTCATTATAGGTTGCAATAAAGACATCGATCTTTACAGGACGGTCTTCCCGCTCCTGTAGATCTTCTATTTCCGATAAATAATGAATTGGCGGGGTTTTCTTTGCATCCTTATATGACCAGAAATTGATCACGATGAGAATTGTGCTCAGATAGCTCAGGGTTTCCGCTGTTACGAGGGGTATTGCAAACCATAAAGCATTGGGATTAAGGGATTCTGTCCAGCGCCAGAAAATATAGGATGCACCTAATACAATCGTAATTACCCCAAAAAACTGGAACAGGTAAGTGCGGAATTTATTCTCCTGGATTGCTTTATAAGGTTTCCTGTCCTCGTATTTACTAAAGTAAAATTGCTTCATACTAGCTGCAGATTAAGATCTGATCGAGACCAAGGGCTTTGATCTTATTTTTGATCTTGTCACAAACATTTACGAATTGCACGTCAACATCTTTTTGAAGTAAAGACTCTAGGAGGTCGATAAGGTTAGCCATCCCCGTGTTATTTATAAAATAAATATTTTTCAGGTCATAATATTGAGTACCCTGGAAAAACACTCCCGGTAATTCTGTCTTATTATCGCTAAGGCGAAGTGATTCATAAGAGCGAATCGGGGCTTCTTCTTTGATTACAAATCCATTCCCGGACAAATGGATACTCTTAAGATTGCTTTCTGACTTTTTTAGCATTCCTGAAGCAGCCAAATTCTGTAATTGACCCTCTGTGGCGTGGCCGGTATCAGGTGTTGTATCTGCAGTATAATCCTCCATAGTATTTATGATTTTATATTCTTATACAAAATTACATGCCTTAACAGCTTAAAGTGCCGAATTTTCGATAAACAAAGGGTTTTTATAGCTATGGACATTATAATTAAAAATAAACGCGGCAATTAATATGTAAACTTTTCCTCACTCGTAACTAAAGTGCAAATCCCTGTCATTTAAAGTTGCGTAACTGGCACATTATTTTGATAAGCATTCGAAGTTCTAACTTTTATAAAAAAACGATATGAAAAAAATCTACGTGGCAGTGTTATTAAATTCATTGTTTATTAACCTGGATGCTCAGAATTTCGACTGGGCAAAATGTGAAGGGAAATATGCCTACGATTACGGCTATGGCATATCTACCGATGTTAGCGGCAATGTGTATGTCGCAGGAAAATATGAAGAGGATGGCGCGTTTTTCAGCGGCACCACAGTTCCATGTGCCGGAAACCATGATATGTTCCTGGCAAAATACACATCGTCCGGAAACCTTGTCTGGATCCGGACAGCAGGTGGTGTGCTTGGAGACTATGCTCATGCAATGGTAACCGACCATACCAATTTTATTTATGTTGCCGGAGAACTTGAGGGTTCCGGTGATGTTGTGAGTTTCTCCAACTCAAGTGTTACACTGAATACCAATGGTGACAACGACATCTTTGTTGCAAAGTATGACATGAATGGTAACCTTCTCTGGGCAAAAAGTGCCGGAGGTGGCGGAGGAGAAAAGGCCCTCGGAGTATCTTACGATAATGCAGGAAATGTCTATATCTGCGGTAACTACAAAACCAGCTTCGTATATGAAGGGGTGCCTTTAACGGCAGTAAGTCCGGGAGAACGGGATATTTTCGTTGCAAAGTATGATGCGAATGGTAATTTCCAGTGGGTTAAATCTGCAGGCGGACCAGGAAGAGAAGAAGCATTGTCAATAGAATGTACAGGTGCCGGAGAAGTTTATGTTTGCGGTATGTATTCTAATGGTGCAGTATGGGGTTCACAAACATACAATACGCCTGCCACACCTACAGGAACTTATTTAAACGGTTTTCTTTCGAAGTATGCAACTGATGGTACTTTATTATGGGTGAAACCTATCGGTGGTGATTATGATGATGTTGCATGGGACCTTACAATTGATAATGGAGGAAAGATCATTGTAACAGGTGAATATCACGCTAACGTGATGTTTGATGCGATCCAGTTAACAACTGTTGCAAGTGCAGATATATTTGTTGCATCATACGATGGATCAGGAAATGTCGCATGGGCAAAATCAGCAGGAGGAACTCTTTCTGACCGTGCACGCGGAATTGGAACCGACGGATCAAAAATCTTTATTACCGGTCAGTTCGGAAGTGAGCCAGGAACACCTGCTATGTTCGGAACCAACAGTTTACTTGCTGTTGACAGTTCGGATGTATTCATGGCAGGAATGGATAACAACGGGAACTTCCTTTGGGTAAAAGGGGTTACAGGTCCTGTCGATGCATTTGAGCCGCTTGGATATGAATCAGGAAATGCGATATGCGCTCATGATGCAAATACTATTTATGCTACAGGGGCGATTCTTGATGGTGGAACATTCGGGGTATTCGCACTGGATGATTACAGCCGTACTGATGCGTTTATTGCAAAGATCAACATGTTAGTAGGTGTTGATGAAACTGCAGGTGCTTCAGCGCTAAAGATTTATCCTAATCCCGCCACAGGTGTTTTCAGCATTGATGTTACAGACCTTCAAAATGAAAGAATGGAACTGTCCGTCTATAATTATCTTGGAGAACTTATTGAGAGAAAAGCACCTACTTCCAATACAACTCTGAATGTGGATATTTCTACTCAGAATAAAGGAGTTTATTTTGTAGAAATTAAAACAGAAAATAAAATTTTCAGGGATAAAATTATCCTTCAATAAATTCATAACCGGCCCTTAAGCGGGCCGGTTGTATTTAAATAAATTGAACTAAAACCAAGACTATGAAAATAAACTACAAATCCGGACTTCAACTGCTGAGCACAATCCTGCTTTTGGGTTGTGCATATATTACAAAGGCACAACCTGTCACATTTCAGCATCATTATGCAACCAACTATGATCAGAGTGCCAAAGATGTGTATCCAACTGCTGATGGGGGTTATCTTATTGCAGCTACAACGGAGAACAGCGTCATCGATGATTTAAATATAATATTGGTTAAGACCGATGCTTACGGAATTATCCAGACAATTAAAACTTATGGAGGAAGCCAGGTTGATTTTCCTAATGATATCCTGCCGACAAGTGACGGAAACTTCTTTGTAGTGGGTTACAGCCGGAGTTTTGGTTCAGGAGACCAGGATATCCATCTTCTGAAAGTTAATCAGAGTGGAGACCTCATCTTTGAGAAACATTATGGTGGTTTTGGAAATGAAGAAGGAAAAGAGATCATTGCAACAGCTGACGGTAATTACCTTATTGTAGGAGCATCAAACAGTATTGGAGGGAACAACCAGATTGAACTTCTCAAGATAAATGGTGCAGGTGATGTGATCTGGACAAGATATTATGGAACGTCCCAGTATGAATCAGCAAGATGTGTAAGACTGTGTGCGGACGGTGGTTTCATTGTAGCCGGGAAAACCGCTGCCAATCTTACTTCAATTGCAACCGCAATGCTTGTAAGAACAGATTCAAATGGCGATACCTTGTGGACCAGGACACTCCCGGGAGGCGCCAATTCATGGGAAGGTAAATCCGTTGTCGTTAACAGTGATGGAACATTTACCCTTGCAATTGATGACAGCTCCGCAACAACTGATTCGGATGTGCGTGTCATGAAACTTGCTGATGCCAATACGGGGGCTCCGATCCTCAATAATTCCTTCGGAGGCACACTTAAAGATATTGTAAAGAACATCAGGCCAACAAGTGATGGCGGATATGTAATCGGTGGGATCAGCCGGAGCTTTGGCTGGGTGAACCCCGAAGTGTGGGTGGTAAAATTAGACGCCAGCCTGAACGAAACATGGTCAAGAAACTATGGGGGAACCGGTCATGATCACCTTCACTCATTGCGCCACACTTCTGACGGAGGTTATATTGCAACAGGACACGCGAGAAGCTTCGCTCCACAATGGGAAATATATTTCCTTAAACTCGATGGAAACGGTCTTGTAGGAATTGAAGAGTTTGCTGCCGAAAACAAACTGGCAATGTTCCCTAACCCAAGCAACGGGATTATTAATGTGGATATTACAGGGAAGGCCGACTTTACATCCTTCAGGATAAGTAACTCGCTTGGTCAAACCGTTTACTCTGCCGATTTAACCGCATTAAGAGGTAATGAACTGATGACGATTGACATAAAGGACAAAGAACCCGGAATCTATTTTGTTACCCTGCAATCGTCAACAAAAACAATTACAAGGAAACTGATCCTGAATTAAACGAAGGAATTCATTTAGTTCCAGATCAATAAAAGCTGTCCATAACGGACAGCTTTTTTTATTGGTTAATAGGATATCATAAAAAAGCTGCTTAAGATCGGATCTTAAGCAGCTTTTTTTAAAGATTATAACTTCTTTAACTAAGTACATTCCTGTACCTGGCCCTTTGAGATAATATCTCATTACGCCTCTGCTCCACTTCGTTCTTTAAAAGTAACCTCATACTTTCATCATTAAATCTTACTAAGAAGATTCCTATCATAATATTACATGTATGTAAATGGAGTTCATTCCTTGAGCCCTGGATCGTCCTTCTTATCTTATGATAGGCGTTTAGTTTGTCTTTCATGGTTGCTGCTTTTTATATAACATTAAAACGTTATGCCTAAACCAAAGCAAAAACCTGTCCGAAAGGACAGGTTTTAAGGCTTTTTTATATTTTGTTATTAACTTTTCAGCAGTGTTTTCTCTGCTGCTTTCAGAATTGATGCAGCATTCTGTAAGGAACTTGATTCTGCATAATTCCTTAATACTGGTTCAGTACCTGAAGCCCTGATCATCAGCCACTCATCATTGCTGAAAAAATATTTGTAACCGTCAGTCTTTTCAATTCTCAGGATCTTATAGTCCCCAAAGCTTTCATAGAAATTCTTTTCACAGTTCCTCACGATCTCATTCTTCACATCTTCACTCAACTGCATGTCCCATCTTTCGAAGGCGAATGTTCCGACAATTCCATAAACCTCAGAGATAAGCGCATCCAGCGATTTTCCTGATTTTGCCATGTATTCCCAGATGGTTAATCCCATCCAGATTCCGTCACGCTCAGGAATATGTCCTTTTATAGCTATTCCGCCTGACTCTTCCCCTCCTAACAATACATCTTCGGCAACCATAATCCCTGCGATATGCTTGAACCCGATCTTTGTAACCTGCTGTTCCAATCCGAAATGCGCACACATCTTACCCACCTTTGGACTTACAGAAAATGCAGTAACTACTTTTCCTGTCATCTTCTTTTGCTCAACCAGATACTTGATTAACAAAAGTATGATATGGTGTGAATCAATAAAATTTCCTTTGTTATCATAAAGCCCGATCCTGTCTGCATCTCCGTCAGTTGCCAGTCCGCAATCGATGTTTCCTGCGTTTTTAATAAGTTCGGAAAACTCAGTCAGGTTCTTATGAATAGGTTCCGGAGCCTGCCCGTTAAATGAGGGATTGTTCTCGCAGTGAAGCATTGTAGTTTCCGGGAGTAATCGCTTGATTACATTCTGCCCGGCACCGAACATGGCATCATACCCGAAACGCAGACCAGACTTTTTTATAGCGCTGAGATCAAAATTCGCCTCAACATGCTCACAGTACATTGTCTCCAGGTCAATATATTCAATAAGGCCTTTATCAGAAAATTCTTTCATGCTGAGCTTTTCAGTATCAATGGAACACTTTTCCGGGATCATGTTCTCGATCTCTTCAATCTTTTCTGGAAGCAATGGCCCGCCATATGAACCTTTCAGCTTAAATCCGTTATAAGCCGGTGGATTGTGACTTGCAGTAATCACTACTCCAAGATCAGCATGCTGCCTTAATGTTCCTAAGGAAACCATGGGCGTAGACACAAACCCTTTTGCAACAAAAACTTTAATACCGTTAAATGCTAAAATTTTTGCGGTTGTTTCAGTAAAGAGCTCGCCTGCAAACCGGCAATCGTGACCAATAACAACCGATGGCTTTTTCGAGTTCTGTAATAACCATTTTGAAGTTGCCTCGGCTACCCTTGCTACATTGTCAACCGTAAATTCCTTGGCGATGATCGCTCGCCATCCGTCTGTTCCAAACTTAATTGCTGTCATTTCGTTTTGTTTTTGATTATAATTATTGAGTTGTTAAGAGTTCCTTTGTCTGTTTGTTTTCAATGATCTTCATCTCCATCCACTGTGTCATCTTTTTGTCGGGAGAGTGCTTTGGTTTCATAGCATCTCCTCTTGCGATAAGCCGGTCCTTTTCAATTCCATTCGTTTCCAGGTATTTCACAAGCGCTTCTGCCCTTTCCCTGGCTAACCGTGAGTTTTTTTTAAGTTCATCTTTCGAAACTATTGTATTACTGAATTCCGCAACGATACCCGGATAATGCTTTAAAAGGTCGGTCAGATCTTTTAAAGCAACTCCTGAGGTACGGCTGATATTCGCTGTTCCGGGATCAAAGAATATATTATTAATGATCATCCTGGCTTCTTCTTCAGGCTTGAATAATTGAAGAGCAAGACGCTTTTCGAAAAGTTCATTCTTATTCGTCAGGTCTATGTTCTCAGAAAAGATCATATAACCTTGCTTACCATATGTAATGTTATTGTTGTTTCCCGGAGGCAGAATAATAGAGTATTTGTTACTGAGGCTGTCAGAATAAAAGACCGAATTCATTCCGCCTGTTTCGTTATTGCTTACTGTTATTTTTACGGGGCCGCGTGAAGCCTCATTTGAAAGAAATTCGCCTTTAAGGAGAGTTAAAGGTTTTCCGTTAGGGTTATTAAAAGAGATCAGGTAGTTATCCCTTGTTTCATTGATCTTTTCTATCGTTTTGTCTTTCTTGCGCTTCTTCCTGATTTTTTTGCTTTCGTCAACTTTGACAACAGCTTCGGTAATTTTAGAATCGATTAGCTGATCACGCGTAGTATCTATTGGGAAACCGATATTAACGGGCGGACTCCATAATTTGGCATTGAAAACACTGGAGTAAATCTCAAACTGGTGTTCTTTATTCCTGCCATTTGTACTATAATACAATGTCACACCATCGGGATGAATAAAAGGAGCTTCTTCATCAAACGGGGAATTGATCACAGGCCCGGCATTTTCCGCCTTGCCCCATTCATTTTCAGAAATCTTCTTACAGAAATAAATATCCTTTCCCCCATACCCCCCTTTGCGATCACTGGTAAAGAACATGAGCTGCCCGTCAGGTGTGATGCATTCATTTTCTTCCCAGCCGGCATAATTAACCCCTTTATTCAGCTTTTCCGGACGAGTCCAGGTGTTCCCGTTCAGGCATGTAACAAAGAGTTCGGCAGCTCCATTGTTATCACGGTAGTTGAGAACGATCTGTCCGTCAAATGAGGTAGCCACAGTAGTTTCAAACGAATTCTTCTTCCGGGGAACAATGCTGTCTGTTTTTGCTGTTGAATCAGCTGGTATAATATTCTCTGCGTAATAGCGGTATTCATCCTTATTCTTTCCGCCTTTCTGTCCACGGTTAAAAGTGAAAGTCATCTTCGACTGATCAGGTGATAAAAAAGCCGAATAATTCCCTGGCGTTGGCGCTACCGAGGGTGATTTGGATTTATTCTTTTTCAGCTCGATCGGTGGAACGGATAAGCCGTCAAGCGCTTTCCCCACGCGGCACATGTCTATCTTCCATCCGATCTCTTCGGATTCTTTGGGATCTGCTGAAAGGTTGAGCTTGTCACGGTACCGCTCATAATTGATGATTGCCCTGTCGAAGTCATAATTCAACTGGTAAGCATCACCCAGCATTTTATAGGTTGACAGCGGAAAAGCTGAACCTGATCTTGCCGCTGCGCGGAGTGTTCTTTCGAAAAAATCGATTGATTTCACTTTTTGAGAGCGTGAGTTAATATAGCAAACTGCGATGTTGGAATTAAGACGGATATCAGATGAGTCGGTCTTAAATTTCTCTAATAGTATGGGAAGTGCTTCAGAATACCTTTCCTGGCGCAAAAGCTTTTCTGCATCCTCCGTGCTCAGCGGTTGTGCGCATATCAGCGTAAACCGCAAAATCACACAGAGGGATATCAGACAAGTTCTCATCGTACATAAGTTTATGCAGCCTTTTCGTATTTCTTAAGCTTGGCTGTGAGATCTTCAACAGAGAAGGGCTTTGGAAGGAAGTCATCTGCCCCTGCAGCTGTTGCAGCGTCTAACAATGGCTTGTTGTTCAGGGTTGACATCATAATGATCGGAATAGTATAATGACGGCCTGTGCGCAATGCGCTCACCAGTGACAAGCCTGAAATACCCGGCATCATTACATCACAAATCAGGAGGTCATAGTTCCCGTCAGTCAGCATGTTAATAGCTGCGTCACCGTCTGCTGCCAGATGTGCCTTATGACCCAGATTTTCAATACAGTATTGAAGTAAATTAAGAGTCATCTTATCATCTTCAATTATTAAAATATCCATAACCTTCCTCCTGTTTATATTATATAAGGTTTAGCTTCACAAGCAATTCTTTCTTGAATTGTTTACCAATGGGAATAGGATGTGAACCTACATAAGCTGTTCCTTCTTCCACGCCATCCACAGAATCAAGAGATATCAGGAATGAGCGGTGCAGGCGGTAAAATTTATCTGCAGGTAATTTTTCTTCTATTCCTTTTAAGGTAATGTGTGCTGTATATCTTTTTTCTTTGGTAAAAATATTCACATAGTCACCCAATGCCTGAATATAGTTGATATCTGCCACCTTTATCTTGGTCAGCACGGAATTCGAACGAACGAAAATATAGTCCTTTTCCCTTCCGCGCACATCCGGCTTCAGCTCAATATGCTCATGCAGCTTTTTTGCACGGTCGATAGCCAGCATTAAACGCGGTAAAGTCACAGGTTTGGTCATATAATCAGCCACATTCAGTTCAAATGCCTCAACGGCATAATCTTTTTTAGCGGAGATAAGAATGACTATTGGCCTTTTTTCGAGGTTTTTGATGAGCTCGATGCCGGTCATCCCGGGCATTTCAACATCAAGAAACACAAGGTCAACTGATTCCTTTTTAAGGTAATTGTAGGCATCTACGGGGCTTGAACATTCTTCCTTTACTGCAAGGAAATCAACCTGGTCGGTAAGCTTTTTTAAAGCCGTGCGCGCCAGCTTGTTGTCGTCAACTATTAAACAGTTCATATGTGGGAATTTTATATGTTTTATTTTTATCACAGAGATATTTACAAAACACATACCATTGGGGAAACAAGAATTTAATCTCGCTGGAAAGCTGACCAATATTGTAAAAACAGTGGCCGGAAGCGGCAAAAGCATTGTTAAACAAGGAGTTTTCAACTGTGAAGACTTCCTTAGCCTTTAATGAAAAGAAAGAGCAATGTGGGGAATTGCCCTATTCAAAAGGCGGGAATGTGTGAACTATTTTCCACTATCCTGAAAATCTACCGTCCTACAGGTGACTGATCCGACCTGTTAATTATCCCGTTCCTAACCTCCACATTTATGGATCTTACGAAGTTGATTGTTTCAAAGTCAAGTAAATATTCGGCAGGATTAATCTCGATAATGAAGCTAATAAGTGCAGGATATGTTTTTATTCCTCTTGTATCCACAACTTTTGCCATTGTAGAGTGCATACCCATGTGAATCGTCACTGGTAGTGTCCTGTTATTAATTGTCAGGTCGGCAGGAATATCGAATGTTTTTTCTGTACCGTCATTCGCTAAAAAGTCGAGGTCATCTACTGGGAAATGGGCTTTCAGGCTGAGACGGACTTCCCGGTTCAGGTTTGTAATGGAGTCATTATTTTTCGGGTTTGTCAGAATCGTAAACATCGGGATCTCAAATGTGAATTCATCATTTTGGTTATTTAGCCTGATCAGGCCGATTTCATTCGAAGTAAAAGATCCTCCCGTTTCAATTTCTTTTGTAAAACGGACGTTTGTCCCGATAAAATCCTGGGAGAATGACTCAAACCCTATTATAGTGAAGAGGCAGATAAAAAGTTTGCTTATCGTTTTCATGATCGTATATATTTATACTTCAAAGTTAGCAGCACTATTACTCTTTATTGTGTGAAATTCGGTCACCGTCTGTTAAAGCCTGCTAAAAGGAATGTGCAGGCGCCAGGAAGCAAGTCACGGTAAAGCCGCAAAATTACATCTACGCTAGGCTTTCAAATCCGAATAAGCGAGAACCGTGCTTTTATGCTTCTTAACAACAATTAATATCCGGTTAACGATAAAGCCATACAGCAGCGATTTTGCTGACTTAACTTTGTTGTAGAATTTAATATTAACTGTAAAATTTAGAAATCATGAAAAAGTTAGTTTTATTGTTAGTCGGAGCTGCACTGGTGCAGCAGGCTGCGAAATATTTTAACATTACATCATTAGATGATCTTAAATCTTCATTAACAGACCTGAAAAGCCTGTTATTACCAAAAGTTAGTTTGAATTAAGGTTAGGTTAGGTTGAGTAAGTAAAAAGTCCCGCCGGGTTTCCCGGTGGGACTTTTGCATTTCAGCTCTTTAATAATTTATCTGATCACAACGATCTTATCGCTTTTCACAATGTTATTCACGATAATGTAATAATCACTCCGTTAGTTAGCTGCTCATCACTAATCACCAATCTGTTTGTGTTGTTAAGAGCAAATTAACTTATCGTCTTTTCTTGATAGCAACTCGTAAACGGTAATTGCCATAATTTCTAACCATGTTTAAACCGCTAAAACAAAAAAGCCCCTCAGTTCCCTGAAAGGCTTGTGTGTGGTGGTGGTCTCGTTGCGATTCGAACGCAAGACCTACTGCTTAGAAGGCAGTTGCTCTATCCAGCTGAGCTACGAAACCAAAAAAAAAGCTAATTAACCAATCTGAAAATTTGAAAATTGAATTCCAAAATTAACGAACTAACTAATTAGCTAATTATGTCGGGGCGGCAAGATTCGAACTTGCGACCTCCTGGTCCCAAACCAGGCGCGATGACCGGACTACGCTACGCCCCGAACTATTACTCTAAAGAACTTTAAAGCGGGTGCAAATGTAACAATATTTAAACACAACGCAAAAAAAAATAAAATTGTTTATTATTTTGTTCATGTTTGTTCAGATTCAAGCAACTTATCTCAGGCTTAAAAGCTAAAGAGTCGTTTCTTTGCAAATGCCCTACCTGAACCCGACTTCAAATACTTCTCAAATTCGAAGGCTTTATATTTATCAGTAAATACAGATTGATGTGTGATGTGCAAGGGAAGTCTTGAAGAAGTATAACTTACCTGTCCGGAATTATGTCGCGCTATGCGCTCATTTAAATCCGCAGTACACCCCACATAATAGGTATTATCTGAGCATTTTAATATATAAACTGTCCACATTGGCAAAAAAAAGACCTGATTTCTCAGGTCTCATAAATGAATATTGTTTGCGGTTTTTAACCGCTGAAATCAGCCGTGGCAGCCTGCGCTGAAGCTTTGGCTGATGAAAGCGGTGAGGGAGGGATTCGAACCCTCGGTACAGTTACCCGTACGCCAGTTTAGCAAACTGGTCCTTTCGGCCTCTCAGGCACCTCACCATTCCTTTTCTTTCAAAGGACTGCAAATGTAGAAAAAGATTCTTTAATCCAAAACAAAAAAATCTAAAATCAATATTGATAAGCCTTTTAAGACCAACATTTATTAAATACATAGCGTAAGTTAAAGCAGAATATTATATTTGTCATTGAACCCAAACGCACAAACAATAAGGATTATGGCCATGAATCTTACAAAGTCTGCAACAGGCATTCTTTCCCTTTCTTCCCTACTTTTAATAAGCTCATGCGGGAATGGTGATTCCTCTGCCAGCAAGCCCGGTAGCGATAGTCTTCAGAAAAAAGAAAATTTCAGCGAAGCCAAATACATCAGGATTGATGATGCAAAAGAGTTCCTTCCATCCTGGTCAAAGGAAAATGTGCTGATCTATCATGAAACTACAGAACCTGATGACATGCACCCCTGTAACGGCAGCACTTTATCACGCCAGGAACGGATGCAGTACACACAGGTTTACCTGGTGGGAGTGGATTACCGGAGTTTAACCACAAGACCGATCGCGGTGAAAGCAATGCCCGTAGTTTCAGCAGACGGTCTCGAATACACTTATGACTTAAGGAGTGATATAACCTTTGATGACGGATCACCTCTCACGGTGGAGGATGTGATCTTTACTTTTAAAGCGAATAAATGTCCGCTTACCAATAACCCGCATGCAAAGTCATACCTTGAGAATCTTGAAGATATCATCCCTGACAAAAACGATCCCCATAAATTTACCCTTAAGCTGAAACGCAAATACATCCAGAATATCGTATTTCTTTCAGATTACCCGCTGATGCAGCGTTCCTTCTTCGACAAAGGGAATGTGATGTCAAAATATACTTTCCGCCAGTTCGATGATCCTGCTTTCAAGGCAGACCAGCAAAAGGATCTTGCGGCATGGGCTTCTGAATTCAACAACTCAAAATACGGGCGTGACCCCCGGTTCCTTAATGGTGCCGGACCGTATTATATGGAAAAATGGGATGCTGGCCAGGGTATGACACTCGTGAAGAAGAAAAAGCACTGGAGCTTCAACTCACCGGGAATGTTTGAAGCGGCCTATCCAGATAAGATCATCTTCAAACTCAACAAAGACCAGAATTCCCAGATCCTCGAATTCAAATCACAGGCCCTCGATGCTACTACTTCTATTTCCACAAAGACGCTGATGGAACTGCAAAAAGATGAGAATTTCAATGCAAATTACAATTCGCGCTTTACTGACACATATTATTACGGTTACATCGCCCTCAATCAAAAACCTGATGGTATAAAGCATAAACCTTTCTTTACAGATAAAAATGTAAGACGTGCAATGGCAATGCTTACTCCTTTGGAAGAGATCAATAAAGTGGTGAATAAAGGAAAGAACAAACGGGTAACCGGACCTGTATCACCTTTGAAACCGGAATACAACACCGACCTGAAACTTATTCCATTTGATATTGAAGGTGCTAAAAAATTACTGGATGCAGCAGGCTGGAAAGATACTGACGGGGATAATATCCGCGATAAAATGATCCAGGGCCAGAAAGTAAAGTTTGAATTCAACTTCACTTATTCCACCTCCGATGTTTCCTGGAAAGATATTGCACAGATGACATCAGAAGCAATGTATAAGGCAGGCATCAAGGCAAATATGGATCCGCAGGATTTCTCGATCCTTTTCGAGAATGCAAAGAACCATACGTTTGATATGATCATGGCTTCCTGGGGCGGTACCTTTGCACCGGAAGATTATACACAGATCTGGCATACTTCGGCATGGGCTACAAAAGGCTCGAATTTTACCGGCTTTGGGAACGCTGAATCAGACGCCCTGATCGACTCCATCAAATATGAACTGGATGACGCCAAACGCATGCCAATGCTCCGCAGGTTCCAGCAGATCGTTTACGATGACCAGCCCTATATATTCATGTTCTCTTCACTGAGAAGAAATGTAATTCACAAACGTTTCGGCAACCAGGAAATGTATTTTGAGCGTCCGGGCAACTGGCTGCCCGACCTGAAGCTGCTTTCAAATGCAGGCGCTTCTGTGAAGCCTGTGGCAACTCACTAAAACAGGCATGCTGATAACCTGTTGTGAAATCAAACAACAATGCTTAAATACATTTTAAAAAGGATCATCATTTTTATTCCAACACTGATTGTGATCACCCTGCTCGGCTTTGTGATCAGCATCAATGCTCCCGGTGATCCGATAGAACGGATGGTTACTTCAGCCTCTTCGGGCGGTGAGGTCGGGACACAATCCATCAGCCAGGCCGAAGATAAGATGTTCTGGAGGAAAAAGCTCGGACTTGATCTCCCTGTATTTTACTTTTCACTTACCTCGCTTTCACGCCCGGACACACTATATAAGATTTATGACAAATCGGAGAGAGAAGCGCTCGACAGGCTTATTTCCCAATATGGGAACTGGACAGAGATCAGTACCTATTCGGTTGAACTCAGGAACCTTTATTTAAATCTCCTGAATTTTAAACCTGACACAAATCAATTAAAGGGCTTCGATGCAAACAAAACCGCTGAAGATCTCAACCAGTTAAAATTCGAAGTACTGGCGCTCCGTTCCAGTCACGAGCACATTATCATCGATTCAAAATTTGCTACTCTCAGGTCATTGCTTAGCGCCTACCCTTTCCTTAAAGATTACAAAGCACGGTTCGAAAAAGTGGTGGCTCTGTATCAGACGGTGCGCTCAAATCAAAGCGGTTGGAAAAACTACATTCCGCGGATAGCTTTCTATAAAACCCATAACCAATATCACCGCTGGCTGTTTGGTGACGGGGAATTTTCGAAAGGACTTATCCGGTTTGATTTTGGGACCTCCTATACCACCAAGCAACCCATTTCAGAAGTGATTGGTTCCAAGATCGGCTGGTCCATGTTCTTTGCGATGCTGTCAGTCATCCTTGCCTATCTTGTTAGTATCCCGATCGGGGTAAAAGCTGCTGCAGTCCGCGGATCACGATTCGATAAAACGTCCTCGGTGATCCTATTCATGCTTTACTCAATGCCTTCCTTCTGGCTTGCCACATTATTATTGATGACCTTCGCGAATACCGATGTCCTGCAATGGTTCCCGGCATCAGGTGTAAAACCTGCAGCAGGCTATCCCGATGCAGCAGGATTAATTGAAAAAATAAAGCTGTCGCTTCCCTACCTGGTACTCCCTGCAATCTGTTACACTTACAGCTCGTTCGCTTTCCTTTCACGCACCATGCGTGTATCAATGATCGAAACGATCGGCCAGGATTACATCCGTACTGCCAGGGCAAAAGGCTTGCCTGAAAATAAAGTGATCTGGAAACATGCCTTCCGCAATTCCTTATTGCCAATCATCACTGTATTCGCAAATATCTTCCCTGCCGCTATCGGAGGCTCGGTGATCATCGAAAGTATCTTTACAATTCCAGGCATGGGCTATGAAACATTCCTGAGCATCCAGAGCAACAATTATCCGATGATCATTGCAGTGTTTACAATTACAGGATTCCTGACACTTCTCGGATACCTGGTTTCTGACATCTTATATGCTGTAGCTGATCCCCGGATCTCTTATAAATAATGAACGGAGCCGCGCACACACCTTTACAAGTCCAAAAGCCGCTGAATACCTTCAGCTTCAGGAAGTATGCGTGGGCACAATTCCGAAAAAACAAACCTGCATTCTTTTCTTACAGGCTGCTGATCATTCTTACTGTCATTGCGCTGCTTGCCCCTTTCATCGCAACAGATCAGCCGCTCTACTGCAAATACAAAGGTGTGAGTATGTTTCCTGCCTTTTCATTTTCTAATAATTGCGAGATACTAAATCCGGAAACCGGCTCCGTTGAAAACATCCAGTATGATATCAGCGACTGGAAAAGAATGCCCGCAGAAACCGTGATCTTCGCCCCCGTCCCTTATTCCCCGAACAAAACTGATTACGACAATACCGGTTACATCGGCCCTTCTGAAAAGCAATATTTCACCAATGCTGCCGGTGAACAGGTTGAAATGCCTGTCCGCTTCAGGCATTTCCTGGGTACGAACAAAGGCGGTGAAGATGTGCTGTCCGGACTTATTAACGGAACACGCGTTTCACTTACCATCGGAATCCTTTCCATGGGAATTGCTTCAGTCATCGGACTAGTGCTCGGGGCCATGGCAGGATATTTCGGGGATAAAAAACTGCAGACTACCCGCGGTGCATTCTGGACTTTTCTTCTCGGGGTGGTTTTCGCGTGGTATTACGGGTTCACTGTGAGGTCATATTCAATTGCTGATGGATTCGCAACCTCCAGCCTGGCGATGCTTGGACAATTATTATTAAGCGTGTTCATTTTCTGTTTTGTATTATTCCTCTTTGCATTACTGGGAAAGATCACCGGGAAATTCCCGGGATTAAATAAAAATGTTTTCATTCCCGTGGATTCTATAATCTCACGCTGCATCGAGATCCTCATGTCCATGCCCCTGCTGATCCTGATTATTTCCGTAGCTGCAATTGCCAAGGAAAAATCCATCATAAATATTATGGTGATCATCGGGCTTACAGGGTGGACACCTATTGCAAGACTGACACGTGCGGAGTTTCTCCGGGTTTCAAACCTGGAATACATCCAGGCAGCAAAATCGATGGGATTTAAAGAGTTCAGGATCATTTTTATACATGCCCTTCCGAATGCCATTGCCCCCGCTTTGGTTGCCATAGCATTCGGTGTTGCTTCTGCAATACTTATTGAATCCTCCTTGTCTTTTTTAGGAGTTGGTGTGCCTCCCGGTACGGTCACCTGGGGTTCTCTTCTTAATGCAGGCCGTGAACAGTTCAGCGCATGGTGGCTGGTTGTTTTCCCGGGCTTTGCAATATTTATAACCGTTACGATCTACAACCTTCTTGGTGAAGGATTAAGAGACGCCCTCGACCCAAGGTTAAAAAAATAATATTTTTTTCACGCCACCTGATCTGCTGAAGGCTGCTTCTCAATTAACGCACCTCTGTTTAAAACTTCCGTGACGGACAAGAGCATGCTCCAACTTAATCAATAATTTTAAGCCTAACAATTCACATCCAGATGAACGTACATTTAATAGCTATAGGCGGAAGTGCAATGCACAATATGGCAATTGCCATGCACACCAAAGGGTATAAGGTAACCGGATCCGATGACGAGATCTTTGAGCCGTCCAAAACAAGACTGGCTAAACTGGGCCTGTTACCCGCAAAAGAAGGCTGGGATGTGAACAATATTCATCGGGGGCTAGACGCTATCATATTAGGGATGCATGCACGGGCAGATAATCCTGAGCTGTTGAAAGCACAGGAACTCGGCCTCAAAATATATTCTTATCCTGAATACATCTATGAGCAAACAAAAGATAAAACCCGGATCGTTGTAGGCGGCAGTCATGGAAAAACCACCATCACAGCAATGATCCTGCATGTTTTGCATCACCATAAAATTGATTGTGATTATATGGTTGGCGCACAGCTTGCAGGTTTCGACACCATGGTAAAACTTACAGCAGAAGCCCGTATCGCGGTAATTGAAGGAGATGAATACTTGTCTTCACCGATTGACAGGCGACCTAAATTCCACCTGTACAAACCGAATGTGGCCATCCTTAGCGGTATTGCATGGGATCATATTAACGTTTTTCCAACCTTCGACAATTACATTGAACAATTCCGGATCTTCGTTGACCTGATTGAAAAAAATGGAAGTCTTGTATATTGCGAGCTTGACGAAGAGGTTAAAAAAGTCAGTGAGAATGCAAGGCCTGATATTAAGAAATTTCCTTACGCCATCCCTCCTCATGTTATCGAAAACGGGATCACCTCGCTAAAGGGAATTGATGGCGGCACCTGCCAGCTGGAGATATTCGGGGACCACAACCTGATGAATATGAATGGGGCCAGGATTGTCTGCAACCAGGTCGGCATAGATGATAAAAAGTTCTACGAAGCAATACGAAGCTTTACCGGTGCATCAAAACGGCTTGAACTGGTAAAGCGTAATTCAACAACTGCAGTATATAAAGATTTTGCACATTCCCCTTCTAAATTGAAAGCGACTACACAGGCTGTGAAAAAACAGTTTCCCGACCGTAAGCTGATCGCGTGCATGGAATTGCATACATTCAGCAGCCTGAACGAAGACTTTCTTAAACAATATGAAGGCTCTATGTCACTCGCAGATGAAGCAATAGTATATTTTAACCCGCATACCATTGCCCATAAAAAACTTAAACCCATTACCGAAGAGCAGGTCAGGTCTGCCTTTGGAGGGAATAATATTACAGTCTGCACCGACTCGCAGAAGCTGCTTGCCTCCCTTGAGAAGACTGATTTTAAAGGAAAAAATCTGCTGATGATGAGTTCAGGCAATTTTGACGGAATTGATTTTAAAGAACTTGGGCAAAGCATAGCCGGCTAATGAAATGCGGCTTTCATTTTTACGGTCTTAACGATTTTTTTCTACTTCCCGGCCCTCAAAAAGCACTTTTTTGAGGATTGTTTTCCCCATCCGGGCTAACACACCCCTGTTAATAAAGGCCTCCGTGAATGGCATACTTTATGGCTTGTCAACCATAAATAAATCGTCATGGAAATCTTCAACATTAAAAAAATATTAGTTCCGGTTGACTTTTCAGAAACATCCCTGAAAGCATTAGATCATGCAGTAGCAATAGCAAAGCTGAACGAAGCTGATATCACATTGATTAATGTTGTTGAAAACACTTATTCCTACGCGCCTTCCACAGATTATACAGCCCTTACGTTCAGCAACCTGGAAAGCTTCGAGAAATCTGTAGTCAAACAGTCTAAAGAGCACCTCCTGAAGCTGACACAACGCATAAAGAAAAAGGACGGGGTAAATATCCTTGGGATCGTATCAACGGGCCCTGTTAAAGATGAGATCCTTGACGCAGCCGAAAGCATGAAGGCCGACCTGATAATTATGGGAACCCATGGAGTACGCGGATTCAAAGAGTTCATCACTGGAAGCAACACTTTCCGTGTGGTTAACGAAGCCAAATGCCCTGTATTATCCATCCGTAAGAAAGCGGAAACCCCGGGATTTAAGAAAATCCTGCTGCCGTTCCGTGACAAGCCTCATTCAAGGGAAAAGGTTGATTATGCAATTCGCATGGCGGAGCTGTTTGGTGCCAAGATCCTTGTATTGGGTATTGATACGGATGATGATGAAGCGCAATTTAAAAAGATAGAGCTGGAGGCAGCGCAGATCAAAAGAATAGTTGAAAAGCACGGCATCCAGTGTAGTGTTAAAGTAAAGTCCTCCCCTTACCTGGCGGAAAAGATTTTAAAATATGCTAAAAAGAAACATGCTGATCTTGTCGTGATCATGTCAGATCTTGATAAAGTCCAGATCTCGGAATTTTTCATGGGGCCGTTTGCTCAGCAAATGGTAAATCATTCACCGATCCCAGTGCTGAGTATTCGTCCTGCCTTTAACCCGGACATGGTAGATCTTCACGGATATGGCTGGTAAAATATTTTTTTGAACCTTTTGGCTATAGAAAATGCCTTCCTAACGAAAGAGGATAATATAAAGCTAAAGAGAAATTACATTTGCTTCATCAAACAAAAACAAAACAATATAAACCCTAAAAACTATACTCACATGTTCCAATTTTTCAAAGAAGAAATCGTAGAAGAGATCATCAAATGTGACGATCCTAAATCAGTAGAATCATTCATCAACAATGAGATCACTGATCTGAAAAAGAAAGGTTATATCAATCACCTTATCATGCGTTTCATCCAGAAGCTGGACATGAAACTTATCACTTTCACACCAAGTGAATCAGCAATGGACAAAATCGAGAACATCCGTTTTGCACGTCAGATCCTGCTGAACAAAATATTAAAAGGCGTTGACGCATAGTCGTTTCTGCTTATGTTTTTGGGTAAAAAAAATAGTCCGTCAGTATGTGTACTGACGGACTTTATAAATTCTTTAATTGATTACAGCCTGAATCCGATTACCGTTACATCATCTATCTGCTCACTATCTTTTTTCCATTCGCAAAAACTTTTATTTAAAACATTTTCCTGCTCTTTCATAGGCAGGGAGGAAATTGCTGTCAGCTGTTCTTCAAAACGCTTATACATATATTTCTTGCCCTGGGGACCACCGAACTGATCTGCAAAGCCATCAGTAAATAAATAGAAAACCATCCCTTCCCGGTATTCGATCTGGTGGGCTGCAAAAGGCTTCCGCCCTTCATATTTACCCACCGGCTGTTTATCCGGACGTACTTTCCTCATTTCGGACCCGATACAATACCATAAAGGATTGTAAGCACCGCTCCACTTAATTTCTTTCGTAGCCTTATTAAAGGAAAGCAGGGAAATATCCATTCCGTCCTGTACATCAGAGTTGCTTTTCGCGAACGTTTCAATTACAAAGTCGGTCACTTTGTCAAGGATCTTTCCTGTATCTTTTATACCTAGCTCCTTTACAGCCCTGTTCAGTGCATTTGAACATACCACGCTCACCATTGCCCCGGGCACTCCGTGGCCTGTACAATCTGCAGCCGCGATAAAAAGTATATCATCTTTTTCCTCCATCCAGTAAAAATCGCCTGCTACAATATCTTTAGGCCGGTAAAACACAAAACTTTCGGGCAGGTGCTTCCGGATCAGCTCCATGGGAGGCAGAATCGCTTCCTGCAAACGCTTCGAATAATTTATTGAATCTATGATCTCACGCTGTTTTTCTTCAATCGCATGGTTCTTCTGATCCACAAGAATTTTTTGTTTCTCGATAACTTCTTTCTGCTTTCTTGTGATCTTTAATGAACGGAAGATGACAATCGCTATAGAGGCGACACCGACAGCAATTGCAACAAACAGTATGAGGAACAACCGCTGCTTCTTACTTTCTTCTTCACTTTTTTCAAGGCGGGCTTTCTGAAGCTGGATCTCTTTTTCTTTTTCAGTAGTCTCATACTTGGTTGCCATTTCCGTCATCTGCTTGCTTCGCTCTTCATTGAAAAGCGTATCCTTCAGGAGTGCAAATGATCTGAGCGATTGATAAGCATTCTTAAAATCATTATTGCGTTCATACGTAACGGCCAGCTCTTCATAAACATTGGATTGAATTTTCTTCACCCCGATCTTTTTCGAAAGCTCCAGGCCTTTTGCAAAGAACCTGATGGCTTCAGCAAAATCCCCCTTCTCCCGGTAAAGCGATCCGATATTCTGAAAAGAGTTGGCCATGCCATACTGGTCGCCTATCTGCTCTTCTATTGCTAAAGCCCCGGTATAGCTCTGCATTGCCTTATCAAGTTCCTTTTGGTTCACATAAATATTTCCAAGATTATTATAAACGTATGCAATCCCCATAAGGTCATTCGTTTCCTTTTTTATCCGCAATGATATTTCATAATTCTCCACTGCTTTTTTAAAGTCTTTCAATCGTTCGTAGGTACGCCAAGGCAGTTGTAAACATTCCCGGTAAATTCATTGGAATTGATCTCTTTGCTTAATTCAAGCGAACGGTTAAAATTTTCTATGGCAACATCATAATCATTCTGTTCAACATAGATGATTCCCATATTGAGATAGGACTGTGCCATTCCTTTTTTGTCCTGGAGCTCAGTTTTTATCCTGAGCGACTCGAGGTGGTTTGCCAGCGCTTTATCATATATGCCCTGCTCTCCAAACGCAATTGCAATATTATTGTATAGCTTGGCCAGGCCGCGCTTGTAATTCAGCTTTAACCCCAGCGCAGTGCCTTCTTCACCGGCAATTACAGCACTGTCGTATTTACCGATGCTTTTATATTCCCAGCAGATCTTTACAAGATGAAGAACCTTATTCGTGTCTTCCTGATCAACGCTTTTCAACAGCAGCAATGAATCCAGCTTGTGGCGCTGCGCCATTCCCTGGGAACAAATGAACAAAAGAAATAATACTACAGATCTTGCTTTCATATCTTAACTTATCCTGATTCCAATAATAAGTATATCATCCACCTGCTCCAGGCCGCCTTTCCATGTTAAAAAATTTTCTTCAAGAATGGTCCTCTGTGCCGGCATCGCCCGGTTGCTGATACTTAATAATAATTCCTGGAGAGGTTTGTATTTGAACTTTTTACCTTTCCCGCCTCCGAACTGGTCTGCATAACCATCTGTGAATACATATAAGGTATCCCCGGGAAACACCTCCAAGGTGTGGTTTGCAAACTTATGCATTTCTTCACCTATAAAGACCCCGATCGGGAACTTATCACCTTTGATCTCTTCAACTTTTCCCGAATCTTTCCGGATGATCCAGAGCGGATTATTAGCACCTGCAAACTCCAGTATCTTAGAGCCATCCGCCTTTTCCGACAATGCACACAAAGCGATGTCCATCCCGTCCTTCACCGTTGAATTCTCAAGCGTCTGATTCAACGTTTCGCTCAGCCCGGAGTTAAGCTCATCCAGGATCTCACTGGGTTTTGTCTTGTTATCCTTGACGGCCTGCCGCAGAAGATTATGGCCAACGATACTCATGAAAGCCCCGGGTACGCCATGCCCGGTGCAATCTACAGCTGCAAACAGAACTTTTCTTCCCGGAGGGCCATCGTGTAATTCTATCCAGTAGAAATCACCGCTGACGATATCCTTCGGCTTGTATAGTACAAAAGCATTGACCCCAAAGAACTGGCTAAAGGCAGTTGTCGGGAGGATCGCGTTCTGCAGCCGTTCAGCATAATGAATACTGTCTTTAATATCCTTATGCTGGCTTTCAATAATGTTATACGCAGCTTCTATCTTCCTGTTCTTCACCTCGAGCTCTTTATTTGCCTTTCGCTTCTGAAGATTTGCACGTATTGCCAGCAGAGCAAGGAACAGGACAAGGATACCGGCAATTGCCATTGTCCAGCTGATCTGCCGCTGACGTAGTAACTCCTCTTCCTGTATCTTTTTGTCTTTTGTCAGAAGATCAATCTCTTTCGCTTTCTTTTCGGTCTCGAAACGTGTCTGCATTTCTGCTATTTGTTTTGAGCTTTCAATATTATAAATGGAATCATTCATTTTCTGGTATTTTTCACTTACTTCCAGCGCATCCTGGAACCGCCCCATCTTTTTATAAGAAATGGAAATACCCCTGTAGGCTGCAATAATCCGGTCGCTTGCACCAATCAGCTTCGCCTGCTCCAGCCCGCGTTCATAATAAGCCAGTGCTTTCTCGGGATCACCTGTTGATGCATAAAAATCGCCAAGGTTATTCAGAGCCAGCGCCATACCGTAAACATTTCCTATTTCTTTATAGGTTTCGTAAGCTTTGGTGATATAGATCATCGCTTTAGGATAATCCTTCAGATTGTGGTAATCATCGGCAATGTTGTTATAACAGGTAGCCACTGCTTCCGGGTAGTCAATCTCTTTAAAAAGCTCCAGGGCCTCGAAACAGTATTCCAGGGCCTTTTTAAAATCTTTTTTATCACTGTAAACAGTCCCGATTGAGATCAGCGCAGAAGCCGTTCCTCTTTTGTTATTAAGTTCCCTGCTGATGGCAAGCGTTTGTAGAAAGTACTTAAGTCCCTGCTCGGGCTGACGCATATCAAGGAATACATTTCCGATAGAACCTGAGGCAGATAAAATACCTTTCTTATTACCGAGCGCCTCCTGGATATGCAGGGCTTTCAGATAATAAAAAAGCGCAAGCTTGTATTCTGCAAGATTATAGTGCCCGTTCCCTATATTCAGTAATGAAGTTGCGGTGAGGGCCTTATGATTTAATTTCTCCGCGAGTTTCAGCGCTTCTTCCGCATGCCGGATGGCTTTCGCAGGATCCACATCCACCAGCTGGGCCGACAATTCATTCAGTATATGCAGGCGGGGCGTATCGATTGCACTGAAAGGGAGCAGCCGCTCCAGGGAATCTATCTCGCGCTGGTTTTGTGCGGGAAGCACACCTCCGCAGATAAATATGAAAAGCATGACCCATACCGCAGCCAATTTAAGATCTGGGTACTCCTGGCTGATATTCAAACCATGCTTCATGTGCAGCGAGATGTTAGTTCCTTTCAAATATAGGATTAAGTTTAACGCTGAAGCATTTTTCTGTTTCCGGGGAATTAATTTCGTAAGTTTGGTGCCAGATGGATCCTCAGCTTTTACTGGCGCTTGTTTCTATGAAGATGCCTTACGGAAAATATAAAGGCAGGCTTCTCTGCGATCTGCCCGTTTCCTACCTGGAATGGTTCAGCCGGGAAGGTTTTCCAAAAGACAAACTGGGGACGCTGCTGGCACTTCTGCTCGAGATAAAGATGAACGGACTTGAATACCTCCTGCTTCCGTTAAAGAAGAAATAGTTTTATCTTTGATGAAGAGGATATCAAATACCATGAATAGAACGATCAAAACCTTCCTGCTTCTGCTGGCCCTTACACAATCGGTACGCGCCCAGGAGGACAACGAAAATGAGGAGCATGCTCCTTTAAAGGAAAAAGGGCTTAATCTGGGCCTTTACCTTGGAACTTATTTCGCAAATAAATACACTGCAAAGTTATATGATGGGTATGGATTTGATATTGACGGACAGCGGAATACTTTTGAGAACAGTTTCATGTACCAGAAGATCGTTATGGAATATGGCGGAGGATACGGACAGCAGGACCTGGTAGCCCAGGCGCTGGGGGTGCAGCACGGGGAATGGACTTTCAATGAAAGCGACATGCCTGTAAATATGAGATATGCCCCGGCATTCATCCTCGGGATCCAGGGAAGATATTCAGTTGACAGGAACAATGCGATACTACTGAACCTGAATGCCTGTAAATTAAATGTCACAGGCAATTTTACAATTACCACTCTTCCGCCAACCAATTCCACACAGGTGAATAAATCGATCAAGACAGGCGCGATAAAAGGCGTGGAGCAGCGTTTATTCTTCCAGATCGGTTATCAGCGTTTGCTGGGCGAAAATGAAAAAGTAAACCTCCTGCTGGAAGGCGGGCTCCATATCACGCTGGCGAAGTTTGACAAGAATGAGATCCTGATCGGTGATGCCCTGCTGATTGACCTTACAAGCTATTACTATCAGCCGGGATTTCCTGCATATGCAGTGAGAAAACCGGTTGGGATCGGTTTTGGCGCTTTTGCGGGGATTGGTGTAAATGCGAATGTAAGTGAGCTGTGTAAAGTCCAGCTGGTGTATAATCCGACATACGAGGCAGTGAATATCGGGCCTGATCCTAAGTTCAAGTTGCAGCATGGACTGGGGCTCAGGATCTTCTATAACTTTTAATCAACAAGAAATGCCGCTGGCTTTCACCAACGGCACTTCATTCACAAACAGTTCTTTAATTTCTCCTTCAGATCAAATATATAAGGCAACCATGGCGTGGTTCTGTTATTCTTTCTAATCTTCCGGCCCTCAATTAAAAAATGTTGTGATCCGCTTGCAAACATACTACAAAAAGTAGTATCTTTGAACTACAAATCGTAGCAATCATGAGAGTATCTAAAAACATTCGCATCCTGAGGGAAGATACCGGGTTTTCCCAGGAACAGCTGGCCGAGTCGCTCGGCATTACCCGTGCAAGGCTTGGCGCCTATGAAGAGAACAGGAACCAGCCTCCCATCGAGATCCTGATTATGCTCGCTGATTACTTCAAGATCTCTATTGATGCACTTATTCGTGCGGATCTTCAGCGGACAAATCCGAATTCATTAATGAAAATCGGGAAGAACAGGACCCTGCTCCCCATCCAGGTGGACCATGAGAACAATGATCTTGTAGAGGTTGTTGGAGTAAAAGCCATGGCAGGTTATTTAAACGGTTATGCCGACCCTGAATTCATCGAGGACCTGCCGGTAATGAACCTGCCTTTTAAGATCGTAGGCAAGCACCGTGCTTTTCCTATTAAAGGCGATTCCATGCCGCCACTGAAGAACGGGACCATCGTGGTGGGAAGGTATATCGAATCATTTGATGAAGTAAAGGACGGACAGACCTATATTGTCCTTACCAAAAATGACGGGCTTGTTTATAAGCGCCTTTACCGGGAAAAGAAGAAAGTCCAGAATATATTCGAATTCCATTCCGACAATCCGGCTTATGCCCCTTATACCGTTAAAGCGGATAACATCCTTGAGATCTGGAGCTTTGTCTGCAGCCTTAACATAGGAGAATTCAAGCAGCAGGAGCTGAATATTGATAATGTGATCCGTTTTCTGCAATCATACCGCGTAGAAATGGGCAAGTAAACTCCCACTGTTTATTCCGGGCGAAGGCATCCGCCTTCGCTTTTTTTATTCCCAAAAGCACATTTCTAAAAACCGGTTAACAACAGTACTTTCACACCGATGTAAGGTTTAGCTCTATATTCTATTTGCACCTCTCTGCTAAACATTTATATTTGATAAGAAAAACTAAATAGAAATGCCGTATCAGAATCCAGGATTGTATAAAAAGTTAGCGTACTGGACCAGGATCCTGGCTACAGCAGCAATTGTAATGGCGGGTATTGTGCTTTCGGGATGGCTTTTTGATATCGAAGTGCTCAGGCGCCCGGTTATCACCCTCGTAGCCATGAACCCTTTAACAGCGATTCTTTTCATCCTGGCAGGAACGGCACTTTTATTAATGCAAAAAGCCAGGGAAGAAAGTACCTTATCCCCCACGGCAGTTATCTTCTCAGGAATTATTTTCATTGCTGCCTTTATCAAGCTTTTTGGAGTGATGTCAGGGATTGATACGGGAATCGACTCCATGCTTTTTCATTCTAAAACGAATATGGATATTATCGGGAATATCCCCAACCGGATGGCACCGAACACCGCTTTTAATTTTTTACTGACAGGAACAGCGCTCCTGCTTTTAAATTTAAAAAAGAACAAAAGGGAAACACTGACCCAGCTTATTGTCCTTTCTATTCTTTTCCTGTCAATTCTTTCCCTTTTAGGCTATCTGTACAAAGTAAATTCTTTTTACGGCATTCATAAATACATACCAATGGCTGTTCATACAGCCGCAGGTTTTATTTTCATGTCACTTGCCCTCCTGTTTTTTACCCCGGATAAAGGCATTATGAGAACCTTTACGAGTATCTATGCGGGAAGCACTTCAGCGCGCATGATGCTGCCTGCAGCAATCATTATACCTGCAATACTGGGATATATAAGGCTGCTGGGAGACTGGGGAGGCATTTATTCAAAGGAATTCGGAGTGGCCATTCTTATCCTGAGCATCATCATTATTTTTTTCATTCTCATATGGTACAATGCCGCCTCATTGAATAAGAAAGATGCTGCGCGTACGGAAGCAGAAAATGATCTAAAGCGGTTCAATGCAGTACTTGAGCAGAAAGTGGAAGACCGTACGAAAAAAATACTGGACACAGAAAAACTCTTCCGCTCAATGATTGAGAATTCCTCTGATATAATTTCCCTGACGGATGAAAAGAACGAAATCATGTATATCAATCCTGCAATTGAGCAGATCAGCGGATATAGCTTTGAAGAAATAAAGAAGCTGGAACGCCACGCCCTCCTTCACCCTGAGGACCTGGAACAGGCAAAACAGAATTTCCTGACAGCTATTAACAATCCCGGGACCACCATCCCCGTAAAATTACGCATCATTCACCGGAACGGGAAGCGGGTCTGGCTTGAGGGTACTATGAAAAACCTGCTCCATGATAAAAGCATCATGGCAATCGTATCCAATTACATGGATGTGACTGAACGGCTGGATGCAAACGAGAAGCTGATTGAAAGTGAGAATAAGATCTGGAGGACACTTGATAAAATGATGGAAGGGATCCAGATCATTGACAGTGAATGGCGCTACACCTACGTAAATGAGTCTATTGCAAAACAGGGAAAGAACAACAGGGCAGAAATGCTGGGGCGTACCATGATGGAAATGTACCCTGGGATCGAGAACACCCATCTTTTCCAGGTGCTCCGGAAATGCATGACTGAAAAAAAACCGGAATTCCTTGAAAATGAATTTCTGCATAACGATGGCTCCAATGGCTGGTTCGAATTAAGTATTCAGCCTGTTCCTGAAGGCTTATTTATTTTATCAATTGATATTACCAAGCGAAAAAATGCTGAAACTGCTATCCGGAAGCTTAATGAAGAACTGGAAGAGCGGGTGCGCGAAAGGACAATACAGCTCGAGGCCGTTAATAAGGAACTTGAATCCTTCAGCTATTCCGTTTCACATGATCTGCGCGCTCCATTACGCGCAATCAGCGGCTATGCCAGCATGGTAGTGGAAGATTATGCGGGCATCCTTGATGAGGAAGGCAAGAGGTTGCTGGGAGTTGTCCAGGACAATGCAAAAAAAATGGGAGGACTGATCGATGATCTTCTCGCTTTTTCCCGCCTGGGCAAAAAAGAGATCCATAAATCAGAGATAAATATCCGTGAACTGGTGGAGGCCACCATCAGTGAACTTAACAAATCAACAGAGCATCATGCCGATATCAGGATAGGGAATATGATCAATGTGAAAGGAGATTACAGCCTTCTCAGCCAGGCATTTTTTAACCTTATTTCCAATGCTGTAAAATATTCCTCAAAAAAAGAGGAACCCATAGTCACGATTAATTCTGAGATCAAAGGGCAGGAAGCGGTCTTCAGCGTAAGCGATAACGGGGCTGGTTTTGATATGAAATACGGGCATAAACTTTTTGGAGTTTTCCAGCGGCTTCATGCAAGTGATGAATTCGAAGGTACCGGTGTCGGTTTGGCAATCGTTCAGCGGGTAGTAAGCAAACATGGCGGAAGGATTTGGGCGGAAGGAGTCGTTGATGAGGGTGCGACATTTTATTTTACATTACCTTTAACCAAATAACGATAAACATGCATAATAACGAAATAGATATACTGCTGGTAGAAGATAATACAGGAGACGCTGAACTGGCAATCAGGGCTTTGAAAAAAAGTAACATTGCCAATAACATTGTTCATGTGAAAGACGGTACAGAAGCCATCGATTTTGTTTTCGGGACCGGCAAATACGAAGAGCGCAATACTGAAAATAAACCTAAAATGATCCTGCTCGATCTTAAAATGCCTAAGGTGAGCGGCATCGAGGTTTTAAAAACCCTAAAATCCGATGAGCGCTCCATGACCATACCGGTTGTGGTGCTCACCTCTTCAAAAGAGGATCCGGATATCCGCATATGCTACGAACTTGGAGTGAACAGCTATATCGTGAAGCCAATTGGATTTGAAAATTTCTCCAATGCCATCTCTGAATTAGGAATGTACTGGCTATTACTGAATCAGCCCCCCCAATAAGATGGAAAAGAAAATAAAGATCCTTATCCTTGAAGATGACGAGAACGATATCATGTTCCTGGTCCACGAACTGGAAAGATCAGGTATTAATTTTGAAAGCAGGACGGCAGGAAATAAAAAAAATTATATTGAAAGCCTCAAAGCATACTCCCCCGATATCATCCTTGCTGATTTTTACCTTCCTTCCATTGATGCAGTCGCAGCATTTAAAATGAAAGAAGAGCTGCTCCCGGAGGTCCCTTTTATTATTGTTTCGGGCCAGATTGGTGAAGAAAACGCAGTTGAACTGATCAAGACCGGAATTACAGATTACGTTCTGAAAGATAAGTTATTCAGCCTGGGCGGTAAACTGCACCGAGCACTCAGCGAAGCTAAACAGAAACAGGATAAAAAAATAGCCGAGGAACGTCTTCAGGAGAACAAAGTAAAGCTCGCTGAAGCGCAGCATGCCGCTAAAATGGGGAACTGGGAAGTGAATCTTATTGACCGTTCCGAATACTGGTGTGATGAGGTCTATTATATTTTAGGATTAAAACCGAACGAGATCACACCTTCCATTGATAATTTCCTGGACTTTATACCTTCCGGAAAACGTGAAGAAATAAGAAGTATCGTTTCGGAGGCAGAAAAAACATTTACCAATTACTCCTTCACAACGTCAATTATAAAGAAGGATGGCTCAACAGGATATATTTATTCCAGGGGACAATTTATATTCGATTCCAAAGGCATTCCGGTCCGCGAAGTCGGGATCCTCCAGGACATCACTGAAACCAAGTTACTCGAGGAAGAATTAAAGGCTACAAATAAAGAGCTTGAAACTTTCATTTATAGGGCTTCCCATGACCTGCGCGGCCCACTGAGCTCAATCATAGGTTTAACCAACGTTAGCAAATCAGAGGTAACAGATGAGATCTCTAAAAAGTATTTTCAAATGGTGGAAGCGTCTGCACTAAAGCTTGACGCTACATTGGTTTCATTGGTCCAAAGCATGACGTTACGTGACATGAAGGTGGAATTTGAATTGATAGACCTTAATGAAATTATTAACGATACACTTTCCCAGTTAAAATTTCATGATGGCTTCTCCACCGTTAATATCCGGGTTAATAGCAGCCTCAGGGATAAGATATGGTCTAATAAGCTTATTCTCTCCTCGGTCTTTCAGAACCTGATACAAAATGCATTAAAATATCAGAATTATCATGGCGGCCAGGCATACCTGGATATAAATCTTAAAAACACTTCCAATGGGGTGGAAATGATTTTCAAGGATAACGGGATCGGGATTGATGAAAATGTGCGGGACCGGATATTCGATATGTATTTCAGGGGGACCTCTTCCTCTACCGGCTCAGGGCTTGGCCTTTATATCGTTAAGATCGGAATTGAAAAGCTTAAGGGCAACATTACCTTTGAAAGTGAAAAAGGGGAAGGCACTACATTTATTATCCGGTTACCTGTATCTGATAAAAGCAAGGCTTAAAGCCCGGCAAGAAACTTCATCGTATCCACGCCATCGGCAAAATCCTTAAGCCCGGGACACTGTGCTGTACCAAATGGCAAAGCACCATACACTTTCTCACTGTGTGAAACAACACACTGAATCTGGTCCCTCTCCTCTTCCAAACGTCCTGTGAGTTTTTGCAGATCATCATAATATTCATAATAGAGAACACCTACGGGTGACGAATAGCCGGGATCTTGCTTAAGTAATAAAAAATTATTGTCCAGCAAGGTAGGATCACTGCTCATCAGGAAAACAGTACGGTTATACTCGTAATTATTCATGTACTTATTATTCTGGGCCAGGTCGGAAAAATCCACTATGGCGCTATAAAACGTATCAAACTTATAGCCATGCGGCACAAATAATTTGGAAACATTCCGGCAACCGAGTCCATAATATAGAAAAATATCCTCTCCAAGAGCCCGCAGTTCAGCAATGCTCTCTTTCCCCGTAAGCACGGCTACCGAATTACGGTTCTGCCGGATGATGTTAGGGTATTTCCCGAAATAATACTCAAAATAGCGCGCTGAATTATTGCTGCCGGTGGCAATCACTGCATCCAGGCTTTTCAGTCGGTCTTCGGTAAATTCAACATACTCCTTAAAGCGAGGTTCAATATCGGTAAGAATCCGGCTGATAAATGGAAGCAGGAATTTATCCTCCGAAGACAGCTTTCCGATAAACCTGTGGCCCGAGAGCAATACACAAAGCATATCATGAAAACCAACCATTGGGATGTTCCCGGCCATAATCACCGCTACACGCAAAGGCTTTTTAATATCAAGTTTGGAAAGATATGGCAATAGGAAATCATTAAGTTCCCTCTCCCGGAGATTATTGGCAAGGGCCCTGATCGACTGCCTGACATTTGATTCGGTAAACCATGGATTGTGGATATGAACAGTGGCGACAAGCTCTTCAAGATCTGAATAATGCTTCTTCTCTTCAGCAGTCATAGAGTCCGTATCCGCAAGGGAGAACCTCTGCAGGAATGTCCCCAGCTTTGCAAACGCTTTAATTCTATCCCCTGTCGTCATGTAATTTTGTAAGTATGTGTTCCGATATTTACGGTCTTTGTGTTATATTTGCACGAACTTTTACAAAACTAACAAAACAAATTCTCTAATGGCAATTAAAATCACTGAAGAGTGCATTAACTGCGGGGCTTGTGAACCTGAGTGTCCTAACAATGCAATATATGAAGGCGGAAATGAATGGCGTTTTGCTGACGGGACTACACTAAAAGGAACATTTACCTCTAAAAGCGGCATTACCACAGATGCAGAAACACCTCATACTCCTGTAGCTATGGATCTTTATTATATTGTTTCAGATAAATGCACTGAGTGTGTGGGATTCCACGATGAGCCCCAGTGTGCCGCAGTTTGTCCTGTTGACTGCTGTGTTGATGATGAGAACTGGAGGGAGAGCAAGGAAGAGCTTCTTGCCAAGAAAGCAGCGCTTCACGTATAAGAACTATTTTTTAAAAGCCACTCTTTAAACAAAGAGTGGCTTTTTCGTACGCAATATTTCGTGCCCCTTTTCGTTCATAAATCCTTATCTTTACATTCTGTTAAGCGTTTCCCGGCCCGAATGAAATATCTTCTCATCGCATTATTCCTGTTCAGCTCATTTGTTCCCTGCTTTTCGCAGGATAAAGCTTCCGCGAAATCCGCTACCGAGTATCAATTGAGACTGCTGGCAGCAAAACTATATTCCTCAGGACCCGGGACTGGACAGGATATTAATCAGCAACTCCTTATAAAATTCGACAGCGTGCTCAATGAGCCTAATTCCTTTGAGAACTACCAGTTCGACTCATTAAAGAAGGACCTGAGCATCCTTCGCTCACCTGACAATAAGTTCAGGATCATCCACTGGCATATGGAAAAAGCCGATGGTACTTTCGAATACTTCGGGTTCATTCAATCAAGACATACTGAAATAAAAAAAACCGGGTTTATGCGGAAGACCCGGACCGAGTCTGTACAGCTTTATCCCCTGACCGACCGCTCTTCTGAAATCAAGAACCCTGAAAATGCGATAACAGATCACAGGAAATGGTATGGAATGCGTTATTACAAGATCATCCATAACAGGTCTAAATCCCGGGATTACTATACACTTCTGGGTTGGGACGGCAATGACAAGTTTTCCCAGAAAAAAATAATTGATGTTCTGACATTTGATAACAAAGGGCTCCCGCGGTTCGGAGCTGATATTTTCAACTTCGAAAAGAAGTATCCTAAAAGAGTCATATTTGAATACGGGGCTAACTGCAGCATGCCTCTCAAATACAGCTCAAAGAAGGATTCAATCATTTTCGGACATCTTGCCCCGCTTAAGCCGTCACTTGAAGGACAGTACCAGTATTACTGCTGCGACATGAGCTTTGATGGCTTCGGATTCAAAAAAGGTAAATGGAATTACGGAAAAGACCTGGATGCCGTAAATGAAAAGGATGATAATGATAAATTCTATGGGGATCCGCATGACAGAACCATTACCAACAGCCAAAGCAATAAGGTAGTGGACCGCAGGAAGAAGAAAAAAAGGTCCGGCCAGTGACAAAAAGTATTGTCGTTCTTCTTTTTCCCTGTAAATAATTACTAATTTCGTATTTGTAATGCATCGTCTACGGCTCCCTGTCCCGCTCAAAAACTAAAAATTCAAAGATATGTTAACCAAAGAAATTACAAAAGTTCACAATTTCAGTGCAGGACCCGGTATTCTCCCTCCGGAAGTACTCAGACAAGCTGCGGAAGCTTGTATCAATTTTGATAATCTTAATTTATCACTCCTTGAAATCTCTCACAGGAGCAAAAATTACGAGAAGGTAATGGATGAAGCCCGTTCTCTTGTAAAAGAACTGCTTGGCCTGAATGATAATTACAAAGTTCTTTTTCTTGGTGGCGGTGCAAGCTTACAGTTTGCCATGGTCCCGTATAATTTACTTCGTACCGAAGGAACCGCAGGCTATGTTAATACCGGGGTTTGGGCGGCAAAAGCAATTAAAGAAGCTAAACTTATAGGGAATACAGAAGTTGTTGCATCCTCAGAAGACAAAAAGTTCACCTACATACCAAAAGATTACGGGATCAGCTCAGGGCTGGATTATCTTCACATTACATCCAACAATACCATCTACGGTACACAAATGAAGAGTTTTCCGAAAACTTCTGTTCCTTTAGTCTGTGATATGAGCAGCGATATTTTCAGCCGGCAGGTGAATGGAAACGACTTTGCACTTATCTATGCAGGTGCCCAGAAGAACATGGGACCTGCAGGTGCCACAATGATCGCGGTTGACGAAACAAAATTAGGAAAGACCGGCCGTAAGCTGCTTTCAATGCTCGATTACCAGGTTCATATCAAAGGAGACAGTATGTACAACACCCCCCCGGTATTTCCGATTTATGTAAGTATGCTGACCATGAAATGGCTGAAGGATAATGGCGGAATCCCATGGATTGAGAAGATCAACCAGGAAAAGGCAGATACCATTTATGCAGAGATTGACCGGAACAGCCTGTTTAAAGGAACAACAGCTATTGAGGACCGTTCCAACATGAATGTCACATTTGTAATGGAAAAACCTGAGCTGGAGCCAGAATTTGACAAGATGTGGAAAGAAGCCAACCTTAGCGGATTAAGAGGCCATCGTGATGTAGGCGGTTACCGCGCTTCATTATATAATGCTTTACCTCTGGAAAGTGTAAATGCTTTGGTTGAGGTGATGCAGGCATTTGAGAAGAAGTTTGCCTGATCTGGCATAATTAAGAAAGGCCGCTGGTTAAGATCAGCGGCCTTTTTATTTATACTCCGTTCTGGTCTGATATTTTATCGATGGTTTTGATGGAAATACTAATCATTCTTATACTTACATTACTGAATGGTTTTTTTGCCCTTTCTGAGATCGCACTCGTATCAGTAAAAAAAGGCCGCATCGAGAACCTTGCTTCACAGGGCAGCAGCAGGGCAAAGATCATTTTAAAACTTTTAGAAAACCCTGAGAATTTCCTCTCTTCTGTCCAGGTAGGCATCACCCTGATCGGAATTATTTCCGGAGCATATGGAGGGGCTGCCTTAACCGGTGACCTGGAGTTGTACCTCAACAGGTTCGGCTTTCTTCAGCCCTATGTGCACGAGATCTCGCTTGCCGTTGTGATTGGCGGGATCACATATTTTTCCATCGTGATCGGGGAGCTTGTGCCAAAATCCATCGCAATGAACAATGCGGAAGCCATCGCCCTTAACTGTGTGCCGATTATCAAATATTTTACATACGCTACCTACCCCTTCGTTAAATTATTATCTGTTTCAACAATGCTGATCTTAAAAATCCTCAGGATCAAAGACAACACAAATGAAAAGATCAGTGAAGAAGAACTCCTGTTCATGCTGAAAACAGCAGGCAAACAGGGCACACTTGAAAAAGAGGAAAGCCAGGTACACCAGAACCTGTTCTATTTTACGGACCAGACCGCCAAATCCCTGATGACAGGCCGGAGCGATGTAGAATGGATCAATTTCCGCGAAAGCCCCGCTGTGATCTGTGAAAATTTAAAAGAAAGCGTCCATTCAAAATTCCTTGTCTGCGATGGTGACATTGATAATATTAAAGGGATTACCACCGCAAAAAGGTTCTTTGAAGCATATAACAGCAAAGGTTTTGATTTGAATGAGATTCTTCATCCCCCGATCTTCATTACCCAGCACACGCTTGCATTTGAAATCCTCAATATCTTTAAATCGAAAAAGCAATACATTGGTGCGGTGGTGGATGAATTCGGGGTAATCCGAGGGATAGTAACGCTGCATGATCTTATAGAAGCAATTGTCGGGGACCTTCCGGATGAAGATGAGAGCGATGACGTGTATATTTTCAAACGTGAGGACGGCAGTTACCTTATCGATGGGAAAACACCGGTTTATGAACTGAACCAGTATTTTCAAAGAGAGGTCATTGTGGATAACATTTCGAAGTACACCACCGTTTCAGGGTATATCCTTAACCAGTTAAAACGTCTCCCCGCAATCGGGGATAAAGTGAGCCTTTATAATTTTGAGATGGAGATCATTGATATGGATAAACTCAGGATCGACAAAATCATGATGGTCAAAAAAGAACCCTCCGTCATTAAACGCTAAAAATCAATATCTTACAAGATCTATCGAATGTTTTTCTAAAGCTTTTTCCGTTCCGGGATCTTTAATATTCCCATTGATGTCAAGCAAAGTCAGAATACTGGAAACAGGCAATTTATTAGGATGTACATGCATTCCGAGGTAGTTGAGGATTCCGGACAGGTGATCCATCCCACGGAGATTTCCTGCCCGCCCACTGGATATTCCTACCAGCGCAGTTTTTTTCCCACGGTTGATATCGGGGTGCACCGCATCAAGGAAGAGCTTCAATATACCCGGGAAACTCCCGTTATATTCCGGGATAATAAAGGCCAGCTTTTCTGCAGGGATGATGAATTTATCAAGTAATTGTTGAAAATTTTCTGAGCGGTTATTAAAAAGTTCCGAGAAGGCAAGGTCATAAGGAAGCGCTTCGAATGAAAACAGGCTAGTCTTAACTCCTTGTTTTTCCAACAGTTGAGCATAATGTGACGCTACCTTAAGAGTGTTGCTGTTGGGGCGGTTGGTGCAGGATATAACGGTGATCATTAAAATTATTATTAACAAAAAAGTGTTTAAAAATCCGTAATAAGTTTTAAGTGCTTAACTGGCCTAAAATCGTAATTTTATACCCCTGAGCTCTGAAAAGAAGGAGCTTTTATTTTTTATACAGAGGACCGGCCAATCCGGCACAAAGTAAAGCATTTTATGAATATAACATATTACGGGCATTCTTGTTTTGGCGTTGAAGTGAATGGTAAGCATATTTTATTCGACCCGTTCATTTCGCATAATGAGCTCGCTAAAGGAGTTGTTGATGTCAATACGGTAAAAGCGGATTATATTCTCATTACCCACGGTCACGAAGACCATGTTGCCGATGCGGTAACGATTGCAAGCCGTACCGGTGCAAAGGTCATCAGCAGCTTCGAGATCTGTGAATGGCTGAAAAAGCAGGGTGTTTCAAATACCCAGGGCATGAACATCGGTGGGAAGATCAAATTCGAGTTCGGAAATGTTAAATGTGTTGTAGCTATCCACTCCAGCGCCTTCCCGGACGGAACGTACGCAGGAAACCCGATGGGCTTTGTTGTGGAATCAACTGTGGGCAATTTTTATTATGCCGGTGATACGGCTTTAACCTACGATATGAAACTGATCGGTGACTACAGGAATGTGGATTTCGCCTTCCTTCCGATCGGGGATATTTTCACAATGGGCGTTGATAACGCGATCATCGCTTCGGAATTTATCCAGTGCAGGAACATTATTGGAATGCATTACGATACGTTCGAAGCTATAAAGATCGATAAAGCCCTGGCGGTAAGGAAGTTCAATAATTCCGGCAACAGTCTTACATTATTTGAAATAGGGGAAACAAGGCAATTCGGAAGCTGACATTAGAATTTCAGAATTAGGATCCGGAGGTATGAATGATTCGTCCAGAGCTCAATTCTGAATTCAACAAAATCAATAATCAATAATTAACAAAGGGATGGGAAAAATTATCGCAATTGCAAATCAGAAAGGTGGGGTTGGAAAAACAACAACAGCGATCAACCTGGCAGCCAGCCTGGCTGTACTTGAATTTAAAACATTATTGATCGATGCTGATCCGCAGGCGAACTCCACTTCCGGTGTTGGTTTCGATCCGCGCAATATAAAAACGGGGATCTACGAGTGCATCATTGACGGGATCGACCCGAAAGACATTATTCTTCAGACCGAAACGCCAAACCTTTTTCTTCTTCCCGCTCATATCGACCTTGTAGGTGCTGAGATAGAAATGATCAATCTTCCCAACCGCGAGAAGATGATGAAGCTTGCATTGGACAAGATCAAATCGGATTACGATTTCATTATTATTGATTGTTCTCCTTCTCTCGGACTTGTTACCGTGAATGCCCTTACTGCGGCAGATTCGGTTCTCATCCCGGTACAATGTGAATACTTCGCCCTTGAAGGCCTCGGAAAACTACTGAATACGATCAAAATCGTGCAGACCCGCATGAACCCGGACCTTGCAATAGAAGGGATCTTACTTACCATGTACGACATGCGCCTCCGTCTCAGCAACCAGGTGGTTGAAGAAGTTAAGACGCATTTCCAGCAAATGGTATTCGATACGATCATACAGCGAAACACCAAGCTTGGCGAAGCACCAAGCTTCGGACAAAGCATCATCATGCACGATGCCAGCGGTAAAGCAGCTGTGAATTACCTGAACCTTGCACGCGAAGTCCTTCAAAAGAACGGACTTACAAGAATGAACGACTCGGAAAAGTTCATTAATGTAGAAGAAGAGAATTAGTACGGATAACGAATCGATACGAATTTACGAATCTGTACTAAAGCAATTCTTAAATTCTACAAATCAACAAATCAACAATTGAAAAAATGTCAGTAAAACGTAACGCATTAGGAAAAGGATTAAGTGCATTGTTGGAGAATGCAAATACAGATATAACCAGCAAGAATAAACTTGAAGGCGAAGGAAAAGTAGTTGGCGCCATTGCCAATATCGAGATAGCGCAGATCGAGACCAACCCGTTCCAGCCGCGTACCCAGTTTGATGAAGATGCATTAAATGAACTTGCCGGCTCCATTAAAGAACACGGGATTATCCAGCCTATAACTGTGCGGAAACTGGGATATGATAAGTTCCAGCTGATCTCCGGTGAAAGACGTTTCCGGGCTTCCCAGATCGCGGGCCTAACAAGCGTACCGGCATATATCCGCATCGCTAACGACCAGGCAATGCTTGAAATGGCGCTTGTGGAAAATATCCAGCGTGAACAGCTGGATGCCATTGAAGTCGCTATCAGCTACAAACGCCTTATCGATGAATGTGACCTTACACAGGAACAGCTTTCACAAAAAGTAAGCAAGCAGCGATCTACAATTACCAATTATCTGCGCCTTTTAAAGCTGCCGGTAGAGATCCAGCTCGCGATCCGAAACGGTGACCTTACAATGGGCCATGCACGTGCGCTGATCAATGTGGAGAATGAAGACAAACAGCTCGACATATATAACCAGATTGTGCTGAATGACCTTTCCGTGCGCGATGTGGAAGATCTTGTACGTGGTGTAAAAACCGAGATCACGAAGTCATCACCTGGAAAAAGCAAAAAAGAAAGTGACAAGGCGGAGCTGACATTTGAACAAAAACAAATTGTTGACGACCTGCGTGCCGTTTTTAACACAAAAGTCATGATCAACCGTGATGATAAAGGAAAAGGGAAGATCACCATACCTTTCAAATCGGATAATGACCTCAAAAGGATACTTGACCTGCTGGATGCATAATTCGTATCTTTGCACTAAAATCCGGCAGCCGGGATAAAGGTTATTTTTTATGGTTTATCTTCTAAAGCATACTTATCTTCTCAAAAAGTTATTTCAATTTTATATTGGGATAACTTTTTTGTTTTTAAGCACAACTCCCGTTTATTCGCAATTAATACGTGACACCGTTAAAACGGGTGATGTTACAGGTACGGTTGTAACCAATGACACCATTAAGAAAGCTCCGGGAAAATACCACTCCCCTAAAAAAGCCGCAGCATTTTCTGCAATACTCCCGGGGGCCGGGCAGATCTATAATAAAAAATACTGGAAAGTCCCTGTCATGTATGCCGGATTTGCCGGTCTCGCCTACTCTTTTCAATTCAACCAGTCGCGGTATGTTCAATACCGGGATGCATTAAAGTTCCGCCTGGACGATGATGAAGCAACTACAGATAACTATGTTGATGTTTATACAGATGATCAGCTAACCACACTCTACCAGTACTATCACCGGTATCGTGATCTTACAGTCATTGGCGGTGCTGTGCTCTATCTTTTAAATATAGTGGATGCGGCAGTTGATGCTCATCTTTTTACATTTAATGTAAGTGATGACCTTTCATTAAATTTACACCCCGCACTGATCAATACGGCAACTATAGGCAATCGTTACACAACCGGAATGGGATTGAGTATACACTTTTAGTTTCGGGTTTAAAGGTTTGGTTTATAAGTTTGCAGGAATGTCATCCCGACCGCTGCGGAGGGATCTTCCCAGGAGATACAGGAATAATTATACAGAACACAGTTTAGAATTTTTATAAGGTTTGTGGTTTATAAGTTTGCAGGATGTCATCCCGACCGCAGCGGAGGGATCTTCCCAAGAGATACAGGAATAATTATACAGAGCACAGTTTAGAATTTTAGCAGAATTTCGAAATGAAAATAGCACTAATCGGCTACGGCAAAATGGGCAAAGAGATCGAGCAGATCGCCATTTCCCGCGGGCACACCATCAGCTTAAAGGTTGATATCAGTAATGCCTCCACTTATTCTGCTGAAGAATTGAAAACAGCGGATGTAGCAATTGAATTCAGTACACCCGAATCAGCAGTGAACAACATTAACAAATGTTTCAGCGCAGGAGTTCCCGTAGTTGTTGGAACTACCGGCTGGCTGGGGAACCTGGAAGCGATCAGGGAGAAATGCCTTGAAGGCGGACATACATTATTTTATGCCTCCAATTACAGTATTGGGGTCAACCTCTTTTTTAAATTGAATGAATACCTGGCGAAACTGATGAATAATTATCCCCAGTACAACGTGGAGATGGAAGAGATCCATCATGTGCATAAGCTGGATGCACCGAGCGGCACTGCTATTTCGCTTGCCGTCCAGGTGATAGACAATTTAAAGATGAAAGAAAAATGGGTGAATAATGCCACCGGGAACAAAAATGAGCTGGGAATAATTTCCAGGCGGATCGATGAAGTTCCGGGCACGCACACTGTGACCTATAGTTCGGAAGTTGATGAGATCAGCATGACGCATACTGCACATAGCCGTAAAGGGTTTGCACTGGGGGCTGTTATTGCTGCGGAATGGCTGAAAGGCAAACAGGGAGTTTTTGGAATGAACGATCTCATGGAAACAAAGTAAAAGGTATCTTCACAAAATTTAACAAGCCGGAAACGACATTAAACCCGAACTTCGTCCCTGCAATAAACCATTAATAAACCATTAACGCTTAATATTTTCCTTCTTCAATATGGAAATTTCCTTCATTCTCCTCATTATTTTCTCGGTTACCACTATAATCGGCCTTTGGAAACTTTTTCCTAAAGCCGGAGAAGAAAGCTGGAAAGCACTTATCCCTGTGTACAATTTCATAATCTGGCTGAAGATCATCAAGCGTCCGTGGTGGTGGATCTTCCTGATCATCACACCTGGAGTAAATTTCCTGATGTTCGGCATTATGAGTTTGCTCATGGCGAAATCCTTTAACAAAAGGAGCATGCAGGAACAGTTCATTGCATTTGTAGCAGGGTACCTTTATCTTCCTTATATCGCTTTTCAGAGCGATACGGTGTATGTTGGACCGGAAGACATGAGCAAAAGGAAGCCATCGGTGCTCCGTGAATGGACCGATGCGATTGTTTTTGCCGTGATAGCTGCTACTGTGATCAGAACCTTTTTCCTTGAGGCATTTACGATCCCTACTTCCTCTCTTGAAAAATCCATGATGGTTGGTGATTACCTCTTTGTAAGCAAAGTCAGCTACGGTGCAAAAATCCCGAACACTCCGCTCTCCTTCCCTTTTGCGCATCATACATTACCGCTTACCAGCAATACCAAATCATATCTTGAATGGTTCAAGCTTCCTTATTTCCGTTTACCGGGACTGGCTTCGGTAAAGAACAATGATATCGTTGTTTTTAATTATCCCGATGGCGACACGGTTGCATTGGGTGAAAGCCCGGAAGACCAGGGAATCAGCTATTACCAGCTGTGCCGGACATTCGGATGGAGAACGGTGAACACTCCCGAAGCGATAAACCAGTACACAGGGCACCGCTTTGGTGATGTCACTTATCGTCCTGCCGACAAACGGGAGAACTATGTAAAGCGCTGTGTCGCAATTCCCGGTGATACGCTAAAGATCGTTGACCGCAACCTTTTCATTAACAGCAAGCCTTCATATGTTGCGCCAACAATGCAGTATCATTACAAGGTAGTAACAAGCCGGACACCTTTTTCACCAGCATTGATCGAGAAGCTTGACATCACCGACCAGGGCGGAATCTCCTATGTAAAAGACGATTCACTGGGCAATGTGATCCTTGAAATGAACCTTCCTTTCAACAAAGTGGACGTTGTTAAAAAGCTGAGCTTTGTAAAATCCATCGAACCTGTCATTCAGCCCGCAGGCACCTATGAAGCAAGCATCTTCCCTCATGACCCGCAGCATAAATGGAACAATGATAACTTCGGGCCGTTATATGTTCCGAAAGCGGGGACTACCATCCCTATCAACACTAATAACATTTCCCTTTATTCACGTGCAATAGTAAACTATGAAGAGAATACAATGGAGATCAAAGGAGATAAGATCTTTATTAACGGGCAGGAAGCATCTGCCTACACTTTTAAGCTGAACTATTATTTCATGATGGGTGACAACCGCCACAATTCAGCGGATTCACGCGCCTGGGGATTTGTGCCGGAAGACCATGTAGTAGGTAAACCCGTATTTGTATGGATGAGCATTAAAGAAGACAATGTAAATGTAACAGGCGGACAAAACCCGAGCGGTTTCCTGAAAAAGCTGAAAAGATCATTATTTGACGACCCTGCAAGAAGGGCACGCTTCTTCACATTTGTAGGTGATAACGGATTATCACGCTCTTACCTGGTGCCATTCATTATTATAGTTGCGGCAATCAGCGGGTTTGTTTATTTCCGGAACAAACGCAGGGAGCAGAAAGCCAAATAGATCCCTGATAATAATTTGAAAAAAAATTCGACAATCATTGAATGGAGTAAGGCAATCTTATTTGCTTTCATTACCATTCTCCTGTTCAGGGTATTTTGTTTCGAAGCCTTTACGATTCCATCCTCTTCAATGGAGAAGTCACTTCTTACGGGTGATTATGTGATCGTGAGCAAGCTGAGTTACGGACCGAGGCTGCCTTTCACACCGCTTTCTTTCCCATTCGCGCATCAGCGGCTGCCATTTACCGAGCATACCAATTCTTATCTCGACTGGATCACCTTACCCTACTGGCGCATGTTCAGCGCACCTGATGTTGAACGGAACGATATTGTTGTTTTTAATTACCCTATGGAAGATGACCGGCCGATAGATCAGCGGACATATTATATTAAGCGCTGTGTTGCGCTGGCAGGTGATACCCTGGAAATACGTGACGGACAGGTGTACATAAATCGTGTTTATTCCGATGAAACTGAAAAACTGCAATTCAATTACAAAGTGCAGGCTGATACCGATACGCTGAACTCGGACAGCATCAGCTCCCTTGGTATTACGGAAGGCGGAAAAATGAGGAATAAAGGTGAATACTGGTTCACCCTGAATATGGAGAATGTTGAGAAAATCAAACGCGTGCCTCATGTCGCCAACGTATCCCCGCTTATTGAAAAGAAAGGATCTTACAGTGATTATATGTTCCCTGAAAATGAACATTTCCTTTGGAATGTCGATTTCTTCGGTCCGCTATACATTCCCAAAGCCGGTGATTCTGTCAGGCTTACTGTTGACTCTATCCCGCTTTATGAAAGGATCATCAGCGTATATGAAGGAAATGAGCTAAAGATCAGCCATGACTCTGTTTTCATTAATGGCAATCTAAGCACACATTATACTTTTAAAATGAATTATTATTTTATGATGGGTGATAACCGTCACAACTCCGCTGATTCCCGTTTCTGGGGATTTGTTCCTGAAGACCATATTGTCGGCAAAACAGTCCTCACGCTTATGTCAATCGATAAAACCGATGGAGGCAGTAAGCTTCGCAGCGACAGGTGGTTTAAATCAGTTAAGTGATGTTAACACTAAGTCCTTGGAGAAGCAGGATATTTCCCTTAAAATAACGACATTTGCCCTTCAATGACAGACACTGCAATACTCTCAACTGCTTATCTCGGCCCCATACAGTATTATCAAAAGCTTGCTGCTTACCCTCAATGTATTATTGAGCATCATGAGCATTTTATCAAACAAACATACAGGAGCCGCTGTGACATCTATTCTCCGAACGGGATCCTCACTTTAAGCATACCACTTGAAAAAAGAAATAAACGGCAGGCTGTAAAAGATGTACGGATCTCTTACGAATATAACTGGCAAACGCTTCACTGGCGTTCACTCGAATCCTGCTACAGGCGCTCGCCATTCTTTGAATATTTTGAAGATGATTTCCGGCCTTTTTTCGAAGAAAAAAAATACGATTTCCTGGTTGACCTTAATGAAGCGGTGCAACAGGAAATCCTGGGCCTGCTTAAGATCAGGAACCATTACACCTTCACAGCTGAATATAAGGAGAATTATGATAATGCTGCAGACCTTCGTAATATCATTTCCCCGAAGGAGCCGCTTTCAAAAGATCCGGCCTTCGTTGCTCAATCCTATTCACAAGTGTTTGAAACCCGGCATGGCTTTCTACAGAACCTCAGTATTGTGGACCTGCTTTTCAATGAAGGTTCCCGTGCTGCAAAGCTGATTTCACAGGAATCATAGGAAGATATTTATTTGAATGGAAACAGCTTTTTGTTATTATATTTGGGTTCACTAAATTTCAAAAGAGTTAAGAGCCGAAACAGAAGAAAAGGCTCGTCTTATTACTCATCTCTTTTGACTTTTAACTAATTTTTTGACTTAATAAACTTATGGATTTAGAATTCAACAAGAACGAGGACAAAATGAACCTGCTGATCTCAGCAATGGAGCAAAAACTTTCCAAGATTTATCTTGGGGGTGGTAAAAGCCGTATCGATAAACAACATGAACAGGGGAAGCTGACAGCACGGGAAAGAATCGAATTTCTGCTTGATAAAGGCGCCAAAGCTATTGAGATCGGTGCATTTGTCGGTGATGATATGTACAAGGAGCACGGTGGGTGTCCTGCGGGCGGTGTTGTGATCGTGATAGGATATGTGAGCGGGAAACAGTGTATCGTGGTTGCCAATGATGCCACAGTTAAAGCCGGTGCCTGGTTCCCGATTACCGGGAAAAAGAACCTGCGTGCCCAGGAGATTGCCATGGAGAACCGTTTGCCGATCATATACCTCGTTGACAGCGCTGGGGTTTTCCTTCCTATGCAGGATGAGATCTTCCCGGACAAGGAACATTTCGGAAGGATCTTCAGGAACAATGCTGTAATGAGCGGAATGGGCATCCTCCAGATCTCAGCGGTAATGGGCAGCTGTGTAGCAGGAGGCGCTTACCTTCCGATTATGAGCGATGAGGCAATGATAGTTGATAAAACAGGAAGTATCTTTCTTGCAGGGTCATATCTGGTTAAAGCAGCGATCGGTGAAAATATCGACAATGAAACCCTTGGAGGGGCAACCACGCATTGTGAGATTTCAGGTGTAACAGATTATAAATGTAAAGATGACCAGGATTGCCTTACACGCATCCGTAACATCATGAGTAAAATAGGTGATTTCGATAAAGCGGGCTTTAACCGTATTGAAGCGAAAGCACCAAAGAAAGATCCGAAAGAGATCGTAGGGATCATACCCGATACAAGGGACAAGCAATACGACATGCATGAGATTATTGCCCGTCTTGTTGATGAATCCGATCTTGAAGAATACAAAGAAGGTTATGGGCAGTCGATCATCTGCGGGCTTGCCCGGATTGACGGCTGGAGTGTAGGTATAGTGGCGAACCAGCGTAAAGTGGTTAAGAGCAAAAAAGGGGAAATGCAGTTTGGCGGGGTAATTTACAGTGACAGCGCTGATAAGGCAGCACGGTTTATAATGAACTGCAATCAGAAAAAGATCCCTTTGGTATTCCTCCAGGATGCCACCGGCTTCATGGTCGGTTCCCGTTCGGAACATGGCGGTATCATAAAGGATGGCGCAAAGCTGGTAAATGCAATGGCGAATTCAGTTGTTCCGAAATTCACAGTGATCGTTGGAAATTCCTATGGTGCCGCTAATTACGCAATGTGCGGAAAGGCTTATGATCCAAGGCTTATAGTGGGATGGCCTACAGCGCAGGTAGCAGTAATGGGAGGCGCCCAGGCCGCTAAGGTACTTGTCCAGATAGAAGTTGCGTCACTCAAAGCAAAAGGCGAAGTCATTACCCCGGAGGTAGAATCAGAACTGTTCAACAAGATTAAAGACAGGTATGATGCCCAAACGTCACCGTATTATGCAGCGTCCCGTTTATGGCTGGACGCGATCATAAATCCTCTTGATACAAGGAAATGGATCTCCATGGGGATAGAGGCTGCGAATCATGCACCTATCACAAAACAATACAATGTAGGGGTGCTGCAAACCTGAGAACCGGTTCAATGAAATTAAAAAGAGATTTCGATTCTGATTAAAAAGCCGTACTTTTGTATCATCAATTTTTGACGTATGACAAACAAACTTATTACACCACGGAACATCGTTATTGCAACAGCGATCTTTGTTGCTGCATTAAGCCGCTTATTCCCGCACCTTCCTAACTTCACCCCTATTGCTGCTATGGCATTGTTCGGTGCGGTATATTTTGAGAACAAGATCCTTGCTCTCCTGATTCCTTTGGCAACAATGTTCCTGAGCGATATTGCCCTGGAAATTACAACCGGATGGGGTTTTCATAACACACTGATCTATGTTTACATCAGCTTTATTCTAACTTCACTGATGGGTTTCTGGGTTAAAAGAAATACCACGATCCAGACAATTGCCATCGGTGCTGTCGGCTCTTCCGTATTGTTCTTTATCATCACCAACTTTGGTGTATGGGCAGCCGGAGGATTTGCAGGCGGGCTGAATGGCCTGAATGCAACCTATGTAATGGGAATTCCTTACTTCGCTCCTACTCTTATTGGCGATGTATTCTTTAACACAATACTCTTCGGGGCATTCTATCTGATACAGCGCAGAAACCCGGCTCTGATCAGGATTAAAAAATAGCTTCTGTATTCTTTTTAAAACCTCTCTACCGGGAGGTTTTTTTATGCCTTTAAAAATCAGAATCTCATCAGCTGGTCCCTGCTGAAAACCCATTCAGGAGTAATCAGCTCCTTTCCAAAGTTAATGCTGTACCAGGGAGATAAGCTTTTATTTACCGGGTTCTTTAAGATATGGATATCCTGCGCGGGCATATAACTCTGTGCAATAATAAAAAGTTTTTCTCCGCTAGTTTTGTTCTCACATACATCTGTAACCAGGACGGCATGGCCTGGAAAACCACCTTTTATAAAAACATCACCCGGTTTTATATCATTAAGGTTACTTACTTTTTTCATTTCCTTACTGAGTGAAGAAGTCCCGGCATAATTGAATATCACATTGCAATAACCCGGAATATCTTATAGCTATCCCCCGCAGCTGCACTCTTTACCCAGCTAACATTATTCCCTTTGATCACAGTCCTGTACCCCTGCGACCATTTTTTAAAATCTACCGTGTGTCCGCTCGTAAAATTAAAATGGAGTGATTCATAATCTTTCATCGAATACAAATATTCAGCTCTCAAACGCATTACAGCATCAGCACATTGCTGGATATCGGTAGTGCCTGCATCGATATTGATTACTGCAGCGTGTAGATCCTGGTTGGGTTTTAAAGTGCCGTTATACAAATGCACTTCTGACTTTCCGGGCTTGAGCGGAAGATGCCTGAGCCAGGCGGCAAAAGAATTTTCGGGCACGTTAATCCGTGTATATCCTGCCGGTACTGGGATCCTTTCTGAAACCGCCTGCTTTGGATCATAAGAAGGAATAAAGCAGTATTTAGTTACAGCGGTTACCTGTCTTGCTTCGGTTTCGGAACAGGAATAGTTCAAGAACAAATAAAAACACAGTAATATTGAGCGCTTCATGAGTCTGAATTGTCATTTTTATAACAACAGCAGGTTTACTGCTGCTGCTCCTTTTTACCGAAGAAGACCTTGTAGGTTTTGATTGGAGAATATTTTAAAGAGAGCGTAAATACTCCAAAATTACTTTCGTGTTTTTGCAAAAAGGTTGAAGTGGAGAGGCAATACCGTGCAGCAACTGCAATGCTTTTTGATATATCGAACTCCATCCCGCCAAGAACAGAAAGGTCTGTTGGCTTTAACGCCCGGGTGCTTTGTATATCCACACCATTTGCTTCACTGGGATCCAATGTAACTACCTGCGCATTCGTAGCTATTGAATACTGCACACCTGTATTTACCCTCACATTCTCAGAAAGGTTTATCTGCACATACAGAGGCAGGTCAAGATAGAAGTACCTGAATTTTATAATCGGGGAATCATACTTGAATGCTTTACCGGTGTATAGTACATCAATACCTGCATTCAGCCTTTTGTTCAGCATCAGGTTATACGATAACCCCGCACTGAACATAATGCCTGAACGGAATTTTACGGAATCATTAATAAGGTTAGAACTCGTTACGCCTCCCGTAAAAGCCAACAGGGACGAAACCTTATTCGAGTAAACCTGGGCAGAACCCCTGAAAGAAAAAACGGGCAACACAAGGCAAACAATAAGTGCCCTTTTAATTAAATACATCTTCATCTCGATCTGCTGTAATGCTGCTGCTTTATTGTGCTATCTCTGTATCCCTTGCAAACTCATGCTCAGTAATAGGTACATCATCCTTGAAGTAATATACAGGGCCAAAGTTGGTTTCTTTACGGATATACATGTGACCTTCCTTGTTTTTCACCACTATGCGCCTTGTTATTTTTGCATTGTTTTCCCTGGCCAGCTCTTCCGTAATACCTTCAGGGTATTTCTGGGCAAGCGCATTTACATACTCCGATTTAGTTGTTGTTGCGGCTGTAGTAGTGGTAGTAGTGGTCTTGGCTTTGGTCAACAGATCTATTTCTGCAATCTTATCCTTCGGATATTTTTCCGTTGCTTTGACCAGCAATGCATCCTGGTAAGCACTTCTTGACATTTTATAATCTTTGGAAGCAAATAATTTATCCCCCTTCGCAACCAGGTCAGTGTATTGTTTTTCCTTCTCTTTCGCACGGGACAATGCGTCCAGCGCTTTATTGATCTCCGAGATCTTATTTGCAGGGTAAGGCTCGTTCGGTTTAATGATCTGCGCTTCTTTATATGCTGCGATAGCTTCATTATATTTTTTGTCAGCGAAAAGCGCATCTGCTTTTTTTGCTGCCGCATCGTATTTGTCCTGGGAAGCACGGTTCTTTGCAAGGTCAGCAAGATATCCGTTCACCTTCAGAAGCTGGTCTTTCGGATATTGTTCTGCAGGCTTAAAGCCGGAAGCCTGGCTATATGCAGTTTTAGCCGCACTAAAATCCTTCGCAGCAAATGCAGCATCTGCATCAGCAATAGCGGTTTTGTATTTCTCTTCAAGTTCTTTCGCCCCGGCTTCTTTTGCAATAAGGGCATCAATCGAAGCCAGCTTATCTTTTGGATATTTTTCAACTGGCTTTATCTCAAGAGCTTCATTGTAGCCAACCCTTGCATCATCATATTTTTTTGAAGCGAGGGCAGCATCAGCCTTCGATATGGCAGCATTGTATTTTTCATTTACCGCTTTATCGCCTGCATTTTTTGCAGCAAGATCAGCAATGATCTTTTCTATCTCATTGATTTTATCCTTAGGATACTGCTCATCCGGCCTTAATCCCAGCGCTTCATTATAACCTGTTTTTGCTGCTTCGTATGTTTTCGCGGCCAGGGCTTTATCACCCTTTGCTATTGCAGCTTTATATTTTGCCTCGAGTGCGGCACGTTCCTTTTCCGATGCCGCATCGGCAGTAAGCTTGTCAATTTCACTGAGCTTATCCTTAGGGTATTGCTCAGTCGATTTTAAAGCTAAGGCCTCATTATAAGCAGTTTTAGCGGCAGCGTAAGTTTTAGCGGCCATTGCCTTGTCACCTTTAGCGATTGCAGCGGCATATTTTGCTTCAAGGGCTTTCTGAGCAGCCTCTTTATCCTTTGCGGACGCGATAGCAGACAGTTCCTTTTCAACTTCAGCCAGTTTTTCCTTCGGGTACTGCTCTGATGGTTTCAGCGCCAAAGCAGCGGTGTATTGGGTTTTTGCCACAGGAAAATCTTTTCCTCCAAGTGCGGCATCGCCCTTTGAGATGGCTTCAGCATATTTTCTTTCAAGCTCCTTTGCCCCCATTTCCTTTGCAAGGATCGCGTTGATCTCTGCAAGCTTATCCTTCGGATATTTTTCCGCAGGCTTAAAACCCGAGGCTTCTGTGTAAGAAGATTTAGCCGCTTCATAATCCTTCTGTCCGAGAGCGCCATCAGCTTTAGCAATAGCTGCATTATACTTTTCCGTAAGTTCTTTTTCCTTTGCAAGTCTTTCCTGTTCTGCCTTGTCTTTCGCAGCAAGATCGCCAAGCAGCTTTCCGATCTCAGTGAGCTTGGTTTTCGGATAGGCTTCTGCAGGCTTGAAACCCAAAGCTTCATTATATCCTGTTTTAGCTTCATCGTATGATTTCGCTTTTAAAGCGGCATCAGCTTTTGCAACTGAAGCCCTGTACTTTTCATCCAGTTCTTTCGCCCCCATTTCTTTCGCAATAAGTGCATCTATCTCCGCTATCTTATCCTTTGGGTACTGCTCTTCTGATTTTATCGCCAAAGCTTCGGAATAAGCTGCTTTCGCAGCAGGTAAAGTCTTTGCTTTTAAGGCAGCATCTCCTTTGGCAACAGCGGCTTTGTATTTATTTTCCAGCTCAGCAAGTTTCGCCAACCTGTCTTTCTCGGCAGCAGCTTCACCTAACGCTTTTTCCACTTCCGCTAGCTTATCTTTGGGATATTGTTCAGAAGGCTTAAGGGCAAGTGCATCCGTATACCCTGCTTTGGCAGAAGCAAAATCTTTTTTACCCAGTCCGGCATCGCCCTTTGCAATTGCCGCTTTATATTTTTCTTCAAGAGCTTTTGCTCCCATTTCTTTCGCAAGAATAGCATCGATCTCCTTTATTCTGTCTTTCGGATACTGCTCTGTCGCTTTTAACGCAAGAGCTTCATTGTAGCCTGATTTAGAAGCCGGATAATCTTTGGATCCGAATGCCGCATCCGCTTTAGCGATAGCTGCTGTATATTTTTCCTCCAGCTCTTTTGCCTTTGCAAGCTTGTCCTTTTCCGCAGCTTCCTTTGCAGCAATGTCTGCAATCATTTTGTCGATCTCAGCCAGTTTGGTCTTCGGGTATGCTTCTGCAGATTTTAATGTAAGCGCTTCGTTGTACCCTGCTTTGGCTTCATCGAAAGATTTAGAAGAAAGCGCCTTATCACCTTTAGCTATTGCAGCATTGTACTTCTCAGTCAGTTCTTTTTCTTTTGCCTGTCTTTCCTTTTCAGCTGCATCCTTAGAAGCTAGCTCGGCTAAAATTTTCTCAATGGATGCAAGCTTATCCTTTGGATACTGTTCATTGGGCTTAAATGAAAGCGCTTCGTTATAACCGCTTTTTGCAGCGTCATAGGTCTTTGCAGCAAGCGCTTTATCACCTTTGGCTATTGCAGCATTGTATTTATCATTCAGCTCTTTTTCCTTTGCCAGGCGTTCTTTTTCAGCGGCATCTTTAGCTGCAAGGTCACCAAGGAGCTTGTCTATTTCGCTTAATTTGGATTTTGGATATTCCTCCGAAGCCTTCAATGAAAGTGCTTCATTATATCCTGCCTTTGCATTATTATAATCTTTTGCAGCCAGCGCTTTATCACCTTTTGCAATTGCTGCGTTATATTTGTCATTCAATGCCTTTTCTTTGGCAAGCTTATCTTTTTCAGCTGCATCAGCCGCAGCGAGGTCAGCCATTATTTTAGTGATCTCTGCTAGCTTATCTTTTGGATACTGTTCAGCCGGCTTCAATCCAAGTGCCTCGTTGTAGCCTGTTTTGGCAGCATCATAAGTTTTTGCAGCCAGAGCTTTATCAGCTTTCGCGACCGCAGCATTGTATTTATCATTTAATTCCTTTTCTTTTGCAAGCTTATCCTTTTCAGCTGCATCTTTAGCAGCCAGGTCAGCAAGAAGTTTATCGATCTCGGCAAGTTTGGTTTTAGGATAAGCTTCTGCGGATTTTAACGCAAGAGCTTCATTATACCCTGCTTTTGCACCGGGATAATCTTTGGTAGCCAGTGCATTGTCGCCTTTGGCAATGGCTGCAGTATATTTCGCATTGAGCTCCTTTTCAGCTTTCTCTTTATTTGCAAGCTCAGCAATAAGCTTATCAATTTCTGCGATCTTCTCTTTAGGATATTTTTCAGAAGGCTTCAATGCCAATGCCTCGTTATATCCATTTTTTGCCGCATCATAAGTCTTGGCAGCAAATGCCTTGTCAGACTTTGCAATAGCTGCATCGTATTTGGCATTAAGTTCTTTTTCCGCTCCGAGTTTTGCCAGGGCAGCATCTATCTCTGCAATTTTGGACTTCGGATAAACTTCAGCAGCCTTTAATTTAAGCGCGTCATTGTAACTGTTCTTTGCACCGGTAAAATCTTTAGCAGTTAACGCAGCGTCTCCCTTAGCCACAGCAGCTTTGTAATCTGCTTCAACTGCAGCGTTCTTCTGTGCATCTGCAATAAGTTTTTCTATTTCAACGATTTTTCCTTTGGGATATGCTTCCCCTACTTTAATACTCAGCGCTTCTTCGTATGCGGCCCTTGCCGTTGTGTAATCCTTTTTCCCGAATGCAGCGTCACCTTTCATGACCGCTGCTTCATATTTGCTTGCTGCAGCACTTTCCAGTTCCTGTTTCTTCTTTCCTTCTTCTTCTGCCTTTTGATTTGCCTGTTTTTCAATTTCATTTAATTTGGCAAGCGCATCCAGTACGGACTGGGAGTAGGATTTATCATATTCTATCTCTTTGATCTTATCATCATAAAAGAATTTCGCCATCGGCTGGCTAAGAATGGAATTCACCTGGGACACAACCCCGGGATCCTTGGGAAGCTCGAAAATACTGACTTCGATATCCTGTCCGCCAAATTCCTCCTTGGCACGCTCTTCAGGAATGCCTTTGGTATTAAAATAAAATTTCTTCGTAATATGACCAGGTTTTGTAATGGAAAGAGTGTACTCTGCATTAAAATCCATTTTTACATTGAAACGGCCGTTCGCTGCGGTGATGACCTGCTGCACCTGGGTAGACCCGCGATAAAGGCTCACGATTGCTCCTTCCAGCTTTTTCTTGTTCTTCTTTACGGTCCCGTTCACATCATACACATTCTGCGCAACAGCGGCAGAGGGAATGAACGCAAAAAACATAAACGTCAGCATACAACCTAACAGGAATTTAGCGGACTTCTGGTTCCCTGTATCTTTGCGGCAAAAAATCATACTCATTACTTGATTATCAATTACTTATTTGTTGTTTCACGCTGTGTACAACAAATATCGTAAAAAAATCACACATTCCGGTAGTTGTTGACAAATCTTTGCCCTATAAGCCTAGTGATTTCGGCAGGCTGGGCCGTTTGTTATCTGCATTATTTTGAATACTTTTGATCCTTACACAAATCACAATGCACCTGAGCTTTTGGGAATACGACACTTTTTTCAGGGATACCGATGTTGTTATCATCGGGAGCGGGATTGTCGGCCTGAATGCAGCCCTTGCCCTGAAAAAAAAGAATAAAAAGCTGAAAATAATTGTCCTTGAAGGCGGCATGCTGCCCTCGGGTGCGAGTTCAAAAAACGCTGGGTTTGCATGTTTCGGAAGCGCAAGTGAGTTGCTGGATGACCTCCTCAAATATCCTGAGGACGAAGTTCTTAACACTGTCGAAAAAAGATGGAAAGGGTTGGAAAGATTACGAAAAAATCTTGGTGATAAGGCTATTGATTTTCATAATTGGGGTGGGTATGAGATCTTCGATTCCGGTCCCGGGTACCAACGTTGTGAAGCCAGGCTGCCCTATCTCAATTCTTCAATTTCTGGAATTATCGGGAAAAAGAAGATTTATAGTAACGCAGATAAAAAGATCAGAGATTTTGGCTTTAAGAAAGTTAAACACATGATCCTGAATAATTCAGAAGGGCAGATCGATACCGGAAAAATGATCAGTGCATTGATTGCAAAAGTAAGGAATGAGGGTGTTGAGATCATTAACGGGTTCCGTGTAATCGAGATCCAGGATGATGGCAGGAATGTTCATATCACTTCTGCAAATGGCCTGAAGCTGAAATGCAGGAAAGCCATTGTTGCCACGAATGGTTTTGCAAGGCAATTACTCCCGGGTGAACCGGTTGTTCCTGCCAGGGCACAGGTCCTGATCACTTCTCCGTTAGCAGGACTGAAGTTAAAAGGGACATTTCATTTTGATGGAGGTTATTATTATTTCAGGAACATTGGCAACAGGGTGCTTCTTGGCGGTGGCCGCAACCTGGATTTTAAAACAGAGGAAACCCTGGAATTCGGGTTGACAACACTGGTTCAGAACAGGCTTGAGGATTTGCTCAGGAAAGTAATTATACCCGGACAAAAATTCGAGGTGGAGATGCGCTGGAGCGGAATAATGGGTATAGGGCCGGCTAAAAAAAGCATTGTTAAGAAACTAAGCTCAAATATTTATTGTGCAGTAAGAATGGGCGGAATGGGGGTTGCCATCGGGAGCCTCGTTGGTGAGGATGTGGCGGAACTTTTATCGCTTGACCTTTAAGCCGGGAGCAGTTCACAGAACCAGAACCCTTTGGTGCCGTTGCCTTCAGCGAATTTAACCTCTAAGGGCCGGTAAACTTTTTCTCCTTTCAGGAAATTGACTTTCTTTTTGAAGATGGGGCCTGCATAACAAAATGTATGGTATTCGCCATTCTCGCCACAGGGATCTGTATCCGGGGGCAATGCCTCAATAAATTCCGGATTCAAATCCACACCAACATGCGCCTCGGAAAGAAAAGCATCATTAACGCAACAGGTCACCGTTTTGAAGCCTAACTTTAAGAATTCTCTTATAAGTTCTCCTGTATTTTCTTTCCATAAGGGAAAGCTGGCCTGCATCCCGATCTTTTGAAGATTGTTTTCGCGGTATTCCCGGAGATCTTCAAGGAAGATATCACCGAATATGACAAGTCTCACTCCCTTGTCTTTATATTCCATGAGCACCCTGCTCATATTTCGTTCATATTCATCGTTTCCGCCTTCTTTTACATACATCTTTACGAGCGGGAAGCCAATTGAAGCTGCCTGCATGTCAAGCAAATCTTCCCTGACACCATGCATGGAAATCCTTTTAAATTCTGAATTCAGGGTAGTAAGGAGGGCTACAACTTCTACCTGGTCTTCTTTTAAAACTCTGTAAAGCGCAAGGGCCGAATCCTTTCCTCCGCTCCAGCAAAAAATAGCTTTTGGTTTCATCCGCTGCAAATTAATAATAAATACCGCTGAGAACAATATCTTTACGCCATGAACCAATTTGACACGCACACTTACATTGCTTACAACAAACCAAAAGGGATCATCTGCACTACTGAAAAAGTGGATGGAAATATTATAGATGCTATAGGCAGCAACAAAGAACTGCTGCCGGTAGGGCGGCTGGATAAGGATTCGCAGGGACTTTTACTGCTTACAGACAACGCTGCCATTATAAACAGGATCATCCATCCTGATTTCAAACATGAGAAAGAATATATTGTCACACTAAACCTTCCTCTAAGAAATCAGTTTCTGAAACAAATGGCAGAAGGTGTAGACCTGGGGGATGCAAAAACCAAACCCTGCACGATCTCAGCTGAACCCGGCACAAGAAGGGTATTCCGTATCACGCTTACCCAGGGCCTCAACCGTCAGATCAGGAGAATGTGTGCTGTTTTTAATTACCAGGTGATCAAGCTCGAGAGGGTGAGGATCATGCATATAAGGCTTCGTGATCTTAAAGAAGGGAGCTGGCGGTACCTGGATCACGAAGAACTCGAAAGATTATTTGCCGAATGCCTTTAAAAACAAAACCCTCCCGTATGTAACGGGAGGGTTTTATATTTGCCTGATTATATTATTTCTTTATACTGAACTCGTAATAATCATTGTTCCTTCCGGGCAGGTCAACTACAGAAGTGATCCTTATAACCGCATATTTATTGGTTGTAAGGCTTCCCAGCTTTGTTATGAAAATATCCCCGACTGTAATGTTTGATATGAATGCAAGCTGAACGCCTCCATTATAGGAGTTGACCATTGATACATCAGTAGCGTTGGCATAATCATAACCATTGTTCTCAATAAAGCTTCCACCGGCAGGTGAAGTCCACGTACCGGATAAGGTAGTATCACCGGCAAGGGTACCATCCTGGATATCACGTAAAGTAGAATCCTGTGTGGAGAACTGGCTCAGCGTGGTTTCAAGGTTATATGCATCCGGGTTGGTTGACAAATACGGATACATCCGGTGACCAGTGGTTTCTGTCAGTGTGGCTGCAACAGGGTTAGCGATGATGACCCTTTTCAGCTGCTTGCCTACATTTCCGTTTTCATCTTCAGCCCTGAATTCGAAAATAACAGTCTTGCCGGCATGGATTGCAGGCATGCGGTAATAATAGATGAATGAAGTTCCTTTGGTTGTGATTGACGTATCAAGAACAGTTACTGCAACCTGGTTATCGGGTTGCTGTATGACATAAAATTTCGAAAGCCGGACATCAGAGCTAACAGAAATGCCGAAGGTCCCGAGAGCGCCAGCGTTGCCATAAATGTAAAGAGGTGTTGGAGTTACACTAACATGAGGGATGCTGTCTTTATCCTTCTTGCAGGATGAAGCAAGGATGACAGTAAGTGACAGGACGACCCCGATAAGTGATTTGATTTTCATTGTGTTTTTATTTTTAGCAGTGTAATATTACAAAAAAAAGGCGTTCACTGAATCCAGTGAACGCCAATCTTTTCAACAATTCAGGACCTATTTGGATTTGATCTTAAATGCTTTAGCTCTGATAGTAAGAGTTACTTTTTTTCCCAGGAAAGAACGGTTAACAGTGCTTTCAGAAGAGATAGGCAAAACGAAATCAGCATCTGCTTTCTGACCCAATGCATCGTATAATGCGTTGTTGAATCCGCGATCAGCCATTCCAGTTATTGCAATACCTCCTGTAGAAGCAGTGTAATATCTGCGTCCACCGTAAGGAATTCCCAATACATAATATTGAGTAGATGTACCTGTAACTTCTCCAACGTATTCAAGATCCGCTGTAGTGAAGTTAACACGGGCATCTAAAGTTGCACCCATTGTTGTTCTGTTATGCATCGTACAAGAAGATGCAAAAAGCAGAATAGCAACAAATGTGCTGAATAATAAAAATATTTTTTTCATATGTCGTAGTGTTTTAAGAATTGAACTTTAACTGACTCCTTAACTATTTCCCAAAATAAATGTGAAGAACGATTCTCACATCCTGATTAGTTTCAGCATTGAATTCTCTTCTCTTTAATTTGCTGTATTTAGCGTTAGACTCGCTTGAAGCGCTGTTATCCTGCTTGTATTCTTCTGAAGTAGAAGTAGCACCTACAGTAGTTTCAGATTTCACTTTGTCAATTCCGCCAAAAGTCCATTTTGCATTCCATCCGTACTCAAGACCTAAAGATACAGGCAAGTGTGCGATAAATACATTGAAACCAGTTACAACACCAAGTCCAACATCAGTTGTAGGAGTTCTTGTTGTAGTATAGCTCTTATCACCGTTTATATAATCAAAGTTAGATGTAGTCATATCACGACCAAAACCTAAGTAAAGATCAGCACCAGCATAAGCATCAAAAATGTTGCTTGCTAAAAAATGCTTCTCAACTCCTGGTACGATTTCGTACATTCTGTTCTTTGTCTTTCTTGTAACTTCTTTTAATCCAACATAACCAGGACCAGTAACACCGTTCGGGTTGTAAGAAGCAGAAGAATCCAAAGAAGTTCCTTTGAACACCATGTTCTCATTCATCAGGCGGATACCGAAACGGATAACAAGATCATCTTCCATGTACCATTTGTAAGTCAAAACATTTCCTGATCTTAAAGCATTTCCATCAAATAATTTTGCCTTACCTGAATCACTTGACAATGGCATTCCGAATACAAATGCCATGTCGCCTGCTTTAGGCCTAGCACCGATTTTTTCAACACGCTCATCATTTTCTCTTGTAGAAAGTTGCGCGAAAACATTTGATACGCCAAATGCTAATGCAATTAGTAGTACTGATTTTTTCATAACGTTTTTTTTAGTTTAGTTTAAAGTTAATTGCTCTGTGTACAAATTAATTTTGGCCAAAGATATATTTTTTTAAGACTTGCAAAATGAACATTTTTATAGTTTTCAACACTTTTATTCACATATCCTATACTAATACCAGTGCAGGAACTACAACAGCTTGATTTTCTACCTCGTCTACACTCCTTTAAAACCAACCACTTAGGCGATCTTTAATGTTTTGTTGAAGCTGCATTAAAACCTGTGGTGAAGCTTTTTCCTAAAATCAAATTTTCTTACTAAACGATTTTTGCTGTTGTAATAGGAAGGCTTCCATTACGAAATTAAGATCGTATCCCATATATTAAATACGATCTCCCGCACCTGGTAAAATATTAAACTATTCAATGGAGGAACGATCACAATGTGAATTACCGGCACAGATATTAAGGTTATGCCCCCCACTCCTTATCTTCGAGCAAAGGCACAAACTTGAACTCCCCGTATTCCACCTTTTCAAATTTCTTTTCCGCAGTCTTGGTCAGAAGTGTCATGGTCTGCACTTTATCACCCAATGGGATAACCATAATTCCGCCTACCTTTAATTGGTTAAGGAGATCATTCGGAATTGAGGGTGCTCCGGCAGTAATAATGATTTTGTCAAAGGGGGCAAAAACCGGCAGCCCCTTATATCCGTCACCGTAGAAGAACTTGGGTGAACTGTAACCGATAGTCGGCAGGAATGCTTTAGTAGTATCGTACAATGCTTTTTGTCTTTCAATAGTGTACACCTTAACCCCCATTTCAACAAGCACACTTGTCTGGTAACCCGATCCTGTACCTATCTCCAGCACTTTCTCGCCTTTTTTCAGCTGCAGGAGCTCCGTTTGGAAAGCCACTGTATGAGGCCTGGAGATCGTTTGGCCGGAACCAATGGGGAAAGCAATATCTTCATAAGCCCGTTCAATAAACGAACTGTTAAGGAACAAATGTCTGGGCACAGCTTCAATTGCTTTTAGTACTTCTGAACTGGATATTCCTTTTTCTTTTAATAATGCTGCAAGCTGCCTGCGCAATCCTTTATGCCTGTATGTATCGTTTCCCATGATCGTGGCGCTAAATTAACATATCTATATTGAATAATTCAGTGTTATTTTTCAATAGCCTATTGTGGAAAAAAGTATTTTTGTCCCAAATCAGAAAACGTATATGATAAAGATCGGAGTTTTAGGTGCGGGCCATCTTGGTAAAATACATATCAGGTTACTAAAGGAAATTGAGCGGTTTGAGCTTGTTGGTTTTTTTGATCCCAATGCAGAAATCGCAGAGCTTGCCGAAAAGGAATTCGGGGTGAAATATTATAATAATATGGATGAGCTGCTTGCGCTGGTTGACGCTGTTGACATTGTTACTCCTACCATTACTCATTACGACTGCGCATCCAAAGCGATCAAAAGATCCAAGCATGTATTTATAGAAAAACCTGTTACCAATACAATTGAAGAGGCGAAAAGCATCATCGGGCTTTCAAAGGAAGCCAATGTGAAAGTACAGGTGGGACATGTGGAACGCTTTAACCCCGCCTTTATAGCCGGAAAGTCTTTCTGTTCAAATCCAATGTTTATAGAAACACACAGGCTTGCGCAGTTTAATCCCAGGGGCACTGACGTTTCTGTTGTACTCGACCTGATGATCCATGATATTGATATCATACTTAGTGTTGTAAAATCCAATATTAAACGGATCAGTGCAAGCGGGGTAGCGGTTGTAAGTGAAAGCCCCGACATTTCCAATGCACGCATAGAATTTGATAACGGATGTGTAGCTAACCTGACTGCCAGCCGGATTTCAATGAAAAATATGCGTAAATCGCGCTTTTTTCAAAAAGACGCCTATATTTCAATAGATTTTCTTGATAAGAAAGTAGATGTGATCCGCTTAAAAAACATAACCGGAACTCCTGATCCTTTGGCCGTTACAATCGATCTTGGAGCTAAAGGTTCCAAGCAGATCTATTTCGAAAACCCAAATATTTCTCCAACCAACGCAATAAAAATGGAACTGGAAGCGTTTGCTGATTCAATAATCAGCAACACTACCCCACTGGTAAGCATTGATGACGGATATAAAGCACTTGATGTAGCCTATAAAATCATTGAAAAAATGAAGGTTACCGCGGGATTTGATGAGAAAGGCGCTTAAACATTTTTATAATGAAGCAGAATTATTCTTTTTTTTATTGCTGTATTTTTTTGCTCGGGGGACTCCTGTCTTCCTGTAACCTCTACAATCCGGCTGAACCGGTACCTGCTTTTATCCATATTCAGAAAATCACCCTTGAAACTGATCCTGCCATTGAAGGTTCGAATTCTAGCAAGATTACTGATGCCTGGGTGTATATTGACGGAAAGCTGGTGGGCGTGTACGAACTTCCTGTAACATTACCGGTGCTCGCAGAGGGTGAGCGCAACCTTATAATTAAAGCGGGGATAAAGATCAATGGCATCTCTGCAACAAGAGGCCCATACCCGTTTTACAGCAGTTATGATCAGCGGGTTACTTTAACTCCGGGCGTGATCACAAATGTTAATCCTGAAGTTGGTTATGTTTCCGGGATTGACTGGTCGGGCGCTAATATATGGACAGAAGACTTTGACGGGGCTGATATGAGCCTGGATACGAGCGCTGCAGGGACCGACACGAATATGTACCATTATACTATCATTTCAGGCACCCATCCCAATGTGTTTGAAGGCACAGGGTCCGGGATTGCTTATCTCGACAGAACACACGCCAAATTCGAGTACATGAGCACAACTTCATTTGTACTTCCGAGGGGGGATTCTCCTACTTTTCTCGAACTCAACTATAAAGCAAACCATGTTTTTGTTGTTGGTGTCTTCTCACACGGCCCTGCCGGTACTTACCAGAACAGGGTGATCAATGTGAATCCTTCTGCGGAATGGAACAAAATCTATATCTATATGTCTCCCGTGGTAAATGCAGCTGCGGGCTCAACAGATCATACGGTATTTATCGGCATGCTTAATACTACCGGCCAGGATGGCGTATACCTTGCGGTGGACAATATTAAACTGGTACACTTTTAGCGAAATGCTATTATATGAATAAAAGGCTACAGGTATTAAAGTATATTTCTGCGGATGTTTTCTCAGCTGTTGCGGCATGGACGCTCTTTTATTCTTTCCGGAAGCTTTACATTGAATCTGAAAAATTCGGAACGCATATCCCTGTAATATTTGACAACCAGTTCTTCCGCGGGCTGATGATCATTTCCATATTCTGGCTTTTTCTTTATATTCTTACAGGTACATACAAAAATATTTACAGGAAATCACGTTTACGGGAGGTAGGCCAGACTTTGCTTATCACGTTGATCGGGGTTATCATCCTTTTCTTTATTCTTATCCTGGATGACCAGATCCAATCATACAGGAATTATTACCAGAGTTTTTTCACCTTATTCTTCCTGCATTTCGGCTTTACTTCAACCCTGCGTTTTATCCTTTCAAGCTTCACCAATCACAGGATTCATAACCGCATTATCGGGTTCAACACTATTCTTGTGGGAAGTAACCAGAATGCGCTCAACCTTTACAACGAGATGCAGGGCCAGATAAAATCCTCCGGAAATAAATTTGTCGGGTTTGTACACGTTGATAACAAAAATGGTTATTCACAGGAACTGATAAAGAATATCCCCCACCTCGGGGAGCTGAATGAGCTAAAGAAATTAATCGACCAGTACAAAGTGGAAGAAGTAATCATCGCGATCGAATCCTCCGAGCATGATAATATCGGGAAAATCGTCAATGAACTTGACAATGGTGACCTGATCATAAAAGTGATCCCTGATATGTATGATATACTTTCCGGTTCCGTTAAGATGACTTCCATTTTTGGTGCTGCTCTTATCGAGATCTCCCGCGAAATTATGCCTGCCTGGGAGCAGTCACTTAAAAGGATCTTCGATATTCTTGTATCTATCTTTGTATTGACGTGCTTCAGCTGGGTATATGTTATCGTTGCAATAGCAGTGAAGTTAAATTCAAAAGGACCAATATTCTATAGTCATGAGCGCATCGGCTGGCACGGAAAACCCTTCCTGATCCATAAATTCAGGTCTATGTATGTTGATGCGGAAAAGATGGGACCTGCCCTGTCCAGCAAACACGATCCCCGGATTACCCCGCTCGGAAGATTCCTGCGAAAAGTAAGGCTTGATGAGATCCCTCAATTTTATAATGTTCTTATCGGAGAAATGTCAATAGTCGGGCCCCGCCCTGAAAGACAATACTTCATTGACCAGATTGTTCAAAAGGCACCGCATTACAAGCATCTTCACAAAGTCCGCCCCGGCATTACCTCATGGGGACAGGTAAAATATGGTTATGCAGAAAATGTTGACGAGATGATCGCGCGGTTAAAATATGATATTATCTATATTGAGAATATGTCGCTTGGGATCGACCTGAAGATCCTGATCTATACTGCACTGATCGTAGTCCAGGGGCGCGGCAAATAAGGGCGGGGTCCAAATCCATACAATTTACAAATCTTTATAATAATAAGACCCCGTTGCTATCGTCCCGGGAAAAAGTTCGTGATTCTCCCAACGAATTTGCATCTTAAATTTTTCTTATATTTAAACTCTTAATTTATTAATAATCTCAACTCAGACATATGAAAAACATAGCAGTAATCGGATCAGGGACAATGGGGAACGGCATAGCGCATACATTCGCACAGTGCGGATACAATGTGGCAATGATTGACATTAAGCAGGAAGCACTGGACAAGGCCATGGCCACTATTTCGAAGAATCTTGACAGGATAGTTGCCAAAGGGACGATCACTGAGGCGGACAAGGCACAAACACTGAAGAACATCACTACCTACACGATAATGGCAGACGGGGTTAAGAATGCTGACCTTGTAGTAGAGGCGGCTACAGAAAATGTGGAAATCAAGCTTAATATCTTCAGGGACCTTGATAAACTGTGTAATCCTGAAACAATACTAGCCAGCAATACTTCCTCTATTTCGATCACCAGGATCGGTGCTGTTACCAAACGTGCGGATAAAATAATCGGGATGCATTTTATGAATCCTGTGCCGGTAATGAAACTGGTGGAAGTGATCCGCGGGTATTCAACATCAGATGCGGTCACAAACCTGATCATGGAAACTTCCCGGAAACTTGGGAAGATCCCGGTTGAAGTGAATGATTATCCCGGCTTCGTAGCGAATAAGATATTGATGCCGATGATCAATGAAGCTATAATTACCCTTCATGAAGGGACAGCGGGGGTTGAAGAGATTGACACCGTTATGAAACTTGGGATGGCACATCCAATGGGCCCTCTGCAACTGGCTGATTTCATTGGTCTGGATGTTTGCCTTTCAATTTTGAAAGTATTACAGGACGGTTACGGCAACCCGAAATACGCGCCTTGCCCGTTATTGGTGAATATGGTTACTGCAGGACATCTGGGGGCAAAATCAGGTAAAGGGTTTTATACGTATAGCCCGGGCTCTAAAGAATTGGTGGTTTCCGATACGTTCAAGAAAAAAGAGTTAGTTTAAGGGTTTACGGTTTAAAGTTTCCAGTGTATGAAGTTCTGACATCTAGAACTTCATACACTGGAAGCTCCAAACTATTTTTCAACTTTTTAAACTGCATTAAAAATCTCCGTTTTCCACCAGCCTGATCGCTTCTTCGATTGCTTTATCGTCACCGCCGGGATCATATTCCGACTTAAGGCTGGAATTGAACATCAGGGCCACTCCCTGCCACATGAATGCAGAGAATGAACCGCGCATATCTTTCACCACACTATATGTGGTCTTCCCGGTTTCCCTGTCAATAAGCTTGATCAGGATACGTCCCTGATTCACCGTTAATTTCTTGAGTTCCTCGCTGAACTCGTCTTTCAGCTGCTTTTCCGCAAGCTTGGTGTATTTTGCCCTTTCCGACTCCGACATCTGTGATAAGAGCCTGTCATACTCTTTCAGCTTGGCCGAAGCAAGGATGGCGTAAGGGTAAACCTTTTTTACATTGTATTTTGTACGATTCCAGGCAGCCTGCTGTTTTTTATTCCTGAAAACCTTCTCTGAATAACAATTAATGGTAGGTAATACAGCATAAGGAATAGTATCGCCCTGGTAAACAATAGTTCTCACGGCAACCCCCGGAACGGGAGGAGCGACAGAAGTTGCAGCATCTTTTTGGGAGAAACCCGCAAAATGAAGGAATAAAAAGAATATCAGGATTTTCTTTGCCATCAGGCTTTTGAATACAAAAACGGTACCCAAGATGAATATAACGGAATATAACCCTGTTTATTGGTTCAAGGTATAGAGTTTTTTAAGGTTTTATGCCTGGACACTGCTACCTGGCTAAACTCCGGACAGCATCTAATTTAACCTGTTAGTCTTCCATTTAGATCCGGTTTTTCCTGTTTCACCCGATCCCTGGTTTACAGTCTTCTTTGCGCTCATTAGTTTAGCACCGATCAATGCAGCTATTTCAGCTTCATCTTCATTTTCTTTGGCCAGCATTTCCGGTTTGAAGTAATGCTTGATGAAGTGCGTATCGAAATTACCCGAGGTAAATGCCTCGTGCTTCAAAACGAACTTACAGAATGGCAGGGTCGTTTCCACGCCAATGATTTTATAATCGTCAATAGCGCGGATCATCCTGTTGATTGCTTCTTCCCTATCCTTACCATAAGAAATCAGTTTCGAGATCATAGGGTCGTAATAGATCGGTATATCCATTCCTTCTTCAAAACCATCATCTACCCTTACTCCCAGGCCTTGTGGACGCTGATATGTTACTAACTTACCGATATCCGGAAGGAAATTATTTGTCGGATCCTCTGCATAAACACGGACTTCTACACTATGGCCATGGATCGCCAGGTCTTCCTGCCTAAACGATAATTTTTCTCCGCGGGCCACCTTGATCTGCTCTTTCACCAGGTCTATCCCTGTGATCATTTCTGTAACAGGGTGCTCTACCTGGAGCCGGGTGTTCATTTCCAGGAAATAAAAATTCTTATTCTCATCCAGGAGGAATTCCACTGTGCCGGCACCGGTATAACTGCAGGCTTTACCTACATTCACCGCACATTCGCCCATTGCTTTACGGATCTCAGGCGTGAGGACAGAAGAAGGGGCTTCTTCGATCACTTTCTGGTGACGTCTCTGTATGGAACATTCACGTTCAAAAAGATAGACAATATTGCCATGGGTATCCCCGAGGATCTGAATCTCAATATGCCTGGGTCCTGCAACGTACCGCTCAATAAACACTGAACCATCACCAAATGCTGATGTGGCTTCACTTACCGCAAGTTTCATCTGCTCTTCAAATTCTTCGATCTTCTCCACTATCCTCATGCCTTTTCCGCCACCGCCTGCGCTTGCTTTTATCAACAGCGGAAAACCGGTTTCAACCGCCACTTTTTTACCTTCTTCAACACTGTCTATCGCACCTTCTGATCCGGGAACCATCGGGATCTTGTATCTTTTAGCTGCTGCTTTCGCTGAAAGCTTGTCACCCATCATATCCATCGCCTCGGGAGAAGGCCCGATAAAGATCAGCCCGGCTTCCTTTACCGATGCTGCGAACTCAGCATTTTCTGATAAAAAGCCGTATCCCGGATGAATACCGTCTACTTTTAATTTTTTACAAACTTCGATGATCTTATCGCCTAAAAGATAAGATTGATTTGAAGGCGGAGGTCCTATGCAAACGGCTTCATCAGCATATTTTACAAACGGGGCATTTCGGTCAGCTTCAGAATAAACAGCTACTGTTTTTATACCCATTTCCCTGCATGAACGCATTACACGTAAAGCGATCTCGCCTCTGTTGGCAACTAATATCTTGTTCATAAAATGTTAATTATTAAATTCCTGTTATACAGCCTCAAAAAATATATTTGTGATAGAGCAGAACCAATACAAACCTAAATAAAAAATCGACAATCGGAGCCAATTTTTTAAGCGCTTTTATACACAGTTCCTTTTTTTTACAACCATAATTTCTTACAAAAATGATCAGAAGATCTACCCTTTCAACCTTAGCTGTTTTCCTCTTTCTACTCCCGGCTTTCGCACAAAAGAAGAAAAAAGAAAGTCCTGAAGAAAAAAAGACCATTGAGACCGCAGAAGCTGAAAAGCTGATCCTTCTTGAACTGAATAAAATCCGCACCGCTGCAGGCCTCGATACACTGGAACCAAACCCAATACTTTCTAAGGCCAGTGCAATCCAGGCGGATGACATGGCGAAAAACAACAAAGCCCAGCTCGAAAACAGCAGTGGAAAATACAAAACAACGGCTAAAAGGGTGATCGCATCCGGAGGTACTAAGAACGCTGAAGAAACTGTATTATCGGTCTCCGCATTAAAAGGGAAAGCAGCGGCAACACCAAAAGACATTGCAGACGCTGTTATTGCCAAATGGAAAACAGGCAAGAAAGAACAGGTAATCATAAAAAACGGGACATATGTTTTTGCCAGTCCTTCGGTGAGAATTGATGAAACCGGCAAGAAAGCATATATCTCCGTTGTTTACGGAGGATTCAACATTGTGAATGACGGGGCGAAAATGAAAAAAGAACTTAAAGCCCCTTATACTTCAAAGAATAAAAAGATCAAAGGACCCGATGTAAGAGCCTGCAAGAACTGTGATAAGTTTAAGGATTTTGACGGCCTCCAAAAAGGTTTGTATGTGAAAGACAACAAGGTTTTTCTAAAATACAATAACCTGAAAGCATTTACCAGGCTGATTAAAAAGCCTACGGACGGGCTTGCGATTGATTTTGTACAAAAAGCTCAATACACGAATCCAAACTATAATATTCTGGACAATAACCTTCTGAGCAAAGGGGTTCTGCAAAAGACTGTAACGCAGGGCAAGATCATGAGCAAGAATCTTGTAAAGCCTGAAAAGAAAGGAAAGAAAGTAAGCAAGCTGGATGTTCAGCTTGGAACTGTTCCAAAGAACCTTACCGGTGAATACGAGATCAACCTGCTCGTGATCCAGGATGGAAAGCTGTGCAAGACGATCAGGAAATCATATATTGAACAGGGCGACCAGGAATCAAATTCTCCGCTCAGCATGCTGCTGATGCCGGAAGATGCCGCTTATACCAAACCTCCTTTTGAGCCCAAATCAGAATCAACTTTACTCAACTTTTCCATACCATTCGAAAAGAACAAGTCGGATTACAAAGAAGAAGACCTTAGTCCGTTCCTGAATGCTTTGCAGGAACCGGATTTCTTTATTGAAGGTTTGTATATCACTGCGTATTCATCTATTGAAGGTGATGCTTCCGCGAATGCCACTCTTCAAAAAAAAAGGGCACAGAGCATAATTAAAGCACTTTCCAAAATGCAGAAAGCAGGTGTGGTTACTGATGTGAAGACGAGTGATTCATGGAGCTTATTCCAGATGGAAGCGGAAGACGGCAAATACGATTACCTCGCAAAAATGCCTAAAGAAAAGGCGATCCAGGAAATAAACTCCAAGGGGCTGGCAACCGAGCTTGAACCGATCCTTTCCAAAGAAAGATTCGCCCAGATCGTAATGGATGTTACTTACGACATTACCGGGCCGAAGGAGGAAAAGTTCTCCGTAAGCAAATTCAACCAGGCTGTAAAAAAGGCAGACTTTAAACAAGCCTATAAAATCCAGCATTACATTGCAAAACAGGTCCGCGAACAAAGATACAGCGGAGAAGCCCCGGCTAAAATGGTCATTCCAAACGAGGCAAAGTATTCGGGGCTGCTTAACAACAATGTGGTAAATCGTTACCTGCAAAACAGTAATGTAGTTGATGAAGAAGATTATGCGGAAATGAAAAAGCTTGCGGCATTGGATCCTTCAAATAACTATATCCGGTTCAATAATCTTTTCTGTGCGATGAAGCTCGACAGCACCATAGGGGATAAAAAAGCACAGGATAACATGCAGGCGAACATTGATGGCCTTTACAAAACGGATGTACCTAAAAAGTTTGTTGACGCGTTGAATACCGAATGGCAATTCAGGATCATTGAAGTATATGATACGTTGGAGAACGGTGCGCCTGTAATGGAGGCGAGCATTAACAGAATAAAATCATTCTATAATTTCAAAGACGGTTCCTGGCAGAATGCTTTAAAATTATCCTATGTTTTTGCGAGATTTAAAGATTATAAATTTGCAACGAATATTCTTGCACCATTTGTCAATGCAGAAAAAGCGGATGAACAACTGCTGTTTACCTTTATCTCTTTCTGTGCACAGGAACCTGAACTGGTGAATTCAAGGATCTTTGTTTCGGCACTGCAAAAGGCTGAAAAGGCGAATCACGATCGTTACTGCAAACTATTCGGACAGCCTTACCTCACATTCCAGGTGCTGGATAACCCGCTGGTGAAAAAAGATTTTCATGAAAACTGTAAATAAAAAAAAGGGGGGGCACCTTAAGGACAAAGGCTTTAATTTCGAAACCTATTTGAGGATTTTAAAGATCGTTCTTAAAATGATCTTAACATCTGTTCCCACACCTTGTTCTTGAATGTATTTAAGATTCAATTTCAATTTGGCAGGCATGATCTCTTCGATATAAACTTTTTCCGGATCAGCCGCCTTTCCAAGGATCTCGTTCTCATTACTGTATTCAATGCTTGCATAATCTGTTATTCCCGGCTTCACCCCTATTACTTTCAGCTGCTCTGCATTATACAGGTTAACATATTTCCTTACTTCAGGCCTTGGGCCCACCAGGCTCATATCGCCAAGCAATACATTGATCAGCTGAGGCAGTTCATCAACTTTATATTTCCTGATATAATAACCAACCCTGGTAATCCTGTTATCCCGGCCTCCAACGGTAAGCAACCCGGATTTATCAGCATTTGTCCGCATTGATCGAAATTTAAAGAGCTTAAAGTCTTTGCCGTCCTTGCCCACTCTCACCTGTTTATAGAACACTCCCCCTTTTGAATCAATTACAATTATTAATGAGATGACCAGG
>DASVUX010000033.1:0-32748 GCA_036386835.1 Bacteroidia bacterium
ATCAATGCCGTGCAGCAGGCCTGATCCGCCATTGTTATCGGTAAATGTATTTGAAGCGGCAGTTACCGTTCCAATAAGCGAATAGCCTGAAGAAGGCGGTACCCCTGTTTGGCAAGGGCCGTGCACCCAGGGATCGCAGGATTCTTTGCGGTAGATGCGATATCCTTCCAGGGGATTGGAGCCGCCTGTGTTGGCGCAAAGCGGTGGTGACCAGTTTACAATTATGCTTGCACCACTTGGAGTAGCAGTGAGTCCGGTTGGTGCAGGAGCAATAACGGTAATGAAAATAGATTCAAAATTTACCAACGGTGTGGTAGCATTGTTGTCTTCCGATTTAAAGGTAACAAGGTATGGCATCAGCCTGACAGCAGCGCAAGTGGGTGTCCAGTTAAAAGTCCCCGTCACCGTGCTTGTTGCAGAAACAATGGGAAAAGTAGCCCCTAGCGAAGGTAGCAGGGGACCACCTGTGGCAGAAAGCGTTACAATATCAGGCTGAGGATTAAAATCAGGATCAGAGGTAGTTACATTAAAATTAAGGTTCGCACCTACTTCAATGCAGCGATCAGGTAAAGTAGTTATAACAGGGGGAGTATTGCCGCAGGAGGTGACGTCAATCTGCATATCGCGCATAACAGAACCTGCAAAATAGCGGATGTGAGTATTGTTAAGTCTTTTCCATTCTTCGATCACTATCGCGACATTGTATTGACAGATTGAAGTGGGAACGCACCAGATCAGGTCACCGGTATGATGATCAATGCTGTTCATTCCCATATTCGGAGGGAAGTTGTACCCGTAAACATTCAAATTGCGGTCCTGCAGGCAGGTATCCATGCGGTAATGCAAACTATCGCCATCAGAATCATAAGCACCGGGATTGTGCTCAAAGCATTGACCCTGGCATGCCTGATCAATAGGCGGATTTAAGAGTGACGGTGAGCTATTGGGACTTAAAAACGGACTTATGACTAAAACCGTTTCAAGAGCGAACGGGGTGTAGATGGAACTGTTCATATTACAGATCCCGCCATTACGGTTTGTGATCTTGGTGGAAATACGATAAACAGAAGGTCCGGAATAAATATGATCTATGGTGTATTCATTTACTTTTGTAGTAGGGGAAAATGTAACCCCCATTCCGGTTGGGCACAAATTCGAAGAAGGGCCATTGGATCTTGATACAGTGGCACTGTCTCCATCTCCGAAAAGAATCTTTAATTCACAGTCGTCAGTAGAAGTGCCGACAGTATTGGAATAGGTGGTAATTGTTATCCTGTATTTATATCCACCCAGCCATTTATAAGTGATCTCACCAGCCCTGATATGAGAAGCCTCAGCCGAGTAAAGACTGCAAATCAAAAGGGAAAATATCAGGAGTATTTTTCTCATCAAAATGTTAGAACATTAAATTTAGGACTTTATTATCAAAAAAACCTTGTTAATTAAAAATTCGTGAAAAATATGTGCCGGAGAATGCGGTGTATTTTCTGTTTGGCTTTAAAATTAATCAATCCTCCCTTCATGCCAAAAAACAATATGAAGGAAATATACACGTCTATGTTCCCGCCCTGATCCTGCTAAGGGTTTCCTGGGTAATTCCAAGATAAGAAGCGATCTGTCCCAAAGGTACCCGCTGGAGCAGTTTAGGCTTGGAATGCACAAGGTTCCCATAACGTTCTCTGGCGGTCTTGAACTGCAGGCCAAGAAGTCTTTCTTCGAGTTTGATGTAATAGTTTTCTGTGATGATCCTGCCGATCCGTTCTGTTTCCGGAAAGTTTATATAAAGTGATTGCAATACTGAATGGGAAAGTACTGTTACTTCGCAGCTTTCAAGTGCCTGGATGTTCTCAGGGGCGGGTTCATTGGAAATAAAAGAATAAAAGCTGGTAGCAAACTCATTTTCCCTTGCAAACCAGCCTGTGATCTCTTTTCCGTCTTCATCGTAATAATAGCCGCGGAAAAGTCCCTTATCAATAAATAAAAGCTCTGTGCAGCGTTCCCCGGAATCCAGCACAACCTCATTTTTCGGGAACTCTTTTTTCTGAGAGAGGGAATTAAGCGCATTTTCCAGCTGATCCGAAACGGGGATAATGGAAGAAATATAAGTGATCAGTTGCATGATTAATAGTTGATCACCTGCTCTACCGCACTTGCAGGAAGCTCACGGTATTCATATTGCTGTGTACGCAGCTGCGGTTCGAAACCGGCTTCCCGGATCGCTTCCTGTATGCCCCCGGCTGTAAAACGGTGAGGCGCACCTGCTGCAGATACTACATTTTCTTCAATCATGATGCTTCCGAAATCGTTGGCCCCGGCATGAAGACAAAGTTTTGCAACATCTTTGCCGATAGTTAACCAGCTCGCCTGTATGTTGATCACATTCGGAAGCATGATACGGCTCATCGCGATCATGCGGATGTATTCATCACCTGTTACATTATTGGTGATGCCTTTATGCCTCTTTAATAATGTCCCGTCATCCTGGAAAGGCCAGGGGATAAATGCGAGGAAGCCTTTGGCATCCTGCGGTTTTTCACTTTGTACCTCCCGGATCCATACCAGGTGCTCGAACCGTTCTTCAATAGTTTCAATATGCCCGAACATCATTGTAGCTGAAGTAGTGATATTCAGCTGGTGAGCGGCACGCATTACATCCAGCCATTCACGCCCGGTGCATTTGCCTTTCGAAATAAGCCTCCGCACACGGTCATTAAGGATTTCCGCACCGGCACCGGGTAAGCTGTCGAGGCCGGCTTCTTTTAAAATCCTGAGGACTTCAGTATGGGTTGATCTTTCAAGCTTGGTAATATGCGCGATCTCTGGCGGCCCGAGAGCATGCAGCTTAACCTGGGGATAAAGTCTTTTAAGCTCCCTGAAAGTATCCGCATAGAATTTTAAACCCAGTTCGGGATGATGACCTCCCTGAAGGAGCAGCTGGTCCCCGCCATATTTTAAAGTTTCTTCGATCTTAACTTTATAAGTTTCAATATCCGTAATGTAAGCTTCCTTATGTCCGGGAATCCTGTAAAAATTGCAGAATTTGCAATTAGCAATGCATACATTGGTGGTGTTTACATTACGGTCGATCTGCCAGGTAACCTTGTTATCCGGCTTTTGGATTTTGCGCAATTCATTGGCTGTAAAAATAAGATCTGCGGTGGGTGCATTCTTAAAAAGAAAAACCCCTTCTTCGAGCGTAAGAAATTCAAAATTTAAAGCACGCTTCAGTAATTCTGCAATATTCATCTGTTCCGATTTTAATTGTCCCGTTTTAACAAGTCGTTAAGCAATGCTTCGTCAGAAAAGGTAATCCGGATAGTTATTTCTGCCTGAAAATCAGTTCATAAAACTGAATGCTGATGTAGATTCTTTTTTTACATTTACGGGACTCAAAAGTAAATATTATATGACTATGATCTCTAAAATATCTGTAATTAATAACAGCGAAAGCCTTGTTTTGTTGTGCGGGAAGTCTTCCGATCTGAATAATTACGGATTCAGCAAAGAAGAGCTTGGATTCATTAAGAACGAGATCAATGTGAAAGAGAAGAAATCAGTGGTTATAAACCAGTTCAGCCGCCATGTTATCATCCAGCTTACGGATCCGTCAGTCGCTCGGAACAAAGCTTTTGAGGGTTTACGCAAATCGGCAGCCACGATCCATGGTGTATTGGCCGATGCTAAAATTGAGGCGGTAACGATAACCAGTGTTGACGGCAAAGCAGAGGAGGTACTGGCATTTGCAGAAGGGCTTGCTTTAAGCAATTACCAATTCCTGAAATATAAAAAAGAGCGTAAAAAAGAAACATTCAGCCTCCGGAAGATCAATATCTACAGTAAGGCGCTTAGCGCTAAGCAGGCTGAAGAGTTGAATATTATAACCGAGGCAGTTGGTATTTCGAGGACCCTTGTGAATGAGCCTGCTAATTTTTTAACCGCAGCGCAGCTTTCCAAAGAATTCCAGAAAATGGGAAAAGCTGCTGGTTTCAGGGTAGAGGTACTTAATAAATCAAAAATTACCGCTTTAAAGATGGGCGGATTGCTTTCGGTGAATATGGGCAGTATCGATCCTCCTACTTTTACAATTATGGAATACAAGCCTTCCGGGGCGAAGAATAAAAAGCCGGTGGTATTGATAGGGAAAGGAGTTGTTTATGATACGGGGGGATTGAGTCTGAAACCCACACCTAATTCCATGGATATGATGAAATGCGATATGGCAGGTGCAGCAGCGGTAGCAGGCGCAATGTATGCCATCGCAAAAGCAGGGCTGCCTGTACATGTGATTGCGCTGGTACCTGCTACGGATAATCGGCCCGGTGGGAATGCATATGTTCCGGGTGACGTGATCACGATGTATAACGGCCTGACAGTAGAGATGCTGAATGCAGATGCGGAAGGCCGTATGATCTTAGCCGATGCTCTTGCCTATGCCCAAAAATATAAGCCGGAGCTGGTGCTGGATTTTGCAACACTTACCGGTGCAGCAGTGGCGGCAATTGGGATGTCGGGCCTTGTTACAATGGGTACCGCGGACGAGGCGACCAAAGATAAGTTAAAGCAAAGCGGGGATGCGACATTTGAACGCCTTGCGGAAATGCCTTTCTGGGACGACTATGATGATTATATCAAGTCTGATATAGCGGATATGAAAAACATTGGCGGGCCTTATGCCGGTGCAATAACTGCCGGAAAGTTCCTCGCAAGATATATCGATTACCCCTGGATGCATTTCGATATTGCAGGTCCGGCTTTTTTAAGTGCTAAAGATGGTTACCGACCCAAAGGCGGTACAGGGGTTGGAGTAAGGCTGCTGTTCAATTTTTTCAGGAATAATTATTAAGTTTCAGGATGAAGCTATCGAAGGTTGTTTTTATTTTATCAGCAGCACTAACATTAAGTGCATCAGCAATTGCCCAGGGTAAAGTTTCCCTCATCCTGGCCGAGTACGATGATAATGCTTCCGCGAACCATCTCCAGCATATTGTGAGCTATGCGTTTATCAACGGGGCAATGGCTTCACGAGAAATTCTTCTTTCTGTGCCTACCCAGAAACCCGGTGTAAAAGGTAATTACATACGTTTCGACATCGGTCGGAACAGGATATACCGCAACCGGTATATTATTACAGGGATCGGAAACGTCATCGATCTGAAAAATAAAAAGGTCCTGCTGGAAGAAAAAGACGAGTTTGTTTCTTTTAGTGGCGATAGTGTGATCTTTTATACCAACGATATCTTCAAAGGAAAATACTACTCCGTATTTGACCTGAAAACAGAAAAATACCAAAAGGTGGAGAATGCCAATTTCAATCCGCGCCCAAGGCCTTCCGTGGAAGTTGATGAAACCGCCACCCCGTTTGTCATTAACGCGTATGCGGCCAGCGGGAAAAAAGAAACCCTGGTTAAAGATGCCGGTTATGGCGAAGCTCAGCCCCTGATAGGCGATAATGTAAAACGTAAATTTCCCGTTTTCTGGATAGATAACAAGAGTTTCCTTTACGCCAACTTCTCAAACGATCAGCACTCTGCGGCTATTTACCTGGTGGGCACTGATAAAACGATTGAGAAGATTGCAGTAATAGATGAGATCCCGGCAACGGCAGCCAATACTTCTTTTGAATTTGATCCCGCAGGGAATGTAATCTATACATGCGGGAAAGGAAGGTTCCTGGTGGATATTAAGAAGAAAAAGGCGGATCCCGTACTGTATGAAACGGTGGGAAATAGTTTTCTTATAGAATCGGTGGAAAACCCAAAGTACGGCAGGACCATTAAATATGAAAATGCTGAGATCGGAAAAAAGTGGTGCAGGTTTGATAATGCGGCAACAGTTAACGGGCATGGTGCATTCCAGACAGAAATGGTGATAGGCGGTGACCGGTATCCGCAGGGAGTCGCAGTGTGGAACAGCGTCACTAAGAAATGGACAAGCCTTGAAGTATCTTCCCTTGCCAATATCATTGGCTGGCTCTCTGAATGATAAAAAAAGGTACATTTGCCATCAAATGGTTTGAAGGGATTTCCCCTTGACCTTTAAATTTACCTAGCGCATGTCTGACGAAAAAATAATAGTTGGGATCTCCCAGGGAGATATAAACGGGATCGGGCTGGAAGTGATCATAAAAACATTCCTGGATCCCCAGATTTTTGATATTTGCACTCCTGTTCTTTTTGGCTCACCAAAAACCGCCTCCTTTCATCGTAAGGCATTAAATATCGAGGATTTCAGCTTTAACCAGATTAAGGATCTTTCGGAAATCAATCATAAAAGGGCCAATATAATTACCGTTTATGAGGAGGAGCCCCTGGTGGAACTTGGGAAACAGACTCCTTCAGGCGGCCTGTATGCTTTCAAGTCACTTGAAGCAGCTGCATATGCTTTAGCTCAGAAAAAAATCCATGTCCTGGTAACAGCGCCAATAAACAAAGAGAATATTCAATCCCCCGACTTTAATTTTCCGGGTCATACAGAATACCTTGATGATAAATTCGGTGATGGGAACAGCCTCATGTTCCTTGTCAGCGATACACTCCGTGTTGCGGTTGCTACCGGGCACATTCCCGTTACGCAGGTTGCTGCGGCCTTGTCTCCCGAAAAGATCCTTAAAAAAGTCCAGGTGCTTCACAAATCCCTTATCCAGGATTTCCAGGTGCGGAAACCAAAGATCGCGGTGCTTGGGTTGAACCCCCATGCCGGTGATAACGGGGTGATCGGGAATGAAGAACAGTCCGTGATCATTCCTGCGATAAATAAAGCAAAAGAAGAAGGTATGCTTGTTTACGGGCCTTATCCTGCGGATGGATTTTTCGGGAACGGCACATACAAACAGTTCGATGCCGTACTTGCCATGTATCACGACCAGGGCCTGATCCCTTTCAAGACCATATCATTTAATAACGGGGTGAATTTTACTGCGGGTTTACCGGTGGTGAGAACTTCACCGGACCATGGGACGGCTTATGATATTGCCGGTAAGAACCTGGCATCGGAAGAATCTTTCAGAAAGGCTGTTTATACAGCAATTGATATATACAAGACACGTAAGATGGATGCTGAGATAAATATTAATCCCTTGAAAATCAGCCTTCAAAAGAGAGAGAGGTAAGTTTTGTCCTGCGAAAAGTGACTTTTACAGTTAAAATCCGATAAAAAATAGGTGTTTTTGTCGGATTTTTGCTTTTTTTGTACAAAAAGAGGCTTAAATTAATTTAAATAAGGGCTTTGAAATCAGGCAAATTTTTTTACCTTTGCGGTCTTTCTCAAAAAGTTAACTAAAATGGCGGGTGGAAAAGAGTATAAGATCCAGTTTGTTGGATTAGCTGCTGGGAAGCATGAGTATGATTACAAGGTTACAGATAAGTTCTTTGAGGACCTTGATTATTCAGAATTAAAGAACGGGAATATCCGTGTGGACCTTAGCCTCTTAAAGCAATCCACAATGATGTCGCTCGATTTCAGGATCAGCGGAACCGTAAAGGTTGCCTGTGATCTTTGTACGGAAGACTTTGATCTGCCGATCAGCGGTGAATACCAGCTGATAGTTAAGGTGGGAGGAAGTGATTCCAGTGTGGACGATGATGATATCATTACTGTTGCAGCAAATGAGCATGAGCTTGACTTGTCGCAGTACATATATGAATATATAATACTTTCATTGCCAATCAAAAGGGTTCATCCGGATAACGAACATGGCGAAAGCTCCTGTGATCCGGAAATGATCGAAAAAATGCAGAAGTACCTGACAGATAATCCGGGTGCGGATGATGAGGGCGGAGATGAAAAAACGGACCCGAGATGGGACGGGTTGAAGGGAATAAAATTAAATTAAGACAATACGCAGTTGGCAAGAGGTAATTCTGACTGCATGAAATACAATTATAGCTTTTAAATCAACAATTCAGTAAATCAACAATTCTAAAATTAATAGACAATGCCACATCCAAAGCGAAAATTATCGAGATCAAGAAGAGATAGCCGTAGAGGTCATGATAAAGCTGTAGCTTCTACACTTTGCAACTGCTCTAACTGCGGAGCTCCAAATTTGTATCACCGCGTTTGTAACGAGTGCGGATATTACAAAGGTAAATTAGCAATCGAGAAGAAAGTTTCTGCTTAGTAATTAGTTGAGTAGTTAAACAGTTAATGGGGAAAATAAGGCTGGTGTACCCGCCCCCTTTTAACCATTTAACCAATAACCAATAACTATTATTATGAAGATAGGTATAGATATTATGGGCGGTGATTTTGCACCAGGAGCTACTGTTTCAGGTGCCATTTTAGCCTATAATGAATTACCCTCAGATGTTCGGCTGGTGCTGATCGGTGATAAAGACCAGATCCATGCCGAACTTGCGAAACACAAAGTGGATGCGAACAATTTCGACATTGTTCACAGCACTGAAGTAATTGCAATGAGCGAGCATCCGACCAAAGCATTTTCTCATAAACCCAATTCAAGTCTTGCGTTGGGTTTTTTTATGCTTAAAGAGGGAAAGCTTGACGGATTTGCCAGCAACGGGAATACAGGCGCCATGCTTGTAGGTTCCATGTTCAGTGTAAAGTCGGTAGCCGGAGTGATCCGTCCGTGCATCACTTCCATCCTTCCGAAAGAAAACGGTGGCGTAGGCCTCATTCTCGATGTAGGTACCAATGCCGACTGTAAGCCTGATGTACTGTACCAGTTTGCCGTCCTCGGCTCGCTTTACGCGAAACATGTGTACAACGTCAAAGATCCAAAGGTAGCTCTACTGAATATCGGGGAAGAGCCAGAAAAAGGCAACCTTGTGGCCCAAGCTGCCCATCAGCTCATGAAGGATTCCAAAGACTTTAATTTTGTAGGCAATGTGGAAGGCCGTGATATTTTTGGCGATTGCTGTGATGTAATCGTTTGCGATGGGTTTACAGGAAATGTGGTACTGAAAGAAGCAGAGGCATTTTATACCCTTATTAAAAAGCGCGGAATAAGCGATCCTTATTTCGATCGTTTCAATTATGAGAACTATGGCGGTACCCCTGTCCTGGGCATCAACTCAACAGTGATGATCGGGCATGGCATCTCCAATAATATAGCCGTGAAAAATATGCTGCTCCTCACTAAAGATGTGATCGAGGCAAAATTGACGGATAAAATTAAACAGGTTTTTCAATGACGAAAATAACTGCCGCTATTACAGCTGTTGCGGGTTATGTACCCGATTATATTCTTACAAACCAGGAACTGGAAAAGCTTGTCCCTACGACTTCGGAGTGGATTGAAACGCGTACAGGAATCAAAGAGCGCAGGATATTGAAAGGTGAAGGCCTGGGAACTTCAGACATGTGCGTGAAAGCAATTGAACTTCTTTTGAAAAAACGCGGCATCAGCCCGCTTGACATTGATATGATCATTGTCGGTACTGTTACCCCGGACTACGTATTTCCCTCTACTTCAAATGTTGTTTGTGATAAAATAGGTGCAACCAACGCCTGGGGATTCGATCTGAATGCAGCATGCTCCGGTTTTGTTTATGCACTTTCAACAGGTGCGCAGTTCATTGAAACCGGAAAATATAAGAAAGTTGTGGTGGTTGGAGCGGATAAGATGTCAGCTATCCTTGATTATACTGACCGTTCAACATGTATTATTTTTGGTGATGGCGCAGGAGCGGTATTGCTTGAGCCGAATACTGAAGGTTTAGGCTTACAGGATTCTATTTTGAAAGCAGATGGATCAGGCAGGCAATACCTGCATCAGAAAGCCGGCGGCTCAGTAAAGCCACCTTCACACGAAACGATTGATGCAAGAGAACATTTTGTATTCCAGGACGGGCAGCCGGTATTCAAGCGTGCTGTAGTAGGCATGGCGGAAGTGTCAGCAGAGATCATGCAGCGTAATAATCTTACCTCAGATGATATCGCCTGGCTTGTGCCGCACCAGGCAAATAAGCGCATCATTGATGCAACAGCCGACCGGATGGGATTGTCATCCGATAAAGTGATGCTTAACATCCAGAAATACGGGAACACAACTGCCGGTACTATTCCTTTATGTTTGTGGGATTATGAAAACCAGATGAAAAAAGGGGATAATATAATTATCTCTACATTCGGGGCGGGATTCACCTGGGGAAGTATTTATCTGAAATGGGCATATGATTCGGATAACTAATTAAAAGCGAATATTTCGAAACTGGTGGTACATTACAGATTCGCAAATTCGTAACAGATTGGCGATCTATCAATAAAAAGAATATTAATAACTAAAATAACATAGAATGAAACTGAACGAAATCCAAGACCTGATCAAATTTGTAGCAAAGTCAGGCGTTAGCGAGGTTGAACTTGAAACGAAAGATGTAAAGATCGTTATTAAGACACCGGCAGGAAAAAGTAAAGAACAAGTTTTTGTTCAGACATCGGCACCGGCAGTTCAGCCCGTAATGCACACGCAGGCCCCCGTGGCAAACAACAGCCCGGCTGCAGAAACAAAAGCACCGGAAGTTAAATCCACCGGTGGCGCAGACGAGTCGAAGTACATTACTATCAAATCCCCTATGATCGGGACATTCTATCGTTCTTCATCGCCTGATAAGCCGCCATTTGTTAATGTCGGAGATGAGATCTCTGCAGGCAAGCCGGTATGTATCATTGAAGCGATGAAGCTTTTTAATGAGATCGAATCTGATGTTAAAGGAAAGATTATAAAGGTTCTTGCGAATGATGCTACTCCTGTTGAGTATGATCAGCCTTTATTCCTGGTTGATCCAAGCTAATGTGCTAATTTGGAAATGTGCCAATTTGGAAATGCTGTAAGCGTATTCCAACAATTTTCAAATTTTCAAGTTTTTTAATTTTCAAATTAGAGAAATGTTTAAAAAAATATTAATAGCAAACAGGGGCGAGATCGCATTACGCATCATCCGTACCTGCAAGGAAATGGGAATTAAAACAGTTGCGGTTTACTCTACGGCTGATAAAGATTCCCTGCACGTGAAATTTGCGGATGAAGCTGTTTGTATCGGGCCTCCTCCAAGCAAAGATTCCTATTTGAATATACCCAACATTATTTCAGCAGCAGAGATTACCAATGCGGATGCGATACATCCGGGTTACGGGTTTCTTTCTGAGAATGCGAAATTTTCCAAGATCTGCCAGGAGCATAATATTAAATTTATTGGCGCTTCGCCTGAAATGATCAACTCAATGGGAGATAAATCTTCCGCGAAGGCTACAATGATCGCTGCAGGTGTTCCCTGCGTTCCAGGGTCGGAAGGCTTGCTTGAAAGCGCGGAGCAGGCGATAGAGCTGGCCCCCAAAGTTGGCTATCCCGTGATCATCAAAGCTACGGCAGGTGGTGGCGGAAGAGGAATGCGCATTATCTGGAAAGAGGAAGACATGCTGAGCAATTTCGAATCAGCAAGCAAAGAGGCGGAAGCAGCATTCGGAAATGGCGCCATGTATATGGAAAAATATATTGAAGAGCCAAGGCATATCGAGATCCAGGTGGTTGGTGACCAGTACGGAAAGGCTTGCCATTTATCGGAGCGCGATTGTTCTATCCAGAGGCGTCATCAGAAGCTTGCTGAAGAAACCCCTTCACCTTTCATGACAGATGAGCTTCGTGAACGTATGGGTGAGGCTGCGATAAAAGCGGCCATGGCTGTAAAGTATGAAGGCGTTGGGACTGTGGAGTTCCTTGTTGACAAACACAGGAATTTCTATTTTATGGAAATGAATACGCGGATCCAGGTAGAGCACCCGATCACAGAGGAAGTAATTGATTATGACCTTATCCGTGAACAAATACTTGTTGCTGCCGGAGTGCCTATTTCCGGGAAAAATTATTACCCGCAACTGCATGCTATCGAGTGCCGGATCAACGCGGAAGACCCTTTTAATAATTTCCGCCCTTCACCGGGCAAGATCACTGTTCTTCACACTCCGGGCGGGCACGGGATCCGTGTGGATTCTCATATCTATGCAGGTTATACCATCCCGCCAAATTACGACAGCATGGTTGCGAAGCTGATCACCGTTGCGCAGACACGCGAAGAGGCAATTGCAAAGATGCACCGTGCGCTGAGTGAATATGTTATTGAAGGCGTGAAAACAACAATCCCTTTTCACCTTAAATTGATGAAAGATCCTAATTTTATTAAAGGGGAATACACAACTAAGTTCCTTGAGGATTTCGATCTTACAGAATAGATATTGTCTAAGATTAATTACGAACGGAGCTCACAAGGCTCCGTTTTTTATTTTCAAAAGCTGATATTACTTCTGCGCTTTCATAAAGCCGATGATCTCATTATACAATGGGTTGCGGGAATTGTAAAACTGGAAGATCATAGGAACATGATGTTTCCGGCCTACCACTTTGTAATTCACGCTTACCGGGTATTTGGAAAGTTCTTTTACAAAACGTTCATTGCTGTCTTTTATGTTGGGATATGTTTTACCTCCGGTGAAAATCAGCATAGGCGGAATGTTCCTGTTAAGATGATAGATCGGTGAAGCTTCCGTCCATTCATTGTGGTCCGTTGTAAATGCTCCAAGATAGTTCTTGCCACCTCTCGCTTCCTGTTTAAGGAGATAGTCCTTCATGTCGAGTCCTGCGGCATCAATGAGGACGACACCTTTAACAGGATCTTTCACCCCGATGCTTTCGAAATATTTTTGCCTCACTGTTATTAGGGCTGCAATGTGACCTCCCGCAGAGTGGCCTGAAATAAAAATCCTTTCAGGATCGCCACCGTACTGTGAAATGTTTTCTTTGGTCCATTTAATCGCCTGTGCGGCTGCTGCTGCCATATCCTTATAATTCCCTTTCGGGCTGAGCGGATAGCTGATGACTACTCCAACAATATTTTTTCTCGCCATTCTTTTTCCAAAGAATTTATACAGAGACCGATTACCATTTCGCCATCCGCCACCATGAATAAAAAGGAATACATCTTTTTTTCCTCTTTTATCTTTTGGGCTGAATACATCCAGTGCCAGCTCTTCCGTCTTTAATTCAGCATTCCCAGGAAGATATGTGATGTTCTTATGAGAGCTCACCGAGCAGGAAGCCAATAGGAGCAGTATTGCAGGCAGCATCAGGAAATTTAACGCGGATTTTTTCATAACCCCGTAGAGTAAAAAATTATGCCCTAAAAAAATGCCCCGTGTTCCGGGGCATTTCATAAACGATAAAGCTATTATTGATATTATTTACCGGAAAGTAATGTCAGCTTTCCGAAACTTGCATCCTTTGAGCTTCTTATTATGTATATGTATGAACCGGCCGCAAGCCTGGAGCCGGAATCATTATTGCCATCCCAGGTAAGCTCATGTGCCCCTGCAGTCATTGTTTCGCTTTGAAGTGTGCGTACACGGTTTCCGTAAACCGAATACACTTCTATCGTTACTTTATCCTGCGCTTCGAGCAGGTAACCTATTGTGACCTTGCTGTCAAAGGGGTTCGGGAAAGCGTATGTCCCAAGTTTACTGTCAGGAATACTGGTTTCCGGAACATTCATTACAGTCGGCTGCAATAAAGGGTCAAGGGAAAGTAAGGAATCGAGGTCCACATGCTCATCGCCTGCCTGGTAAACGAGCCACATAAACGAGTCGAAAAACATCTCATCAGTGGTGCTTGTTCCTGCTATCACATGCTGGGGCGGGCTGCTCGGATTATTAGGGTTGTTAACGGTATTGTCATAAACGTGCGTGCCTTTCAACGTATATCCGGCAGGCACTTTCGTAAGATTACGGTATGTATAGTAACCCTGCCACTGGAAATCCCAGTTGTTGATCCTGATCAGCGGTATTGTATCTGCAGCCTGGAAAGCATAATTTACAATTGATTTCCCAAGTTTGTGTGAATGCGGAAATGAGGCGAACATTGACGTTGGGAATGGCATCCCCCCGGAAGAAGGGTAAACGGCATGGAATGTTTTCACTGTATTTGCAGGGATGCTTAATGCCCAGTTCTGCAATGGTGTGGTTACATACACAGGGCGAACTCCCGTTGTGCCCACAGGATAGAAGTACAGGCGGATCTTTGTACTGTCCTGCATGCCGGCTGTTCCCATAGGGTAATGGATCTGTAAGATGATCTGTGAACCGGCCTTTATTGTAATTCCCATTTTTAAGGGGCCGGTACTTGGAAATACTGTAGGAGGCGCCCCGGGAGCAAATCCGCCAAGGCTGTAATCCCCGGTGATGGAATAACATGCACCGGACAGGTCATTTGTTGCAGTTCCCATTGTATCAACATTTGCGAGAACGTGATGGACAATCTCATGGTTTCCCGCTACGATCTCAAATGCCTGGACAATGCGGTCCTGGGTAAGTCCTGACGGTAGCGCAAAGCATACATAGCTGTCATCACTAACGGCATTGCTCGTGAATGTCGGAATAGTAAGCTCAAGGTCGGGCATACCGTTCAGCTGGTAGTGGCTGTACATGGGAGGTTCAGGTGCAAGTGTTGTATCGCCTGCAGGGGCTCCGTTGGCAATCCAGTTAAGGATGGTGGCTTTTTCTGCGGAAGAGATGGTACGTTCATGTGAGAAACGCGAATAAGCAGTGTCAGGGCTCCATGGAGGCATGTAACCTGAAGTCAGATATGCATCCATTGTGGCAATATGCGGAAGAATTCCGCTGTACGTTAAGAAAGAAGGTGCATGGCTATTCTCGTGGTGACAGCTTGTGCACCTGTTGATGAAGATAGGGGCTACGTTCGGGTAAGTGGTCTGTGCTTCCAGCGGAGCAAGAGAAATACCTGTAACCAGGAGAAGTAAAAGTCTTTTCATTAGGATTGTTTTTATCTATATCAAATATAGGAAAAAAATGAAGAAAAACAAGTGATGATAATGTCTGCGGGCAGAATAATTAATTCCAATTCTTATCTTTGGTAAAATAATACGTCAGATGAGCCATAACCTTAGAGAGAACGAAAGAGAGCTTATAAAGCTGGTAAATTTTTTCCGCAAGCATGCAGAGAAGCTGAGCAATGAGAACAAGCAGGATGAGGAATTCAAGCTCCTGATCGATACGTGTGAGAAATTTGCAGAACAACTGAACATGCATGCTGCAAGAAGGGATGATGTGATCATGCAAAGGGAGCAGTTGAAGAATCTTGTAAGGGATAATGCGCTTTGCCCGAAGTGCACAAAGAATACGCATCTCAAATTTGTGGGGGTGGATACACATCCTGAAGGATGGAAATGCAATAAGTATAAATGCAGGAAATGCAACATCGGATTTGTATGGAGCCGGCCGAACAACCCATGGGATATGATCCCTTATGTGGAGGGTTTTGTAAGTGACCTTGAGAAAAAGATCCAAAGCGATGAGATGGGTGAAGAAGAAAAGCAGGCGGCTGTAGCAACCATAGCACAAATGCATTCAAATATAGATAAACTAAAGCCAGTGATTGAAGCTTCAGATCTGGATTACCGTGAACTGCAGGAAAGGGAGGAAGAAATGGCGAAGATGATCCATGAGTTCAAAAATCATTTGCTGATCATTAAGATAAAGATGGATACCTGGGAGAGCAGGAAGAATTAAAGGTCATTGAATTTTTTCCATTCAGCAGACGTCATTTCGAATTTCACTTCTCCTTTGTTTACAATGCCGCTGGCAGTCCACCCATTCATATGGTAAAAGCGTTCGGCTCTTGTACCGGGAGCAGTTCCCAGCCAGACGCCTGGTTTTCCCTGGCTGAAGTACCAGTCAAGCATCACCGAATGCAGTTTTTTTCCAATCCCTTTTCCTTCGTATTCAGGATGCAGAAACAGCGCCCAGATATTGTTTTCTACCAGGTCAGCAATTGCAAAACCAACAATTTTTCCCTGGATCTCGCATACCCATCCTTTGCCGCGGACGGTCATGAACTCTTCACAATCCTTATCGGTAACAAGCGCAGGGTTCGACAATATGTTTTCTTTAACTGCGTTTCTTACCAGCTGTATTTGCGGAATGTCTTTTATTTGTGCTTCCCTGAAAATCATGACGATTGTTTTTTTCTCACAGCATATATAAGCTCATCAAGATATTCACCGTTCTTGAAAAAGGTCTTTTCAAATCTTCCTTCGAGCATGAAGCCTGCTTTCTCAAGCACTTTTTGTGAGGCAACATTATTTCCGAAAGGCCGTGCAAAGATCCTGTTAATCCCGAAATTATTGAAGCCGTAAATTACCATCTGCCGTATTGCGTCTGTCATGATGCCTTGCCCCCAGTATGGTTCTGCTAACCAATAACCCATTTCAGCATTCATACACTGAATATCATCCTGGGGATGGATCCCGATGCCTCCCACAGCTTCACCGTTTATGTCAATTGCCATGATATTCCGCGGTGTTTTACTGGTGGCAAACTCAATAAAATTCTTAGCGTTTTCAGCTGTATAAGGATATGGGAATTTATTTGTGAGCCTGCCGGAGATCCCGGGATTGTTCGCATGTTTTACCAGGCTATCCAGGTCATTCATAGTCCAGGGACGAAGTGTAAAGTTCATTGGGCGGATATTGCTGAATAAATGTACAAAAGAAAATTTTTACAGAGTGAATATTCATACTGTAAATTAATATATTTATCATATTAAAAGATTACACATGAACATAAAAGCTCTTTGCTTACTCTTCGCGCTCTTCCTGTTTTCTTTTACCATGAGATCACAGGATACAATATTTAAAATCAATGGCGATATGATCTTTGCCAAAGTAATTGAGATCGGCACGAATGCAATTACTTATAAGCGGACAGATATCTATGATAGCCCCACTTTTATTGAAAATAAAATGGCAATAATCCAAATTAGGTTCCGGAATGGGACCAGGCAGGATTTTACAGCCGAGAATGCATTAAAAGCGGAAGAGGAGCTGTTGAGAAAGAGTCCTGAAAATAATTCCAATAACTCAAATAAACAGGGTAATTCTTCCTCTTCTCAGACTGCGAGAGGTCCTGTGAATGAAAAAAATAAGATCGACTTCATGAGCGGAAAATATACTTTAAACGGCCAGAAGATAGGAAGACGGGATGTTGACCGGACTCTTGGAAAGTCAAAGAACCCGGCGGTACAGCTTGGACTGAAAACGGCCAAAACCACAAAGACACTGCAGAAGATCGTTGGGATCACATCCATCCCGACAACCATAGGCGGAGGCATCACTTCTCTTGTAACGTTCACCCAGTTCTACCAGGCATATAAAAAAGGAAATCTTACACCTGATTATTACTGGAACGCAGGATTGAGTTTTGCAGGAACGCTGGCGTTCCCTGTTACTTCCAAGGTCTTGAAAAAACAGCGCGATAAGCTTTATGATAAAGTGATCGATCTGTACAATATTACAAATTAAGCTGATCACTTCTTATAGTTAAATCGCAGGAGAGTTGGTTTTTTATACTGGCCCTCGTTCGTGATGAGCATATCGGCATTTTCACCGAATGTTATCCCTTCTGATTTATTGAACATTTCAGCATCAAGCGGCTCGATATGCTCGATGTTGCCATTCATGTTGAAGATAAATAAAATGTGATCAGCTGCAGAAAGCAGGAATAGTTTTTTGGTAACAGGATGGATGGCGATTGCCGATGGGCGGAACCTCAATAAAGGTTCTGCCGGCTTCCCGTTTTTTTTGGCGCGCATTTCAAGCTTTACATTGTTCTTAATTGCGAAGTCTTTTAAGGATTGGACATTGAAAATAAACAGCGGCTGTTTGCCAAGCGTCTTTGTCTTGAGGTCGAATGAATATATTACCCTCTGGTCCTTTAGCTCGGGGCCTTTCCCGACAGAGCTCTTGGCAGCAATTAAAAGACGGTTGTTTTCTTTGTCATAACACAGGCCTTCGTTGTTGACAGACGGAATGCCTGTTGCATAGGTGCGTACTGTTGATTTCTCCGACCGGTAATCAGCGATCTCAAATAAGGTCCCGTCACTTCGCAGTACATAGATCACTTTTCCAACAAGCGCGATCCCCTCATAATCTCCATCGATCGTAAACCCGTGTTGCCCGGTAATCTCTTTTTTAAGAAGGTCATAAACGAAGATCACCCCGTTTTCATCCTGGACACATGCGAGGGTGTTGGGGCTCAGATAAACCGCCCCGGAAATTTCGAGAAGGATATCGGGGAGTACATAAGCGGCATCAGGTACAGCCAGGTTATATCCCTGGATCCGCTTTTCGGTTATACCTGTAAAGCTGAAAATGATAACTAAAAATATAACATATGAAAAAAATGGGATTGATCTGTGAACCTGTTTCATGTTATAAATATAAATTATATTTTTATTTCTTTTTCCGGAGATCCGGGTTATAGAATAATGCAATTTGCAGAAATTGCTTTGTGTAAACACCTAATGTTTGTGCCATATATCCGGCCTGTACACTCGCTTGCGGGCTCAGCTGGAAACCGATGGCTGCATAAGCCCTGTTCCGGTCGAAAGGCGCTGCAGTCAGATTTATAAAGATCTCGTCATAGAAACTTAAGAACAACGTGTTTTTTTCAAGGGTTTTCCGGCTCAGCGGTATTGTCATCCTGAGGCAATAACGAACTCTGTCCATATAGCGGTTTGAAAGGTTAGTTTTGATCCACCGCTGTTCCAGGCGGTACCTGTGCTCAAAAATGAAACGACCTGTAGTGTTCCGAAGTATGAATTGTTCCCAGGTCCTGTTTTCCGCGCTTGCCGGAGTATTCATAAATTCCCCATCTGCCGTATAGCCTGTGATCCTTCCATAACCGGCAGATGCAATAGCTTGTGCACCCAGGTGATAATTCAGACCGCCCCGCAGGAGAATCTGCTCAGCTTCATTGAAAATTCCATGGTCGCGGTATTGCGCTTCAAGGTGAATACTGATCCTGTCATGGATGCGAACCTGGCTGAAGCCCATTGCCCAGGCCCCGGTGTTATATTCTACCTGTGAATGAAGCTGAATGGAAGCAAAAAGCAAAAAGCCAATCAAAAATACCCGGATTAAATAATAGCAGGAGCCCCGAGCCTCTTTTTTGAATGACTGAAAAGGAAATATCATACGCTTGCACCTAAACTTTTTTCGAATATAAATATTATTTTTTCCTCGTCAAAGGAAGTGTGGAACACCGGAGAAGTCCGCTGAGCTTGGATACCTGGTTGTAATTCACCTCAATCACTTTAAATCCCTGCTCCAGGAGCCAGTATTTAAGATCAATGAACTCCCTTTCGATCAATACGGTATCTTTTGAAACCGAAAAGATATTGGTGAACATCCGGACAAACTGCCATTTGTTCACTTTAAAAATATTGGCTTCAGGAAGGTTCAGCACATTATAAAACTCCTTGAGGTTCTTGATCCCCCGTTCATAAATAATAGCATGGTTATCTCCCACAGGCTGAAAGACACAATCGAGATGAAGAGCATGCAGGCGGTGATTGTTTTTATCTATCACAAGCTTCACAGGCGTGACTTTTCTTCCGGAAAGATGCTGTTTCAGGAACCTGTAGCCCTGGAGATTTGTTCTTTCACTCTGGCCGACAAATATTTTGTCGTTGCAGACGAGTACATCCCCGCCTTCTATCTGCACGCCTTTTTGCTTGGATGTGTACACGATCTTTTTAGGATTCATCAGGTCGATAAGATATTGGATCCCTTCTATTTCTTTCTGTCTTTCCTCGATCATGCTCGAAACAAAAAATTCATCTCCAATCACAAAGCCGATATCCCGTGTAAAGATCTGGATCCTGTTCTTAAAGTTCACCGGCCTGAAAACCTTTACGCCATTTTCAATGAGGATTTTTTGGAAGTCATTCAGCTCCGCCTGTATTTGCGACTGAGTTGGATAAGAATCGTGCTCCAGGTGGAATTTCACTTTGGGATTAAGGCTGCCGGGGCCGCCAAGGTCTTCACCTATTCCTAAAATAACAGTATCCAGGCTGGATACTTCATCATTGATATTGAGTTTCAGCGACATTGGCAAATTAAGGTTAACTGCCTGTTCGATTTAAAAAAATATGCCGGATGTTAATCGTTAACCTGGTTTTCTGCGATGGCTTTCACTTTTTCAAGGCCTTTTGGAAAGGCATCCTTAAAATAATTATAATGCTCTTCAGTAATGTCCATATTTACAAGCAGTTCTGTGACACCATCCTTTTCGGTTAAAGTATAATTTTCTGTGGCTCCTGTCCACTTTTTGGTTTCTTCATCCACAGGGAGCTCAACATTGTCTTTAACCATGCCAATATGTGTAAAGAACATGCATTCATGCGGAACCTTTTTAGTTATTGTACTATACATCCCTCCCTGGTCACCCGCCAGGAACAATATCTTGCTGCCTTCTTTCCAATCGGACACCGCATACGATCCCTCGCAGAAAACTTTTGTCCATTCGCGGTAGTTTGCATCGGTCCAAAGTGCATTCCATACTTTTTCTTTGGACGCATTGATCTTAATCGAGAAGCTTGCTTTTTTCATGTTTTCCATATTCAATAAATTAATGTTCAGGCATTTTACTAAGGTCCATATGAAGGACATTCCAGCGATGACCATCCGGATCGGTGAATCCGCAGCCGTACATCCAGCCCTGGATTGCAGAAGGCTTTCCAAAAATAATTCCACCGCTGGCACTGACTTTTTCGGCTATTGCATCAACTTCCTCCGGGCTTTCAGCATCAATGGAAATAAGCATTTCAGAGGAAACCGCTGTATCCGTTACATCGTGTTGTATAAAACCTTTGAAAATGTCCTCCCGGAAAAGCATGACAATAATATTCTTACTGCCGATCACCAGTGAAACCGACTGGTCATTTTCCGGATGCTGTGTGTTGAAATTGAAGCCGATATTCCGGAAAAATTCCCGCGATCTTTTAATATCCTTTACCGGAAGATTGATCCATAATTCTTTTGTCATGCTATAGGTTTAGACGGTAAATGTAGGGTTTTAATTTATTACGGAACAAAGGCATTGACTGCCATTAATATCCTGAAATATTTAAAGAAAAAAAATGGTAACCGTCCGAATGATTATTTACCGGACACCAAAATAATATCCGATATTCAGGCCTGCATTCCAAAGGTATTCGGTGACAGGAGCGTCAATGATCTGTAAAATGCCGTACCTGAAAGTTGGTTCAATGCGGAGGCTGCTTTTATCCCCGATCTTCCAGTCAATGCCCGCACTTACCTGGGGGGAAATATTCAGTTTGTTATAATTAAAAGAAGAGCCCCGGCGGTAACGCTTTTTTGAGCCGTCTTCATATTCAACTACGCTGGTGGTTGTTTCTTTAAGAAAAAGATTGGCCGCGGCACCGGTAGAAGCAATGAACCGCACTTTCTTTTTTCCAAGTATAAAATTTACTTTTACAGGGATGTCGAGGTAATGATAATGGTAAACGAATTTTCCACGCACGGGCACTTTGCCATCAGGGGAGTAATAGAAATCCCTTCTTGGATCTATAGCGCCAAAATGCATGTCTTCCATTTGCGTTTGATAGCCTTTATCAGAGTAGTAAAATCCAAGCTGCAAGCCTATGATCTCATTAAAGGAATATTCGGTATTTATACCCGCAGTATAACCAGCCCGTGGTATCTCAATACGGTTCAGGACCGGCATTGTTGGGTTGTCTCTATAGACCACTGTTTCAAGTTTTCTGAAACAGAAATCCGGGGAAATGCTGAAACCCAAGCGGAGCCGGTGAAATCCACCGGAGGTTTGGTCTTTAATTATTTCCTGGCTCCACATATTGGAAGAAATCAAGAATGCGGTAACAAAGGAAATTTTTTTAAGAGTCTTGATTTGTTTCAGCATATTTCTTGAAATTATTTAAGATCGCCTGCCATCCTTCGCGCTGCATATCTACAGGATTTTCATTCTCGGCATCAAAGATCTCTACGACCTTTGTTTCATTGCCATTTGCAGAAAATTTCACAGTCGTTTTTCTTCCGTCTGCCATGGTGTATGTGATCAGTTCATTCGGGATCACGTTATCGTAGATGCCTTCAAAGTCGAACCCAAAACTTCCGTCTTTGGCTTCCATCCGGGAAAGGAACTTCCCGCCTGTACGCAGATCGTTCTCTGCCCTTGGGGTGTGCCAGTCAGGTGATGCGGTGTTCCAGCGCGTAATGTGTTCGGGGCTTGTCCAGAGTTTCCAAACCATTTCTACGGGAGCTTTTATTGTAGTTTCAACTGTGACCTGGGTTTTACCTTGTTTTTCCATTCCTGTAATTTAAGACGTAACGTTAGTTATTTAGTTGCTTTTCTTATTTTATGCGGTCAATTTCAATCCATCCTTCATTAGGATGGGCCATCATGCACACTATTTCATTTTGAGCGGAGCCATTGCATGATTTGATTTTTTTGAAAGTAACTGTAACGGCAGTATTATCCCCGAAGGAAGCCGCTTTTTCCAGGTTACAAACATGATAATCTTTCCCGTCCACCCGGAGATAAGTGCCTGTACAATTTCGTATGACAGTAGCAGCCTGGTTACGTTCTTTCCTGCAGGATGACACCATCGTTAAAAGGACGGCTATCGCTAAAAATGGGAGGATCTTTTTCATATCGTATACAATAAGGGAATTAAATTTAAGAAATTTTGCGCATCCGGAAAAATTCTCGTTTACAGCCGCTCTTGTTTTCACAACACAGTTTTCGGTTGCCGCGTTAGAGTTTGTCAATCATATCTCCAAGGTCACTCACCCCGAGTGTAAAAATGATAAGTGCTACGCCCAATAATATTTTAAGGAAGAGCGGAATTGAAAATCCGAAGTTTTTCCCAATCATATTATTAAAGGGAGGATAATAAATGAAAGAAATAAGGACATAGGCAATTCCCGGAACAGGATGTACAAGAAAAATGTTGAGTATTCCGATGAGTAATATCAGCAGGCCAAAACCCCAGCCGGCCACATTATATACATTTGATTTTGCAGTCATGTTGATTTTGATTTTTAAATATAAAGGTTAATTCCACATTGTTCCGTTTAAGCCAAGTACGAATCCCATCCAGAGGCCAACTATGTAAACGATCGCACTAAGGATATTAACTGCGATTTTCCTCCAGCCGCCCCTTTGCCTGATTGTGTCGGTTATGTGGAAGAATATACCACCGCATGCGCCTGCGAATGGAACAATGAGCAAAGGTTTTAGCATCCAGGATTTTCCCCAGGCGGGATCAGGCTCACCTGCAGCAAGAAGAAATGCAATGATCAGTGTTAAAGCGATTCCGGCTCCGAGTAGGATTCTTTTGGTTAGGACCGACTGGTTTACCGGTTGGATGGTGGGATCAGGCTGATGTGTCATGTGTTTATTTTTTAGAATTGAACGATTTAAAAGTACTTTGTAATGCAAAGTAAAACTAAATTAAATGATCATGCAAGAAAAAAGCAAAGAATATTTTTTGATGAAGAAATAAGGCTATTCAATAGGGGCAATCCCTGATCTATGATAAATGGAAGCTTGCCGGCTGGAGAGGTTGTGGGACTTCAGTCTCTTTTAATAACTGTTTAATATTTATTTCAATGGTCCTTGAGATAGCAGTAACAGCCGTATCAGTCGGCCGGTTTTCAAACGGGTCCTGCATATGGGTAGCGGACTTTTCCAACAAAAAAAACGGCACAGAGATTACTATCAACAAGGGAATTTCAAAATACCATAATACATCTTTGAATGAAAGGGAAAGAGTAACTACAAACAGGTAAATGATAGCATGAAGAAAAAGCCTGTAGGTTACAGGAAAGACAGTAGTTTTAATCCGCTCAGCTTTTCCCTGCGCATCACAGAGCCTCACCAGTGTGTTGTCGAGCTGGATGTGCGAAAAAACATCCAGCTGATGACTTTCCTTTAAGCCCTTTATGTCCTGGCTGTGAAGATAAAGCAAGGCCAATGGCTTGTTATTGTGTTGTTTTATTTCGCTGAGTTCATCTTCCGTAATGAGGTTATTTAAGTTCTGTGTCGGATCAAGCCCCCTGAGAGATTGCCCAAGGGAATAGCACCAGGCGATCTGCCTGAACGCGATCTTCTTTATGATTTGATCATTTCCGTTTGAAGTAAATGATTTGAGCTGGATCACCAGGCTCCGGGAATCGTTTACGATGCTTCCCCATACCTTGCGTGCTTCCCACCATCGGTCGTATGACTGGCTGATCTTAAAGGACAACAGGATTGATATGGCGGTTCCGATAAATGCGGGAATCGACCAGGGCATTTCAGGTAATAATCTTTGAAACCTGGCGGAGAGTAAGTGAACGGTGATGGACACGATAAGGACATACACAAGATCATATCTGACCTTGTTCAGTATATAAGTGGCAGGAATCCGTTTGTTTACCAGCATGCTGATGTCAAAGATAAATATTATTTATTAAAATTTGAAGCTGCGTATGAACGCTTATGTTAACCGCCAAAATTCAAGGATCTTCAGTTGATGAACGTTTTATTACAGTTCTTTGAGCATCCAGATATTGCAGGAAGTATGACCGGATTTGCCCATTGGCTGTTTGAGTTCCCGAAAACCCTGCTTTTTATACAGGTTCACTGCTTTGGAAAATTGGGGCAAGCTTTCGAGGTATAACTTTTTGTAGCCGAATTCAATTGCCGATAACACGCTGCGCTCCATCAGCATTTTCCCTATGCCCTGACCACGGGCGGATGCCGGTAAGTAATATTTAACTAACTCAGCAGTGTCGGGTTGCAGTCCCCGGGTTGGATAAACTCCACAGCAGCCGGTGACCTGGCCATTGATTTCGGCTACCCAAAGAATTGATTTGCTTTCCCGGAACAACTGGTATAATGCATAGGTAGTGGGGTCCGAGTAAACTGTACCTGTTTTGGGAGCATTGTGTTCTTCAAACACCTCCCTGATCATTTCTGCCAAAGACAAATTATCTTCTTCCTTAACTTCCCTTATAATTAGTTGTCGGCTCATCCTTTTATTTTTTCTCTATCTCTTAATATCAATATTTATGATTTGGGTTTCAGTCTCGTGGCCGGGTTTAATTGGATTCCCGAGCATCCGGTTTCTTAACTTCATAAATGGTTTTTCTATTGTAAGGTGCAGTAGATATGCGAAGCTTATACAGGTTATCATACAAATTAAAAACATCAGGTTATTATCAATTTTAAGGTCTTCCAGCAGATAATGTGTAATGTGGATTATGCCTTTGTGTGTTAAATAGATGCTGTAAGAAAGTGCTGCAATAAATGTTGTTGCATTGGATTTCCATTTAAAGAGGCAACTAGAAGGACTTATTGCTCCTGTAACGATCAGTCCATAGCCGATTGCTACGACAGGGAAACCCAAAACGGAAGCGTTAAAAGACATCTGGTTGTAACAAAGGAAATAAGCAGCTGTCAGTACTGCTAAACCCAGAATAATGAATAGGTTTGCATGCCTGGAAATCCTGTTCCAGGCAGTGGGCCACAACTGATAAATCGCTGCAATTGAAACCCCGGTCAAAAGCCCGTCTAACCGATTATAGGTTGGGTAATAAATGTACCTGTACCAATGCATCCAGCCATCCCCTTCTTCTGCTTTGGGGAGATATAACTGGTTAAAGCTGTAACTCCTGATCGCGAAACCAAATAAGAATAAGGCGATCAGCAGCCAATATGATTTTTTGGTAAGCTTGGTGAATTGTAGGAAAACGAGGAGCAGGGGCAGGAATAAATAAAAGTGCTCCTCTACACAAAGCGACCAGGCGTGGGAGAAGGTGCCGGAATCTTTTAGGTTGAGCCCGAAATTTTGTGTAAAGCTCAGGAACTTCCATAATGGGGGTAAACTCTCTTTTTCACGGAAAATAGGGAAACAGAAATAGAGCCCTACAGTAACAAGGTATGCGGGAATAATCCGGAAAAATCTTTTTAAAAAGAAATCTCCGATATTAATATGCTGCTTTCCCCTGATTTGAGCAAATAGCTGGGATGAAATGAGGAAGCCGCTTAAAACGAAGAATAAATCTACCCCGGTCCATCCGAATTTTGCGAAGCCCGGCAGCCATTCCGGCTGTCCCCCACTTAAAATAAAATAATGGAAAAGGAAAACAAACAAAATTGCAAATGCCCTCAAATGATCGAGCCCGTGTAGTTTTTGCTGAAGGTCTGTGTTCAATTTTGTGTGAGAAGGTTAATCATTATTTCTGGTGTCTTTTTGCAATCAGATCCCAGGTGATCCGCTGCGCACTTCAAGACAGATCGGGAGCTTCAGATTTAATTTATCATGTTAGTGTGTTTTGCATGTAAGTGGGAGCTGGTTTCGGGCATGCTCCTAAATTACTAAAATTTTACCTTAGGGAATTTCTGAGAGCTCAGAAACCTGGAAATGGTGTGATTTAATTGAGAAGGGCTTACCTGAACTTTATCCTGCTGATGTTAGGGATTGCAGATTAAAATATTTTCTTTAACTTTGCGTCTCAAAGAACTTTGTATTTTTATGATTCAAACAAATATGAATATGAACATCTCTTCAAAATTAGACCGGCTTCATTTGGAAGCAAGAGGGAACAAGTGGCTGAATTATTTTTCTGTTTTTCTTCGGATCGCCCTGGCCTGGGGTTTTATAACTTCGGGGATGGTCAAGATTGCAGGTGAAAGATTTGCAAGCGGGTTGTCCGTCAATCATCCCATGGGCCAGTACCTGCAGGCCTTATACCATACGGGCTTTTACTATACATTTATAGGTATCGTACAGGTCATTGCTGCCGTATTGCTGCTTATTCCGCGGACTGTTGCTCTTGGTGCCTTTATTTATTTTCCTGTTATTTTAAATATTTGCATTTTGTCGTATTCAGTTAGGTTTGAAGGATCCACCCTGACTTCGCCATTAATGGTATTAGGCTCCCTGTTCCTGATTTGCTGGCATTACGACAGGATCAAATACATTTTACCCTTTGATCATAGCAATGTACTGCATCCTGTCCCCACTAAAAATAACCTTTCAGATAAATTTCCCACAAAGTTTTTCCTGGGAGTTCTTGCGACTGTTATTGCCATAATAATTTTTATGAATTTCGGGTTTGAGGTAGTGCCGCGCAACAGTTTAAAAGATTGTAACTCCCAGTTTACAGGCACAAACAGGACCGAAGCTGGCGCAAGGTTTTGTGATTGTATCCATAAACAAGGCCGGCCGCTGGATACCTGCCTGATCGAGTACAGCAAGGCAGCTGATGATAAGCACCTGGAAAATGAAAATTGATCCGGCATTGAATTAAAGAAAGTTGGATTACCGCTTTTGCTTACCTGTTTACTTGTAAAAACATTGATTGTGCCTTTGGCAAGAAAGTGATAGTGCAGAGTGGAAATTCCTTCAGATAACATTTAATTTGCTTTTTCCACTTTCGCATATACAACTTCCCAGCCAATTGTATTTACATCTTTACAGTTTTCAACCTTTAGTTCAACCGGGGAATCTGAATGAGGCGGGAAAACTTCGTGAATTGTATATTCCTTATTGCCCAGGTTTTCTTTTGCATCGCTGTAATAAGTTATTTGAACAACTACGTCCTTATATGAATCTGCCGGGGATGTGTTTTTAATTATGCCATGCATATTGATTGAGTCCCCGTCAAAACCACTCATACATATTTCACCAGCCTGTAAAATGCCTGGCGGTTGTGGCCGTTCGATTTTCCCAACTGTCAACCCATTTTCCCGGGATAAATCAGAACTGCTGCTGTTGCCAGAATTACAAGAAACAAAAAGGGTTAAAATGGAAATAAAGAAGGTGAAATTTTTCATTTTGTTGAGTTTATTAATAATTCCAAAAGACATATTGACTTTTTCATAATTCATAATTTAAAATCATATGGACCAAGGTAATTCCTATTTTAAAAGTATCTTGTTAGTAAGTAGTTATTGCTCTGTTAACGACTTGTTAATACGGATTAGATAGTTTCTGATTTACCAAGTATGACGCATAACATCCCGGGCCTGGGTACTTGTGCGGGTAAGATTATTGTGAGGGTGTATCGTACCTCAATTTGCTTTGCGGAGCGAAATGTACGTATGGCGCCAGCCCGCTGTTATAAGCCATTTAACTTTTTCCATTCCTTGATATAGTTGGTTCGTCTTGTAGGAAATGGTCGATTCGTTTTGAATTCAGAGGTGTCTTTTTTTATTTGGCTGATCCACTCTAGGATTATTTGTTTGGCATTTTGAAAATCAGGCTCTCGTGAAAATGAAAATTCAACTAAAGCGTTTTCAAACTTCGAGGCTGTGTATAGAAATTCGCCAATAATAAAATGGAGATCATCAAGCTTTTCTTTGTCGGTTGGGAAGTGGTCAACGCTTGGGTTTTTAACAACGCTGTCTAACATAGTTTGGGCTAGTAACAATGCCGAATCGATGCTTCTGTCGGAAAGAATATATAGTTTGTCTTTAGAAACTTCCCAGGAATGATATTCTGCTGCAATTTGATCTTGCTTTTTCCGGAAATCTTCGGTTCCACAGCACTTCTCAGGTTCAGGACTACAATTACTGAAAGAGATGATAATTATTAAACTAAGAAGTCGTTTCATAAATTGCTTATAACGAGATTACGGGCAAAAATATTATTGGGATTATTGACTTCATGGTATTGCATCTAACGTTTTTCGGCTTTGCGCTCGTGCGGATTTTTAACAGATCCAATTGTAAAGCCGTGTTTATAAACCGATTTTGACACCCAATTCAATAGTAGGAAAAAGTGCAAGTGTCTGTATATATCTATTGTCATAATATTTATCTGTCGCTGAACCGCTATAACCTGTGGAGTAAACGTGTATTTTCTTTAAACCGGCCGATATACCAACTGATGCAAATAAATCCATAAATAAATATTTTTTACTTATTTCCCTGCCAACCCCAAATCCACAATTGACAACATTTTTGTCAACAGCAACGACTGATCTCTCGATTCCGTTCAAACCATTTGATCCTTGTCGGGTCGTATATTTAGGTGTATGTAAATTCCATGCACTCACACGATATAAAAAGTATGAGTGTCTTGCTTCAGTGCTATTAGGTCGGTTCCTCCAGTACTTTTTCAAACCTATACGAATAATGTCAGCGGTCTGTGGGAAATAACGATATCCATAACCAGATCCACCATTGATGATAAAATTGAAATTGTAAAACCTGTGTCCATACGACAACAGAAAACCATATTTGTCTGATATTCTATGGTCATAGTATAATCCAACTTCACCACTAATAAGTCCGGATGCTAAATTTATTGAAAAATGATTTTTTCGGATAGAGTCGTTTTGCGCAAATGTCGATGCACACTTACAACCAATCACTAAACAAAATATTAACTGTTTCATACTGGTCATTTCATACTTGTCGTTACTCAGTCCTTACTACTAACGTTTTCGGGCTAGATATCTTTGCGGATTGATAAGCAAAGCTGTCTTAACCGATAAACTTGATTAAAAGTACAAAAGGAAATGCGCAAATACCAGAGATTTCGCGAAGCACCTCTGGTAGTTGCTGTTATAGGTTAGCCGTTTGCACCTGGCTTAGTCTACCAAATTTTCCACCAAGCTCTTTTTGGTTCGTTATTGCTTTTGTATAATTCTGGTCGGCCCAATTTAGTTAAACCAATTTTAATTGCTGTGTTGACAATTGCATTGTCTGATAAGTTATTTTTTGGATATGCCTGTCCGCCAGACATAATTGATGCTCTAAAAAGACCTGTCTGAATAAGTTCATACACAGTTTCTGCGTTATTATTTGAAAGGGAAAATTCAGATTCCAGGCTGCTAATTATTTTCTCGCTGTCAGTTACACCTTGGTCGTGTAATGAAATAACTAGCTCAACTAACTTGTCATTATTTGTGTCTACGTTCATTTTGGTCTAAGGGCTTACCTACAACGTTCCCAGGCCTGGCGCTCGTTTGGTTTCTTTCTATATTTTAATTGCGCCTGCCCGGCCGAAGTTCAGCGAAGGCGGGAAGCCTCATTTCAAAGTTAATATAAATTTGTCTTGCGGAGCGAGATGCCCAAATGGCGCCAGATTTGTGTTAGCGGTAGTTTCTTATTTCATTTGCAAAAACACATCGGTCTATACACATAACATTTGCTAAGCTGCTCAAAGATTATTATGAATTTATTTTGAGCATCTCCTCGATTTTTTTAATTGTTTGTCTTGTCGACTTGAAATGGTCCAAAAGAAAAGCCTTGAACTTTGGCATCTGAATTCTTTGTCATAATTGCCTTACTAAAGTCTGCCAGATTAACGTTTAATGGTCGTGAAAAAAAAATTACGAATCCTTCTGTGTTGTCTTTGTCGATGTAAATTATTTTCCATTTAAAATTGTCATTTAACCTTGTCGGGGTCATTATCAGAGAAGTTATTTTTGCAAGTTGAATTTCTTTAGTGCCAAATTTGCCTGAAACGTACATATTATTGTCATCGTATTCGATTGTCTTTTCGTTGTCAAGGTATTTATAAAGGAAATAGCCAATAACCATGAAAATAACTGAAATACCAGAGATAATGAAAGACGAAGAATTGTCGAGTTTATCGTCTGAAATGAAGAATACATAAATATTTAAAATTAACAGTCCGACTGTTAAAGGAAGGATTAATAGTCGTCCGACTCTTATGTTTGTTGATATTCTACGTCTCATAAAAATTACTGCTAACGTTCTCAGGCTTGGCGCTCGTTTGGGTTTCTGACTAAAATTAATCTTTCGGAGCGAGATTTCAAACTGAATTCAAATTTGGCTTACGAAGCGATGTCCAAATGGCACCACGACCGCTGTTATACGCGTGTTATTTCTTTTGTTTTTCAATCTTGAAACCTCCAATTGTTGTCGGTGTCACGGTAGAGTCTGCTGGCTGTAAAAGAAGTATGGTTTTTTGTCTCCGGTCTTTATAGAGGAGTTCGGTAAATAGTTTTGGATTCGGTTGTTTTAATTCCTGAATTCGCTTATTACAATAGGAATATATTGCAGAGTCTTTTTTATAAAGAAAGTCATATGACTCAATGGCTAATTTGGTCTGTTTTTGGATTTCATATAAATTACCGATGTACCAGTGAAAATCATAGTTCGTCTCAGCAGCTTGATCGAGAAAAAGCTTGGCTTTTGATTCATTGCCCAATTTAATATAACAGCCCGCCTTGTTTGCTTTATTTCTCGGGGAATCGAATGTTAATTTCTCATCCTTGGTAAATCTCTGAAGGGCGGATTTGATACTGTTGTTGTCATAATACAGTTCGCCAACTATTGTATGTAATTCACCGGTTTGCCATTTATCTAAGGATTTATCATTTTCAATTAATGAGTCGGCAAAATAAACTCCATCTTTTAAGTCGAAGTCTGCCCGAGTATAAAGCACGTCAATTTTATTTTCCCAAGTCAATGCTTGTTTATTAAACTCCTCCGCTTTTATTGCAAAGTCCTTTCTAACGTCTGTCATAAAATTTGAGGAGTCAGGCTGTCTTGAACATTTGCAGCTAACAAGGGAAATAATGGTCAAGATTATATATGTATTAAGGTTCATAATTGCGTATAACGTTTGGCAAATTTGCGATGGGCGGGTTTTCAGTACAAAATGTTGGTGAGGGAACTGAACTTGGCTACCAAACTGTCTGCGGAGGACGAAACCCCGCCTATTGCAAATGTGCTGTTAGTGGCTGCTTTTATTTATTTATTTGTTTCAAATTTTTCAAACTTATCTCCATTTTGTCTATAAGCACCGTTATTGGCAGTTCCAAGCCAAATTGTTCCATTGTTGTCTTGGTAGATACAGATCAGCAAGACATCTTCTGTATCATTTTTTATTTTAAGATTAGAGAGTGTTTTTCCGTCATATTTCCAAACTCCACCACTATAAATAGTCATCCATAAATTTCCTTCCTTGTCCGTTATTCCAGCGTTAAAGTAAAGTATTTTATCTTTCACACTCTCCCTGGGTAAATCAATAGCTTTAATCTTTTCATATCCATTGGGTAGGTTTGGGTTAATTTTGTATTTACTATAAAAATTACTTAACCAAAAATAACCGTTCTTATCTTGAATCATTGAACGAACACCGGGAACTCGTCCGTCTGGAAGAGTTGAAAGTTCCTTTTCTCCAAACCATAAAAATGAATTGCCATCGTATCGAAAAGTACCAGCGGTAGCAGTTCCAAGCCAAATATTACCATCTTTGTCTTTGTTAACTCCGAAAACGTCATAAGGGCTATTGTTGTTTCCTTCAAAAGGAACTCCTTCTGTTTCTATTCCAAAGGCTTTTTTTAAATCTTTTCTAGGTAATTTTAATTCATAAAGGGATTTACCGTCAAAACGATAAAGGTCGTTTGCATTATATCCAAACCAGAGGTCATTTGGTTCAAGTTTCCATTCGTTGTTCGGTGATTTTATTGCTTTTAAAGTTGTAAATTCTATGTCATCATATTTGCTAATGCCACTAGGTGTTTCAAAATATAAATATCCTGAGCTGTCCTCCTGTATTCCCCGAATTTGGTTGTCCACCAAACCGTCTTTTGTCGTGAATTGTTTTAATATTTTTTGGTCAAATTTGTAAATACCATTTCCGTTACTGCCAAACCAGTAATTGCCTTTTGAATCTTGAAAGATCTTCCAAATTTGGTTATCAATTTCAGAAACTACTTTACCAATTTCTAGAGTTCTTGTTTCAGTCTGTTTGTGTTCTGATTTCACTTGTCCATTGCAAGAAAGGAAGTTACTTGATACAAAAATTAGTAAGACTATTTTTATTGAGTTAATTGTCATTTCTGTTTATTTACAGTTCGTCCTTAAAGTTGCCGCTAACGTTTCCAGACCTGGCGCTCGTTTGGGTTTCTTACTATATTTTTAATTGCG
>DASVUX010000034.1:0-195209 GCA_036386835.1 Bacteroidia bacterium
GAAACAACTTTAGTAACTTTTTTAAAATCAGTTTTTGACTTCCGATCTGGTTAGAAACCAACGAGAGACAGCCTCATTAATAGCATTTGGAGAGGGTCTGAAGAATAAGCACTCAAAACAAAAACCGTAATCCCTTAGATGAAAGGTTTTACGGTTTATGAGTGGAGAATACCGGATTCGAACCGGTCGCCTCTTCACTGCCAGCGAAGCGCTCTAGCCAAATGAGCTAATTCCCCTTTAAGGATTGCAAATGTAACTAAATATTTGAATTGATCACAGTGCAGGTAACAGTAAAGGGCGGAAGATTTTTCTCCGCCCTTTACTGTCTTAATTTAGTTTCCTTTCTTGAACCATTTCCTGGTTTTTTGTCTTTCTTCTTTCAGTTTTTCACGCGGCTTTTTATTATCATATTCATTCAGCTTCATAAATCCTTCTTTCAGGTCGGCAGGGATTTCTCCATTGTAGGCTATCCTGTAGTAAGAGAATCCATTGAAAGGGATTTCTTCCTTCGCCTGCTGGAACTTGACCTTTTGCTCCACACCTGCTTCTTTAAAGAAAGCCATAAACACAGCTTTTCGTTCCTCCATCAGCCTGTCGAACTTGGCCTGGATCAGTTTGGATCCTACGTAGGCTTCACACTTCGCCTGCATAGTTACCAGCTGGGTATTCATCTGCTTATCCATAAACCGGCTGAATACGGAATCTTTTACTTCCATACGGAAAACTTCGATCGAATCCTTCTCGGTAAACTCTGATGGTTTCCTGTTCCTGGTTTTCAGGAAATATTTTTTCTTCGCCTCAAAAAAGAGGATGTATTCCTTTTCCTTTTCAGTATAGTTAAAAGGCGTAACAACAATGGAAGCGTTCTGGTGCTCTTTCAGGAAGTCTGCAAGGTCCTCTGCAAAACGCTTCTGGTCAGGGAGCAGTTTTTCCGCGCTCATTTCCCAGTTCATCGCAAGGTTCTTCTCTATCTCCAGCTCAACGGTTTTGATCTCTGAGCGGTAAACAGGGGTTGCAGGTTTGATAAATATGTTCGATACCACATCCAGGATCACATCCCTTAAATGGAACTTCGGATCTTTCAGGTCGCCCGTGATCGGCACTTCATAATCAATGGCATTCCCGCGTTCGCGTACAAAGAACATGGCAAGCCGTAACGGCAGCCAGCTGTTGTCATCCATTCTTACACGCTTGGTGATGCGCGGGTCTACAACAAGAACGCGGTTGGTGCCTTGGATCTTTCCATTCCTTACCTTCCAGTTCCCTCTTACGGCAATACTTCCCCTGTCGAGCGGGAATGTTGTCTGCGTGATCAGGATCGGGTTTAAAACAGTTGCATTGATCTTTTCAATGTTAAAGTCCAGATCAAAGTCGGAGCTGTCTTTCGGGTTGATGCCAAGCTTGATGTTCATCGTACCGTAAGGCCTGATCCCTGAATTCAGGCGGACATACACTTTATCTTTATTGCTGTTCAGCGAGTCCGCTATTACGTTGAGAGGACTGAGCGCAACTGCCATTTTTTCGCTGAGTGAATAATCAATATACCTGATATCTGCCGAATAAATGGCAAGGCGGCCGATCTTGTAATCGGAAGAGAAGAAATTCTTTGCGAGCAGCTTCACATAATCAGCGATCTCGAGTACAAGGTTGAACTGCTCATCTTTAGTAGCCGCAGCTGCTTTAACATTTTCTCCTTTCGCCCCGAACATCCTCTGGATATTATCCAGCTGGTCGTATTTCTCGAATTTAAAATAAGGCTTGGTTAATGAAACCGAATCCATCAGGTATTTCTTCATTTTCGGGTTTAGCTTATCCACGTCAACCACAAATTTTTCGAAAGAGGCAAAATCATTGAGTGAATCTTTACCGAAATGGAAATCACTGATGGCCACTATCCCGGTTGCATCCACATTCCTCGCATCTTTAAAATTGCCCGAAGCTTTAACATCCGCCTCGAGGATGGCGCGGAACTTCCCATAATTCATCATGTCCTGCATATATTGTCCGATCACAGTGAGGTCGAATTTTTTTATCACCGTTTCCATTTTATATTCAGAGCTTGCGGCATTAAAGAACATTTTTCCCTTCACATCACCCGTTCCTACCCCTGAACTGAATTCATATTTTATGTTCATGGTATCCGAATTCCAGTATTTACCGCTCCATTCGATATTTACCTTGTTGATGGAATATTTTACCGGGGTGAAAACTTCATCATATATGAACTCCCCGTTTTCTATTTCCACATCCAGGATGTTGAATTTTGCAGGCTCCTTTTTTTCCTCCGGTTCTTCTTCCTTCTCATTCAGCTTTTCAATGATGTCTGTAAAATTAAAGCTGTTGTCCTTATGGTGGATTACAATTGCTCGGGGATCGCTGATCGTAAGCGAAGAGATCTCATAAGTCTTCGAAAGCATTTTCATCATTTCGAAATTCAGAGAGATTCCTGAAACGGAAAAGAAAGTCGTATCGTTTTTCTGCTCCATAATCTTAAGGTCATCAAAATGAAGATATCCTGTAAACGGGTTCACATAGGCCCAGTTCATGGTGATCTCACGGCCGATATATTTCGTATCGTATTTTTCAACCAGGTATTTTGTAATCGGGGAAATGAACGCAATGATTAGTCCTACAAGGATAATAATAACGGCAAGTGTAATAAGGAGGATCTTTCTTAAGCGGTGATGTTTTTTTTGCATAACTGGAATTATAATTAACTTTTTCGCTAGTCCACTTGAAAAATTGAGGCCAATGAGCCGTTACTCAGGCTAGCATGCCAAAGGTATACTAAAAGAAAGGCTTACAGGTTTTTTAATTCCTGTAAGCCTTGAAATGTGCGGAAAAAAGTCAACAACCCCTAATTCTCCTTATAATTCCCGAAGCGGATCACAAACCCGATGTAGGGAATCCCGATATACCATCCTTTGGAGATGAGTCCGGGGGTGTTCAGGAAACCAGCATCCAGGGTTGATCGCTGGCCCATGTAACGAAAGGCATATGAAAAGAAAGTTTCATAATGCGAATCAGCATTGATACCGCGGTCAAACGGATCGCCCTGTACATTCACCACCCAGTTCTCTGTTACCAGGGCGAATTTCTTTCCAACCCTTGCCATTCCGTTTGCCACAAAGAGAGGTTTTTCCTGAAGGCCCGTTGTGCCTCCGCTGTTAAGAAAACCATAACCAGTACCAACAGTGATGTTATTGTCATAGTTCCCTATTGTCACTACAGCAAAACCTAATCCTACTCCTAAATTATTTCCGTTTACAGGAAAGAAGCCATTTCCTACAATTGCTCCACCGCCCACATGCACCAGCTTGCCCAGCTTAAATCCAACCTTTGCATTAATGTATGCTCCTAATGGACCTGCCAAACCGCCACCGACTGTTATATGGTCATTTAATCCGAAGTTCACCGCATTGCCGGCACCATAAATGTTCTGGTAATAACCTTCGCCTTTCTTTAGCTGGATCGCAGAAGGTGCAAACAGGTAGCGGGTGCAGTTTGGGTTCCTGAACCAGATTTTCCCTTCCTCAGTGATTTTGCTTTCTTCCAATGCACGCACATTCCTGATCTTCGCTGCCGGAAGTGTGATAGTTCCCAGGTCCCTGGTTTCAACGACCGTTGTTTCCGGGTTTTTATTGATGATCTTCCCGGTTATGATCGAGCCATCCACCAGTGTGAAAACTTTTACATCCTCACCAAATTCCAGGCGGGTGTTGCTGATCTTTTGGCGGCTGATCTTTTTTTCACCGAAATTATTATCAAGAAACACCACTTCTTCAGCCGTTTGTGAAATGATCCTCCCGCGAAGCTGCGTGCCGTCATTCAATGTCAGAATATACCTTGGATCGGTATCCGCTTTCAACTCTGCATTAACAATTCCTGTATTTGCTGCCGCAGGCTTTTTTGCTTCGAACACATCGCTCATCCCGTTCTTGTAAACGATCCTGGATACATCCGACTTACGGATCACGAAGGTGGGCCCATCCTGGGCATCAAAGCTCTTGTATTTAATTTCTGCAACAGAGATCTCCAGGATCTTCGCCAGGATATGGTCCTGGTCCCTTTTAATAATGGTGTCTTGTGCCGGCAGTATATTACTGAATGCAGAAAGAAGTATGATAAGGCGGATGTATGTTTTCATAGGATGTCAGTTAAGAGGTTAAAGGGTTTGATTGTATAGTTTGATGGCTTCCGCGAGCCTGTTCTGGCGGTGCTTTTTGAAGATGCCGGAGGCGATAGGGCAGGCGATCGCAGAACCGATGCAGACTGCTCCAAGTGTATGATACAGGCTCCGGTCAGGGCTGGATAGTGCTCCTCCCTGGCCGACTGCAAGAAGCCCGATAAGTCCGAGGGGAATAGCAGCAAAACCTATGTATTGCATCCCTTTCGCTTTTTTTGATTCTGCTACAAGTCCTTTGATCCTTACATCCTTCGTATTAAGAAGGGTTCTGAAGATATATGCTTCATTATATTTTTTTCCGTCCCTGGCATAGGAGCGCCCAAGCGCGATGATCCTTCTATCCTCAGACGGCTTTGGGGCTGCATATTCAGGCATAACGGCCGGTTTTCCGGGAGAAAAGGTTTCGCGGAGACCTGTGGAATAGCTGATCATGGAGATTTCGCTTTTGGTTTCCACATAGCTCGGACCATCAGAAAAGCCATATCTTTTATAACGGATCTCCGAAGGGTTGATCTCGGAGATAGTCGCAAGGATAATATCTCCGTTGTGCTTAATGATCGTATCCTGGGCAAAACATCCACTGGATATGTTTAATGCAATCGTGATTAAAACTAAAAGTGTTCTCATGGTTGACAGATTAATTTTTTGACAAAGCTAGACCGGAGGAATGCCCTTTGAAAACGGCATATCGGGAAGGCTTTCCGGAAATACGCATTAATTGCATAAATACTGCTTCAGGCAATTTTAAAAGGGAGTAATTTGCATTTTTTGCAAATCATATGACGGGGTTAATGATTTCTGCAAAATATATTTTAACTACGCTGTCCGGATGCAAAAGATAAATGGGAAATGCTGAGAAATTTCGGCTTCTTCGTTTAAAACGATCTCTTATCTTTGCAGCGAAGCTGGTATAATCAGCTATAATAATATGGCAGACGACAGAATAAACTCAGGCAAAGCCCCGGAACCGGTAGGGGCATATCCTCATGCGCGGAAAGTGGGGAACTTGTTATTTCTTTCCGGGGTTGGCCCCCGTGAGCGCGGAACAAAGAAGATCCCGGGTGTTGAGCTGGATGAAAAAGGGAACATCCTTTCTTACGATATAGAAATTCAATGTAAAAGCGTATTTCAGAATATAAAGTACATCCTTGAGGATGCGGGAAGCAGCTGGGATAATATTGTGGATGTGCAGGTTTTTCTCACAAATATGAAAGATGATTTCGCGGTATATAACAGGGTATACGCTGAATGGTTCAGGGATAACCAGCCATGCCGAACCACGATTGAAATCAATTGTCTCCCAACGCCAATTGCTATTGAACTTAAGGTCATCGCAACGATCTAATACCTTTGTTACTGCTTTGTAACCCTGTCATCTTTTGGCAGGGTTATTTGTTTCCACTATACTGTATAAGCCTTTAAGCAATAGGTTTTTACAGATAAAATACTACCTTTGCAATCCTTTTTTAACAAAGAAATTATGAGCGTGAAATACAAAGAATATAAAGGCCTGAACCTCTCGCAAACTGCAAAAGATATGCAGCTGACATGGGATAAGAACAATACGTTTGAGAAGTCCATCACTTCACGTGAAGGAAAAGCACCTTTTGTTTTTTACGAAGGCCCTCCAAGTGCAAATGGTTTACCGGGGATCCACCATGTTATGGCCCGCTCTATTAAAGATATCTTCTGCCGCTACAAAACCCAGAAAGGTTTCCAGGTAAAGCGTAAAGCAGGCTGGGACACACACGGATTGCCGATAGAATTAAGTGTTGAGAAAACACTTGGGATCACCAAGGAAGATATCGGGAAGAAGATCACCGTTGAGCAATACAATGTGGAGTGCCGCAAGGATGTTATGAAATACACGGATGTGTGGGCTGATGTAACTGCCAAGATGGGGTACTGGGTGGACATGGACAATCCCTATGTCACTTATGAAAACAAATATATTGAAAGTGTATGGTGGCTGCTGAACAACCTCTATTCCAAAGGCGCCATTTATAAAGGATTTACCATTCAGCCTTATTCTCCTGCTGCCGGTACCGGGTTGTCAACCCATGAATTGAACCAGCCGGGATGCTACCGTGATGTAAAGGACCGGACAGCTGTTGCGATGTTCAAAGTAAGACAGGATATCAGTAATTTTTCTTTTGGGGAATGCGGAACGGACATTTATTTCCTTGCCTGGACGACCACGCCATGGACGCTTCCTTCCAACACCGCATTGGCAGTTGGGAAGAATATCGAATATGTCCTGGTGAAAACATTTTCTCCATTTACATTCCAGCCTGTAAGCGTTATCCTTGCAAAGGCCCTTGTCAGTAAGCATTTTAGCGATAAGAACAAAGAGCTGAAGCTCTCGGATTACAAAGAAGGCGATAAAGCCATACCTTTTGAAATTGTGAATGAATTCAAAGGCGCTGATCTTGCCGGTGTTAGATATGATCAGCTATTGAATTTTGTGCAGCCGGCTGACGGGGATGCATTCCGCGTGATCACCGGTGATTTCGTTACAACGGAAGACGGTACCGGCATCGTTCATATCGCTCCGAGCTTTGGTGCGGACGATTTCCGGGTTGCGAAACAAAACGGGATAGGCTCGCTTACATTGGTGGACAAGCGCGGTAAATTCCTTCCTGAAGTGAAGGACGGGACTTTCCTGTATGGTGAAGAGTATGTGAAAGAAGCATATTTAACGGAAGAAGAAAAAGAAACGGAATTCAGGAACCAGAAGAAGGTCCTTGAAGCTGCGGGGAAGATCAAGGAATTAAAAGCTTACCTGAGTGTTGATGAACGCATTGTACTGAAGCTCCAGGAAGAAGGTAAGCTCTTCAAAAAAGAAACATACGAACACAGCTACCCGCATTGCTGGAGAACCGACAAGCCGGTATTGTATTATCCGCTGGATTCATGGTTCATTAAAACCACGGATTTCAAAGACCGGATGATCGAACTGAATAAAACCATCAACTGGAAACCGGAATCAACCGGTACCGGCCGCTTCGGCAACTGGCTGGAAAACCTTAACGACTGGAACCTTTCACGTTCACGCTTCTGGGGGATCCCTATCCCGATCTGGACAAGCGAAGACAGGACAGAACAGATCTGCATCGGTTCCGTGGAGCAGTTGAAAACAGAAATTGACAACGCGGTCTGGAAAGGCGCGATGGACGCCAATCCGTTGATCAAATTCATTCCGGGGGATAACAGCAAAGAGAATTACGATACGTTTGATCTTCACAAACCGTATGCGGATAATATCGTGCTTGAAAAGAACGGCAAAAAGCTGTTCCGTGAACCGGACCTTATCGATGTTTGGTTTGATTCAGGTGCAATGCCCTATGCACAGCTGCATTATCCATTTGAGAACAAAGAGCTGATCGATGGTAAAAAATATTATCCGGCCGACTTTATCGCGGAAGGTGTGGATCAGACGAGGGGATGGTTTTTTACGCTTCATGCTATTGCCGTGATGTGTTTCGATTCAGTTGCATTTAAAAATGTGGTTTCAAACGGACTTGTGCTCGATAAAAACGGGCAGAAGATGAGCAAGCGTTTGGGAAATGCTGTTGATCCTTTCAAAACGATTGAGCAATACGGCCCGGATGCAACACGCTGGTACATGATCACCAACGCTGCGCCATGGGATAACCTCAAATTTGATATTGAAGGGATTGCTGAAGTGCAGCGGAAATTTTTCGGAACGCTCCATAACACTTATTCCTTCTTCGCTCTATATGCCAACGTGGATAATTTCAATTATACGGAAGAGGAAGTGCCACTTAAAGACCGCCCTGAGATCGACCGCTGGATCTTGTCGGAGTTGAATTCACTGATACGAAAAGTAGATGAAGCTTATAATGATTATGAACCGCACCGTGCGGGAAGATATATTGAAACATTTGTTGATGAACATTTGAGTAACTGGTATGTAAGGCTTTGCAGGAGACGTTTCTGGAAAGGAGACTATTCAGCCGATAAGATCGCGGCATACCAGACCTTATACCGCTGCCTGGAGGTGATTACCCGGCTTTCCGCCCCTGTTGCGCCATTCTTCATGGACCGTTTGTATTCAGACCTGAACGATGCAACAGGCCATCATAAGGCCAGTTCCGTACACCTGGGGGATTTTCCCGTTGCGGATGAAAAAATGATTGATAAGGACCTGGAAGAACGCATGGAGCTGGCGCAGAAGATCTCCTCAATGGTATTGTCGATTCGCAAGAAGGAGAACATACGTGTCCGCCAGCCGCTCAATAATATCCAGATCCCGGTTTTGGATATAGCATACAAAGCAAAGATCGAAGCGGTGAAAGACCTGATCCTGTCCGAAGTAAATGTCAAGAATCTGGAGCTGGTAGATGAGTCCCAGACGCAGATTGTTAAGAACATGAAATTGAATTTCAAGACTTTAGGCAAAAAATGCGGCAAGCACATGAAGGCAGTCCAGGCTTTTGCAAATGAAAATGCCCAGGCTTTGATCTCCGGGATTGAAAAGACAGGAAGATATGAGATGAGCTTTGACGGAGAATCGATAGTGCTTGATACAGAAGATGTTGAGATCATACCTGTTGATATTCCCGGCTGGAAGGTAGCCAACTCGGGTCAACTGACTGTAGCTTTGGATGTTACAATCACCCCGGAACTGAAGGAAGAAGGGATTGCAAGGGAACTCGTGAACAGGATCCAGAACCTCCGGAAGGACAGTAACCTGGACGTTACGGACCGGATTGACGTCAAAATTCAGAGAAATTCTGCTATTAATGCGGCAGTCAATAATAATTTGAACTATATTTGCGCGGAAATTCTGGCATCTTCGCTCGAACTGGTTGATAATGTGGAAGCTACCCAAGGCGCAGAGGTGGAGTTGGATGAAGAGACCAGGACATTAATTACGATAACTAAACTAAAAAACACCAATTAACATGGCTAAGAAAGTGCAAAAAGGTAAACCTGCTAAAAAAGCAGCACAACCGGCTAAGAAAGCAGCGGCTAAGAAACCGGCTCAGAAGGCGGCACCAAAGAAAGCGTCTAAACCTGTAAAAAAAGCAGCTCCTAAAAAAGCAGCTAAAGTGGTTAAAAAGGCAGCTCCTAAGAAACCTGTTAAAAAAGCGGTGGCTAAGCCTGTTAAAAAAGCAGCAGCAAAAAAAATCATAAAGAAAGCTGCGCCTAAAGCTGTCCGTCCGACAGGCGGAAAAGCAGCAGCAAAAAAACCTGTTAAAAAAGTGATCGCGAAAAAAGCAGCCCCTAAAAAGCCTGTTAAAAAAGCGGTGGTAAACAAAATAGTTAAGAAAGCAGTTCCTCAAAAAGCGAAACCCGCTGCTAAAACTGCTCGCCCGGCAAGCGCAAAAGTGGTTCAGAAACCAATTGTGAAAGCTGTTGCAAAGGTTGTTAAAACCGTTGTGAAAGCCGTATCAAAAGCAATTTCCAAGCCGGCTGTAAAAGCACCGGAACCAAAGAAAACGGCAGCAGCCCCTGCTAAACCGGTTGTTGCTGAAAAACCTGTTATGCAGAAACCTGTCCCGGCCCCTAAGAAAAAAAGCCGTGATATGGATCTTGATGATGATGGAAGAAGCAGCAGCAGGGATGAAGCACCGATGATCGTGGAATACAAGACCCCTTCGATCCGCAGGCCCCAGGGCCCGGCTCCGAAACCGCATATTAATACAGACACACGCACGCGTTATTCTGACAGTGAATTGAAAGAGTTCAAGGAATTGATCCTGAAGAAGCTTTCTGAAGCACAAAAAGATTATGAATTATTAAAGAGCACGCTATCTCATAAGGATGATCACGGTACAGATGATACTTCTCCGACATTCAAGCTGCTGGAAGACGGATCAGATGTTCTTTCAAAAGAAGAAACAGCACATCTTGCATCCCGCCAGGAGAAATTCATCCAGAACCTTCAGAATGCCCTGATCCGTATCGAGAATAAAACATACGGGATCTGCCGCGCAACAGGAAAGCTGATCTCAAAAGAGCGTTTAAGAAGCGTTCCTCACGCTACTCTAGCGATCGAAGCGAAGCTGGAGCAAAATGCATAATCTCAGTTATTATTTCTAAAAAGGCTGCCGGAAGGCAGCTTTTTTTGTTTCAGCATATCCTCTTCAATATATGCGAAATATCTGTTTCGAAGCTGCGCGTGAGGCCTGAACCATCGCGATGCCGTGGTGCGTGTGGGGAGAAATCGATGGTTCTTGATTTTTTTGTAACTTTTTTTATCAAGGAAAAAAGTTGAAAAAGTTTGAAAGCGAAGAAGTCCTGTTCTTTTGTTTCTTTTCTATCAAGAGAAGAAACAAAGGTTACAGTATTTTCATACTTTTGTACTCAATAAAAACCGCATTTGTGAAAAAGCCTCTCTTCATTGTTCTCCTGATTCTCCTGATCGACCAGGTCATAAAAATATACGTAAAAACCCATTTCTTTTTAGGTGATGAATATCGTATGGCTGATTGGGCCATCATTCATTTTACCGAGAATAACGGTATGGCATATGGGATGGAATTTGGCGGTGAATTCGGAAAGCTTGCACTGAGCATTTTCAGGATCATCGCTGTTGCAGGAATCGGTTATTATTTATGGAAGCTTAACAAGCAGAACGAAGACAGGCTGTATATCACCTGTATTGCCCTGATCTTTGCAGGAGCTGTCGGTAATATAATTGACAGCGCATTTTACGGCATCCTGTTCAGTGACAGCAGTTATGAGATCGCACGGTTCCTCCCTGAAGAAGGAGGCTACTCTTCTTTCCTACATGGGAAAGTTGTCGATATGTTTTATTTCCCGATGATAGAAGGACATTTTCCTTCCTGGTTCCCGATCTGGGGCACAGAAGATTTTGTATTCTTTCGGCCTGTTTTTAATTTCGCTGACTTTTCCATCAGCCTTGGTGTATTCATTATTATCCTTTATCAAAAGCGCTTCTTCGCAAAGAAGGAAAACGAGGCAGGTACAGCAGCTCCGGCCGCAGCCAACACTGCCGGTCACGAAACCCCACCGGTTGTATAATTACCATGGCAGGTATCCTGGTCGCACGGAAATTAAGGAACAACGCCATTTACTTACTCTGTGCCTTTTCACTGCTCACAGCCGTTTTCTACAATGAGCATAATCTCAGCAAGCTTCCAGCGGGAGGGGTCCGGGAAGGTGGGACCGTTATTACAAATGACGATGCGAGCTATTATAATCCGCCAAAAAACTTTTTAAGGAATGGAACCTGGGCAGAAGATTATGCGGGGAATGTGGGGCATTTCATCCGTCCACCGGGTTATGGGCTTTTATACCTTCCGCTTTTTTACTTCTTTGATGAGGTAAATGCCATTACTGTATTGAAGTGTTTACAATACCTGCTTTTTGCAATTTCGGTTTATTGGTTCTATAGTATCCTGATGATACTCACTTCCAATGCGCGATGGTCATTAATAACGAGTGCCCTTTACGGGCTCAGTCCCTTTGCAACAGGCTTCCTGTCGTATACACTCACAGAAGGGATAACTCCTGCTCTTATCCTCTTTTATGTTTACTCGCTGTTGAAGGCATACAGAAGTCCGGCTCCCGGAGAAAAGAACAGGCTTTATCTTTTCGCTTCCCTGCTCTTTGCATTCATCTTTATTGTGCGGCCGGTGCTTGGGATCTTTGGTGCGGTCCTGCTGATATTCCTGGTTAAGGACTACCATGCGCATCTGAAAAGTATGATAGCCCGGATTGTTCTTTTCGGAATGATAAGCATCAGCTTTATGCTGATATGGCAGGTAAGAAATTATAGTATCACGGGAAAATATGTGGGGCTTCATCCGATTTACTATGAAGATAACAATACGATCTATCGTGCGCCTTTCAGGGAATACTGGAGCTTTGCAGGATGCTGGGCGGAGCGGGGGGATAAAGGTTTTTCCTATATGGTCCCGATGTGGGATGCTGCAATCCAGGGTGATACATCAGCCGTGTATGTAAATGCCGCAATAGACAACTTACCCGAACATGTTGTGAATCATTTCGGAGAAAGACGGCTGGGAAACGTGTTCAGGGATTACCAGGCGGCAGTGTTACATCAGAAGCCAGTCTATGATAAAGGCCTGCCGATGCCCATGGAAATGTCGGATGCAGAAAAGAAAGTTGTCGATGGTTTCAGGGGCCTTACTTCCGAATATAAAAAGGAATTTCCTTTTCAGTATTATGTTCTTTCGCCTGTTAAGGTTTATGGGTTACTTGCGTTTCATTCCAATCTTTCCCTCTATATTTTCCAGCGGACTTATCGGGGTGCATGGTGGATGGAAGCTCTCCGTTTTATTTTTTATTCCCTGCATGGTTTGTGTTTCCTGTTCGTATTTCTCAATATGATCCGGATCAAAAGGGATCTTCTTCCTTCTGTGGTTTTGGGGTGGGTTCCTTTCCTGTACATTTTTTATCTCTGCTTTGTCCAGAGAGGAGTGGAGGAGAGGTATACGTTGCCGGTGTTGCCCTTGCTTATGATCGGGATTATTTATGCGGCCGTAGGGTTATACAGGAAATATATCATCATTAAAACGTCATCCGGATGACCGTTTATACCAGCTTTTTATCCATCAAATACTCCGCGATCTGAATAGCATTAGTAGCTGCGCCTTTTCTTAGGTTATCCGAAACGATCCACATGTTCAGTGTTTTTGGCTGGGTCTCATCCCTTCTTAATCTCCCTACAAACACTTCATCCTTATCATGCGCATCCATGGGCATTGGATATTTCAGGTTCTTCACATCATCCACCAGGATTACACCGGGTTCGTTTTGTAAAATGTTCCTGATATCGTTCAATTCAAATTCATTTTCGAACTCTACATTTACACTTTCGCTGTGTCCGCCCATAACCGGGATTCGCACAGTGGTGGCTGTAACGCGGATGCTGTCATCACCCATGATTTTTTTTGTTTCGTTCACCATCTTCATTTCTTCTTTTGTGTAGCCATTATCGGTAAACACATCGATCTGGGGAATTACATTTAAGTCGATCGGGTAAGCATAAGCCATTTCACCTTTAATTCCTTTCCGCTCGTTCATCATCTGGTCAACTGCTTTTACACCTGTGCCCGTAACCGACTGATATGTTGAAACAACGATTCTCCGGATTTTATATTTTTTATGAAGCGGGTTTAATGCAACGACCATCTGTATTGTCGAGCAATTGGGATTAGCGATCACTTTATCGTTGGCTGTTAAGGACCCTGCATTGATTTCCGGTACTACCAGCTTTTTCGAAGGGTCCATCCTCCAGGCCGATGAATTATCAATCACGGTTATTCCTGCAGCAGCGAATTTCGGTGCCCATTCCAGTGAAGTGCTTCCTCCTGCAGAGAATAAGGCCACTGCGGGTTTCATGTCGATGGCTGCCTGCATTCCAACCACCTTGTATTTATTACCCTTATAGGAAACTTCTTTACCAACTGATCTTTCGGATGCTACCGGGATAAGTTCGGTTACAGGGAAATTACGCTCTTCAAGAACCTGGATCATTTTTGTGCCTACAAGTCCTGTGGCACCTACGACTGCTACTTTCATATTGTTCTGTTTAACCCTCTATTCCGCAGAGCAAGGGTGAGGTTTTGCTTTTAGCTGTTATTGCATGGTCAAAAAAAAGCCTCTCCAACCAGGAAAGGCTCTTAGTGATTATTGTATATAAAACACTTTAAACCCTTTCCTGCGGGAAACGTTTTTTAACGTGCTTTTTGTTTTTCAGTTCCATCATAATTTTGTGCTGCAAACCTATATTTTTTTTCCGATCCGGCCAAAATATATGCCTCTTTTAAATAAAGATCATCCTGGGGTCTTCAGAATTTAATGCCCGCTTAATACAGCCCCGCCTGCATTTTTAGTATATTTACGATTGCTTTGTAAAAGATCATTCATGTACAGGATATTATTTATTTTTCTTTTTATCACATCCATCGCTGGCGCCCAGGTTAATGATAATTTTTCTGATGGTGACTTTACGTCATCCCCCGCCTGGTCCGGGGATAATGCTGATTTTACGGTAGTTGGAGGACAGCTCCGCTCGAATGCCAATACTGCTTCTTATGGCTTTTACCTCAGCACCCCGTCCGCTGCCGGTACTAACACGCAATGGGAATTGCTCGTGAACCTGCAGTTTCAGACTTCCTCTGCAAATTATGTGGACATTTATCTTACTTCAGATTCTGCAAATCTTCAAAGCACCACACACAGCGGGTATTTTGTCCGGGTGGGTAATACCTCCGATGAGATCAGCCTCTACAAGAGAGTTTCCGGAACTAATTCCGAGATCATTGACGGGACTGATGCCCAAACCAACAGCTCGAACAATCTTGTCAGGATCAAAGTAACGCGGGATGCATCCAATATGTGGACTTTGCAGCGCGACCTGACAGGAACAGGCAACAGTTATTTTACAGAAGGTACTGTTGTGGATGCTTCAATTCCGGGTTCGTCCTATTTCGGGATCTTCATTCAGCAGTCAACTGCTTCGTTCCACCTTAAACATTTTTTTGATGATATCTATGTCGGGCCGGTCATTGTTGATAATACCCCACCTTCAATCACTTCCCTTACTGTGATTTCTGCAAATCAGCTGGATGTATTATTCAGTGAGAATGTTGAACTGGCCACCTCGCAAACAACATCTAACTACAGTTCAGATAACGGTTTGGGGAACCCTGCTTCTGCTGTAAGGGATGCAGCCAGTCTTAATCTTGTTCACCTTGCATTCGGCACTAATTTTACAAATGCAGTAACGAATACGCTTACGGTGGACAACGTGCAGGACCTTAGCGGTAATGCGATCAGCTCTGCTGCTGCAGCCTTTATTTATTTTGCACCTGTTACTTCTTCATTCAGGGATGTTATCATCAATGAGATCTATGCAGATCCATCTCCGCAGGTGGCGCTGCCTTTCACCGAATTTATTGAACTATATAACAGGAGCACCAACACGTTTAATCTTGGCGGATGGAAATTATCCGATGGTTCTACAACAGCGACACTTGGCAGTTTTGTTCTGATGTCCAACCAGCATGTGATCATATGTGCTGTTGCCGACACTGCATCCTACAGTCCTTTCGGGCTTGTTTTAGGGGTACCAGCTTTACCTTCGCTGAATAATACAGGTGACAATATCTTTCTACAGAACAGCTCACTGGTCATGATCGATTCGGTGAATTATTCCGACAGCTGGTACCGGGATGCCGTAAAAATGGATGGCGGCTGGACACTGGAACTGATAAACCCGAATGCTCCGGGCGGATGTCCTCCTTCAAATAACTGGATCGCTTCAGCTCACCCCGCTGGAGGAACCCCGGGCACCCAGAATAGTGTTTTTTCTTCTGCCCCGGATGCTACAGCGCCATCGATCGTTTCGGTTGCGGTGATCGATTCAATGCATGTATCAGTTTGTTTCAGTGAAGCTATCGATGTTTCCCAGGTCGGTAGTGCTGCAAATTATAATATTCCCGGGATCGGGGCTCCTGTTTCCGTGATGGCCAATGCCATGTTAAGCTGTGCTGATCTTACCTTGGGGACTGCCCTCAGCTCTTCTCAAAGCTATACATTAAACATCAGTAACATGTCGGATTGCTCAGGCAACCCGCTTAATCCTTCAGCAGCAAACTTCGATTATTATAAAGCCAGGCCGTTTGATATCGTGATCAATGAGATCATGGCCGACCCTGACAATACGATAGGTGGCGGCCTCATCCAGTATGAATATGTAGAACTTCACAACCGCACACCTTATGCAGTAAATCTGGATAGCTGGCAGTACACTGCAGGTACCAACACTAAACTTCTCCCGAATGTAAATATTGCAGCCAATGGGTTTGTCGTGCTTACTACAACTACGAATGCGCCCTTGTTCCCTGCTTCTGCAAATGCGATAGGTGTTGTGAGCTTCCCGGGCTTAACGAACACCGGACAAACCCTTACCTTAAGAACGCCTGGTGGAATGATCATCTCGTCTGTGTCGTATAATGGTTCCTGGTACCGTGATGCCGCAAAAGAAAACGGTGGCTGGAGCATGGAGCAGATCGACCCCAATAATCCCTGTGAGGGCATGTTAAACTGGCGGGCTTCCAATCATGTCTCAGGCGGCACCCCGGGAGCACAAAATTCTGTTTATGCTTCCAATCCCGACAATTCAGCTCCGCGGCTTGTAAGGGTTTCTATTATTGCTAATGATACCATACAGCTTTTCTTTAACGAGGCTCTTGACAGCTTAAGCATGCTGAGCCCTGCTCTTTATTCTATAGACAATGGCATTGGGATACCAATAAATGTGAAGCCTGTAGGTCCCGACTTTAAAAGCGTGAGGCTCGCGATAACATCTGCATTACAGCAGGGTATAACTTATAAAGTAACTGTAAATAATGCTGCAAAGGATTGCGCGGGAAACACTATCGGTTCAGGCAATTCAGCACGCTTTGCTATTCCTTCGGCAGCAGCGGCCAATGACATAGTGATAAATGAAATTCTGTTTGATCCCGATAGCGAAGGGGTGGATTTTGTTGAGATCTACAATCGCTCTTCCAAAGTGATCGATCTTAAAACACTAACATTGTGTGAATACGATACTGTAAACAGCATCCCAATAAATCCTAAAGTGATCACAGCAGAAGGCTACCTCCTTTTTCCGCAGGAGTATCTTGTCCTTAGCACCAACGGGGGAGTAGTCAAAGCCCGCTTTCATACGCCTGCCCCGGAAGCATTCCTGGATCTGGATGCCCTTCCTTCAATGGATAATACCGAGGGCGCGGTCTGCATCGCAAAAGGATTTACACTGATCGATTATTTCAGGTATAATGAGAACATGCATTTTCCCCTGCTGAATAATGTGGAGAATGTGTCCTTGGAAAGAATTGATTTCAATCGTCCTTCCGGGGACAGGACCAACTGGCATTCTGCAGCTGAGGCGGTTGGCTTTGCAACACCAGGCTATCAGAATTCGCAGTATAATGATGCGGTTGAAACCGATAATGCAATTGAGGTGACACCGGAGATCTTTTCACCGGACGAAGACGGGATGAACGATGTGGTTGATATCAGTTATCATTTCAGTACCCCGGGATTTGTAGCGAATATCAGTATTTACGACAGTAAGGGCAGACTGGTGAAGAACCTCGTAAGGAACGAGCTGCTTGGGATCAATGGCACTTTCAGCTGGGATGGGGTAAACGAAGAGCGGGAAAAAGCAAGGATCGGGATCTACATCGTTTTCACAGAAGTGTTTGATGCTTCTGGAAATGTGAAGCATTATAAGAAGACCTGCGTGCTTGCAGGGAAGCTGGATTAATGAACTTTTTAGTTTCGACATACACCGGCTCGCTTATAATGGTTGCCATGGGAAGCGCAATTATTCTATGGGCGATCAGGAGGCCTCAAAAGAAAGAAGAGTCCTATCCGTATGATATGAAGCGCTGGGCTGCCGGAATAGCGTTTCTGCTGCTTGGAATAACCGTTTTTGTAGGAAAGCTTACCGGTCAACTCTGATTGTCTGCCAGGGAGAATATTTCTATTTAAGCTTTATACACACATTCTTTGGTTCCGTAAAAAAGTGGAAGGCTTCAAACCCGCCTTCACGCCCAACACCCGAACCTTTTACGCCCCCGAATGGAGTCCTGAGGTCCCTCAGCAGCCAGCAGTTGATCCACACAATCCCTGCATGAATGTTATGGGCGATGTTATGCGCCCGTGTAAGGTTTTCCGTCCAGACAACAGAAGCAAGGCCATATTCGGTGCTGTTTGCATACATCAGCGCTTCTTCTTCCGTATCAAAAGGCATGATGGTAACTACCGGTCCGAAGATCTCTTCCTGGTTTGTCCTGCAGTTGTATGGCAAGCCTTCAATAACTGTCGGGGCGATATAATATCCTTCTGAAAACTCTCCTTCCGGCTTCACCTGCTCTCCCCCGCAAAGCACAGTACCGCCTTCCGTCTTGGCCAATTCCACATACGACAAGATCTTTTCCATGTGTGATTTGGAAACTACTGCCCCAAGCCTGCTTTCTGGATCAGTTGGGTTACCTACTTTCATTTTTTTAACACGCGAAACGAATTCTGTTCTGAATTTCTCATACAGGCTTCTCTCAACAAGTATGCGTGACCCGCAAAGGCAGATCTGTCCCTGGTTTGCAAAAGATGAACTTAAAGTGGTCTTGATCATTTTCTCAAAATCGCAGTCAGCGAAAATGATATTGGGGTTTTTACCGCCTAATTCAAGTGACAATTTTTTAAACATTGGTGCGGCCACCCTCGCGATCTCCGCCCCGGTTTTGGTCCCGCCTGTAAAGGAGATCAGCGGGATTTTTGGATGGGCTGTTATGGCAGCGCCAACTTTATGTCCGTAGCCATGAACAATATTTAACACGCCTTTTGGTAAGCCAGCTTCAATGCATAATTCCGAAAGCAGGTAAGCTGTCATCGGTGTGATCTCTGAGGGTTTTGCAACCACACAATTCCCGGATGCAATAGCAGGCGCAATCTTCCATGTGAACAGGTAAAGCGGAAGATTCCAGGGGGAGATGCATCCTGCAACACCAACCGGGCTTCTCAATGTGTAATTTATGGCACTGTCCTCCATTGAATGGCTTTCAGAAGCATAATGCAATATGGCGGTTGCGTAGAAATGGAAATTGCTTGCTGCACGTGGAATATCCACGAGCTTGGCAAGCGAAACAGGTTTGCCATTGTCAACTGATTCCGCAAGAGCCAGGCGGTCCATGTTCTTTTCGATCAGCTCAGAGACCTTCAGCATAATGCGCGATCTGTCTTCTTTCGGAGTGTTACTCCAGGAAGGAAACGCTTTCAAAGCTGCTTCAGCGGCAAGTTCTACATCGCGTTCGTCAGAGTCAGGAATTAATGAATAAACTTTCCCGATAGCAGGATTATAGTTGTCGATGTATTGTTTTCCGATAGGTTCGATTAACTCACCGTTGATATAATTTTGAATTTTTTTCATTTTAAATTTACAAGAGTGGCAGGGTTAACGGATTTGCACAGAGTCTGCGCTTACTTTTCTTTTCTCAGTTTTTTCCTGTGGTGAAAGATTTCTCTAAAATTACTAAAAAAAACAAAAGAGGGCCTCATCAGGCCCTCTTTCGCACATGGGGTTGCCAGATTACTTTATGATAATCTTGTCGGTAGTGGATTCCATATTCTGGATAATATTAAGGAAATAAGTGCCTTTCTCAAGTTTTATCTCCTTACGGTATTTTCCGCCTGCTTTCTGGGTTTCATAAAAGGTCTGTTTCCCGTTCTCATCCAGTAAGCTAATGTTCAGCGGCTCCTTGCTGCCTGTTTCGATTTCTATTTTGGCAATGTTGTTATTCACATGAATGTTAAGGTTCATCTTCCCTTTTCCTTCAGCTTCATCTGTCATAACCCGCGAACGTTTTACAACCGTCCTTTTATCATCTTTGCCTTCCTTGCGGTCTCCGTCACGTTTGATGACTATCCTGGTTTCTTTTCCGTCTTCATCCGTAGTTACTTCAACATCCTCTCCATTCCCCTCGCCAATGCTGTAGGCATAAGCCATTGCGTCAGCATGCCTGGCGTCATCCGCGTTAATGATTATTTTCTTTTTGATCACCTTTTTTCCATCTTCCCCATCTTCATTAATAACCATGGTGATCTGTTTTTCAAATTCAGCAATCTCTTTATCCCCGATCTCTTTTTCGCTGATGGTTGTATCGCCATTAATGATGGTCATAGTCTTTACTTTCGCTTTTTGCCCGCAGGCGCTGCCTGTTATCGCAATAGCAGTTAATAAAGCCGCAGCTTGTTTTTTGTATGGTAATTTCATTTGTCCTCCTTTTTTTAGATTGATTTATAAGTTTAGAGTTTGAATATTGCAGGACAAACATAGCCTGACTTTCTTCTGCCAGCTGTTAATGCGCTGTTAATCGCTGTTAAATTATGTTAACCCTTTATGCTGTCATGGAGAATAATTTATTTTTGTTTTAAATGAATAAAGGTAATCTCGGTATTATAACTGTTATGGCAAGCCTGGCGCTGATCGGGCTTATTACGATCCAGGTTTACTGGATTAATAACTCAGTTGAGATCGGGAAGGAGCGTTTTGAACAGAGTGTGAACGAAGCCCTCAATAATGTTGTGCTCCGGATGGAAAAGCACATGGCGGCTGCACAGATCACCAGGAAATTTAATTTCAGGAAACAGGGGATGCGTACGTATTCTCCCGGTGACAGCCTCGCAGGAAACCTGGAGCTTGATGAACAGCATTATTCAATGCCTGAAAATAAATTAAAGGTTAAGATCTACGAAGAGTTTACCGAAGATTCAAATGGCGTGATCACAAAAAAAACACGTCAGAAAAGTTACGGCAGCGACAGTCTTTCTCCTGAGGTATTGTCGCGACTCGAAGCAGATGGCCCGCATCTCCCGGAAATGAGTGATTCCGTAGAATTAAAGAATAAATGGTATAACCAGCAGAACGCCATGGTAAATGATATTTTCGATGAGCTGGTAAGCGTGAATATTTATAATGATTACAACCGCAAGGTTGATAAGAAGCTCCTCGATTCAGTACTAAAAGTGGAGCTGCTGGAGAAGGGGATTACGGCAGAATATGTTTTTGGTGTTACCAGTTCTAAAACTATGCCTTTGGATTCTGCCGGACTGGAGAGTACTGAGAAAAAACTCTATCATTCACCATATAAAGTGAACCTGTCTCCCGACAATATTTTTATCAAGCCTCAGTATTTATCTGTCTACTTTCCCGGGCAGAAGCGTTACCTCCTGAGTTCCATGTGGTTTATGCTCCTGGTTTCACTGGCATTCATGATAGCATTGGTATTCTCTTTTTATTATACGATCTCCACTATTTTCAAGCAAAAGAAATTATCGGAGATCAAAAATGATTTCATCAGTAATATGACCCATGAGTTCAAGACCCCGATCTCCACGATCTCTCTTGCTTGTGAAGTGCTCAATGACCGGTCTATTGAGAAATCCCCAGAGCGCGTCAGCACATATGTGAAAATGATTGGAGATGAGAATAAGCGGCTCAGCCTTTTAGTGGAAAATATTCTTCAGACAGCGATACTAGATAAAGGGCAGCTTAAACTGAAGATCCAGAGCATTGATATCCATAACCTCATCGAACAAACGATCACTAATATAAAGCTCCAGGTAGAAAACAAGGACGGTGAGATTACTACTGATCTGAAGGCGGCAATACCTGTTATCAGCGGTGACAGGATCCACATCACCAATATCGTATTTAACCTGATTGATAACGCCCTGAAGTATTCCGATTCACATCCTAAAATAAAGATCCTTACACGGAGCGATAATGAAGGCATATTTATTTCGGTACAGGATAACGGTATTGGGATAAGCAAGGAGAACCAAAAACGTATATTTGATACAATGTACCGTGTGCCTACGGGGAATATCCATAATGTTAAGGGTTTCGGGCTGGGACTCAGTTATGTGAAAGCAGTGGTTGAAAAGCATGGCGGTTCAATTAATGTAAGCAGTGAACTGGGAAAAGGAAGTAATTTTACAGTGTATTTACCATATTCAGAAACAAACAACGATTAATATGCAGGCAGAAAAATTAAAGATCCTACTGGTTGAAGATGATAGCAACCTGGGAACACTTCTCAGGGAATATCTTGAAGCTAAAGGTTTTCACACTACCCTTGCAGTAAACGGCAAGGAAGGATTTGATGTCTTTTCCAGGGATAAATTCAATATTTGCATCCTTGATGTAATGATGCCAGTGAAAGATGGTTATACGCTGGCTAAGGAGATCCGTGCTATTGATGCGAACGTGCCCATCGTGTTCCTTACAGCCAAATCAATGAAAGAGGATACAATAGAAGGTTTCAATGCAGGTGCGGATGATTACATCACCAAGCCGTTCAGCATGGAAGAGCTGCTTGCCAGGATCAAAGCGATTTTACGCAGAACGGAAATAAAAGTGAATGCAAATGACAGCCAGTCGGAGTTCAGCATCGGCAGCTATAAGTTCGATTACCAGCACCAGACCCTGAGCCTTAAGGATTCCCAGCAAAAGCTTACAACGAAAGAAGCTGACCTTTTGAAATTATTATGTCTTCACGGGAATGATATCCTTGACAGGAATTTTGCCCTTAAAGCGATCTGGAATGATGACAACTACTTTAATGGCAGGAGCATGGATGTTTACATTGCAAAGCTCAGGAAATATCTCAAGGATGATTCTTCTGTAGAAATCATTAATGTTCATGGAAAAGGTTTTAAGCTCCTAATGGGTAAATAGCAGTCAGACAATAATCCCGGAAATCTTACATCTGTTTTTTTAATAATCCTTTCGGTTTACTACTCTCTCATGGTTGGCGTTCTTTTGTAGAAAAAAAACACAACCATGAAAACACAATTTACTCAGACTGCAACCAGATCCATTCAGGTATTTTTAATCACCTTCTTATCCTTACTATTAACTTCTGTACAGGCCCAGACAAAAACACCGGGGGAAGTTGGAATAAGGGGCAGCGCTTCCATCTCAGCTAATGGCTTTGGTACAATCCTTTCCCCTGCCGTATTCTATAAAAAGGGGAAAAGTAATTTTGTATTCAGCCTTACCATGCAAAAAAAGATGGACAATGTATCCGGAGTAATGGGTACTTATGAATATACCCTTGTTGACCCTCAAAGCATGCGTGACTGTTACATTGATTGGCTTGAGCTGTACGCTTTTGTCAATGGAGGGTATCATAAGAGTGTGTATCTTGGAGAATCTGCATCCGAGCAGGAAGGCACATCCAATGCAGAATTTAAAGCTGATCTTTCCACTGTACAGCTCAGGGCAATTGAGGGTTATGTTGGGATAGGCCTGAGAATAAACCTGGTTAAAAACCTTAAATGGTTTAATAATACAGGCTTTGGGGCTTACCAGGTAATGAATGCACCTGCAGGTTTGTTTTATAACAGCAAAGCCGTTGGCTTGTCGGTAACCACAGGATTATCATATCAGTTCGGCCTCGGCAACAAACCGCGGTATTGATTACCTGGACAGCTTTAATAATTGCTGCTGGCTGATGTGAAGATTCGAAAGTATGCTTTCAGGGCCGGTATTTGTAAGCGATATCAGCTTCCAGGTCTCGGTCAGTTTTTCAAGTTTCCCTGCAGATTTATTAGCTAAGGCAATCTTAAACATCTTTATGAAGAGAAGTGCTGCATGGTATTTGATCTCATCCTCCTCGGTTATTTTCCTGCTGATGCTGCGGAGAGTGATCTCTGCCTGGTCAGATTTTTCAGAAAGCAGGAAAAGCAGGATCTGGAATAATTTCACTTCGATTTCAGAATGAAGAATGTCTTTAAAACTAACATCATTAATAAGCTTGTTTAATATTTGGGTCGCTTCCGCAATATTGCCCTTATAGAATGCGAAGAAAGCTTTATACTTTTTGAATAGTATGTATTCGGTAATATTATCAGGTTCCGGCTCATAAATAAATTCCTCCCTGTCATCCAGCCCTTCGAACGCCTCGGTCCTGTAATTCCATTCAATCCTTGATGACAGGAACTGAAAAGCAAAGCAGGTATGATTGTATAAAAGAATCGATGCGTTAGGGTCGTCAATCTTTTCAAAGTAAACTGCCGCATTCTTATAAAGTTTCAGCTGGTTATAATACTCAAACGACAGAAAGTGGATCACATTCACAAGATGAATGTAAGTACTGTCCTCCGGGTTACTGTCAATAATGCTGTAAGATTCCTTTAACAGATCCTCTACCGGGTTATCATTGGCCATCTCCTTCTGAACAGGTGAGAATAAAGCAAAGTGGATATTCAGGATGTTTTTGTGTAATGTAAGGCGGTGCGATTTGTGGATCCGGCACAGGCTCTCCATTTCTTTTTTATAAAGGACAAGGAAGTCGACATATTTACTGTCGCGCGTCACATTCAGCATTGACAGAGTCTTGCTGAAAAGCGATAAGATCTCCTCTGCACGGTCCTGTGCAAGGTTATAAGCTACAAATTTATTATAGAGCTGCTGATAATCGTAGTATTTGGAAGAGTAAACGTGAAGCTTCCTCAATGCTTTGTAAACGGTAATAAGCTCATTCGGCATATCATTCTTCAAAAGTTCCGTTTCCATCTTCTGGATAAGCCCTGCAGCAGTTTCCTTCGGTGCCTTGTAGATCAGGTGTTCGATGTTTGCAACATTCTGAAGCAGTTCGATCCTTGTGTCACGGGTCGATTTATACAGGAATTCCTGGATCTTGTCAAAGAGCCTCGACTTTAATGTATAAAAGGCCGCGGTCTTAATGTCAAGCTCTTCCTGGATATCTTTATCAGAACGTTTATTGCTGCGGTAGTAATTCAGAAGGGTAAGGAACTTATCAGCTTTGCTGGTAGTGAACTGTTCACACAGCATTAAGTAATCCTTTTCATTTAGTTGCGCTACAATTTTTTCTATCTTCATACAACGGCAAGAACAGCAGTGTGCTTAAAACTACAGCCTCATGCTGCGTGTAAGGCTGGTATTCATGACGAAATTTAAGGTTTTTTTCCGAACGAGTAAGTTGATCTCATCTAAATTATTTTTCATAAGGGGTTTGTGAAAGAAAGTGATCACTGATTTGTAATTACTGGTTCTTTCAACATCTGCAGGATTAACCGAACTGGTTAAAATTACGATCGAAATATTATTCCTGACGCGTGCCGACAATAATTCAAAAGCTTCAAGAAATTCATAGCCATTGATCTCCGGCATTTCCAGGTCAAGCAAAAGGATGGCAGGTAATGGCAGTACATCTGAGTTGCTGAGTGAAATAAGATGCTTCAAAGCAGCAGTGGACCTAGTGAACGCGATAATATCCTTTGCAAAATTGTACCGGCTGATCACTCTTTTATTTACAAAGTTGTCAATTGAGCTGTCATCGACCAGCATGATCTGGTCGTGTAAAAGTATGTTTTCCATGTTAGTAGTTTATGCTGCAAAAATAGGCAGGAAGCGATGCAGCACAAAGCCACAGTGGCCGGAGAAGTTGCCTCTGTAAGGTTTTGAGGGAATTTGTGGTGAAGGGTTATTTGCAGTTGAAGGTACTGAACAATCTTTACAGTTCAGCCAATTCGGATTCTGTCAATGGCTTATGTAGGAACTTTACTACATTCTTATAGCTCTTGCTTTTTTCGGTATCAAGCGGGTTTAGCGATGTTGTAAGCATCACAATCTTGATCTGGTTGCGTAATTTTTCAGAAAATTTTTCAAATTCTTCAAGGAAATGGAAACCATCCAGGATGGGCATGTTTATATCAAGAAGAATGTATGATGGAATAAGTTCCACCGGCATTTCGGAGATAGTTACTTCAATGTTCTTTAAGAACTCAAGGGCGCTCTTGGTACTGGTATGCACATAAACGTTCTCAGCAAAATAATAGGCCTTGACAAGCCTTTCATTAATAAAGTTGTCAATTTCATTGTCGTCAATTAACATTACCGACCTGTATTTGTACTTAGGAGCTTTGGTTTTCATAATTCTAAGCCGAAATTAACAAAATAGTCTTTAGCGGAGAACTAATTTAGACTATTTTATTCCTTTCACCAAATCCAGCGGCCGGGATAATTAATCCCGGCCGGTAATTATTTTATCTTTTGGTTGTGAGCGCGTTACCCTGTTTTTCTGCTGGTCCGCTTTTCATCATTGTTTTGATATGCTTTGTATAAGTATAGTTATTGTCAAAAACATCTCTTTTGCTGTCATAGCTGATCAGTGCAACAGGGAAATCAATATAATAGTCATTCAGTTTTTCTTCCGAACTCAGGAGCTGAACATCAAATTCGTATTTAAAAATTTGCTCCAGTGATACATGAGGCGGGATAATTGTTGAAATACTTACCAGGCGGGTAATGAAACCGGGTTTAGAAATCTCGATGGTATAATGGGAGTTTACTTCCAGCTTAAATTGGAAATGATGCTCATGATGGATAGCGCTTGTTATTTCGGACCATTCCAGCTCATCGTTTTCTTTATAAAGCCTTATTTGAGCCCCATCTATGGGCAGGTTCCTGGTATCAAGTGCAATGCCATTCACTTCCAGGCATATAGTATCAGCAGAGTCTGTATTCGGGTTTGCTCCTGCGGCTAAAGGAGTTGCTAAAAAGATGTTCAGGAAAAGTGCGGTTGCGAAGAATAAGTGTTTCATGGGAAAAATGGTTTAATGGGTTTGAAATCCTGTTATGTTAATTTATAGTTATTAATGCTTTTGAAAGGTTGCTGAACAGGTTCGTTTTTGAGAGGATCGCTTTATTGTGGTCCGCATCAAATGCCTGGATCTCGTGGAGACAAAGACGGTAAACGGAGGTCTCTGCATTTGCGGCTTCATTATCAATGTATGAATACACAAGCGTTTTTCCTGCAGGAGAAACTGCGCCTTTTTTCAGGTCGACAGGTGTGAAGTCTTGCCCGTTAACGGAACGCTCCAGGATAAAGAAATAGTTTGCGTTAGGGCATGTGACAGTCCAGTTAATGTAAGTCTTACCTTGCAGGCTTCTGCCTTTAAAACTGATCAGTGAAAACTCCTGTGCATCCGTTTCTTTATTCATCGTTCTCCTTATAGATTCTGCAAGGTTTGGACGGATCCCGATGGCAAGCACCGAACCGGTGGTTAATGCAAGGAAAATCAGAATGGCGATTTTGTCGAGTATTTTTATTTTACGTTTCATGATATATTAGTTTAGAGCAATAATTTTTTTTGTATATAATTTCTGGTTTACAACAGCACGGATAATATAGGTCCCCGCAGAAACCAGGTGGATTCTTTCTGAGAACGCGCTGCCGGTAAACGACCTCTCTGTGATTAGCCTGCCTGCCGTATTATAAACGAAGAGGGTGCTTTTAGAAGACGCTTTGGATACAACGTTGATATTCAAATCCATCCCTGATACAGATATTTCAACTGCATTTCCTGTGTTTTCCAGGTCAATTCCGGTACTGATGTCCTGCTCCACGATGATGTCTTTCGATATAAAAGAGGAACAGCCATTGGAATCGGAAGAAGTAAGGCTCACACTGTAAATGCCCGGTAAATTGAAGCTGTGCCCGGGAGAAAGGCTGTCAGATACAGAGCCGTCCCCGAAATCCCAGGTATAGGCAGCTGCATTCACGCTTTGATTGTTAAAAACAACAGTTGTGAAGGCAAGTATGGTGTCAGGGCTGCTGAATGCTGCAACCACAGGCAGCGGAGCGGCAATTGTTACTATTGTGGTATCGGTCAGGGTCGTCATACTGGACGTATATAATGAATAGGTGCCTGCCTGCACGTTCAGGATGGAAGCGGTGTCAGTGGAAGAAGCTGCCGCTGCTACAATATTCCCGGTTTGGTTTACCAGCTGATAATCCCAGTTTAAATTCCCCGCTTTATGGATATTGATGATCCCGTCCGAAGATCCTGAACATGTTGCAGCAACAGTTGATATGTTTAGGGGCGGTTCAATATGAATTATAAAACGCGGGGCCGAATTCAGGGAGTTGGCAGTCATCTGGAATGTTACTGAGCTTCCCCCTTTAAAATTGTAAAGGAGCCCGGTAGTAAGATCTTCAAGGGTGATTCCCGTTCCCGAAGGAAACCCGGTACCCAGTGCAATCGCCTGGAACGTATAAGTGCCGGTAACCTTTATATGTGTGTGCAGCGCAATGTCCTGCTTTTCCGTTAACGCAGGGAGTGCATTGATCGAAAGCTCGGTAGTAGTGTCTATCCGGGTATAAATGGCAGGTATTACAGCGCTTGAGTTAAAGAGCTTATAAGCATCCCAGCTTCCGTCAAAGTTCGGGGTAGCGGTAGGCAGGAACCGTACCACGGTCTCATCCGTATATGTTCCGTTTAACACTTTGATTTTCAATGCATCTGAAATTGACAAAGCGCAGTTAACGCAAAGCATAAGGCTTGCAAGTATGCTTATAATGATTTTGGAAGACTGTTTCATAAAATGGGGTTTAAAATTCTGGTACAAACATATCCCGCTTTGAAGGGGAACACCAGCCCAATTGCGTTCGCCCGTAACAGATGTAAGATTTATAGGTTTTTTGCAGGATAGCTCCCGCTGGCATAAAGTTTTATCAGGAGAGAGTAAGCGGGATGAAAGAGGCTTAATTATCTGTTAAGAGCTTACTTACCAAAACAAAGCGGATAACGATCAAAATCTCCCTTTCACCGAAAAATGCAAATGAACTGCAGTATCCGCTGATAATTTAGACACAAATTAAATTTACTGATATGAAAACTTTTATTAAATCAATATTGCTGGTAGATGATGATCTGGATGATCAGAAATTTTTTGCAGAGGCACTGAAGATCGTTGATAATTCACTTGTGCTTTATACAGCAAAGGATGGGGTGGATGCAATTGAGCAGCTGATGGTGAAGACACCGGATGTAATATTGCTGGATCTTAATATGCCGCGGATGAATGGAGTGGAATTTCTCCAGGAGCTGAAAGCATCAAACAGGTTCAGGGAGATCCCGGTAATCATTTACTCGTCATTCTTAAGTACCTGTGATAAGGTAGAGGTAATGGGATTAGGTGCGAGAGAATTTGTGCGCAAGCCGATTGCATTTGGCGAAACAGTAAATACGATCAAAAAGATCCTTAGTACCGAAATGCCGGCCCGGATGGCAACGCCATTCTGTAAACAGCCTGACACAGTATTGAACCTGAAATATTAGGAGGACATGAAGATGAACAATCCATATTATAATACGCTTCCGATCGAGGAAAAGGCATATCTCCTTTGCAGCAGGGGAGAGCTGATCGCAGCAGTAGCAACCAACAATTATGACATATCATTATATGCGCTTGACGGGGAATATGTGGAATTATATTATTCCATCGCATATAATAAAATAGAAGAGATAAAAGTGCTGGAAGATCACCAGCGCCTCGATATCTATACGCGGAATATGGATATCAGCACATTGCTTGATTAATATACCACATACTAAATAAAAAAACCTCATGATTCATGAGGTTTTTTTATTTACCACCTTTAACAATTCCACATAACAAAAAAGCCTCCACTCGCGTGAAGGCTTTTTGTTGTCCGACTAGGGCTCGAACCTAGACTCTACTGAACCAAAATCAGTTGTGTTGCCAGTTACACCATCGGACAGTTTTGATATTGGGTTGCAAAAATAGGAAATTATCCTGACTCACAAAATTTTTTGTGAAATCTTGCACTTTTTTAACGCTTTTGAGTTCAATTAATTTTCTAACTTCGCAAACGTCTTATAAACCAATAATATAACAATTTTATATGAATAGTACTGCGAATTACCAACGTCTGAACAACATTGTGGGCTGGGTCGTTTTTCTCATCGCATCATTCACTTATCTGAGCACAATGGAGCCGACCGCTTCATTCTGGGATTGCGGGGAATACATCGCCTGCGCATTTAAGCTGGAAGTCGGACATCCTCCCGGAGCCCCCGTATTCCTGTTGTTAGGACGCTTTTTCAGCCTTTTCGCTTTTGGTGATACCAGCAAGGTAGGGATGATGGTTAACGCTTTGTCAGCCATTTGCAGCGCTTTCACTATCCTGTTCCTTTTCTGGACAATTACCGCTATGGCGCGGAAAATCACTGATAAGACGGGTGATCTTACCAAAGGAAAGATGATCGCGGTTTTTGGCGCCGGTGCCGTTGGCGCTTTAGCTTATACATTCAGTGACTCCTTCTGGTTCTCCGCTGTTGAAGGCGAGGTATATGCAATGTCAAGCTTCTTTACAGCCATCTCCTTCTGGGCGATCCTTCGCTGGGAACGTGAATCGGACGATCCTAACTCAAACCGCTGGATCATCCTGATCGCATACCTGATCGGACTTGCAGTTGGTGTCCACCTCCTTAACTTACTTGTGATCCCTGCAGTAGTTTATATTTATTACTTCAAAAAGTACCCGAATGTCACCCGGAAAGGTTTTATTACTGCCGGTATCATTTCACTGGTTATCCTTGGCGGCATCCAGGGTGGGGTGATCCCGATGATTGTAAAGCTCGCGGCATGGTTCGAAATCACTGCTGTAAACGGACTGGGACTTCCTTTTAACAGCGGAACGGTTATTTACGGTATAGTGCTGATTGGCGGGATTGTATGGGGATTACACTATACAACCAAAAAGGTGAAGCCTATCCTTAATACCATTATCCTTTGCTTTACCGTTATCCTGATCGGCTACTCTTCTTTCCTTGTGCTCGTAATCCGCTCACAGGCCAACCCTCCCATGGATGAGAATAACCCGGAAAATGCGGTAAACCTGTTATCTTATCTTAACCGTGAACAGTACGGTACATGGCCTCTTTTATACGGACAGTATTTCTGTGCACCTACAGATCCTCAGAAGCCTTACCTTGACGGGAACCCGTTGTATGCACGCGATGATAAATCGGGAAAATATGTAGTGCTTGACGACCGCAAAGGGACTATCGCTAATTATGATAAGGACTTCTGTACAATATTCCCACGTATGTGGAGTTCCCAGTCGAACCATGTTGCCGGGTACAAGAGCTGGACAGATCCTTCAAAATATAAGAAGGTAAGCGCAATAGATCCTCAGACCGGGGAACAGACAACAATAGCAAAGCCTACATTCGGGCAAAACCTTGGCTTCTTCTTTAAATACCAGATCGGGCAGATGTATTCCCGTTATTTCCTCTGGAACTTCGTTGGCCGTCAGAATGATTTCCAGGGCCATGGTAATTCAATCGAAGGAAACTGGATCACAGGGATCACAGCTTTTGACGAGTGGAGGCTTGGCCCTCAGAAAGGCTTGCCGGATGGTCTTGACGGCAACAAAGCTAAAAATGCATTGTACGGGTTGCCTTTCATACTTGGGATTTTAGGGATCTGGTTCCAGTTCAAACGCGATAACAAAAATGCCACGGTTGTTGGTTTCCTTTTCCTGCTTACAGGTGTAGCCATCGTGATTTACCTGAATCAGAAACCATTTGAGCCGCGTGAACGGGATTACGCTTATACAGGTTCGTTCTATGCATTCTCTATCTGGATCGGGCTTGGAGTACTCGCGATCTTCGATTACCTGCAGCGCAAAGCAAACCAGGTAACCAGCGCAGCAATAGCCACAACTGTCTGCATGCTTGCAGTTCCGGCTTTAATGGCAAAGGAGGAATGGAATGATCACGACCGTTCCAACAGGTACATTGCAAGGGATTTTGCAAGAAATTACCTCGAATCCTGCGCACCGAATGCCATCCTTTTCACAAATGGCGATAATGATACATTCCCGCTGTGGTATGCACAGGAAGTGGAAGGGATCCGGACCGATGTCCGTGTAGTTTGCCTGGAACTTCTTAATACAGACTGGTGCATCGATCAGCTGGTGCATAAAGCATACGAGTCTGATCCGCTGCCTATCACATTTACAAAGGATCAGTACCACCAGGGTGTAAGGGAAGCTGTATTGTTCCACGACAGGAAGATCCAGGGCTTTATTCCTGTTAAGGATCTTATCGAATTCTCAAAAAGCGAGAAACGCGAAGACAAGCTGGAAGTATCTTCGGGGACATTCTATAATTATTTCCCGACAAAAAATGTAAGTGTTGCAGTTGACAGTGCCACTGTTGTTAATAATGGTACCGTTCCAAAAGAGCTTGCAGGCAGGATTGTAAAGAACCTTGAATGGTCCCTTACAGGAAGCTATATCCAGAAGAATGACCTGATGATCCTCGACATGCTTGCACACAATGACTGGAAGCGTCCGATCTATTTTGCAGCTACTGCACCGGCAAGCTCGTACCTGAACCTTGCACCTTATCTTCAGCTGGAAGGCCTTGCTTACCGTCTTGTTCCTGTGAAGCAGAACGATCAGGAGAAGCAGCAGGAAACCCGGATTGCTACAGAGATCATGTATAAGAACGTGATGGACGAGAAGAAATTCCAGTGGGGCGGTATGGATAAGCCGAACGTTTATCTTGATGCCGTGTTCCTGCAATCGTGTGCAATGAATATCCGCCAGCGCATGGGCGGACTGGCTACAGCTCTTGTGAATGAAGGCAAAAAAGCCAAAGCGGTTGAAGTCCTTGATAAATGTGTTGCCGTGACCCCCGAGTTCAATGTGCCATATGACGGAACAATGGTATCCGTGATCCTGGCGTACTTCCAGGCTGATGCATTCGACAAGGGCGGGGAAATTGCACGTAAAGTCTTCGATAATGCTGCAAACAATATCAACTATTATTATTCTTTCAGAGGGAAGGACCGTGCTGCTTTCGGCAGTGATGTAGAGCGCTCCCAGGAAACGATTGAAAGACTGGAGTACTTTGCTGACATGTTCAAGCAAACTGCTCTTTCCAAGGAATTCAAAACCCGCTACGATGAACTGATCTCCAGGTATCAAATGGAGAGGGTCTTTTCAAGCGGCAGATAATATAATGCTTCGCCTCCGCAAATGCGGAGGCGAATTTTTTTCAGAACGTGCTATAAAGAATGTATCTCGTACGCTCCTCTTACTTTGTAAAAAGCCTTTATTCGAAGGCATTCTGGCGTGGTGATGCATCCACGAAGAGACTCTATCTTACATTTGATGACGGACCGGTAGAAGGTGTTACAGATCATGTGCTCGATCTGCTGAAAGAGAAAAATGTGAAGGCTACTTTTTTTTGTGTCGGGGATAACGTGAACAAGAACCGGGGATTGTTTAAGAGGATCCTCGATGAAGGCCATGGTGTAGGGAATCATACATTCAACCACGTCAACGGCTGGAACGCACATACTTCGGAATATCTTACGAATGTTGAGGACTGCAGGCGGACGCTTGAGTTACACAATAGCCCGACAAACCTTTTTCGTCCTCCCTACGGGAAATTAAAGCGGTCCCAGTATTCGATATTAAGCTCGCAGTACCGCATCATTATGTGGGATGTTCTGAGCGGTGATTTTGATCTCAATACCTCTCCCGTGAAATGCCTGAAAAATGTCAACGATATGTCGAGGAACGGCTCGGTGATCGTGTTCCACGACAGCAGAAAAGCCCAGAAGAACATGGAATATGCCTTGCCGCGATTTATTGATCATGCATTTAAGAATGGTTTTGAGTTTGATGTGATAAAGAATGTATGATGTATTATAGAAGGGTATGAAGTCTCAGGCTGCGCGATTCTCGACTCCGCTCGAATTAACCGCGCTAGTCATTTCCATCAGCCTTTATACACGCCTTCAATGTACTCAATCGCCTCTTCCTGCGTCTTTATTGCGAAGTCCTTGTAACGGTCATGCACGTCAATGATCTCTTCGAGAGCATCCCGGACAAGCTCCTTGTTTTCCCATTTATTCAGGTCAGCGATCACTGTTTCAAGACAGCCCTTCTTGTATGCGATCTGCCCGATCACATGGACAAGCGTATTCCTTACCCGCGGGGCTTTATCAAATTGTAGTTCTTTCAGCATCGGCAGGATATCCTGCGGGTGCGTTCTTCCACGGAGCTCGATCCCATGGCAGATCTCGCGCCTGATCTCTTTGTCCGGGTGATGAAGGAACCTGCGCGCGAATGAAAGGGTGGGGCCCGGGTTTTTCTCCCCCATTTTTTTGATGGAGCCGATAACTGCATTTCTTACGATATGGTGTTCATCAAAAAGTCCGTGTTCCATTAATGAAGCAATAGCCTCAAAATGAACCATGCCTATTTCACCGGCGGCATTGATGCATGCCTGGCGGACTTTCTCATTGGAATAGCCGGAAAGGCTGGTAAGTACTTCCAGGATCTGTCCCTGTAAATGTGCATTGGCCTTGTAGATCCTTCCGATTGCCAGGTACGCTGTTTTCCGGATGTAAGTGTCTTCATCGGAAAAATATTGGATGAGATGGGTGTTGTTCCCAGTGGAGATTCCCGAGAGGATCACTTTGTTCATTTCAGCGACAAGCTCAATGCGCTTTTCTTTATCAAGGTCATAAAATGCCATCAGTTTCTTCTTAAGGGAATATAAGTTTTATCATTCTCAATAACAATATGTCCCTGTTCTGAGAGGCCTTTGATGATCTCGAAGAAGAGTTCCTTTACAAGTACATTGTCATTCTTCCAGAAATGATTCACTGCCGCTTTTACAGAATCTTCAATGCGCTCTATTTTATGAAATCCCATTCGCCCGATGTAAAATATCAGGATGTCGGATTTTAACTGGAGGCGCTCATTGGTAAAAACAGAAGTGTTTTCGTTTTGGCCTTCGTTAGTGTTAGGAATCCGTTTAACCGCCCAGCCGGAATTGTCATCAAGGGCACCGCAGCTGAATTTCATGTTGTGCTTTTTTTCTATGTAACGGATCAGGGTACCTGGTGCGGCTTTTCTGTTCCAGTCTTTCTTCTCGATGAGCATCGCTTCTCCTGCCTTCAGGTTGATAAGTGAATTAAAAACAGGGGAGCTCCTGCCTTTCCCTTTGATCGGTAACTGCTCATATTCTTCCGTGCTGAGTTTCTTCATGAGTGAATTTCTTGTTAAAAACTATTCAAAACTATGGAAAAATATAAAAATTAACCTATAAAAGCTATTTAAATGAGATATAAAGTATTCATATAACTTAAATATATTGTTTAAGTATTGTTTAGATATTGTTTAAGGGGGCTAAAATGTTGATAGCCATAATTTAGGAGAATATTATGGAAATTCAGGCTTTTCTCAGCATTACAACATATTCTTCAGGTACAGCAAGCGCTTTTGTACAGTAGTGTAATTTTCCGGAAATGGAAGCCGGATAATCCGGTGTTATCCGGAAATTGAAAGGAGTAAAAAATGCGGGGATGATGCAGACAAGGTAAATATCGTCAGCAGTCCGTTGGAGGAGGTCCCTGACAATGGCTTTCCCGATCCCTTTTCTGCGTAAGGATGTTATAACACCAAGAGAGCATAACTCTGTGCATTCAGGATGTTGCCTTAACCGCCCGAATCCTACAAGTTCTTTGTTCCTGAAGGCCGCGCTGAATTGGCCGCGCATTAATTCACGGTCATCCAGCGCATATTCTGCAATATGGCTTTTTATAAGCGCGAACTCTGCATCAGAAGGTTCCCTGAGGATGATGTCCATGATTAAAAAGAAACAGCCGGCATAACCGGCTGTTCAATATTTGAATTAGTGATGGTGTCCGTGCTCACCGTGAACATGCCCGTGGTCAAGCTCCTCTTTTGTAGCGGCACGAACGTCAAGCACTTCCCCTGCAAAGTGAAGGTCCTGCCCGGCAAGCGGATGATTAAAGTCCATTTTTACGAATTCTTCATTGATCTCCAGGACCTGGCCGTACATGCGGTTTCCGTCATTGTCAACCATTGGAAGTGTAACCCCGACTTTAACATTTTCTTCGTCAAGTTTACCATCTTCACCCTGGAACGCATTAACAGGGATCATTACCACATGATCTTCCTGGCGTGTCCCGTAACCGTTAGCAGCATCGATAAAGAAATCGAATTTGTCACCGGCTTTTTTACCATTTAAGTTGCTTTCAAAATCAGGCAATAACCCACCGATCCCGAATATAAAAACGAAAGGATGTTCTTTGCTTGTTTGTTCAACCTGTTCTCCGGTGCCTTTATTTTTAAGTGTGTAATTAACCGAAACCACACTGTTTTGTCCAATTGTCATCTGAATATAATTTTTATTAATAATAGGGCGCAAAAGTAAGTCAATCACATAATTAAACCATGAAAATTATGATTTATTTTCAATTGTGGCTTCGATTCTGAAGGGAACCCGTAACTTTAAGGCTGAAATATATAAAGTATGAAATACCCCGGATTGATCCTCTCGAAACTGCCCAAGGTCGGAACTACCATATTCACTGTAATGAGTAAGCTGGCTGCTGAACATAATGCCATAAACCTTTCCCAGGGTTTCCCCGATTTCGATTCGGATCCTGACCTGACCACACTGGTGAATAAATACATGAAGGCCGGGCAGAATCAATACGCACCGATGCCGGGGCTGCTGAGCCTGAGGCAAATGCTTGCACAGAAAACTGAGGAGCTGTACAAAGCGAAATATGATCCCGAAACGGAGATCACGGTGACTGCCGGTGCCACCCAGGCAATCTACACGGCAATAACAGCAGTGATTAGGGAAGGTGATGAAGTGATCATATTTGAGCCTGCATACGATTGTTATCAGCCTGCTGTGGAGCTGAATGGCGGAAAAACGATCTTTCTTCAATTAAAGGCGCCCGGATATTTCATCGATTGGGAAGAAGTTAAAAAGGTGATCAGCCACCGGACAAAAATGATCATTATCAATACACCGCATAATCCTACCGGGAGCACCATGTCGGCAGAAGACATGAAGCAGCTGGAGAAGCTTACCAAAGGCACGGATATAATCATTATCAGCGATGAGGTGTATGAACACATTATTTATGACGGAAAGGCCCACCAAAGCATTGCAAGGTTCCCCAAGCTGGCGGAAAGGAGCTTTATAATCTCTTCTTTCGGAAAAACATATCATACTACAGGATGGAAAATAGGTTACTGCGTTGCCCCTCAAAACCTGATGACCGAATTCCGGAAAGTGCACCAGTTCCTTGTGTTTTCGAGCAACACTCCCATTCAGCACGCCCTGGCGGAATATCTCCGGGAAAAATCGCACTATATGGAACTGGGTAAATTCTACCAGTTGAAACGCGACTATTTCATTTCCCGGATCAAAAATTCGCGGTTCAGTTTTACCGCAACTCCCGGCACTTATTTCCAGCTTTTGAATTACCGGAAGATCAGCAAGGAAAAGGATACAGAATATGCGATCCGCCTGACCAAAGAGTTCGGCCTTGCATCCATTCCTGTTTCCGTATTTTACCATGAAAAAACAGACCATAACGTACTCCGTTTCTGCTTCGCCAAAAAGGAAGAAACTTTGGATAAAGCCGCAGAGATCATAAATAAGATTTAATGTGCCTGAGAAGCTCAGCAGGGACCCGCATATGTGAGATAGTGGAATGATGCACGATGTCCACCCGAGCTTCCCGAGGGATCTCATCCTGTTCTACGGGCAACCGCCCGCGAGAATGTGTCAGCAAGCCCGATTATAATAAATAACAAAATGAAAGAAAACCTCAGCATCACCCTCATACAATCCGATCTTCACTGGGAAGACCAAGCCAGGAACCTTCAGATGTTCTCTGAAAAAATAGCCCTGATCCCTGGAAATACAGATCTGATCATTCTTCCTGAAATGTTCACAACAGGGTTCAGCATGCAGCCGGAGAAATTCGCTGAAGGGATGGATGGCAGTACCATCGCCTGGATGAAGAAACAGGCAAAGGAAAATAATTGTGTATTAACGGGGAGCTTTGCCTGCGGGGAAAACGGAAAATATTACAACCGCCTTGTGTGGATGAGACCTGACGGTACTTTCAGTTATTATGACAAGCGTCACCTGTTCAGCATGGGAGATGAGAACAATCATTATTCCGCAGGCGATAAAAAGATCATTGAAGAAATAATGGGCTGGAAGATCTGTCCGCTTATCTGCTATGATCTGCGTTTTCCTGTATGGTCACGGAATACGGACGGTTACGACCTGCTCATTTATGTGGCAAACTGGCCGGAAAGGCGCTCCCATCCCTGGAAAACGTTATTGCTTGCCCGTGCTATTGAGAACCAGTGTTATGCTGCCGGGGTTAACAGGATCGGTGAGGATGCAAACGGTATTTATCATTCCGGTGATTCGGCTGTCATTGACCCCAAAGGCGAGATCATCAGCAATATCGGTCCGCATAAGGAAGAAACGGAAACCATCCTGCTTAATCATACAGAGCTGGAAGAATTCCGGAAAATTTTCCCGGTTTTAAATGATGCCGATAAGTTTGAGATAAAATAGTAACTTTTGTTCGCTGTCGGGCGGAGTTGGGAACGCGCTTCGCGCCTAGCCGTTAGCAGGGCACTTCTTGCAGCGTTTTTCCGTCTTGAATTTCTTGCAGCACTTCTTTTTCTTCTTCAGCTCAATGGCTTCGGGATAAAACCCCCATAAGCCGTTAAAGCTGCATTCAGTTATTGCGGGTGATATGTAAAGTGGTTGCTGCATGTTGATGTCGATACAACAAATGTACCTGTACCACCCAAGGATAACAATACCTAGAAAGAGGTATTTTGTGTGTTTCTTCCTTCCGCTGGCATGCGGTCATTGCACGCTCCGACAATTGCCGCACCCCGGAGGATGCTACATCCGGTAGCAAAATTATGAACATCCGTAAAGAACTGCCCGAAATCCTTAATTTTACATTCCGGAACTAAAACTCAAATTGTTGATATGCCCGCTAAAAGCGGTAAATGGCTACGAAAAAATAAGCATGGAAAAAAGGTGGGTGGTTAAGCCAAAGATGGATGAAGCGATTGTTGATCGCCTTGCAAAAGAGCTTGGTGTTGACAAAGTGCTTGCAAACCTGCTTGTGCAGCGGGGTGTAAACACATTTGAAGAAGCGAAGAAGTTCTTTCGTCCCTCTCTTGACGATCTTCATGACCCTTTCCTGATGAAGGATATGGATAAGGCCATTGCAAGGCTCGAACAGGCGATCGCTGCCGGTGAAAAGATCCTGGTGTATGGCGATTATGATGTGGATGGCACTACGGCTGTTTCGCTGGTTTATACATTCCTTAAGCAGTTTCATCCTGATGTTGATTTTTATATCCCTGACCGCTATACGGAAGGTTACGGGATCTCCTTCCTGGGAATTGATTTCGCAAAAGAAAATAATTTTACGCTGATCATCGCACTCGATTGCGGGATCAAGGCAAATGACAAGGTAAATTATGCAAAGGAAAAAGGCGTTGATTTTATAATCTGTGATCACCACAGGCCCGGTGACACACTGCCGGATGCAATTGCCGTGCTTGATCCGAAGCGGAATGACTGCAATTACCCTTTCGATGAATTATGTGGCTGCGGAGTAGGTTTTAAGCTTGTCCAGGCTTATGCCCAGCGCAACAATATCCCTTTTTCTGAATTGGAGCAGTATCTCGATCTAGCTGCTATCTCCATTGCTTCTGACCTGGTGCCGATTGTGGGTGAGAACAGGATCCTCTGCTATTTCGGGCTGAAGCAGATCAATAAAGCCCCGAGAAAAGGTATCAAAGCGGTACTTGAACTTGCCAACATAAAAAAAGAAGTCACCATTAATGAGCTGGTATTTACCATCGGGCCAAGGATCAACGCGGCCGGAAGGCTGGAGACCGGCAGGAATGCCGTTGAGCTGCTGATCTCGGATAACCATGATATCGCGGCTGTAAACGGCAAGAATATTAATATCACCAATACTGAAAGAAGAAGCATTGATGTAACCATCACGCAGCATGCGCTGAGCATGATCGAGGGTAACCTGGAACTTACCACGCGCAAGAGCACTGTGCTATTTTGCCCCGACTGGCACAAAGGCGTTGTAGGGATCGTTGCTTCCCGGATGATTGAAAAATACTATCGCCCAACCATCATCCTAACAGAATCAAACGGCAAGGTAACAGGCTCTGCAAGAAGCGTCAAGGACTTTGATGTTTACGATGCAATAGAGGCCTGCAGTGATCTCCTGGAGCAGTTCGGGGGACATAAGTATGCAGCAGGTCTTACATTAAAGCTGGAGAACCTTAGCGCATTCCAGCAAAAATTTGAAGAGGTTGTATGCTCCACTATCCAGGATCACATGCTTGTTCCCGAGATCGAGATTGATGAGGAAATCGCACTCACCGATATCACACCTAAATTCTTCAGGGTATTAAACCAGTTCTCTCCATTTGGGCCCGGTAACATGGCCCCTGTATTCATGGCGCGCAACCTTGTGGATAGGGGCGGAGTGAGGATAGTGGGCAATAATCACCTGAAGATGGATATTCATTGTCTTGAAAAAGAAGAGCTTTGTTTCCCGACAATCGCTTTTTCACAGGCGAAGCATTTTGACGATGTGCTCCGCAAAAAGCCTTTCAGCGCCTGCTTCGCGATCGAAGAAAACGTTTTCAACGGCAGTGTTTCCCTGCAGCTGAATGTGAAGGATATGAAGATGGATGATAAGCAGGATGCCTCCCTGTGAAGTGATGAGTTCTTATTTAGCTACCAGCTATTTCTTTAAAAGAAAAATAAAGTACAACAGGCTGCACACGAGAAAAATAATGTTTACAATTCCAGCAAACGGTGGTGCCCCTTCAGGCCAGAGCTGACCGAGAAGCACAATGAAATTCATTGCTACAAGAATAATAAGTATGGCCCTTTCTTTTTTCATTTCTGCGAATTTACGATGATTTTAGCTCTTCCGATTCTGCCATCCGCAGAATATTTAAGCAGTAAATAAATCCCGGAAGGAACCTCATCAAGCTTTAATGTATAAACGCCTTCGGTGAGATCGAATTTAGTGTTCAGGCAAAGCTTCCCGGTGAAATCATAAAGTTTAAATTGTGCGTAATCAAAAGGAGAAGCGGGATCTGGAGCTATATTTATGTAGTCATCAGTCGGGTTCGGATACACAAAAAGATCATAAACGGAGTTGTCTTCAATGGAGCATTTAAGCTCCCAGCCTTCCATCTGCTCAACTGCCCATTCACGCTGCGATTGAATAAAAGGATATAGTCCCGGATAATTTATTCTCAGGACATATGCCGAAGCTGCTACTGAAACCGCATCCTGGTTGTACTCCGTAAGTGATCTGTCGAATGACTGGTAAGTATTGTATTTGTAGGGGTCTGATTTATAAGCCTCATCAATTAAATTATGCCGGTCAAGTATGTATTGTCCTAAATGGTCAAGTGAAAAATTTGATTGAATTAATTCACAGGCATAATTCAGATATTCATTTTTATAGTCTTCGATCTCAAAGATCCTTTTGAGCAGCGGGCGCTTATCAAACTTATTTGTAGGTATAAGATAACCGTCAAGCAGATCACTTACACCGCTGATGATCTTTATATCCTGGAAAGTCTCATTCATATCCCATGGGATCCAGCGGATCTTTCCGTCAGGATGTTCATACATGTAAAAATTATTTCCTCCGCCCCAGTAACTGTCCCAGCTTCTTACAAGCTTTTCTATGGCAAGGATCTTTAGATAGGAATGGATGTCGAAATTGCTTTCGAAATAATTCCTGAAGTTATCAGAATAATCATTGTTGAGGTGATCCAGGAACTCTAACAGTTCTGACCAGTCGTTTTCCGTTTCATTCGTGGTCAGCTTCAGCCCCTGGTCTTCATAGCCCTGGGTCCCATAACCCAGCCAGTTCAGCGAAACTTGTGCCCCCCTGTCCGTCTTGTAAAGGTTGCCATCATTATTTGCACTGTTGTAGTGGTCTTTCAGAAATGTTTTGTCTACATTTTCTATAACCACATATATCCCGATGTATTCACCATTGACCGTGAGTTTGGCAAACGATGTTCTTGATGCCGGAATACCCGCATCCCGGAAGAGCTTAAAGCAGATCACATCATGAAGTAAAGACGGGTCATTCGTAAAATTGTTCAGGTTCAGTTTTTCAAGGCCATCCAGTTCCTGGTTTGTAAATTCATCAAAAGCGATCTTGAAAGGTTTCTTTTTGCCGAAGCTGGTGAGCGTATTGGATGCATTCCCCTTCTCACGGAAACCGCAATTGCTCAATAATATCCCGTCCCAGGTAACGCTGCATCTGTGATATTTCTCAGGATACAGGTCGGGGTTTGACATGCTCTGGTCAAAATCATGCTCAAGCGTATCAAACCAGTTCACCAATTCTGTTTCAATGCTGATATTGTGCATGACCGTATCGTTGAACACCATGGTGCCAGTCTGGGCAAAAGTGTTAAAGCCGGTAATTAATAATATGTAGGTGATCAGTGCTCTCACTTTCTTGGTAAGCGGTGTTCGCTGTTCAGTGTTTGATAATATTGCCTGAAATTACGTTTCATAAAATGGATCCCGATCGTAGCGTTCACCCCGGTCTGTGTATTCTTATTGGCAAGATTGAATTGTAAACCAAGTTTGAAATGGATCCGGAGATGCTCATTCAGTTTCTTGTCAAATCCGGTAAAAGGCTCCATCGTGGCCTGCGGTGCATTGTTGTATCTGACATTCATCAGGTTGAATTCTCCACCGACAAAGAAAGTATTCTTCCTGAGATAAGTGCTTCTTCCGAGGTAGCGCTGGTAACCAAAGCCGTATTTTGTGACAGGATAAGGACGTGAGGGCACATGGGTCAGATGGATGTAATACATTTTAATTCCCCTGATGGCAAAGCCGCCTTTCAGTTGAAATCCCAACCCTTCCGCAGCAAAGGGTTCATTGCGGAATACAGAAAAGTATGGTGATTTATAATACCCAAGATTCATCCCCAGAAAGAACGTTTTCAATTTTTTTCCCTGTACAGAATCTACACTGGACCATGGGATTACCTGCACCGACTCATCGATATGCTTCAGTTTTATGTAAACCGAATCAACTTTAATCAGTGTGCCGGTGTGGGAATTTCCATCTTTAAGGATAACCTCATCAGTCAGGTATTTTTTATAATTCATACAGCCGGTTATTGAAGCAGCAAAAAGTATGTAAATAAAATATCTGAAAAATTTCTTCATTTGCTGAGCTTGTATTGTTCACCGGTAATAGGGAAAAACTATTTTAAAATGATCCTGCCGAGCAAGGCATTGAACATTTTTTTCGCTTCAAGCAACTGGTGTTGTGTTTGCATCAGCGTGATCATTTCTTCTTCAGGTGGATTTTCTTTCAATCTCTTCTGGTTATCCTGGATCATCATCTCCAGTTTCCTGCTTTTCAAAGCATAGATAGCATTGTAAATACTCTTCTTGAGAACATCTTCCTCAAAGGTGATAAATATGTCATGCTGCTCCCAGTTCGAGAGCTGGTAAGGCGAACTCAGAAGATCAACTGTCAGGGAGCAGATCGCTGTATTCTCATGATTGATAAAATATTTCTGATTCGGGATCGTCTGGTATTTTTCGAGGCTTTGGTTGAACTCACTGATCACGCTGTTATATACCAGGTTCTCGAGTGTGATGTTATCATGCTGTAATTCATGAAGGATAAGTTCTGCAACCGTTATCTCAGCTTCTGCAGGGTTGCCTTCCTCGTCTTCACTTGGGATCCTGACTATCTTTTCGCCATAGTTGATAAGGATTCTTATGATATCACGTTCCTGGTATTCCGCATCTACGAGTGAACTTTCTTTCTTTGGCTCAATAACCGGGAGTTCCGGTGCCGGGCTTTCTGCCTTCCCTGGATTATTCTGCTTTTCGTTAAAACGTTTGTTCCGGAATTTATTCAGTTCGCTTAAAAGGATCTGTTCATCCACCTCCATAATGCGGCTGCATTCGCGGAGGTAAACTGAACGGTAGATCGCATCCGGTATCAGCGCTATGCTTTTAACGATGCTGACAATGGCTTCCGCCTTTTTTAAAGGATCATTCTGGTTATTCTGTTTGTTAAGCAGCTCAGCTTTATACTCGATAAAGTTCTGAGCTTTATCACGGATGAAATTTTTTAGTTCTTCGGTGCTGACTTTTTTGGCGTATGAGTCCGGGTCGTTACCATCCGGGAATAAAAGAACCTTGACATTCATGCCTTCTTCCAGGAGAAGATCAATACTTTTCACGGTTGCATCTATGCCTGCCTTATCACCATCAAATGAAATGGTAATGTCATTCGTAAGACGCTGGATTTCTTTTATATGTCCGGCCGTTAATGCAGTTCCGCTACTGGCTACCACATTTTCGACTCCAGCCTGGTGCAATGAAATAACGTCAAGGTAACCTTCGACAAGGAAACAGAACTTCTCTTTTGCGATGGCAGCTTTTGAATGGTAGAGCCCGTAAAGCACATCACTCTTATGATAGATCTCGGTTTCGGGGGAATTTACATATTTTGATGTTTTCGCATCCGTCCTTAGTGTTCTTCCGCCAAATGCAATGACCCTTCCGTTCTTGTTATGGATCGGGAACATGACTCTTCCCCAGAAACGGTCAGCATATTTAGCTTCCGGAGGAGGGGGATTCGGGTTTTGTTCTGTAGCAGGAGGCGGGTCGTTCCTGTATTCAATTGTAAGCCCGGATTTAACCAGGTATTTTATGTTATATCCTGATGCGAGTGCTATATCGGTGAATGCCGTACGATGGTTAATGCTGTATCCCAGCTGGAATTTCTGAATAATGTCTTCCCTGAGGCCCCTTTCTTTAAAATAGCCTAAACCAACGGATTTTCCTTCATCAGTATTGTACAGGTTCTCTGAGAAATGCTTTTGTGCAAATGAGGAAACAACCAGGAGGCTTTCCCGCTCATCCTGGTGCAGGACCTCCTCAGGAGAAAGCTCTTTCTCGATTATTTCAATATTGTATTTTTTTGCAAGCTTGCGTAAAGCATCAGGATAGGTAAGCTTTTCAAGTTCCATTAAAAAGTTCACCGCATGTCCGCCCTTTCCGCAGCCGAAGCACTTGTAAATTCCTTTCACAGGGGAAACATAAAAGGAAGGTGTTTTTTCATCATGAAAGGGACAGCACCCGATCAGGTTGACTCCCCGTTTCTTTAAGGAAACGTGGTCGGCAACCACCTCTTCGATCCGTACGGCATCAAAGATCTTGTCTATGTCTTCTTTCTTTATCAATGGGGCTTTTTAAAGGAATGCTAATTTACGAAAAAAGGCGATAAGGCCGGATGAGAAAAGTGAAAATCACCACGGAACAGAGAAGCGGGGATTCACAGAGAAAATCAGATGAAAAAAGCCTGACAAATATGCCAGGCTCTTGAGTTCTTTAGTTGAAGGGTTATTTGTGCTTAAACTTATTTAGCGTTTAATCTTGCCATAGCCCGAAGAGTCTCTTCGTTATTAGGGTTCAGCTTAAGTGACTTTTTATAATACTCAAGTGCGCGTTCTTTTTGCCCCATCATCCGGTAGGTTTCACCGAGTCCATGGCATACGGAAGCTGATTCAGGATAACGTGTTTCATTCAGCTTGAACAGCTTGAATGCTTCTTCTGTCTTTTTCGCTTTTAAAAGCTGAAATGCAATATCATTATAATGTTCGTCATTTCCCGGAAGCGGCTGATAAGGCGCAAGCCCGCTTAATTCAGCTTCCACAGTCCTTACTTTATTTATAAAATAATCGAACGGGATAACACCTTCCAGGAGGTCATTCTCATATTCGGAAATGCAATCACCGAGATAACTGCCTGCATCATAAGGTGCACATTTACATTGGGCATATGAGTTGAACATCCTGTCGCCATCAATCAGATAAACGGAATCGGAAGGCATCACTATAGCATCAAAGTTGGTGAATGCTGCAAGGACGAGCTGCGAGTAGTTCTGTGAAGAATTCTTGAATCCCCCGTATGTTGTCTGCCACACTTTCTGGATCAGCTGCATGCCGCCTTCTGTAGGGTTGATCTTCCTGATAACACCGGCAACATTCCCTGCACCTGCATGATAGGAATGCATTACAAGCAACCTGAACCAAAGATCAGTTTCCTGATAAGATATGTGTTGACTGTCAAGCATCGCTTTAGTGTACGGGATACAGATCCTGCTCAACAACCGGGACGCACCATATGCGGCACGGTCAATATCCGTGCGTTCATCCACTGTTTTGTTCACTTTCAGTCCCTGTGCACGCGCAACCGATTTCATGAGCTGGAACGGGCCATTAGCGCCAACACAGGACTTTGTATTGCTTTTGCCCGGACTTTCAATCAGCAGGATTGCCTGAGCATACCATGGATCTACCCCATTTTGTTTAAATGCTTCAATGGCGCGGCTGATAGTGGGCATTACTTTTTTGAACTCATAAAAATCCTTTTTGCCGGTGGTTACCAGTAATGAAACGCTGTCCGGGATGCTGTTGTATTTACGTATGCTGTCTTTATACAGGGCTTTCTGAACTTCCGTGTATTTGCTCCATTTTTTAATATAAATGCGGTCAAGCACCTGGCGTGTGCTGCCTACATTAATAATTGCCGAATCGGGGGTAAGATTCATGATCTGCTGCCAGAACTGGGCCTGTGGAAGCATATGCCAGCCTTCTCTGAAAAGGACCTCATCATTCATGAATTTCATGGGAGTGACACCATTCAGGCCTACAACATACCTGTCGATCGTGGAGGCATGAAACGAGGGCTTGCTGCTCGTCCCCGGTGTGCCGGGTTCACCTTCTTTTGCAGAGGTGATAAAACTTAATAAAAAGGCGGAGAGTATGAATAGGAGTCTTTTCACGGTGTCAGTTTTTAATTTTTATAAAAGTAACCTTACTAATTTACGATTTTAGGATGGCGATCGCAAACTTTTTAACAAACGTTTTCAACAATCACTTATTGTAACGAGAGCCATGCGCTAAGGTTTCAGGACAACGGGGAATTTCCCGATATATTTTCAAACATCCGGATTCATCAGGCTGAGGGCTTTAAACATCAGGTGTTTCAACAGGTTTAACGATATTATAGCCCAAAGCGGCAAAGCACAATTTTTATAATTTATTTCATTACTTTTGTTCGCGAAATTTAAAACGATCCCAATGGCAACAGACAGATTTGAAGCTCATGATTATTATTTAATGGATGAATTACTGACCGATGAGCATAAGCTTATCCGCGAAACTGCCCGCGCATGGGTTAAGAAAGAAGTTTCCCCGATCGTGGAAGAAGCCTGCCAGACTACAAAATTTCCAAAACAGTGGATCAAGGGGCTGGCAGAGATAGGTGCTTTCGGTCCCTACATCCCTGCTGAATATGGTGGCCCCGGCCTTGACCAGATCTCTTACGGTATCCTGATGCAGGAACTTGAGCGGGGTGACAGCGGATTACGTTCGACAGCTTCTGTTCAAAGCTCATTGGTAATGTTCCCGATCTATACATACGGTACTGAAGAACAAAAGAAAAAATACCTTCCAAAGCTTGCTGCGGGCGAAATGATGGGTTGTTTCGGGCTTACCGAGCCTGACCACGGATCAAACCCTTCCGGGATGATCACGAACATAAAAGACAAAGGCGACCATTATTTACTGAATGGCGCTAAAATGTGGATCTCCAATGCACCGTTCGCGGATATAGCTGTTGTATGGGCAAAGGATGAAGCAGGAGATATCAGGGGATTAGTGGTTGAAAGAGGCATGGAGGGATTTACAACTCCTGAAACACACGGTAAATGGAGCTTGCGTGCAAGCGCAACAGGTGAGCTGGTGTTCGCAAATGTAAAAGTTCCCAAAGAAAATTTGTTCCCCACTATCAAAGGTTTAAAAGGCCCTTTAGGCTGCCTTAACAGCGCACGTTACGGAATTGCGTGGGGTGCGATCGGGGCGGCAATGGATTGCTATGATTCGGCACTGCGTTATTCTAAAGAACGCATCCAGTTCGGCAAACCGATTGGAGGCTTCCAGCTAACCCAAAAGAAGCTTGCCGAAATGATCACAGAGATCACGAAAGCACAGTTGCTGACATGGAGATTAGGTGTCCTTAAAAATGAACACCGTGCAACACCTGCGCAGATCTCAATGGCAAAAAGGAACAATGTGAACATGGCGTTACAGATTGCCCGTGAAGCCCGCCAGATCCATGGTGGTATGGGAATCACAGGTGAGTACCCGATCATGCGCCATATGATGAACCTTGAATCTGTGATTACTTATGAAGGAACACATGATATTCATCTCCTGATCACAGGTATGGATGTTACCGGAATAAATGCTTTCCAGTAAAGAATAATAATAAAAAAAATAAACGCGTCCACAACAAGGACGCGTTTATTTTTTGGAAAAATAACCGGATTATTTTACTGTCTGGATGATCACCGCGAGCGAGGCCACAGAAATCACTACCCATAGTAGAATACCCTGGAAGAAAGGCTTGAAGCCAACAGAGCGGATGGTTTCTTTTGAAAGATCCGACCCGATCAGGAAAAGTGTCACAATGATCCCTTTTCCTGCTATAAACGTGATCACCGCAGAAACAGGTGCAAGTGCCGGTATATAGCTGTTAAGCAGCATGGCAATGAAGAAAAGTATCATGAAATAAGGAACGGCAAGCTTTGACGTCCTGTTTTTAAAGACCATTGCAGAAAAGAATACCACCGGGATGATCCAAAGTGCCCTTGCAAGCTTAACGGTTGTAGCTATCTGCATCGCTTCAAGCCCGTACTTGCTTGATGCCCCAACAACTGAACTGGTGTCGTGTATCGCGACTGCCGCCCAAATCCCGAATTGCGTTTGTGACAAATGGAATGCTGCGCCTATGAAAGGAAAAATGAATAACGAGATCGCGTTCAATGTAAAAACAGTCCCTAAAGCCATTGAAATCTGGTCCTCTTTCGCCCTGATCACAGGAGCGATCGCTGCAATCGCGCTTCCTCCGCAAATGGCTGTACCACATGAGATCAGGTGCGAGGTTTTAGATTCTATTTTGAACCATTTTCCGATCAGGTACCCTAAGATGATCGTGCCGAATATGGTAGCAATAGTAAATAACACACCTTTTGAACCTGCTTCCATGGCCTGGTCGGCATGAATCCCAAAGCCAAGGCCTACAACACACGCCTTAAGAAGAAAGCCTGTGCCTTTTTTCGTATATTGATGAAACGGGTTCCCTAAAACAAGAGAAAAGATAAGGCCGGCAAACAATGCAGCGGGAGCTGAAGCCAGGGGAGTAAAACATAAAATCAGAACTAAAACAAATAGTCCCCTTGTCAGGTTTATCTTTGAAAACAATTGCTAAAGCTTAAGTATAACAGGCCGGCTAAATTAGTAAATTAAATAGTTAGAACCCGGGATGTGGAAATCTTCATAAAATTCTTCGTATTTTTACATGTAATTCAAAAACCAGAATTCTCCAATGTATATTGAACAATTATATACTTCCTGTCTTGCTGAAGCAGCCTACTATATTGAATCGGATGGAGTTGCAGCGATCATAGACCCTTTGCGTGAAACAGAGCCTTACCTGGCGCTTGCTGAAAAGAGAAAAGCCAGTATTAAATATGTTTTTGAAACGCATTTTCATGCTGATTTTGTTTCAGGTCATATTGATCTTGCACGCAAATCCGGTGCTGAAATAGTATATGGGCCGACAGCGGAAACATCTTATAAATCATACGTTGCAAAGGATGGCGAAACCTTTTCCATCGGGAAGATCAAAATAAAGGTTCTGCATACTCCGGGCCATACGCTGGAATCGTCCTGTTATCTTTTAATTGACGAGTCAGGGAAGGAACATGCCGTATTTACCGGTGATACCCTGTTTGTAGGTGATGTGGGGCGTCCTGATCTTGCCATAAAAAGTGACCTGACTGTGAATGACCTTGCAGGAATGCTTTATGATTCACTTAATACCAGGCTGAAGCCGCTGGCTGATGAGGTGATTGTTTACCCTGCCCATGGTGCAGGATCATCCTGCGGAAAGAATATCGGTAAAGAAACTTTTTCAACCATTGGCCAGCAAAAGAGAATGAATTACGCCATGCAGCCGATGAAGCGGGAGGAGTTTATTAAGGCGGTAACAGATGGCCTTGCGGATGCGCCCGGCTATTTTGCTATGGACGCCAAGCTTAATAAACATGGATATTCCAGTATTGATGAAGTTCTTGACAAGAATTCGAAAGCTCTTTCTGTAGATGAATTTGAGAAAGAGATTGCCAAAGGTTCTGTTATCCTTGATGTAAGGACCCCGGATGATTTTGAAAAAGGCTTTGTGCCGGATGCGGTGAATATAGGGTTGAACGGGCAGTACGCCCCATGGGTTGGCGCTTTGCTTGATCCGAATATTCCGCTTGTCCTCGTAGCAGATGAAGGCAAGGAAAAAGAAGCAGTGCTCCGTCTTGCCAGGGTCGGATATGAGAATGTGAAGGGTTATCTTAAAGGAGGAGTGGATGCATGGAAAGCTGCCGGTAAGAAAACCGACACAGTGACCAGCATGACAGCTGATGATCTTGCAGCCCGGCTGAGCAGTAATCCAGGGCAAAATATACTGGATGTAAGGAAACCGGGTGAAGTTGAAAATGGGATGATAGAAGGGGCGCAGCACATCTGTCTTTCCAGGTTAAAATCAGAGCTTCATACCCTCGATAAGAATAATCATTACTATGTACATTGCGCAGGAGGATACCGCTCAATGATAGCCGCTTCGATCATGAAGCAAAAAGGCTTTGAGAATGTCACGAACATTCTTGGCGGAATGGGGAAAATAAAAGAAACCGGGATAAAGCTGGTACAGCCTGTTACAGTAATTTAACCATGACAAAATACATGAGAACTTTCATCTTCACCCTGATTGCAGTTGTTTCGGTAAACATGGCTTCCGCACAAACAGGCGGCAGCTCAAATAAAGTGATCACGAATCTTTCTGCGGAAAGGTTCAGGGCTGCATCTGGCAATGATAAGAATGGGATCCTTCTTGATCTTCGTACTACCGATGAACTTTTGAATAAAGGATATCTTAAAGGCGCAATTCAGCTTGATTATCTTGCTAAAGATGCAGAAGCTAAAATTGACAAACTCGATAAGAACAAGACCTATTATGTTTATTGCGCCAGCGGAAGAAGGAGCCTTGAGTGTGCAGAGTATATGGAGAAAAGCGGCTTTAAGCGCGTTTACAACCTGGAGAAAGGTTTTAATGAATGGATAACGAAAGGCTTCCCGATAGAAAAGAGATAATCGTAATTTTAAGATCATTCATCCTTTCCAGGTTGTTCTTCTTTTGGTGTTCCCTCTTTTTCTGAAGCATCTTCACCACCATTATCGTAACGTATCAGTGCGGGATCTATCTTTCCAATAACCTTGAATTCTGTCCTCCTGTTGATCTGCCGGCCTTCAGGGTTGTCGCTCCCATCCCTGTTCTCGTTAGGCGCCAGCGGGATTGTTTCACCATAACCTTTAGGCGTGAGCCTGCTTTTATCAATGCCTTTTCCGGATAAATAATTTACCACACTCTCAGCACGCTTCTGGGAAAGCTTCATGTTGTATGCATCTGTGCCTTTGCTGTCCGTATGCGATGACAGTTCGAGAATAATGTCAGGGTTCTTTTGGAGCAGGAGCAGCAAAGTGGTGTCAAGAAGTATTTTTGAATCATGTGTCAGCTGTGCGCTGCTGAATTCATAATTCAGATGCGGAATAACGATGGGCTGAACAGGTATCGGTTCAAGCTCGATATTCTTTCTTAGTGTATCTGATTTCTTAATGTTTTTGGTTGATACGGTGACTGAATTATTGAAGTGGTCATTCCTTCCGGCTTCAATTATGTAATCCATTCCCGGCCTTAGCTGCAGCTTGTAATCACACCCTGGAACAGTGATCTCTTCTGAAAGGTACTTATCCTCACCGTTAACGATATACACACTCAGCTTCGCATTATCAATACAGTCCTTTGTTTTTGAATCAAGGATCTTTCCGATGCAGATCAATTCAATAAAGTTGGTATAAACAAATTCATAAATATCATCACAGCACGTTGCATTGTATAACGATTGGCCCCCGGCCCGGTTCGAAGCGATGAAGCCTCCTTTAGCATCTGTTTTTAATGCAAAATCAAGGTCATCAGCCGGAGAGTTGACAGGCGGGCCTAAATTCACTGAGGGTTCCCATGCGTTCAGTTCACCGGTGGAGCGGTAAATATCGAGTCCGCCAATATTTGCTTTCCCATCGGTACTGTAATAAAGTGTTTTTGTTTTTACGTCATAGAATGGGGTGATCTCACTGCCGATCGTATTGATCTTGTTTCCTGCATTCTTTGGTGCTTTAAAAGATTTTTTCCGGGGATCAAATTCGGAGTACCAGATATCGAGTCCTCCCCGTGTTCCCGGGCGGTCAGATACAAAATAAAGGATTTCCTGGTTCTTCTTGCTGCCTCTTCCCATAGTTGGGTGAGTGGAGGTGTATCCGGCCATATTGATCTGCTCGTCCATTAATACCGGCTCTGACCAGGCCTTTCCCTTTTTCTCGGAATACCAGATCTTACAAATCATTTTGTACTGCCAGTTCTGTTCGCAGCGGGTGAAATAAAAACGTGTCCTGTCAAGTGAGAAGGTTCCGTTGGCAATATTAATATCATTTGAATTGAAAGGGCCTTCGAGTTCGCCCTTGAATTTCCAGTCCTGGTCTGATTTTTCACCAATGTAGAATTTCCTGACAGGAAGTTTCATCGTGTCAACGGTTTTTGCGTCATAGAACTTCGCCTCTGTTTCTCTCAGTGAACCAAAGATCAGTTCTTTTTCAGAAACAGGAATAGGGGAGAAGTCAATGTGCGGATTATTGATTGCATTTCCCATGTTTGAGATTACTGCATTCGGGACCGAATCCTTGTAAAGGGCAGGCAGGTTACAGCCTTCCAGTTCTGTTTTGTAAAGCTTTTTTAAACGTTCATCAGAAACGTCCTTGCTTATCTTTTTAAATTTGGCAAGATTCTCTCCGGCTTCTTTATGCTTGCCGTTTGCCTTTTGCATTGCTGCAAGATAAAATAACGCATCAGGGTATTTTTCAAGTGAGCTTGTGCAGACCTGTTCATAATATTTTTCCGCCTCAGCATAATTCCGTGTATACCGATATAACTCAGCTGCTTTGTACTGGTTCTTGGCATTCGCAGGGGCGAGTGCGACAAGCTGCTTATAGTATTCCAGTGCAAGATAGATCTCTCCTGTTCTTTCAGCTTCCCTGGCAAGATTCTTCAGCTGGCCTTCCTTCTTTTCATCGATTTCCAGGGAGACCTGCGCGATGCCTGCAGAAAAGAAAAACAAACAAGAAATAATAAGCAGGGGCCTGAACATATAGAATGATTTTAATACCTGTCGCAAGGCAAGGCAGTAAATTTAGGTTTTAAACTGGGCGCAGTGTAGATCAGTGAAAATTCAAAAGTGGTTCTTCGTTTAACATTATCGCTCAGAGACGAAACGTTCACATCGTAGCTAAAACCAAGGTCGATCTGCTTGAAGCGGCAGCCTACAACAGGAATGGCCGCGTCAAGTGTCCGCTTTATCCCATGACGGTAATAAATGCCCGCGAATATAGAAGTGATCGTTTTGTTCGGAAGCTTGTACCTTACGTTTGTTCCAAGCACCATGTCGTTGGCGTTGGTTGTCCACATCCACAATAATTTGGGCTGAAGGATGAATTTTGGTGAAAGATGATAATCCACTTCCGCATGAACAACTTTTCGCGTTCTCAGTCGTTCGGTTACTGTGTTAAAATATGTGTCCTTCGGGCGGTTAACATGATTTAGCGCGAAGCCGACTTTAGGTTCCAGCTTTCCGAATCGCTTATTCCACTGCACACCAAGATTAAGATCAAAGAAATATTGTGAAGCGCTGATATTGCTTTCCTGGTTGGAAAGATCCTGGTTAAAAGTGCCATCAGCATAATCCCATTGAACCGGGAAAGTTTGTTTGGAGAGGTCTGTCTTTCTGAATGTAAGGCCCGGCTGAATACCTACCCTGAAAGTATGTCCCTTGTATTTGTATCCATAACCTCCTGTTAAAATAACTTTTGTGGTTACCTGGTTAAAGCCGGTGAATTCATCACGGGCAACCATAATACCACCGTCTATCTCGTGGGAATAATAGTGAAATGCTTTATCAAATGAAATAATGTAAGTGCTGATCGGATCAGAGATCTCTCTCCATTGGTTGCGGTAATTTCCCGTTACCCTGTAATCGCCTTCAAAGTCACCTACTTTGGCAGGGCTTAGTAAATGATCAGAATGGTAGAATTGTGAAAGATGGATATCCTGGGCGTATGAAGCAGCAGTAGCGGTAAAAATAAAAAGTGCAGAGTATAAGTGCTTCATTACCACATTCCGGTTTGTGACAGGTATTTTTTGGCCATCTTCATATACTGGTCATGCGTAAATCCGCAGGCACAGTTATCAGGATAATATGACATTATATTTCCGACAATAGGATCATAAAAATCACCGTTTGCATCCGTAAGCATAGAAATGAACCTGCAGCTTCCGTTAACATAATTGGAAGTTGGTTGGCCATCTACAAATGGGTCTGAGGGAGTATCACAGATCAGATCACCGGCAGTTAAACAATTCGATCCGTCAACAAGTTCCGTCCCGCTGCCTTCAAATGTGTGCAGGAGGCCAAAATAATGGCCCATCTCATGTTTGAGGGTTTTGGAGGTGGACCCGATGCAGGAAGCGAGCTTTTTGATCACTACACCTTCTGAATTTAAATTGGTGATACACCCGAGTCCCGCAAACCCGCAGGCCCCCGCAGGCGATTCGATCTGTTCAACGTAATAAAGATTAATGCGGTTCTTCACATTGTAAAGGACCTGCATTTCTTCCCAGTTCTGATTTTTAATTGTATTATAATAAGAGTTGTCTATGTAGCGGAACTCGCATACTTCAAATGATACACATATCGGTGCAAAAGCTTTGTTCAGGGAATCCACATTCTCGAGGATCTGCGGTTCTGTAATACCCGGAGCGGGTGTATTGTCACGGACAATATGAACAACGATAGAAAACTTTTTATCAATACAGGGCAAGCGTTCCCGGATCTGGGCTGATACCAGCGTGGTCAGGCAGCTAAGCAATAGTAATGAAATAAATTTTTTCATCCGGTTCATTTAAAGAAAACAAAGTTAGAAGAAAAAACATTCCTTTCTTCTAATGTACTATTTTGTTCCAATTAAATTCAAAAGCTGGCTTCCGTCACTTAAAATAGTTTATTTTTGATTTTTTACGTGAGATGGGAATAAAGAAAATCATATTTGTTGTTGCTGCAGTTATTTCAGTCTTTGCGGCAAATAGCCAGACCTCTGATATCTCGGAAGGCTGTGCGCCAGCAGTAGTCCAGTTTACAGCCCCGGCGGGTTCTGCCACATGGTTTTGGGATTTCCAGGACGGAGCAACTTCAAATCTTCAGAATCCATCTAATACATTCACTACCCCTGGAACATACATTGTTGAATTCAGCAATTCCCCTGCAGGCCCGGTTGCAGGAACAGTAACGATCACTATTCATCCGAAGCCGGTGCCGGTATTAACTGCATCCACACTTACCCAGGGCTGCGCACCGTTAAATGTGACCATGGCAGTGAATACTTCCTTGCCGGGCGGTGTTGGCCTGACATCTTATAACTGGACGTTTGGTGATGGTGGTGGCGGTGCGGGCACACCTGTTTCGCATGTTTATGGTGCCGGCATCTTCAGCATTTCCATTGAGCTGATCACCAATTCTCCCACCTGTAATGTGACAACTATTTATCCTGATTTTATTTCTGCATCAAATCCTCCTGCTGCTGCGTTTACTACTAACCCTAATCCTCCTTCATCCTGCACTACGCCTTTTGCAGTTAATTTTACAAACACCACTACCTCCTCTCTGCCGCTTACATATACGTGGAACATGGGGAACGGGAACACTTATACTACGCTGAACCCTGCATCGCAGACTTATACTGCAAATGGAGCATACCCTGTCGTGCTCACTGCAACGGATACGAATAACTGTTCTGCTACATTTACCCAAAATGTATCCATCGGGCAGCCTGTTGCGAATTTTTCAATACCCGATACTGTTTGCATTAATGTGCCGGTCGACAGTCTTGAAAACCTGTCTTCCACGGGAGCCTCTTTCTGGAGCCTTGGTGCGGGCGGGTCATTTCTTCCTCCCTATAATTCAAATTCTTTTGAGCCTACTATTCAGTTTAGTACTCCCGGAATGCATTTTATTACGCTTACCACAATTGCAGGTGCATGTACAAATGATACAACCATAGCAGTGTACGTTGAAGAACCAACTGTAACATTTACGGCAGTCCCGGCATACAGCTGTTATGAACCTTTGTCGGTTCAATACAATGGCAGCTCTCCCAACAATGTAACTGACTGGGACTGGAGCTTTGGTGATAGTATCCAGAATCCTGTATTTGTGCATGACGTTACAAAGGATTCTGCGGATATTGAGCTTGGAGAGAACAGTATTCCTGCAACTTTGACAATTACTACAGCTAATGGTTGTATCGCATCATTTACTTCACCTATAATTATAAATCTTCCTTGGGCAAGATTTATTCCGGACTTAACTGAAGGATGTGCACCTTTAACTGTTACATTCAATGATTCCACCCGGTCAAACGAACCTGTGGTTAACTGGTCATGGGAGTATGATGACGGCTCACCGGTAAATTCACTGGCAAGCGGTGCCCCGCATACACACGTTTTTAATACTCCGGGTGAATATGATGTGGTGCTTACAATAACGAACAGTCTTGGTTGCAAGGATACATCTTATCCTGTGCGGATAGAAGTAGGCGGCCCGGTTGTACTGGATTTCACCGTTGACAAGGTGGATATATGCCCCGGGGAGACGGTGACATTTACAAATCTCACCGCAGACAGCGCGAATGTTGATGCCTGGCACTATTCCGCAAGTGAAGAATTACTATCACATTGTTTTACGGATGGCAGCCCTTCTTTTGTTTTTGACGGTCATACAGGTCCGCAGTCGATCACGCTCACAGCCGAATACAACGGATGTTATTCTACGATCACCAAGCCGAATCTTATCAACGTTAAAGGCCCGATAGCCGGTTTTGATTACCTGATCGATTGCAATACTCCATATGATATTCAATTGACAGATACCAGCCAGGATGCAACAAGCCTGACCTGGGATTTCGGGGATGGCACATCATCAACTTCGGGCGGAACATTCACCCACACGTATGCTGCTTCCGGAGACTATACTATAATTCTGACGGCAGTTAACAGTACTTCAGGCTGCCCGGCTTCCTCAGACACGATCGTTGCACATATCAGGAATATTGTTGCGATGTTTGCCACCGACAGCCTCCTTTGTGGCGGCAGCAGCTATAGCTATGATGCCTCGCCTTCCATAGATGTAGGGCCTTCATGCTATCGGGGTTATACATGGTTTTTCAGCGATCCCTCCATGCGCCCCATCACTTCAAGCAGTCCGAACAGCCCGATCTCCTTTTCAAATGCCGGTGCACAGACAGTAGGGCTCGTTGTGATGGATATAAACGGATGTAAGGATACTCTTATCAAAACGGTTGAAGTATATAATCTCGTTCCCAGTTATACTGTGAGTGACATGAATATCTGTTTGCCTGATACGATCTCATTCACAAACATGAGTACTTCAGATACAACAATAACCTCTTACAGCTGGTCATTTGGTGACGGCACACCAAACGGATCAACACAAAATGCTACTCATATTTATAATACGGCAGCAGGTTCAGCCTATTTAACGTCTTTAACAATAACGAATGCACTGGGATGTACCGGGACGCTTACGCAGCTGATCACGATTTACACCCCGACAAGCGTGATTTCAAGTTTGCCGAATATCTGCCTGGGGCAGCCGGTAACACTGAACGCTACAAATTATACTTCACAGGGTTCCGGTCTCTCATATAACTGGAATTTTGGTGATGGTAATTTTGCCACAGGAAATAATCAGAGCCATGTTTTCACTACGTCAGGATCTCATCTCATAACGCTTACCTATAGTGAGATTGCTACAGGTTGTACGGGAACAGCCACAGTCAATCTGAATATCCAGGATTATCCTGTTGCCGGCTTTGTGAGTGATGTTGACAGTCTTACAACATTGTGTAACCCGCAACAGGTGAATTTTACCAATACATCAACAAGCAGTTCCCCGATCACCCCGCTGTGGAACTGGGGTGCCGGAACGAGCAATTCATCTGCGCTTTCGCTCGTGTTTGCAACAGGCACACATAATGTTTCACTTGTTGTAAGCACAAGTTATGGCTGTAAGGATACGGTTACGAAAGTGCTGAATGTAGTCGGGCCGGCAGGGGATTTTATAATGAGTAATAATAATATCTGTAAAGGGGATGTGATCACGTTCACGTTGTTTGATACACTTGACGTGGGCAGCTACTCATGGGATTTTGGCGATGGGTTCTCAATTGATAATGTGAGTCCTGTTTCTCATCCATACAACTTCCTGCCGCCTTCCGGGCAAACAGTTGCGAAACTTACGGTTTACGGACAGGATAATGTATGTCCTGTGGTGGTCCAGCAAACTGTGTTTATCCATTATGTAAAAGCGGATTTCACAAGAAATGATTCTCTCCTTTGCCTGGGTGAAAGTGTTTCATTCATCAACACATCATCACCGCCAAGCGGCAATATTTTTACCTGGAACCTCGGTGATGGAACAACCTCCGGTACTTCCACCGGGCTGAGCCATACATATGCTGATACCGGGACTTACCATACGATCCTCATCGCCCAAAACAGCAGCTTCGGATGCAGGGATACAACTACAAAATTGATCACTGTGTTGCCATTACCGATAGTAGATCCTGTTGGTGACTCCGTGTGCATGTACAGTGCGGCACAGCTTTCAGTGAATGGGTATGATCCTGCAAATAATTATATCTATAGCTGGACCCCCGGAACAGAATTAAATAATGATTCCATTTACAACCCAACACTCACAGGTTTGAATTCCGGCTCTTATACAGTTACCGTAGTGGATACGAACAGCTGCAGGAATACAGGCTCGGCTTATTTGTATGTTGTGCCCCCATTAACAGGTTTCGTCTGGGATACGACCATCGTGCTGGGTGATTCAGCCATGTTGCCGATCAGTAATGCCGATGGAACGATCTTGTTTACCTGGACTCCGCCCGATGGATTAAGCTGCCTGCAATGTTCAAATCCTTCGGCAAGGCCGCTTGAAGAGATGACTTATATGTTGTACGCTGAAGATATCTTCGGATGTACAAATGCTACATATTATTTTAATATCGATATTCACCCTGAGATCTTCGTTGAACTTCCAACAACATTCACTCCGAATGGCGATGGTGTTAACGATGTCATCTATGTAAAAGGCTGGGGAATCAAAGAGCTGCAAAGCTTCCAGATCTACAACCGATGGGGTGAACTGGTATTTGAGTCCAACGACCTGGTGCTTGGCTGGGATGGATTCTACAAAGGCATATTGCAGAACAACGATGTGTATGTGTATAAAGTTCGCGCTATGAGCTGGTCTGATCAGGAGTTATCCAAAGAAGGCCATATAAATTTGATGCGTTAACACGATTAAGAATAAAAAACCGCTGAGCAGCGGTTTTTTTTATTCCTAATTTCATGAAATCAATTATTTACCGTAGTAATTAATTAGTGCTGAATTATTACTTTCTGTGTACCCGATCCTTTTTCACTTTGTACATTTATAAAATAAACACCGTTCGGTTGTTTACTTAAATCAATCTCTGCCTTTGGGTTCTTAATTTTCGCCTGGTAAATTTTTCCGCCCAATATATTGGTAATATTCAAGCAAAATTCTTTTTCGTTGGTTTCTACTATAATAGGCCCGGTAGCTGGGTTAGGATATGTTTTAAACTCGGTTACTGAATTATTTTCTGCAATTCCAACCACAGGAATTCCGAGTTTAAATACTGTTCCATAATCATAAGTCCCTCCCTTCTCTGTGGTACCATATAAGGAAACCCCATCAGAAAAAAAAGCGCCTGTTGGTTCACTGCCATTTGAAAAATTATCAAAATCTAGAATTTTAGTGAACCATGTTCCATCTGTCTTTATTCTGAAGGCAGTACCACAGCCCCCATAACAATCAGCGCTAACTCCACCATGCGGAGTCATTCCATATAAAAAAGAGCCATCCAAAATAAGAGTGTTTGAAGGACCGGATCCATTTATACTGTCAAAATCAAAAAGTTTGGAATACCCGGTTCCATCAGTCATTATTTTAAAAACAGTTCCGTGGTCGTATGCTCCGCCACGTCCTGTCATTCCATAAAGAAAATTTCCATCTGATACAAGGCCACTATAAAGCGGAATACTCCCATTACTACTTCCTGCAAAATTTAAGAGTGTTGTGAAATCAGTACCATCTGGTTTTAATTTGAATATTGTTCCCAATCCATTTAATCCTCCACCTCCGGTCATCCCGTAAAGGAAAGTTCCGTCAAAAATAAGGGCGCACTGGGGATGTCGGCCTTCGGTGGCATTGAAGGTATGTAATACCGAGTAGGCAGTACCATCTTTTTTAATTCTATAGATCACCCCGCAACCAAATGCACAGTCATTACCATTTATTCCGCCCATGTTTGTAACTCCATATAGAAAAGTTCCGTCAGAAATAAGAGAGCCACTGGGAAATCTCCCATATGGACCTGAACCAAAACTATGTAAGTGCGTAAATCCGGTGCCATCCCTTTTAATTTTATAGATAGTGCCATTTGCTGTGCCTCCTCCTCCTGCGGTCCCATAAAAACAGCTATCATCTGAAAGCACACCGGCAATAGGGCCAGAAACAGTCGATGAATTGAAATCAAAAAGAACAGAACATTCGGAACCATTCGGTTTGATTTTTAGGATCACACCTTTACCATTCGTGCCACCCCAGGCAACACCATACATAAAAGTGCTGTCTGAAACAAGAGTACCCCGAGGGTAAGCTCCATTAGATTGGATTGAGTAATGGTCAAAATCAAATAACTTGGTAAAATTGGTACTGTCTGGCTTTATTTTAAAAATCGTACCTGCATTTGATGTTCCTCCTTCATTTGTCATTCCATATAAAAATGTTCCGTCAGAAACCAGCGAGCCGTCTGGGTTTGCACCATCAGTACCATTAAAGTTATGTATGGTGGTAAAATCTGTTCCATCGGTTTTAATTTTAAATACATACCCTTTTGAACTAAAACCACTTTCTTTCGACATTCCATATAAGTATGTTCCATCATAAATTAAGGTCTTTAAATAATTATAAAGAGATCCTGTAAAATCATAAATCTTGGAGAAGCCTGTTCCATCTGGCATTATTTTAAAAATTACTCCCGCACCGTTTATGCCACCTTGTGCCATACCATATAAATAGGTGCCATCCGAAACAAGTGTTCCATAAGCACCTGCCCAATCAATGATAGAGGTGAAACTATATATATTTAAATATCCGGTTCCGTCAGGCTTTATTTTAAAAATGGTCCCTGAACTCAGGGTCATCCCATATAAAAATATTCCATCAAATATGAGAGTTCCACGAGGATTTCCTCCAGTCATATTATTACAATCAATTAATTTAGTGTATGCCGTACCATCGTTTTTTATTTTAAAAATTACTCCTGCACCATTTGAACCACCGTATGGAGTCATTCCGTATAAAAAGACTCCGTCTGACACAAGAGATCCATATGGTGATTCTCCATTTAAGCCATTAAATTCATGTAGTTTAACATAATTAGTCCCATTCGATTCTATTTTGAAAACAACACCTTTATCATTGGTTCCTCCTGCCCAAGTCATTCCATACAAAAATGAACCTTCGGAAATAAGTGAGCCCAAAGCACCTCTTCCATTAGGACCATCAAAGGCGAATAGTGTAGAATATCCTGTTCCATCAGGCATTATTTTAAATATAGTCCCCTTTCCATTAATTCCTCCCTGATCCGTCATTCCATATAAAAAAGTTCCGTCAGAAACGAGCGTTCCGTAGGGAGTGCTCCCGGTTGTGCTACCCGAATATTCGCATAACTTTGTGTATTGTGCTTTTAAAATACCCGGAATCATAAAACCTATAAATGCAATGAATAATAATAGAGTGTAGTTTTTTGTTTTCATTAGTTTCAGATGGATGGAAATTCGGAGCTTTTTAATTGTTAATGGTTTTAGAAAGATACGAATCTTTAACTGTCTTGCAACAAACCAATTAGAGGTCTCATATATCGGATAGCTAAGAGCCAAATAAAAAAGACCCACAGTTATTGCGGGTCTTTTTCATTTTTAAAAAGTATTTTATCTAATCTTTCAAATTCGCTACATAAAACTCTCTGTTCATCCTGGCGATATTCTCAAGAGAGATTCCTTTAGGGCATTCCACTTCGCAGGCTCCAGTGTTTGTGCAGTTGCCAAATCCTTCAGCATCCATTTGTGCAACCATATTCTTAGCACGTGCCACACGTTCCACTTTACCCTGAGGCAATAATGCAAGCTGGGAGATCTTTGCAGAAACGAATAACATTGCTGATGAATTCTTGCAGGTGGCAACACATGCTCCACATCCGATACAAGCAGCCGCTTCAAAAGATTTGTCAGCATCTACTTTAGGAATAGGAAGACTGTTTGCATCCTGGGCATTTCCCGTATTTACGGAAATATATCCGCCTTTCGCAATGATACGGTCAAATGCCGAGCGGTCCACCGTAAGGTCTTTGATCACTGGGAATGCCGCAGCTCTCCAGGGTTCTACCACAATAGTATCACCATCTTTGAATGAACGCATGTGCAGCTGACAGGTTGTTACTTTGTTCTTTGGCCCATGAGGACGTCCGTTGATGAACATGCTGCAGGCACCGCAGATCCCTTCGCGGCAATCGTGGTCGAAAGCTACAGGATCTTCACCTTTTACGATCAGCTGCTCATTAAGCACATCGAACATTTCAAGGAACGACATGTCCGGGGAAATATCATTCAGCTGGTAAGTTACCAGTTGCCCGTTGTTCTTTGAATTTTTCTGACGCCATACCTTCAGCGTTATTTTCATGTTACCGTGACTCATGTTTTTTTAATTTGAAGATTAATTAATTTGAAAATTTGAAAATTCATCTGGTAGTAATCTTCATTTTTCAAATAGTATTTCTTTATGTTTTAACCGTTCATGGATTGGCAAATTGGCACATTTCCAAATTGTCAAATTATTTATAACTCCTCGCAGCAATCTTGATCGCTTCGAATTTTAATTCCTCTTTATGCAGTTCATAAGAATAATTTCCTTTGTATTCCCATGCAGCAACATAAGCGTAATTAGCATCATCACGGTTTGCTTCTCCTTCTTCTGTCTGGAATTCTTCACGGAAGTGCCCTCCGCATGATTCATTCCGGTTCAGCGCATCCATGCACATCAGCTCACCAAGCTCAATGAAGTCGGCAACACGTCCTGCTTTTTCCAGTTCAGGGTTAAATTCATTTGGTGCACCTGTAACACGCACATCTCTCCAGAATTCTTCACGCAATGCTTTAATTTCCTGGATCGCTTCTTTTAAACCTTTTTCATTACGGGCCATTCCGCATTTATCCCACATGATCTTACCCAGGCGCTTATGAAAATGATCCACTGATTTTGTTCCTTTGATCGCGAAAAATTTATCGATCTGTGACTGCACCTCTTTTTCAGCGTTCACAAATGCTTCATGATCGGTTGGGATCGCTTTTGTCCTGATCTCATTTGCCAGGTATGCCCCGATAGTATAAGGGATCACAAAATATCCATCTGCCAAGCCCTGCATAAGCGCAGATGCCCCGAGGCGGTTAGCGCCATGGTCAGAGAAATTCGCTTCACCAAGGGCATACATTCCCGGTACGGTTGTCATTAAATTATAATCAACCCAGAGCCCGCCCATTGTATAGTGAACCGCAGGGTAAATGCGCATTGGAACTTCATACGGATTTTCACCCGTGATCTGCTCATACATTTCAAATAAATTCCCGTATTTTTCTTCAACAACCTGCTTTCCGAAAACGCGGAGCTGATCAGCTGTAGGGTTGTCGATTCCAAGTTTTTTAGCCTGTGTTCTTCCGTAACGGTCGATCGCAGCTTTGTAATCAAGGTAAACAGCCATTTTAGAAGCACCCACACCATAACCTGCATCACATCTTTCCTTTGCTGCGCGTGACGCAACATCACGCGGAACAAGGTTGCCGAATGCCGGGTACCTGCGCTCCAGGTAATAATCCCTTTCCTCTTCCGGGATTTCATTAGGTTTGCGTGTATCACCTTGTTTTTTAGGTACCCAGATTCGTCCGTCATTACGTAATGATTCACTCATCAGCGTAAGCTTCGACTGGTGATCTCCCGAGACAGGGATACATGTAGGGTGAATTTGTGTATAACAAGGATTTCCGAAGAAGGCTCCTTTTTTATGTGCTTTCCATGCTGCTGTAACATTGCTGCCCATTGCATTCGTGGAAAGATAGAATACGTTTCCGTAACCGCCTGTGCATAATAATACGGCATGCCCGAAATGGCGCTCCAGCTTGCCGCTGATCAGGTCACGTGCAATGATTCCACGAGCTTTGCCCTCAATAGTCACTACTTCAAGCATTTCGTGGCGCGAATACATTTCAACCGCCCCTAAACCAACCTGTCGCTGCAAGGCGCTGTAAGCTCCAAGCAGCAATTGCTGGCCTGTTTGACCTGCTGCGTAAAACGTCCGCTGAACCTGTGTTCCACCGAATGAACGGTTACTCAGCATTCCGCCATACTCACGCGCTAAAGGCACGCCCTGCGCAACGCACTGGTCAATGATGTTGGCGCTGACTTCCGCAAGACGGTGAACATTTGCTTCACGGGCACGGTAATCGCCACCTTTGATCGTATCATAAAATAAACGGAATGTGCTGTCACCGTCATTTTGGTAATTTTTGGCAGCATTAATACCACCCTGCGCAGCAATGGAGTGAGCGCGTCTTGGCGAATCCTGGAAACAGAATACCTTAACTTTATAGCCCATTTCAGCGAGTGAAGCTGCGGCAGACGAACCTGCAAGCCCCGAACCTACGACAATGATCTCCAGGCTGCGTTTGTTTGCCGGGTTAACCAGGGAAACGGAAGATTTGTATTTGCTCCATTTTTGCTCCAGGTTACCTTCAGGAATTTTTGAATCTAATTTTGACATATGACAGAATTCTAATTTCGATTAAACTATTGATTACTTGATCCAGCCCGCAAAGATCGCGATCGGCATTAGCGCGAAGATCAGCGGTATGATAATAGAGAAAGCCGTTCCCACTTTCAGGATCAGGGGATTGTATTTCGGATGGTTCCATCCCATTGTCTGGAATGCGGAAGGAAATCCGTGAAGCAGGTGATAAGCCAGTGAGATGCAGCCTGCAACATATATCACCACAACCCACCAGATATGGAATACCTCAACCATAATAGCATACAGGTTCTCATGGCCGTTTGCATCGTGCCCGTCTATTCCCGTAAAGCGTGATTTTACCCAGAAATGAGCCAAATGCACAACCAGGAACAGCAATAGCAGCGTTCCCAGGATCCCCATCGAGCGGGAGTACCACTTGCTGTTAGCTTTTCCGTTATTATACGCATATTTCACAGGTCTTGCCTTGTTGTTCTCAATGGTAAGGATAAGTGCCTGGACCATGTGCCAGATCAATCCTATAAAGAGAACGTATTCCATTGTTCGGATAAGCGGATTTTCTGCCATGAAAGCAGCGCCTACGTTGAACATCAGGCCACCGTCATTAAAGAATATAAAGGCATTGAGGAAGCAATGCACAACAAGGAAGGAAATTAAGAAAAATCCTGTTAAGCCCATTACAAGCTTCTTTCCGATGGATGACCGTAAGAAGTTCTTAGAAGTGTTACTCATAATATGATGATTGTTTTGATCGATTTCTATGTTTGCGAACGCAAATGTAAAACTCAAAACGCTTTCTATCAAGTAAATAAAACCTTCATTTGTCAAATAATAATAACATAGCCCTGAAACAGGCGGTTTCAGCGAGCCGGGGCGCTTAATTTATAACCATTTTAAATTAGGCCGTTACCTGAGTCCCTTGCCGGGATGGAGTCCTGTCAATACGTGCACTTATATAGCGGAAGTTTATGAATAAAAGACGAAAAACATTTATCAACCTGTCGGAATTTATCATATTTTTGAAGTTAAGCTAACCGGAATTCAGAGCTGCAGAATTACGGGCGCACCGAACGAGTCCTATGAAAAAGTTTATTCTAATACTAAATATCTGCATTGGTGTTTATCTTCCTGCGCTTGGGCAGGACATGCACTTTTCCCAGTTCAACGAGATCCCTTCACTGCTTAATCCGGCCCTTACAGGTTCGGAATATGTAATGCGGGCCGGCATCATTTACCGGAATCAATGGGGCAGTATTACAGTTCCTTACAGAACTTATGGCGCTTCCTATGAAATGAAGTTCAAGGCGAGCGACTGGGCTAAGAGTGATCCATACAGGTCCAAATCCTATAAAAAAGCATTTAATCGTCTTGCAGGCGGGCTCTCGTTTTTCAGTGATAAGGCCGGGGATGGCGGGTTAGGGACCAACCTTGTGAACCTTTCGCTTGCCTCATTCATCAAAACCGGTGAATCCAGCATGCTTTCCCTTGGCTTGCAGGGAAGCGTAATCCAGCGTTCTGTTGATTTCAATAAATTTGTATTCTCAAACCAGTATAACGGAACCACGTATGACAGGACACCGGCACCAGGGGAAGATTACAGCTCGCATAACTTCATCACTCCGGATGTTGCTGCAGGGGTTTTATGGCGATACGACCGTGAGGAAGAAACTATAGGTGATAATGACCAGCTGAGTGCCGACCTCGGGTTCAGTATGTTTCATATTATAAAACCTACCCAGAGGTTTCTTGTTAGTTCTGATGATCAGCTTTACTCAAAATACAATGCGCATGGGAAAATGCTGATCGGTATTCCGCGGACGCGGCTTGGTGTTGCACCGAGCTTCATGCTTACATTCCAGGGAAAGCATAAAGAATTGCTTGCAGGGATCATGGGCAAGTATTACCTGAAACATGATTCAAAATATACAGGTTATGTTAAAAGATCTTCAATAGGTATCGGGTTATATTACAGGAATAAGGATGCGGTGATCTTTAATTTCCTGCTTGAGTACGGGCAGTATGCAATAGGTGTGAGTTATGACCTGAACACTTCCGGGCTTTCCAAAGTGAGCACATTGCGTGGCGGCCCGGAGATCATGCTGCGGTTTAACTCGGCAAACCGGTTCCTTTTCCAGAAAAAATAAAATCGAATAACCGTAGTGTTTAACGGCTTAAGAATTATAAAATGAGAAACATACTTTACACGATCCTTTTCATCGCATTGATTTGTCAGCCTTTACTGGCTCAGAAAACAGTGCTTGTTCCTGCAAAAGTTTATGCAGAAATGAAAAGTAGGAATGCATTAAAGCCGGGTGTGCGTTATGAAATTATAAATGAAGCAAAAGCAACACAACCTGTTTCTGTTCCTCAAAAGCACGAGTTGAAAAGTCGTCCTAAGGCTCCCAGGAGTGCAGCTTGTAATTGTATGATACCTCTGGATGGAACTTTTAATGTTGCCGAATTTACTCCTTATACACCCCCTGACTACCGCAATGATGATGGTTCGACCAATGCAAAAACTCTTCCGTTTAACTTTTGTTTATATGGGTCAACTTATAACACTGTTTTTATAAATAATAACGGAAATATTACATTCGGCAATAGCATTACGGCTTTTAGTGCTGGTGGTTTCCCGGCAGGACCTAGCGTATTTCCAGGGAATGACACGGTAATGATCGCACCTTTCTGGGCCGATGTTGACACTCAGAATCCTACGAGTGGTGTTGTGCATTATCGTATAACGCCTACCCATATGGTTGTTAAATGGGATCAAGTTGGCTATTATAGCAGCATGGCTGATCGTGTTAATGATTTTCAGCTAATCATTACAGATGGCAATGATCCGATACTACCTGTGGGTAATAATGTAGCTCTCTGTTATGGAGATATGCAATGGACAACTGGTTCTGCTTCTGGAGGCACAGGCGGTTTTGGAGGTATCCCTGCAAATGCAGGAGTTAATAAAGGCGATGGGATTAATTATTTTCAGATAGGTCGCTTTGATCAGACCGGCAGCGCTTATGACGGTCCTTATGGGAGCAATGATGGGGTGGATTATCTTGATAATAAAAGTTATTATTTTTCCACTTGTGCTCCCGGAAATAATATTCCTCCTGTTCTTAGTCCCTACATTAGTATATGTGACAGTTTCAAGATTTGCAATCCAAACGATACACTAGTTTATCTGCTGTCCTTTTCTTCTCCTGAGTTAGGACAGAATGTTAGTTCAATAACCGCTACGGCTCCCACCCTGGGATCTGGTTTTACGGTGCTGAACACTACGCTTGGCCAAACAGGAAGTATACTTTTCCGGATAATAGCCAACCCCGGGCTTATTGGAAATCATACCATCACAATTATAGCAACAGATAACGGATCACCTGCTGCAAGCTCCGTGATTACATATGTAGTACCGATTCTTGCAGGAGTACCGCCCCCTGATCCAATTGTTACTGTTACACCAAGCGTGATATGTGCAAATTCCGGTTCTGCTACATTCACTCTCACTAATGCCTCTGATTATGACTTTTACAGTTGGAGTAATGGAGTTTCCGGTGCACCTTTAACGGTATCCAATGACAGTGTATATTATCTCACCGCTAGTAAAGATGGTTGTTATAAATCAACTGCTGATAGTATAAAATTCAGACCATCGCCTACACCGCTGATCCTTGGCACGCTTGCAATCTGCGGAGGTTCAACAGCTGATCTGTATGTTGATTCTGCATCCATTTATCCCGCCATATTCTGGTCCACAGGGAGCACTAATGATTCGGTTAGTGTTGGCGGTGGGACCTATACAGTTACGGTAACCGATCTTAACGGATGTACTGCAACTTCACCAAGCGTAACTGTCAGCGCATCCAGCCTGGATATTACAAGCAGTGCAGCCACATTCTGTGATGGCGACAGTGTATTGCTCACAGCAAATGCAAATCCATCTTCAGGCGCTACCTATTCCTGGTATAATCTTAATAATACTTCAACTGTTTACGTAGATACAACCGGAAGTTATTTTGCCACGGTTAATTATCCGAACGGCTGTACCATATCCGACACTGTTTCCGTTTTTTCGATTCCTATCGGAACACCAACAACCACTTTCTCATACACCACACCGGTATGTAAGTTAGGCGCGAACCCAACTGTGATAGTTCCGCCTGCATTCACACCCGGGGGAAACTTTTCATCAACAGGCGGTTTAAGTATAAATCCAAGCACCGGGGTGATTAATCTTGCTTCCAGTGCTGCCGGGACATATACGGTAACTTATAATGTGCCTGCTTCTGCCTGTGGCCCTGCAGGAAGCTCCACTGCCACTATAACTATTAATCCTCCCGTTGCTCCTGTACTTAATTTCAGTTACCAGCCGGCAGTCTGTGCAAATGATACCAACCAGTTTCCAACGCTGATCCCCGGATTTGATTCGGGAGGCGTGTTTACCTCAACACCGGGTTTGAGCATTGTGGATTCTACAGGTGAAATTATCCTGGCATCAAGCACCCCGGGAACATATACGATCACGTATACACTGGCAAGTGATACGAGCCTTGCCGGCTGCCGTTCAGGCGGATCTGATACAGCGGTGATCCTGATCAATCCATTGCCTGCAATTAACATTACCACCGACCAGGTGATATGGATTGGTAACAGCGCCACAATCGCTGCTAATTCGGACACTGCTTTTACATACATCTGGAACCCGGGCATCGGTTTAAGCTGTACTGCATGTGATACAACTGTGGCAAGCCCTCCGGAGACCACCGAATATTGCGTTACCGTTACCGATACCATCGGCTGCATCGACAGCAGCTGCGTAAAAATCCATGTTGAAATACCGTGTCTTACGAATTCAAACCTTGAAATGCCGAATGCATTCACACCAAATGGAGATGGCTTTAATGATGAGCTATGCCTTTACGGCTGGACTGACTGCGTTGAAAAGTTTGAGATCGTTATTTATGACAGGTGGGGCGAGCTAGTATATCAGTCAAAGGATGCAGGCTTTTGCTGGGATGGTGTGTATAAAGGAAATCTAATGAATACAGGGGTGTTCGTATATTTTATAAAAGCCTCTTTTGTGGTTTCAGGTGACACACCTCTTTCACCTACATCGAAGAATGAAGTGAATAAAAAAGGTAACATTACACTTGTCCGTTAATACAAATCTAAAAATGAAATACTCCACAATTGATCCTGCACTTTTTATTGAGAACCGTAAACGTTTTGCCGCTTCGTTAAAACCGAACTCGATCGCTCTCTTTGTAAGCAATGATATTATGCCAACCAATGCTGACGGTTCCATGGGGTTTGTTCAGAACTCCGACCTGTTTTATTTAACCGGTGTTGACCAGGAAGAAACTTTCCTCCTGATCTATCCGGATGCAAAGACCGGTTCGCACAGGGAAGTGCTGTTCGTTCGTGAAACAAATGAAACGATTGCCATCTGGGAAGGTGCAAAGCTTAACCAGCAGGAAGCAACCAAAGTATCGGGCATAAAAACGGTGATGTGGTCAAGTAATTTTGATTCATTCCTGAAAACGCTGATTTTCCAGGCAGAACACATTTACCTGAACAGCAATGAACATTCGAGAAGATATATCGATATAGAAACTGCGGAGATGCGTTTCAATAAAAGCATCATGGGGAAGTTCCCTTTGCATAAGTATGAACGTTCCGCACCGGTGATGCACCATCTCCGTGCGATCAAATCCAAATATGAGATTGACTTGATCCAGGAAGCGTGCAACATTACAGAGAAAGGGTTCCGCAGGCTGCTGGGCTTCGTAAAGCCCGGTGTTATGGAGTATGAGATAGAAGCAGAGCTGGTTCATGAATTTGTGCGTAACCGATCCCGTGGATTTGCTTACGGCCCTATTATCGCGTCCGGTTTTAACGCATGTGTATTACATTATGTTGATAACAACAAGGAGTGCAAAGCAGGTGACGTAATACTGCTGGACGTTGCCGCTGAATATGGAAATTACGCCAGTGACCTGACACGCTGCCTTCCGGTGAGCGGGAAATTCACACCAAGGCAAAAGCAGGTATATAATGCGGTGTTGAGAGTGATGAAAGGCGCCACGGCAATGCTCACGGTTGGAAATACCATTCCTGAATATCACAAAGCCGTTGGAACATTAATGGAGAAAGAACTGGTTGATCTCGGGTTGATAACGATGGCGGATATTAAAAATCAAAAGCCTGAATGGCCGGCCTATAAAAAATATTTCATGCATGGTACTTCTCATTTTCTTGGGCTTGATGTTCATGATGTAGGAGATTTCAACCGGAAGCTGGAGCCGGGAATGGTGTTCACGTGTGAGCCGGGAATTTATATCCGCGAAGAGAACCTTGGGATCCGCCTGGAGAATGATATCCTTGTTTCTGCAAATGGACCCGTTGACCTAATGAAGAATATTCCGCTGGAGGCTGATGAGATCGAAAACCTGATGAATAAATAGAATAGTGATATCCCGGAAAAATATTCTTCCGGTAGTTAAACAATTTTTATCCCGGTTACTGCTTAAGCGTTATGAAAAAATCAACAGGCCATCATTCGCTTGAAAAGGAAAACCTGCATCCCCGGAACCGTCATCGTACCCCATACGACTTCGACCAGCTGATAGCTGCCTGTAAAGAACTGAAATCCTGCGTTTACATTAACGAGCATGGTGTTCGATCAATCGATTTCTCAGATCCGGGGGCAGTGAAAATTCTGAACAAGGCACTTCTTAAAAGGTTCTATGACGTATCCGACTGGAATATCCCGGAAGGTTATTTATGTCCCGCAATTCCCGGCAGGGCTGATTATATTCATTATGCAGCGGACCTGTTAAGCTCCTGCAATAATGGGGTGCTCCCGGAAGGTGGGAAGATAAAAGTGCTTGATGTCGGTACAGGTGCGAGCTGTGTTTATCCTTTGATTGGCGTGAAAGAATATAACTGGAACTTTATCGGGTCCGATACTGATCAGGTGGCTGTTGCTTCCGCGCAGAGAATTATACAATCCAATCCCGCTCTCGCAGGGAAAATAGAACTGCGTTTGCAGGATGATCCCAATGCTATTTTTAAGAATGTTTTAAAACCCGGTGAGGTGATAGATATGTCAGTGTGCAACCCGCCATTTCATCCTTCGGCTGAAGCTGCGGCTGCAGGCAGTGAAAGGAAAGTGCGTAATCTTGGCGACAGTAGCAGCGGTAAGCCAATCCTTAATTTTGGCGGACAGAACAACGAACTTTGGTTCAAAGGCGGTGAAGCATCTTTTATTTATTACATGATCATGGAGAGCGCGCAATTAAAAGAAAAATGTCTCTGGTTCACTTCACTGGTTTCTAGAAAGGAAAGCCTTGCCGGAATATACAAGACACTAGAAAAGGTGGAAGCTGCTGAGGTGAGGACGATCAATACCTCGCAGGGGCAAAAGAAAAGCAGGATTGTAGCGTGGTCGTTTTTAGGTGCTGATCAGCAAAAGAGATGGTGTAAAGAAAGATGGAAATAATTAATTACCTGTGTTGTTAGGGGCTTCAGTTATTAGATTAACACTCCGGAACTTTAAACCACAGACTAAGAAACTAACTAACTTTTATCTTTTCTTCAACAATTTCCCTGAAAGGAATCCGCCTGATCTTGCTTTCCACCCATGAAATAAAATCAAAATTTTCAAAAACAACTTTCTCAAAAGGATCTTTTTCCAGCTCTGCCAGTTCGGTTTTTAACTGCTTATAATACTTCGATTGCTCTTCCCGGTTCTTTGTTTTCAGGATCTTTCCAACGAAGTCAAGAAAAACATTCTCAAATTTATAAACCCGGTTCCGTGTGCTCAAATACCTGTGTGTTGATTTAAATGCATGCGGAATAAAGTCATCATGCTTGAGCTCAATATGAATAATAAGGCTCAGGATCTGAGCATAGCAGTGAAGATCCCGGCTTTCTTCAATGGATACATCATTGAGCAGTTTGTTTGTCCATTTTAAGGCCGCTGAATACTTTTCAACTCCGAAATACGCAGTGGCAATATTCAGGCAGAAAGAAGCGATCCTGAGCTTAGTGAATTTGCCCGGATACTGGTTGAGCTTCGCATCGATCTTCGGGGCTAATTCAATGGCCTTTTCAAATTCACCGGTAAGGCAATAAATGCTGAGCTCAATGCTCATTGCAGTTGAAAAGAGCTTGACCTCCAGGTCCTCATTCTTGCCGTTTTCAAGTTCCTGCCAAGTAGCGCGAAGCTTCTTAAGGTTGGCGAAGACCTCATCAAATTTTTTCAGCTGGCTGCCGATGTAAATGGTATTGGTGAGTACAGAGAAATAGATATTAGGCTCTTCCCTGAATATATCAGGATTGCTTTCTATCAGGGCGACATTCTTTACGAGGTTCTGGTAACTCTTCTTATAATCACCGATGCCAAAATGGTAGGCACTATAGATATGATGAAAAAGATATTTCGTTTCCGTTGATAAAGCCTTGTCTTCGCCCTTTAACAACGTGTTGTCAATTATCTGTTTAAAATTTGCAAGCTCTGCATCATTCCTGACTTTCCCCTGTTTGTTAAGGATCATGAAGAAGCGGCTTTTTATATTCCAGTATTCATTAAAGTTTTTGATCTTCTCACTGGTAATTGCATCTTCTTTCAGGATAGTGATAATATCCTCATCGGATTTGCCGGCATAATTTTCTGTTTCCGTTAACCGTTTTTCCCAAAGACTGATCTCCAGGAGGGAAGAATGACGTTCAAACCGGGTAGCAGTCCGTTTGGCACTTAACAGCAGCTTGGCGCACTGGTCATACAATGTTTTTTTATAAAGGATCTCCGCACAGTGAAGATCTTTTTTCAGCTGTGCATCAATTGAACTGTTCGAATGGAATGCATCAAGACTGTCAAGTATAGTATCATAAAGCCGGGCTTTGGCAATACTGAATTTTTTCACAAAAGCTTCTTTCCTGAACTGGTGCAGGATGGCATCTTCATCATAAACAGACTGTTTGTCAACCGCCTCAAACAGTTTCAGGTAATTATTCTTATCGCCCAGGGTATGCCGTGATGCATAAAGGCTGAAATACCTTTTTTCTGACTTGCTTAATGATTTGATCAACCTGTGAAGTTGTTCCGATACCTTGTTAGACATGTATATTTTTTAAGAAAGATTTAAGAATGACACTCTTTGTTGTAATAATCATTTTAATGGATAAGTATTAAATAATTACCGGGTTTTGATGCTTACTTGTCCTGTAAGCCCAAATAATGCAATGTTTATAAGGTTGCCGTGTACATGGCTTACAGAATAAAGGTATTAATTTAATTATTGCCTGAAACATTATAAAACGGGTTTGATTTAACAAGACCGGCCAATAGACATGTATATTTTCAGCTTGCTTTGTCAAAAGCCTTGATGTGCGCATAAAAAAAAGAAAACTCCCAATGATATCAGTGGTTTCAAAAGATCTGGCTGCGTGTTTTGAGGGTTGGACATGTATATTTTCCGAAAACATTTGAAAATATCTGCATCAGTGATGAAATACATTTGTTGCAGATAAATGCTTAATACACCTGCCGGAGGCTAAACATGGGGATGTTGTAATCCGGCAGGTGATAAGCAGAAAACATCAGAAGATCATCCCTCGATAAAAATATATAATTATGAAAACAAAGATCATTTTATCCGGCCTGTTAATTTGCATTAATTTTATTGCGAAAGCTCAGCTTGTAACTATCCCTGACCCGCACTTTGTGGTATGGCTGAACGCTAATGTTCCTTCGGCAATGACGGGTAACCAGATGGATACCGGAGACATGAGCATTAAAACCCTTTCATATGCGAATATCGCCCATGATTCTATCAGTGATTTAACAGGAATTGAATATTTTATAGGATTAAAACATCTTGATTGTTCCTATAATATGATAAGTACCATAGCTGATCTGCCCGATTCTCTCGAGATGCTTAACTGCAGTCGGAACAACCTGGACAGCCTGCCGCTCTTGCCCGCATATTTAACGGAGCTGATTTGTTCGTCCAATCCCCTCGATTCATTACCCGTATTGCCTGCAACATTAACAAGGCTGACATGTATTAATAATAATCTGGCGTTTTTGCCGATGCTGCCCCCTTCTCTTGAATACCTGAATTGTTCTGGTAATCTTTTAACTGTATTACCTGTTTTACCGGCAACGCTGACTGAACTAAACTGCTCTTCCAATTTCCTGGCTAATTTACCTACTCTGCCTGCTTCTATGACCACCTTGGTATGTTCCGGCAACCAGCTTGGCTCTTTACCGGCTTTGCCAGTCGGGTTGGTTCATTTGGATTGTAATTCAAACCTGCTTACGGCATTGCCTGTTCTCCCGGCTACACTGATCATCCTGGAATGTTATACAAACCAGCTTCCTGTTCTTCCGGCTTTACCGCCTGTCCTGGAAATCCTGAGTTGCGGAAATAATATTCTTCCCGTATTGCCTTCCCTGCCATCGTCCTTACTTATATTGAAATGCTATACAAATCAGCTTCCTGCCCTTCCGGTTCTTCCTAACCTGCTTAATTACCTTGATTGCAGTAGTAATGTCCTTCCGGTCCTTCCTGTTCTTCCTGGTTCATTGACATACCTGGATTGTTCGCACAACCCGATCCCCGTATTGCCGGCTTTGAATTCAGGATTGGAAACGCTTTACTGCAGGTATAATCAAATCAGCATGCTTCCGTCCCTGCCTTCATCTCTGATTACGTTAGTATGTTCGTTCAATACTTTGTCTGGCTTACCGGTACTTAACGCAGGCTTGCAGTCGCTGGAGTGTGCTTCGGACAATCTGATCACACTGCCTGTGTTGCCATCAAGCCTTATTTCGTTAACATGTAACAGTAATTTCCTTACTGCATTTCCCCCTTTGCCTGCAGGGCTTACCCTCCTTAACTGCGGTTATAATCAATTGTTGAATATACCTGCATTGCCCGGGACATTGAATTTGCTGGATTGCAGTAATAATCAGCTGCTTTCGCTGCCGTCATTGCCAGGCACCTTGCAATCCCTTCACTGCAACAATAATATCATTCAATGTTATCCTGTTTTTCCTCAGAGCATATTATGGATAAGTATTTATGGTAATCCCGGCACTTGTCTTCCGAACTATGTTCCTGCAATGGACTCCACTATTCTTGATTACCCTTTATGTATTGATGGCGACTTTGTAAATAATCCATATGGTTGTGATGCGGCACAGGGAATTATTGGCTTTACGTACCTGGATAATAATTCCAATTGCGCTTTGGATAGTGCTGATCAGAAGTATATCAACATTCCTATGAAATTATTCAGTTCAACCGGGGCGCTTTTAAGTCAGACCTACACTGCCGTGAACGGGATATATAATTTTTCGGAACCTTTCGGGAACTACACGGTTGCTGTTGATACCACGAATGTTCCTTTTACGCCACAATGCCAGGCTCCGGGAACAGATACATTAGTATCAGTGATTGCTGGTTCTCCAATGGTTTCAAATGTGAACTTCGATTTCGGATGCAAACCGGGTTTTGATATTGGTGTAAGGTCTGTGGTGCCTTCCGGGTGGGTGTTTCCCGGGCAGCAACATTCGGTGAGTATTACAGCAGGAGATATGAGTCAATGGTATAATATGCATTGCGCTTCCGGTGTAGCAGGTCAGGTTAAGATCACTGTTAACGGTCCGGTAACGTTTAATGGTATTATGGTAGGTGCATTAAACCCGGTTGTAAATGGGAATATGTTCACCTATTCGATTAATGATTTCGGGTCTATTATTAATACACAGGCATTTGGCTTGTTGTTTAAAACAGATACAACTGCTGCTGCAGGAAGTGATATTTGCATAAATGTAACTGTAAGTACTCCGCTGAACGGGGACAATGATTCATCCAACAATGTGTATGACTTTTGCTACCAGGTAATCAATTCGCATGATCCGAACATGAAAGAAGTTTATCCCGGAAATGTTTCACCTAAATATTACGGATGGCTAACGTACACAATACATTTTCAGAATACAGGGTCAGCCCCAGCTTTCAACATCAGGTTGTCAGATACCCTTGATACCGATCTTGACCTTTCAACATTTGAAGTCCTCAATTTCAGCCATGCTAACAATGCAACTCTAGATGGGAATATTCTAACTTTCCGGTTTCCCAACATTATGCTGCCTGACAGTACAACCGATGAAGCTGGATCACATGGCTTTATACAGTATCGCGCCAGGATCAAGCATTACCTGCCAATCGGTACGCTGATTGAAAACACGGCTTATATATATTTTGATTATAATGAAGCCATTGTTACAAACACTACTACCAATGAGATGATAGATCCTGTGTCGGTAGAAGAAAAAAACACGGAGCCTGCTTCAGAACTGAGTCTTTATCCAAATCCTGTTGAATCAGTAATATCAATCAGCACATATGGATTTTCACAAGGGGTGGTGTTAGAGATGCTTGATATTACAGGTCGCACTATGTATAGCACTAAAAACATCAGCAGTAAGCACCAGATGGATATATCGGGGTATGCACCGGGAGTATATATTCTTAAGATATCAGACAACAATAAGTCAATTTCAAAACGCTTTATAAAGCAATGATATAATAAAGGCGCGGACTCATTCTGTTTAGTGCTTCCATTAAAACTTTATAACCTGCCATTCAGTAAAGAAACAATACCATTGAAAAATTATGAATGGCGGAGCAATTAACATCAACGTATAAAACTTTACATTAACCATTAAGTTTAAATGCTATGAAAAAAATCTTAACCATTGCCCTCTCGATGCTAATTATAGCTGAAATTTCAGCTCAGGCATTTGCAACTTATACCAATCCAACTCCGGTAAGTAACGTCCGAACTGCGATCAGAGTTAATAGCTCAGGAGATAAATGGTACAGTTCTTCAACAAAAGGATTATTCAAATATGATGGTGCGAATTGGTTTAACTATAATATCAGTAATTCCGGTATAGCCACTAATTATATTACTGATCTGAATTTTGATTCTTCTAATAATCTCTGGGCTTCTTCAAGGGCAGGATTAATAAAATTTGATGGATCGTTATGGTCCGTATTTAATGTGACCAATTCAGGAATAGCCAATGACACTGCGAACTGCGTATTTGTTCAGGGAGCGAATATTTGGGTAGGAACAAGGCAAGGGCTCTCAGTCTTTAACGGCTCTACATGGACAACATATACTACTGGCAACTCCGGAATATTGCACAACAATGTTACAGCTCTAAATATTGACGCGATGGGAAATGTATGGGTTGGCACATTAGTAGGTTTGTCCATAAAATCTGCTTCAGGTTGGAGTTCTTTTGATGGAAGCAACGGTTTTGCAAGTGCACAGGTAAGTGCTGTGCTTTTCGAAAATGCTTCAGTTACCTGGGTAGGTACTAAAACTTACGGACTCTATAAATTTGAAAACAACATTATCACTTCATTATCCTCTATTGTGCTGGAATGGAATATGCACGCTCCTGGTACCATTGATGCTTTATCTAAAGGTCCCCAAGGAGGGGTGCTCTATAAAGGTAGTGATGGTAATGCACCTGGTGGATTTGGCTTTTACGAAATTGTTAGCAACCAAAAGTATTTCTATCCCTTTCCTTCAGGATACAACTCTTTTGTTCATACAATTGATGCAGCTAGCAAAGTATGGTTTGCAGGACTGACCGGCAATTCAATTTTCTCTTTTGACTTAACTCAATTCAGCGGTACAATTACAATTCAGAAAAAAGAAGGAATTGAATTTCTGGATGTAAATCAGGTAAGGGCGGGCGTTCTGAACCGCGGTGATATGCATTGGGACCTCAATTCTTCGGCTTATGAAGTTCCAAAAAATTCAGGAATCAAAGCCATATTCGCTTCTTCAATCTGGATGGGTGGCCTTGATGCAGGAAATAATTTACATCAGGCAGCAATGACTTATCGCCAGACAGGAAATGATTATTGGCCGGGTCCATTGGATACTATTAGTGGTTCAACTGATTCTTCAACTTCTACTATGTATGATAAGATCTGGAAACTGGATCGTTGGCAGATAGACGAATTCCGGACAATGTTTGCAAATGGTTCTGTAACCGCGGGGACATATACTCCGGCATTGAATATTATCAACTGGCCTGCTCACGGTGCAGGAGCATACACTCGTAACATGGCTCCATTCGTTGATGTAAATAGTGACGGAGTTTACGATCCTTTGAACGATGGAGATTATCCAAAAATAAAAGGAGATCAGATGTGCTACTGGATCTTTAATGATGCATTAAATGTACATACTGAAACAGGTGGCAGTCCTTTAAAAGTTGAAGTCCATGCATCTGCGTATGCGTACGCATGTGATACAATTAGTGATAATCTAAAGACATTGAATTATACTATATTTTACAATTTTGACATATTCAACCGAAGCTCTCTGAGTTATCATGATATGTATCTTTCATTATGGCATGATGGTGATTTGGGTGGATACATGGATGATTATGTAGGATGTAATCGTAATGGGAATTACTCTTTTCAGTATAATGCCGATGATTTTGATGAATCTCAATCAGGAGTTCTTGGTTATGGTGCCAATCCTCCAATGATCAGTACCGTAATTTTAAATGGACCGGAAGCTCCTTCTGCTGATGGGATTGATAATGATAATGATGGAATAATTGATGAAGCAGGAGAGAAGAATCTAATGACAGGTGTCTTGAATTATAATAATAACAATCATCCTGTTAATGGGAATCCAGGCACAGCATCTGATTTTTATAATTACACGCGAAACAGATGGCGGGACGGGTCACCTACAGTTTATTCAGGTAGTGGAACAGGCCCGGGAACCCCATACAATTATATGTATGACGGGGTGCCGGGAATGGCCGGCTGGTCAGAGGCAACTGACAGTAATAGTTTTGTTGACAGAAGAATTAATACAAACTGCGGCCCTTTTAATTTTAGCCCTTCTCAAATGATCAATTTTTCATGGGGAATAGTTTTTACGCGGGATGATAACCCTGTTTACAGCATTCAAAGTCTGTTTTATAAAAATCAAATCGATGTTCAAACGATCAGACAATGGTATAACAATGATAATTTTCCTTCATGTGAGGCCGCATTTGTCGGGATTGGTCCGGTAACTCCTCTTATGGATGGTTTGAAGCTTTATCCGAACCCTTTATTTTCACATTTATTTATTGAATATTCTTCACTTTCAAAGAATATAATAATAGAAATTTATGATATGCGCGGATTGCTGGTCACGCAAATGCAGGGAAATGCTGCGGGAAAACAGCTTCTCGAAACGGATCATTTCGCCAGCGGTTTGTACATTGTGAAAATAAATGATAATGGAAAGATGTTGTCCAAGAAGTTTTTGAAAAATTAGTTATACCCTAAGTTATTCCTGGTTCAATATTCCCGTTAAGAGCGGAAAAAACCACAAGTGTTCAGCGTTTTATAAAACAATAGTTTTAAATTTGGGTAAACTTCTTACCCGATGCAATACGCTGAATTCAAAAAAATAAAAGTAGCATATACCGATTCAGGGAAAGGCCGTGTAATAGTTCTGTTACACGGCTTTTTAGGTTCACACGAGATCTGGTCGGAAATAAGTAAAAAACTTTCCCAACGTTTCCGGGTGGTTTGTATTGACCTTCCCGGACATGGCAAGACTCCCAGCATTGGCTATTACCATAGTACCGAATTGCTTGCACAATCTGTGAAGGCCGTTATGGATCACATAGGCGTGAGACGTTACGTAATTGCAGGTCATTCCATGGGTGGTTATGCGGCTCTTGCTTTTGCAGAGCTCTATCCCGAAAATGTCAGCGGGCTGTGCCTGATAAATTCCACATCTTATGCTGATTCGGATGATAAGAAAAAGGACAGGGACCGCGTGATCCGGCTTGTAAAAAAAGAACATAAGCATTATGTAGCGGAAGTGGTCACATCATTGTTCGCACCGGAAAATGTTGAAAAGCTGAAAAATGAAGTTCAGAAAGTAAAACGTATAGCTTCAGAAGTTTCTAAACAATCGATCATTAACAGTCTTGAAGGAATGAAAGAACGCAAGAGCCGTGATCTCATCTTTAAGTTTGCGGAATATCCTGTCCTGTTTGTGATAGGAAAGAAAGACAGTGTAATCAATTATGAAACAATGTACCCGCAAATGGGCTTGTGTAAATATCCTTCCGTGGTGATGGTGGAGGACGGAGGGCATATGTGTTTTTATGAGGCGCCCAAGGAAACTTTTAAAGGATTAAATTCTTTTTCTGACAGGTGCTTCAGGAAAAATTACTGATCTGCCAGGCTCCTGCACCTGGTTACGTTCAGTAATAGGTTTAGGATAAAGGAACTTGGTCTCCTATCATAGCGCTATAAAGTAAAAAGTGAAGGAAATATAAAAGAAAAACGGTACTTATCGGATAAGTACCGTTTTCCCTCTAAACTAAAACAAACAAAAAAACTACTAAACTATTATAAAGCACTAAATATACTGTAAGAAATTATGGTCAGGGTGACTACTGCCATTAAAATGGTTACGGTTCCGATGCCAGCTTCGTGGTAAGAGTGACCGTGATGACGGAAGGTTGCTTTTCTGTTCATGGCTTATAAAATTAACACTGTTAAATTTTAGTAATATAGTTGCCATACGCGAAGAGATTTAATTATGAAATGAACGTTTAATTTTAGAAAAGATAAGGAGCGGGTTCATGCTGATTAATTTAAACAACATCCCCATGTGCCAATTAATTTCCAGTGCAATCACCCGCGCCTGTTCTTGTTCTTAATTATTGTATTGTTTCAATGAACTACACAATATTACGCTATAAATGCAGCGAAGTAAACCCATAATGAGCAGGAGGCGGGCTTAATTATTTAACGGTGGGAAATGGGAGGTAAGCGGTAATATCGGTTTAGTGAATATGCTTTAAGTCTGCCACTTCTGGAAAGTGGTTAAATAGAAAAAATACGTAATATGCTGGCTTTAAATAAGTTGCGTGTTATTGATGAGAAAGTTTTTCAAGGAACTCATTCTTGTTCCGCCTTGAAACCTCCACCTGCGAATTGTCCGACATAATCACATAGCCGCCTTCACCTTTTATATACTTCTTTACGTGTTCAAGATTGATCAGGTGTGAACGGTGTACCCTGAAGAAATTATCCTCTGTGAACATTTGTTCGTATTCACCCAATGTCCTTGATGCCACGATCTTTTTTCCCGATGTCAGAATGAAATAAGTATAGTTTCCATCCGAATCACACCGGATAATATCAGCGAGGTTAATAAATACAAGTCCGTCACCATCAGGAATGCCCACCTTCTTTAGCTTGTTTTCCGGTTTAACATTTGAAAGGAGCGTCTTGAATTTTTTGTCAAGTGAATTTTTTGTTTCATGCTGGCTCTCGAAACGTGATACCGCTTTTATAAGTTCCTCTGGATCTACGGGTTTGAGGATATAATCGATAGCGCTGAATTTAATTGCCTTTATTGCATAATGGTCATAGGCCGTAACAAAGATAATATTGAAGTTGATCTCCTTGAATTTTTCCAGGAGGTCGAAAGCATTACCATTAGGCATTTCAATGTCGAGGAAAACAAGGTCGGGCTGATTGTTTGTAATTTCCACGAAAGCATTCATCATATTATCTGCTTTTGCAACTACCTGTATGTTTTTACAGTTCTTTTCCAGCATCTTGGAAAGGGATTCACGCGCACCAAGCTCGTCATCAACAATTACAGCCTTTTTAATTACATCATTTTCTTTCATGGTATTATCATTTTAACTTAGGATATTGCTTTCGTCAGTTTCCAGGGGGATCATTATCTGCACTCTTGTACCTGCCGGCCTGCCGTTTTCAAAAAGATCGATGATCTGTGCATTAAGGTTCTGGTTAAGGCTTGAATTTAAAATGTCCAGCCTTTCCTGGGTAATGCTCATTCCCATCGATTTGTGCTGCTGCACCCTGTTCTTTTTAAATTCATTTGAACGTTCCCTTCCAATTCCGTTGTCTTCAATAGTGCAAAGGATTGATTCGGTTTGTTTCTGTAAATGTATCGAAATTTTTCCATGACCTTCTTTTGGAAGGAGGCCGTGAATTATGGCATTCTCAACATATGGCTGTATCAGCATGGAGGGGATTCTGTCATAATTGGAATCGATATTTTCATCCACTATAATCGAGTATTCAAACTTATCGGTAAAACGCATAATTTCCAGCTCCAGATATAAATTAAGCGCATGCAGCTCCTCTGCAATAGGGATCATTTGTTGTTTGGAATTTCCGATAATGCTCCTCATCAGCTTTGCGAATTTCGACAGGTACTTTAACGCTGCATCCGTATCATTATTGGATATATAATGCTGTATTGATGCCATTGTGTTAAATATGAAGTGTGGGTTCATCTGTGCGCGTAATGCCTGCAGCTCAATATTCGCGATCTTCTTATTCAGTTCGGTCTTTCTTTTTTCCTTCTTTTTGATTCCCCTGATCCGGAGCCGGATGGAGATGATGAGGGCGGATACAATTAAGATTGCCAGTGTTACATAAAACCAGGCTGTTTTCCAGAAGGGTGCTTTAATAGTGAAATTGAATTCCGCAGGTGTTTCAGTCCAGACTCCTTCATTATTGGTGCATTTAACCTTGAAAGTATATTTTCCCGGGGGAAGGTTGGAATAAGTAACCGTACGTTCATATCCTACAGGTGACCAGTTTTTATCAAAGCCCTCCAGTATATGCGAATATTTAACTTTCCGTGGGTTGGTCAGGCAGATCCCGCTGTATACAAAAGAAATATTATTCATGTCATAACTCAGAACGGATTTTTGTGCTAATGAAGTGTCGTTATAAAAAAGGCGGATGTTGTTGATGTTGATCTTCGCAAGCGTCCTGTTTTCGATATATTCGGAAGGAATATACTTTATAAGTCCGTTCACTGTCCCGAACCAGATCCCCCCATCGCTGTCATTAAAAATACCATTGGTATTACATTCGACCCCGCTGAACCCTTCGTCCTTCCCGTATGTGTTGATTAGCTTTTCCCCGGTTTTTTTAAAGCTTACCAGGTCTATCCTGCTAAGGCCCTGGTTGGTTCCGGCCCATAATTCTGTTTTAGAATTGTTGAACGCAATGCTGTAAACAAGTTCGGAGCTGATGCCGTCAACCAGCCCGAAATTAGTACTGAGCGCTGTTTTTGGGTTGTAGGCATACACGCCATTAAAAGAAGAAAAATAAAGTATCCCCTCGTTGTCTTCCAGGATAGTAAAGTAAGATTCACTTTTGAAACCGAGTTTTTTACTCTGTTCTGTGAATTCTGTTCCATCGAACATGAACAGGCCCCCTAAATAAGTAGCAAACCAGATATTCCCTCTTTTATCTTCATGAATACCCCAAACAGAAGGGTTTTGAGCAAAGGAAGCAGGTGCATATTTTGTGAAGATCCCGTCCTTATATTTAAATACAGCACCATTGGAGCCGATCCATAAATTCCCTTTACTATCCTTGTAAAAAATATTGACCGCTTCGCCCTTTAGTGAATCATATTTTCCTGGTGAATGAATACGGTTATTATCATAAACTGAAATTCCATTATCTGTCCCGAGAAGCAGTCCTCCTTCAGCATCCCTGAATACTGCGTTCACTTTCCTGTCCGTAAGGCCTTCGCGCGTGGAGAGATTTATAAAACGCTCCTCTTCTTCATCCTGGATATAGACACCACCGCCATTTGTCCCTACAACAAGATTATCCGATTTGTCCCGTGTAATACTGTAAATAAAGTTATTGGTAAGACCTTCGTTTTGGGAATATACTTCGAAAAGGTCGCTGCGGTACTTGTAGAGGCCGTTAAAAGTCCCTATCCATATATTCTGCTCAAAATCCTGGTAGATGCAGTTAACGATATTGCTGTTCACTTCACTGCCTAGTGTGTAATTCTTGAATTCGAAACGTTTAACCTTGGCAATTCCTTTCGGGCTGCCTATCCAGATGTTATTCCGTTTATCACAGATTACAGTTTTAATGTCATTGTCAGACAATCCTTCCTCGGTGGTATGGTTGATAAACCTGTTATTCCTGAATTTGCTCAGCCCTTCTGAAGTAGCGATCCAGACTCCCCCGGCAGAATCCTGGGTAATACCGTTCACGGTGTTTCCTGCCAGGCCATCCATGATCGAATAGTTATGGAACTTCTGCCCGTCAAACATACTCATGCCATTATCGGTACCTATCCAGAGGTTTTTATGGTGGTCTTCATACAAGCATCTTATCCTGTTGCCAGCCAAACCTTTCTGAATAGTATAATTAATGAAGGAGTTTTGTTCCAGCCTGCTTAAACCTTCTGAAGTGCCAAACCATAAATTTCCTTTGTGATCCTTTAAGATACAGGTGATATTGTTGCTGATCAGGCCAAGTTTGGAATCATAGGCGGTGAACTTTTTACCGTCATATTTATTGATCCCGTTAATCGTTCCTATCCAGATGCTGCCATCATTATCTTCCGCAATGGATGTTACCGAATAATTGAGAAGACCATCATGCGGTGAGAAATTCGTGAAGGTATAACCATCAAATTTACTGAGTCCACCGTAACCTCCCGTCCAGAGGTTGCCTTTGGAATCCTGGTAGATGGCAGATACCTGCACAAATGGTAAACCATCATCGACAGAGTAATTTTTAAAGAAATAAGATTGGGCTGCAAGCTGACAGTTGAATGCAAAAAAAGAAAATAGGAAAAGAAGGACTTGTTTTGTTCTTTGCATGAAGCGAATGCTTATCTGAGTAAAGATAAGAAAAATAAAAGCAGGCCTTTTGCTGAAAGCCTGCTTAACTACTCTTTAAATAACAAATTAATGGTCCGTTTTTAAAAGGGCATCCCAGCCCTGGGCGGTGATAGGTGTTGAAGTTCCTGCACGGGTGATCAGGTTGACCCCGTCTTTTTTACTGGTCATATGGCCAATCACGGTTATATCGGGGTTGGCTTTGATCTTTGGAAAATCAGCCTGGTCTATTGTAAAAAGAAGTTCATAATCCTCACCACCGCTTAACGCACATACAGTGGGATCAAGATTGAATTCCCTTGCAGTATTATAAGCAGCCGGGTCAATCGGGACCTTTTCTTCATACAGGTTGCATCCAGTTCCCGAATCGGTGCACAGATGGAGGATCTCAGATGCGAGGCCGTCAGAAACATCAATCATGGCTGTGGGTTTTACTTCAAGTTTCTGCAGCAGGACCGGGATGTCTTTTCGTGCTTCCGGCTTCAGCTGACGTTCAATGATGTAATCATTCCCTTCCAGGTCAGGCTGGACATTCGGGCTCTCCATAAAGATCTTTTTTTCCCTTTCAAGCAATTGCAGGCCAACGTAAGCGGCACCAAGGTCGCCCGTAACGCATAACAGATCGCCTTCCTTTGCAGTGCTGCGGTAAACGATATCTTCGGGTTCCGCTTCCCCGATTGCTGTAATGCTGATGATCAGGCCGCTTTTGCTGGAAGTTGTATCTCCCCCCACGATATCAACTTTATGTTTATGACATGCAAGCATCATCCCCGAGTAAAGTTCCTCAATGGCTTCAACGGAAAAACGACTGGAAATAGCCAGTGAAACAGTGATCTGCCTGGGGGTTGCATTCATCGCGTAGATATCGGATAAATTCACGGATACTGCTTTGTAACCAAGGTGCTTCAATGGCATGTAGGCAAGGTCGAAGTGTACGCTTTCCACCAGCATATCAGTGGTAACAACGGTCTGCTTCCCTTTAAAATCAATCACAGCTGCATCATCGCCAACGCCTTTTACTGTACTTTCATTAACAAGTTCAATGAATTGAGTAAGGTGTTTTATTAATCCGAATTCACCTAAGCTGCTTAATTCCGTACGCTCTGTATTTTCTAACATTCTGTTTGTTTTTGCAAAGATAAGGTTTATAGAGAATCTGCGGCAATCTGCTTATTTTGTTGTTCATCTGCCGCTTTTATTATATTTTTAGCAGGCAATTCAAATTCGTTTATGGCAAGAAAAGATAACCAAAAGCATCCGGCCGGAAAAGCCGAGCCCGTTGTAATTCCCACAGCAGGGTTGCTTGTAAGAGCAGAGGACTGGTTCATGAAAAATGACCGGATCATTTTTTTTGTACTGCTTTTTCTTTCTACTCTTTTTTCACTTCTTCTTTTTGATGCCAAAGTTTCTGAAGGAGGCGATGATTCGGGTTATATCGAGCGTGCATGGAGCCTTCTTTATGATGGGAAATTCCCTTATTACCAGGGGCCCGGCTACCCGATCATGTTGTCTCTTATTATAAAATTGTTCGGATTGAATGTCATTGCCCTTAAGCTGTTTTCAGTAGTCTGCCATTTTGGTTTTGTGGTGTTCACCTATCTTTCATTCCGTAAAAGAGTACCGTTTACGGTATTGTTTGCCCTGATCAGCTTTATATCCTTTAACCATTTTATTCAATATTATGCAAGTCAGACATTCACAGAAACATTCTTCCTTTTCCTGCAGTCCATCGCTCTTTTTATCACGTTCAGGATTATCGATACTGTTAATAAGTCAGATGGATGGGCCGATATAATAAAGAAAAATTACCTGAGATGGATCGGCTTCGGGATAATATTCGTACTTCTTTCGATCTCTAAAAGCATCGCGCTGGTCTGCATAGTGGGGGTAGTCGTTTATTTCCTGCTTAGTAAGAATTACAAGCATGCAGTGTATGCCCTCCTTGCGTTTGCAGTGATCAGGATAATATATACCGTGGTTGTAACTGCAGTATTCGGGCCATCCGACTCCAACCAGTTTGAAATGATCCTTCGCAAACAGCTATATAAGGCTGATGCAGGTCATGAAGATTTTGGTGGGCTTGTAAAACGCTTTTTTGATAATTTCAACATCTATATTTCACTTCATATGTACCGCATTCTCAACCTCAGGAGCACTGTGGTTGAAGTGGCCAAGGTGATCCCTGCGCTTGCATATATCTCGGCACTTGTCATTGGTATATTCACAGTGATCAGTTACAGGAAGAACAAATATGTTTTCCTTTCCGCTGTTTATTTTATCATTCTGTGTGCAGGCGTATTTGTAGGTATTCAGGCTGCGAATATGCAGGACCGGCTTATTATCATCGCCATGCCGATGATCTTTGTTGTATTGTATTTTGGCGCGTATGAGCTTGCGAAACGCTCTTCCTATTCGCAGGCGGCCCTCGTAATTTTTTCAGTATTTATGCTGATCGTAACAATTGGTAAATCGGGGATGCTTGCCAAAGAGAATACAACAACATTAAAAAAGAACCTTAGCGGTGACATTTACTATGGTTATACCCCTGACTGGGAGAATTTTCTTAAGATGAGTAAATACTGCGCTGACAGCCTGCCCGATAGTGTGGGGATTCTTTCACGCAAACCCGGAATGTCTTTTATTTATGGAAACGGAAGGAAGTTTGTAGGTCAGTTCTTTGTGAATACGACTAACCCGGATTCAGTGCAGGCAGAGTGGAAGGCGAACAATATCCGTTATATTATTCTTCCGAATCTTCGCATGAATCCCAAGAAGAATAACGGTAAGATCATCAATACCATACACAGGATGCTGGTGCCTTTTTATCAGAAATATCCCCAAAAGCTAAAGCTGGTCAAGACTATAGGAACGAAGGAGAAATGTGAGCTCTTTGAAATTACTTATTAGCAGTACGGATCATAGTTTACCCAGATCACCGATCCATGCCTTCAGCAATACCATTTCTTCTTTACCAACGACTCCCATATCAATTAGTTTCTGGTAGCAGCTGACCATATTCTCGTAAATGTGATCTGTTCCGGGTTTAAGATGAAGCGCCTGCAGTTCTTTGCAGATGTTAAAGTTATTGGTGTACCCCGGGATCTCATCTTCAAAATCCTTCATAAGATTGTGCTCATTCCGTTCCTGCCAGACAGTCGGTTCATGATATAAAACGCTCCAGCCGCACTCCCATGAAATCCGCTGCGCAACATAACTGCGCCAGATGTCTGTCATGCGGAAGCTGCAGTAAGAGGGTAGATACAGGAGCGGGAAAGCTTCTTTGAACCAGTAAGTATTCTGGCTGTTAAACGGGCTCCATGCATTTTTGCCAAGCGCGAGCCTTGTTTTTATTTCAAAGCTCATTGGCAAAGGGTAGGTCAGCCGATATACTGCGTCAACATCCGGGTTCTCATCGGCAAGGCCCTGCTGGATCGGGCAGTTAATGCTTTCATTTTTTAGCGAAGACGTTTCAGGTTGTTTTTTCTGAAGTTCTTCCAGCGGAAATCCACGCGGCCAGATCATATTCTTTGTAAAGTAATGATATACATTTACCCAACCGGAATTCTCAAACCGGTAGCTTTTCACTTCACGGGTTTTTGGTTCCCAGAATTCTTTGCGCGGAATGTTATCATCATCCGTTTCTACAAGTTCGGATGCACCATTCTTTATTGCAATAAGATAGCCAAGGTTCTTGCGGGAGTAATGCCTGGCAGGGGTGATCCGGGCAAGCTCAAAAGGAAGTGTCAGTTGCTTGTCAACGCTCCAGTAATCGCAGCCTTCCATGTTAAATTCTGCCGGTGATTTGGTGTCGCCAATAACAATGAAAGGCATTGACTGTTCTTTGCATTCTTTCGCAAATTGTTTCAGGATAGGATGCTGGTCATTCGCAATGGATGTAATGATCAGCGCTTTTTTTTCTGTCATAATTTTATTTTTTTACAAGAAGCTTCAGCTCCTGTTTTATTTCTTCAAAGCCTACTTCCGGTGAATAACCGAAATCCTTTTCAGCCCGGCTGCAATCACCGGCAATGTTTTTGTGGAATTTTCCTGCTGCATGAATTGTTGCATTGATCCTGCCGCTCACCGAGATTGCAGAATCGAGAATGCTGAACAATTCACAAATCAACGGTGAAATATACAAAGGTTTATACTCAACACCTAATCCTTCAGCGATGTTGGAATAAATATGATCGACCGTAAGGTCTTTATCCTTGTTGCCTGTCCAATACCATTTCCCGATGGTTTCTTTACTTTTCTCAGCCTTAATAAATGCGCTTACAAGATTATCAACATGCGAGATGCTCCTGAGGTTCTTCCCGTTGCCGAAAACGATCTGCCTTTTCCAGGAGAACATCCGGAAAAAGCCCAGGTTGCGCTCGGGCATGAACGGCCCGAAAAACCAGAAGCCACGAAGAGAGGTGCCTTCAATCAAGCCTTCTTTGGTTTTATCGAGAATGTATTTTTCTGCAAGATATTTTGATCTTCCGTAATTCTTGTATGGCCTTGCCGGCTCATCAGCACTGAAAACCCTCTTATCTCTTGCATACCCGCAGATACTATCAGTCCCCATAAACAGTATTCTCCTTACGCCATTTTCAATACAGGCGTCTACCAGGTTTTTTGTGCCTTCTTCATTGACCTTATAAAGTGAACTGGTCTTTTTCGGATAGATAACACCGGCCAGGTGATATACGCATTTTACATTTTTAAGCGCTGCAGCCAGTGAACTTTTATCAGTGATGTCACCGTAAATGATTTCGAAATTCCCGGGGAGTTCTATAAGGCCTTTGAACCTTGGCTGAACCAACAGGCGGACTTTCCTGTTCACTGCATTCTTCCCGAAACGGTCGCCATTCATAAAAATATCAAGCATTCTGTTGCCAAGCCACCCGGGGAAGCCCGTGACCAGGAGAATGTCATCAGGGTCATAATTGTTCCTTTCAGCGGTAACGTTTGCATTTGCTCTGAGCTGCTTTAGTCCAGCCGCATCTCTTCCCGTTTCTTTTACTGCATTTTCCAGGATGTGTTCAACCGGTGTAATGGCATAGCCAAGGTCTTTAATGGTTTTGGAGGAGTCGTACCAGCTGTATTTTCCGATTACGGATTTAACATAAGCAGGAGCGATCGGATTTTTCTTTCCCAGTATGATCTTTGCCGCAATTGATCCGAGAAGAATAAAAAGTTTAGGAATAAATAAAAATGGCGGCTTCCGCCCGGTGAAGGTGGCAAGCAGGGTATAGAATTCTTTAAATGTTATATTATTGCCAGCCGTAATATACTTTTCACCAGCTCTGCCTTTAAGCCAGGCGTCTATATGGGCTTTGGCCACATCCTCCACGTAAGCAACCGAGATGCCCCCGCTGAACCAGAACTTCTGACCTTTGTTGTAAAAATCCTTCAGCACTTTATGAGGCGGGGTAAGGCGGGCATCATCCGGACCGATTACCCAGGAAGGGTAGATCCTCCGTATATCAACCTTTTGTTCGTTGATAAGCTTTGTACAATATTGTTCAGCCAGTAATTTCCCTTTTACATAAGGTGATTCAGGGAAAGCAGTTGTGTTATTCTCATTTATGAGGAGGTCCCTGGTGCCTGATCTTCCCAGGACAACAACCGAGCTTGTGTACACAATGCATTTGACATTTGCCTTCACGGCAGTATCTATAACTGTTTTAGAGAGTGTGTAAGTATTCCGGACTGTTTCTTCTTCGTTGAATGTGCTGGTTGTATTTTCCGAAGCCAGGTGGAAAAGCACATCCGCATCGGATAAATGATCCGCGTAGGTTGAGCTTTCAGAAAGATTGACGATAATGGTCTTTGCGCCCCTGGAACGAAGATCTTCCGTATTGCTGTTTGCAGTCCGGATAAGAAGCAAGATCTCATAACCGCGTGAAAGGAGCTGTTTTGCGACATGATAGCCGATATGGCCGGAAGCACCTGTTACAACGATCTTCTGATTCATCTTACAGTTCCTTCGCTTTCCCGCTCAGCCGCAGTAAAAAATAATAGAAAAGAGTCTGATAAGCATTCCTGATAGCATTTTTCGAAACCCGTGGCGATGGTGCCTGGTAATGGATGGGCACTTCAAAGATCCTGTGTTTACGAAGGAGATATCTTAGTTCAGTCTGGTAGAAGTGCGCTTTGGATTTAAATTCATGGCTGATTATTTTCTTTACTACGTCCCGGTGAAAGCCCTGGAAACCGGATGTCATATCATGTAAGCGGGTCCCTAAAAGCATATTGGCCAGTACTGTTCCGGTCTTGGAAAGCAATCTTCTCTTAAAAGGTGAATCACCCATAGAACCTCCGTTGATGAAGCGGCTACCGAAAGCACATTCATTGCCTTCATTAAGAACCCTCAGGAACATCGGAATTGCGCGGGGGTCATGAGAAAGCCCCGCATCCATTTCAATGATAATCTCATGTCCGGCATCATAAGCCACCTGCAGTCCTTTTACATATGCATCAACAACATTGCGGTTTTCAGGCGCCCATACAGTAACATAGCGCGGATCGCTGGCCGAAAGGGCCTGGCAAAGTTCCAGCGTGCGGTCCTTTGTGGCTTTATCAATAATAAAATAGATATTTCCGGGGTTTAAGGTATTGATCACCAGGTTGACCATTTCAATAAAGGGCTTGAAATCTTCTTCCTCATTTGCCATCGGCACTACGATCGCCCAGTTCTTATAGTAAAACATTCCTGTGAATTTTTGTAAGCCCACAAATTTATAATCTTTTTGGAAATAAACCCACAAGACCTTAATGCGCTACTACCAGCTTCGTGTAATAATTCTTTCGGTCTTTTAAAGCTTTGACAAGATAGGTACCTGCCGCCATCCAGCCTGGCCTGATCATGATAGAGTGTTGTTGCGTTGAAAAGCTTTCCACCAGTCTTCCCGAAAGATCAAGGATTTCAATGAAGATAATATTTCCGGGAGGTCCGGGGAACATAAGCGTGCATGATTCATCAGCGGGATTAGGAAAGCAACTGATGCTCCCTGCGCTGTTGTTTTCCTGAATTCCTGCGGTATTTTCAACTTTCCAGGTTTCTCTTATCCGGGTATTTGACTGATCGGTTCCGGTGGTATAATAAAATGAGGTGTTGTTTGTGAACGACATACCGCCACGCCTCCCGGGTGCGGGGATCGGCTGAAGCTGCTGCCAGCCTGTTGAATCGGGATGGAAGGACCAAAAATCGTTATAGGAGTTTCCGAGTGTATCCAGTCCTGCCGTAACAAGTAATTTTCCTGAAGATGCATTCATCGAAGAATACGTTCTTCCATTGCCCGGGAAAATATTGATAATGCTCCAGCTATCAATACCGGGATCATATTCCATCAGCTCTTTACGGAAACTGTTATTCTCATCTTTTCCGAAAAGAAGATAGCCTTTATTATTCATCGATGCGCCAGAAGCCCTCCAGCGGGCGCCAAAGGGCAGGTTGTTCTTTTGGACCCATGTGTTATTCAGCATGTTGTAGGCCCAAACCTCGCTGATGGATTGGTTTGCGGAGGTACGGCCCCCCACGATATATGCTGTATTGCCGATCACGAAATTTGCTGCGCCCATTCGCCCTGCTGAAGGTAACGGAGCTCCCGGGTTCCAGCTATCGGAAACCGGATCGTAGATCCACAGGTCATTAAAATAACTGCCGTTTACCCCTCCTGTGATAAAGCCCCTGCTGCCATCGCTGAAGCCTGAAGCATATTGTCTTTCATTTCCAGCGGGTAATTCTGCGATTGCCTCCCAGCTTCCGGCACTCATATCCAAGGAATAGAAGTCTTTCCCTGCAACAAACCAGGGCATGAGCCCCGTACCGCAATAGGCCGTATTGCCAATAACAAATGATGCCCCGTCATCTCTCTCAGTAGAAGGAAAATCAGCAGCCTGTTGCCAGGATTGTGAAAAAGCAGGTCCACAAAGTAAACTTATAAGCATCAGGATTGTTGATTTCATATCGGGCTAAATTAGCTTAATAACAGCTGGTTTGCACAAAACAGCTTTTAGTCTAAATTATTTGCCGCAATACCATATTTTAGGTATTTTTGTAGCAGATTTAGATTCAATCTAAATAAGAATAAGACAGAAGTTATTCATTTCCAAATATATATATAAATGATCACAGTTTCAGAGAATGCGAAGCAGCATGCGCTAGACCTTATAAAGAACGAAAATCGTCCTGCTGATACTTTTATCAGGGTTGGTGTTGACGGAGGCGGATGTTCAGGCCTTTCATACAAATTGGAATTTGATAATGTTCCAAGGGAAGGCGACCAGGTTTTTGAAGATAAAGGGATAAAGATAGCTGTTGACAAAAAAAGCTTTTTATACCTTATTGGGACAGAGTTGGATTACAGCGGGGGGCTTAACGGAAAAGGTTTTGTCTTTAATAATCCGAATGCAAGCCGTACATGTGGTTGCGGTGAATCTTTTTCAGTTTAGTTTTAGTTTGTAGTTCACCAGAACTATAAATTTCTTAAACACTAAGCTACAAACAATAAAAAATGGCCAACGAAATATTAGAAGAACACATCAACAGCGATTATAAGTACGGTTTTGTTACGGATATCGAATCAGATAGTGCACCCAAAGGATTGAATGAGGATATTGTCCGTTTCATTTCTGCAAAAAAGAACGAACCCTCCTGGATGCTTGAATCCCGGCTGAAAGCATTTGCTTACTGGAAAACACTGGAAGAGCCGTCATGGGCTCACGTTTCCTATAAAAAACCGGATTTTCAGGATATCATTTATTACTCAGCACCTAAACAACAAAAGAAACTTAATAGCCTGGATGAAGTTGATCCTGAACTTTTGAAAACTTTCGAAAAGCTCGGCATCTCCCTTGAAGAGCAGAAGCGCTTATCTGGCGTTGAAAGCAGGATCGCAGTAGATGCAGTGATCGATAGTGTGTCCGTGAAGACAACTTTTAAAGAAACGCTTTCCGAAAAAGGAATTATTTTTTGTTCCTTCAGTGAAGCGGTACAGGAGCATCCGGATCTGATTAAAAAATATATGGGTTCGGTAGTTCCCCACACAGATAATTTTTATGCAGCCTTGAACGCAGCTGTTTTCAGCGATGGTTCTTTCTGCTACATTCCCAAAGGCGTTCGCTGTCCTATGGAGCTTTCCACTTATTTCAGGATCAATGCTTCAGGAACAGGACAGTTTGAGCGTACCCTTCTCATTGCTGATGAAGGTTCATACGTAAGCTATCTTGAAGGTTGTACTGCCCCTATGCGTGATGAGAATCAGCTGCATGCTGCCGTTGTTGAAATAGTAACTCATAAAAACGCAGAAGTTAAATACAGTACCGTTCAGAACTGGTATCCGGGTGATAAGGAAGGAAAAGGCGGGATCTTTAATTTTGTTACAAAGCGCGGCATTTGCCTGGAAGATAATTCCAAGATTTCCTGGACACAGGTAGAAACCGGCTCCGCAGTCACATGGAAATATCCTTCTGTTATTTTGAAAGGAGATAATTCCGTTGGTGAATTTTATTCAGTGGCTGTTACCAATAATTACCAGCAGGCAGATACCGGTACGAAGATGATGCACCTTGGTAAGAATACAAGGAGCACCATCATCTCAAAAGGTATCTCAGCAGGATTCAGTAACAACAGTTACAGGGGCTTGGTGCGTGTTGCGAAAGGCGCTACGAATGCACGGAATTTTTCACAATGTGACAGTTTGCTGATGGGTGATAAATGCGGTGCACATACTTTTCCATATATTGAAATAAAAGATAAAACAGCGGTAATAGAACACGAGGCGACTACTTCCAAGATTGGTGAAGACCAATTGTTCTATTGTAAATCGCGTGGTATCGATAATGAAAAAGCGATCGGACTCATTGTTAACGGATATTGTAAAGAAGTATTGAATCAACTCCCGATGGAGTTTGCTGTAGAGGCTCAGAAGCTTTTAGCGGTAAGCCTTGAAGGAAGCGTTGGATAATAATTAAATTAAAGCCTGGCGCTCTCTGCGTTTTGCGAAAATAAATTTATGCTAAGTATAAAAAACCTACACGCCTCAATTGACGGCAAAGAGATCCTGAAAGGGATAAATTTAGAAATTAAAGCAGGTGAGGTTCATGCGATCATGGGCCCTAACGGTTCAGGTAAAAGTACCTTATCTTCAGTTCTGGCCGGACGCGAAGAATATGAAGTAACGGAAGGTTCTGTTAGTTTCAATGGAAAAGATCTTTTGGAGCTTGCCCCGGAAGACCGTGCCCGTGAAGGTGTTTTCCTGGCTTTCCAGTATCCTGTAGAAATTCCCGGAGTGAGCAATATCAATTTCCTGAAGACTGCCATAAACGAGATCCGTGCATACAGAGGTGAAACCCCGATGGAAGCAAAAGATTTTCTTGCAATGGTGAAGGAAAAACAAAAGCTTGTCGAGTTGGATGGAAAACTGGCGAATCGGTCTGTAAATGAAGGTTTCAGCGGTGGAGAGAAAAAACGGAACGAGATCTTCCAGATGGCTATGCTTCAGCCCAAGCTTGCAATACTTGATGAAACCGACAGCGGACTTGATATCGATGCCTTGCGCATTGTTGCAGGCGGAGTGAATAAATTAAGATCGAAGGAGAATGCTACGATAGTAATTACGCATTACCAGCGTTTGCTTGACTACATAGTTCCTGATTTCGTGCATATCCTTTATAACGGCAAAATCGTTCGTTCAGGAAACAAAGAACTTGCTCTTGAACTGGAAGAAAAAGGATATGATTTTATTAAAGCAGAGATAAGAGCCTGATATTTCTCAAACGCAAAGTTCGAAGGTTAATATATTGATCATGACGAGCGCTGTTTGTCATGCTGAGCCAATCGAAGCATCTTATTCCAACACAGTACGATAATAAATAAATGGAGACCATTACAAAACAAAATACAGGCGAAAAGCTCATTGCTGCATTTGAGTCAACAAAGAATTCGTTGTTTGGTGATCTGCAGACCCGGGAAACAGCTATGGAAGCATTTGCCAGGCAGGGTATCCCGGGCCGGAAGCATGAAGAATATAAATATGTTAATATGGAGCTTGCGCTGAAAGGGGATCTTTCTGCGGGCATTTCAAAGATGGACATTCACCCGGAGCTTGTTAGTAAAACCGCTGTGATTCCCGGGGCGATTGTTGTTACCTTGGTTAATGGCAGATTTTCGGGAATTTCTAATGAAGAACCTATCAAAGGCTTGTTTATTGCTGACATTTCAAATACCTCATCCAATGCGGCTTTTCAAAAGCATTACGCAAAGTATGCTGATATCAACTCCGATCCTTTTATTGCCCTGAATACCGCGATGACTGCAGGCGGTGTTTATATCCATGTTTCCAAAGGCGCTGCGGTTGAAGCACCTGTCCATATTGTTCATATTTCTTCTTCAGCCGAAAGTGGCATCATCCACCCGCGGAACCTTATTGTTCTTGAAGAAAATGCACAGGCAAAAGTGATCGAGTCTTTTATCAGCACTGACGATTCAGCCAAGGTATTTAATAATGCGCTGACAGAAATATTCATCGATGCAAGCGCTATACTTGAGCATTACAAGATCCAAGAGGAGAATGCTTCGGGTCACCTCGTAAACACCACCCAGGCTGTCCAGAAAAAGCAAAGTTTGTTCTCGACTAATAATTTTACACTGAGCGGCTCACTTGTAAGGAACAATCTGAATATTATCCTTGATGATGAACATATAGAAACTCACCTGAATGGCTTGTATCTCACTAAAGGCAGCCAGTCTGTAGATAATCACACTTTAGTTGACCACCGCAGGCCAAACTGCAACAGTAACGAATTGTATAAAGGCATCATTGAAGAGAAATCAACCGCGACTTTTAATGGAAAGATCTATGTCCGGAAAGATGCTCAGAAGACAAATGCGTTTCAGTCGAACAAGAATATCCTTCTGAGTGATGACGGAACTATAAATACCAAGCCACAGCTGGAGATCTATGCTGATGATGTTAAGTGTTCGCATGGGACATCTACGGGGAAACTTGATGAGGATAAGATCTTTTACCTGCGTGCACGCGGATTGAGTGAAGCATCTGCAAAAAAGCTCCTTATGCATGCTTTTGCTTCTGAGGTAGTGGAGAGCATAAAGATCGGGGAACTCCGGGATTATGTAGAAGAAAAGATCACCGCCCGTTTCGCCTAGTAGTAACGTAAGAAGAACCGGCAGGAGTAATTATTGAAATCCTGGATTTATCATTCCGCAACTTTCCAAACGATCTCTGCATCCCAGTTTGAGCGTATAGTGATCAATTCTTTATTATAGATGACATCTTCCGGCTGCATCTTTCTCAAATAATCGCCACTGTCCCATTTCCCGTTGCCATTCTTATCGTAGATCAGCTTAAGCCTGTATTTACTCGGGCTTAAATATTCATAGCTGATGGTTTCTTTTCTCTGCAGGACATGTTCACGGATCACGATTTCACGTTCATCCAGCAATTGCAGGATGTATTGCGGATCTGACTGTTTAAGAAGCAGTTCATTCTTCTGATAAACCGTGCTGTGATTTCCAAGGGGAAGATCAACGGTAAGCTTAAGGCTTCCATAAAATTTGGCATCACGTGTGGTGAATTCCACGCGGATAGTGTCATTCTTCAACCCGAAAATATCTGTCAGTGCGCCCTGAGGTATGAATAACTTATATTTTGTATTCTCTTTCCAACCATTGAAGGGCTTTAATGCCGGACTATCTGCTGAGCTGATGTTCTGTATGTTTTTTTTCTTTTCGGAAGTATCATTAATCACCAGGCGGAGGCTCGTCAGGTTTTCAATATTGAACGACACGTTCTTTATTTTCGCGGTATCTTCTTCCAGGAGAAATTCACCTGTGTAATCGGCCAGCGGGTTATTGAACCCAAGGATCAGTGCTGATGCGAGGTTGAAATTCAAACTTCCGTTTGGACTGCTTACCATCGATAGTTTTAAAGAATTCCTGCGCGCCTTGAGTGCGTCACCGAGTTTGATCATCTTAAATTTGAGCGTATCAATAACAGCTATCCCATTATTAACACGCAATATCAACGAGTCTTTCTCGTAATTCTTCATCCAGTAATTGATGGTATCCCTGTTTTTCGAGTATTGAAGGAATTCCTGCACGCCCTTTCTGTCGTTGCTCATATTGGTAATGCTAAGGCTGTCAGCTGTTTTGTTCAGGACGATCATTACTTTACTATACGAAGGATGAGTGTATTTTTTTACAAAGGCCTTTTTGGGAGGTTCGGCAAAGAGCTTCAGCAGGACTTCATTTTTTTCAGACGGACTCACCAGTGTATCGGAAAAAGCGATTGACTCAGCATCACCATCGTACCGGAAATTGGAATTGACATCCTTTAAAGCCGCTATACGGTATTTCCCCTCCCTTATATTCCGGATCTCAAATGCCCCATCCGGACCTGTCTTTGCAAAATACTCGGGAAGTGCTTTGTATATGACGCTGTCATCCATGCTGCTGTAAAGCATTACAAGGATTCCTTTCTCTGTTTTCTCGTCAAATGCGTGCTGGACTTTCCCCCTGACTTTAAGTGAATCGATAAAGTTCCCGGTAGAAAAAATATAACTGAAATTTTCCTTTGGATTATTTTCATTAATGTCCTGTAAAGCCGTCCCGAAGTTAATGGAGTATGTGGTGTTAGGTTTGAGTTGCTGTCCTTCCAGGTCGATGGTCAGCGTTTTATTCTTAACGTTTATCTCCGGTGTCCTCTCAAGCGGGGGTGAAATAATGAGCTGGTTGTTCTGATCGCGCAGCTGGATATATTCATCAAATTCCAGAATGATCTTCCGGGAATTGAAGTTTAATTGGGCGCTGTCGGGGATCGATTTTACAACCTTTGGTGCAAATTCATCTCTGGGACCGCCACCCGGAGGAACCACCTGGGCGCAGGAGAACAGGGAAATGCAGCTGATGAAGCACAACACCCGCACAAGTGATCTGTAAGTATTTTCCCCGATTGCGCTATTCAACATGGATGACTCTTGATTATGAATTAACACAACTGCTAATAATTTTTACAATTTCTTCAAGGGCACCCTGATCCGTTTCATCAAATGAAGCGAGATGTTCGCTGTCAACATCGAGGACAAAAATGACATCGCCTTTACTGTTAAAACCGGGAACAACTATTTCCGATCTTGACAGAGAGCTGCATGCAATATGACCGGGGAATTTATCTACATCTTCAACGATAATCGTTTTCTTTTGCTCCCAGGCAGTTCCGCAGACCCCTTTGCCTAAAGAAATCCGGGTGCAGGCAACAGGTCCCTGGAACGGGCCAAGTACAAGCTGCTTGTCATCTGTCTCTCCTATAGGGAGTGCCGGAGGGAAGTCTTTTACAAAGTAAACACCAACCCAGAAAAGATCCAACCCGAACTTAAGAGCTGCAATAATGTTGGAGATATTTGCAATACTGTCAGTTTCCCCTTCTACCAGCGCTTTTACCTGGGGCAGCAGGGAATCGTATTTTTCTTTTTTTGTGGTACCGGTAACAATTACAGATTCTGACATTATTGATTTTGTAAGCGGTAAAGATAAGGAAATGAACAATGCCCGCGCACTAATTACTCGCATATGCAATGGTTGCGATGCTCACTTTTACACCGGGAACTTTGAGAAGGGTTTGTGCGCATGCTTCAAGTGTTGCGCCTGTGGTAACAACGTCATCAACCAGAAGTATGTGCTTGTTCTTTAAAGTATCCGGCTGCTTCAGGCTGAAAATGGTTTCTACGTTCTGCCACCTGCTGAACCGGGATTTTCTGGTTTGTGTTTCCGATTCATATTCGCGTACAAGTGTGGAATAATCGGTTGACACATTCATTGTAGCCCCAAGGCCTTCCGCAAAGAACTCACTTTGATTATATCCGCGTTTTTTCTTCTTTTTTGGATGTAACGGGACAGGTATAATGGTTTCAACTGTTCGGAAAGCATCAGACTTCCGAAGATCGTACCCGTAAAATTTACCGAGAGTGACACCGATATTCTTTTGCCCGCGGTATTTCAGCTGGTGAACGAGGTGCTGCACTTTTCCCCCTTTGCCGAAATTATAATATGCAGAAGCGGAATGAATATTTATTCGTCCCCAGAAAATTTTTGCTACGGGATTATCGTTATCCAGGTGATAATTTGTTTTTGGAAGATGATAGGAACAATAGGTGCAGATGCTGTGTTCGCTTTTATAGAGGCTCTTGCCGCATGAAACACAGATCTGTGGAAAGATCAGTGATACAAAATCGCTTATCATACTTTATCCTTGTAAATTAAATGTGTTAACTTTGCGGCACTAAAAATATAACAATCCTCAATATGGAAAATAAGCCCGAAGAAAAAAAGTCAAACAACAGGATCCTTATAATACTACTTGCCCTGCTTTTAGTTGGTAACGGAACATTTGCATGGCTTTGGCTGAAGGAACGCGGGCGTGCGAATACCGTGGTGGTAGAGAAGGAGCAGGTAATCGTTGAACGTGAAAATGTGAAGAAGGAACTTCTTGACCTCCAGGAAGAATATGCGACTTTACAGACCAATGATGTGGCGTTACAAAAAGAATTGGAAGAAAAACGCGCTGAGATCGCAGAACTTCTCGAGCAGGCGGAGAAACATAAGGGAGATGCATATATCATTTCCAAGCTGAAAAAGGAAACGGAAACACTCAGAAAGATCATGAAGCATTTCGTTGTCCAGATCGATTCACTCAACACCCTTAATAAAACACTTATTGTTGAAAAGGATAAAGTTACCGCTGACCTGACGGCAGAGAAAGACAAAACGAGCCAGCTTTCAAAAGATAAGGATGCGCTTCAGAGTACAGTTAACCTAGGGTCGGTACTAAAGGCTGAAAACCCTACGGTTAAAGGCGTTAAATTTAAATCGGGTGGAAAGAAAGAAGTGGAAACGACCAAAGCATCACGGGTTGAAAGGATTAAAGTGTCATTCGTCCTGGGAGAGAATAAGATCGCTAAAAAGGGGCCCCGTTCTGTGTATGTAAGGGTTATCACACCTGATGGAAAGGAACTCGCGAAATCGATGGATGATATGAATGTTGTTAATTTCAACGGCTCCAAAGGATATTTTGCGGCAAAGCAGGATGTAAATTATTCCGGTGAAGATGTAGCGGTGGATATTTTCTGCCCGAGTCCTACTGAATTTGTTCCGGGCAAGTACCTTGTGAATATTATTTGTGATGATGTAATTGTGGGCGAATCGACCATAACGCTGAAATAGCGGATTCCTCCCGGATCCCGCAGAATCGCCTAAATAAAAGAAAAAAGCATTCCATAATCGGGATGCTTTTCTTATTTTTGTTATCCCATTAAAATCACCATGAATCCTAACATTGATCCTGAATCCGAAAATTTAAGCTCTGCTGAAAAAGAGTTTGAAAAAGTTCTGCGTCCTGCAGAATTTGAGGATTTTACCGGCCAGCATGAGGTGGTGGAGAACCTGAAGATCTTTGTTAAGGCTGCCAAGCAGCGCGGTGAAGCTTTGGACCATGTGCTGTTGCACGGGCCTCCGGGCTTGGGAAAAACTACACTTGCCAACATAGTAGCTTCAGAGCTTGGTGTTGGAATCAGGATCACATCAGGACCTGTGCTTGATAAGCCGGGCGACCTTGCAGGATTGCTGACCAACCTGGAGCCCCACGATGTTTTATTTATTGATGAGATCCATCGACTGAGCCCGATCGTGGAGGAATACCTCTATTCTGCGATGGAAGATTACAAGATCGATATTATGATCGACAGCGGCCCGAATGCGCGGAGTGTCCAGATCAAGCTGAATCCTTTCACGCTTGTTGGCGCAACTACAAGAAGCGGGCTCCTGACCGCACCTTTGCGGGCGCGTTTTGGGATTAACTCCCGGCTGAATTATTACGATGCAAAGCTTTTGAAAAAGATAATTGTAAGGGCTTCCGGTATATTAAATGTTCCTATTTCAGATGATGCTGCAGCAGAGATTGCCAGGAGAAGCCGCGGCACACCCCGTATTGCAAATGCATTGCTGAGAAGGATCCGGGATTTCGCACAAATCAAAGGCGATGGAAATATTGACATGGAAATTGCCCACATGGGCCTTACCGCATTGAATGTAGATAAGAACGGGCTGGATGAAATGGATATCCGTATCCTTACAGCATTAATTGAAAAGTTCAAGGGCGGGCCTGTAGGTATTACAACTATTTCAACGGCTGTAGGCGAAGAGGCAGGGACCATTGAAGAAGTCTATGAACCATTCCTGATCCAGGAAGGCTATCTTGTAAGAACCCCCCGGGGCCGCGAAGCCACCGACCTGGCATATAAACACCTTGGGAAGATCCCGCGTTCCTTCAAAGGAAGCCTTTTTGATAATGATTAATTTTCTCCGCGCTCTCTGCGTCTCTGCGAGAAATTAAAATGAACCAATCACGAAATACTCAACTCATAAAAACCGAAGCAAAACGCCTTGGCTTTGATTATGTAGGCATTTCTAAAGCAGAATTTCTTGAAGAGGAGGCGCCAAGGCTGGAGAACTGGCTGAACAATAACATGCATGGCCAGATGAGCTACATGCAGAATCATTTTGATAAGCGCCTTGATCCGAGGCTGCTCGTTCCCGGTGCAAAATCTGTTATTTCAATGCTTCTTAATTATTATCCTTCTGCCGGGCAGCAGCATAAGGATGCACCAAGAATTTCGAAGTATGCTTATGGCACCGATTATCATTTCGTGATCAAGGAAAAGTTAAACTCCCTCCTTGAATTTATAAAACAGAATATTGGTGAAGTAGGGGGCCGGGCCTTTGTTGATTCGGCACCTGTAATGGATAAAGCCTGGGCAAAAAAATCAGGCCTCGGCTGGATCGGTAAGAACAGCAACCTTTTAAATAAAAGCAGCGGTTCATTCTTCTTTATTGCCGAACTGATCGTTGATCTTGATCTTGATTATGACGGGCCTGTGAAGGATTACTGCGGAACCTGTACAAAATGCATCGATGCCTGTCCGACCGATGCGATCGTGTCTCCGAATGTGGTTGACGGCAGTAAATGCATTTCATACTTCACTATAGAATTAAAGGAAAACATCCCTGCAGAAGTAAAGGGGAAGTTCGATAACTGGATGTTTGGCTGTGATGTCTGCCAGGATGTTTGCCCCTGGAACCGTTTTTCTAAAGCACATTCGGAGCCCCATTTTGAATCTTCAAACGGCATGCTGGGATTCAGTAAAAATGATTGGGAGGAGATCACTGAAGAAACATTCAAACGTGTATTTAAGGATTCAGCAGTTAAGCGGACCAAATACAGCGGACTGAAAAGAAATATTGATTTTTTGAAGTGATGACCGTGGGGTCTCGTGATGTGCCTTCGTGAAACAATATCTTGGCTCGGAGGAGCTTTTTAGTTGTATCGAATAACAACAAACAAGCTCCAGAGGAGCGTATTATTACAGATTGCTTAGCTTTTGCTCGCAATGGCTCTAGAATAAACTGGAGCGCCTGAGAATAATTCATTTGTGGTTCTCGGGCTCTCCGTGGCTCAGGGGTAAAACAATTACGACTTCGTCACATTTTTAAAAACTTCCATGATTTCATTCTTGTACTGATGACCGAAAGTGGTAAGGCACCACATCTTCAGAAGCGTTTTTTCATCAGGTTTAAGCCATTTAACCGCCTTGGTAAGCTCTTTGCGGAAAAGGGTCTTGTCAAAGCTCACTTTCTCCAGTATGTTTTTACTTAATTCGAACATGTATGCTGTATTAAGATGTTGTCTTTTTTTCTAAATCGAAGATACTTGATTTTCTACGAAATGTCAAGTGCAAAGTTACTTTGTGGAAGCAACCGGGAACATCGGTTTTTGTTAAAAAAATGTAATTATTCTTCACCCCAGCGATAGCTCTCCTGGCTTAATCCGCAGAGATCGATCGCACGGTCAACAACCGTAGCTGCAAGAGCCTCAAAATCCGAAGGCCGGCTGTAAAAAGAGGGGCTTGCCGGGCAGATGATTCCTCCTGCTTCTGTTACCGTTTTCATATTGTTGATATGGATCAGGCTTAAAGGAGTATCCCTGCTTACCAGGATAAGTTTTCTTCTTTCTTTCAGCATCACGTCTGCAGCCCGTGTAGTAAGATCGTTGCTGATCCCGCCCGCGATCCGGGCAAGTGTTCCCATAGAACAGGGGCAGATGATCATTGCATTATATCTGGCCGATCCTGATGCAAAAGGCGCAAAGAAGTCGGATTTATCATAAATCTTAAACGGAAATTTTTCATAGTCCGAGTTGCCAAGCTCATGTTTCCATACATTCCTGGCATTATCAGACATGATCACACCCACAGCCTCCACCTGGTCCCCCAGCTTCTCCAGCTTTTCAAGCAATACTTTGGCATAGATCGAACCACTTGCCCCTGTGACGGCAATAACTATTTTATGCTTATTCTGCTGCATCCTTACCCCCGAATTGATATGTTAAAGTAAAAGCCAATACATTATTGCGCTGCCCGGGAACATCCATTCTTCTTGTAGGCTGATATGCCCGTATAGCGAATATGGAATTTGAATACCGCCAGTTAACCAGGAAGTTTTTGTGAAGGACATAACTGATCCCGAAACCTGCGCCAATATCCAGGCTGTTAAAAGGTCTTGCATTAAAAATTTTGCCATCCTGGTTGTATTCCTCGCTGCTGATGAGATATCCGAAATAAGGCCCGAGTTCAAAAACGAATTTTTTCGGATGATACTGGAAAAGTAAAGGAACTTCCAGATAGTTGAGACGCAGGTTATAAAAGGTGTAATCTCCGGCTTCAGGATTGCCGTTGTGCTTGCTGCCCTTTTGAATGAAGATCATTTCCATTTGCGCAGTCCACTTTTCCTTGAGCTTGCCTGTGACAAAGATCCCTGCGTCTGCACCCGCTTTATGAAAGCCGCCATAAGTATCACCAGCGACCTGGCTTGTGCTGAGTCCGGCTTTTACTCCCACGCTGAACCTTTTTTGAGCTTCAGCATAAAGTGAAATGAACATACATACCAATACAGCAGTCTTTTTCATGTATTACAAAGTTAACTAAAAAAGAAACGCTTTGCAAGGACTGCAAAGCGTTTGAGAGGTATCTCAATAATGCTAATGGCCACCGGTGACTGATGCCTCCGCTACCTGCAGAACTTCATAATTGGCAGTGTTGTATATAAATGCTACAACATGGCATTGATCTTCATCACAAGGGTTGCCAAGGTAAGAGGCCGGTAATGTATAAGTGTAATTCTTGGTAATAGTAGCGTTTGGTGTTATGCTTCCGTTAACAAGCGATTCACCCCAGGTGCCGTTCACATTGGCACGAAGCACGTGCTGGTGAACGTAATCCGGCACATGCGTGGAACCATCAAGCTGCCAGTCAACAATGCTGTCCTGTGTGATCATGACAACCAGGCTGTAGGAGCCGCTTAACAATGTATCGCTGAGGAATTGTGATGCTACATTGATGCCCAGGCTGCGTGTTGACGCGTTATAGGTGTTTGTGATCTTAACATCTGCGATTGGCTCCAGTGCGAGCAAAGAGGCAACTTCGGAAGACCATGAACTATAACTTTTTACATGAGCGGCTGATGTGGCATCATAATCTTTCCTGTTTATCATACCGTTGGGATTCCCGATGTTGGAAACCCCGAAATAGGCTGAACCGTCATAGGCTGTTCCTGCAGCAGTTCGGAAATCAACGAGGTATGAGCCGGCGGGGGCACCTGCCGGGGTGGTTGGTGACGCAAAGAAACCCGCATGCACGGCAACAACAACAACCTTGTCGCCAAACGTGGTCTTTAACTGGTTGGCTGCTATGGCAGCCTGGGGGCAGGCAGTGCATTTATGACCGGTATAATCTTCAACAAGAACCCTTCTCACGTGAACAGTAGTGTCACCGGGCCCACCGCCAGGATTTGATTCTATGGTCTCATTCGGGTTGGATACATAATCGCATGATTGAACGATCAGGGATGCGAGAAAGTAAAGTAACAATAAATATTTTTTCATTTTTCAAAAATTAAAAGCTGCTTGTGACGGTAAGCGTTACACCATTTGATGCAGGAACATTCCTGCAAACTCCGCCTACACAAAAGATCCCGGCCCGTTGTTTTCCGTACGTCAGTTCGATCCTGTTCGCGTTCTTAATATAACCTGCACTCACGTTATAATAATGATAACGTTCATTTGAATGATTATTTCCGAAATTCCACTGGTCACCTACGGCAACGTAAATATTGCTGTTGAATGTATATTCAAGAAGTCCGTATGCCCAGTCCTGGTGGTCCTGCTCCGTAAACATGCCCTGGAGCTCAAGCCGGATCGCGCTTTCAGTTTTTAATTTATAAGTAATATCGGCAACCACAATAGTTGAAAAGACCTTTCCGTCTCCCGGTTTCTGGATCACATCCTTGTTATAAAACTGATTTGAGTAGATAAGCGTACTCTTGATCTTCTTTCCGAACTTTTGGTTGACCTCAACATAGAACTCCCTGAAAAGCCGCCTGTTATCCACTGCAGTAGTATTCCCCAAATAGCCTTCACGCCTGTTTGTTAATGAAGCCGGCAACCAGCTTTTAACTTTATAACCTGTTCTCAATGTATCTGTTACAGCGTCATAACGAAAAGTGTCGAGCGCATCAGAACCTGAATAGTTGACAACTATATCCAGTTTATACTTTGGTTTTTTGATCACTTTGTAACTGACTTCGGCAGAGAACTGCGTTTCCCCGTTCGGTTGAGATGAATACGGGTAGAAGGCAAGAAGGTTGTAAGTGTGCTGCTTATTCAGTGCAGGGACATAATTCAGTAACTGGGTTGTAAGCTGTGCATTCCTGTCCGAACGGAAACTCATATTGTCAATATGAGAACCGGCAAGCGAAAGGGAAAATCCTTTCTGGGCATAGCTGGCCTGCACCAGGAGTGCTTCCCCGGGTTTGTAAATAAATTTATTATCGAGAGAAGGGTCATTGATCTTCTGGGCGTATTCTGTATTAAGACTGAAATTATTCCTGGAGATCCGCAGTCTTCCCGCTGATGTACCTACATTCTGTGGCAATACAAGTGCAGGATCTTTGTCCTCCTGGAATTTGCTGACAAAGCTCCCTCCAACAGATACCACCAGCTTTTTGTCAGCCAATTGCTTGATGGCCTCATTCAGCTGGATCTCCCCGTCAAACCCGCGGACAAGGCCGCTGTTGTTTTTCAGGTCAAGCCTTTGTTTTCCGATGAGGCCTTTTAGATAAACCCCTTTTACAGGAACTGCTTTTATTCTTACCCCATCAAGTGCATTGTCCAGTCCCAGGTTCCGTTCTTCGTATGTTCTCAGCGACAACCCGTTTCCGAACTGCTCGTAAAAACTTCCCACTGTAACTTCCAGGAAATCGGATTTGTAGGTAGCGTAACGATAAGAGATGCCTGTGCCCTGGAATGCTGCCGGGTAGCCTTGCAGTCGGTTAAGATAGCTTTCATACCGCACTCCCGCAGTGAACTTCCCTTTGGTATAGATCAGGTTCATAAAGCCGTTAAAAAGCATCTTTTCAGGAACCTCCGCAGCTCCGATGGTGGAGTCAGGAACATAATACTGGGCTGTGGATTGGAAATTTCCATGAATATCCCCAAGGTCCATCGTTCCGAGGTTGTTGAGCAACTGTGCAACAGAAACGTTGCTGATAAGCGTAAGCCCGCAAAAGAAAGCGGCAACTATGATCTTTCTGAAATGTTTTTTCACACTGTGAGTGAATCAAGATTAGTTAACTTTTTCCCCTTTGGCTATTTTTCTGAGTGCTTCAAGCAGGTGTTCCTCATCTCCCTCGGCATAAGAGTTATGCTGCCAGACGATGTTTCCCTTTCCATCAATAATGAATGTATGAGGAACATTGTTTACGTTCATGGCGCGCTTGAAATCCGAATTCTCATCGATGTAGATCTCATATTCCCAGCCTTTGCTTTTAACATCAGGGCCTACTTTGGTAGCACTCCTTGCATCATCTATTGACACGGCAATAAGTTTAACACCTGTTTCTTTCTGCCATTCGCTGTATTGCTCTGCTATAGCATCAAGCTCTTTCTTGCATGGTTTGCACCAGGTCGCCCAGAAGCTGATAATGATTGGTTTTCCGTCATTTACGATCTTGGAAGTATTGAATGTTTTTCCGTCAATTGTTTTTACATCCACCGCGGGAATCGGGCTTCCTGAATTATTCTGTGCAATTGTAACCGCAATGGATGCGGCCATTATTGCAAATGACAAAAAGATCTTTTTCATAAGGATGATTGAGTGGTTAAAGATATGTAAAAAAATAAATCAGCAGTGGTTGTCAAAAAACAGACCAGAACTGCTGATTCATTTTAATCAATATTATTTATTTACTGATAGAAACTCTTTTGGTAATTAGGTCCTTGCCTACCTGCAGGCTAACAAAATATAAGCCGTTGCTCAGTGATGAAGCATCGAGTAAATAGTTTTGTTCACCCGCACTCATGTTTCCGAGGTTCCTGTCCAGAACAGCCTGGCCAATGGCATTTGTAACCTTAATAGTAACATTTGCAGATTCTGCAAGTGTAAAGCTTACAGTTGCATTGTCAGTCATCGGGTTAGGATAAACAGTTACGTTGTTTGAAGCACTTTGCTCATCGATACCAACTGAAAGCCCTGAAATGTTAATGTCATCGATATAGGCGTTGTTGCCGTATTCGCTGGTTGCTACAAACTTCAGCATTACATTCGATTGACCCGCAAATGCTGCAAGGCTTACATTCTCACTTCTCCATTGTCCCGCGTTAGAAGGAGTGAACGCACTGGTTGTAGACGCAGTTGTCGCCAGTACACTTCCTGCCTTATTGTAAACGGTAGTCCATGAAGATCCGCAGTTAGTCGATACTTTCACTTCTATTTTATCTGAATAGGTAGAGTTGTATTGAGCATGCGCAACACTGAACGTTAAATTTACACCTGAAGCATTTGTAAGGTCAAGGTTCTTTGCATAGAATTCATCAACATTACCCGCAGTACTGTTGTAAAAATCGATCTTGGAGCAAGCTGTTGATGCAGCGAATCCGCCTGCTGTAGTTCCTCCGGATCTTCTTGTCCATGTTGGCCCGTTATCAGGATTGCTGATGAACCATCCTGCAGGAGGAAAAGTAGTCAGCTGGAAGCCTTCCATCAAAGGTGATGTGGAGCCTGCCCCGATGATAGTAAACGATTTTACAGTTTGATTGTTAGCCCCGTCAAGGTCCATGGTGCCATTAGGATTGCTTGTATAGCTTGTGAAGGTGTGATTTCCTGCAGTAACCGTTTGAGCAGGAAGAGTAATAGTTGCAGTCGCACCTGAAGCAAGTGAACCTGTCCATGGAATCGTAGAAACAGTTCCTGCATCTATTTTATAGTTTACATCACACGATGTTAAAGTGTTTGTTCCGAAATTTTTTATCGTAACAGTCGGTGTAAACGATGTTGCACACTGGTAAACAGGGATACCTGTAAGTGCGCTGGTACCGATATCTGTGGTTATTGGCTGCGGAACGCTGTATGCAGCCTGCTTAACAGATTTGTTTCCGTCATCCTGGATAAAGGCAACAATCCCGATTTGCGCTTTGCTGTATATGTATGCAGGCAGTGCTCTTGCGAAAGTGAGTGTCTGGGTCTGGTTGTTTGTCCATGTGGAAGGAAGTGTCGTTCCTGCCGCAGAAGGGTACATCTTTCTCATTACATTAAAGAACTCTGTTTCACCATTGGTTCCCGGAGGGGTTGCAAAATTTATAGTTTCTTCAACCATTACAACATGCCCTTTTAAAGTGCCGACTGATGTAAACGCCTGCGAAGCAGTGATCACGCAATTGATAAAGATGGAATCGTAATCAGCTGAAAAGGTATGTGTAAGATTAATTGTAAATGGCGAAGCAACAGCATATTCATTATTGATCACGGTTTGTGTGATTGCAGATGGCGCACCGCTTCCAATAACAACACCGTCCTGGCGTACATCAGGTACACCCGAAACGGAATAATAACTTACACGTGATGAAACATCTCCCGGGTTTTGTGTGTTCATAGGGTCAGTGCCCGGCCAGTTGGTCTGGTATTTAATCGAGACTGCTTTGGCAGTATTAGCCGAAAGCAGGGTATTGAATGCGGGGTTTTGTGAAGCACATGGTCCGCAGGACGCCTGTGTGAATTCTTCTTCCAGCACAAGACGCTGGGACTGGCCTAATGCGACAGACCCAACTGCCAGGATACCGCTTAATAGTAATGTAGATTTTTTCATTTATCTGGGTTTAAGTTATTAATGAATTATGAGGATAACGAATTTAATTAAAATTTTCATCTTTAACAATGAAGATTACTAAATAAATAATTCATTTCAAAAGTAATCTACCCTGATCCCCAATCAATAATCAATTGAATTTACTATTAGCATTTGAAGGAGATGTTTTTATTAATTATTTAAATAAATTAATATATTTGACAGGTAATTACTTTAGTAGTCGATGAAAACATCTGATAATCTCTTCAAGCTGATAAAGTCCTTGAGCAAGTCGGAAAAGGGATATTTTAAAAAGTATGCGAATTTCCACGTCCGCAATGAACAGAACAACTATACAAGGATCTTTGATGCAATTGATCTTCAGAAAGAGTACGATGAAAAAAAACTTCTGAAAAAATTCCGGAATGAGCGGTTCATTAACCAGTTTGCGGTTGCCAAGAATTATTTGTACGAAATGGTGCTTGAAAGCCTGGAGGCTTACCACAAGAATTCAACTACCGAGATCAGGAGTATCTTAAACCGCATTGAGATTCTCGTGGATAAAGGCTTGTACTCACAGGCTAAAAAGCTGTTGAAGAAGGTCAAGGAAATGGCGATCCTTCATGAGAAGCTTACCTATATTCCTGAGATCAACCTGATGGAGCAAAGCATTTATAAGATGCATTATGATGTGGGTGACCTGCGGGATAATTCCGACAAGCTTATTGAAGAAATCGAGGTCTGCGCAATGAAGATCCGCAATCTTGCCGAGTATGAAAGCCTCAAGAACCGGTTGTATTTGCAGAGGATTGAAACAGGAGTGCTGAGGAACGAGGAGGAAATGAAAAGTTACGACTGGCTTCTGCGATCCCCTTTATTGAAAAATGATAAACAGGCCCTTTCGGTGAATGCCAGGATCCTTTACTATGAGTTATTTGCAAGCTATTACAGCTATATTGAGGATTCTCAGAAGTGTTATGAATTCTCATCGCTGCTTATCCGTTTGATCGGGGAGAATAAGGAAGTGATCGAGACCAACGTGAACTTTCCTACGCATTTTCTTTACAGGCACAGTGTTCAGTGTTATAATACCGGAAAATATCATGAGGCGCTGGAATACATTTCAAAAATGGAGGTGCTGAAAGTTAAAAGCGATGTGCAGAAACTGAATATTTTATTAAAAGCATATAATACAAAGCTGAATGTATATTTCAAAATGGGAAACATGAAGAAATGCCTTCAGCTAATCCCGGAAATAGAATCCCTCCTGGAAACAAGCAAAGATTCTGACAAGCTTTTAAAGGAGGTTATTCAGTGGCAGGTGATCTCGCTGCTGATGATTGCCGAGCAATACAAGCCTGCCCTTAAATGGCTGGTAAAAGTTAATCTTTCAGAGGTTTCAAACATCCGGCAGGACCTGGAATGTATCGGCAGGATCATGGAAATAGTGCTTCATTATGAGCTTGGGAAAACCGATATCATGGAGTATCGCCTGAAATCGACTTACCGTTTCCTGGCATCAAAGCAAAAGATGTATCAGCTGGAAAAGATAATTCTGAGTTCGATCCGGAAGCTTATCAATGTAAACTCAAAGGAAGAGTCGATCGCCTTCTTTAAACAGCTCCGTGCAGCCCTGGAGCCTGTTGTGAAAGATCCCCTGGAAAGTAAATTCCTGGTGTATTTCGATATTATGTCGTGGCTGGATAGCAAGATCGAAAAGAAAAAATTTGAAGAAGTCGTTAAAAGCAAGCTGAAGCCCCTCACCGTTTAGGCTGACCGATTCCTAATAATTAATTTTATTAAAATTGTGTTTTGTGTAACTATCGTGTATATTTGTAAGTATAGAAACCATTCCAAAATTTATATCAATGAAAAAAATCTTTACTTCAGTTTTCACAATTGCATTCGCGTCTTTTGGTTTTGGACAGAGCCTCCATATTTATGATAGCGGTGTAGATGTTACAAACACACATATTTACGACTCTATCTCACCATTTAATACAACTACTCAGTCTCTTGATCTTACCATCCATGATCTGGAGCTCCATAACGTTACCCCGAATACTGTAAGCTATAAGGTGAACAGAACGATCCTGAATGCACCTGCATCAATGGGGAATCTTTATTTCTGTACCGGAACTCAATGTTATTCACCTCAGTCGGCAACTACCTGGACACCGGGCGGTGCTCCGTTGACGCTTGCAGGTAATGCCACATTGCCGAGCGGTCCCGGAACTTACGGAATCGCTGCGCATTATGATGCAGACACGCTTGGTACAAGCATCGATGTACTATACCGTGTTTACAACACTGCCGTTGCCGGTGATACCGCTTATGTTACGATTCATTATATTGGCGTGGCTACAGGAATCACTGAAAGCGCAAAGCTGGCAGGAGGAAATATTTCTGCAGCATACCCGAACCCGGCAAGCTCACTTGTTTCTATTAAGTATGACATGAACCAGTATGCAGAGAACGGTAAAATTAGTTTTTACGACATGCTTGGTAAAAAAGTAAAAGAAGTTGTTCTTACTGAGAAGCAGGGGGTGGCAAAAGTGGATGTTTCTGAATTAAAGTCAGGGATCTATTTCTATTCATTTCTTGTAAATGATAAAGCGGTAGCAACCAAGAAACTGGTTATCAGCTCAAAATAAATTTTTCAATCAAATCATATTAAAAAGCCAGCATTACCCAAATGTTGGCTTTTTAATTTCTCCCATATGTATAGGAAAATATTCCTTTTTCTGTTCTCCATTCCATGGCCGCTGATGGCCCAGGATGCCTATTTCGAAAAGGTTTATGGTACGCCAGGGAATGACTTTTCACGTTCAGTTAAACAGCTGGAAAGCGGGAGCATCTATGTGCTTGGGAACTCTGATTCAGGCAATATCGGGACAGTGGATATTTCAGTGACTAAACTGGATGTTCAGGGAAATGAGATCTGGACGAATTATTACGGTACCGTGAACAACGATAATGCATTTTATCTCAATACATGCGCAGACGGCAGCTTTGTGCTGGTTGCTGAAACCGAAAGCGGGCCCAATGACCTGGATATACTGATCTATAAGATTGATACAGCCGGGGCCGTAATATGGAGCCGGTCATTTGCAAGCCCGGTAAATGAAACCCCGAAATATATCGAAGAGCTGAGTTATGGTGGCTACATTTTATGCGGTACTCAAAATGACATTGGTGGTTCGAATGATATTCTTGTTGTAAGGCTTGATACTGCCGGGAATTATGTGTGGCATACCAATTATGGCCGGACTGATAATGAATACTCAGACATGATCCACCAGGTTGGGAATGAATTTATTTTAACGGCTGATACAAGGAGTTACGGTGCAGGCGGATACGATGTAATCCTTTATCGCCTTGATTCACTTGGGAATGAAATATGGTCACATACTTATGGTGACTCACTACAGAATGGCTGCCAGGGTTTGTTGCTCGTATCTGACGGCAACTACCTGTCATATGGTGAAACTGAGATCTTTCCATTTTCACCGTATGATTTTTACCTGGAGAAAATAGATTCTTCGGGGGGCAGCATCTGGCGCTATACCTATGGCGGAGCAGGTTCGGATGCCATCTTCTCGGTAAAAGAAGATGATAACGGAGATTTTATCTGTACCGGCTACAGCAATAGTTATAACGGCATGGGGCCGGTGGACCTGGTGATCTTAAAAGTGAGCGCGAATGGGATCTTTCAATGGAAGCAGACTTATGGCGGTGCTGGGATTGATATAGGATTTGAGATCATAAAAGCAAATGATAATGAGGGCTTTATAATTACAGGTCAGACTTACAATGGGTCGGATGAATATTATCTTTTGAAACTGGATGAAAACGCTGAGATCATTGGGGTGCCGGAAATAACGAATAAGAATTTTGTTTCGGATGCTTTTCCTAATCCGGCAGCTGCAGACGTCACCATAAGATATAGTCTGGAGGATGTTGCAGGTGCAGTATTTGTTTTAACTGATATCACCGGGAGAAAGATCCGTGAGGCCAGGCTTGCCGCAAGCGAAGGCATGATCAGTTTAGATATATCCGGTGTTTCCCCCGGAACTTATCTTTACTCGGTAGGCTCAGAAAAAGGAGTGTTAGTGACGAAGAAATTAATGATCCTTCACCGGTGATTGCAGTAATTCCTTTGCAAGACGTGCTAATCCTGTGCTCGCTTTCTCTTTGATTATTTTAAGGTTGCTGATCCCGCTGACTTTAATATCACCCGGATCAATAAGGTATTTCGGAATATCGGTGGGTGTATAATCTATGAGTCCTGCCGCAGGATACACAGCCATTGAAGTTCCTACTACCATAAAAACATCTGCTGTTTCCGCAATCAGGTATGCCGTTTCCATCTGGGGCACCATCTCTCCAAACCAGACGATATGCGGCCGGAGCTGCGAGCCTTTTTCACATTTATCTCCAGGTTTTAATTCGGATCCTTTTATCTTATAAACAAGTGATGGGTCAATCGTGCTGCGGGATTTGGTAATTTCACCATGCAGGTGCAGAACTTTTTTTGAACCAGCCCTTTCATGGAGATCATCTATGTTTTGGGTAATAATATGAACATCAAACTTTTTCTCAAGTTCAACCAAAGCGTAATGTGCAGGGTTTGGCTGGGCTTCAAGCACCAGTTTTCTTCTTTTGTTGTAAAAATCAAGCACGAGATCCCTGTTCTTTTCCCAGGCCTGCGGGGTTGCAACTTCACTTATGTCAAATTCCTCCCATAATCCGCCACTGTCCCTGAAGGTTTTAATCCCGCTTTCAGCACTGATACCTGCTCCTGTAAACACGACTAATTTTGGTTTCATAAATGAAGAAGATATGCTGTTAATCCGGCTGAAAAATATTCCGATGCGCGCCTTGAAAACACATAGAATATAAAAGTAAAAATTTAAATTTAAAAAACAATTTTAATGAGGCCAAATTCTTCTAAAGCACTTATTTCTATTGATAAATTCTTATATTCGCCATTCAAAAAAATCAGAAGATGGCAAAATTCAGAAAGCAGGATGCATTAGATTATCATTCGCAGGGAAGACCGGGTAAAATTGAAGTCATTCCAACGAAACCGCACAGCTCTCAGCGCGATCTTTCACTGGCATATTCACCGGGGGTTGCAGAGCCATGTCTTGAGATAGAAAAGAACCCTGAAGATGCATATAAATATACCGCTAAAGGAAATCTTGTAGCAGTTATTTCCAACGGTACTGCCGTGCTGGGATTAGGGAACATCGGGGCGCTGGCTTCAAAACCTGTTATGGAAGGGAAAGGATTACTGTTCAAGATCTTCGCTGATATTGATGTTTTTGACATTGAGGTTGACGCAACCGACATTGATGCTTTTGTAAATACCGTTAAAGCAATCTCTCCAACATTTGGCGGGATTAACCTCGAGGATATTAAAGCTCCCGAATGCTTCGAAATTGAAAGACGGCTGAAGGAGGAATTGAATATTCCGCTGATGCATGATGATCAGCACGGGACCGCGATCATCTCTTCAGCAGCATTGCTCAATGCCTGCGAAGTCGCAAAAAAGAAAGTATCGGAAGTTAAAATTGTAGTGAACGGTGCAGGTGCTTCGGCTATCTCCTGTGCTAAGCTTTATATTGCTGTTGGTGCTAAAAAGGAGAACATTCTTATGCTTGACAGTAAAGGTGTTTTAAGCCACGACCGTGAAGATCTTGATGAGCAGAAGAAATTTTTTGCAACATCAAACAAGACAGCAAAGACACTTGCTGATGCAATGAAAGATGCGGATGTTTTTGTAGGGCTTTCAAAAGGAAATGTGGTGAACCAGGACATGGTGCGCTCCATGGCTAAAAATCCGATCGTGTTCGCGCTTGCGAACCCTGATCCGGAAATTCCATATGCAGATGCCATGGCCGCACGTAAGGATATCATCATGGCAACAGGAAGAAGTGACCATCCTAACCAGGTGAATAATGTTTTGGGTTTCCCTTTTATTTTCCGTGGCGCACTGGATGTACGCGCAACTCAAATCAATGAAGCGATGAAGCTTGCAGCGGTATATGCAATTGCACAGCTTGCCAAAGAAGCAGTTCCTGATACCGTCAACCTTGCGTATGATTCCAAGAACATCGTTTTTGGGCCGGAATATATTATTCCGAAACCAATCGATCCAAGACTGATCTATACGGTAGCTCCTGCAGTCGCAAAAGCGGCAATGGAGTCTGGTGTGGCGCAGTTTAAGATCACTAACTGGGAGGCATATGAGAATGAGCTGATCAACCGCCTTGGTCTTGATAACAAACTGATCCGCAATCTTACAAACAAAGCAAAACAGAATCCGAAGCGTGTTGTGTTCACGGAAGCGGATCACTATAAGATTTTGAAAGCTGCCCAGCAGGTTGCTGATGAAGGAATTGCAAAGCCAATACTTCTCGGGGATGTTGAAAAGATAAGGAAGCTGATCGCGGATAATAACCTGGACCTTGGCGACATTCCGATCATTGATCCGCGCGACAGGTCGGAAGATGACAGGCGGTATTCATTTGGTGATCTTTTCTTTAAGAAGCGCCAGAGACGCGGCTTTACGCTTTATGAAGCGAGGAAGATCATGAAGGAAAGAAATCATTTCGGGGCAATGATGGTGGAAACCGGGGCTGCTGATGCAATGATCTCCGGCCTTACACGTAAGTATGCCGACCCTATCCGTCCTGCCTTACAGATCATTGGTGTGCAGGAAGGCGCAAGCCGCGTAGCCGGGATGTACATTGTTAACACCAAGCAGGGCCCTTACTTCTTTGCAGATACAACAATGAATGTTAATCCAACAGTGCAGGAACTGGTCGATATTACGGTCCTTACCGCAAACAGCGTAAAGAAATTCAATATCACTCCGCGTATCGCACTATTGTCTTATTCTAATTTCGGTTCTTCGGAAGGTGAACTGCCGAATAAGGTCCGTGATGCGGTTGAGATCCTGCATAAGAATTATCCGGGGATGATCGTAGATGGAGAAATGCAGGCAAACTTCGCGCTTAATAATGAATTGCTGAAGGAAATGTTCCCTTTCTCTGATCTTGTAGATAAGAAAGTGAATACACTTATCTTTCCAAATCTTGCTTCAGGTAACATCGCTTACAAGCTGATCCAGGAGATGGGCGGGGCGGAAGCGATAGGGCCTGTGCTCATTGGTATGAAAAAGCCTGTACACATCCTGCAGCTCGGAAGTTCCGTGCGTGAGATCGTTAACATGGTAACGATAGCAGTGATCGATGCACAGGCAAAAAAAGGATAACGCTGGGGTACAGGCAACCAAATTAATTACACAGCGTCTATAAAAGCAGAAATATGATCAACCATATCAGCGGCAAATTAGTAGAGAAAACTCCCACTTATGCAGTAGTAGAAGCTGCGGGAGTTGGTTATGTGATGCAGATCTCATTGAACACATTTACAAAGCTGGGCGATAATGAGCAATGCAGGCTTTATACAGAACAATTATACGTACGTGATGATATGCCGAGATTCTTCGGCTTTGCAGATACTGCGGAACGCAGCCTTTTTCGCCAGCTGGTTTCTGTTTCGGGTGTAGGTGGAACAAGTGCCTTGCTGATGCTTTCATCATTGAGTGCAGGCGAGATCCAGAATGCGATTGTTTCCGGAAATGTGGCGCTGATTAAGAGTGTTAAAGGCATAGGTGAAAAAACAGCCCAGCGGATCATCGTTGACCTTAAAGGTAAAATGGGCAAGGAAGAGCTCAGCGCGGAATTTTTTGCAGGCCCGAACAATAGATTAAAAGAAGAAGCGTTATCTGCACTTGTAATGTTAGGTTTTAATAAAGCTGCTGCAGATAAGGTACTCGACAAGATTATAAGAACAGAAGGTACGGGTCAAACGGTTGAACAATTAATTAAAGGGGCGTTAAAAAATCTGTAGAACCAAACATTTATCTTGAGCTTTAAAATTTCAAAATATATAGTTGTTGGTGGAGTTTCGGCAGCATTGTTGTCGGTGATCGTTGGCTCAGATGCCAGGGTTTCCGATTATGATCATGCCGCAGCGAGTGATGTAGAGCTCCCGATGATAGCGGTGGATTCACCTGAAGTCCCTGAGCCGGATTCCCCGCTCATGCTTCCTTATCCTTATTCTGACCAGTCAACCGGTGATCCTTTGAATTACCCGAACGGTGGCGGACTAATGCTGAATAACCCTTCCAATGTCAATACAAATGTAGAGTATGATCCTGCCACAGGAAATTACAATATCTCCCAGAAGATAGGGGGAATGGATTATCGTCCGCCCACTTATATGGACAACGAAGAATTCCAGGACTACCAGTTCAAAAAGCAAACTAAATCATACTGGAACCAGCGTTCACATGCTGAATCGCAAAATGCCCAGAACAACACAACCATACCAAAGCTTCGTGTTGGCGGGGAAGTGTTCGACAGGATCTTTGGCGGTAATACAGTAGATATTCGCCCTAATGGTTCTGCGGAATTGATCTTCGCATACCAGGGAACAAAAACGGAGAACCCTGCATTACCTGAAAAGCAAAGGAAGATAAGCACATTTGATTTTGATGAGAAAATCCAGCTGAACGTGGTAGGTAAGATCGGTGATAAGTTAAAGCTTACAACAAGCTATAACACAGAAGCAACATTTGACTATGAGAACCAGATGAAGCTTGAGTACACGGGTTACGAGGACGAGATCATAAAAAAGATTGAAGCCGGTAACGTGAGCCTTCCTTTGAATGGTTCACTTATCACAGGAAGCCAGACCTTATTCGGTATTAAAACGCAGTTGCAGTTTGGGCGTTTAACAGTTACCAGCATTCTCTCACAGCAAAAAGGTAAAAAGTCTGAGGTAGAGGTGACAGGTGGCGCACAGGTTTCCAAGTATGAGGTTGCAGGTGATGCTTACGAATATAACCGTCACTTTTTTCTCGGGCAGTTCTTCCGTGACCAGTTTAACCCGGCACTTGCAGGACTTCCGTTTATTAATTCAGGGATCAGTATAACCCGTATTGAGGTTTGGGTTTCTAATACAAACAGCGCAACCAATGATGTTCGTATCGGTGTTGCTTTCGCTGAGTTGGGTGAAGATCCTTCACATCCTGCTCCCGCTACAGTTGTAGCACCAGCTGCAGGTTATGTTCTTGATACTGATCCGGGAGCTTTGCCCTTCAACAATCAGAATGACCTGTACAATAAGATGAATGCGCTGGGCGGCACCTCAGGGACAACCCCGACCGGGACGCGGGCACAGAGCACAGCGCAAAGTGTTATCCAGGCTTCCACACCGCTTGTGTTTTCAATAAATTACCAGGTACAGAACTTACGTAAGCTCCAGCCTTCTGAGTATACCCTTAATCCAAGATTAGGATTTATTTCCCTTAACCAGCAGCTGAATCCTGAACAGATCCTTGCTGTTGCATACCAGTACACTTTCCAGGGTGAAACGTATTCTGTAGGTGAGTTTTCAGATGGCGGGATCAGTGCACCATCTGCCCTCTTCCTGAAAATGCTTAAGTCGGATGCTCCCCATACACGTTATCCGATCTGGAACCTGATGATGAAGAATATCTATTCCATCGGTGCTTACCAGGTGAATTCAAAAGATTTCAAACTCGATGTGTTTTATACGAATGCCTCAACGGGTACCGATATCAATTATTTACCGGTGTCTGATTGCCAGACCCTTGTTAAAGGAAGGCCGCTCATCCAGGTATTGAACCTTGACCGGTTGAATCTTCAGAGTGATCAGACCCCAGATGGTGTGTTCGATTATGTTGACGGTGTTACGATCAATTCTAATAATGGTCGCGTGATCTTCCCCGTGGTAGAGCCTTTCGGGGACTTCCTCCGCTCAAGGTTTACGTGTGACCCCACGGAAGCAAATAAATATGTATTCGATCAGCTGTACGATTCAACCAAAACAAATGCCCAGCAATTTCCGCAGTTCAACAGGTTTAAGATCAAGGGCCAGTATCAGTCTGCTTCAGGTTCTGAGATTTCACTCGGGGCTCCGAATGTTCCGCAGGGCTCTGTAACAGTGACTGCAGGCGGTGTTCAGCTGACGGAGAATGTGGATTATACGGTTGATTATACTTTAGGAAGACTGAAAGTTGTAAATGAAGGGATCCTTAATTCCGGGACACCGATCAAGATTTCACTGGAGAGTAATGCTTTGTTTGCAATTCAATCGAAGACATTATTCGGGACCCATCTTGATTACCGCATTAATAAAGATTTTAATATCGGTGCCACAATCCTTAACCTGACGGAGCGGCCTCTAACGAAAAAAGTAAACCAGGGTGACGAGCCGATCAGGAACACCATCTGGGGACTGGATGGAAATTACCGGACAGAAGCCCCGTTCCTGACACGTTTAATTGATAAAATCCCATTGCTTGAAACTAAGGAAATGAGTACGATCACTGCAGCCGGTGAGTTCGCATACCTTGTTCCGGGTCACAGTAAGGCGATTGGTAAAGACGGTAATTCTTATGTGGATGATTTCGAAGGCAGCCAGTCAACCATCGATCTCCGCCAGCAGGGAACATGGAACCTTGCAAGTACTCCGCAGGGACAGCCGTCAATGTTCCCCGAAGCGGATTCATCAAACAGCCTCGCATTCGGTTATAACAGGGCAAAGCTTTCCTGGTATGTGATCGATAATATTTTACAGCGTCAGCAGAACATCACACCGGATGGCTATACAACGACTGATATGTCGAATAACTTTACCCGTGAGATCCCGGAAACGGAGGTCTTTCCTAATAAGCAACCTCCCTCAGGACAGGTGAGCAACATTGCAACACTTGACCTCGCATACTACCCTAGCGAAAGAGGTCCATATAATTATAACGTTGATTCAACTTCCCAGTTTTCCGGATTGAATCCGAACGGCACGTTAAAAGAACCAACATCCCGCTGGGGAGGGATCATGCGTGCACTCAGCACCAATGACTTTGAAGCAACTAATATTGAATACATCCAGTTCTGGATGATGGACCCCTTCAATAGTGATAACCAGGATCCTAATAATTTCGGTGAATTGTATTTTAACATAGGAAACGTGTCTGAAGATGTGCTTCGGGATGGTTACAGGAGCGCTGAAAATGTATTGCCTGCGCCAAGCACCTCCGGGCAGAATGGAGGGGCAAACCTCCCGACAATCAATACAGCATGGGGAATGATCCCGACTGTACAGCCTCTTGTAAATGCATTTAACAGTGATGAAGGTGACCGGTCTTCACAGGATGTAGGACTGGATGGTTTGAATGATGACAATGAAAGAACATTCTTCGATGATTATCTTTCACGTGTGTCTGTTGTTGCCCCGGGCGGGTATGCAGCAATCAATGATGACCCTTCGGGTGATAACTTCCATTATTTCCGCGGAGGTGATATGCCCGGCAGTACAGTAAAAACCCTTGAGCGTTATAAACGCTGGAACGGGCTCGAGGAAAATTCACGCACCACTTCACAATCCCCGGAAACATACCCTACACCCGGGCCAACATCCGGGACGCCAAACTCGGAGGATATCAATCGCGATAACAACCTTGGTTCTACCGAAACTTATTTTCAGTATCACATCAGCCTGAGACCGCAGGATTTTGCAACAGTTGGCGAGAACTACATTACCGATATCTATAATACCCAGGGCCAGAATGTAAAAGATGGTTCGGCAAAACCGATTAAATGGTACCAGTTTAAGATCCCGGTAAGGGTGCCTGAAGCACGGGTAGGTGCAATTGAAAACTTTCAGTCGATCCGTTTCATGAGGATGTTCTTCAGGGGAGTGGATAAACCAATTGTTTTGCGTTTTGCAAGACTGGAACTGGTAAGAGGTGAATGGAGGAAATACGGGTTCGATCTCCTCACTCCCGGGTTGTATGTTCCTAATGATGATGCCTCTACACAGTTTGATATCAGCGCGGTTAATATCGAGGAAAACGGAAGCAAGAGTCCTGTCAATTATGTTCTTCCACCGAATATTGAGCGGGAGCAGAGTGCGGCTTCTGCGAATCTTGTTCAGCAGAATGAGCAGGCATTATCACTCACGATCTGTAACCTGGAGGATGGTAAGGCGCGTGCAGCATACAAGAATACGAGCCTTGATGTCCGCTCTTACAAAAAATTGAAGATGTTTGTTCATGCTGAAGCTTCAACTGACGACTCAAAACCTTTAAATGACAATGACCTCCATTTATTTGTCCGCCTGGGAACAGATTTTACCGATAACTATTATGAGTATGAGATCCCTCTTGCTGTTACTCCTGCCGGAAGTTACAGCGGTACGAACATAGATGACCAGTACCGCGTATGGCCATTGGCAAATGAGATGGTCCTTGAATTTGAAAAGCTGCAGTCGGCCAAGCAAAAAAGGAACATCGCCATGTTTGGAAGCGCTGCAGTTACGCTTACCACCGAATACACAGTTGCTGACGGATCAAGAACAATTGTTATTAAAGGAAACCCGAACCTGAGTGCTGTAAAAACCATTATGGTCGGGATCAAGAACCCTAAAAAAGGCGGTCCCGGTGAATCAGATGATGGCCTTCCCAAATGCGGGCAGATCTGGGTGAATGAGCTACGCCTAAGTGATTTTGACCAGAAGGGCGGATGGGCTGCAAACGCCAGGGTAACTGCCAAGCTTGCCGATTTCGGTTCTGTCTCTGTTTCAGGGAATATGTACACTCCGGGTTTCGGTAGCATCGAGAATAAAGTGAGTGAACGGAAGCGCGAGACATTAAAACAGTACGACTTTTCTTCAAGCCTTGAGCTTGGGAAGTTCATTCCCGAAGATTATAATGTACATATCCCAATGTATGTTGGTTATTCGGAAACGTTTATCACTCCGCAGTACAACCCGCTGGATCCGGACATCCTTCTTGCACCGACATTAAAAGATCCTTCCATCCCCAAGGCACAGCGGGATTCAATTAAGCATGTAACGCAGGATTACACAAAACGCAGGGGGATCAACTTTACCAATGTTAAGAAAGATAAAGGCAAGAACTCGAAGAAGAGCCATATCTATGATATTGAGAACTGGGCAGCTACGTATTCATATAATGAGATCTATAAGCGTAATGTGAACATCGAATATAACACACAAAGGACCTATCATGGCGGCCTGAATTATAACTATGCTCCGCAGCCTAAGAATATCAAGCCTTTTGCAAAAACGAAAGCCCTGCAGTCGAAATATTTTACCATCATCAAGGATATAAACTTTTATCCTTATCCCAATAAGATCGGTTTCTCTACAGATGTGAACAGGGATTACAGTACATCCAAAGGACGTAATACCACCACCGATGATATCATCATTCTTCCTACGTTCAACAAGACCTTTAGCATGAACAGGAACTATGACCTGAAATACGATATCACAAAAAACCTGAAGCTTGATTTTGTTGCATCGAATATGGAAAGGATCCTTGAGCCGGATGGAGTGATTACTGACGAAACCCGCGATACACTGAGAAAGGAGTTCTTTGAGCGTGTTACAAAAACACAATACAATCACCAGGTCAGTTTGAATTATAATATCCCGATCAACAAGCTCCCGCTGCTGGATTTTACAACAGCGAGTGTCCGTTATGCAGGAACTTACAACTGGCAGCATTCACCTTTATATAATACGCAGCGTGATGCGGAAGGCAACAAGATCCACACAGATTCACTGGGACATACCATTCAGAATTCAAGGAATATTTCCTGGACGGGCCAGATGAACATGGTGACGCTGTATAATAAGATTCCTTATTTTAAAAAGCTAAACCAGAAGAACCAGAAGAACAAGAATGCCAAGACACCCGCTAAACCACCTGCTAAAGCAGGCGCAGACAGTACCAAGAAAAAGGAGGATAATTTTGAGATCCTGGAATATGTTGCACGGCTGGTGATGACATTAAAAACCGTCAATTTTACATATACTGATAATGCGGGGACTTTGCTTCCAGGCTATAAGCAAAACACCCAGATGATGGGGATGGATGAGCATTTCCAGGGGCCGACAACAGGATTTATTTTCGGAAGCCAGGCTGATATCCGCGGTAAGGCAGTTGAAAATGACTGGCTGGTAAAAACATCATCCCTTAATACTCCTTATACTACAACAAGCTCACAAAACCTTAATATCAGGGCCAATGCCGAGCCTTTCCCGGATTTGAAGATTGAACTTACCGCTACCCGCACACAATCACGAAGCAGGAATGAGTTTTTCCGCTGGAGTGATGTGAAAGATCAGTATGTGAGTGACGCACCTACAGAAACCGGTAACTTCAGCATTTCATATCTTACTTACAGGACATCGTTCAAAAAAACCGGGGACGAAACATTCCAGGCATTTCTCGATGCCCGTCCGAATGTATCAGCAAGATTAGGAGAGAATCCTTTGTCACAGTCAACAATTGACGGATATGCAGAAGGTTATAATGCAACATCGCAGGATGTACTGATTCCTTCATTCCTGGCGGCTTACTCCGGGAAGAACCCGAACGGGATCGGGCTTGACCCAAAACCAAATATCCCGAAACCAAACTGGCGCGTGACCTACGATGGTTTATCGAAGCTCGAAAAAGTAAAAAAATATTTTAAATCATTTACCCTGAGTCATGCGTACCGCTCATCATACAGCATTGGCGGATACACATCCAATTTATTGTACAGGGGCGATGACGGCTATTCTACAGTCAGGGAAAATGTTTCCAGTATTTCTAATAACCCGAACTTCCTGCCGAAGGACCTGATTACAACCGTTACAATATCAGAACAATGGAGCCCGCTGATCAAGCTGGAGATGACAATGAATAACAGCATTCTTGTAAGTTTTGAATATAAAAAAGACCGGAACCTCTCGCTTGGATTGACAAGTAAAACCATTACCGAGCTGAGCGGCCGCGAAATTATCGGGGGATTAGGATACAGGATCAGGGAATTAAAACTTGGAAAGCTCCAGATCAAAGGGAAAGCGATCAAGAGCGATCTTAACCTTAAGGCGGATATTTCATTCCGTAAGAACGAAACCGTGATGAGGCGTATAGTTGAAGAAGTAAGTCAGTCAACAGGAGGAACAAATATTATTTCCCTGAAAATTTCAGCAGATTATGTGATCAGTGAAAAGATCAACATACGTTTGTTTTATGACAGGATCATCAATAAACCGGTCATCTCAACATCTTTCCCTACTACAAACACGAATGCCGGTGTCAGCCTCCGGTTAACACTTTCTAATTAATTTTTCCTGCATTATTTTGTGGTTATCGAATTAACCATAAATTTGTAACTCATTAAAAAATAAGATAAGACATGAACTTTCCTGAAAACCTGAAATACACAAAAGACCACGAATGGATCCGCATAGAAGGCAATGATGCATATATCGGAATTACAGAATTTGCACAGGGTGAACTTGGAGATATTGTGTATGTGGATATTCAGACAGAGGGTGAAGAGCTTGCCCATGAAGAAATATTTGGTACTGTAGAAGCGGTAAAAACGGTTTCCGATCTTTTTATGCCTGTTTCAGGTAAAGTTGCTGAAGTGAACAAGGGACTTGATACAAATCCTGAAGCAGTAAATAAAGATCCTTATGGTGCCGGCTGGATGATCAAAGTATCAATGAAAGATGCTTCAGAAGTGGACGCCCTTTTAAGCGCAGCAGATTATAAAGCATTGATAGGCCACTAAAATGTTTTTCAGGCACACAAGATGGGCAATGCTCTGGGCATTGATCATACTCATATTATGCGGAATGCCCGGTAAGGATATTCCGCATATTTCTTTCCTGGAATTGTTAAGCTTTGATAAGTTCGTGCATGCAGGGATCTTCTTTGTATTGATATTGCTTATGATCCGCGGCTTAACTATCCAGTCGAAATATCCTTCGCTAAATGAAAAGGCCAAATACTTCTCCTTTTTTATTAGCGTTACTTATGGCGGTTTGCTTGAGATCATGCAGGCAACGCTTTTTGAGGAACGTAGCGCAGATCTATATGATTTTATAGCGAACAGCTTCGGTTGCATGCTCGGCTACTACTTTTATAAAAGCCTGGAAAAACGGTTCCTTGCAGTTCTTATTAAACAACCCATTCTCACGAAATGACGATTCACTGGGAGATCATACGGTTTGAAGATCTTACGCCTGAAGCCTTATATAAGGCAATGCAGCTGCGTGCGGAGGTTTTCATAGTTGAGCAGAATTGTCCTTACCAGGATCCCGATGGAAAGGATCTTTTATCATTTCACGTACTTGGATATAATAAGGAAAAAGAATTACTTGCCTATTGCCGGATCCTTCCGGAGAATATTTCCTATTCCGAAATATCCATAGGTCGCGTGGTGACATCCCCTAAAATCAGGGGGAAAGGAGCCGGCAAGCTTTTAATGGACAGAGCTATCGAGGAGATCAATTTACTTTTCGGGGAAGTGCCTATCAAAATAGGCGCACAGCTCTACCTGAAAAAATTTTATGAAGGGTTCGGTTTTGAAATTACTTCTGATGAATATCTCGAAGACAATATTCCCCATGTTGAAATGGTGCGGAAAGCTTAGAAAGCCACCGCTATTTTGATCATAACGCTGAACATGCGTTGATTTTCTGTATTTTCGCGTTAAAGACCTTTCCTTAATGACTTCAAAATTCCTTTTAACGTTATGCCTTTCCTGGCTGGCGACAACCTCTTTTTCACAGCATACACCCAAATTGTGGGGGGTAACAGCCTCGGGCGGCAATGATAATCTTGGAACTTTATTTCATTATGATCCCGCCGGTAATACGTATGTTACCGATCATTCAGTTGTAAATATGGGGACCGGTTCTTCACCTGAAAAGAATGATCTTATCAATGGGGGAGGCGGGAAGTATTACGGACTCACCGCTAACGGGGGAAAGAATTTTGCGGGGACACTCTTTGTCTGGGATTCTATCACCAATACTTATACAACAAAATTTCATTTCTCTTCTGCCACGGGTTCCCAGCCCAAAGGTTCACTGCTTTTGTTCGGGGGCAAATTGTACGGCATGACCAACCTGGGAGGAGCAAATAACAAAGGAGTGATCTTCGAATGGGATCCGGTCCTTAATGTTTACACAAAGAAATTCGACATGGCTACTGCTTCAGGTGGCAACCCGGCAGGATCTTTAGCGGTATATGGCGCAAAGCTTTACGGAATGACAAGCACAGGGGGAGTAAATAACAAGGGAGTTATATTTGAGTGGGACCCAGCATCTAACGTTTATGTGAACAAATACAGTTTTATTACTGCAAGCGGGATAACTCCTTATGGCTCTCTTACTTTGGTTGCAGGGAAGTTTTACGGTATGACATGGACCGGTGGCTCAGCGAACGGAGGTGTTATCTTCGAATGGGACCCTGCAGCTAATGTTTACACAAAGAAGATCGACATGGTTACTGCTACCGGGAAAAATCCTTACGGAGACCTTGTTTACTATGCATCTAAGTTTTACGGGATGACCAACCTTGGCGGTGCAAGCAGTCGGGGAGTGATTTTTGAGTGGGACCCGGGAACAAATGTATATACCAAAAAGAAGGATTTCAGCGCTGTTAACGGTGCCTATCCGCGTGGTTCCTTAACACTGAAGGGGACGGAATTTTATGGTCTCACATATAGCGGTGGTGCAACTGATCATGGTGTTATCTTCGAATGGTCGCCTGCTTCTAACATATATAATAAGAAGATTGACCTGTCAGCAACTGCGGGACGCACACCGTACGGCTCAATAACACTTATCGGAGGGAATTTTTACGGACTTACCAATCAAGGCGGACAATTTAACCAGGGTGTGTTGTTTCAGTGGAACCCGGTGACAAATGCATATCTGAAAAAGGTTAATTTCAATAGTAACTATAATGCGGGCAGCGAAATTAACGGATCACTTGTACTATATAATGGGAAGTTTTACGGAATGAGCTGCAAAGGCGGTGATTATGACTTCGGTGTTATTTTCCAATGGGATCCGCTTACAAATACGTACACCAAAATGATCGACTTCGACAGCATCAATGGCGCCAATCCCCAGGGAAGCCTCGTGGTGAACGGCAGTAAATTATATGGTTTAACAAGTAACGGTGGTGCGAATGCCATGGGTGTGATCTTTGAATGGGATCCTTCATCAAATGTTTTTACAAAGAAAGTTGATTTAAACAGTGCGAATGGAAGTAAACCCTATGGAACATTACTCGCTTATTCCGGGAAGTTCTATGGACTTACAAGCGCAGGCGGACTCAATAACATCGGAGTAATATTTGAATGGGACCCGGCACTTAATTTTTACACTAAAAAGATCGATTTCTCCGCAGCCAGTGGCGGAAACCCTTATGGATCCCTCGCATTAAACGGGACTAAGCTATATGGAATGACGAGTGGCGGAGCAGATAGTTCAGGAGTGATTTTTGAATGGGCACCTTCCACAAATGTGTTTGTTGAGAAGGTCAGATTGAATTCAATTAAGGGGCATAAGCCTTATGGGACATTAGTTTTAAAGGGAGCTGATTTTTACGGAATGACGTTTTTAGGCGGAGCATATGACCAGGGGACTATATTTAAATGGACTCCTGCCTCAAATATCTTCACAAAAAAAATAGATTTTGATTATATGGATGGTGCCAATCCACACGGATCCCTGTTGCTTTCCGGATCGGGAATATTTTATGGTATCACAACCGGAGGAGGGAGCTTTTCTAACGGAATATTATTCGAGTGGAATTCAACAACAAATATATTCACAAAGAAACTGGATTTCTCGGGAACTACCGGATCTGTAAAAGGTGCATCACCGGAACTTACTCACCTCGTTGAAGCAAACGTGAACACCGGGCCGCTCTTTAGCAATAATGCCTCGGAGGGACATCTTTGTATGAATTCAGCGGGCACTAATACGTTTTCAGTAGTTGACCACGATAATGATCCTCTAACATTTACAACAAGCAGCTCTAATACCGCCCTGCTGCCAAACAGCAGCATAACCTTTACCAGTCTGGGTAGCAGCAACTACCAGGTAAGTTTTACTCCGTCTCCGGGCCAGGCGGGCAGCACAATTATTACAATAACTGCTAATGACGGATTCGGGGGCATCGTGACTTACGTTTATACTTTAACAGTACATTCAGCCCCGGTTATTAATGTTTCGTCAAGTGCTGCTACCGTTTGCCCCGGCCAGGCGGTCACTTTAACTGCAAGCGGTGCAACAACTTATTCCTGGACAAATGGAATAAACAATGGAACCGCATTCACCCCGGCCTCATCTTCTACATATACTGTTACGGGAACGGATGTTTATGGTTGTGTGAACACTTCAACAGCTTCAGTGAATGTCGGCTCCCCGACAATCACCGTTAATTCGGCAGCCATCTGCCAGGGGGCCACCGCAAACTTAGTTGCTGCAGGTGGTACAACTTATACATGGACTGGCGGAGGAACAGGAAGCACATTGAGTGTTTCCCCTTCTGCAACTACTACTTATACTGTAACAGGGAGCGTTGGAAGCTGCTCCAATACCGCAGTTGCCACAGTAACAGTCACCTCTGTGCCAACAATTTCTGTTACTGCAACGCTGTCAACGGTTTGCCAGGGTCAACCGGTCACATTAACCGGCGGGGGTGCCACGGCATATTCATGGACAGGAGGCGTAACGAATGGAGTATCTTTTATACCTGCCGCAACAACTACTTATACCGTAACCGGAACGACATCGGGCTGTTCAGCAAGCGCAACAGTCACGGTAACTGTTAACGGTATTCCCGCTGTAACTGCAAACACAACTGCAAGCTCTGTTTGCCAGGGTCAGCCGGTCACTTTAACCGGTGGTGGTGCTGCTGCATATTCATGGACAGGTGGCATAACGAATGGAGCATCTTTTATGCCTGCTGCAACAACTACTTATACCGTAACCGGAACGACATCGGGCTGTACAGCAAGCGCAACAGTCACCGTAACTGTTAACGGTATTCCCGCTGTAACTGCAAGCACAACTGCAAGCTCTATTTGCCAGGGTCAGCCGGTCACTTTAACCGGTGGTGGTGCTGCTGCATATTCATGGACAGGTGGCGTGACAAACGGAGTTCCATTTATACCTGCTGCAACAACTACTTATACCGTAACCGGAACAACTTCCGGATGTTCCGGTACAGTGACTCTTACCATTGATGTTATCGCTATCCCGGTGGTTGCTGCGAATGCTTCCGCGTCTTCGGTGTGCCCGGGGCAATCTGTAATATTAACAGGTGGCGGTGCCGATTCATATACCTGGACCGGGGGAGTTAACAATGGTATTCCGTTTATCCCTTCCGCTACCGATACTTATACAGTAACAGGAACCTCTTCCGGCTGCAGCTCTGCAGCTTCAGTTATTATAACTGTCAATCCTCCTGTAATAGCAGAAGCAGGAGCGGATGATACAATCTGTTTTGGTGAAACGGCCATTCTTAATGCAACTCCCGGAGCTGCCGGCAATACTTTCAGCTGGTCACCGGTTTCGGGGCTGAGCAATCCGTTAATAAGCAATCCTTCAGCTAGTCCCGCAACTACAACAACCTATTCGGTAATCATAACTGATAACAATGGATGTACAGGTAATTCAGATGTTATAATAACCGTTGGTTCAGCGCTTGTACTTGCCACCACATCAGCCGATCCTTCGTGCTTCGGATTTTGCGATGGCATTACGGCTGCAAATGTTTCGGGAGGAATTCCTCCATATTCATATGCATGGAGCAGCGGATGCATCACTGCAAGCTGCAGCAATATCTGCCCCGGAACATATACTGTTACAGTTCAGGATTCCATTGGTTGCATAACACTTGATTCTGTAGTAATTGCAGGTCCTTCACCGGTTGATGCCAGTGTTGTCCAGACTATTGACTCTCTGACAGCGAGCGCCCCATCTGCTAACTATCAGTGGATAGACTGTGATAATGGGGCATTCATTACGGGAGCTACATCGCAAAGCTTCAACCCGGTGGTTCCGGGTAATTATGCCGTTATCGTAGCTGATGGAATAGGGTGTACAGATACTTCAGCTTGTTTTAGCGTGGTGTTGACAGGGATTCTGAAAACAGAAGCGGATGAAGTCAGGTTGTTCCCTAACCCCGTGGTGAATACATTATTTGTTGAGTTTAACGGGTCCGGAAGTATTGAAATATATAATCCTCTTGGACAAATAATGATGTCTTCAAAAGAAATTCAGGGAGCAGGTTCAGTTGATATGACAGGACTCCGGGATGGAACCTATTTTATCATGCTGAAGCAGAACGGCAGGCAATTCATAAGAAGGATTGAAGTGATTAGGTAGTAACAAGTCTCAGGTAATGAGACTTTATTTAATTCTCAAATGATCATTCCGGCTGCTACCGTAGCGTTGGTTGCTTCATCGATCAGGATTATGCTGCCTGTATTCCTGTTTTTGCTGTACTTATCAGTGACAATGGCAGAAGTGCTTTTAAGTGATAATTTCGCAATCTCGTTGAGCCCGACTGATTTGTCGCCTTCGATTTTTTCAAGTGTGCTGATGTTGATCTTGTGCTGAATATCTTTTACCACACACCTGGCTTCCTTACTCGTATGTTTTAAATAATATTTACCATTCGGCTGAAGCTTCTTTTCTGCCAGCCAGCAAACCATAACTTCAATGTCTTGGGTAGTGTCCGGCGGATTATCAGATTTTACAATCATATCACCGCGGGATATATCAATTTCATCTTCTAATGTAAGAGTAATGCTCATTGGGGCAAAAGCTTCTGTTAATTGTCCATTGGCAGTATCGATTGATTTTATCCTGGAACTTTTTCCTGAGGGAAGAACAGTCACGGTATCCCCTTTACGGATAACTCCTCCAGCGATCCTGCCGGCATATCCCCTGTAGTCATGGTGGTCATGGCTCATTGGACGGATTACATACTGAACAGGAAAGCGGAAATCTTCCAGGTTCTGGTCACTTGCAATGTCGATGTTTTCAAGCAATCCCAGAAGGGGCTGCCCTTTGTACCAGGACAATTTTTTACTTTGTTCTACAACGTTGTCGCCATGCAGCGCGCTGACAGGGATAAACTGAACGTCAATCTGGCTTAGCATGGATACGAATGCCTCATAGTCGCGTTTTATTTTCTTGAAAACATCTTCACTGTATTCAACAAGATCCATTTTATTCACACACACGATCATATGCCTGATCTTAAGCATTGATGCGATATACGTGTGCCTCATTGTTTGTTCAACAACCCCTTTCCGCGCATCAATCAATATAAGTGCGGCATTCGCAGTAGAAGCACCTGTTACCATGTTCCGCGTGTACTGGATATGTCCGGGTGAATCTGCAATAATGAATTTGCGTTTAGGTGTTGTAAAGTACCTGTATGCAACATCGATAGTGATACCCTGTTCACGCTCAGCACGCAGGCCGTCAGTAAGCAAGGCAAGGTTCACATAATCTTCGCCCCTTTTTTCACTCGTTGCCCGGATAGCTTCATATTGATCTTCAAAGATAGATTTGGAATCATAAAGCAATCTCCCGATAAGTGTACTTTTGCCGTCATCCACGCTTCCTGCGGTAGTAAAACGGAGCAGGTCCATTCCCAGGTAGTTGTTCGTTGAAAATTCTGTCATTGTATGATTATCGTGAGGTCTTATTTAAACTTGTACTATATATTTGGTCGCTAAAAGTATCCCGCTTTCTTCCTGTCTTCCATTGCGGCCTCGGAGCGTTTGTCATCTATCCGGCTGCCCCTTTCCGTGGTGCGGGTCGAAGCAACTTCCTTTACGATCTCCTCCAGTGAATTTGCTTTTGAAAGCACAGCCCCTGTACAGCTGATATCGCCAATAGTACGGAAGCGTACCTGCATTTTTTCAACCTTTTCACCGGGTTTTAAAGGAATAACATCTGAGTGGGCGTATATCACCCCGTCACGGATAAAACACTCGCGCTCATGTGCGAAATAAATCGAAGGGATTTCTATTTTCTCCTGGAGAATATATTGCCACACATCCATCTCCGTCCAGTTACTGATGGGAAAAACCCTGAAATGCTCACCGGTGCTCTTTTTTCCATTGAACAGGTTCCAGAGTTCAGGCCGCTGGTTCTTTGGGTCCCATTGTCCGAATTCATCTCTGTGCGAGAAAAACCGCTCTTTTGCCCTGGCTTTTTCTTCATCCCTCCGCGCACCGCCAATACAGGCATCGAATTTATAATTTTCTATCGTATCAAGAAGAGTTACTGTCTGAAGGATATTCCTGCTGGCATTAAACCCCTTTTCCTCCGTAACCCTTCCGGTATCGATGCTGTCCTGGACAGAGGCAACAACAAGGTGTGCACCGAATTTCTCCGCAAGGTTGTCTCGAAAGGTTAGTGTTTCTTCAAAGTTATGCCCGGTATCAATGTGCACAAGTGGAAAAGGAATTTTGGCTGGTGCAAAAGCCTTGCGGGCTAAATGAAAACAAATAAGACTGTCCTTCCCCCCTGAGAAAAGCAGGGCCGGTTTTTCGAATTGAGCCGCTACCTCACGCAATACGTAGATGCTTTCGCTTTCTAATTCTTTTAGATGAGTAAGGGTGTGTGGTTTCATTTTATTTTCAACTGTTCTAATATCCTTCTTACGCTTTGTTCAACCGTCCATTCATCTGTCCGGATCTCGATATCCGGGTTAACAGGGGCTTCGAATGGCGCATCAATACCTGTAAAGTTCTTTATCTCACCTCGTCTTGCTTTTGCGTATAATCCTTTAACATCTCTTTTTTCACAAATATTCAAAGGGGTATTGATAAAAATCTCTACAAAATCTTTTTCCCCTATAATAGCTTTTGCAGTGGCTCTGATCTCTGCGGTAGGGCTGACAAAACAGCAAATGGTTATGATTCCGCAGTTTACAAAGAGTTTGGTGATCTCTGCAATCCTTCTTATATTTTCAGTCCTGTCTGCATCACTGAATCCCAGGTTGTTATTGATCCCGGTCCGGATATTATCACCGTCAAGGATCTGCGTAAGCATGCCTTTGGCGTGAAGCTCCTTTTCCAGCGCGATAGCAATGGTGGTCTTTCCGGAGCCGCTTAACCCGGTGAACCATAGCGCAACACCTTTCTGGTTCAGCAGGTTCTCTTTGTCCCTGCGCTGCATGATCCGGTCTGTGGGAAAAATATTATTCATTTTCTAAGAGCGCTAAGAGATTTGGCAGTGGGGGCACGTTAACTGAATTGCAGATGTTCCGTTGTCCAGGAATCGTGAAAAGGCTGTTTTTGCACGCATGCAAATGTAACCTTTTTTAAAAAGAAAGACGAAATTTTAAATACCTTTGTTTGTGTATTTTATTGAGATGAAAACGGTTGAATTATTGAATGTAAATTAAGAAGAATGCCGGTAAGAAACAATATGCCTGACTTCAGGAAATCACCTGTGATTGACCAGGTTGGAATTGAAGAGAGGGTCGCAAGGTTTACAACAAGAAGCATAAAAAAATCATCGAAGATGCAGGGGCTTAAAATGGTCCTAAGCATGATTGATCTCACCACCCTTGAAGGGAAAGATACCGAGGGGAAAGTTAAGCAGATGTGCTATAAAGCTGCCCATCTTCATGATGTGATTCCCGGACTTCCTGCCGTGGCCGCAGTATGTGTTTATCCTTCGATGGTTAAAACAGCGAAGGATTCCCTTAAAGGGACAACAGTGAAGGTCGCTTCAGTTTCCACGGCATTTCCAAGTGGTCAATCCACTCCCGAGATCAAAATTATGGATACCAGGTTTGCCGTTGAGAATGGTGCTGATGAAATTGATATGGTGATTTCACGTGGTGAATTTCTCAAAGGGAATTACGATTTCGTATTTGATGAAATTGCTGCTATAAAAGAAGCCTGCGGGAAAGCACGACTGAAGGTGATCTTTGAGACAGGTGAACTTTCCACTCTCGATAATGTCCGTAGGGTCAGCGATCTGGCAATGCATGCCGGTGCTGATTTTATTAAGACATCAACAGGAAAGATCTCCCCTGCTGCTACAATGCCGGTAACTCTTGTGATGCTGGAGGCCATCAGAGATTATTATTATTCTACCGGAAGAATGGTAGGAATGAAGCCTGCCGGAGGAATATCAACTTCCAAACTGGCAATGCAATACCTGATAATGGTGAATGAAACGCTTGGCTCTGCATGGCTGACAAACGAATGGTTCCGCTTTGGTGCAAGCAGCCTTGCAAATGATGTACTGATGCAGATCGCGAAGGAAACACATGGTGTGTATCAGAGTTCCGATTACTTTTCAAAGGATTAAGAAAGTTAGCTGCAGATTTTTAGTTCTGACAAAGATTTAGTAATTCATACTATAATGACAACAAAAGAAATTAAGTTAAATTTTAACCAGGCATGGGACCTGGCACCTGCCCCGGAGGACACCAAACATATTTCCCTTAAAAAGCAATATGATCTATTTATAGACGGGGAATTTGTAAAACCCGAAAGCAAGAAATATTTTGCGACATACAACCCTGCTACCGAAGAAAAGCTTGCGGATGTTGCCGAGGCCAATGAAAAGGATGTGGATAAAGCTGTGAAGGCAGCACGCAGGGCATTTGGCAAATGGAGTAAGCTTTCAGGGAAAGAACGGGGAAAGTATATTTACCGGATTGCAAGGCTGATGCAGGAAAGGGCAAGAGAATTCGCTGTTATTGAAACATTGGATGGCGGAAAACCGATACGCGAAAGCAGGGATATCGATGTGCCTCTTGCTGCAAATCATTTTTTCTATTATGCAGGCTGGGCAGATAAACTGGAATATGCATTCCCGAATAAAAAGCCGAAGCCACTCGGAGTCGCAGGCCAGATAATTCCCTGGAACTTCCCTTTACTGATGGCAGCATGGAAAATCGCCCCGGCTCTTGCTGCCGGGAATACTGTTGTGTTGAAACCTGCGGAAACCACACCGCTTACTGCACTCAAGCTAGCTGAGCTTATCCGCGACAGCGGCCTGCCAAATGGAGTTGTGAATATTATTACAGGTGCGGGAAAAACAGGTGCCGCAATCGTGAACCATCCTGATATCAATAAAATTGCATTCACAGGATCCACTGATGTAGGAAAGCTTATTCAGAAGTCGGTTGCCGGGAGTGATAAAAAAATAACCCTTGAGCTTGGAGGAAAAGCTGCCAATATCATCTTTGAAGATGCACCGCTTGACCAGGCTGTAGAGGGGATCATTAACGGGATTTTCTTTAACCAGGGACATGTTTGCTGTGCCGGTTCCCGTTTGTTTGTGCAGGAAAGCGTGGCCGATATTGTGCTGCGTAAGCTGAAAGACAGGATGGAAACGCTCCGTGTCGGTGATCCTCTGGATAAGAATACCGATGTGGGGGCCATTAATTCAAAAGAACAATTAGGTAAGATAAACGATTATATAAAGATCGGGACCGACCAGGGTGCCACGGTTTATCAAAGTACATGCGGGATACCTTCAAAGGGATATTTTTGCAGGCCGACTATTTTTATGAATGTTTCACAATCGCACAGGATCGTCCAGGAAGAGATCTTCGGGCCGGTGCTTGCGATCCAGACTTTCCGGACAATTGAAGAAGTGATCGAGAAAGCCAATAACATTCCTTATGGATTATCAGCAGGGGTGTGGACGGATAAAGGTTCGAAGATCTTCAATCTTACTTCTAAATTAAAAGCAGGCGTTGTATGGGCAAATACATACAATAAGTTTGATCCTGTTTCTCCCTTCGGTGGCTTTAAAGAAAGCGGATTTGGAAGGGAAGGCGGGCTTCACGGACTGGCCGCTTACCTGGATATTTAACCTGGTGGCAAGAAAATAATAACATATTAATACTAATCTACAATACCTGTGGCATCAACCAGAATAGAAATTCAGAAAACTTATAAGATCTTCATTAACGGACAATTCCCCAGGACAGAGTCGGGGCGTTACTATCCGTTAAAGAATAAGAAAGGGGATACTACTGCGAATATATGTCTTTGTTCCCGCAAGGATTTCAGGAATGCTGAAGTTGCGGCAAGAACAGCTCAATCAGGCTGGAGCACCCGTCCCGCTTTTAACCGTGCACAGATCCTTTACAGGGTTGCTGAAATGCTCGAGGGAAGAAAGGAGCAGTTTATTGCTGAACTAACATTGCAGGGATTATCAGCAGGGGCCGCCAGGCGTGAAATAGAGCTGTCAATTGACAGGATGGTCTATTATTCAGGATGGTGTGATAAATACCAGCCGATCTTTAGTTCCGTGAATCCTGTTGCTACTTCACATTTTAATTTTTCTGTGCCGGAACCTACAGGTGTCGTGGCAGTGATAGCTGATGAAAATTCATCCCTGTTAGGATTGATCACCGCGGTTGCTCCGGTAATAGCAGGTGGTAATACCTGTGTGGTTCTTGCTTCAGAAAGCAAACCGCTTTGTGCAGTTACATTTGCCGAGGTGCTGAATACATCCGACCTGCCGGCAGGTGTAGTGAACATTTTAACCGGAAGCTCTGCAGAACTGCACCCGTATTTTTCAAATCACATGGATGTGAATGCGGTTGTGTATTACAGGGATAACAAGGCTGAAATCAAGGCCATCAAAGAGAATGCTTCCCTGAATGTGAAGCGCGTTTTCATTTATAATAAAACCGATATTTTTTCTGATGATGCACAAAGCCCTTATTATATTTCGGACCTGCAGGAGATAAAAACAACATGGCATCCGATCGAAAATATCGGTACCGCAAAGGCTGGATATTAAATAATTCGGATGGAATCAAAGATGAACGAATTATTGATAATGGCTATAAAGGCCGCTTTAAAAGGTGGTGAAGAAATACTGAAAGTATATGGTTCGGAATTTTCTATAGAGCAAAAGGATGATAAATCCCCATTAACACTTGCGGATAAGAATGCACACGAATCAATTTGCAGTGACCTCGAAGATTCAGGATTTAATGTGTTAAGTGAGGAAGGCAGGAATATCCCTTACAATGAAAGGAAAAGCTGGGATTATTTCTGGATGGTGGATCCGCTGGATGGAACAAAAGAATTTATAAAAAGAAACGGTGAGTTTACCGTGAACATAGCACTTATCAATGAGCAGAAAGCAGTTCTTGGAGTAATCTATATTCCGGTGACCAGAACGCTTTATTTTGCAGCTAAAGATACAGGCAGCTTTAAATTGATAATTACCGGGATCCTTCCTGATACCCTCGAAGGAATAATATCTGTAGCAACCCGGCTGCCGGTGGAATTGCGATCTAAAAAGTTTACGGTTGTTGCCAGTCGCTCACACTTGTCTGAAGAAACAGAGATGTTTATTGATGGATTGAGGACAGTGCATAAAGATGTTGAATTTATTTCTTCAGGAAGCTCTGTCAAGCTTTGCCTTGTTGCAGAAGGTGCTGCAGACGTGTATCCGCGTTTCGCCCCCACAATGGAATGGGATACTGCCGCAGGGCAGGCCATTTGTGAAATTGCCGGAAAGGGAGTAATAGACTATTCTGCGAACAAACCTCTCCTCTACAACAAGCACGATCTTTTAAACCCATGGTTTATTGTGAAATAGAGCATCAGTTCAGGATCTGATACAATCCGGGCTTCCACACCCCGGGCGGTTTTTTGCTTTTTAAACGCTTTTATTTCGTATTATTGCATACTATAAAACTGCGATAAAAAATGAGTAAAGTAGCATTGATTACAGGGATCACCGGACAGGATGGCGCTTATTTAGCTGAATTGTTATTAAGCAAAGGGTATATTGTCCACGGGGTAAAGCGGAGGAGCTCCCTGTTTAATACTGACCGCATCGATCACCTTTATAAGGATCAGCATGAAAAACAGGTTAAATTCTTTCTTCATTACGGTGACCTTACTGATTCAACCAACCTGATCAGGATCATCCAGGAAACTCAGCCTGATGAGATCTACAACCTTGCTGCCCAGTCCCATGTTAAAGTTTCATTTGAGACCCCGGAATATACCGCCAATGCCGATGGGATCGGTACTCTTCGGATCCTTGAAGCGATCCGGATCCTTAAAATGGAAAGTAAAACACGATTTTACCAGGCTTCTACTTCTGAAATGTATGGCTTTGTCCAGGAAGTTCCTCAAAAGGAGACTACACCATTCTATCCTCGCTCACCTTACGGAGTGGCCAAAGTTTACGGATTCTGGATCACGAAGAATTACAGGGAAGCGTATAACATGTATGCCTGCAACGGAATATTATTCAATCACGAAAGCCCTTTAAGGGGAGAAACATTTGTTACAAGAAAGATCACGCGTGCAGCTGCCAAGATCCATCTTAACCTCCAGGATAAGCTTTTTCTCGGGAACCTTGATGCTGAGCGCGACTGGGGACATGCAAAGGATTATGTTGAAGGAATGTGGATGATGCTCCAGCAGAAAGAAGCGGATGATTACGTCCTGGCAACCGGAAAAAAAATAACAGTACGCAGGTTTGTTGATCTTGCATTCGCTGAAGTTGGGATCACTTTGAAATGGGAAGGCAAGGGAGTGGATGAAAAAGGAATTGACAGTGCAAACGGTAAGGTCCTTGTGGAAGTGGACCCAGCTTATTTCAGGCCGACAGAGGTTGACCTCCTGATAGGTGATGCTTCAAAAGCAAAGAAGAATATGGGCTGGGAGCCGAAACATACCCTCGAACAATTGGTAAAGGAAATGATGGCGCATGATGTTAAGCTGTTCCAGAAGGATAAATACCTTCTTGATGGCGGTCATGATGTGATGAATTTTCATGAATAATCTGAAGCCAGATAGGAAATGACAGAAATGCAGAAAAGCTCTAAGATCTATATTGCCGGGCATCGCGGTATGGTTGGATCAGCGATACACCGTAAGCTGAAGGCCGATGGCTTTTCAAATTTTATATTCCGCACATCATCAGAACTTGATCTTAGAAATCAGCAGGCCGTTGCTGATTTTTTTGCAAAGGAACAGCCCGAATATGTGTTCCTCGCTGCCGCTAAAGTAGGTGGTATCGTTGCAAATAATACTTACCGTGCGGATTTTATTTATGAGAACATGATGATCCAAAGCCACGTGATTCATCAATCATATTTAAACAAGGTTAAAAAATTGTTATTCCTGGGGTCTTCATGTATTTATCCTAAGATGGCCCCGCAGCCGCTGAAGGAAGATTATTTGCTCACGGGCACACTTGAGCCAACAAATGAGCCATATGCAATTGCAAAGATAGCAGGCATTAAAATGTGCGATGCTTACAGGGACCAGTATGGCTGTAATTTTATTTCGGTAATGCCGACTAACCTTTATGGCCCTAACGATAATTACGATCTTAAAAACTCACACGTTCTGCCTGCTCTTATTAGAAAATTTCATGTAGCAAAGAATGAGAATGCCCCCACTGTTGAGATCTGGGGAACGGGTTCACCGTTAAGGGAATTCCTTCATGCGGATGACCTTGCCGATGCATGCTGTTATTTAATGCAGCATTACAATGAGCCGGGCTTAGTGAATATCGGAGTAGGGCATGACATCAGCATAAAGGAGCTTGCGCTCCTTGTAAAGAAGATCGTTGGCTTTGAGGGAGAATTAAAGTTTGATACAAGCAAGCCTGACGGTACCCCGAGAAAATTAATGGACGTAAGCAAGCTGCACTCATTCGGCTGGAAAGATAAGATCGGTCTTGAAGAAGGTATATCGGCAGTTTACCAAGAAGTAAAAGAGAAGCTTTAAACTTGCTTTTTAACTATAAAAAATCCTTGCCCTTGTGGCCTTTACGGTGAAAAAATTTTTCCTCATATTATTCATGTTGCCGATGCTGTTTTTTGGACAGCAGAACATGCAGTTGAACAGGGAATGGAATCTCAGCTTTGAAAAGCAGAATAACACAATTATTTCCGGATCGGATAGCCTTGATGGTAAATTTATCAATCGGGATGGTATTCCTGCTCCTGTTTCTCAGTCATGTTTCCGACCTTACATAGTAGCTTACACTCAGGGTGAAAAGGATAAATCCCGGAATTGGTTTGTAAGAAAAATAAAGAAGGAAAACCTTATCATTGTTAAGGATACTTCGGATAAATTCCATCTTACAATCGACCCTATTATCAACTTTGAATTCGGGATGGACCTGGCGGATACCAGGAGTGAAAAGTTATACAAGAATACAAGGGGTTTAATTGTCAGGGGAGCTATAGGACAAAAAATTGCTTTTGAAACTTCTTTTTACGAGAACCAGGCCACCTACGCAAAATACATTGACAGGTATATTGCAGGGACCGATGACTTGTTCCCGCAGACAGTAAATTATGATTATGCCGTAATTCCCGGCCAGGGGCGCTCAAAGGTTTTCAGGAAAACAGGTTACGACTATGCAATGGCTTCGGGATATGTTTCCTGGTCGCCCAACCGGATCTTTAATGTTCAGCTGGGACATGGGAAACATTTTGTAGGTGACGGTTACCGGTCATTGCTGCTTTCGGATAATTCGTTCAATTATCCATATGCAAGAATAACCACAAGCTGGAAAAATATTCAATACACTAACCTTTACACATCCTTTATGAATCTCACAAACGGTGGTGTAAAAACACCACCTCATGTAGAGAGGCTGTTCCAGAAAAAGACAGGAAGCTTCCAGATGCTTTCTGTGAACTTTCTGAAACGGATTCAGCTGGGCATATTCCAGGGAATGATATTCGAAGCTGCGGATTCAACAAACAAGGAGCATGTGAATTTTAATACGTTTAATCCTGTGATAGGTGTGAACACTGCTGTTTATGGACTTGCTAACAGGAATAACATGCTGCTTGGAGCGACATTGAAACTGAAATTGACAAATTCTATCTCTCTGTACGGACAGGTTATGCTGGACGAAGTTTCTACAAAGAAAAGCGGAGAGACAGGAAATAAATACGGCTATCAGGCAGGGTTAAAATATTTTGACCTGTTCACCTTAAAGAACCTTCATTTCCAGGTGGAATACAATAGCGTCCGCCCTTATTCGTATGCTTCCGGCAGTTCTTTTCAAAGTTATACGCACTATAACCAGGCCCTTGCACATCCTTTAGGTGCAAATTTTAATGAGCTGGTTGGTTTTCTGAATTACCGGCTGAAGGATTTTTTTATTCAGCTAAAAGGGAATTATGCAGTGAAAGGAGCCGATTCATCCGGATATAATTTCGGAGGGAACATCTTCAAATCCTCAAATACATTTCCTGTAGCTCAATCTTTGGAAAATATAAAGACCACCCAGGGATATAAAACCACGCTGATGTACCAGGATATCCATATCGGCTATCTGGTGAATGCCGCTTCGAACCTGAATATTGTGGTTGGCCTGACAAACCGGGTAGAGCTTGCCGGCGGAAAAAACAATTCCACACAGTTTGTTTATCTTGGAATAAGGACATCGCTGGCTAATTTTTATTATGATTTTTAACTATCTATAAATGGAATTCCTGATTCTTGTTTTCATAACCTCTTTTTTTGTCGTTCTGCTCTCGACACCTTCCTTAATTAAGGTAGCCATCCTGAAGAGGCTGTTCGATGCCCCCGGTGATACGCGTAAACTTCATACACGCATGATCCCGACAATTGGTGGGATCATGATCTTTGCGGGAACAGTGTTTTCTTATTCGTTGTGGTTTCCAAGCAACGATATGCATGATGGTATTCAGCTGTTCAATGCAGTTAATGATTACAGGTTCATCGTTTCAACATTGCTGGTGATGTTCTTTGTAGGAGTAAAAGATGACATTATCGGAACGGCACCGGTGAAAAAGCTGGTTGCGCATGTTCTTGTCGGGATGGTCCTTGTGCTTATGGCGGATATCCGTATCGTGAGCATGCACGGGATCTTTGGTGTGGAGGTGCTTCCTTACTGGGCCAGTGTTTTTCTTTCGCTGTTCACTTATATAGTTGTTGTTAACGCGTTTAACCTGATTGATGGTGTTGACGGCCTTGCAGGTGGGGTAGGTTTTATAGCTTCTTCCGCTTTCGGTGCATGGTTCGCTTTTGCCGGTGATTATGCAATGGCCTGTCTTGCAATAGCTCTCTCGGGTTCATTGCTCGGTTTCCTTTTCTTCAATTTTTCCCCGGCCAAAATATTCATGGGCGATTCAGGTTCCTTGACAATTGGCCTGACAATTTCAATTCTGGCTATAAAGCTGATCAGTTATGATGTAAGTGCTATCCATCATGGTTTTGTGCTGAATATCTCCAAGCCTATTTTTGCAATGGCTGTGCTTGTTTACCCGCTTATTGATACATTAAGGATCTTTATCTACAGGGCTGTCCAGGGTGTTTCCCCGTTTTCTGCAGACCGAAACCACCTTCATCACCGCCTTATTGATATAGGCTGCAGCCACAGGAAAGCAGTACTCATTATTTATTTTGTCAACCTGTTTATTATTGGTTTGACAGTTGCTCTTGCAGCAACACCAATCAATGCAAATTATGGATTCGCCATAATAGCAGCAACCGCGCTGTTCATTGCGCAGATCCCATTCTTTATCAAGAAAAAGAAGAACCGTATTCCGCAAAAGAATGATTAAACAGCTTGCATATAAAAGAATTATTACCGGATTACTGATGATGTTTTCCTCTGCAGGGGCTTTTGCCCAGCAGCTGAATTATACACTCAGCAGGGATTTCCTCTGGGGACTCGATAAATATTATAATAACAAAGACATAAATTTCCAGTCCTTCATTAAGCCTTACCGGTATGAAGATGTTAAAAAAGTAAGCGATTCCTCCGCGGTGTTTCCCAGGCTTCTTGCCGGTACAAAGGCTGAAGAAAGGGATAAAAAGGCAACATCCCAGGTCGAAGTATATCCTTTATTATCTGCCCAGGGCGGCTACGAGCTTTCTTCCCCAACACGTTTAACAAATGATCTCGCGATCGGTGGGCATCTTCTCGGGTTTATCGGGCCGAAATTTGCCTTCAGCCTCAAGGTCATGGCAGGAAAACAGGTCTTTAATTCTTTCCAGGATTCCATCGTACGCCAGACACGGGTAGTTCCGGGGATCGGTCCTGCTTATCGCGATAACACCGATACATTCCTTACGCGTTATTCTTACCAGTATTATTCCGGTTACCTGTCTTACTCACCTAATAAGATCTTCAACATACAGGCAGGGCAGGACAAGCATTTCTGGGGGGACGGGTACCGTTCATTGTTCCTGTCAGATGTAGCGGCACCTTACCCGTTTCTCAAGATCACAACAAATGTGTGGAAGCTGACCTACGTTAATTTATATACGATAATGAAAGATGCAAGTCATCCTTCCGGAATGAAGGCTGACCGTCTTAATAAATACGCAACTCTTCATTACCTGGGATGGAATGCAACAAAGCGGATCAATATCGGGTTGTTTGAATCAATTGTGTGGCAGGGCTCCGACAGCACAAGGCATCGCGGATATGATGTAAATTACCTGAACCCCATAATGTTCTTCCGCCCTGCCGAATATTCCCTGGGCTCAAGCGATAATGCATTTTTAGGATTCTCCTTCAAAGTAAAGATTTTAAAGAACCAGCAGATTTACGGGCAGTTGTTGCTTGATGAATTCCTGCTAAAAGAAGTGCTGGCTGATACCGGCTGGTGGGCAAATAAGCAGGCTTTTCAGCTGGGCTTCAAGAGCTTTGACCTGTTTAAAGTCAAACGGCTGAATTTTCAAACGGAGTTTAATTATGTTCGTCCTTATACTTATTCGCATGGAAGTGTCCAGCAGAATTACGGTCACATGAACGAACCTTTGGCCCATCCTCTCGGGGCTAATTTTATTGAATCGGCCAGCTTTCTGAATTACCGTTACAAGCGTTTATTCATTGAAGCGAAATGTATTTATGCCGTGTATGGGGGCGACAGCGCAGGAACGGATTACGGAAAGAACATATTTCTTTCATATGTGAACAGGCCTTCTGATTATGGGAATTTTACCGGGCAGGGCTTCCAGGCCAGGCTGATCACCGCATCTTTAAGAGCTGCATATGTTCTTGATACAAGAATGAACCTGAAGGTGGAACTGGGTTTTGCCGACAGGATTATTAAAACTGATTATTCAACCAGGAACATACCTTATATTTTTCTCGGTATCAGGACAGATCTTAGTAACCTGTATTCAGATTATTAAGCGAATAACCATTTTTAATTTCAATGCTCTGCAAGTACAATGATCTTATCATTCGGATTCCAGTTCACCTTACTGGATTTAACAGGATTTACAACCACCCCGTAAGCTTTTTCCGGCTCTTTTGATAAGGATTGGATCCGGTAGCCGATGGCCGTTTCACCTTTCATTGCAGCTGATTCAAGAATAGTATAAAAATTAGTGTTTGTTCCTGGTCTTACGTAATCTGTAACCGGCCGCAGGTAGATCTCTGATCCTTCGGCTGCAAAAAGTGTTTCAAAAACCTTCTCAAGGTGGCGGTTCTCTGAGAGTTGTGAAAGCATCAGGCTGATGAGCTTGTCGCTCACGATAAAATCATCTGCCTTTGTAACTTCTGCCAGCTCGCGGTTTCTGACATCCAGCATTTCACTTACTATACTGATCTCCTTCTTGGAGTTTTCGGAAATGTTCCGGAGATGCAGAAGTGTGATCAGTGTTTTTGCATCAGCCTCCTGGATGTCCATGTCTGGATAGCAGAGGATGATTATATGATTGAAAGATTCAACACGCAGTGAATTCAATACCGCCTTCTCGGTGGTGTTCGCCTTTTTAAAGGTGACCAGGAGATTGGTTAAGGAGGGTTTGATCTCTTCTATCTTTTCGGCAATATCTGCGTATTCCGCAACAACAAGTATTTCCGAGCCTTTGGCAACATAATTATCCAGCTCTTTTATAATTGAGTTCCCTTTCCCGTTCCAGCCGAGAATCATTGTTTTTTCTTTTGACGAAGTACTGCGTGCCGCATTCATGATGTATTTGAGATCAAGATCGAACTGGCTTTTTCCCGACATAATAATTGTGTCATCATCCTCCGAGATCGCGATCACCCTGTCGCCTACATTGATGGGTTTATTCATAACCGGGTTGATCGATACATCCCCGTCTGCGTGATAAAGGCCTATAACTGCAGAATTTTCATACGCGAACAATGCGTCCCTGTAAGTCTTGCCGTAGAGCCTTTCTTCATTTTTAAAGTAAATTTCGGCACCATCAAAATCCAGGAGCTCCGTGTACACTACGCTTAAGCCAGATTGCCTGCAGGTTTGAGCGGTAACCCTCGCGATGAGATCACTTGTAAGAACAAGGACTGCTTCATCTGCTCCCACCAGGTCAGCTGCCTCCATGTTGGCTTTGTCACGGATCTCCGCAACAATATGGTATTTGCCCGTTTTGCGTTTGGGGTTGTTGGTAATTGCGAGAATGGATTTGATCACATGCGTATCGGCATTGCCTTCTTCAGGTGACAGGATTATAATTGAACGCGCATCATGCGGGCTTACAACTTCCAGGTCGGTAAGGTCAAGCGGGCTGCCCGTCCTGCAGATGATCTTTGTACTTCCGGTATCCGGGAATTTTGAGCGGATCTCATCTTCCATTTCAACCTTATTCCTGTCAGCCATGATCACAATGCGCGGTTTTTTCTGGTTGGCATTAGCAATGATCAGTTCTGATATAATAGAGAAAACTTTCGAAGACCAGCCGAGAATGAGCGTATGATCAGTTTCCAGGACTTTTGATCTGCCTTTCCGCATTTCTTCAAGAGTGGCTTCAAGGCCGGAAGTAAGCGTCCCGATGAGACTGCTGAGAATAAAAATTCCCCCGATTGTTACGAATAGCATGATGATCCTGAAGCTCCAGCCGCTGTCCCCGCCAAGTGTTCCCGAATCCATAGTATGCATCAGGCTTTGCCATGCCGCTTCAGCGAAGTTAAGGTCTTCATTGTCCGGCTGCCGGATCCCCGTGAATGTTAAAAGGGCGGCAGCGATCACAACTATCAGCACAGATACCACAGCAAGCCACATAATAATGGCAGGAGTTCCTTTTGATAAGGTGTTCTCAAACGAATACCTTATTCTTTGTGAAAATGTTGGTCTTGAATTCATTGTTAAAGCTTTAAGCAAATGTATTAATAATGTTAAAAAAACGATGATTTCAGACGGCTGAACTTCATGAATATAGCAATGAGACGCAGGGGAATGAAATTGGTCTAAAATTTCCAACAAACACTGATTAATTCGGAATAATTTGGTAAAATTGTATCCGCTTAGAAAAAGCCATCCAAATTGATCACAGAAGAAGTAAATACATTGACACAGCCGGTTGCTCGGGTAAGTAAACTGAGGGATTATGCCTCATTTATGAAATTCCGTCTTGCTTCATTGGTGGTCATGTCGGCCGCTATTGCATATGCAGCAGCTTCTGTATCCGTGGACTGGGCCCAGATGGGCTGGCTGGTGCTCGGAGGCTTCTTGGTAACAGGCTCTTCAAACGGGTTCAACCAAGTTATCGAGCGGGACCTTGATAAATTAATGACCCGCACCCAAAACCGCCCGCTGCCGCAGGAAAGGATGAGTGTGAATGAAGCCCTGGTCATTGCTGCTGTTGCCGGCAGTGCCGGGATCACTATACTCACTGTATTCATGAATCCCCTTAGCGGCATCCTCGGTGCCCTGGCTTTGATACTTTACACAGGTGTTTATACTCCTCTTAAAAGAATAACTCCATTTGCTGTTTTTGTGGGTGCTTTTCCCGGTGCAATCCCGCCATTGCTGGGCTGTGTAGCTGCCACAAACGGCTTCGGTGAAATTCCCCTGATCGGATGGGTGCTGTTCGCAGGCCAGTTCATCTGGCAGTTCCCGCATTTCTGGGCCATTGCCTGGGTGATCGATGATGATTATAAAAAAGCGGGGTTCCGGATGCTCCCATCAGCAGGCGGCCGTGATAAAAGCAGCGCTTTCCAGATCCTCATTTATACACTTTTCCTTTACCCGATCAGCCTGCTACCTGTTATGTTTCATTATTCAGGGACTATCTCGGCTTTTGTGATCTCATTCTGCAGTATTTATTTCCTTTACCAGGCTTATATACTTTATAAGGAATGCACTGTTGAAGCGGCCCGCAAACTTATGTTCGGGTCTTTCTTTTACCTGCCCGCCATCCAGCTGGCAGTTATGATCGGTAAATAAAAACTTAACCAGATAATATTGGAAACCTTGTCAATCACCCCGGAAAGTCACGGAATACCTGAAACAAGAGCAGAGCGGACTGCCCGTGAATCAGAAGAGAAAAAAAGCAACCGCGAAAAAGTGGCCAAGCCGATGCTGTACCTTTCAATGGGTAGCATGGCTATGCTTTTCGCTGCATTTACCAGTGCGTATGTAGTCCGTCAGCAAAAAGGCGACTGGCTGCAGTTTGAAATGCCGCAGGTGTTCTATATCAGTACCGCTATTATCCTTCTCAGCAGTGTTACCATGAACTGGGCTGTTTCTTCGGCAAAGAAGAATGAGTTCGGGAATACCAGGCGGGCTGCATTAATCACCTTGCTGCTTGGAGCGGCATTCGTGGTCTGCCAGGTTGCAGGCTGGAATATTCTTTATAGCCAGAAGATCGTATTTGCCGGGAAATATGCCAATGCTTCCGGCTCCTTTTTCTATGTTCTTACCCTTATGCACATGCTCCATTTATTCGGTGGGATGATCGCCTTGATTGTAGTTTGGATTAAGTCTATACAAGGGAAATATAACTCTGAAAACCTTTTAGGGATAAGGCTTTGCTCAATCTTCTGGCATTTTCTCGATTTGCTGTGGATATATTTGTTCTTATTTTTATTATTTGTTCGCTAAAATCTGAATGAAAATTTGCATATTAGCACCCGAATTTCAGTTAAAAAACTATAAATTTTTTATAAAGTATGTCAAGTCACGCAGTTGAAACAGATTCAGGCTCAGCATGGGGCGGTGGTAAATCACCTTTTAATGTTAGCTACGGAAAGCTATTCATGTGGTTTTTCCTTGTATCGGATGCATTAACATTTTCAGGTCTTTTATGCGCTTACGGCTTTATGCGCCATAAACACCCCGAAGTTTGGCCTAATCCGGGCGATGTATTTACACACTTCCCTTTCTACGATGGCCATATTCCTTTGGCGTATGTAGGTTTAATGACCCTTATCCTCATCATGTCATCAGTAACCATGGTGCTCGCTGTAGAAGCAGGACACCGGAAAGACAAGCGCAAAGTGATCATGTGGATGCTCCTGACCATTATCGGTGGGGCAATGTTCGTTGGTTCACAGGCATGGGAGTGGTGGCATTTCATCGTTGGAACTGATCACGGTGCTATCAGAAGCGTTTTCGAAGATGGCAAGTGGGTCGAGAAAACCGTTTATGGTGCGAACATGACCGTAAACGAATATGGATTACCGGTCTTCGCTAATTTCTTCTTCTTTATTACCGGTTTCCACGGATTCCACGTATTTTCAGGGGTAATTATTAATCTTGTGATCTTTATAAATGTGGTTAAAGGAACATACGAAAGACGCGGTCACTATGAAATGGTTGAAAAGGTTGGTCTTTACTGGCACTTTGTCGATCTGGTATGGGTATTCGTGTTTACCTTCTTCTACTTATTATAACAGACCAGGTAATCAATTTTATAATTCATAATTTATAATTTATAATTTCATTTATTATGTCAGAATTTCACGATGATTACCCACAGTATGAGTTTATGGCTCAGCACAGTGAAGAAGAAGGAAAAAAAGCGCGTAGAAAGCTTTGGAACGTTTTCTGGATTATGCTCGTGGTTACTATTGTTGAGCTTATTATTGGTTTCCAGGCTGATTCATGGGGCTTGTTAAATGATGACCGCACTTCTTCCGTTACCCTGAAATTCATTTTCATCGGTTTAACCATAGGTAAAGCATTTTATATTGTTTTCAGCTTCATGCACCTTGGCCATGAGAGAAAGTGGCTTAAATGGAGCATCCTGGGCCCATACATGATCTTTATCGTTTACCTTATCTTTATCATCGTAGGTGAAGCGAATTACTCCCTTGTCCATAAAGAGAAAATGGATGAACTGATCGTGAAACAAAAGATTGAGCTTAACGAAGCTGCAAAATCTGGCCATGGCCATGATGCAGGACACGGCACAGAAGGAGAACATCCGGCTGAGGGCGATCATCCTAAAGAGGGTGGAGAACACCACTAAATCTAAAAAAGGCTCCCCGAAAGGAGCCTTTTTTATTCTGAATACCTGATTTCGTAAATGATTTAGCTGTATTTTTGCAAAATAAAATCAGGACACATTGAAAAAGGGCACCATTCTCGTCATTCTATTATTCATTCTTACATTTCCGTCCGTACTTTACGTTATCCTTGCTACGGGTGAAACCAATTTTATCCGTCTTCCATATATGGGGGAACGCGAGCTTGCCCCTAACGGGAAAGATACAGTCTATCATAAAGTTCAGCCCTTCAGCTTCCTTAACCAGGATGGAAAAATAATCACAGACAAGGATTATGAAGGCAAGATCTATGTAGCGGATTATTTCTTTACTACCTGCCAGACTATCTGTCCTAAAATGGCGACAGAACTGCTGCGTGTCCAGGAGAAATTTGCTTATACCAAGGGTCTGGTCCAGATTCTGTCACATACTGTAAATCCTGAAAATGATTCCGTGCAGGTATTAAAAGCGTATTCTGATATGATCCATGCTGATAATACCATGTGGAACTTTGTTACCGGGGATAAAAAGCAGCTGTATGATATGGCCAGGTATTCATACCTCGTGAATGCAATGGAGGGTAATGGCGGACCTGATGATTTCATTCACAGTGAACTTTTCGTTTTAGTAGATAAGGAGAAGCACATCCGCGGTATTTATGACGGAACCGATATTAAAGCTGTGAATGATCTGCTCGATGATATCAAAGTACTGATAGCAGAATATACTATTAAGGAAACCAAGGATAAGAAAGAATCATAATATCATGAGCGACAGGTTTGTATTCAGGTTGGTAATGGCAGTATCAGTGGTGGTGTTTGCAGCCGTATTGATACTGAACCGCAAAATCCTGCCGGTTCCGGAGGTGATACCGGATTTTGTGTACCGCCTTCCGAAACTGAATGCAATGATTAACGGGACATGTTCCCTGTTGCTCCTGCTTTCGCTTTACTTCATCAAGCAAAAAAATATTGAGCTCCACCGAAAGGTTAATATTATTGCTTTCTTTCTTTCAGCGATATTTTTTCTTTCCTATATCACTTATCACTGGATGGCACACGAAACCACATATCCTGCTGAGAACCCGCTAAGAACACCCTACCTTTTAATCCTTGTGAGCCACATCATACTTGCAGCTGCCGTACTTCCCCTGATACTGCTATCATTCTGGTATGGATTGAAAAGTCAGGAAACTGATGGTGAAAAATATGCCCGTAAGCATCGCAGGCTAACACGCTGGAGCTTCCCGATCTGGTTATATGTTACAATTACAGGAGTGGTTGTGTATCTCATGATCTCCCCTTTTTATACCCATTAAGAATTGAAAGTAAAAAGAAATATACTATTCATTTTAGCCGCAGTCTTCACGGTGTTCATTAACGCTCATGGTTATGCTCAGTGTGCAATGTGTAAGACATCAGTTGAAAGTGATTTGGATAACGGAGGAGGTTCAATAGCGAACGGGCTAAATACAGGCATTCTTTATTTAATGGCGATTCCTTATATCGTTATGATGATCGGTGGATATTTCTTTTTCAGAAAACAAATCGATGCGAAAGTAAAGGTTTGGTGGGGTAAATATTTTCCTGCTAAGCAGTAAAATAATTTTTAATCCCTAAACTTTTTGAAGGCAAAAAGTTACAAAAACCTTTTCTTTCCATAAGGCAATTTCTTATTCCGCTACCGCTTCATAAGAACCACGGATAAATTGATTGCACTAATAATTTTTTCTTCGTGATATAATTCATGCGGCAATCATTTACCGCTATTGCTGAATGAAAGAAATAGTCGCCTTTTGAGAGTGCTCAAATGTATCATCTTATAAGCCGAAGCCGTGCGTAAGAGTTGATCAGGCGCGATGCCGGCAAGTGGTGAACATTATTTTACATGAAAATCTTAGATGGAATTTTAGTTCTCCTTCTTTAGATTTTCTGAGAGGCGGGTAGCGGTTGCCTGATCTTGAATTTTTTGTTTCTTTTGTTTCAAGACAAAAAGAAAAGTGTCTAAATATTCTTAACAACCAACTGTACTGTATACCTGCTCTTCACTTCAAGCAGGATCATCTTATCTACAGTAACGCGGTCGATCGTAGCCTGGTCATAATAACGGATCGTTATCAGCTCCAGTCCTTCGTTGTATAAAACCTTATAATCCTGCTGCAATGTTTTAATAAGTTCCGGGACTTTACGTTCATCGTTGTCAACGCTTACAGAAAAGCTGATGGCGGAGTTCTGCATGACATTCACTTTCACCTGGCGTTCTGCAAAAAGATTAAACATTGCGCTCAGGTTCTCTTCCATGATAAAGGAAAAGTCCTTGGGTGAGATTGATAACAGGACCTGATTTACTTTAAAAATAAAGCTGGGAACAGGAAGCGGTGCCTGTACATCGTTTATGATGGTTCCTTTTTCAGATGGATTTAAGAAGGACTTCACTAAAAGCGGGATCTTCTTGTTCTGTAAAGGCTTAATGGTTTTAGGATGGATTACCGTGGCTCCGTAATAAGCAAGTTCTATAGCATCCTGGTAAGAGATCTGGTCGAGTTTTTCAGTTTTATCAAACCATTTCGGATCAGCGTTCAAAACCCCGGGAACATCTTTCCAGATAGTAACGCTTTCCGCGTTTAATGTAAATGCTAAAATGGCTGCGGTATAATCACTGCCTTCACGACCGAGTGTGGTTGTGAAATTTTCTGAAGTGCCTCCGAGGAACCCTTGCGTTACAATGATATCTTGGGCTTTAAAATACGGTACCAGCTCTTTGCTCACCAGTTCCTGGGTGAGTTCCCAGTCCACTTTCCCTTCCCTGTAAGTGTTATCAGTCTGAACCAGTCCCCGTACATCCCACCAGCTGTTTGTAACGCCAGCGCTGTTGAGATATTTACTCACAATCTTTGAAGAGATGATCTCCCCCATGCTTACGATCTTATCATAGTCATAATTGTAATCCGGTGACCGTTCATCTTCAATCGCCCAGTCGAGTTCCACAAATGTGTTACTGATCTCTGTAAAGACTGAGTGATCCTTGTCAGAAAATAGCTGATCCAGGATATCGAAGTGATATTTTTTTATTTCGGAGAGGACTGTTTCTGCATTTTCTTTTTTGTAGTAAAAAGCATCTGTAAGCCGTTCAAGCGCATTTGTAACCTTACCCATCGCAGAAACAACAATGGTTATCTTTTCGTTTGGGAAGAACTTCAGGATGTTCGCTACATTTTTTACGGCTTCCGCATCCTTAACCGATGCCCCGCCAAATTTGAAAACTTTCATATCAGTAGGCCGGTTCTTTAATGCGTCTTAGTTTTTTCAGTGTCTCCATGGTGAAAATGATAATCCTGGATTTGTTTTTCATTCAGCTTGCAATTGATCCACTCCTTATCAAAACTGGCATTCAGCTTTTCATAGAATTTAATTGCCGGTGTATTCCATTCCAGCACCTGCCATTCCATGCGCTTCACATTCATCGTTTTCGCAACCTTCACAACTTCATCGAATAGCATTTTGCCGATCCCGGCCTTACGGTGCTGTTCGGTTACAATAATATCTTCAAGGAAAATACATTTGCCTTTCCATGTCGAATATTTAATATAATACAAGGCAATCCCGATAACTTTCTGATCCGCTTCAGCAACAAAGAAAAAAAATAACGGATTTTCCGAGAAGCCGTCATGCTCCATTTCTTCAATACTTACAGAAACTTCAAGCGGAGCTTTTTCATATTCAGCTAATTCCTTTACAAGTTGGAGCGCTTGTGGAATGTCTGTTTTGATGCCTTTTCGTATCTGGATGTTCACGTATGTAAATATACCAGTTTCTTTTATTTGTATGGCTTCTGACATCATTTTTGAGGAACAAAATCCCCATGGATTTGTGTTTTATTGCGGGAAAAAATGTGTAGGTTTGTGTGAAATTCAAATCGGATAAAAATGAGACAGGTTACTACGTTAGGGCAATTTATAATTGAAAAACAAGCAGATTTTCCATATGCAAAAGGCGAGTTATCTCGTTTACTCCGTGATATCGGGATCGCGTCTAAAATCGTAAACAGGGAAGTAAATAAAGCGGGGCTTGCGGATATCCTGGGTGAAGCAGGTGAGATCAATATCCAGGGAGAATCAGTTAAAAAGCTGGATGTTTTTGCCAATGAACAGTTTATTGCCGCTTTAAGCCTTGGTGGTGAGTGCTGCGCAATTGCCTCCGAAGAGAATGAAGACATTATCATTGTTGATAATAAACAATCCAAGAATGCCAAATATGTTGTAGCGATGGACCCGCTGGATGGTTCTTCAAATATTGATGTAAATGTTTCTGTCGGAACAATCTTTTCGATCTACCGGAGGACTTCATTGTCAGGCCCCGGTACCCTGGAAGATTTTTTACAGCACGGAACAGAGCAGGTTGCCGCGGGATATGTGATCTACGGTTCATCCTGCATGATGGTATACACAACAGGTAAAGGGGTGAACGGATTTACACTGGATCCTTCAATAGGGGAGTTCTGTTTATCTCATCCGAATATGCAGACACCTAAAACAGCAAAAACATATTCCATCAATGAAGGTAATTATGTGCACTTTCCTGATGGAGTAAAAAAATATATTAAATACTGCCAGGAAGAGGATACAGCTACCGGCCGCCCGTATTCATCACGCTACATAGGTTCAGGTGTTGCCGATATTCACCGGAACCTCATCACAGGTGGTGTTTACATCTATCCGACAACAGCCAAATCACCTAAAGGAAAACTGCGTTTGCTGTATGAATGCAACCCCCTTGCTTTTATTGTTGAGCAGGCTGGCGGCAAAGCGACTGACGGCTTCAGAAGGATCATGGAGCTGGATATAACGGAACTTCACCAACGGACTCCTTTGTTTTTAGGCTCGGCCGACATGGTGGATATGGCCTGCGATTACATGAAAAAACACTCGGGTGTTGATGCCGCAATAAAGTAATCGCGTATAATTTTCCGGACCCTCAATTGGCAAAACAATTGAGGGTTTATTTTTTGTAATTTTGCAACATAAGTGACGAAAGAGGAGATCTTACGGAAGTATAACGACACTGCTAATAATTCTTTACTTGTTCAGGAATTAAAAGGGAATGGTGTGCGCGTACACCTCAAAAATGTGATTGGTTCTTCCCTGTCTTTTATTGCAGCTTCGCTTCACCAGAATCTTTTTAAGACCAATCTTTTTGTTGTTAATGATAAAGAAGAAGCGGCTTATCTGCTGAATGATCTCGAGAACCTTCTCGGGGAGGAGAATGTCCTGTTTTTTCCCGCGTCATACCGGATGCCTTACGAGCATGAGGAAATTGACAATGCCAATATTTTACTGAGGGCGGAAGTCCTTAATAAGCTGAACGCACCTTCAGGTGTTAAGTCAAAACATATCTGCATTGTATCATACCCTGAAGCATTAACGGAAAAGGTAGTTACTAAAGCGCACCTTACAAAGAACACCCTCCAGATCAGGCAGGGTGAAAAGATCTCGATTGATTTTATCACTGAAGTTTTAAATGAATATGATTTCGAAAGGGTTGACTATGTAGTTGAACCGGGCCAGTTTTCTGTGCGCGGTGGAATAGTGGATATATTCTCTTTCTCCAATGATCATCCTTACAGGGTGGAATTCCTTGGAAATGATGTTGATTCGATCAGGAGTTTTGATCCTGCTTCCCAGCTTTCAGTTAGCAACCTGGTTTTTTGTACGATCATTCCTAATGTGCAGACAAGGCTCCTCCAGGAAAGCCGGCAGTCATTCCTTGAGTTCATTTCCGAAGATTCAGTGATCTGGTTCCAGAATTTTCAGTTGAGCTCTGAGAAAATTGAAAAAGCTTTTGCGCAGGCGGAGGATGCTTACAATAAGCTGGACGGAGTGATCGCCCAATTACCTCCTTCTGAATTATACATCGATAAAAGCAACTTTTCAAGACAATCACTGTCATTTTCAACTGTTGAGTACGGCAACCAGGCTTCGTTTAAAGCCGGGACCACAATTACCTATAACCTTACACCACAGCCCAGCTTTAATAAGAATTTTAATCTTCTCAATGAGAACCTGCAAAACCTGAAACGCCAGAAGTTTGAGATTGTCATATTCGCAGACACGCACAAGCAGATAGAACGCCTGTACAAGATATTTGAGGACATCAATCCTGTAAAATCTTCTGATAAAGGTGAAGGAAAGGAATTGCCTTTTGGTGGAGTGGGAGTGTCTTTCCACGAAGGGTTCATCGACCATGACCTGAAGCTTGTTTGCTATACCGATCACCAGATCTTTGACCGTTACCACCGGTTCAGGCTGAAAAATTCATTTAATAAAAAGAACGAGGCGATTACCCTGAAGGAGCTGAAAGGCTTGAACCCGGGTGATTATGTTACTCACATCGATTACGGTGTTGGACGGTATGGCGGACTGGAAACAATCGAGGTGAATGGCAAGATGCAGGAAACGATCCGCCTGGTATATAAGGATTATGATGTGGTCAACATCAGCATTCACTCGCTTCACCGCATTGCAAAATATTCAGGAAAAGAAGGGACGGAGCCGAAGATAAACAAGCTGGGAACAAATGCCTGGGCGACCCTCAAGCAAAAGACCAAGAAGAAAGTTAAAGAGATCGCGTATGACCTTATCCAGCTGTATGCTAAAAGAAAAGCATTGAAAGGCTTTAAATTCAGTCCGGATGGCTATATGCAGACAGAGCTGGAAGCATCCTTTATTTACGAAGATACCCCTGACCAGGTAAAAGCCACAGCAGATGTCAAGAAAGACATGGAAGCAGAAGCGCCAATGGACAGGCTCGTTTGCGGTGATGTTGGCTTCGGCAAAACAGAGGTCGCTATCCGCGCTGCATTTAAAGCTGCGACAGACGGAAAGCAGGTTGCGGTACTGGTACCGACCACAATTCTCGCACTCCAGCATTACAAAACATTTACCGAAAGGCTTAAAGACTTTCCTGTAAAGGTTGACTACATAAACCGCTTCAAGCCCGCGAAAAAACAAAAGGAAACCCTTGAGGCTTTGGAAAAAGGCCAGGTGGATATCCTCATCGGTACGCATGGTATTGTGGGAAAAGGGGTTAAATTCCGGGATCTTGGCCTGATGATCATCGATGAAGAGCAAAAGTTCGGTGTGGCTGTTAAGGATAAGTTAAAAACCATAAAAGCGAATGTCGATACCTTAACATTAACGGCAACACCAATTCCAAGAACATTGCAGTTTTCAATGATGGGCTCCAGGGATCTTTCCGTGATCAGCACAGCACCTCCAAACCGTTACCCGGTGCAGACGGAAGTACATACATTCAATGAAGAGATCATTCGTGATGCGATCATGTTTGAAGTATCACGCGGAGGCCAGGTTTTCTTTGTTCATAACCGGGTTCAGAATATCCTTGAGATCGCGGGAATGATCTCGCGTTTATGCCCGGATGTGAAAGTCGCCATTGGTCACGGGCAAATGGAAGGTGACAAGCTTGAAGAAGTAATGCTTGGTTTTGTGGAGGGTGAATTCGATGTGCTGGTAGCAACAACTATTATCGAAGCGGGATTGGATATCTCAAATGCGAATACGATCATCATCAACCAGGCGCATATGTTCGGGATGAGCGATCTTCACCAGATGCGCGGGCGTGTGGGACGTTCAAACAAAAAAGCTTTTTGTTATTTGCTGACAACCCCCGTTTCACTGCTTACCAATGAAGCAAGGAAAAGGTTAAAAACCCTGGAAGAATTCTCTGAGCTGGGCAGCGGTTTTAATATTGCAATGCGTGATCTTGATATCCGGGGTGCAGGGAACTTGCTCGGAGGCGAGCAAAGCGGTTTTATAAATGAGATCGGTTTTGAGATGTACCAGAAGATCCTTGATGAAGCGATCATGGAGCTTCGTAACGAACATGAAGAGCTTAGCCAGACCGAAGTTGGCGGCACACAAAAATTCAGCGGCAAAAGGCGGAGCAATTATATTAACGATTGCAACATTGATACAGACATGGAGATTCTCATACCGGACGATTATGTGAACAACATCACTGAGCGTCTGGTACTTTACCGTGAGCTTGATGATTCGAAGGATGAAGAAGAATTAAAACGTTTCGAAACACGGCTGATCGACCGTTTCGGGCCGGTCCCCGACCAGGCGCTTGAGCTCATCCATACGATCCGTTTACGCTGGCTTGCAATGGAGATCGGCTTTGAAAAGCTGTTTTTAAAGAACAACAGGATGGTTGGTTATTTTCTTCCTAACCAGGACTCAGGTTATTACCAGTCGGAAACTTTTACAAAGGTACTGAAGTACGTTCAGCAGAACCCCAGGCTTTGTAAAATGAAAGAAAACAACGGGAAGCTCACATTATCCTTTGAGAATATCCGGTCTGTGGATGCGGCTATAGAAGCACTGAAGCCGATCGTTGGTTAAGTCAGGTAATGCCGTTATTCAAAAAACAATTTACCGGAAACTTGTAATAAATCTTCCGTAACGATTTTATAAAAGTATATGCCCTTCGGTAAGAATTGACGATTGAAAGTTAGGCTACTATCTACAAAGTGAGTTTGCCAAATAAGTTCCCCTAAAGAGTCATAAATTTCTAAGAAACCTTTTTTTATTTCTAAGAAAGAGAAAGTAACATGTGAGACTGCAGGATTAGGAAAAACTGCTATCGGCAGATGGTGGGTTTCTATTTTATCAATGTTAATTGCCGTGGAAGAGTCGATGCAATAAAACGAATCAGGTTTTAATATATTAGTATTGTTTAGTGCCATATTATTGATGATGCACCCCGAAGATATGTTTCCATACGAAGTTATTACAGGAGTAACATTCACGGAAGTCAAAGAAGCTATGGTATCGTTAACACAACCATTTATATAGCCCATGTCATCTGTCTTAAGAATAATTGGAACTTGTGCATTAGGTTTTTGTAAAAAACCAACTTCCATATATCCTCCATCTCCAGTTATGATTAATTTGTTTGGATAAGAATAATAGCCTGGCTCGTAAAGTTTCGCCCATAATACCTGACCAGCTGAATTAAGTTTAATCAGACCGGAAGATTTTTGCATTCCATTAACCCCTTCAGGTTCGAAAATCGCAATATAGTCTCCTTCATTTGTTTTTTTTATTGAGTATATCTCTGAAACCAAACTTAGTGGGGTATAATATTTTTTAGCCCATAGTAAATTGAAATCACTATCGAAGGCAATTAAAAATGGTCGAAGATTAGAAGGACCACTAGATTGGGCGGTGGAGCCCGAAATTAAATATCCTCCGTTCGCGTATTGAGTAACAGATGTTAATACAAGAAAACTGGAAAAAGAAATGCTTTTAGAGCTTAAAATATTTCCACTGCCTGAAAATACATTGAAAGATCCAGACGCTACTTGTCCTGTTGTTCCAACAGTAACATATCTATTAGGATAAACCTCTTTCACAAAGTAATTTGCACTATATGAAGAATCTCCATAGGATATATTCCATAATAAATTTCCGTTGAGATCAACTTTTAATGTATAGGAACTGGCACCGGCTGTGATATTGGAATAACTTCCGGTATACCCTGATAAAATCACATTATTATCTGATGTTAAGTCGATGGAGTAAGATATATCAACGCCAGTGCCACCATAGCTTTTAGTCCATAGGATTGAGCCGTTGGGGTTGGTTTTAATAAGAACTATATTTATATCTGTGTTCCCAATTGCTGTTGGGCCAGTTGCGCAAATATAAATATTGCCTAAGGAATCTAAAGTTAGATCGTGAAATGCGAAATTCATTGGAAACTCAAACTTCTTATACCAGAGAGTGGTTCCAGAATTAGATAGTTTGATTAAAAAATTTCCTCCAAGTTGGCCTGTAGTGGAATCTCCATATTGGCCACAAATGATAAATGCATTATTTGCTGTTTCTTTAACGCTGGTGGCGACTCCGCCTTCAGGCATATCTAAAACTTTTTGAAAGGTATAAGTGTTTTGAGACTTAACACCTGAATACACAACCAACAGAAAATATAATATGCCAATCCGCATTTAATAAAGATAACAAATGCAAATTATTACACCTTTAAAATTTGAAATATTTTTAATCCTCCCTGCTGCCATCATCCGCCATCCGTACTATTTTCGGGATAAATTTAGCGATCACATCAACGAGTTCCTTCTGCGAATCCATTACCGCATTAATATCCTTATATGCCATTGGTGCTTCATCCAGGCCAGCTCCGATCAATGTCACGCCATGATCAGTAAGCACTTCCCGCATCTCTTCCCGGGTTATTGTTTTGATGGCTTGTGTACGGCTCATCCTTCTTCCTGCACCATGAGAAGCGGAGTTGATCGATGCTTCGTTCCCTTTGCCACGGACCAGGAAGCCCGGTGCCGTCATAGAACCGGGAATTATTCCAAGCACCTCCTTGGATGCCGGGGTTGCTCCCTTTCGGTGAACAATGACTTCTTCACCGTCAAGCATTTCTTTCCATGCAAAATTATGATGGTTCTCCACCCGCGCGAGAAGGTTGCCACCGATCGCTTTTGTAATCCGCTCGTGGATCACCTGGTGGCAGGCAGATGCATAATCACCTGCGAGGTTCATGGCAAGCCAATATTCCTGTCCTTCAGCTGAATCAAGGCTCAGGTAAGCCAGGTTGAGGGCTTCTTTTGGCAGTGTACAGTGCTGCTTAGCCAACCTGGTGTAATGCGCAGCGATGGTAGCACCAAACCCCCTGGAGCCTGAGTGCGATAACAGCGCAACATATTTTCCTTTAGGGATCCCGAGCTGCCTGTCTTCTTCTATTACCTCTATAATCCCCCATTCAACAAAGTGATTCCCTCCGCCTGAAGTTCCCAGCTGTTCATAAGCTTTTGATTTCAGGTTCCTGAGAAGCGGCACCATATTGAACTCATTCTTTTCCAGTACAGGATGATCAGCGCGTTCCTTCCCCTGGAAGCTTTTGCCGGCACCAAACTTTGTAGCGGCCACAAGCTCCCTCTTGAAATGCATCTCATTTGCTGCCAGTGCACTTTCCGGGAGATCATAAACTGATAAACACATTCTGCAGCCGATATCAACACCCACTCCATATGGGATAACGGCATTCCTTACAGCCAGCACCCCGCCAATCGGTAAGCCATAACCCTGGTGTGCATCAGGCATCAGCGCCCCGCCTGCAGTTACCGGCAGGCGCATTGCAATATCCATTTGATCGATGGCGCCCTTTTCAATGTTCTCAGCCCCATAAATTTTATAATCGTCACGCGTTTGGCGGAGAGCTGGCAACGCAGCTTTGCGTTCGTTCTCAAGGATCTCTGAAGCGAGTTCGCTATACTCAGGATCATTAAGATAAGCGGAAGGGGAGTTGAGGACTTTTTTAAACTGTGTTAAGAGTTGTCTTCGTGTTTTCCGGCTCGTATTGGCTTCTGATATAGACAAAGCAATACCAATGGTTTTACCTTCTGTATAACCGATTGTTTTCAGGTCCTTTCCTTTTATGTTGAGGCTTTTCATTGCAGCTTTTTTTAATATTTAATCATATTCATTCCATGTCTGTTTTAGCTCCCACCGGAAAAAATGGAGAATATTCTACACGGTTGAATTAATTTGAAGTGCGGACTGTATCTTTTTAAAGTGGACTGCATTAGGAGGTGAAATTCCTCACGCAAAAACTAAATATCATGAAAAAGTATCAGAACGTTATCGGCTTTCTAACCGCCTTGCTCTTATTTACAACTGTTATGATGAAATCTAATCACCTCCCGTGGGCTGGGATTACAATGGCATTGTCCGGCATATCCATAAGTATGTACCTGCCATTTCTTATTTTGTACGGCAATGATAATCGTTCTGCGGAAAAGAATGCAGCTATGGTTGCATCTTCAATCTCAGCCTCTGTACTCAGCCTCGGAATTACGTTTAAGTTTCAGCATTGGTCGGGAGCGGGGATTATGATCGTTTTGGGCCTTTTGGCTTTTGCCTTTATTGCTGTTCCCTTGCTGTTAAAACAGAGATTACGCTCTCAGGGTTCCGAACGGAAAACTCTTATGAACACCTTCGGGGCAACCGGGCTTACCTTGTTTTCACTTGGACTTTTATTCAAAATCCAGCATTGGCCGGGAGCGGCAGTAATGCTTGGGCTGAGTCTTCCATTTCTTTTCTTTGGATATTTCCTCTTGTATATGACCGATAAAACGATCGGGAGTGACGAAAAAGCCGTTTACCTGCGAAAAGCTTTCTTTTCTGTGATCATCGGAAGCGTTGTGGCCACATTCATCTTACTTGATCTCAGCAAACCTTTGCATACAAACACAGATCAGGCGTCAGTTGAAGAATGCAGGTAGTTTGATTAAGGGTTGAGCCTGCACCGGTAACGGGCACGAACGGCAACAGCAAAGAGTTTCATGAAGGTTAGAGATTAATGGAATTCCGGGATGTTGGTGGTCTTGTTTGTAAAAGAAAAGGAGCTGAATCCCAGCTCCTTTTCTTTTTTTAAGAACAATTTTATACAAGGTATTCACAGTCTGAGAAATCTGACTCTTAACCGCTTTTTTAGCCCATACTGTTAAGGATCGCAGCGGGCCTAAGTTCATCTCGGCCAAGCTGGTGAATGATTTTCATGTGTGAAATAAAAGCAGAGGTGAACGATTCATTATAAATATACGGAACCCCGAATTCAGCAGCTGTAGCAGCAACAATAGGAGCTATCTTCGGATAATGTACATGGCAGATTCTTGGGAAAAGGTGGTGGATTGCCTGGTAATTTAAACCTCCTACATAATAGGTAACAAGCCAGTTGTTCCTTGCAAAATCAGCAGTAGTCTGTAACTGATGAATTGCCCATTCCGTTTCGATATTGCCTTTTGCATCGGGAGTAGGGAAAGTAGTGTTCTCCACAACATGTGCAAGCTGGAATACGATACTGAGGATCAGTCCGGCTATTACATGAAGGGTCAGGAATCCGAGGAGTACGTGTCCCAGGGAAATGTTAAGAACAACAACAGGTAAAACAATGATATAGGTAAAGTAAACTGCTTTCCAGAAAAGGATCCCTAACAGAGAAACGATCTTTTGTCCGCGGCTGTCACGGTGCTGACCTTCCTTGTTGAACTGTATATATTGAACTATATCTTTCGCTGTTGTCCAGTATAAGGACATGATAGCATAAAAGAAGAACACATAGATTACCTGGAAACGCTGAATGCCTTTGTATTTACCGGCAGGAGAGAACCGCATGATCACTTTATTGTCAATATCCCTGTCATGCTCATATATATTGGTATAGGTATGGTGAAGTACATTGTGCTGGGTCCGCCAGTTCCGGTTGTCCCCACCCACTATGGTGAGTGAAAAGGCAATCAGCTTATTGATCGCGGGATTGGCTGAATAAGCATCATGATTTGCATCATGCATCACACTCATCCCGATTCCTGCCAGCCCGAGCCCCATGATTGCAGAGCAGATCCACATTCCTAAAAGGCCTGTACTTTGGGAGTAAATAATGGTAAGAGGAACAAAATAAAGCGAAAGCATTACAATAGTCTTGAAGACCATTGTACCGTTTGCATGCTGGGAAATTTTGTTTTCGATAAAATAATTATCTACACGCTGCTTTAAAACGCTAAAAAACTGCGTTTTGTCCTTGTTGGTAAACTTAATTTTTGCTTTCATTGTTCTGTATTGACAAATTTACGAAAAAATCGTCATAAAATTACGCAAATTCTGTTATTTCGACAAAGATGATTATAAAGCTTATAGATTGATATCCATTCTTTTATAGAAAGGCAAGATGCTGCAGATAAAGAAAACAGAGAAGAAGATCCCGGCATAACTTACATCCTCTATTAGTACAAGGAGGATTTCCTTGATGAAGAAAGAAAACAGGAAAAGATGAACACCCCAGCGCTTCATGTGCCACAAGCCGATGTAAGAAATAAAGCTGGTGGCAACGAGGATCCCGAAAAGTGCGGGATACCAGTCGCCAAGCTTTTTAAGGGAAGGCGAAAAGACTCCGGGAAAGCTGAAAACGATCCATATGAATCCCAGGATACACACTACTGTTATTAGAACCGGACGTTTTATTGCTGCTCCTTGCATTTACGGATAACGAATTTATGCGAATTTACGAATCGGTGTTGTTTACGCAACCATTAACTTTCACTGTCATCCCGTGCCACGGCATAGGATCTGTTTAGGATATTGATTTTAGAAATCTACAATTCAATAATTCTGTAATTAATTTGACCTGATGGCTTCCACCGGATCTAGCTGTGAGGCACCGTAAGCGGGTACAAAGCCTGATACAACCCCAATCAGGATGGATATTGTAAAACCAAGTATAATATTCGACCTGGTGAGTGTGATCTCCATTCCTACCGAATCCCCGGCCGCCAGAGTCAGGAGATAAACGATCAGCAAGCCGATCATCCCACCGATCACAGACAAAAACACCGATTCAAAAAGAAACTGCATCAGGATAAAATAATTCCTGGCTCCAAGTGATTTCTGGATCCCGATAATATTAGTACGTTCCTTGACCGAAACAAACATGATGTTGGCGATCCCGAACCCGCCCACAAGGATTGAGAATCCCCCGATGATCCAGCCGGCAATGCCCACAACATTAAATAGATCGTCAAACACGTTGGATATAATGCTGGTCTGGTTTAATGCAAAATCAACCTCTTCCAAAGGGGAAAGGCGTCTCCTTGAACGCATCAGCCCGGTTAATTCACTGATAAGTTCTTCATTGCTGATGCCTGGTTTTGCCCGGACCATGATTTGAGGGTCCAGGTCTTCGTCATTAATATCAATAATGCTTTTCGCGTAATTAACGGGGATGAGGATCTGGGTGTCGGGACTGCCTCCAAGGATGCTTTCGCCTTCTTTTTTGAAGACACCGATCACCATGACTTTTGCACCCCGCACCTTTATTGTTTGCCCGATCGGGCTCTGGTGAGGAAAAAGTGCTTTTGCCAGCACATCACCGATCACACCCACGGGCCTGCCGGAAGCAGATTCAATCTCGGTAAAATACCGGCCGTCCGCAATTTCGAAGTTCTTTACACGGTCGTATTGATGGGAAGCACATATTACACTCACATTCTCAATGCTGCTGCTCTGGTATTTAACAGTGGCATTGCCCGCCACGATGAAGGCTGCGGATTGTGCGCCATCACAGTTCTCAAGGACGTAATCCAGTTCTTTGTATTTAGGGAGCGGCCGGTTCAGGTATTTCCACCAAGGATAATCAGGTCCACCGCCTTCCCAGGGCCATTTCTGAATAAAAACAACATCATCTCCAAGGCTCTGGACGCTTTTCCGCAGATTTTGCTCCAGGGAATCCACAATGGTAAAAACCATGATAACGGCAAAGATCCCTATCGTTATCCCCAATAAAGAAAGCACGGAGCGAAGCTTGTTGCCCACAAGCGCCTGGAATGCGAAAACGATACTTTCTTTGAATAAGCTCCAGAAAACCAAAACGTTTTTTTTTAAATGGAAATTTGATTGCAAATGTATCAAAAAATCAGTGAAGAAATGCAGTGTGATCATGTCTGGGAAATCTGTCTTTTTCAGGTCTTTCTGTCGGTCTTATTAACAAAAAAAACATTTATCAACAAAGTATGTTTAAGTCCTTTGCCATCTTTTAAATTGATACTTTTGCTGGAGAAATTTTATATAGCTTATGAGCGGATTAAAAAAGATCAAGAATGCACTGATCTCGGTATATTACAAAGACAATCTTGAGCCGGTGATTCATCAGTTGAACGCTCTCGGAGTGAAGATCTACAGTACCGGCGGGACACAGGAATTTATTGAGAAGCTTGGTGTAAGCGTTATCCCGGTGGAATCCCTCACATCTTATCCTTCGATCCTGGGAGGAAGAGTTAAAACACTGCATCCTAAAATATTTGGCGGGATCCTGAGCAGGCGCGAGCTTGAAAGTGATCTGGCACAGCTGGAAGAATACGAGATTCCTGAAATTGACCTTGTGATCGTTGATCTTTATCCGTTTGAAGAGACCGTGGCTTCGGGTGCGGCAGAGCAGGCTATAATTGAAAAGATCGATATCGGGGGGATTTCACTGATCCGTGCCGCTGCAAAGAACTTTAAGGATGTGATCATTGTGCCTTCCAAAAATGAATATACTTTCCTTCATGATACTATCCTGTCGGCCCAAAAGGGGGAATCTTCCCTGGCAGACAGGAAATTGCTGGCAGGAAAGGCTTTTAACGTTTCCTCCCATTACGATACAGCTATCTTCAATTATTTTAACGGTGGTGAAACTGTAGCATTCAAGCAGAGCGTTCAGAATGCCAAAGTTCTTCGCTATGGCGAAAATCCGCATCAAAAGGGAGTATTCTATGGGAAGCTTGAGGATATGTTCACCCAGTTCAGCGGTAAGGAATTATCTTACAACAACCTTCTTGATGTTGATGCTGCGGTAAGCCTTATTGCAGAATTTAAAGAAACTACATTTGCCATCCTGAAGCACAACAATGCATGCGGGATCGCTTCACGCAGCAACCTGGTGGATGCCTGGAAAGCAGCCCTGGCGGGTGATCCGACAAGCGCATTTGGAGGGGTGCTGATAACCAATGCAGCTGTGGATGCTGCGGCTGCCGATGAAATAAACAAGCTTTTCTTTGAGGTAATTATTGCGCCATCTTTCGATGCAAAAGCGCTGGAAGTTTTAAAGTCGAAACCAAACAGGATTATTCTTCAGCAAAAGGAAACAAAACTGGCGGCAAAGTCGTTTCGCACCTTGTTGAACGGTGTGATCGAGCAGGACAAAGATCTGAAAACGGAAACGGCAGCGGATATGCAGACAGTTACTGCAGCTGCTCCAAATGAAAAAGAGTTAAAAGATCTTGTATTTGCGAATAAGATCGTGAAGCATACCAAATCAAATACGATTGTCCTGGCGAAGGACGGGCAGCTGCTTGCCAGCGGTGTAGGTCAAACCTCGCGTGTTGATGCATTAAAGCAGGCGATCGTTAAAGCAGAGAATTTTGGCTTTAGCCTGAAAGGTGCGGTAATGGCCTCTGACGCGTTCTTTCCTTTTCCTGATTGTGTGGAGATCGCACATAAAGCGGGGATTTCAGCAGTAATCCAGCCGGGAGGATCCATCAAGGATAAAGATTCGATCGCGTATTGTGATGCTAACGGGGTGTCGATGGTTATGACAGGCACACGTCATTTTAAACATTAATTGAATCAGATTAAGGCTTTAATTATTCAGGATCCAAGCCTTAATTTAAAAAGATATAAATAACGATGCAGGAATTCAAATCCTAAATTCCAACATCCTGAATCTAAAAATCAAGTATGGGTTTATTTAACTTTTTAACACAGGAAATCGCGATTGACTTGGGAACAGCCAACACGCTTATCATTCATAATGATAAAGTAGTGGTGGATGAACCGAGTATTGTTGCAGTCGACAGGATGACAGGCCGTGTAATTGCTGTTGGAAAGCAGGCAATGCAAATGCATGGTAAAACACATGAGAACATTAAGACCATCCGTCCGTTAAAAGATGGGGTAATCGCGGATTTCCATGCCGCAGAGCACATGATCAGGGGAATGATCAAAATGATCAACCCGGGGAGAAAATTATTTCAACCATCCTTAAAGATGGTTATTTGCATTCCTTCCGGGATCACAGAGGTAGAGAAGCGTGCGGTTCGTGACAGTGCGGAACATGCAGGCGGTAAGGAAGTTTATCTTATTCACGAGCCGATGGCGGCTGCGATCGGTATCGGCATTGACGTTGAAGAGCCGATGGGAAACATGATCATTGATATCGGGGGTGGTACAAGTGAAATTGCGGTTATAGCCCTTGGTGGGATTGTGTGTGATAAGTCAATCCGGATTGCGGGTGATGAGTTTACCTCGAACATAGAAGAGTACATGAGAAGGCAGCATAACATCCTTATCGGGGAACGTTCTGCGGAGCGTGTGAAGATTGAGGTGGGAGCAGCGATGACTGAAATTGACAATCCACCGCCTGATTATGCCGTTCATGGCCGGGACTTAATGACCGGGATCCCGAAAGAGATTTATGTTTCATACGTTGAGATCGCACATGCACTTGATAAATCAATTTCAAAAGTTGAAGAAGCTATTCTCAATGCACTTGAGATGACACCACCAGAATTATCAGCGGATATTTTCCGTACGGGTATTTATTTGGCAGGTGGCGGCTCGATGCTCCGTGGATTAGATAAGCGCATATCTCTTAAAACAAAGTTACCAGTTCACATTGCAGAAGATCCGCTTAGGGCTGTTGCCCGCGGAACCGGTATTGCATTAAAGAATGTAGACAAGTTCCCTTTCCTGATGAAATAATTTTTGAATTGTAGATTTTTAAAATTTCCGAATTTTAAAAATCTACGATTCTCCGAATCAATAATTCACCAATTAATTTAAATGCGTAACCTTCTTCTCTTCATTTGGAAACACTACTTCTTTTTTGTGTTCCTTATGCTTGAGACATACTGCATTTATCTGGTAGTTCAGCACAACTATTACCAGCACGCCAGCTTCATTAATTCTTCAAATAATTTATCCGCAGGGATCCTGAAAACTTCACAGGGTGTGGAAGATTATTTTTATCTCAAAAATGTAAATGAAATGCTTGCAAAGGAAAATGCAGAGCTTCGTTCACGTCTCCTTGAATCATACTCAATGGTCGTAAATGACTGGCGTACCGTGGGTGACACTGTTTTAAGGCAAAAATATACATATACCAGTGCAAAGGTGGTAAACAACTCCACGAACAGGCGCAATAACTTTCTTACTCTTGATAAAGGTTCAAAGCAAGGTGTATCCAAGGATATGGCTGTAATCACTAATGCTGGGATAGTAGGACAGGTGAAAGATGTTTCTGAGAACTTTTGTACCGTTAAATCAATGCTGCACAGCCAAAGCATAGTCAGCGCCAAAATTAAGAAGGACGGATCATACGGCCCGCTTACATGGGATGGGGAGAATTTTGAATATGTAACCCTTCGCGATATACCTACCCATGTCAGGCTTGTTAAAGGGGATACAATTGTTACAAGTCCGTACTCAATTACTTTCCCGGAGAATATCCGGATAGGGACCGTTGAAAGTTTCGTGCGGAAGTCAGGTGAATATTTTTATACCGTAAAAGTAAGGCTGCTTACAGATTTCAAGAAGCTGACGCATGTTTATATTGTAGAGAACAAATTGAAAAAAGAACAGCAGGATCTGGAACAAAAATCAGAGGCTGATAACAAAGAATAAGTTGTGATAAACGAAATACTCAGAAATATAATCAGGTTTATCGGGCTCGTCCTTGTACAGGTTCTTATCGTAAAGAATATTGAGCTGGGCCGTTTCATAAATCCTTTTGTGTATGTGCTGTTCCTTATTATACTTCCTTTTGAAACCCCGAAATGGTCGTTGCTTTTCATTTCATTTATTTTAGGAATAACTATCGATATGTTCTATGATACAGCCGGGCTTCACGCGGCAGCTTGTGTGGTGATGGGTTATATACGCCCGGGGATATTAAAACTTTTCTCTCCCCGTGACGGATATGAGTCCGGTACGCAGCCTACTGTACAATATCTCGGGATCCCATGGTTCCTTTCTTATGCAGGGATCCTGGTCCTTGCCCATCATCTTGTTTTATTCTATATGGAGATATTCAGGTTCTCTGAATTTTTTTCAACTTTCTTCCGCGCGCTGATCAGCGCAGTGTCCACGATCATACTTATTGTCGTGATCCAGTATCTGTTCAACCGTAAAAAAGAACAGGAATAATGAACCAGCTGGCAGACAGGAAATATCTTATTATCGGTGTCTTCGTATTAGTTGGCCTGATGTACATCGCCAGGTTGTTTTATATCCAGGTGATTGATGACAGCTATAAACTGGATGCGAATAACCAGGCTTTCCGTTACAATACCGAGTATCCTGTCAGAGGCTATATATATGACCGGAATAATAAGCTCCTTGTATATAATGAAGCGGCTTATGACCTGATGGTGCTCCCAAAGAATATCAGTAAAACAGATTTTGATACGGCAGGTTTCTGTGAGCTGATGGGGATTACAAAAGAAATGTTTCTGAAGAAAATGAAGAAGGCTATCCAGGCCCCTAATTCTCCCAGGAAGGAATCTGTTTTTGAAAAACAGCTATCCCCGAAGGATTACGCTTCCATCCAGGAGCGGCTTTACCGTTATCGCGGGTTTACGGTGCAATCCAGGACACTTAGAAAATATCCGTACAAAATAGCAGCACACATGCTGGGGTACATCGGGGAAGCAGATAAGAACACCACAGAACGGGATCCTTATTATAAAGAAGGTGATTATCTCGGGATCAGCGGAATAGAAAAAACATATGAGAAAGCACTTCGTGGAAAGAAGGGCTTACGCATTATGATGGTGGATGTGCACAACCGCGAAAAAGGAAGTTATATGAACGGCTTGTATGATACCATGGCAATTCCCGGTAAACCCCTCACCACTACACTTGATGCTGAGCTCCAGCAATATGCTGAACAGCTGATGCAGAATAAGATCGGCAGTGTTGTAGCAATTGATCCGGGAACAGGCGAGATCCTTGCCATTGTTACCAGCCCTACGTATGATCCGAACCTTCTTGTAGGCCGGGCCCGGAATAAGAATTTCGCTAAACTGTCACTTGACAGTATCGGCAAGCCCCTGTTCAACCGCTCAACGATGGCTTCCTATCCTCCGGGGTCTACTTTTAAGCTGGTGATGTCAGTAATAGGAATGCATGAAGGAGTGTTGGAAGCATCTACACGTTATCCCTGCGCAAGAGGTTATCCTCCGCTTGGCGGCCGCCCCAAATGCCATCCGCACGGGTCACCGATGGATCTTCATGGGGCAATCGGAACATCCTGTAACTCCTATTTTTCCTACGTATTTAAAAGTGTGATCGATGACAGGAAATTTCATGACACCTATAAAGCATACGCTAATTGGAGAGAAACTGCCATGAGCTTTTGTCTTGGTGTTAAAACCGGGTCTGACCTGGCGAATGAGCTCCGCGGGAATGTTCCGAGTATTAAGTATTACGATAAAGTTTTTGGCAAGGGTTCATGGAAGGCCTCAACAGTTATCTCACTGGGAATCGGCCAGGCAGAGATGGGAATCACCCCGCTCCAGAATGCTAACCTCTGTGCGATCATTGCAAACAAAGGCTGGTATTATACTCCGCATATTGTCAAGGCAATCGGTGGAGATCCCAATGATACGCTTCTCGCAAGGTTTAAAGTGAAAAATTACACGAAGATCACAGATACTTCCATATATAACGAGGTGATCCGGGGAATGATAAAAGTGGTGGAAAGCGGTACTGCAGCATCATTGAAGATCGAAGGGATCCCGTATTGCGCGAAAACGGGAACTGCGCAGAATCCACACGGGAAGGACCACTCGGTATTTGTTTGTTTTGCGCCTGTTGAAAACCCTAAAATTGCTGTGGGGATATTAATAGAGAATGCTGGTTTCGGCTCCACCTGGGCCGGCCCGATTGCGCGGCTTATGATGGAAAAATATCTGAAAGGCAAGATCACCCGTCCTGACCTCGAAAAACGAATGCTTGAAGCGGACCTCATACATAAAGGAAAAGTTACTGCAGAAGCTGCACCTCATTAGTTAAAACCTTGGATCTTTTCAAAGAAAAAAAATTTCTGCTGATCGGAATATTTGTCCTGGTAGGGCTTTTGTTCATTGCCCGCCTTTTTTATATCCAGGTAATTGATGACAGCTATAAACTGGATGCAAATAACCAGGCTTTTCGTTATAAGACGGAATTTCCCGCTCGCGGTTATATCTATGACCGGAACAATAGGCTGTTAGTTTATAATGAAGCCGCGTATGACCTGATGGTACTGCCGAAAGAGATCAGCCGGTCCGATTTTGATACAGCAGGTTTTTGTGACCTTGTAGGAATTACAAAAGATGTTTTTCTGAAGAAAATGAAAAAAGCGGTGCAGGCCCCGAATTCTCCCCGAAAAGAATCGGTTTTTGAAAAGCAGCTGTCCCCCCGCGATTTTGCGTCTATCCAGGAACGGCTTTTCAGGTACAAGGGTTTCACTGTCCAGCCAAGAACATTGCGAAAGTACCCGAACAAAACTGCTGCCCACCTCCTGGGATATATCGGGGAAGCTGACAAGCATGTTACGGCTAAAGATGCCTATTACAAAGAAGGTGATCATCTTGGCATCAGCGGAATAGAGAAGACATACGAAAAAGTGCTTAGGGGTAGAAAGGGAATGCATATTATGATGGTGGATGTTCATAACAGGGAAAAGGGCCGTTATATGGATGGTTTGTATGATACGGCAGCAATACCCGGAAAATCACTCACCACCACATTGGATCTCGATCTTCAATTGTATGCGGAATTATTGATGCAGAATAAATCGGGGAGCGCTGTTGCAATAGACCCGAAGACAGGGGAAATCCTTGCGCTGGTTACAAGTCCGGGTTATGATCCGAACCTCCTGGTGGGAAGACAAAGGAATAAAAATTTTGCTGCACTATCACAGGATACGCTTGCCGATCCTTTATACAACCGTGCAACTATGGCCTCTTACCCGCCGGGGTCAACATTTAAACTGGTTATGGCGCTGATCGGCCAGCAGATGGGAGTCCTGGGTACCGGAACGCGTTACCCGTGTGCAAATGGATATCCCTTAATGGGTGGACGGCCTGCCTGTCATCCTCATGGCTCGCCTTTGGCGCTTGAACAGGCAATAGGCGCTTCCTGCAATTCATACTTTTCTTTTGTTTTTAAAAGTGTGATCGAGGATAAAAAATTTAGCGATATCTATAAAGCGTATGCTAACTGGAGAGAAATGGTGATGAGCTTTAACATGGGCCAGCGGACAGGTTCTGACCTGGCAAATGAATTGAAAGGGAATGTTCCCAGCATAAAGTATTATGATAAGGTTTTTGGCACAAAGGCATGGAAAGCGAGCAATGTGATCTCGCTTGGTATCGGACAGGCCGAGTTGCTGGTAACACCACTTCAGAATGCGAATATTGTTGCCATCATAGCCAATAAGGGCTGGTACTATACACCGCACATTGTGAAAGCAATCGGGGGAAATGAGAATGATTCAACCCTGCAGAGATTTAAGGTAAAACATTATACAAAAGTTACCGATCCCGCTGTTTACTCAACCGTGATCAGCGGGATGAGTGATGCGGTAGAGTCGGGGACGGCACATTCATTAAAGATCAAAGACATTGAATATTGTGCAAAGACGGGTACAGCAGAGAACCCTCATGGAAAATCACATTCCGTTTTTGTGGCATTTGCTCCAAAAGAGGACCCGAAGATCGCAATTGCGGTAATGGTGGAAAATGCAGGTGCAGGTGCACGGTATGCCGGACCTGTTGCAACACTGATGATTGAAAAATATTTGACCGGAAAAATCAGCCGCCCTGATTTAGAAAAACGTATAATTGAAGAAAATTTAATTTCAGCTAAAATTGAGAGAAAGTAATAACCCAAGCATTTTTTATAATGTAGACTGGATCACGGTGCTGATTTACGTTGTACTCGTGCTTATGGGCTGGGCGAATATCTATGCTGCGGTGTATAATGAAGAGCATTATATCATTACTGATATAAGCCAGAAATACGGAAAGCAGATGCTGTGGATTGGGACGGCCTTTCTTATCGCTCTTATTGTTCTGATAATTGATGAGAGTTTTTATACGGCTTTTGCTTATGTGATCTATGGAGTATTTATGGTTCTTATTATTGCTGTGCCTTTCCTTGGCCGGGAGGTGAAAGGAAGCCGCTCCTGGTTCCGTTTCGGTGATTTCGGCTTGCAGCCCGCAGAGTTCATGAAATTCGCAACAAACCTGGCGATTGCCAAGTTCCTGAGTAACCAGAATATCAAGATCGCAGATTACCGGAACACGATCATTACTCTTTTGATGTTGTTTGTCCCCTTGGTGATCATAATGAAACTCCAGGATGAAACCGGTTTGGCCATTGTGTTTGTAGCATTCATTTTCACCCTTTACCGTGAAGGACTTTCAGTAAATTACCTGCTGTTGGGCTTTCTTGCCGCTATATTATTTATCCTTGCCTTGCTGGTGAACAATATAGTCCTCTTCGCTATTATAGGCATCCTTTGTTCTCTTTCTCTGCTGTTTATCAAGAGGAGCCGTACGAATTTGTTTGTGGTCGCACTGATCGGTATTGTTGCATGCGGAATGGTGAAGGGTACAAGCACTGTTTATGATAAGCTTGAACCGCATCAGAAAATCCGTATAGATGTATTGTTGGGAAGAGGAACGGTAGATCTGAAGAAGGAAGGATACAATGTTAACCAGGCGAAAATCGCTATTGGTTCAGGCGGATTTCTTGGAAAAGGTTACCTGGAAGGTACTCAAACCAAATATGATTTCGTCCCCGAACAGGATACTGATTTTATTTTCTGTACGGTAGGGGAAGAGTGGGGCTTTGTCGGGAGTGCGATCGTGATCATCCTGCAGCTGACACTTATCATCCGCATCATATTCATGGCGGAGCGGCAGCGATCTCCTTTTAGCAGGATCTATGGATATGGCGTGGCTTCAGTTTTATTCTTTCACCTCACGATAAATGTCGGGATGACCATAGGTTTGGCCCCTGTTATCGGGATCCCGCTTCCATTCTTCAGTTATGGCGGATCGTCCTTATGGTCGTTTACACTCCTGCTTTTTATATTCATTAAGCTGGATTCGCACCGGCTGCAGATCCTGCGGTAATCTAAAATTGTTTTACCGGAAGGATCACGTTGAACGTAGCGCCTTTACCGGGCGTTGAATCGGCATAGATCATTCCTTTATGGTTAACGATTATTTTCTTGCATAAAGCAAGCCCGATCCCCGTTCCCGGAAATTCATCATTGCCGTTAAGACGCTGAAAGATCTCGAAGATCTGCTCGGCATATTCCTGGCTGAACCCGATGCCATTATCAGCAATACTGATCTTTACATAATCAGTATTCTTCAAAAGATTGAAGCGCTCAACTTCATTTTGGCCAACAGCAGCTGAGCTGATAGAAATCTGAGGGAGGGCCTCAGTGCTTGTAAACTTGAGGCTGTTGCCGATAAGGTTATTGAACAGCTGGTTCATCTGTAAATTTACTGCTTCTATATCAGGAAGCGGATTTAGCATGATGACCGCTTTCTTCTGGGTAATCAGTAATTCGAAATCAGTAAGTACATGCCGGGCAATACTGTTCAGATCACATTTAACAAAGGGTTCTGCAGAACGGGTAAGAATAGAGTAGTTCAGGACATCTTTTATGAGTCCCGACATACGGTCAGCAGAATTTTTTATTTTTTCAAGATATACTTTTTCATCATGGTTAAGCTTCCGCGAAACCTTGATCATCAGGCGATCAGTAAATGTTTTAACTTTCCTTAAAGGCTCCTGCAGGTCATGGGTCACCACATATGCAAACTGTGCAAGCTCAAGATTGGATCTTTCGAGCTGAAGAATAGCATCATTCAGAGCTTTTGTCCGCTCAGCGATCCGGCTTTCAAGTATTGCCGAGTGCATCTTTGAATCATTTATATCAGTGCAGGATCCAATGAAACCTTCAAATTTTCCGTCAGGTGCATAACGCGGTTCGCCACGGCTTGCTATCCAGCGATATTCACCATCATTTCTTCGTAAGCGGTATTCTACATAAAAGTTTTTGCGGGCTTCGAAAGCTGTGGCAAAAAGATTCATGCAATTATTGAGATCCTCAGGATGAATTCCTCTCAGCCAGCCATTTCCCGATTCATCTTCCATGCTCTTCCCGGTAAAGTCCAGCCAGCCTTTATTAAAAAAAGTACAGTGACGGTTTTCGTCTGACATCCAAATCAGGACTGGTGCGGTATTAGCTACGGTTCTGAAGCGAACCTCGCTTTCGCGCAATGCATTATCTGTCCGTTTCAATTCCGTAATGTCCACAAGCATGTTGATTGCGGCAATAACGTTTCCATTGCTGTCGAAGATCGGCCTGGGATGGGGCAGTACATTGAGCCGTTCACCATTCGGACGTTCCACCACAATTTCTTCCCCGTAAACTGCACGTCCTTCTTTTAAAGCGATCCCCATCGGGCAGGTATCCAAAGGCAGAGGTGAACCGTCTGTCTTAAAGATCTTCCAGGATCCGCACCAAAGATCCACTCCAAGTTTGGGCTCCCGTCCCCAAAGCTTGGCAGCAGCTTCATTAAAGAAAGTAATCCTTCCTTTTGAATCACAAGTATAGGTAGCCGCAGGAAGGCCCTGTAGCAACTGGTGGTGCATGCTCTCCTTTTCACTTTCTGATTTTACAGTTGGCCTGGGAGTTTGTGCTGATGTTTTCTTAATATTCATTTGAAAAGAGGTTCTTTAATAAGCGGGGAAGCCGCACAGGATGCTTCATTATAATGCCAGAATAGGGATTCGCAGAGGCCTTATTACATTTAAGGGAGAGTAAAAAGGAATTAAAGTAATTAATCGAAGCAAATACACTGTTTGTCGAATATTCTTTTCTGCAGAATGAATGCTGTGTGTAAAATAATCAATAAGTTGACTTAAGTCATATTCTCGGATTTGAGAAGATGTGGTGGGTTTTTTCCCCATCTTGTGGAGAGTTTTATACTCCTATGGAGTGGTGCCAGCGTTTTATCCACACCTGCACTGTGGAAACGGTGGACTTCCAGCCGTTAAAGGTATCAGGCTTCATCAGGTAGCAGTTCACACCTGCTTTGTAAGCCCTTTCAATATCATAGATAAGATTAGAGGTTGAAAGCATCACGATAGGAACGATTTCATATCCCGGATGGTCCCGGAGTTTTTCAACCATGGAAATACCATCCATTGCAGGCATCTTCAAATCACTTATTATATAAGATGGCTGGATGCCAAAATTGGCGGGGTCTTTCACAAAATTTAAAAATGCAATACCGCTTTCGAACAGCTTTATTTCTTCCTTTAAATTCAGTTCTTCAAATGCAGCAGTAATCAGTTCAAGGTCCTCCTTGTCGTCATCAATTATAAAAACCATATTGTAAAAAATCTAGTGGTTTTTATACTCAAAAACAGTTCCATCTGAAAAATCGTTAAAATTAACTCAATCAACCAAAGGAGTACCTGTCATTTCAGGAGGAATGGGAATTCTCATTAACCGGAGAATGGTGGGAGCAATATCTGCCAGTCTTCCCTTTTTAACGGATTTGTAATCTTTATCAATGAGAATGCAGGGAACGGGATTCGTGGTGTGGGCGGTGTTCGGGCTGCCATCAGCATTCAGCATAAAATCAGAATTCCCATGATCAGCTATAATAATAAAAGAATAACCGCCTTTCAATCCTGCTTCTACAACACGCTCCAGGCATAGATCAACGGTTTCAACGGCTTTGACCACTGCTTCATAAACCCCGGTATGACCTACCATATCAGGATTGGCATAATTGAGGCAGATAAAGTCGGCAGCAGCGTTTTCCAGTTCCGGGATAATAGATTCCGTTATTTCAATGGCACTCATTTCCGGTTTGAGGTCGTAGGTGGGAACTTTAGGGGAGGATGCCATGATCCTCCGTTCACCTTCAAACTCTTTTTCGCGTCCGCCTGAAAAAAAGAAGGTAACGTGAGGATATTTTTCCGTTTCTGCGATCCGGATCTGGGTCTTGCCGTTTTTCTCCAGGACTTCCCCGAGTGTCATCCTCAGATCAGCCTTATCATACACCACTTTTATATCCCTGAACGTATGATCGTAATTGGTCATAGTTACATAATAAAGCGGAAGCGTGTGTAATCCATGCTCCGGCATATTCTGCTGGGTAAGCACTGTAGTTATTTCCCTGCACCTGTCTGTTCTGAAATTAAAGCAGATCACAACATCATCATTTCTTATTAATCCCAGCGGCTTGCCGTTCTCATCAACATGGATTACGGGCTTTATAAATTCATCGGTAATATTTTCATTATAAGATTCGATTACTGCACGGACCATGTCCGTGCTGGGCTTCCCTTCACCTTTCACCATAAGGTCGTACGCGAGCTTAACGCGCTCCCAGCGCTTATCCCGGTCCATTGAATAGTAACGGCCGATTATGCTCGCTATCGTCCCTGTAGACGTCTTGAGGTGCTTCTCAAGCTCATTGATGCAGCCGAGGCCGCTCTTCGGATCAGTGTCACGCCCATCAGTAAAAGCATGGATAAATACTTTTGTGAGGCCATGGTCTTTGGCCATATCGCATAAATGGTGAAGATGTGCCTGGGAAGAATGTACGCCCCCTTCGGATACGAGTCCGATAAAATGGACTGTCCTGTAATTCTGGCGGGCATATTCAAATGCCTTTAAAAGCACCGGATGCTCGTTAATGGTTCTTTCCCTCACTGCTTTATTGATCATTGCGAGATCCTGGTAAACCACACGTCCTGCGCCAATATTAAGATGCCCTACTTCGCTGTTTCCCATCTGGCCTTCCGGTAAACCTACATCTTCCCCCGAAGTCCTCAAAGTGGAATTGGGGTAATTTAAATAAAGACTGTCCACAAAAGGCGTTCTCGCATTGGTAATGGCATCAGATAAAGATCCGTCACCGATCCCCCATCCATCAAGTATAATAAGTGCAGTTCTTTTCATAAGGCAAAAATTATAAGGCATTAAAAGTAACTTCAAAAATACTTCCTTTTGGTGAATTATTCTTTACGGTAATTACACCATTATGCTGTTCCGAAATGTGCTTCACAATATACAAGCCAAGACCGGTACCTTTTGTTTTGCGGGTGTCTTCATTGCCAATCCTGTAAAATTTCTCAAAAATTCTTGAGGTGAATTCAGCCGGAACGCCTGGGCCTTCATCTATTACTGATAATACAATTTTTGAATTTGTTTTTTTAAGCGTAAACCTGATTACGGAATCTGCAGGAGAATATTTAATAGCATTCTCTAAGAGATTAATGATAATTGAAGGGAAAGTTGTTTTGTCGATATCAAGTTCAATACCGTTCTCAATGTTAAGTAAAATCCTTTGCCTGTAGTTAAACAGGCTGATCATTTGATTCAGGTTATCTGATAAGTATTCAGAAAGGTTTGTGTGTTCTTTATATAATGGGGCGCTGCTGTTCTCAATCCGGGCTGCAAGAAGAATGTTTTCCACCAGGTTATTCAGTCTCTCTGTGTCATTAATAGCATTGCCAAGGATCTCCTGCTGTTTTTCCCTGTTCAATTCCCTTTTTTGAAGGGTTTGAAGCTGAAGTTTGGCTGAAGCGATGGGCGATTTCAATTCATGTGTCACTGAAAGCAGGAAATTTCTTTGTCTTTCGGTCAGTTCGGTTTCCTTTTTAAACGTTTTTCTTACACGGTAAACGCCAAAAAGCAGAAGGCCGACAAATACCGCACCCTCGCTTGAGATCATGATCCAGCGCTTGCGGAGTTTAGAGTTGATCTCATTCCCTTTGGCTGCAATTTCCGATGAAGATTTTTCTTTGAGCAGGTTCACTTCATTCTTTAGATGCGAGATCTCATTATTAAGCTGGAACATGGAGTAAGTCCACCATGCAAACTGCAGAAAAACATAAGCTACTAAAAGGTAAAAGATTAATAAAGGCCTTGACCTTTTTTCCCCGGTATCCATGGAGCAAAGTTAAAAAAGGAATCCAAACAAAGAGGTGCTTTCCCCCGAGGTATCTTTTGGGATCAGATAACGCTGAAAACGCTCACTAATATTATAGAAATTGTAATTATAGTTAACAAGGCAGTAATAGTACCTATACCTTCCAGTCGGTAGCGGCCTTTTCGTTTTGTATTCTCTTTGTTTTCCATTGAAAGCCTTTTTATTAACGGATCTGAAGAAAATATGCCACCACAATCAGGCAGGGGAACTATTGAGAAAAAATGTTCTCAGTTGCGCTGCTGACCGATCCCGGTGGTCTATGACATTTGCATTTACAGCGATCAGCCAATTGGCATGTTTTTTAATTTACCGAAGTAAACTAAAAACTTTTAATTTATGAAAACAAATAAAGTAAATCTAATCGCAGCAGCGTTTATGTGTATGTCAGTGGTAAGCACTGGTATGTTTGCCCAAACCGATAAAAAAACTGCGGAGAAGCAAAACGATAAGAAGTTAGATAACAAAATGGAGAACGATGCAGAATTTGCAGTTGAAGCTGCAAATGACGGAATGTTCGAAGTTCAGGCAGCGCAGCTTGCAAAAACAAATGCCGCATCTGCTAAAGTTAAAGAACTTGCTGACCATATGGTAACTGACCACAGCAAGGCAAACGAAGAGCTTAAATCTGTGGCGGCTAAAAAAGGAATTACACTTCCTACAAAGCTGGCTGATAAACAACAGAAAGATTTTGATGAACTGACAAAATTAAAAGGTGCTGACTTTGATAAGGAGTACACACAAAAGATGGTAAAATACCACAAAGATGCTATCGATCTTTTTCAGAAAGAAGCTGATAAAGGTCATGATGGCGAATTAAAAGGATGGGCATCTACAAAACTCCCTGTTCTGAAACATCACTTGAGCATGGCAGAGTCTACACGTGACGCTGTTAAATAATTAATAAGATATAACGAAAAGTCCCTGTAGAGATACAGGGCTTTTTAATTTTCTAAACTTTAAAATATAAGATTATGATACTATCAGTCGTTTTGATCATTGTAGGAATTGTTGTTGTGATAGCTCTTTTACAGGCAAGAACTAAAAATAAAGACAGCAACGGTCCGATGAATAATAATTAAGGTTGTTATTTATTTTTGCGGAGGACTTTTTTTGAAATCAGGTCATAAATTGCCATGCATGCTTTTTTCCTGATCTCAACGGGGGTTCCCCTGAATAATAATCTTTTCCTGAATAATCTTCCTTTATACAATACGCAAAGGAAGACCGTCCCCACAGGTTTGGCCTTGGTTTCACTTCCTCCGGGTGATGCCAGTCCTGTAAGCGCAGCATAAACATCGGCTTTTATCAGGCCGGATAAATTTTCTGCCAGCAGCCTTGTTACTTTCATTGACTCGCAAGTGTGCTTTTTCATTATGCTTTTCGGAATGCCGAGGAGCTTGTTTTTAACCTCAGGGGTATAGCACACGATGGAGCCCTGCAGCACATCAGAAGTTCCAAAACATGTTGCAAGTTTTTCTGCAACCATTCCACAAGTTATGCTTTCTGCCAGGGCAAGAGTAAGGTCCTGCTCCTTCATCTCTTTCACAAATTCATTTATCTTTTTATTCATAATCTGGTCCGGTGGGATATGATGATGAATTTCCCATCGTAAATAAGAATGCCAATTATGCATTAACATGAATGAATAAAATAATTACAGGATGCAGAAGGGTTCATTTTCATAGAAGTTGATATAACGACAATTGCCTACAGCATTATACCGCTAATTTCATTAGGGTTTCAGAGTACCCTGCGTTTTATTCTTTTTGCGAAAAATTTTCTTGTTTTTCAGAAAAAAAATTCCGGACTAAAGTTCTTTCTCATGGCATTTTTTTTTGCATTGGTTATTCGTTAAACTTTAAACTAATAAACATGAAAGAAAAACTACTCAGCGGAGGTGAATTATTTACTGCTCATTTTTATCAATACATAACAAGATGTGCTGTCTCCCTTCTTGTTTTATGTGCATTGCATACTGCTGGTATGGCCCAGGGGCCAAGTTGCTCTGCATATGGTGACGGTGATGCCGTTAACATTCAATATACCGTAAACGGATCTCCGGTGTCGGATCTGAACGGAGTTTCTTCGGGTGACATTGTAACAGTGTGTTTCGATCTTTCTGCCGGAAGCTCTCCTACAATTTTTACACTGGTTAGTTATAAGGCACCGGCTAATACATTCAGTGCGGTTGATGCTGACCTTCAAACGGTTTTTGATATGGACAGCGAAACCGTTACCGGATCAGGATGCCTGACTGTGCGGGTTCCATCCTGTTATTTCCAGTTGGATTTCGTACGTGGCTGTGCGATTATGCAACTCGGGCCGGAAAACACAAATAATTTTTACGGCCCGCAAGCCCGGCTCATTGTCGGATTAAATGGGGGTACCGGCACCTGCAATTGTGTGGCACAGGCAGATGCTGGTGCTGACCTGGTGTTGAATTGTGCCGCACAGGCAACCATTACAGGTTCAACATACACACATTCACCTGTTGCTTCATGGACAGCCCTAAATGGCGGGGTAATTATTTCAGGAGGCTCTGCCCTGAATGCCACTGTTGGGGCATCAGGCACTTACGTACTTAGTGTACAGGATACTTTAGGGTGTTCTGCAACAGATACGATTGTAGTAACAAATGGCGGACCCTTAGCGGTCGATCTTGGAGCAGATGTCACTATTTGTACGGGGACGACACTTGTGCTGGACGCAGGAAACACTGGTGCAGCATTTAACTGGAGTAACGGTGCCGCAACACAAATGATCTCTGTGACCACTTCGGGCACTTATAGTGTAACGGTTACAAATGGGAGCTGCACGGCCACTGATCAAATAACTGTAACTGTAGAGCCGCCTGTTAACGTGGATCTTGGGGCTGACATTAATGTCACCACCTGCGCAGGTTCGATTAACCTGGATGCAGGAAATAACGGGCTGAGCTTTATATGGAATACGGGAGCCACGTCACAGGGGATCACTGTTTCTTCTTCCGGGACATACTACGTTTCTGTTTCTGACGGAACATGTTCAGCGTCCGACACTGTGAATGTTACTTTCAATCCCGGTACAATCATCCTTGACCTCGGTGCGGATGTTACTGTATGTGCAGGCAGCACCGTTATGCTTGATGCAGAAAATGCAGGTGCGGCATTCAGCTGGAGTACAGGTGCAACCACCCAGGTGATCAGTGTAAATACTTCAGGAAGTTTTTATGTTTCGGTGACTGATGGCATGTGTACCGTAACAGATACTATAAATGTAACTGTTCTTCCTGCGTTCAATGTTAACCTGGGAGGAGATATCTCCGTTTCGGTTTGTACCGGCCCTGTTGTGGTTGATGCAGGCAACACGGGAATGGCTTACGTTTGGAATACGGCTGCTGTATCTCAGACTATTAATGTAACTTCCTCGGGGATGTATTATGTTACTGTGAGCGATACCGGAGGCTGCAGCATCTCTGATACTATAAATGTTACATTAACTCCTCCTGTGATCAATGTTGACCTTGGTGTAGATGCTTTAGTATGTGCTGGCGGAACCCTCACTCTTGATGCGGGCAATCCCGGTTTGTCATTTGCGTGGAACAGCGGTGCCAGCACCCAGTCGATTTCAGTGAACACATCCGGAACCTACTATGTTACTGTTACTGATGGCAGCTGCGTAGTTTCTGATACTATCAATGTTGTTGTACTTCCGGAGCTTATAGTGGACCTGGGCAATGACACAACGGTTGTATTCTGCACAGGGTCACTTACACTTGATGCCGGAAATGCGGGAATGACTTATTTATGGAATAACGGGTCTGTGTCCCAGGCTACCGCTGTTACTGCTTCAGGAACATACTACGTAACTGTGACAAATGCAGGTGGCTGCAGTACTGCCGATACAATTAATGTCACCGTCAATCCCGGTACAGTAAATGTTAACCTGGGGAATGATACTGCATACCTCACATGTACACATGAAACGCTCACTCTCGATGCCGCAGTGAACGGAACATATATCTGGAACACAGGCCTGACAACTCAAACCCTTAATGTTTCCGCATCCGGAAGCTATTATGTTACAGTTACTGATTCATTGGGATGTGTTGCGAGTGATACAATTAATGTGACAATCACTGATAATACTATTGATCTTGATCTTGGTAATGACACAATCGTTTGCGGAGGCTGCCTCACACTTAGTGCTGCGATAAGCGGGGGAACTTCCTACCAGTGGTGCAGCGGACAGAATTATCCAATGATCACCGTTTGTAATACAGGGATCTATTGCGTTACAGTCGGTAACGGGACCTGCATGGCCACAGATTCGATTGGTGTCCTCATTAATAATGCGCCTGTGGTTAACCTGGGAGCTGACACGATGCTGCTGATAGCCGGTACATTTACGGTTGATGCCGATATCGCGGGAATGACATACTTATGGAGTACCGGTGAAACAACGCAAACAATAAGTGTAAATACAACGGGGTCATACTACGTAACTGTAACAGATATGTTCGGATGTACCGGAACAGATACTATTAATGTTCATATTCCTATAGGTATAGCTGAACGCGAGGGCAGCGCATTAATTGTGAATGTATTCCCCAACCCTTCTTCAGGAAGTAATCTTACAATGAATTTCAGTGTAAGCCAATCCAGTGATGTAGAGATCAGAATAATGAATGTACTCGGACGTGTTCTCTATAGTGAGAACCTGGTTAACTTCAAAGGTGTTTACAACAAACAATTACCGGTTGAAGAGCTTTCAGGAGGGATTTACTTCGCAAATGTGAAAAGCGGTAAAACAAATACGGTCTCAAAGTTTACCGTCCAGAAATAAACGCAATAGAATCTTAACTTAAGAAGCCGGTTGAATGCCGGCTTCTTTACTCCCACATATGAAATTAAATAATGATTTTTAAAAAACACACTATGAAAAAAACAATTATTCTTTCAATAACAGCGGCTTCTGCACTGATTTTTGCCTCATGCGGTAATGGTGGTAATGCAGATTCTGATGGACATAAAAGTATAGAAGGTCATGCTGATCCCGCAAACACCGGTGGAACTATAGGTGGCTCGAACTCTCATGCTGAACGGGATACATTAAATGATACTTCGAATGGAAGGTAATCAAAAGAATCCGAAGTGAAGGGCCAGGTAGTCGTTGTAGCTATCCTGGCTCTTTGTATTAATTACCTGTTCCATGATATAGGATAAACTGTTTTTTATTCCCATTTTTGCACCAGCGGATCGGGGGAACACGGAACCATATTGCTTTCTGCCGCTTCATCAATGTCTGAAAAAAAAATATTTAATAAAGCGCTGCTGTTTATTGCACTGCTTTTTATAGCCACAGATTCTCCCGGACAAAATGCGGTTATTGATTCAATGAAGCAGGTGCTGCTCACCGCGGGGGAGGATACTGTAAAAGCTGGGACGTTGCTTGAGCTTTCATTTAAAATGCGGACAATTGATCCTGAAGCAGGGCTGAAATATGCAGAAGAAGGAATTAAATTATCAGAGCAGCTTAACTGGAAAATTGGTATCGCTAAAGGTTATAATTCCAAAGGATCGAATTATAAGGCCCGGTCCGAATATACATTAGCGCTTGAAAGCTATCAGCATTCACTCTCCCTTTACGAGGATCTCGGAAGAAAAAGGGATATTGCTACATTGCTTATGAATGTCGGCTCAGTTTACCGCCCGTTGGAATCATATGATAAAGCTTTGCATTATTATAAAAAAGCCCTGGCTATTGCAGAAACAATAGATGCAAAGAAATTAACCGCGCAGCTCCTGGGTAATATGGGTGTGGTTTACTTTAATAAGCATGAGTATGATCAGCAGCTGAAAATGAATGAGCGTGCACTGGCTCTCTTTCGCGAAGTGAATGACCGGGATAATGAAAGCTGGATCCTTTCAAATATTGCAGATGCATATGCCGTAAAGGAAGATTTTAAAAATGCCCTGGAGTACCAGGAAATGGCAATTGCAATCTATGATGAATTGGGAAACCTGAGCTATAAGGCTACAAGCCTGGATAATATCGGGGCTTATTATTACAACATGGCTGCCCTGGAAAAGAACGAGGCTTCCAGGAAAGAACTGGTAAATAATTCAATACTTCATTTCGAGGAGGCGGCAAAGATTTTAAGAGAGCTGAATGATATTGATTACCTGAAGCAGGTCCATCTGAATCTTTCCAATTCGTATCTCTTATTAAAAGATTATGAAAAAGCCTTGCAGAATTTTCAAACATATGCAGTAATGAAAGATTCCCTGTTCTCCCTGGAAACTGCAGAGAGCGTTGAAAAGCTTGAGACGCAGCGCGAGTTGGATGTCAGGGATAAGGAGATCGTTATACAGGAATTAAAGAAACGGACCGAGCGGATCTATATGTTTGCAGGAGTGCTGTTCCTTCTTGTGATCATTGGATTTATAGCCGCAGGTTACCGCAATCAGAAGCAGTCCAAAGAACTCATAAGTCAGCAAAAGCACATTGTAGAAGAAAAGCAGAAAGAAATAGTTGATTCGATCAACTATGCAAAAAAAATTCAATATGCTCTGCTCGCGCATAAAGATCTTCTTTCCGAAAACCTCCGGGAACATTTTGTATTATTTAAGCCAAAGGACATAGTTTCCGGAGATTTTTACTGGGCCACATCTACCAGGGATCATTTCTACCTTGCGGTTTGCGACAGCACCGGTCACGGGGTTCCGGGTGCTTTTATGAGCCTGTTGAGCATCTCATTTCTTAATGAGGCGATCAATGAAAAAAATATTGCAAGACCGGATAAAGTATTTGACTTTGTAAGGAACAGGCTGATTGAGAATATAAGCGGTGAAGGTCAGAAAGATGGATTTGATGGAATTCTTTTTTGTCTTGACAAGGAGAAAAAAGTGTTAACCTATGCTGCAGCCAATAATGCTCCGGTCCTCATCAGGAACAGTACTTTGACCAGGCTGGAAAATGACAGGATGCCTGTAGGTGCAGGTGAAAGGAAGGAAAGCTTCCGTCTCTTTACCCTAGACCTGTTGAAAGGCGACCAGCTATATCTTTATACAGATGGTTATTCTGATCAGTTTGGCGGACCTAAAGGAAAGAAGTTTATGAATAAAAACCTGAATAATTATCTTATAGAGATTCGCGATACACCAATGGAACAGCAAGGAAAGGCATTGTTCAGTACCTTCAATGAATGGAAAGGATCGATGGAGCAGGTAGATGATATTTGTGTGGTAGGGTTCAAAGTATAAATACTGTAAAGTATTACCAATAACATATTATTCCTTTTGGAGTTAGAGATTTATATGTTCATAATTTCCTGCCATTTTACTGAACGATTCACTTCTCTCCTTTAGTTAAATCTTAGCAGCAGTTGAAAATATTTTTAATAAAAGCTGCTTGTTCACCAGGCGGTGGAAGTTCATTAGGAAAGACAGAGAAAAAGAGAAATAAATTTTAAAGTAAGCTGTTGAGAATGGAGATGTGTTCAATCGTATGAGGAATACCGGGAAAAAGCCAAAAAGTGCGATTTAGAAATTAAATTAATTCTTAATTAGAATAGCTTAAGTCCGCCTGGTAGGTTTGTAATTAAATGTGTAAAATATGTAGTGCGCGGTGAAGTGGTTCACCGGCTAATGTGTAAATTTATTCCGCATTGATTCTTAATTTTAGAATATTATGAACCTTGGCATGACCAGGGAATTTTTATAATATTGCGGAGTTTTTATGATTAAAAAGGCAACCTTTTTCCACAGATTCGTACTCGTTTTTTTAAAGATATACCTGATAAGCCCTGAACATGCATTAGGGCAGGATAGCCTCCTTCGTCTTTTGGATGCCCGTAACCATGACACTATTAAGATTAAAGCATATTATTCCCTAGGTAGCAAATACTCCTATACTGATAAAGATTCCAGTCTTTATTACACTAACCAAGGACTTCGCTTGGCAGACAAATTAGAGAGAAAAAATCTTCAGTTCCAGGGACAGGTGAGGACCGCCAATATTTATAACCTGTACTTTGAAATTGATTCTGCCAAGCGATATGTTCTGAAGGCCATTCATAATCCTGCATCCGTTAAAGATCCAAAATGGCTTGGCACAGCATATGGCTGCCTGGCAAATATATATTCCAATACCGGGAATTATGATTCCTGCATTTATGCAAGATATAAGCAGGTTTATTTTGCAGAGCTCAGTAAGGATCAGTATTTTCTGTCGATTGCATATTCCGGATTAAGTAATGACTTCCGTTCGATGTTCAATTGGGAAAAGGAACTGGAATATTGCCTGAAGTCAGTAGCAATAAAAGAGCGTCTTGGTAACAGCTCAAGCCTCTCTATCGGCTATGTGAATCTTGCGAGTGCTTATCAGGATAATCATAAGACGGAAGAGGCGCTGGCTTTTTTCCAAAAGGCTCTTGCGATTCAGTTAAAGTTGGGCGAGAAGAGAGTTCTTGCAAATATATATGAGGGCCTGGGGAGCAATTATCTTGATCTGAATGATAAGGCTAATGCACTGTTAAATTTAAATAAGGCGAAAGCTCTGTTTGAGGAAACGGGTGATATGGCAGGCCTTATCAATAATCATATTGTGTTTTCCAACTATTATAAAACTTCCAATGACCTAAAAACGACAGAGGAATATTTGTTAAAAGCTCTAAGTGCAGCCAGGTCTATTGAGGATAAATATTATGTTCAGCACATTTACAGCCTGCTTCATGAGCTTTATGAACTTCGTAAAGACTACAAAAATTCGCTGGAATATTACAAATTGTATGTTGATGCAAATAATAAGCAGAAAGAGAGTGAGCTTCAGGAAAAGGTAAAACGCATGGAGCTGAATTACAACAGTTTTAAGCGGGAACAAAGCAGCTTATTGCTTCAACAGCGGTCGAAAAACCTGGAGGCAGAGCTGAATCAGAAAAAGATTATTCTTTACTCTGTGTTGGTTGTTGGCTTATTGCTGATTGTCCTGCTGGTATTGATCCTTAAACAGATTAAAAGCAGGGCCTTCCAGAAAACAGCAGACCTTGAGCAGAAATTATTAAGGTCACAAATGGACCCGCATTTTATTTTTAATTCCCTGAATTCCATACAGGCGTATATTCTAAAAAATGAACCGCAGGAGGCTTATAATTATCTGACCAAATTTTCACGTCTTATCAGATTGGTGCTTTATAATTCACAGGAGAGAACGTCTTCCCTTTCCAATGAAATTCAAATGCTTAACATTTATGTGGAGATCGAGCAGTTACGTTTTACTGAAAAATTCGATTATAAGATTGAGGTAGATCCGGATCTTGATGTATTAAGAGTGCGAATCCCTACATTGTTGCTGCAGCCGTATGTTGAAAACGCCATATGGCACGGGCTTATGCCCCTGAAGGGTTCGCGCAGGGGTAAGCTGATGGTTAAAATAACCCAAAGCGAGGGTAAGCTCCACATTTCAATCGAAGATAACGGCATTGGAAGAGCGGCTTCGCGGCACATAGAAAAATCCCCCCAGCATAAATCAACAGGAATGAGTATAAGTGAACAACGTTTAAATCTATTAAATAAAACAAATGGGTTTAAGGACTCAAAAATTGAAATAACCGATTTGTATGATCCGGAGAACAATGCGTGCGGAACTGTTGTAGATATTGTAATTCCTATACTTTATGAAGATTAAAACTCTTATTGTTGATGATGAGGAAGCATCCAGGACAATCCTGAAAACTTTGTTGACTAAATATTGCCCGGAGATTGAAGTTGTCGGGATGGCGGATTCTATAGATACTGCTTATGAGTTCATTACAAAGAATGATCTTAACCTGGTCTTTTTGGATGTGCAGATGCCCTCCGGAAATGGTTTTCAATTGCTAAAGCAGCTGAAACGAATAAATTTTCATTTAGTTTTTGTTACGGGCTATGATAAGTATGCGCTGAATGCGATTAAAGCGAACGCGGTAGATTATCTGCTCAAGCCGATTGATGTAAACGAATTACAGGAAACGGTAAACAAGGTAATTCAACGTGAACAGCAAAAAATACAGGTTCAGGAATTAAAGATTGAACAGGGCGATTGGGGTGTTGATTCCCTTGAGCGAAGGATTCCGGTTCACCACAATGAACGTGTTATCCTGATAAAATTAAGTGCGGTGGGTTACCTGGAAGCCGATGGCCGGTATACTAAAATTTATACGGTGAACGGGGGGGCCTATACTTTAGCCCGGACATTAAAAGATTTCGAAGCTACCCTTCATGGAAACAAGTTCTTTTTCAGGATCAATAAAACAAATATCATTAATCTGAACTATGTTAAGGAATATTCTAAAGGTGAGTACTGCGTTATTAAATTAGAAACTGAACAGGCTTTTGAGATCAGCCGGAGAAAAAAGCAGGAGTTTATTGCTTCCATTAAGCGTCTTAATAACAATTCATAATTGACTTATTTAGCCAGATCATCCTGGCTGAAGGATTAGTATTATTGATTACAAATAACTTATGAGAAAGATACTTTGTGTTCTTATGTTAATGTCAGCAATAACCTCCTGCAAAATTGTACACAGTGTTATAGAACTAAATAGAACACGGGCGAAAGTATACAAATACAGTTTGAATGGTAAGGAAATAAGGTTTATCCCGATGCATCATCTCGGAAAAAAAGGGTTCTACGAGGATGTGAAAAAGGAAGTTTCTCTGCACAAAAGCCAGGGATATAGGCTTTATTATGAACTTATCAGTACAGACTTTAAAGCAGACAGTTTACAAAAGGACACTATTCGAAGAAAGGTTAGAAAACTTAAGGGTTTTAGCGGAAATTATAAAGAAAACGCAGGCGGTCCTTTTTTTAGCAAATATATCCAGCAACCCTCATACAAAGAGCTTGGCTCCACTCCTGAGGATATAAGAGCTGATGTTGATTATCTTCAATTGGTTAAGGAATGGGAAAAGACAAATGGTGCTATAGTTCTCGACAGTTTGGATTATGCGGCCCCCTTCTCTCATAAGTATAGTAAGGTGCCTTTTTATACGAAACGACAATACAATTCTATATTTATTCAATACAGGAATGAACAATTAATAAATTTATTAAAGTCAGGCTCTGATCAAAAAATACTTATTCTATATGGTGCAGGGCACAAAAGCGACTTTCGGAAAAGATTGAAGCGATCTAATCGTACTCAATAAAGATTTAAATACTTAAACAATAATAGGATCCATTACTTACTTTTCCCGCAAGAATAATCCCTTCCACCTCCTTCAATTTCATGATTGCTTTTATGAGCTGCTCTGTGCTAAAAACGTTCTGTGTGGTAATGTATATGATCGTTAGCTCTTATAATTTAGCGGAAAATTTGTTCCGGATTGTTATGGAGCAAATAATTATATTAACCCCAAGCATTAAAACACTTATTATGAAAGAAAAATTAACATTTCGGTATTTAAAATTGCTTATTGCGGCAGTTTTAGTAACCAATTCAGCTTTGGCGCAGATGGTAATCAGTACCAATACCACCTGGAGCTCCAACCAGATCTTAACCCAGGATGTGGTGGTGAATGCTGGCGCCACGCTTACTATTAACCCTGGGGTACTTGTACAGGCGGTATTTGTAGACGTTGACAATAACAGTATCGGTGATGTTGGAATCACTGTTAATGGAAAGCTTAACATAAAAGGCACTGTATGTAGCCCTGTGAAATTCGAGCCTTATCAGGCCACCACAAATATGAATTATTGGGAAGGGATTGTTATCAATTCATTAACCAATAATGATTCCTTACGTTATTTTGAAATGAAGTATGCAAACCGTGGGCTGGAAGTTCAATCACAAGCCACTGTACACGGTGCTAAGATTCGGTATTGCCCTAAAGGTGTATATAATACTTCTACAGGAAATCTGACATTGAATAGTTCCCGTATCCATTTAAATGGCGGTTCAGGGATATTTAATTCTGACGGATCCGTAAATGTTATTAACTCACGGATTGATCACAATGGTCGGTTTGGTATTACAAATTCCAGTGGGTCTATGACTATGAGCTTTTGTGACGTTGATTCAAACACATGGGGAGGAATTTACATTGGTGGTGTGGGAAACAACGATATACAAAACTCAACCATTTTAGGTAATACAGGAAGCGGTGTTGAAATTTCTGAATGGAAATTCTTGAATGAATTGCCAAGTATTGGTACAAACGAAGGGATACCTACTATTGTAGCAACAAACAATAACATTATCGGGAACGCTTCCACAAGTTATCAGTTAACTCAGGCTGAAACCAATGCCTTTGGAACGATACCTAACTGGGGGGTTCCTTGCAATGGTAGTAGTGATTTCAGTCCTATAAACTCTCCCTCTGCTACTTATGAAATCCCTATAGGTGGACTTTCTTATTACTCTTCAAAGACGAGTCGTTTCTCTTGTGGATGCGGCCAGACTATTTATCATCTGCGGAATGCGTACACTGGTGGTACAATTGCTGCCTGGCAGTACACTGGAGGTACTGTTTGTGCCAATTCTTCAAATGATTATACTAACACGAATGTTTTTGTCAATAATACCTTTGTGCCAACAGATAAATTTTTTATGATCGGTGCTGGTGCCAATGGTTCACGATACACTTCTACGAATACAGTTCACCGGATTACAATAGGGGGGTACGAAGTTTACTCTTCAGTAGGAAACAGTACCACATTTAATTTCACGAATAATTATTGGGGAGTAGTGGTAGGAGTAAATAATTTAGTTAAGGATGTTAACACTGCAAATATAAATTATGCTGGATATTCACCTGTAACCTTTGCAAATGCTCATAGCAATATCCCTGACGGTTCTCCTGTCGTTAATCTTGGACCTGATGGTGCTATCTGCCAGGGAAATACTCTTACTCTTGATGCACAGAATTCCGGTGCTTCATTTACATGGTCAACAGGAGCAACCACTCAAACCATCTCTGTAAACTCTGCCGGTTCTTATTTCGTTACTGTAAATAACGGCTGCGGAATTAAAAAGGATACAATAAATATTACTGTTAACCCTCTTCCGGGAACAGCTTCAGCACCATCCGGACAAACATTGCTTTGTCAGAACGCCTCTAACTCAAACTATGTTACAAGCGGCAGTTCTAATGCTACCTCATATGCATGGTCTGTATCACCGGTTAGCGCAGGTATCATTTCAGGAACGGGAACAACCGGTGCAATGGATTGGGATCCGTCTTTCTCAGGTACAGCAACAATTACTGTAAAAGGCGTTAACAGCTGTGGCCAGAGTACTTCTGGCGCTACAGTAAACGTAACCATTAATCCAATCGCAGCAACTCCGGGCGCAATAAGCGGAAGTTCTGTTGTGTGCGCAGGAGCGCCTTATACTTATTCTGTCGTGAATGATCCCGGAGCGCTTAGCTATACCTGGACCTTGCCTTCAGGCTGGTCAGGATCGTCAACATCCAATACGATCAATACTACTGCAACTTCAAATGCAGGAACAATTACTGTTATTGCGAATAACAATTGCGGTTCAAGCTCAGCGGCAACTTTAACGGTTTCGTCCGGCTCGATTTCTCAACCCGGGACTATTTCAGGTAACAGCAGTGTTTGTATGGGAACCTCTCAAACATTTTCTGTTGCGCCTGTTGCCGGTGCATCCTCTTATAACTGGACCCTGCCTTCAGGATGGTCGGGATCTTCAAGTACAAATTCAATTACTGCAACTGTAGGCTCCAACAGCGGAACGGTTTCCGTAGCAGCTTCAAATGCCTGCGGAACAACGGCTGCAAGCAGCTTCAGTGTAACTTCCAATTCACTTCCGGCTATTAACACTTCTGGTGCAACAAGTATCTGTGCAGGAAGCAGCACAACGCTTACAGCATCAGGTGCAGGTACGTACAGCTGGATGCCGGGCTCACTGTCAGGAGCATCAGTTAGCGTATCACCTTCATCAAATACTACTTATACAGTAACTGGTACAGATGCAAATGGATGCATAGCAACACAAACCGCAGCTGTTACAATAAATGCTCTGCCTGTAATTTCTACAAGCGGAAGTTCAACTGTATGTGCCGGTAGTACAACAACATCGCTAAGCGCTTCAGGTGGCGCTGTGTATTCCTGGATGCCGGGTAATATTAATGGGTCGGCCATTACTGTTAGTCCGACGGGAACTACAACTTATACTGTTACCGGGATAGAAGCTGTTAACGGATGTTCTAATACAGCAACTGCTACAATTACTGTAAATGCGCTACCTAACATTTCAGCAACTGGCGGTGCAACTGTTTGCGCATCTCAAACAGCTAACCTGTTTGCTTCAGGCGGAACATCTTATAACTGGTCACCGGCTGCAGGTTTAAGCTCGACCACAGGAAGCGTTGTAGCCGCAACACCTGCAAGCACAACAACTTACACTGTTACAGGCCTTGGGTCAAACGGCTGCTCCAATACTGCTACAGTTACAGTAACTGTAACGCCCCAGCCTAACATTCAGATCTCCGCACCAACTGCTGTGTGTTTAGGATCAAGTGCATCACTTCAGGCTACAGGTGCCTCATCGTATAGCTGGATGCCCGGAGGTCTTTCGGGGTCTTCGGTAAGTGTTTCCCCTTCCGCTAATACTAGTTATACGGTTACAGGAACAGATAACGGGTGTTCTTCTACACAG
>DASVUX010000035.1:0-79251 GCA_036386835.1 Bacteroidia bacterium
CTCCGTGACCAGCACTTCCCTGAACACCAAATTGGCAATGCCTTATTCATCACCTGCAAATCCATTGTAAAATTTTGTGTTTTATATCTTCCTTTCCGGCTTGTTTATATTCTTGCTTTCGCTATCCCCTTTGTGGTTGCAGGATCGGAAATAAAAAAACTACATTCTGCATTTACAATTCCCTTTAAAAAATTCTTTTTTCATACAAGTATTCTCTTTTTATCATTCACACTCTTCTTCTTTTTACTTGTAGCTTATGTAATGGTAGAAACCGGCCCTCCCCGGATCTGGTTCATGCTTGCTTTTCTTTTCAGCCTGTATTGTGCTTCGGTCTGCTTTTATGCAGGGTACTCCGGCTTTGTAACAGAAGAAAAACTTCCTGCATTAAAAGCTTCCGGGATCCTCATTGCTGCCATGGTTTTAGGTTATAACCTGTTTAACCAATTTTTTATATGCCGCAATTATACCCGTGCCCAGGATGCGAGGATAGAAAAGATCATTGAACTCAACAAAAGGATAAGAGATACAACAATAGTTCTTGAACCGCTCCCATCAAGCGGAATGCTTTATTCGGCAGAGATCAAGGCTGATACCAATCATTTTACCAACAGGGAATTGCAAATGGGATTCGACCTTAAATTTCATGTAGTAATAAACCGATAAAAATTATAATTTTACTGCAGCATCAAACAATAATATATATGACGAAAATTTTAGTCGCTACCGAAAAACCTTTTGCCAGTACTGCTGTTGAAGGAATAAAAAAGATTCTTTCAGATGCTGGATTTGAAACTCTGCTACTTGAAAAATATACTGACCCGGATGATCTTGTAAAGGCAGTTGCTGATGTGGACGGACTCATCATCCGGAGCGACAAGGCATCCCGCCAGGTGATAGAATCCGCAAAAAACCTGAAGATCATTGTGCGTGCAGGTGCGGGATATGATAATATCGACCTGGCTGCTGCCACTGAAAAAGGTATCGTGGCGATGAACACCCCGGGGCAGAATTCAAATGCAGTTGCCGAACTTACGTTTGGAATGCTTGTATTTATGGCAAGGGCTAATTTTAAGGGCGGATCGGGAACAGAACTTAAAGGAAAGAAGATAGGAATCCATGCTTATGGAAATGTTGGAAAGAATGTAGCGAGGATCGCCAAAGGCTTCGACATGGATGTATATGCTTTTGATCCTTTTGTGCAAAAGGAAGTCCTGGAGAAAGATGGCGTGAAACCGGCAGCTTCCATTGAGGAATTGTATAGCACCTGTCACTATATTTCATTGAATATTCCTGCAACAGAAAAAACGAAGAACTCCATTAACTTCGAGCTGCTTTCTAAAATGCCGAAAGGCGCAACACTTATCAATACAGCACGGAAAGAAGTGATCCACGAAGAAGATCTTAAAAAGATATTTTCGGCAAGGCCGGATTTCAAATATATTTCTGATATCATGCCTGACTGCCATAATGATCTGCTGCAATTCGACACACGTTATTACTGTACGCCTAAAAAACAAGGAGCCGAAACCTCAGAAGCTAACATCAATGCAGGTTTAGCAGCTGCTAACCAGATCGTTAAATTTATAAAGACAGGAGATAAAACTTTCCAGGTAAACAAGTAAATTCAGAAATCAGTGGCGAAGATCATTCCCTTCAAAGGCATACGTCCTTCAAAAGACAAAGTACATCTTGTAGCTTCCCGTTCAGTGGATGGTTATGACAAGAAAGAACTGCATGAAAAGCTGGCCAGCAACCCATACTCTTTTCTTCATGTGATCAGCCCTGATTTTAAAGATGGGAAAAGGACAAGGCCGGGGACACCTGCAAGATTACAGAAGGTAAAATCTCAATACCTGCAGTTCATTAAGGAAGATGTCTTTATCACGGATGAGAAACCTTCATATTACATTTATCAACAATTCAAAGAAGGCAATGCATACACTGGGATCATCGGGTGCAGCAGCATTGATGATTATTTTAATGGTGTGATCAAGATCCATGAACAGACACTGACTGAAAGGGAAGAAAAGCTGAAGGAATATCTTGAGGTTTGTGAGTTCAATGCCGAACCTGTTCTTTTCAGCTATCCGAATGATTCGGTGATTGATGATATTACTGCAAAAATAATGCTTCACTCTGAGCCAGTTTATGATTTTACAACAACTGACCGGGTACGCCACAAATTATGGGTGCTTAACGAATCAAAACAGGTAAAAGAAATAGAAGAACGTTTTCAAAAAATCCCTGCTGTTTATATTGCTGACGGACACCACCGCTCTGCATCTTCTGCCCTTCTCGGCAAATCAAGAAGAGATGCAAATCCGGGATATACCGGGAAAGAACCGTATAATTTTTATCTCGGGGTGTTCTTTCCTGAAACACAGTTGAAGATCTTCGATTTTAACAGGGTTGTGAAAGATCTTAACGGGATGGATTCAGAGACTTTTTTGAGCAGACTGGATGAGAAATTTATTGTAACCGAAAAAGGTGAAGAGGAATATAAACCCACACACAAGCATAATTTCAGTCTTTACCTTGACAGCAAATGGTACTCACTGGATGCCAGGAAAGAGATCATCCACCAGGAAGAACCTGTCGGGAGCCTGGACGCTTCGATTCTTAGCGAGCACTTGCTGGGACCGATATTAAATATTCATGATCTTAAAACAGACAAACGGATTGGATTTGTATCCGGGATAAAGGGCATGAAAGAACTGAAACACCAGGTTGATAAATGGAACTTTAAAGCTGCTTTCGGACTGTATCCGGTTGAAATGGCCCAGCTTAAACAAATTGCCGACACAAACAATATAATGCCTCCTAAAACCACCTGGGTTGAGCCGAAAATGAGAAGCGGGCTCGTTATTTATAGTTTGGAAAATAGTTAATTGTTATAGTTGTATTATAGTTTACTGTTAAGGAATTAGTTTATTTGTTTTTATTCTTAATATTACCAAATTGAATTAACTAAAATGTCCATCGCGAATAACCTTCAGCAAATAAAATCCTTTCTTCCTCCCGAAGTTACCCTTGTTGCCGTAACGAAAACACATCCACCGGAAAGGCTGATGGAAGTTTACGAAGCAGGCCATAAAATCTTCGGGGAAAACAAGGTGCAGGAAATGTGCGATAAATATGAAGTCCTGCCGAAAGACATTCAATGGCACATGGTTGGTCACCTCCAAAGCAATAAAGTAAAATACATTACACCTTTTGTATCGCTTATACATTCGGTTGACAGCCTTAAGCTTCTGCAGGAAATAAACAGGCAGGCTGCAAGGAATAACAGGATCATTGATTGCCTGCTGCAGATCTATATTGCAAACGAGGATACTAAGTTCGGGTTGTCATTTGAAGAAGCAGAAACCCTGCTTCAACCGGAATCTCTTATGCGCTTACAGAATATCAGGATTACGGGTATAATGGGAATGGCGACCAATACGGATGATGAGGCCCGGATCAGAAATGAATTCCGGTCGCTAAAAGAATTCTTTCAGAAACTACGTACTACAACTCCCGGCTTACAAATCTTAAGCATGGGCATGAGTTCCGATTATCATATAGCTGTTGAAGAAGGTTCAAATATGATTCGGGTCGGAAGTTCAATATTTGGCAGCAGACAGGTTGCCAGCTAACTATTTTCGGTGAAAAGGCCTGAATTATCGATATCAGCAACTAAAAAAACGATAAGATTTATTAAAAATTTGTTTTTTTTATATAATTGATATAAATTTGTCCTGCTAACTTATTAATTAATCAATACAATTAAAATGAAAACAGGTACAGTAAAATTTTTTAATGAAACAAAAGGATTCGGTTTTATTAAGGATGAACAAGGTCAGGAAATTTTTGTTCACGCAACAGGCTTGACTGACAAAATTAAGGAAAATGACACAGTAACTTTTGAAGTTGCTGAAGGCAAAAAAGGCTTGAATGCAGTTAATGTAAGAAAAGCTTAATATAGATCCTTTATTTACTCATAAAAAAGGCCTCCCGTAAACACGGGAGGCCTTTTTTATTTGATTCTTATCTTAGTTCTTCTACCTCTTATTCTGTCTTTATACTATCTGTTGCAGCTGGCGCAGCTGCCGGAGTGAGTGCCGGTTTAGGCTGCGGCTTTGCTTTTTTCTTGTTTTTCCATTTACCTGTTATTCCGTAAGTATGCTGGATCTTCCCTTTCTTCCTGATGATAGAAGTTCCCGTAATGGCATCTCCTTCCAAACTGCCTTCCCATGAAAAACGTTCCTGAGTAGCTTCATTTTTCGCTTCAACAGTAAATTTTACAACTACATTTCCTGAAGTAGAATCAATTTCATACTCATATTCCGGCTGTGCAAACCCAGCCTGCGTCATAAAGGTGGATTTAAATTTACCGAGCGCAAAACTGATCTCATCCTTTACAGGTTCCGGCTTTTTTTCTGCTTCCGGGTTAAGGACGATGGTATAGATCCTCCCGTCTATCGGGCTTTTTTTCTTTGCCTGGGCAAAACCGGCTGAACCGGCAGTCATAACAAGTAAAGCAATAAAAAATCTCTTCATAAGTTCCGTGCTAAATTATAACCATCCGCCCATATCTGTTTTGGCGGTCTTTTTGCGTCCCTGGCAATCCCGGTGTGCACATGAGCTAAGAATAGTTGCAGCCAGCAGAAGCAGGCTGAGTAAAAAAATGTTTTTTTTCATTTTCTAGAATTTAATATGTAACGCTGGTGCTCCGCCTTTATTTAAAAAGCTGCGATCTTATCAGACATGTACTGGCCCGACTTAAGCTTACCAACAATTTTTGAAAAGCATTCAATCGTGTAATTCACGTCTTCAAGAGAGTGAACCGCAGTCGGGATCAGGCGCAGAATGATCATACCTTTAGGTACAACAGGATAAACAACCATTGAACAGAAAATATTGTAATTTTCACGAAGGTCGAGGATCAGGTTGGTAGCTTCAGGGATAGAACCATTCATATAAACCGGGGTAACACATGAATTTGTCTCACCGATCTCAAACCCTGCATTTTTCAACCCGCTTTGCAGTGCACGTGTGATCTCCCATAATTTATCTTTCAGTTCCGGCTTGGTATTGATAAGCTCGAGGCGTTTCAACAGTCCGACAACCAATGGCATTGGCAATGCTTTTGCGAAGATCTGGGAACGCATGTTATAACGGAGATATTCAACGATCTGCTCTTCGCTGGAAATAAAACCACCTATCAAAGCAAATGATTTTGCGAACGTTCCGAAATAAATATCAATTCCATCCTGGCAGCCTTGCTCCTCACCTGTTCCGGCACCTGTTTTGCCAAGAGTACCCAAACCATGGGCATCATCAACAAATAAGCGGAATTTGAATTTTTTCTTTAACTCAACGATCTCTTTCAGCTTGCCCTGGTCTCCACGCATCCCGAAAACGCCTTCTGTTATAAGAAGAATAGAACCATTCTGGGCTTCTGCCAGCTTGGTAGCTCTTTCAAGCTGCTTTTCGCAATCTGCGATATCATTGTGCTTGAAAACATATCTTTTTCCCATATGTAGGCGAACCCCGTCAAGGATACAGGCATGTGATTCAGCATCGTAAACAATTACGTCATGGCGGTCAACAAGACAATCAATCGCAGAAACCATTGCCTGGTAACCAAAATTACAAAGAATCGTATCCTCCTTTTGGACAAGGGCAGAAAGTCCCGCCTCCAGTTTTTCATGGTTATTCGAATTTCCGCTCATCATCCTTGCTCCCATGGGAAGCGCAAAGCCATATTCGGCAGCTGCTTCAGCATCCGCTTTTCTTACTTCAGGGTGATTGGCAAGTCCGAGGTAATTGTTAAGACTCCAGTTCAACCGCTCCTTTCCCCTGAATATCATTCGAGGGGCGATATCACCTTCCAGTTTAGGGAATGTAAAATACCCGTGTGACTCTTTTGCATGCATCCCGATGGGACCGCGGTTAGCTTTTATCTTTTCAAATAAATCTTTCATATTATCGTTGATATTGAGTTTTTAAATTCGAATTGCGAAATTAAGGCTTTATCGGGTATATTCAAAACGTTTTAATTAACAATGCCTTAAAAGTTAAAAAAAGCAAAAGCCTTAAATCTGCTGAAATTTGACTATATTTGCGCCTTATTTATGATAAAAAAGCATATTTTCATATCTCTTTTGGCAGTATTGATCATGACTGCATTTTCCTGCAACAACGAAAAGAAGATCTATTATTCTGACGGGGGAAGTGCAAAGGTACGGGAAAGTGACGACAGCATAAGCAAGTTCAGGCTGGCTTTCCGCAAGATGGGCCGGGTATTTCAGAAGGATGAGAATAAAGAAAAGAAGCGTGGCATCACTATTGGCAGGTACAATAAACTTGTAAAGAACGGCTCTCTTGAAGAGAAATACACGGCCGCTATTAAATATTTTGAAAAAGAGGACTATACCAAAGCCCTTACGTTATTTGAAGAATTGATGAGTGTTTACAGGGGAACCGCACGCGGAGAGGAAGTTCATTACTATTATGCATATTGTAATTATAATGTAGAGGATTACCTTGTTGCGGGCTACCAGTTCAGGAATTATGCACGTCTTTACCCGGGAGGCAAACACGCAGAGGAATGTGCTTACATGAACGCATATTGCTTTTACCTGAATTCACCGGAATACAGTCTGGACCAGATCGACACAAAATTAGCTATTAAAGAATTCCAGAGCTTTGTGAACCGTTACCCTAAAAGCGAGAGGATCACCAAATGCAATGAACTGATTGATGAGCTGAGGGCAAAACTCGAGAAAAAATCATACGAGAATGCCATGTTATATTACAACATGAATGATTACAAGGCCGGGATTGCTTCCTTTTCTAATCATAATAAGGATTTTCCCGGGAATAAACATGAAGAGGAATTGTATTACCTTACTGTAAAATCCTATTATTTGCTGGCTCTGAACAGCATTGAATCAAAAAAACAGGAGCGTTTTAAGGCTGCTGTCGATTCTTATACTAAATTTGCAGAAACTTTTCCGAAAAGCAGCTACCTCCAGGATGCTGAAACTTATCAGAAAAGCGCTTTAAAGAGTTTAGAAAAGTATAACAAATCAACATCATAGAAAAAATGGACTACAAAAAAACAAATGCCGATCTGACAACAACTACCCGTGATTTGCGTGACCTGGATTCCAAAACAGGAAACCTTTACGAAAGTATCGCGATTGTTTCTAAACGTGCGAACCAGATCAGCTCTGAAATGAAAGAGGAATTAACCAACAAGCTGGCTGAATTCGCTTCTCATACCGATAACCTTGAAGAGATTTTTGAGAACCGTGAGCAGATTGAGATCTCTAAATACTATGAGCGTTTACCAAAGCCTTCATTGATCGCTATCAATGAATTTCTTGAAAATAAGATCTATTACCGTAATCCTTCTTCTGAACCTCAGAAGTAATTTTCATTTAAACTGATTGGCAGTTCGCATTTTTCTAAGCCCAGGCTTTTGAAAACTGTAAGCTGCCAATTTTTTTTTAGAACCTATGCTAAAGAACAAGAACATACTGGTAGGCGTTACAGGGAGCATTGCTGCCTATAAAACCGCATTCCTGGTACGTTTACTTGTTAAAGCAGGTGCTAATGTGAAAGTCGTAATGACGGAGGCCTCAGCAGGCTTTATTACTCCGCTCACCCTCTCTACGCTCTCCAAAAATCCTGTCCTTACAAGCTTCACCAAAGACAAGGAGGGCGAATGGAACAACCATGTGGAACTCGGCATCTGGGCCGATGCTTTCATTATCGCCCCGGCAAGCGCCAATACGATGGGAAAAATGGCTGCAGGGATCTGCGATAATCTCCTTATGGCTGTTTACCTTTCTGCCAAATGCAAAGTGTTCTTCGCGCCTGCGATGGACCTCGATATGTACAAGCACCAGGCAACCCTTGATAATATTACACGTCTTCAATCGTTCGGGAACAGAATGATCCCTCCTGGAAACGGTGAACTGGCAAGCGGGTTAACAGGTGAAGGAAGAATGGCGGAGCCCGAAGAGATCATTGAATTCATTGAGAAAGAGTTTTCAGAGAACTTCCCTCTGAAAGGGAAAAAGGTGTTGGTCACAGCAGGTCCAACTTATGAAGCGATTGATCCGGTAAGGTTTATCGGAAATCATTCTTCGGGAAAAATGGGATTTGCCATTGCTGAAGAATTCGCTTCAAAAGGAGCTGAAGTGACGTTAATATGCGGGCCGAATAGTCTTAAGACCGAACAGAAGAATATAAAACGAATCGACATCACATCTGCTGAAGAGCTTTTTGATGCTTCGGTGAAAGTATTTGCAAATGCAGATATCGCTGTATTATCAGCGGCAGTTGCAGATTATAAACCGGTGCAGGCTGCCCTGCAGAAAATTAAGAAATCTGAGGCTTCACGGAATATTGAACTCACCCAGACCAAGGACACCTTAGCGGAGCTTGGAAGGTTAAAGAAAGAAGGCCAGCTGCTTGTTGGGTTTGCCCTGGAAACAGAGAATGAAACAGAGAACGCCAAAAGTAAGCTGAAGAAAAAGAACCTCGACATGATCGTGCTGAATTCCCTGAATGATAAAGGGGCTGGCTTTAAAAATGATACAAACAAGATTACAATTATCAGCGGTAATAATAAAACTGTTAATTTTGACTTAAAGAGCAAAACGGAAGTGGCGAAAGATATAGTGGATGTGATCATGAAATCCGTAAATTCTTAATATTAAAATATGAAGAGTTACATAACGGATTAGCCGGTACTGTAACCGAACTATAGAACTAAAAACTCTTTTTTAACCAAAACTATCGTGCGTAGATACATCCTGATATTTATTCTGATTTTATCGTTCCGGCTGAATGCCCAGGAATTGAACTGCCAGGTCCAGGTGCTTTCACAGCAGATCGCAGGTACCGATAAGAGTGCTTTTGATGCCTTACGTACCGCGATCTTCGAATTCATGAATAACCGCAAGTGGACCAATGAGTCTTTCAAGCTGGAAGAACGGATCGATTGCAGCATCCTGATAAATCTTACGGAACGTATCAGTACGGAAGAATACAAAGGCACTTTCCAGGTACAGTCGCGAAGGCCGATCTATAAAACCTCCTACAACTCCGTACTGATTAATTTTAATGACCAGGATTTTCAGTTCAAATATACCGAGAACCAACCGCTTGAATTTATTGAGAATACAAACAACGGAAACCTTGTTTCTGTTTTAGGCTTTTATGCTTACCTGATTATTGGTCTTGATTACGATTCGTATGCACTGAATGGCGGCACCCCGTATCTTCAAAAGGCACTTGCTATTTCAAATCTTTCACAGGATTTTGCAGAGCCGGGCTGGAAGGCATTTGAAAGCAACAAAAATCGTTACTGGATGATAAACAACCTGTTAGACGCTTCATTTGTACCGTTACGTGAATGTTATTATAACTATCACCGCAAAGGTCTGGACGTAATGGTAGATAATAAAGAAGCCGGCAGAATAGCGATTGCCGAAAGCATTGAGAACCTGAAAAAGATTCATGGCATCAAACCGCTTTCATTTAACATGCAGATCTTTTTCAATGCGAAAGTTGATGAAGTGATCAATATTTTTTCCGGGGCCTTTACGGATGAAAAAGTGAAAATTGTGAATACGCTCAACGAGATCGATCCTACCAACGCAAATAAATATGCGAAAATCACGAATACGAATTAACCTCTTGCTGGGAGTTTGCAGTTCGAACGGTTAGCAAGCAAATTTTATTCTGAAGCTTAATCTGTTTTGGTTTCCTGTTCTTTCTGTCTTAATATTAATACTGGCAGCTCAAGTGATTAACCGTTTCCGAACTAAGTTCCCTACTCTTAAACTCCACCGAACATCCCGCGTTGCTTACTCTCTTTCTTCGCTAACTATCAACTGTTGATTTCTTTTCCTTTTTCCGCTTCTTAAATCTTTCCCAAACCCTTAATTTTAGGTACAATTTCAAAAGCATGCTTAAACACTTATCTGTACAGAATTACGCGCTGATCGACAAGCTGGATGTGGAGCTCACGAAAGGCCTTACCATTATTACCGGGGAAACAGGTGCCGGAAAATCTATATTGCTGGGCGCATTGGGCCTTATTGCCGGCTCAAGGGCGGATACACAGTCATTGCAGGACAAGACAAAGAAATGCATTATCGAAGCATCTTTCAATATCAGGGAATACGCTTTAAAAGATTTTTTTCTTGCGCATGAGCTGGATCATGAAGAAGTTACCACCATCCGCAGGGAGATCAATCCGGAGGGCAAGTCCCGCGCCTTTATTAATGACACCCCGGTTACGCTTAACCAGCTCAAAGAGCTTGGAGAACGTCTTATTGATATTCATTCCCAGCACCAGACCCTATCACTGAATGGAACCGATTTCCAGCTTTCCGTAGTTGATGCTTTTGCAAAGCATGGAACGCTCCTCGATGAATATTACAGCGATTTCAATGCTTTCAAAAGTCTTGAAAAACAATTGAAGGAACTGGCAGAAAAAGAAGCGCAGGCTAAAAAAGATCTCGATTATTTTCAATTCCAGTTCAATGAGCTGGAAGATGCGGGCCTGAAAAGCGGGGAACAGCCTGCAATGGAGCAGGAACTGGAAACGCTGAATAATGCGGAAGGGATCAAATCGGACCTTAACAAAGCTTATGACGTTTTGGGTGGTGGGGAACAAAACCTTATTTCCTCCTTAAGTGAAGTAAAAGCTTTGCTGAACGGAATGGCGAAATTCAAACCTGAGCTCGCTGATCTCAGCGTGCGGCTAAACAGCACTTATATTGAATTGAAAGATATTTCCAATGAGCTGGAGTCCCTCGAACGGGAAGTTGTATATGACCCGAAACAAATTGAGATCCTCAGCGATAAACTGGATGCAATCTACCGTTTACAGCAAAAGCACCAGGTGAAAACAGTAGAGGAGCTTATTGATCTTAAAGAGGAACTCAGCAATAAGCTTCTTGATTTCAGTTCCCTGGAATTAGAGATAGAAAAGACCAAAGCTTCTCTTGACAAGCTGACCAAGGCATTAAGCTTAAAGGCCAAAGCGATTTCCGAAAACCGTAAAAAATCGATCCCAAAGATCGAAAAAGAGATCGCCCTGCTCCTCGCCTCTTTATCAATGCCGAATGCACAGTTGCAGATCAGCCATTCGTTAACCGAAAGCTTTTCTGCCACAGGGATTGACAAGATTTCCTTCCTTTTCTCCGCGAACAAAGGCAGCGATTTTAAAGAACTGAACAAAGTGGCTTCAGGAGGAGAATTATCGCGGTTAATGCTGAGCATAAAATCACTGATAGCAGACCTCACCGCGCTCCCTACAATTATTTTCGATGAAATTGACACGGGGGTTTCGGGTGATGTTGCCGATAAAGTCGGGATCATCATGAACCGCATGTCGTCCAAAATGCAGGTAATCACCATTACACACCTCCCGCAGATCGCAAGTAAAGGAAATTCCCACCTTTTTGTTTATAAGGAAGACAAGAACAACAAGACTTACAGTAACATCCGGAAACTGAACACGGAAGAGCGCATCCAGGAGGTTGCCAAGATGCTGAGTACCGGAACTCCAAGCGCTGCTGCAATAAACAATGCGAAAGAACTTTTAAAACAATAATTTTGAAACCACTCTTCGGTAAGAAAATTACCTTAATGCGTTTTTTTGCCGTCATACTTTGTGCTTTCTCTGCACTGGTTGTGATCTATTTTTTATTTTATCCTTCCGAAAGGACAGAATGGATCATGCCCGATGAACTTAACGAGATCTCAGGCATCAGCTTTATTAATGACCATTCCCTCGCCTGTGTCCAGGATGAAAAAGGGATTATTTTTATTTATGATCTTGAAAGAGGATCAGTTACCAAACGGGTTAAATTCTCAGGCAAAGGCGATTACGAAGGTATAGCTATAAAAGGACAAACAGCATATGTGGTTTCGGGTGACGGCTGGCTTTACGAGATAGATAATTTCTTATCCGAACCTGTAGTGAATGAATATGACCTGGGACTCACAAAAAATCAGGAAAGCGAAGCTTTATGCTATGACCACCCTGGCGACAGGTTGCTGCTGGCATTCAAAAACAGCAATAGGAAAAACGTTACACCGGCTATTTATGAATTTAACCTGCATGACAAAAAGCTGGTCCCTGAACCAGTGATCAGTGTTAATCTTGAATCGGCCCCGGTCAAAAAGAAAAATTTGGATAATTCCGGAAAACTATGGCAGCCCGCAGATCTTACAATGGATCAATCAGGAAGGCTTTATATCATTGATGCAATGAATGAACACCTCCTGGAGCTTGACAAATCGGGAGAACTGAAGAATTTAATACAAACCGATCATCGCAGGACTGATCACCCTGAAGGTATCGCAATAAATTCAAAAGGAATAATTTATATCTGCAATGATGCTAACAAAGGCGGAAAGGGCAAAATAGTGAAACTTGATAATTAAAACTCTTTGCTATATTTGTAACCAATACATTCTGCAAACCACGAAATCTAAAAATTTAAAATCCATCACATGTCATACAACTTATTAAAAGGAAAACGCGGGATCATTACCGGGGCTTTGGACGAGAACTCGATTGCCTGGAAGGTAGCTGAAAAAGCTCATGAGCAGGGGGCCACTTTTGTACTAACCAATGCCCCTATCGCAATGCGTATGGGTGAAATCAAAAAACTTGCTGAAAAGACAAATTCCCAGATCATTCCGGCTGATGCGACAAATGTGGATGAGCTCACGAATCTTTTTACCCAGTCACAGGAAGTTCTTGGCGGCAAGATTGATTTCGTGCTGCATTCTATCGGAATGAGCGTAAATATCCGTAAGAACATACCTTATACTGAATCAAACTACGATTACTTCATGAAAGGCATTGACGTGTCAGCAATGTCGTTCCACAAGATGCTTGCTGTAGCGAAAAAGATGGATGCGATCAGTGAATGGGGAAGCGTTGTTGCCCTTACTTACATGGCTGCACAGCGTACATATCCTTTTTACACTGACATGGCTGATATAAAAGCAATGCTTGAATCAATAGCCCGCAGTTTCGGTTATCATTATGGGCTCGAGAAAAAAGTGCGGATCAATACTGTTTCACAATCGCCTACAAAAACCACTGCAGGTACCGGAATCAAAGGCTTTGGCGATTTCTATGATTATGCTAATTCAATAGCTCCGTTGGGAAATGCAAGTGCTGAAGATTGTGCTAACTATTGCATTACTTTATTTTCTGACCTTACACGCATGGTCACCATGCAGAACCTTTTCCATGATGGAGGTTACTCAACCACGGGCGTAAGCATGGAGGTGATGACAAAGCTCGGAGTAGAATAATCTTTATTGTACTCACATAGGCACAAAATAAGAAAGCCGCAGGTCAACGATTTGCGGCTTTTTTTTAATATGTGTATGCGCAATGACACGTTCTCGACTTCGCTCGAACAGACATTTTAAGTGCAGGATTATAGTTGTCATTTCGAGCGGAGTCGAGAAATGGACTTGGACAATGTAACTCTTCGCCTGACAACACAAGACATTAAAACTTAGAGGAAGGCAGGACTGTTACCAGGAGGAAAAAGCTACGCACGTTCTCGACTTCGCTCGAACTGACTCCGGTCGAACAGACATCTTAAGTGCAGGATTATAGTTGTGATTTCGAGCGGAGTCGAGAAATAGACTTCGATAATTTACCTCTTCGCCTGACAACACAAGACACTAAAACTTAGAGAAAGGCGGGACTGTTACCAGGAGGAAAAAGCTACGCACGTTCTCGACTTCGCTCGAACTGACTACGCAACATACGTCAGGCTTACCCGTAAACCTCTTGCTTACTAGCTTTCAGCGTATTCATCAGCAGCGAAGCAATCGTCATAGGCCCGACACCACCCGGAACAGGAGTAATGAAAGAAGCTTTAGCAGCTACTTCATCATATTTAACATCACCGAATAACTTATAGCCGCTTTTAGTTTTATCGGATGGCATGCGTGTGATCCCTACATCAATTACCACAACGCCATCTTTAACCATATCAGCAGTCAGGAATTCCGGCTTACCGAGAGCGACAATAATAATATCAGCCAGGAGGGTAAACTCCTTCAGGTTCTTTGTCCGGCTGTGGGTGAGTGTGACTGTACAATTTCCCGGAAGTGCATTGCGGGCCATTAGAATGCTCATGGGCGAGCCGACAATATTACTCCTGCCGATCACAACACAATGCTTTCCTGCAGTTTCGATATTATAACGCTCCAGGAGCTGAATAATCCCATACGGAGTTGCAGGAAGGTATGTTGGAAGATTAAGTGCCATGCGTCCCACACTCTGCGGATGAAAGCCATCCACATCCTTTTTGGGATCTACAGCTTCAATTACTTTTTGTTCGTTGATGTGTTTTGGAAGGGGTAACTGGATGATATAACCATCGATCTCATTATCCGCGTTCAGTTTATTTATGGTATCCAGTAAATCCGCTTCTGAAACAGTTTCCGGCAAACGGATAAGAGTTGAACGGAATCCTATTTTTTCACAGGTCTTCACCTTTGAGCCAACGTAAGTTTCGCTTGCACCATCACTTCCCACAAGCACAGCGGCCAGGTGAGGGATTTTTCCGCCCTGCTCAGCTATCGCCTGCACTTCTATCGCGATCTCATTCTGGATGTCCTCCGAGATAGCTTTCCCGTCTATTATTGTAGCCATATTTTGAATGTTATGCAGTGCTCCGACACAGCGTCATTAATAATAGCAGTTCTAATAACAGATCCCGTGTCGGGGCACGGGGTGACAAATCAACTATAAAATTCAATCTATTTAAATCGTAATCTACGCACGTTTCGATACATTCCGTGAAAAGCCAACGGCCAATGCGGAGAATGTTTTACTTATTTAACTCTGCTATAACAAGTTCTTGGCTGCGCTCGGATGACAACACAATGAACTTCATTTCCACATTCTTGGCTCTGTTCTCCCTGCTAACTACATTTTGCCCATGCCGGGCATATTCTTCATCTGGCTCATCATTTTTGCCATCTGTTTCTTATCGCCCATCATCTTCATCATCTTCCTTGTATCATCAAACTGCTTGATCAGCCGGTTCACTTCCTGCACATTGGTTCCGCTGCCTTTAGCAATACGGTCTCTGCGTTTCCCATTCAAAAGTTCAGGATTTTCTCTTTCAGCCGGTGTCATTGAGCTGATGATCGCCTCAATGCTTTTAAAGGCGTTATCATCAATGTCAACACCTTTCAAAGCTTTACCCACTCCCGGGATCATCCCGACCAGGTCTTTTATATTACCCATTTTCTTAATCTGCTGAAGCTGGGAAAGGAAATCGTTAAAACTGAATTGGTTCTTTGCTATTTTCTTCTGAAGCTTTTTTGCTTCTTCCGCATCATATTGTTCCTGTGCACGCTCAACAAGCGTTACAACATCACCCATCCCGAGGATCCTGTCAGCCATACGGTTTGGATGGAATACATCGATCGCATCCATCTTCTCTCCTGTTCCAACAAACTTGATCGGTTTATCAACAATCGATTTAATGGATAAAGCAGCACCACCCCGGGTATCACCATCCATTTTTGTTAGTACAACCCCGTCAAAATTCAGTCTGTCGTTAAATGCTTTTGCAGTATTCACTGCATCCTGTCCGGTCATGGCATCCACTACAAAAAGTATCTCATCAGGCTCAATCGCGGCTTTAACATTCGCAATCTCATTCATCATCTGCTCGTCAACAGCGAGGCGGCCGGCAGTATCTATAATCACGATAGAGTTGCCGTTGAATTTAGCATGAGCGATGGCTTTTTTTGCTATAGAAACAGCATCTTTATTTTCCCTGTCGGAGAAAACTTCCACGCCAATTTGTTCTCCAAGCACATGAAGCTGGTCAATAGCAGCAGGGCGGTAAATATCACAGGCAACAAGCAATGGCTTTTTTCCTTTTTTAGTCTTAAGATAATTCGCAAGCTTTCCTGAAAAAGTGGTCTTTCCTGATCCCTGCAGACCACTCATCATTATTATTGTTGGATTGCCGCCAAGCTTAATATCAGCAGTATTGCCTCCCATGAGGCTGGTAAGTTCCTCCTGGGTGATCTTGATCATTAATTGTCCCGGAGAAATTGAAGTAAGGACATTCTGCCCCATTGCCTTTTCCTTCACACTGTCGGTGAATTGTTTTGCAACTTTATAATTCACATCGGCATCCAGCAAGGCCTTACGGATCTCCTTAACTGTTTCAGAAACATTGATCTCCGTGATTTTTCCCTGGCCTTTCAGGTTCTTAAAGGCACGCTCCAGCTTTTCACTTAAATTATCAAACATGGTTTTATTTTTAGTACGCGAATTTAATCATTTTTAAGGGTACGGATAGCGAATCTTTTAAGGAATTTCGGAATCTGAAAAAGACGATTGGGAATAAAAAAATCTGTGGATTTTCACCCACAGATTAGTAAATTCGCTTGCTATCCGCTATCAGTACTACTTCTTCTTCAGCTTCATCAAAGTCTGGCTCACACCGATCTGGTCGATCTGTTCAGCAATCTCAAAGCCCGCAGCTTCAATGCATTTAACGAAAACGCGTGAATCATACATCTGGCTGTTACCATTTGCTATGGCTGTAAAATACAGGGAGGTTTGCTGTAATGAGAATGCAGCTGCTTCAAAGCGCTGGCGGTCCCAGAAAGGCTCAAGGATATAAACAAAACCATTTTCCGCAACAGCTTCATGACAGCGTGTAAGTATGGATGTAATCTCTTTTTCAGAAAAGCAATCCAGGAACTGGCTCATCCAGATAGCATCATGACCGGCAGGTAATTTCAAATTTTCATCCAGCATGTTAGCCCCATGAAAAGTGATCCTATCCGATAAACCATGGGATGCGATATTTGCTTTAGCCATGTTCAGCTGACCCGGAAGATCTACGATTGTGATCTGAACATCCGGATTATATTTAGCACAGGCAATGGACCATTTACCGGTATTCCCGCCAATGTCCATTAACTTTTTAGGCTTATTTTTAAATACCAGCGGCAACACCAGCGGAAAAGCGTCATCAGAATAAAAATGGTCGAATCCGAACCAGCTCTTTTGCACTTTTGGAGGAAGCTCAGATAAAGCTTCGTAAACAGTTTTCCACTTATCGCCAAAAACTTTCAGGCCTACCGGCTTTTCTTCTTTAATAGAATCTTCCAGGTAAAACATAGCTTCATAACATACATCCTGTGAAAAATCCATGTTAGCGCGGGTCATGGCATCATTTAAAATAAAATGCCCTGTTTTTGTCAGAGTATATTTGTCATCGTTAACAAGCAGGAGCCCGATCCCTAAGCCGGATTCAAGCAATACCCTTACTCCATAATGAGGCAGCTTCACTTTTTCAACTATCTCTTCAAGGGTGATGCCTGCTTTCCCTGCATCAAGGGCTGCTTTCAGAATACCCGAATCACGCAGTATACGTGAAGCCTGGAATACCATTGGCGCATGGGCTATCCATTGCGCATATTCAATTGCCTGTAAAGCAGTGCGAGTTTCTTTTTTAAAAAAATCCATAAACGGGGGTTCAAATTTTGTCAAAGATAGAAAATTTTACCACTGAGGCGCACAATCTCTGAGAGGTGCAAAGAAAAGTGTAATGGTATCATTTAAGATCAAACAGGTCCTTTATTCCCGGGGTTCTTTCAACAACAAATCCTTCCGCATAGTCATATCCTGCATCCCTGCCGTACACACTCATTTTACCCAGCACAACATCAAAGAAATTCTTAACTGAAATTGGTGATTCCGGTTCATTTGAAAGAGGATCAAAGAACTGGGATTTAAAAGCCCTGATAGCTTCCATTTTTCTTTCAACGAAAGGAGTAACATCAACCACAAAATCTGGTTTCATCTGGCGGTCCTGGATATAATGATAGACTGCTTTCGGCCTCCACTCCTTTTGGGATGTTCCGTTATGCCCGGTTTCAATTCGCCTTAACCCGCTGTAGAAACAAGCTTCAGAAACCAGCCGGGCGGCTCTGCCATGATCAGGATGACGGTCTGAAACAGCATTACAAAGCACGACCTCAGGCTGATATTCACGAAGCTTTTTTATAATCATGAGCTGGTGTTCCTTGTCATTGGTGAAAAAACCATCGGCCATACCCAGGTTGTCCCTCACCTTTATCCCAAGGATTTCCGCAGCTGCTGCAGCTTCTTTTAAACGCAGCGGACCGCTTCCGCGGGTACCCAGCTCACCTGAAGTAAGATCAAGTATTCCACAGGCCTTGCCAAGAGACAGATGTTTCAACAGTGTTCCTGAGCAGGAAAGCTCCACATCATCCGGATGTACGCCAATGGCTAGTATATCTAACTTCATATGTTTATTAGGTATCGTCATCCCGTGTTCCGACACGGGATCTCATTAATGTCAGCAGTATCGAATCGAAGATTTCGCGTCGGGCACGGAATGACAGTCGGAATATAATTTTGCTGATCAGCAATTATTTACCCAGCCAGCTAATGATCTTATCCCCCATTGGTTTATCGCTGGAATAAGCAATATCAACCAGGTTGCCTTTTTCATCGATCATGTATTTCTGAAAATTCCATTTCACAGAAGAATCCATTTTACCATTCAGTGATTTTTCAGTTAACCATTTATACACAGGATGCATATCCCCTCCCTTTACATCTATTTTTTCCATCATCTGGAAGGTTACACCATAATTCTTTCTGCAAAACTCCTCGATCTCGGTATTGCTTCCCGGCTCCTGGCGCCCGAAGTTATTGGCAGGGAAACCTATGATCACAAGGCCTTTATCCCTGTATTCCTTATAAAGCTTTTCCAGGTCATCGTATTGCGGAGTGTAACCGCATTTGGAGGCTGTGTTCACAACCAGTACTTTTTTACCTTTCAGTTCGGAGAAGCTGAAATCCTTCCCATCAATGGTTTTTGCCTTCAGGTCGTAAAAGCTTTGCGCCTTCATGGAAATACTCATGGAAATAATTAAAGACGTAAAAATCAGAATGATCTTTTTCATAGGATTATATTTTTTTATAAAGGTAAAGAATTTCAATTTCAGGCATTACAAATAATTAAAAATACACTGCAATGCACTTGGTGGAAGTTCGGGCCGGATTTATCGGTTAAGATTCGTAAATTCGCCCCGGTCCAGAACCGGCAATATGTTAGCTTCACAGATAAAACACCTGGTAATAAAAGAGATCAGCCTCGAAATGCGGAATAAATACGCACTTGGAGGGATTCTGCTTTATGTTGTTTCCACCGTTTTCGTCAGTTACTTATCTTTCCGGCAGGTGATCAGTGTCCCTACCTGGAATGCGCTTTTCTGGATCATTCTCCTGTTTGCTTCCATCAACGGGGTGGCCAGGAGTTTTATCGGTGAGAGCCGGGGAAGGCTTTTATACCTGTATACTTTGGTTAGCCCCCAGGCAGTTATACTTTCAAAGATCATTTATAATTCCCTTCTGCTTCTTGTTATATCCGGGCTTTGCCTGTTTGTATACTGCCTGTTTGTCGGCAACCTGGTCCAGGACATGCCCCTTTTCCTTCTCAACCTCTTTTTAGGCAGTTTCGGATTCTCATCCCTGCTGACAATGGTTTCTGCAATAGCATCAAAAACCAGTAACAACTTTACTTTGATGGCCATTTTAAGTTTTCCTATTATGATGCCGCTGCTGATGGTACTCCTCAAATTATCCAAAAATGCGATTGACGGACTTGAGCGCTGGGATATGAACTATCTGATGGTGCTGGTGTTTATAAATGTGATCATAATCGCACTTTCGTATCTCTTATTTCGCTACCTTTGGCGCGACTAACAGACAATTGTCATGAGCTTAAAATGACACCATGTTACAGCAGAAAACAGACTAGATCACAATGAAAAATTACTGGTGGAAGATCCTCGCAATTATCCTCGTTTTATATACGATCGTTGCAGGTTTTTTATTTAAAGTTCCTGCTCAGCCTATTCTTCACGAAACCATACGAAACCTTTATTTTCATGTTCCGATGTGGTTCGGGATGATGACGATCCTTTTTATATCCTTGTGGCACAGTATCAAATATCTCAGTAAATCTGATATTCAAAGCGATATTATTGCTTCGCAGTCCGCACATACAGGCATGCTTCTCGGGTTCCTGGGAATCCTTACCGGATCGGTTTGGGCGAAATATACCTGGGGCGCCTGGTGGGTTTCGGATACCAAACTTAATGGTGCAGCAATCACCTTACTGATCTATCTCGCTTATTTTGTCTTAAGAGGATCTTTGGAAGAAGAGCAAAAGCGTGCCCGCATTTCCGCTGTTTATAACATTTTCGCTTACGTAATGCTGATCGTGTTCCTGATGATCCTGCCGAGAATGAACGATTCCCTTCACCCGGGGAACGGTGGCAACCCGGGCTTTAATAACTATGATCTTGATGCAACTATGCGCACCGTGTTTTATCCTGCTGTTCTTGGCTGGATTCTGCTTGGGGTATGGATCATGACACTCAGGATCCGCATTCAAAAACTTAAAAGAAAAACACTTACAAATGATTAAAACCTCATCCCTGAATCCCCTCTCCAAAGGAAAAGGGGTAATGTCCGTTAAAATAATGGCAGCTATTCTCCTATTCTTTGTTTCTGCGTCATCCTTCGCCCAGGAAACACCAGATAACGCCCCTGTGGAGATGGCGACAGGTTTATACCAGTCAGGAAAAATCTATGTAGTAGTGATAGTACTTTGCATTGTAATGGCTGGAATCGCAGGGTATCTTATTATGCTGGACAGAAAAGTAAGCCGTTTGGAAAAGGAAATTGGAAAATAAAGCTTAGTGAGGAGTTGGGAGTTGGAGAACAGTTTTCGTTATGATTTGTCATCCCGTGCCGCGACACAGGATCTTCAAAAGAAACTGCTAATATTTATGAGATTCCGTGTCAGGCACGGGATGACGATTAATAACACAGATTAGTAAATTAGTAAAGATCATTATTCGTACCATGAAGAAAATACACATACTCGGCATCATCATTATCGCAGTCGCGATTGGTGCCATCCTGACCACACTCAACAGCACAAGCACTTACGCAAATTTCGCGGAAGCTTCCCAATCACCTGACAGCGAGTTCCATGTTGTGGGAAAACTAAACAAAGCAAAAGAAACAGTTTACAATCCAAAGGCTAATGCCAATATTTTCACTTTCTATATGATCGATAATGCAGGGGCGGAAAAGAAAGTGGTCCTTCACAAGAACAAGCCACAGGATTTCGAGCGCTCAGAACAGATCGTCCTTATCGGGCAGGTTGAGGGTGATGAATTTCATGCTTCTGATATCCTGATGAAATGCCCTTCGAAGTATAATGACGGGAAACCGCAGGAAGCAAGTAAATAGTTTTAGAGCGGAGACAGGTTAAGTTTTGATTCGTCATCCCCCACACGGGATCTGTCAATAGAGACTGCTAACATTTATAAGATCCCGTGTCGGGGCACGGGATGGCGGTACCAAAAGAGATTAGAAGATTAGTATAGATCGTTATTCGTTGAAAAGTTATGGAATACATTGGTGAGCATTTAGTGATCGGTAAAGTTGGTAATGTATTCATTATTCTCTCCTTTGTTTTTGCCTTATTGGCCAGCATCAGCTATTTTTTTGCCGCGCGTGACAATGATGAAGCACCCTCATGGAAAAAGATCGCTTCATGGGCATTCCGGGTTCATGCATTATCAGTGATAGGAATTGTGATGACATTGTTCATCATGCTTTATAATCATTATTTTGAATATGAATACGTTTGGCATCACAGCAATAAGGAAATGCCGATGCGTTATATCCTCTCCTGTTTCTGGGAAGGACAGGAAGGTAGTTTTCTTTTATGGAGCTTCTGGCATGTGGTACTTGGATTGATTCTGCAAAGAACCGCCAAAGAATGGGAATCACCAGTCATGTCCACTGTGTCATTAGTTCAGGCATTTCTTTCTTCGATGCTTCTCGGGATCTTCATTTTCGGTGACAGCCGCATTGGAAGCAATCCATTCACGGTTTTACTCCGTGAACACCCGGAGTATGCCAACATTCCCATTTTTTCGAATCCAAATTATCTTGATAAGCTTGACGGCCGCGGGTTGAATCCCTTACTCCAGAATTACTGGATGACCATACATCCTCCTACCCTTTTCCTCGGGTTTGCACTTACAGTTGTTCCTTTCGCCTTCGCGATAGCCGGTTTATGGAAAAGAAAATATACCGAATGGCTGAAGCCTGCATTGCCATGGACATTTTTTGCAGTCGCAGTATTAGGGATTGGCATTCTTATGGGTGGCGCATGGGCTTATGAAGCACTAAGCTTCGGAGGTTTCTGGGCATGGGACCCGGTGGAAAATGCATCGCTCGTTCCATGGCTCACGCTTATTGGTGCAGCTCACTTAATGCTGATCAATAAGAATAAAGGACAATCTTTATTCACCGCGTTTGCCCTGGCGATTCTTTCTTTTGTCCTTATCCTGTATTCTACTTTCCTCACGCGCAGCGGGATCTTGGGTGAAACTTCCGTTCACGCATTCACCGATCTTGGAATGTCGGGACAGCTTTTGATCTATCTTTTATTTTTTCTTGTATTGGGCATCATACTTCTCATTGTTAACTGGAAGCACATGCCGAAAACAAGGGAGGAAGAAAGTATTTACTCGCGTGAATTCTGGATGTTTGTCGGGGCGATCATCCTGCTTGTGTCTTCTTTCCAGATCATGTTCTACACTTCCATGCCCGTATGGAATAAATTATTTGACCTGCATAAAGCGCCCGCTAAGGATGTGATTGGTTTTTACAATGCATGGCAATTGCCTTTTGCTTTCCTTGTTACTATGCTGGTGGCGATCGGGCAGTTTTTTAAATATAAAAATACCGATCCGAGAGAGTTTGTTAAAAAGATCACTTTCTCACTGCTTGTATCTGTGTTCTTAACAGGATTGTTCTCTTATATCCTCGGCTACAATAACGCATTGTATATACTCTTAATGTTCTCCACCATTTTTGCAGCGGTTGCGAATTTTAATTATTTCACACATGCCCTCGGTGGCAAGATCAGGAAAGCGGGAGCATCTGTTGCCCACATCGGGTTTGCATTGATCCTTCTTGGAGCTCTCATTTCTACTTCAAAAAAGGACGTGATCTCACGCAACAATTCAGGCCCTGATCTTAAAAACCTTGATAAATCCATTAAGAACAATGAAAATATATTATTAACCCAAGGCGATACGCTTCCCATGGGCAACTATTATGTCACATTTACCGGAAGACACAAAGAGGGGATCAATGTATGCTTCGATGTTGATTACCTGATCAAGGCTAACGGTGTGTATACAAAAGAATTTACCCTTTCACCGTTATTCCAGACGAACCCGCGCATGGGTAATGTTCCCGAACCGGATACGCGCCATTTTCTCACTTTCGATATTTACACACATGTAACTTACGCAACACTTGAATCTCCTATGGAGGAGAAGCAATCCTCTAAAGACGAGTACATGGCCGCGAAGAATGTTCCCATGAAAAAAGGCGACACCATATTCTCATCGAATGCCATCATTATCTTCGATTCGCTCTCCACAAGAATAGACCGGAGCAAGTATAACCTCAGGGATGATGATATAGCAGTGATGGCCCACATAAGTGTTCTTGACATCCGCAAAAGATACCAGGCAAATCCTGTTTATGTGATCCGTGATAATGCCATTCAGCCTGTACCTGCCAAGGTGGACGAATTAGGGCTTCAATTTATGTTCTGGAAAGTTGATCCTTCAAATGGCAGCATAGAGATCTCCGTACAGGAGAAAAAGGAGAATGCTAAAGATTTCATTGTAATGCAGGCTATGATCTTTCCATACATCAACATTTTGTGGATAGGCTGCGTGGTGATGTTCATCGGAACTTTGATGGCGATAGCTGAGCGGGTGAGGAGAAATGTTAACTAAAAGATCAGTTCACGCACTTTCTTGATTTCGCTCGAAATGACATCGCGCGTTGCCATTCCGAGCGAAACCGAGAAAGTGTGAAAGCATTAAGCTCTTGCCTTTGGCGCCTTTCCACTTGCTTCGCTAAGGTGATAAAAAAAATTATTATGAAACCTGAAACAAACATCACAATTATCGGTGCCGGGAATGTAGGAACACAGCTTGGACTTGCCTTGTTCAATGCGGGTTATAAGATCGGGCAGGTTTACAGCCAGACAAAAAGCTCCTCCTCCACTCTTGCTAAAAAGCTACAGGCTGAGTCAATCACAGATCTTAAAAAGATAAAGGCGGGTTCCTCTGTTTATATTATCGCTGTAAAGGATGATGCGATTGAATCGGTTGTAAAAAAATTAAGACTAAGCAACGAGATCGTTGTTCATACCTCCGGTAGCATTTCAATTGACATTCTGAAAAAATGCTCAAAGAACTACGGGGTATTTTATCCATTACAAACATTTACAAAAGGAAAGAACATTAACTTCAGAGAAGTACCTATATGCATTGAAGGAAATAATAAAGTAACTTCCACTACCTTACAATACTTCGCAAAAAGTATCAGCGGCAATGTTCAGATTATTGATTCCCAACAAAGACAGATCATTCACCTTGCTGCAGTATTTGCCTGCAATTTCAGCAATCACATGTATGCTATTGCAGAAGAGATTTTAAAAAAGAATAAACTATCACTTGATATACTAAAACCTCTTATTGCCGAAACTGCAGAGAAGATCAAAACACACGCGCCTGCTGACGTACAAACCGGGCCTGCTGTTCGGGGTGATAAGAAGGTAATGAAGGGGCATTTGAAAATATTGAAGGATAAGAAGTTGAAAAATATCTATAAAATAATCAGTACCGATATAAAAGCATAATTTTTCTATGGAAAACTTTAAAACCAAACTTACCCGCGTAAAAGCTTTTCTTTTTGATGTTGATGGTGTTCTTACCGATGGCTCAGTTACCCTTATGCCTGACGGTGAGCAAGTACGGATAATGAATATAAAGGATGGTTACGCTTTACAGCTGGCTGTTAAAAAGGGTTATAAGATCGCGATTATTTCAGGTGGCAGATCAGAAATGGTCCGCACACGCTTGAATAAGCTGGGCATTACGGATGTATATTTAGGCATCGAGAGCAAAGTGGATACATACAAAGAATTCCTTGAGATCCATGAATTGAGCGCGGATGAGATCCTTTACATGGGTGATGACATCCCGGATTATGAGGTAATGAAACGTGTAGGCATACCAACTTGCCCGAAAGATTCTGTACAGGAGATTAAGGATATCAGCATTTATATTTCTCACCAGGATGGCGGCAAAGGTGCAGTCCGTGATGTGATCGAACAGGTCTTAAAAGTACAGGGCAAATGGAAAGATCACGATGGGTTTATCTGGTAGTGATTGCGCGGAGAATTTCAATTCTATCTGTCATCCCGTGCCTGACACGTATCTGTTATCAGAACCTGCTAACATTTATGAGATCCCGTGAAGCACGGGCTGACAATTTAAAACGGCATTTTTACATTAACACCAGTTATCAAACCCAGATTCGTAAATTGTTTTTCTTATTCGTATCCGTCCAACACAGATTCGTATATTCGTAAAAATTCGTAATTCCCAAATATCGTTGTTAGCATTTTTAAAACTGATCCGCATTCAAAACCTTCTCATTATTGCTTTCACGCAGTATATGATAAGATACTGCGTCATACTCCCTGTGATGGGGCGGGATTCAGCACTCGAAGATTTTCACTTCTTTCTCCTCTCCCTCTCCACTGTAATGATAGCAGCTGCGGGTTATGTGATCAATGATTATTTTGATGTCCGGATCGACAAGGTAAATAAGCCCGAACGCATGGTAATTGACAAAGGGGTAAAAAGGCGTGTCGCCATCGGTGCCCACACCGTGATCAATTTTCTTGCAATTGCAATTGCATTGTATCTTTCCTGGTACATGCGCGACTGGAAATTGGTAGTGATCTATATCACTGCCGCAACAGGCTTATGGCTTTATTCTACCACATTTAAAAGAAAATTCCTGTCAGGAAATCTTGTGATCGCACTTTTCACCGCTATTGTTCCCTTTATTGCAGCTTATCACGAGCTGACAAGGCAATATTCTCCTAAACCGGTGATCCTGCCGGTAATCGCAGCGCTTTCGTTCTTTGCCTTCATCACCACCCTGCTCAGGGAAATCATAAAGGATATTGAGGATCTTGAAGGTGACGAAGCCTATGGCTGCAAAACGATGCCGATAGTGCTCGGGATTCCCGCAACAAAAAATATCGTAATTCTCCTTTCTCTCATTACGATCTGCTGTCTTGGATATATTCAGTTCCTGATGTTCCTTGACCAGGAGATTGTTCTTGTAATATATTTTTTATTCGCTCTGCAATTACCTTTGCTGTTTCTGACCTGGAAAGTAAAGACTGCCAAATCCAAGGCTGAGTTCCGGCTCGCGGGTAACACTGCCAAATTCATCATGCTGATGGGCGTTTGTTACCTCTTCCTTTACCTTTTAAATTAGAATTTTTCATGTTATTCGAAGACCTTAAAAAATACAAATTCATCCTGGCTTCCAAATCACCACGCAGACAATTCCTTTTAAAGGATCTTGGACTTGAGTTTGAAGTACATACAAAAGAAGTAGATGAAAGCTTCCCTGAAACGCTGCAGGCCCAGGAGATCCCGCTTTACCTTTGTAAAAAGAAAGCTGATGCTTTTGATGCAGATCTGGCAGAAAACACCATCGTTATCACCGCAGACACTATTGTCTGGATTGATGGAATGGTTCTTAATAAACCAGAAAATTTTGAAGATGCAGTAAGAATGCTGCAATTGCTTTCCAATAAGATGCATGAGGTTTATACCGGTGTTTGCATCAGATCAAAAAATAAGACCAAGTCCTTCTACTCTCTCACCAAAGTTTATTTTAAAGAGCTTTCAATGGATGAAATTACCTACTACATCAATAATTACAACCCTTACGATAAAGCGGGTGCTTATGGAGCACAGGAATGGATAGGCTATATTGCCGTGGAACGTATTGAAGGTTCATACTTCAATGTTATGGGTTTGCCTTTGAAGGAACTATACGAAGAGCTGCTTTCCTTTTAATCTACAAAGAGGAACAGGGAAAGCAGAGAAAAAAACTCTGTGTAACTCTGCTGGCTCAGTCCTCTGTATTAAAGATCAGATCTTAATCCCCATTACCAATATATCATCCATCTGCTCCTCTTCCTGTCTCCAGTTAAGCAATGCATATTGAAGGAATGATTCCTGTTCATCCATCTCCATGGACTGAGCTGACAACAAGAGTTCTTTAAAACGCTTCCGGTTGAATTTCTTTTTCTGCTCCCCTCCAAACTGATCGCAATAGCCATCCGTAAAAAAATAAAACGTATCATTTTCCTGCAGGCTGATCTGTTTTGATGTAAACACCTTTTTCGTATCACCATAAAACCCGATCGGGAACCTGTTGGCTTCAAACTCAATGATTGTGTCATTTCTCACCAGCAGCATCGGCCGGAAGGCACCTGAGAATATTAATGTATTATTTGCCAGGTCAAACACACCAAGCGATACATCCATTCCATCGTAAGTCATGCTCCCTGAATTCTGTTTATTAAGAGCGACCAGTAATTCTTCGTCCAGTGCATATAATATTTCGGAAGGCTCTTCCACTTTCTTCTTAATGATCACTTCTTTCAGGATAGAATTTGCAATGAAGCTCATCAGCGCCCCCGGAACACCGTGGCCTGTGCAATCCACAGCAGCAACAAACACTTTATTATTATTCCTGTAAAAGAAATAATAATCCCCGCTGACCACGTCTTTTGGTTCGTACAATACAAACGCATCCTTAAAGGTTTCCTTTATCTTCTGCACATCCGGCAGAATAGCTTCCTGGATCCGGCTTGCATAAGTAATGCTGTCGACCATATCCTTATTATGCTGTTCCAGTTCCCGGTTCTTTTCTATAAGCTTTTGTTCCGCCTTTTTCCGGTCGGTAATATCATGGCCTATCCCGATCAGGGTGTTCAAAGGGCCTTTGGAAGTATTCCACAAGATCCAGCGGTCGGCACCGCTAGCGGTCTTGAGTAATCTTTCATACGGGATCGCAGCAAGCAAGCTATCCTGGTTCAGCTGCTGCAGTGCAAGCTGCTTGATATCTTCACGTTCCGGGTCATTATCGCGGGTTAGTGCCCACCAGCCTTCACCCATCAGCTGTTCAGGTTCAAAGCCCAGAATTCTTTTTGCGGAGGGGCTAACATATTCGACTTCTGCCTTCGAGTTAACAACCACTATAAGGCTGTTGAGCTTTTCCAGGATACTATCTGTTACCAGTGACATATCAAAAGATATAAATGGCCGGGGCCGGTGAAAAAATAAAAAAACAAAAAGGATTAATTTGCAGGATTAGCTGCGGACATGGATACGGTTAAAACGCATCATATGGCAACAATAGCAACGCCACATGATGGAGATCACGGGAATAATCATGAGAATGATAGTTAGTGCTATTGGCATTTTAGTTTTATAACGCGACAAATGTAGGGATTTTTAGATTCGATACTGCGTTTTGTGGAAAATTTCTAAAAATCATCCTCAGTCGCTGGCATATTTTTTTTATTAACATGGTACAACCTGCTACAAAATGCTAAAGATCATATCTGCGCAAATAGCTGACAGCATTGACATTAAGACGTTCCGTGCTGCAAATGAAACTAACCTGATCCATTCCGATTCTGACGAGTTGTTTTATGAAACAGGACCGTATCAGTATGTGTATGTGTTTCGCTATGGCGTTGTTGCTTTCTGTAATTATGACGAAAAAGCAATGGCCGGCTTTATTTCCACAGCAGCCCCATATTGCAAGAATGCATTTGAAATGCAGCTGAATGACGAATTCTTTGTTGAAACCAATGCCACTGAAAACAAATTCGGTCATAATAAAATAGAGCTTATCCGCACCAGTGTGGACGCATTAAGGATCATTATGCTGAATGTTTCACAGTCTGTTGCGCTTGATTATTATTCGAACCAGACAGAGCTGTTGCTTCAGGAAACAAATGAACATACACTTTACCTGGAAAGAAAAGGGAAGCTGGATATCGCAGGGAGCAAGCTCAATAAAGTCATCGGCAAGATCATTAACTTCAGGAATAAGATCAACGAGAACCTGTATATTTTCGATTCTGCCCCTGAAACATGGGAAGATGAAGACCTTTACAGGATTGACATGGAATTAAAGAAGACATTCGATCTTCAGAGCCGTTATAGAAATATCCAGGAAGAACTTGAGATCATTAAAGAGAACCTGAGCCTTCTCATCGACCTCATGCACCAGCGGAAGAGCAGCTTCCTGGAAGTCATTGTAATCGTGCTGATCCTGGTGGAAGTATTGAACCTGATCATAGAGAAGATCTTCTAAAGCTTATTCTTTTCCTCTATCCATTTACTCATGTACTTGGTCCCTGAAACAGTATGGAACATCAGCATGCTGCCTGTAAAATTATTCAGACGGTGTTCTTTGATGCCAGAACGAAGCGTTGCTACCCTGTTTATGAATTCCTGTCCAAGACTTTTTTTCGGATATACCGATTCAATAATTTTAAATCCGTTCTGCTGCGATTTGTTCCACAGGGCTTCATCTGAGTACAGCCTGGTTGCAGCATTTGAAATACCTTCCGCTGAATCAGCTACCAGGCCACTCCAGTCCAATTGATCATGCATGGCCTCCGCTCCGATTCCGGTGGTGACACTCGGTGTTCCGAAGTTCATTGCGTCAACAAGCTTTCCTTTTAAACCCGCTCCGAAGCGTAAAGGTGCAAGTAAAACTCTTGCGTTCTTTATTACATCTTCTGCACTATCGGCCCTGCCTTTTACAAGGAACCCTTCTTTTTCATTGTGTAGTGCAAAAACTTTTTGCGAAGGGTAAGCACCGTAAACATGCAGTTCTGACTGTGGTAACTGTTTTCGGATAAGCGGCCAGATCTTCTCTTTAAGATATTGTACAGAATTCCAGTTAGGCTCATGAAGAAAGTTCCCGATCGTAATAAAATGTTTCCGGGAGGAGAAGTCTGGATAATCACTGTTTTCAGCCTGTTCCAGCATAAAAGGAAGGTAATGCAGCAATGACTGATCTACTTTAAAATATTCTTTCAGCAATTCAATTTCATATTTGGAAATGATCAATGAAAGATCAGAACGGTAAATGCTTGCAATCTCCCTTTTTGCAATATCGTTATTTAGGTCAGGAAGTGAGAATTGCCTTCTTGCCTTCCAGGCAGTTTGTCGTGCATGCCGCAGGCAATGGAGGTCTTCCGTATCGAGGATCCGTAAAGCTTCAGGACAGTTTTCCGCAACTCTCCAGCCGAATTGCTCCTCTGTCATAAAACGATCGAAGATCACTATCTGAGGCTGCAGCTCTTTAATAAAATTATCAAAGCTGCTGCTGTTTAATTCAATGGTTTCTTTTTGAACATCAATGCTTTTCAGATCAATTGCGAATCGACTGTCTGCTGCTGCTGAAGCAAATGCTATGCTCCAGCTATTTTCACGGAAGATTTCGATCAACTGAAGCATCCGGCTGCCTGCCGCAGAAGAATTGGGTTCAGGCCATACCGAACCTATGATAAGAAGTCTTTCTGATTTTGATCCCGGATGCGACAATGAACCCAAAATTACAGGTTAAAGGCAAACCCGATATCAATTCCTGCAGAGAAAAGGCTTGTCTTTGTATATTTTGATGTTTGTCCAAGAATGTTCTCATAATCTTTGTCTTTATTGTCAGGACCGGTAATATCAGAAAATCCATAATTCAGGAATGGCTTAACTTTCAGGAACAGGCGATCTGTCATAGATGCAGCGATTCCAACCGCAAGATGAACGGACATATTATAAAACTTGTATCGTTCTTCATCCTTTTTGGAAACAGCAGTTGTGATATCTCCATAATTCGGATCATTCTGTGATAAAATAAACAGATTATTGTATTGAGTCGGGTAACGCGACATTGCCTCTTTACTGCCGGATTCGGTATGAAGCTGGCTGATCAGAAAACCGTTTATTATTCCTGCATCGATGAATCCATAATAGCGTGGAGATTTGCCTAACAACAAATGCATAGATATTGGAATATTCAGATAAGTCAACTTATCTGTGTATGAAATATCTGACTTTACCCAACGGTCATAAGTGGTGCCGTCCTTATCAACCTGGTTCGATAAAATGAACAAGCCTCTTTCAAAATATTCCTGTTTGTAAGTTGAGGCTCCCACCCCGATTCCAAATCCGATCCTGTTAGCTACATACTTACTGTATTCAAATGAAAAATCAAATCCGTTTTGCTTCTCAAGTGTTACATGCTCATCTTTCTCGATAGTTGAATTTTTAAATTTAGCAGCAGTCATCCCTGCAACAACAGAGATTTCACCGTCCTTCACCAAAGTAGTGACAGGAGTGGTTTGGGAAAAGGCTGTTGAGAATGTAATTACTGCAAGGGTGGAAAACAGATTCTTTTTCATAAATGGAATATTAAATTTAGGATAGTTTAAAAAATAAAAAAGGGAGCTTTAGGCTCCCTTTTTTAATCAGGTCAGAATATATATTAACTGAGAACTTTTTTCACAAGATCTGCAGCTTCCTGCAATGCAATAGCAGAGTAAACTTTCAATCCCGATTCATCAATGATCTTCTTCGCTTCCACGGCATTTGTTCCCTGCAAGCGGATAATGATAGGTACATTGATAGTTCCCATGTTTTTGTAAGCATCTACAATACCCTGTGCAACACGATCGCAGCGAACGATACCGCCAAAAATATTCACCAGGATCGCTTTTACTTTAGGGTCTTTAAGAATGATGCGGAAAGCTTGCTCAACACGTGCAGCGTTGGCTGTACCTCCAACATCAAGGAAGTTGGCCGGGTCTCCACCCGATAATTTAATAATATCCATTGTTGCCATCGCTAACCCGGCACCATTTACCATGCAGCCGACATTCCCATCAAGCTTTACATAGTTAAGGCCGAACTCTCCTGCTTCCACTTCTGTGGGATCTTCTTCCGAAGTATCGCGAAGAGCTGCATAATCAGGGTGGCGGAATAAACCGTTACCATCAAAAGTAACCTTTGAATCTACTGCGATGATCTTGTTATCTGAAGTTTTTAATACAGGGTTGATCTCGAACATGGAAGCGTCTATAGAATCATAGGCTTTGTAAAGAGAAGCAATGAATTTGGTCATTCCTTTCAGCGATTCTCCTGACAAGCCAAGATTGAATGCGATCTTACGGCACTGGAAATCACGAAGCCCTACTTTAGGGTCAATCTCTTCCTTGAAGATCAGGTGCGGGGTATCATGTGCAACAGTTTCGATGTCCATCCCGCCTTCTGTGGAATACATGATGGTATTACGGCCCTTTGCACGGTCGAGTAGAACGCTCACATAGTATTCTTTCGTTTCTGATTCACCCGGGTAATATACATCCTGGGCGATCAGCACTTTGTTTACTTTTTTACCTTTTTCCCCTGTTTGAAGGGTGATAAGCTGATTACCAAGAATATTTTTTGAAATGGTCTTAACATCATCAAGTGATTTGGCCAAAGCCACACCGCGTTGCTCAGTTCCTGCGATCTTTCCTTTCCCGCGGCCTCCTGCATGGATTTGGGATTTTACAACCCACCATCCTGTACCTGTAGTCTTTTGCAACTCCTTTGCAGCTTCAACAGCTTGTTCCGGTGTATCGGCAACAATCCCTTCCTGGATAGCAACACCAAAACTTTTTAAGATCGCTTTACCTTGATATTCGTGTATATTCATAATATTCTTTAGTTTAAATTAAGAGTTCCAAAAGTATGTTTTTTATTGATGAATACAAATACTTCAGGACATTTTTTAAAACAAAAATCCCCTTCCGGTTAAGGAAAGGGAGCTTTGTATATACACCTTAAAAAAATTATTTTTTAGCGTAACGGTTGCGGAATTTATCCACACGTCCTGCTGTATCCACCAATTTAACTTTACCTGTGTAGAAAGGATGGCTCATATGAGAGATCTCAAGCTTTACTACAGGGTACTCATTACCGTCTTCCCACTTAATTGTTTCTTTCGTATCAACACATGATTTAGTAACAAAAGAGTAATCATTACTCATATCTTTAAATACCACTAAACGGTAATTTTCTGGGTGAATTCCTGGTTTCATTTCTTTTTTATTTTTAATTTCGGATTGCAAAGATAAGCAATTGTATTAAATCTGCAATATTTTCTGTTATTTTTTCTGTTTTTCAAAATATCCTCGCTGGAAGGTGGCCCTTTTTATCAGTCCAGGGCATTAGTCGTTACCCAGTATTTATAACCAACAATGGCCATTTCCCATTTTTTAAGGTTTTTAAGGTCCTTATTATAGTATTTAGGCAAAATAGCCTTGTTTATCTTAGCAAGGATCCTGAAAATTGACTTTTTCATGCTATAAAGATATAAAAAAAAGTAAATCAAACATTTTTAGGCCTGCCGTGGATACCGTACCTGAAATATTGAACTTAAACCAACCTTCTTCCATTCATCATATTTTCCCTGCTTTTTCCATTTTTTATTGCTTATTTAGTCTTTCAAATTTTTTACACTATGAATTCCTATAAGTTATTGCTTGCTGCAGTCCTTTGCAGTTATGCCTCCTTTGCGCAAACAGACAAAGAAAAAGACAAAAAATGGGATGTTGCCTCACCTAAAGGGACATCTAAAGAAGTCGAAATCAAGACCAATGAAGGCACATGGATGGGATTGGATGTGAGTCCTGACGGAAAAACGATTGTTTTCGACATGCTTGGTGATATTTATACCATGCCTGTAACCGGTGGTGAAGCTAAAGTCCTTCGAACCGGATTCCCTTATGAGGTGCAGCCGCGCTTCAGTCCTGACGGAAAAAAAATCTCTTTCACGAGTGATGCTGGAGGCGGGGATAATATCTGGATAATGAACGCTGACGGATCAAATCCAAAACAGGTAACCACAGAGAACTTCAGGCTGGTAAACAACGCGGTGTGGACCGAAGACAGCCAATACCTCATCGCGAGAAAGCATTTTTCTTCTACGCGTTCCCTTGGGGCAGGAGAAATGTGGATGTATCATATCTCAGGCGGTGAGGGCTCACAGCTGACCATTAAAAGGAATAAGCAGCAGGATGCGGGTGAACCATGTGTTTCGCCTGATGGTAAATATGTTTATTACAGCGAAGACATGTACCCGGGAGGATTCTTCCAATACAATAAAGACCCTAACAACCAGATCTATGTAATTAAACGGTTCAACAGGATAACCGGTGAGACCGAACAGGTTACAGGAGGGCCAGGAGGTGCATGCCGGCCGCAGATCTCCAGGGACGGAAAAACACTTGCTTATGTGAAACGTGTTCGTACTGCCAGCGTTCTGTATTTACGGAATCTTGAAACGGGTGAAGAATGGCCTGTATATGATAAGCTCAGCAAGGATCAGCAGGAAGCCTGGGCGATCTTTGGTGTGTATGCAAATTTCAACTGGCTTGATAATTCCCATATTATCATCTGGGCAAACGGCAAGATCAATAATATTGATGTAACCAGGTTCAGCGCGACAGAAATTCCTTTTACCGTTAATGCAAAGCATACAATAATTGATGCTTTACGATTCAGGCAGGAAGTTGCTCCCGATAAATTCATTGTGAAAGTGATCAGGAATGCAACAGCTTCTGCAGATGAGAAAACCCTTGTATTTAATTCTGCAGGTTATCTCTGGAAAAAAGACCTTCCGAACGGAACTCCTTCAAGATTATCAAACAGCCCGGATTTTGAATTTGAACCTTCTTTCTCTCCGAAGGGAGATGAAATCGTTTACACAACCTGGAATGATGATAACATGGGTGCTGTTTGCAGGATGAGCCTGAAAGACAGGAAGCCGGTGAAGATCACGACTGCTAAAGGAATTTATCGTACTCCGCGGTTTTCGGCAGACGGTAAATGGATCGTGTTCCAGAAAGAAGAAGGCAATGATCATCTTGGGTATACATACAGCACTGACCCCGGAATTTACATCATCGAGAACAAAGCGGGCGCGAAACCGAAGCTGGTTTCCAAAGAAGGCAGCGATCCGCGTTTTATAGGTAATGACAGGATCTTTTTCCAAGGATCAGAAACCGAAGAGGGTAAGACTTTTAAAAGCATTTCCGTGGAAGGCAGGGAACTTCGTACCGACTTTACCTCCAAGTATGCAACGTCAGTTGTCCCAAGCCCTGACGGGAGATGGGTCGCGTTTATCGAACTATTCAAAGCTTATGTTTCTGCATTCCCAAGAACAGGTAAGACGGTTGATCTGAATGCCCAGATGGCCTCCGCTCCTGTTGTACAAATAGCAAAAGATGCCGCGTTAAACCTGGAATGGAGCGCAGACAACCGGAAAATCTACTGGACCTACAGCGATGAATACTTTACCACAGAACTCAGGAACCGTTTTACATTCCTTGAAGGTGCCCCGGAAAAAGCATTACCGATGGATTCCGTTGGTGTAAAGATCAATCTTCAGTTACCTTCAGATAAGCCTAAAGGAAGAATCGCAATGAAAAATGCGAGGATCATTACGATGAAGGAGGATGAAGTAATAGAGAACGGAACAATAATAATTTCAGAAAACCGGATCGAAACCATAGGTAAATCCGATGAAGTGAAAATCCCTTCCGATGCAAAGGTCATCGACTGCAGCGGCAAAACGATCATGCCCGGAATGGTGGATGTACATGCGCATTTGAATACCTGGCGCCTTGGCCCCAGTCCCCAAAAACAGGCAAGCTATTACGCAAACCTTGCGTTTGGCGTAACTACAACTCACGATCCTTCCTCGGTTTCAGAAATGGTGTTCTCTCAGTCGGAAATGGTAAAAGCAGGTTATATGGTGGGCCCGAGGGTATTTTCCACAGGTACCATCCTCTATGGCGCTGAAGGTGATTTTAAAGCCGTGATCAACAGCCTTGAGGATGCACGTTCAGCAATTGCCCGCACAAAAGCCTTTGGCGCTTTTTCCGTAAAAAGCTACAACCAGCCCCGGAGAGAGCAGCGCCAGCAGGTCATACAGGCGGCACGCGACCTGAAAGTAATGGTTGTGCCGGAAGGGGGGTCTACGTTTTATCACAATATGAGCGAGATCCTTGATGGTCATACCGGGATAGAACATAATATTCCAATCGCTGATTTGGGCAATGATGTGATCAAACTATGGAGTGCCGGCAGCACCGGCTACACTCCTACTCTCATTGTAACTTACGGTGCGATAAACGGGGAAGATTACTGGTATCAGAAAACCAATGTGTGGGAAAACGCCCGCTTATTAAGCTTCACTCCGCGTGCTATTATTGATTCACGGTCCCGCCACAGGAAGATCATTCCTGAAGAAGAATACGAGAACGGCTGGATGCTGGTATCACGCTCCTGCAAGAAACTGGCAGATGCCGGTGTAAAAATTAATCTCGGTTCTCACGGTCAGATCCAGGGAATCGGTGCTCATTGGGAACTATGGATGCTCCAGATGGGCGGCATGACCCCATTGCAGGCTTTAAGATGCGCTACGATGAATGGCGCTCATTACATCGGGATGGATGACCAGATCGGTTCGCTGGAAAAAGGCAAGCTGGCTGATCTTGTTGTCCTTGATAAGAATCCGCTGGAAAATATCCGCAATACCGAAAGCATAAAATATGTAATGGTCAACGGAAGGTTATTTGATGCGGCAACAATGGACCAGATAGGAAATTACGACATAAAACGCGGAAAGTTCTATTGGGAAAATTCCAGGTCAGGCAGTAATTTTCACTGGCATGAAGAAACAAACAGCTTTATGCAGGGGTGTGAGTTTGGTGATTAACTAGTGTGAGTAAGGATTCGGAGAAGGTCCCGTGCAGACGGGATCTGTTTGAGGCGCTGATCGGAAATGAAATAAAAAACAGACTATAACATTTATGAGATCCGTGTCGGGGCACGGGATGACGTTTCATAAACTAAAATTTGTTCATAATATGGATATAGAACAACTTCAATCATTCTGCAAAAGCCTTCCGGGAGTTACGGAAAATATAAAATGGGGACATGACCTGTGTTTTTCTGTGGGCAGGAAGATGTTTTGTGTTACAGGACTTGAACCCCCGATGCAAGTATCATTCAAAGTCAGGGATGATGAATTTGAAGAACTTATCCATACAGAGAACATCATTTCAGCTCCTTATGTCGGCAGGTATAAATGGGTGCTTGTACAAAAAAGTTCAAGACTAAGTAAAAAAGAATGGGAAGCTTATATCAGGCAATCCTATGAATTGATAAAAGCCCAGCTGCCAAAAAAAATTCTGAAAGAAGAAGGATTGCTATAACATGAGAAAACTCTTCCAACCTAAAATCATAATCCTTCTGTGTACGGTCGTATGCCTTTTTATTACGACTAACATACATTGGGGCAAAGATAAATGGCAGAACATTATTGAAGCTGATGCACGTGGATATTACGCTTATTTACCGGCCGTGTTTATTTACCAGGATCTTAACTTTACTTTTTATGATTCGGTGGAAACCGCAAAATACAATTCACATTTCAATTACGATTACCGCGTAAAAATTGATAACTCATATAACGTAAATAAATACTATTGCGGAACCGCTATTGCTCAAAGCCCTTTTTTTTTAACGGCCCATATATTGACTTTATTCAGCGACTACGAAGCAGATGGCTATTCCCGGATCTATATGCTTTTTATTACCCTTGCCGGCATCTTTTACATGCTGGCCGGGCTGATATTCACGGATAAATTACTCAGGCTTTATCATATAAGCAATGGCATAAGGTCCTTTACCCTCCTGGCAATTCTCTTCGGAACCAACCTGTTTTTTTACACCGTATGTGAAATGGGAATGTCGCATATTTACTCCTTTGCACTTATTGCCGCTTTCTGCTTTTACATGAAAAAATTATTTATCACATCCGACAGGAGATATATGATCCTCAGCATGATCATCCTGGGTTTTATTTTCCTGGTCCGGCCGGCAAACCTGCTTGTTTTAATGGCCGTACCCTTCCTGGCAGGAGACATGTATTATATTTTTAAGGGAACGAATATCCTGAAGAAGAATTTCGGTCTTTTTGCTACCGGTTTTTTGGCCCTGGCCGGTATTATAAGTATTCAGCTTTTAATATATAAGATCTCCTCAGGCCATCTTTGGGTGGATTCGTATCCTTCCGAGGAATTTAATTTTAAGGATCCGCATTTTTTCTTAATGCTTTTCAGTTATAAAAAAGGATTGTTCCTTTATACCCCTCTTTACCTGTTATCGTTGTTCGGCTTATATTATTTTTATCAAAGGAGAAGATTCGAATTTTTCAGCTTCCTCGTCTTTTTTGTCATACTTACTTACATTTTATCTTCCTGGTGGAACTGGTGGTATGGAGGCAGTTTTTCTTCAAGGGTCTTCGTTGATTACCTGTCATTGTTCTCCATCCTCTTAGCCCTGCAGTTCCAGAATGCATCAAAGAAAATATTTAGGAGGCTCCTCGTACCATCAGTAATCGCAATGATCGCGTTGTGCCAGTTTCAAACTTACCAATACCGTTATTACCTGATTCACTGGGAGGACATGACGAAAGAGAAATACTGGGATGTATTTCTCAGCATGAAAAAAGAGGGGAAGCGCTGATCTGTTTACTGATAGCTACTTAGACAATATTCTTTTCCAGCTCTTTCTTAAGCATGTTTAATGCGGCATTGGCAGTCTTATGAATATTCCTTTCCCTGTTGCTTCCGAAAAGAAATTTTTCAGAGAACACTCTTTCGGGAGTTGCTACAGCTATCCACACTGTACCCACAGGTTTATCAGGAGTACCTCCGTCAGGTCCGGCAATGCCTGAAGCAGAGATCGAATAATCGGTTTTATAGCGTTCACGGATCGCCCTGGCCATCTGCTCAACAACAGGCCGGCTTACAGCCCCGTGCTTCATGATCACATCATGAGGAACACCTAGTTCACTTTCCTTGATCTCATAAGCATAGGAAATTACCGAGCCGGTATAATATTTAGAGCTGCCGGGTACTTTTGTGATCAGGTGTGAAATGTAACCTCCTGTGCAGCTTTCCGCTGTAGAAACCGTCTTGCAATTTTCACTAAGAAGCTTTCCAACCATCATTTCCAGGCTCTCCTTCTCCTCACCGTAAATTTCATAGCCATATATGTAATCGGATATGATCTTTTTAAGTTCTTCTATTTTGCGGTCAGTTAAAGTATTAAGCTCTTTCTCATTCGGACCTTTAGTACTTAAACGCAAACGTACCATGCCTGGTGAAGGCAAATACGCTAGCCTGATACTGTCTGCGGCCAGACTGTCCTCCCACTCTGCTATCATTTCCGACAAGGCCGACTCCCCGATACCCTGGGTCAGTATTGTTTTATGGACGATTACCGGTAATTTAAACATTGACCGGACCTTCGGAATCACCTGGTCACGCATCAGTGCTTTCATCTCGTATGGCACCCCCGGAAGTGAAATGAAGATCTTACCCTCCACGTTGAACCACATTCCCGGTGCGGTACCGTTCTTATTTCTTAGCACTTCACAAATGGCTGGGACTTCTGCCTGCAGCCTGTTAAGCGGGGTTACTTCCTTTCCGTAAGTCGCGAAAATATTCACCACATCTTCATACGCCTGTTCATCGAAGCGCATAGTCGTTTTGAAATATTCAGCTAAGGTTTTTTTTGTGATATCATCTTTGGTGGGACCCAGCCCACCGGTAATGATGATAATATCAGCACGCTTCCGGGCTTCCTCCAGAGAGTTCAGGATATGTTCGCGGTCATCAGAAACGGAAGAGATCTGCTTTACGCTCATCCCGTTCATATTCAGCAATTGTCCTATATAAGCTGAATTCGTGTCAACGATCTGCCCTATGAGGATTTCATCCCCGATTGTTATTATTTCTACCTGCATATTGGTAATTAGTTAATTGGGTAAGTGCCCGATCAGGAATTTGGCAATAGGATTAAGATTGCTTTCGATATGTGACCGCAAAACAACACAGATCTGTAAATTCGTTTGATCAATGCGCAGGTTATTTAATGATTTTCATTTCATCCAGCAAATACCCTGCTCCTGCAAATTTATCAATCACGAAAAGCGTGTAACGAACGTCAAGCACGATATTTCTTACCTGGTCAGGATTGTACATAATATCACTCATGGTCCCCTCCCAGTTCCTGTCGAAGTTAGTTCCGATCAGCTGACCTTCACCATTAAATACAGGGCTTCCGGAATTCCCCCCCGTAGTATGGTTACTTGCGCAGAATGCTACACGGAGGTCTCCATTCTTATCAGCATACTGCCCATAATCTTTTTTCAAATAAAGCTCCTTTAATTTTGGTGACACAACAAACTCGTCAACAAGGGGATTTTCTTTATCCATCAATCCGTTTAAGGTCGTATAATAATTGTAATACACTCCGTCCCTTGGATTGTATCCATCTACCTTTCCGTAAGTAACGCGCAGTGTGCTGTTAGCATCAGGATAATATTTTTTAGTTGTTACCAGCTCACGCATTGCTTTCATGTACGTCCTGTTAAGCGTCATGATCTTAGCATCGGAATCGTTGTATTTAGTGCGGACATCATTATAGAACTTCTCATAGCCACTTCTCATCAGCATATAAACAGGATCTTTTATGATCTTTTTGTAGCTCTTTTCGGGATCACCCAATGCATCTTTCATCTTTTCCTCTGAAGTGAACATTGTCTTCGAATAAATAGCTTTCGCATATTTATTAAAATCACCTTTGTATTTAGACTGAATCTCCGAGAAAACAGAAGCCTGCTGCTGCGGATCCAGGTTTTCTGATACCATTTTAAGCATTGCAGCACAGATTTTCTCATCAGTAGCAGCATTGTAATCTTTAAAAAATGCAGGAAGATCTGCTTTCAGCTTATCCAGGTTTTTTTGCAGATCACCGGCCTTTTTGCCATTTTTCAAGGCTTCAATGGTTTCATTATAGGTAAGTGCGTAGTTAACCGCTTCTATTCCAAGCATTGCCTCTGAGTAGTAATCACGTTGTTTGTTCAATACCCTGAATTCCGAATATGCTTTTTCAAAATCACTGAAGAGAGTTCCATATTTACTTTTTGCAGTATTATCTGCATTGATTTTCTGAAGTAATTCCTGTTCGAACGTTTTCTTTTTATTTATAGCATCCAGCTTTTTTAACCCGTTTATCTCACCCGCCCACTTTTTCCAGTAGTTTGCGAGGCTTGCATATTTTGCCGAATACTGGATCCTCACTTTATCACTTGCTTTCATATCTTCATCGAGGATCCTTAAGCGTGTATCACGAATCTTCACTTTTGCAGGATCGCTTTCATTCATGATCATGTCCACGGCATAGGAACTCAGATATTCTGTTGTACGCCCCGGGAAACCATAAACCATTGTAAAGTCATTCTGCTCGGCACCTTTCAATGATACGGGTATCACATGCTTGGGTTTATAAGATACGTTATCTGGAGAATAATCGGCAGGCTCATTGTTCTTGTTTGCATAGATGCGGAAGACAGAAAAATCACCTGTATGTCGCGGCCACATCCAGTTGTCAGTGTCACCTCCGAATTTTCCAATTGAAGAAGGCGGTGCCCCCACAAGGCGTACATCGCGGAAGGTTTCAGTAACGAACATATAATACTCATTACCATAGTAAAACGGACGGATAAATGCCCCGTAACGGGAGGATGATGTCACCTCTTTTGTAATTGCAGTGATCGCTTCGCTTATTTTTTTCTCACGTTCGGCATCATTCATATTATCCGTTATATTGGCCAGGACTCTGGTGGTAACATCTTCCATACGCACAATCAGGGTGGCTGTTAACCCCGGGTTCGACAACTCCTGGGAAGCGCTCATTGCCCAGAAGCCATTCGTAAGAAGATCGTTTGTAACTGTACTGTGAGCCTGGATCTGTCCATAACCGCAGTGATGATTGGTAAGCAACAATCCTTTCTCTGAAATGATCTCACCGGTACAGCCGCCACCAAAATGAACCACGGCATCTTTTAAGCTTGATTTATTAATGCTGTAAATATCTTCTGCACTAAGCTTCAGCCCTTTGTTCTGCATATCTGCTTCATTAAGCGATTTCAGGAGGAATGGCAGCCACATGCCCTCGTCTCCTTTGGCAAGGTTAACAGAAATAAGATTCAATGCTAGAAGAATGATACTGAGCTTTTTCATAAGGGATTTTGAATTAAAGAATAAAGGGAAATCGTTTCTTAAATATTACTGTTTTAAAACCTTTTCCTGATATGTTTTTTTATCGGTTTTTACAATGATCATATAAACACCTGCAGCCAGGTTGTTAGCGGGTATATGAAAGCGGTTATCGGAATAGATCTCAAAATCTGCCGATTCGGAATAAATCGCTTTCCCAGTGATATCAAACAGCTCTATCAGTACGGTCTGCTTTTCTGCTGAATAGAATGCGAATTGGAAATCATTTTTAAATGGATTCGGATATACTGAAAAGGACTCTTCATAAACAATATCTTCAACTCCGCCAAGCAAGCGGTGAGCTTTACAAAAATCCGGAATGCCGTACCCCATAACTGTATCCGGTGAGGTTGCTTTGCTTGCGCTTTGCTGGATCGCATGGATAATTTCCATATTGCTCTTGTCAGGATGCGCCTGCCATAAACAAGCTGCTGCCCCCGCAGTTATAGGGGAAGAGAATGATGTACCGTTCGCAAACGTTATATCTCCTCCATTGGCTGCGATTGTGGATCCGCCCCCCTGTGCCACCGTGTTTGGTTTTATACGGCCATCAGCTGTCGGGCCCCGTGAGCTGAAACCGGTTATTGTCCCTGAAGCATCAACTGCTCCAACCGTAAGTATACTGTCAGCATCCGCTGGAGCTGTTATTTTAAACCATGGATAGCCGCCTGAGTTACCGGCACTTGAAACAACGAGGATTCCGGCTGCCGCTGCCATATCAGCAGCTTTTGTAACAATTGTGCTGTTACCCTCCAAATCTGCATAGGTATGATTAGTGGATGCATCATCAAAAACGCTGTAACCGAGAGATGAATTGATAATATCAGCGCCCACACTGTCAGCAAACTCTGCACCTTTAAGCCAGTTGATCTCTTCCTGCATGGTTTCGCTCGCGGACTCCTCTGTTCTGATCAACCAGTAATCAGCCTGCGGAGCTGTGCCTACTATGCGCCCCGGCAAATTTCCTCCCATGCATGAAAGCACATTCATGCCGTGGGGATAATCTTCATATACCAGTGTATCTCCGCTGACAAAATCCCGGCAGCCAAGGATCTGGCCGTTCACTCTTAAGCTGTCAAAGGCAGGAAGGATGTTCGCATTATAAAAACCGGCATCCAGCACAGCGATGACCATGCCCTCCCCTTTAAATCCTTTTTCATGCATGCAGTCTGCCCCGATCATGTGGGCCTGGTTATAAGAAGGTCCGTAATTGTATGAAGCCGCTGCACGGGAATTTTCTTCTTTTTGGAAGTGTCGTTCTTCAAGCTCAAATTTTGAAATTAAAGGAGATGGTTTATCTTTCTCCAGCCTGCTTATATTTTTGATATAACTAATTTTTGACAATTTTTTTATTTTATCCTCCGGTAAGGTTACAAGCGCAGCATTCATCCACCTGGAAGTATGAATAATTGCTGCGCCTTCTGCCTGAAGACCAGTAAGGTATGCCGGGTTAACGGGAAAATCAGTAATTGTTATGGCTATGGCCTGCCGTTGTCTCCTGAGTATTGCACGCTGTGATAAATATTGCGAAGGCTCACTAATTTTGAAGGGACTGTTGTTCTTATCTTTAAACACTACCCAGCATTTCACGCCAGGTTGGGCTGCAGCTCCAAAAAAAGTGAATACAAGTACTAAAAGCAAAAAATATTTTTTCATATTACTCAATTCCATAAGCATTAACAATCATTGTGTAGTGAAACCCCGATGAAGCCCTGCTCAATATCGGCCTCGCATAAAAGGCACTCAGTGAGTCGGATAAAAATGGCATTGGCGGGTTTGTGTTCCAGGAAGATGGGGGTTGTGAATTAACATCAATTACTCTTTTATAGATCATGCCCGCATTCCGTGCATATTTTTCTTCAGCATACACCTGGTGCACCAGGCTTGTTTCATTATGCTGGCTCACCTGGAGTACGGAGTCAAACTTTATATTACCGATCGTTCTTTCAAGGTCGAAAAACTCATACTTATAATTTTCTTCACCAATTGTATTTTTTGCATTGCCGTTCCAGACCTGGTCTTCTCTAACAGGAAACAAGAGCTTCACAAACCGTACATTCTCTTCAACCCGTTCAACATTTTTTTTTGTTTTGTTCTGGGCCCATACATCTTTTAATGTCCAGCTCATTGCACTGTATGGAACTGCAGGGTCATACATTTTTATATAACGCTCTAGCCTCATTGTGGGCCTGCCTTCATTATCAGTATAAACAGACTCGATCTTTTCCTTTATCTGAAATTTTGTATTGATTACTGTTGCAGGAGTTGTAATTCCATTATAAAAAAAAGAATCTACTGTATAAACTACAAATCGGCCAGGTTGGTCAGGAAAATAATTGTAGCCAAGGTCTGGTGCAAGCCCCGGATCCCTTTTACAGGAAACTGAGGAGATTAATAACCACGAAATAAACAGGGCCAATACAGATTTATACACCGTTTTTTTGTTTACGCTAAGATAAATATTTTTATGCGTTTTTTAAAATAAAAAAGCCTTTTGCTACAGGCAAAAGGCTTCATTCTTTAAGCTGACGGATCAGGCTGGTCTTTGTCTTTCAATGATCCCCCCGCCAACAAGATCGTCCCCTTCATAAAAAACAGCGGATTGCCCCGGGGCAACCGCAGAAACGGGAGTATGGAAAAGGACTTCAAGTTTATCATCAAGATGGTTGACGAGCGCCAGGCTACCCGGATCTTTATAGCGGATCTTTGTAAGAGTTTCAAAATTATCCGGCAGTGACGCGTATTTGATCAGGTTATATTTGCCAACGATCATTCGCTGTTCTTCCAGCTCCTCCTTACTTCCGAGCACAACTGTATTTGTTTCGGGAAGTATCTCAAGCACATGGAGCGGTTCCCCAACGGCAATCTCAAGCCCTTTTCGCTGGCCGATCGTGTAGAACGGATAACCTTTATGCTTACCAAGCACCCTTCCTGTGCGGTCAATGAAATTTCCGCCATCAACTTTTTGCTCAAGTCCTTCAACTTTTCGTTTTAAAAAACCGCGGTAATCATTATCCGGCACAAAACAGATCTCATAACTCTCGCTTTTGTTCGCAAGATCAATATATCCGTTATCTTTTGCCATTTGCTTGATCTCTGATTTCCTGTAATCCTGTAGAGGGAAGATGGTTCTTTTGAGGCTTTCCTGGGTAAGGCCCCAGAGTACATAAGACTGGTCTTTTGTGGTATCGAGGCCGCGGGATACAACATACCTGCTGTTTTCTTCACGGATGCGGGCATAATGACCGGTTGCAATAAATTCACAATCCAGCATGTCGGCACGTTTCAGCAAAGCCTCCCACTTGATGTGTGTGTTGCAGAGAACACATGGATTAGGTGTACGGCCCGCAAGGTATTCATCCACGAAATTATCGATGATATAATTACCGAACTCATTACGGATATCAAGGATATAATGAGGAAATCCGAGATTAACAGCAAGCATTCTGGCATCATTGATACTGTCAAGACTGCAGCATCCGGTTTCCTTACTTGACCCGCCTGAAGATGCGTAATCCCATGTCTTCATTGTTATACCAACAACCTCATATCCCTGCTCATGCAAAAGCAAAGCAGCTATCGAACTATCGATACCACCACTCATTGCAAGCAATACTTTTCCTTTTTTACTCATTTTTAATGTGGGTTCTCTTTGCCGGGGTCTGTCATTTCATACTCCTGCGACTTTTGCTTTTCTTTTTCTACCTGCTCTTTTGGTATAATATTCGGGTCAGGGCCTTTCAGGTCACCATAAGAATATACATCCGTTCTTTTTAAACTTCCATTCTCGTTAAAATATTTCCATGTGCCATGCTTCAGATCATTAACATATGTTCCTTCCGCATCCACCTTACCTGAAGGATGATAAAAAGTAACCTTCCCTTCTACCTTTCCTTTCACATACTGCCCTTTATATTTCAGCTGTCCGCTTTCAAAATAATTCACTCTTGGCCCATCAAGAACGCCTTTTTTCCAGGTACGCTCTTCAGCGACCTGTCCCCCGCGGTAAAAGACTTTACTTTTACCATCTTTCAGTCCGTTCACATAATTCTCCTCCGAAATAAGAATTCCTTCTTCATCGTAGAATTTCCAGAGGCTGTCTTTTTTTTCATTGATAAACTTCCCTTCACCGGAAATTTTGCCGCCTACCGAATACATCTTGGTTCGCGACACAGTGCCATTCTTTGAAAAAACACTCACCGCTTTCTTCTCACCGGACGGGTAATAATAAGTGAACACACCGGAAGGAATATCATTAATGAATTCGCCTTCATAAACCTTCTTTTTGTTTTCGTCCACTTTAACCCAGCGGCCCTGCTTTTTACCGGCAGCATCTTTCTTATTAATACCTTCCTGGGCCATGCCAACTGCCGGAATGCAGATGATCAACAAAAATATTCTCAGAATGTTCATATACCTGTTTTTAGTTCTAACCATAACGCTGAAAATTTGAAAGGATACGGGTCCAGAAAATGCAGTGAGAGTGTCTAAAACACTGCAAAAATACGAAAAATCAAGGAGGCTTCCCAAAAATCAAACCATTATTTAGAGATTGGGCTGTTAAGGATTGGTGGATAAGACAAGTTTACGTGTCCTTTTCGGGAAGCAAACCCATAAAGTGTTCTGGGGACAGTGCGATACTGGTTCGAGTCGATCGTTTTCGCAATATCGGGAACTTGAGCAGACAACTAAAATAGGCCATTGCGCTCGCGCGTACAGTTTAGTTCAGATTAAGTACTTGTAATCCTTTTATATAATTCCTCCAGCCCTTCAACAAAAGCGCTCCAGAGGAAACGCTTCTTTTCAATGATCGTGTTTTTTACAAACTCTCCTTCCTGGTTCAATTCATAAAAATCAATGATCGCATCTGCGATTGCTTTAGAATTGATTTCAGTGACATAACCTACCTTCCCATCAGGAACGATCTCCGGCAGTCCACCTACATTCGTCACAAGCATTGGCTTTTCAAAATGGTACGCGATCTGTGTAACACCGCTTTGAGTTGCAGTTCTGTAGGGTTGTGCAATCAAATCGGCAGCGCAGAAATAATATCGTACCTCTTCAGAAGGGATGTATTCCGTTTTCAGAATCACGGAATCTTCAAGCTTATTCCGGGTAATGATCTCATTATAAGGTGCGGCATCTTCATAGTACTCACCCGCTACAACCAACTTGATTCCTTTATTACGGACCCTCTCATCCGCCATGGCTTCCAATAAAAGATCCAGTCCTTTATATTTCCGGATAAAACCAAAGAAAAGAAGATGCTTATCGTTTGGAGATAAACCGAGATGTCTTAATGCATCTGCTTTTGCTAACTTCTCACCGAAAATATCGTAAATAGGATGAGGCAGAAAGGCTTTTTTATCGGTACCGGTAAATTTCTCCAGGTCCTTTAAAACAGAATGGGACATTGCAATAAACCCATCCATATGGTTAACAAAATACTTTGTGAACTGCTTATCACCAATCCTCTTTTCATGCGGGATCACATTGTCTGTTATCGCGATGGTCCTGATCGCTGTGCCCGATCTGATCTGCCTGGCTATCGTTCCAAGACAAGGGCCCATGAACGGCAGCCAGTAACGGAAGATGACATAATCAGGCTTTTCATTTTTTATCTCCGAAGCTACCTGCAGCCAGTTAAACGGGTTAACGGAATTAATCCTTGTTTTGATCTTAATATCCTGCGGTCCGCTTCCTGTTTCGAATTGCGTCTTTCCCGGAAATAAAAATCCAGGGTACTGGAGTGAAAATGAATAGATCACAACCTCCTTTCCATCTGCGGCCAATGCCCTGCATAAAGCCTCATTAAAATTAGCGATCCCGCCCCGTAAAGGAAAAGCTGGACCTACAATGATGACTTTTTGTTTCGGGGAGGACATGGCGCAAATATAACAAATAAGGCTTACAGCATCTCATCAGCCCAATATGCCTTTCGTACTTCTGAATGGGGAACACATTCTAATTTTATTACATTTGTTATCCTCAAAAACAAAAAACATTTACATGAAAAAACATCTTATTTTAATCGCGAGTGCTGTGATCCTGTATTCCTGCGGTGGTGATAAATCCCATGACAAGGAAAATAATAACAAAGCATTACAGGACAGCGTCCAGGTATATCTTGATTCTTATAACAAAAAATACCAGGAAATAAATATAATTGCCAACGAAGCTGCATGGCAGACCCAGATCCGCATTGTTGAAGGTGATTCAACAAATGCAGCCGCGAATAACAAAGCACAGGAAGATTTGGCTAAATTCACAGGAAGCACAGAAAACATAGAAACGGCAAGAAAGTTCCTTGAGAATAAAGATCAGCTTACTCCTATCCAGGTAAAACAGCTGAACAGCATCATTTACAAAGCTGCGAATAACCCGGGCACTTTGCAGGATCTTGTGAAGGCCCGTATCCAGGCAGAAACAAAGCAATCAGAGAACCTGTTCGGATTCGATTTTAAGATCGATGGGAAATCCGTTACAACGAACCAGATCGATGCGATCCTCGGACATGAGACTAATCTTGGAAAACGTGAGAAAGCATGGGAAGCAAGCAAGGAAGTTGGTAAAGGATTGAAGACTGGCCTTGTAAACCTTCGTGACCTTCGCAACAAAACAGTCCAGGGGCTCGGTTACAAGGATTATTTTGAATACCAGGTATCTGATTACGGCATGACCACCGAAGAAATGACGGAGATGCTAAAGAAATTCAACAAGGAATTATCACCGCTTTTCCGTGAGCTTCATACGTATGCCCGTTACGAATTCGCAAAGAAATACGCAGTTAAGGAAATTCCGGATATGATCCCTGCACACTGGCTTCCGAACCGCTGGGGACAGGATTGGAGCAGCCTTGTGGATGTTAAGGGGATCAACCTCGACAGCGCATTAAAAACAAAAGATGCGGAATGGATCGTAAAGCAGGGAGAACGTTTTTACGTAAGCCTTGGTTTTCCGGAACTTCCAAAGTCCTTCTGGGAGAAATCAGATCTCTACCCTGCTCCAAAAGATGCGAAGTATAAAAAGAATAACCATGCTTCCGCCTGGCACATGGACTATGACCAGGATGTCCGTTCTCTTATGAGTGTTGAGCCGAACAGCGAATGGTATGAGACTTCTCATCATGAGCTCGGACATATCTATTATTATTTGTCTTACAGTAATCCGGATGTTCCCGTAATCCTTCGTGAAGGCGCTAACCGCGCATACCATGAAGCATTGGGAAGCATGATGGGCATGGCAGCGATGCAGAAGCCATTCATGGAAAACCTGGACCTCATCCCGAAAAACAGTAAATCGGATGAGATGCAAACCCTTTTGAAAGAGGCTTTAAATTACGTTGTGTTCATCCCTTTCAGCACGGGAACCATGAGTATGTTTGAACATGAATTGTATTCGAATAACCTCCCGGAAGATCAGTTCAACAAGAAATGGTGGGAGCTTGCCGCACAGTACCAGGGAATCGCTCCTTCAAAGGTCCGGGGTGAAGAATATTGCGATGCTGCGACAAAAACCCACATCAATGACGATGCTGCACAGTATTATGATTATGCGCTTTCCTATGTTCTTTTATTCCAGGTGCATGATTATATCTCGAAGAATATTCTTCACCAGGATCCGCACCAAACTAATTACTACGGCAACAAAGAAGTTGGGAAATTCATCGGTGAGATCATGCGGCCGGGTGCAAGTGCAGACTGGAGAAAATTGCTTAAAGAAAAAACCGGCAGTGAGCTCAGCGCAAAAGCAATGCTTGATTACTTTTCACCGCTCATGGATTATTTAAAGGAGCAGAATAAAGGCAGAAAATATACATTGCCTGAATTAAAATAATAAAAAAGGATGAACAATTGTTCATCCTTTTTTTACTATATGCCCTTAAATACTTTTTAAATATTGGGGTTTACAGAGCGGACAATCAAAGGTTTTGCTAAATTAGCGCCTCAATTAAATTGTATGTACGAAGACCTTATTGTAAAGAAATCAACATTGCCCGGAGCCGGTAAAGGCTTGTTCACAAAACGGGACGTTAAAAAAGGTGAACGCTTTATTGAGTATCTCGGGGAGATCATTACCGAAGCCGAGCTTGACAGACGCGCAGAGAATGACATCTATGGGTATGCCTTTTATGTAAGCAAAAAGAAATGCATAGACGCATATTACCGCCCGGAAGAACTTGCACGGTATGCAAATGATGCCAAAGGAATTGTAAGGATCCCGGGAGTTAAGAACAACTGCTGTTACCGGATCTGGAAACAAAGGGGATTCATTGAAGCGGAAAGGGATATAAAAGCCGGTGAAGAGATCTTTGTTAGCTATGGCGCTGAGTATTGGAAAGATATCCGCTATAATATTAAGCTTGACGCTGAGAAAAAAGCTGCTGCTAAAAAAGCTAAAACAGTAAAGAAAGCTAAAACGGTGAAGAAGGGAAAAACAGTAAAAAAAGCTAAGACGGTTAAAAAGGTAAAAAAAGCCAGGAAATAATTGTCAGGCGTTATATAGATAAGAAAAGGGAATCAATTGATTCCCTTTCTTATTTATGCCCTTCCCACCTGCTTGAGATGCCCCACATGGGATCTTACGGCACTTAACACTGTCGGAAATTCAAGGTATGGTACGTTGAATTGCTGACATGTTTCGCGAACAAGTTCGGAGATCTTAGGGTAATGGATATGACTTATACGGGGAAATAAATGATGTTCCACCTGGTAATTCAACCCGCCGGTAAACCATGATACTATTTTGCTTTTAGTTGCAAAATTAGCGGTAGTCTGGATCTGGTGCACCGCCCACTCGCTTTCTACTTTGTAGTTCGGGACATCCGGGGTTTCGAAATTCGCAGCTTCAACGATATGCGCCAGCTGAAAAACAACCGCGATAATGAATCCGCAAACACAAGCTATAACGAGGTAACCGATAATTGTTTCTGCCAACCCCACAGTAAATATAGGAACCACAATGAAAGCAGCTACATAAGCTATTTTTCCGATCCAGAATATGATGTGTTCTTTCACATCCATTTTACGGAAGGGGATATCACCGATCTTCCCGGTAAAGTACTTTTTAAAATCCTGTACAAATACCCATAAAAGGTAAGTTACACAATAAAGAATTGCCCAGTAGATATGCTGAAAACGATGATACCAGTGTTTTTCCTGGTCAGGATGCACCCTTATCCAGGGCTTGATATCAATATCCTCGTCCATGCCTTCGATATTGGTAAATGAATGGTGATTTACGTTGTGCTTGTATTTCCACAGATAAACGCTTCCTCCCATAAAGTTGAGAGAATAACCCATCAGCTCATTGATCCATGTTTTTGTGGAAAAGCTGCCGTGAGCACCGTCATGCATTACATTGAAACCGATACCCGCGAGGTTGATTCCAAGCAAAGAGCATAAAAACAACGATAGCCAGGTATTTTCAGGAGTAAAGAAAACAAGGACTGAATAAAGTCCGATTGCGGAAGCACATAGAATAGCCGTTTTTATATATAATTTATAATTACCGGTTTCTTTTATGTTATTGGATTTGAAATAGGTATCAACTTTTTCTTTCAGTGAATTGAAAAACACACTGTTCTTATTGTTAAAACTAACTCTTTGCATGCTCATTAAAATTTATTAATACGAAGGTACTTATAAAAACGCTAAAAATGATGTTAAATTATCCAAAGCCGGATGTTGAGAACTATAAAGACTTCACTTTTAAGGACCAGGTAAAATTGAATTCGGATACAATTGCACCTGATTCATCCCTGCCAGTCGATTTTAACAATAGTACCACACCTTCTCCGGTTGATCTTGTCTTTGAAATTGCTTCCGAAATTTGCATGCCATCTTCACAGATAAAAGTGATTCTCCCCACTGCTTTTTTAAAAAATTCTGCATTGTTTTTAACAACAAGCATTGAAATGCCGGGCCTGGATTCATAAACACCATTCATAACGAGCAGGCCGGTGGACATTTCGGCTGCCATTGACTGACAGGCGAAATACATTGAACGAAATGGGTTCTGCGTAAGCCAGCCATGCCGGATTGTTACCACCGATCGCATATCAGTTAAATTTTTAACCCTCACGCCTGCAATGTAAGCCATCGGAAGGCTCTTCAATAAGTAAAGACGGAAGAGGAAAGAATTGTTGACTAATTTTTGGAACCGGGATACAGCCATCAGAGTGGAAATGTTTTTCCGGCAAGTAGAACAGCTTCCTCAAAAGCTGTCTCATTGATCCCGGAATTTATTTTATGTGTCTTGAAATATTGGAGAAGCTTTTCTGTTGGCATGTTCCCTGTCAGCTTATCTGCCGCCATGGGACATCCTCCAAACCCCTTTATTGCACTGTCAAATCGCCTGCAGCCATTTGTATAAGCAGCATGGATCTTTTCTTCCCAGGTATCTGGTGTTGTATGAAGGTGCGCCCCAATTTCAATGCCCGGAAATTCAGGAACAAGCCGTGAAAATAAATAAGAGATATTTTCGGAATTTGAAACTCCGATTGTATCCGAAAGGGCAATGATTTTAATACCCATCTGCGCCAGGCGTTTTGTCCAGGAGATAGCGATATCACTGCTCCATTCATCACCGTAAGGGTTTCCGAAAGCCATGGATATATATACAACAAGCTCCTTTTTATTACGGACACAAAGATCCTGGATCTCTTCTACCCTGGTAAGCGATTCCGCCAGGCTGGAGTTTGTATTGCGCTGCTGAAAAGTTTCAGAAATAGAAAAAGGAAATCCCAGGTAGCTGATCTCTTCAAATTCAACTGCATCCTGGGCACCGCGGACGTTTGCTATGATTGATAATAATTTGGATCTTGTTTTATCAAGCTCCAGTAATTCCAGCACGTGGGCAGTATCCCTCATCTGAGGAATAGCTTTGGGTGAAACGAAACTTCCGAAATCAACTGTATGGAAACCAGCCTTGAGGATAGAGTTTATATATGCAGCTTTTTTTTCAGTAGGAATAAAATCGTGGATGCCTTGCATGGCATCGCGCGGGCATTCAATTAGTTTCAGCTCTTTCATTAAAATCAAATTTAACCATTATAACCTGTGATCCTTATCTGCAACAAATAGAATTACTTAATGTTTACCGTTCGCTTCACGATCCAGTATCCCTTTATTGATACGCTTCGCGATCCCGGGGCCTTCATAGATAAATCCTGTGTACACCTGGATAAGGTCAGCGCCTGCCGCAATCTTTTCCAATGCATCCTCTGCCGTATGTATCCCTCCTACTGCAATTATCGGGAACGCTTTTCCTGACCGGGAACTTAAGTATCTTACCACTTCCGTAGAGCGCCTGGCGACAGGCCTTCCGCTTAGGCCTCCGGCACCTATAGTTTTCAGCCTGCCTGGAGATGTTTTTAAATTTTCTCTTGAAACAGTTGTATTGGTCGCGACCACACCATCTATCTTCGTTTCAGCAACGATTGCTATAATATCATCCAGCTGCTCATTCGTCAGATCGGGAGCAATCTTCAGAAGGACCGGCTTAGGACTTTTTTTCAGTGAATTAAGTTCTTTTATTCTTTTAAGCAGTTTAGTAAGAGGTTCTTTATCCTGGAGCGCTCGTAAATTAGGAGTATTGGGAGAACTTACATTTACCACGAAATAATCTACGTGATCAAACAATGCCTCAAAACATTTTTCATAATCACTTACCGCATTTTCATTATCAGTTATCTTATTTTTCCCGATGTTCCCCCCGATAATTATCCCTGTTTTTCGCTTCTGCAGCCTTTCAGCAGCGGCTTTCACCCCACCGTTATTAAAACCCATCCTGTTGATGAGGCCTTCGTCTTCCGGCAGCCGGAACATCCTGGGCTGCTCATTCCCCGGCTGAGCCTCAGGCGTAAGGGTACCAATTTCAATAAAACCGAACCCGTAATATCCAAGCTCATCAAACAGCTTTGCATCTTTATCAAATCCTGCTGCCAGCCCTACCGGATTGGGAAAAGTAAGTCCAAACAGCTTTCTTTCAAGCCTTTTATCATCGACCGTGTATATGCTTTTTATAATGGCAGGCACTCCGGGGATACTGCACAGAACTTTAATGGCTTTAAAAACAAGGTGATGGATCCTTTCGGGTTCAAAAAGAAAAAAGAAAGGCTTAACTACTAACTTATACATATATGCAAAGGTCGCAACGAAAACAGCATTCGCAAACTTCGTTAATAATTAGTGGGAATTTGTTAATTAATAATCTTGACAAAATATAAACTAAGCGGTATATTTACATTATTAATCTAACAGATTCAACCTTTAATCGAAGATGAATAAGATCACAACCAGTACTGCAGAGATAAGTTATGATTCAAGCACAAGGATTCTGCGCCTGAAAATACTGGAAGGTGCCGAAATTGAACTGGCTGATGCCCTCCAGAATGCAGAGGCGACAAGAATGCTGACCAAAGGCGCTAAATATCTTGTACTTGTTGATGGAAGGGTGAGTGTATCTGTTTCAAGAGAAGCAAGAACATTTTCTGCTCAGTCGAAAAATGATGGAAAGAGCATTGCCTCTGCTTTTATTATAACTTCAACTGCAAATAAACTTATCGGGAATTTTTATATCAATGTAAATAAACCAGAAGTCCCTACCCGCATTTTCTCTTCTGAAGAAAAAGCTGTTGAATGGCTTAACGGATTCTTATACCTCACGGAAGAAAAAAAAGAGCAGATGTCTGTTCAATAATTATTTTTTGACCGGAACCGTACCGCAGCTCTCCGCCATTGAAACTGCTTCTTCGAAACCGAGGGATGCAGCCTTCTTAAAGTCTTTACAGGCACTGTTATCTTTGGCGTCCTGGTTTGCCATACCACGTTTATAATACGCAGTACCTTCTTCAGGTCTAATCCTTATTGCTTCGGAATAATCATAGCATGCCGAACGGAAATTCTCAAGGCCTTCGCAGGCAGCACCGCGCTGGATAAAGGCATCATAATTATTCGGATCCAACCGGACCACCCTGGAAAGATCATCAAAACCCGCTTTGTAATTAGAAGAAAGATTATAAGCGACACCCCGTAAGTACAGGATTTTAATAGTATCCGGCTTAATCTTTAAAGCCTTTGTATAATCATTTACAGCTTTATCATATTTTTTTAGCAGTACATTACATTGTGCGCGTTTAATAAATGGAGCGGCCGAATCCGCATTTAATTGGATAGCTGAAGTATAATCGGCCAGGGCTCCTGCATAATCTTTATTCTCAAACTTAGTATCGCCTGCACGGATAAACGACACACTCATCCCGGTACATGCATGTGTTTCATATAATTCTTTTGCTTTGGCACTTCCCAGCATGCGGGCTTTACGCAGGTCCATGCAGCCTTTATCCTTACTGCCGAGGGCTATCTGTGCTATGCCTTTTTCACAAACCGCATCTCCGAACTTCGGATCAATGGAAACAGCTTTTTCAAGATCGGCCAAAGCTTCTTCACTTTTCCCTTCAGCCGATAAAGTCTTACCGCGTCCATAATACGGAACAGCAAGGTCATGATTATAGATGAATCCATCAGGCATATCTGAGCTTGACCGTTGGAACTCATTGAGGCTGCCATACTTTTTCATTTTGTCAAGGTATTCCGTAGTAACACCTTCATTCAGCCGGATGGCTGTTGTAAAATCAGTTTCAGCTCCCTTATAGTCTGCAGAAGCGAACTTTAATTCGGCATTTTTCAGGATCGTTGGAAGATCCTGTGAGAACAATGCAGATGTAACCGCACATCCTAAAAAAGAAAAAAGAAAGTATTTCATTTTATATAAAGAAAAAGATCCCGCTTTTAAACGGGATCTGTAGATTATCTGACCATAAGCTTTTGCGTGGAACGCCCTTCGGAAGTTTCCACCGATATGAGGTAAGCACCTGAATCGATATTCAGTGACAGGCTATTGATAAAATAGTTCTTCTCCCCTGCAGGCATATCTCCCTCAAAAATAACAGTTACCAGTTTGCCGAGCATATCATATAGCTTTACTGAGCCTGTTGCGCTGTTTGATAAGCTAACCGGGATACATGTAATCCCGTGTGAAGGATTAGGGAAAGCTGGCTTTACTGATAAATATGACGAGGAGCTTGCATTAATGCCTGTTGTGCCCAATACATCAAAATGAAAATAACCTTCAGGTGCCGGCATCGGGCGGACCTGCTGCTTACCGGAAACCGCAGTCCCTTTTACATAATAATAAATGTGAGTTCCTGCAGGCTGAGCTGGGATATAACCTGTCCACGTATCAGTTGCTGTATTTGTTAAAGTCATATTAACAGGTACATAAGGCTGCAGAGTATCCGTGGTCCAGTAAACTGTTCCTGCCGCAATCCCTGAACGGTGCTGTATAATAGCATTTACCTGGTAAGGCGTTGAAGTATTATAAGTATCCTCAAGATAATTATGGACAATCCTTAACGGATCCTTTACACCTACACTGTGGGTTATACAATGGATAACACCGCCCTGGGAGATCAGGTTCGCACCGGTATTGTCAGCATCGATCGTTGTAATCGTATATCCCGGCATTGCCTGCTGGATTATCCTTACTGCTGTTGTATCATATTCTTCCCTGTACACAGGCATAATAATAGCCTTGTTTAAAATGATGAAGTTCGAATAAGTCCTGTAAGACGCGTTTGGTGCATAATTGCCTGAAGTGCTTGGAGGCATGGGTACACGCACCAGTTTATAAGGATCTCCCCATGGATTATTAAAATTACTCAGAACATATTGCAGGTTGGCTTCCAGTTGCGGGCCGTCCGACTGACCGGCAGGAAACTCCCCTACAAGGATTGTTTTTTCATCAAGAAGTTTCATATGCATGTCAATGTGATGAATATCATCGTATGGCAGGGTTTCCATCTTAATATACCTGTTAATGCCATGAAAGTCATGCATCACCTGGTCAATTTCGGTTTCGGTATGATTGGGATAAGGAAATGCCAGGGTATATGGTCCCGATCCATTGTTCTCATCAAGAATCAGTTTTGACGCAAATGCAGTTTCAATACCGTCCGACATCCAGTTTCCACCTGTGTTTACCAGATCCCCCGGATAAGCGTGGGTCTGGTATAAAGGAATATTCAAATGGGAAGAATAAGCAAGAGGGATGTCATCATCGGCAGGACGGGGACGATTATAGATCCAGTCAACCAGGATCAGTGAGTCTACATCGTTTAGATAGCATGTATTGGCTGCGTAATCACGGATCCAGATAGAATTAAAAGGAACCTGCAGGAATATAAGGTTGGTTAGGGGGATGCCGGCTCCCGTAAGACTTGATTTTACCGCGTTTGAATCCGCGCAGTGAATGATCACATTACATTGCTGCTGTGCGGCTGCAATGATCTGCCGCTGGATAGTTGGAAATGAGGTCCATGTCAATACCAGGGCCTGCGACTCTTCCCACTGTGCAGCAGTTCTTACAGGAAGTGTGGGCGGAGTTGTTATAGAACGGTTAGTAAAACGCTGAAGATATGAATCCATTAAAAGCTCTTCCCCCGGGGCAAAGCCGATTGGCAGCATCTGGGGTTCCTGTGCCGAAGCATTGTTTACCTGGAATGCTGCAGCAATAAGCACAGCCTTCGATAAGTTAAGTAAAGATTTATGCATGAAATGATAATTTTTGATGAAGGTATAGTAAATTTGCAAGAATTCCAAGGCGGTCAACATCCAAAAATCAGACAAATGAAAATTTATTCCGGGCTATTCATATCTCTCCTGTGCATGTTATCAGTCAGCTCCTTTACCGCTGATAATTGCAAAGTAAATTATAATGGCATTTATGCCATCAAACTGGATGAAGAACATTCTGCGGTTCTCCGCTTCTATGAAGATGGCACCGTGCTCGCCTCTACTTCCGTAAATGATTACATGGACGTAATGAGCTGGTTCAACAAAGAGAACAAGGACATGGTCCTGAAAGGAAATTATAAAATAAAAAAGTGTGACATTAAATTTAAAGTCAGCGGAATGAATGGAGAGCAGAGCTATGAGGGAGCGATCAGCGATGACAGGATCAGCTTCCAGGTCATGAATAAGGATTCCAAAAAGAGCATCAGCAGGACATATACTTTCTTTGCCCTTTAAAAAAGGGTGTACCTGATCCCGAGGAAATATCTTCTTCCCTGCATAGGGGCATAATTATACGATGGATCAAAAGTGTACCCGTTCGGATTATTCTCATCAATATTCTTATCAAATGGATCGAAAGGCCTTAAAATAGGATCTTGTGGAGTAAAGTCGAAAATGTTTTTTACGCCTCCGTAGATCTCGATACCTCTTTTGAATTTCTTGGTAACCTGTAAATTCTGAAGTGTAAACCAGGGTGAACGTTCAGGCCTGTAATCATTTGGAACAACGGGAAGATACATCGGGCTCTTGATGATCCCTGTATAATCAAGAGTAACCTGTGCTTTGTTAAATGTATAACTCACACTATAAGTCCCGGAAAAATCCGGTGCGTGCAGCTGCGGAGTCCTGACAGCGGTCCCGCTGCTTTTATTAATGCTGTACACTTTCATATAAGTAGCTCCCGCATTTATCTTTAAGCCATTGGTGAACATTCCATTAATGCCTAAAGAAACACCTTCCGAAATCGCATGGCCATTAATATTATCAAAAATGATCTTGTCCGGATCTGCTAGAAAATCACCAATGATCTTATTGGAAAAATAGGTATAAAATGCGCTGGCATCAACCTCCAGGAAGCCAAAAGGCATGGTAATAAAACGCTGGTAATTAAGATTAGCATTCCATGATCTTTCGGGCTTCAGGTTATTCCTGATCACAACTTCCCTTGCACCGGTGAGTGCTGCATGGTCCTCTGTGAACAGGTTCACAACCCTGTACCCGTTGCCCGTGCTTAAACGCAAAATATTCTCTTCATTCAGTGCATATTTAATACTTAACCGCGGTGAAAAGATATTTCCGTGTGCAGTATTGTAATCATACCGTAAGCCGGCAAGAAGCGTGAGTTTTTTTACCTTAGTTTCTGTTTGAACGAACACTCCGGGAAGATAAGTCTGCTGAGGCTTATTTATTACCGGACTGGTGGCAGCTTGCTGGGTGCCAACCGTATTGTCATCATAATAAGTGTAGCGGAAAGGAAGTCCCACAAGAAGCTCGGTTGAAGGAATTATTTTTTTAGTCCAGTAAAGCTGGCCGAACGCAATGTTTTGCGAAGCCATGTAAGAAGTTGTTCCATAGTAGGAATTCTGATTATGGTTATTAAAAGAATACTGGAAGAACACCTTCTCACTCAGTGGAAGCTGGTAGATCCCGATCAGCTCGTATCTCGATGTATAGATTGATTCCCCGTAAACACTGTCGGTTCCGCGCCATTTCGGGCTCCATGCTGTTTGTCCGCCCCATCGGTCTTCATAAACAAAGCGGGCAGCCACATTTGATAACCTGCCTGCTTTCCTTTCAAAGCTCCATTTGTTAAATACTGAAACCCTGTTTTGCAGCGTGATATCGGTAAAACCATCCTCATTCCTGTCCATGTTATTCTGGAAGTTAAAATAATTGATGCCCAGTAAAGAATGTGCTTTTTTGCCTGCCTTGAACTTCAGTCCGATGTCCGTATTGTATTCCTGATCAGTGGTAGCAAAAGCATCAATACTGATTTTTGGAGCACCGATGGGGTTCTTTGTAATGATATTAATGAGGCCGCCAACAGCTTCCGAACCATATAACGTGCTTGCCGGGCCTTTAACTACTTCTATTCTGTTAACCAGGCTGTTCGGAATACCACTTAATCCGTATACTGTAGAAAGGGCGCTGACGATTGGCATCCCGTCAATCGTGATCATTGTGTATGGCCCTTCCATTCCATTGATATGAATATCACCCGTGTTGCATACATTGCAGTTAAGCTGGGGCTGCACACCATTCACCATCTGCATGGATTCAAACAGGCTTGGGGTTGGATTCTTAAGAAATAACTTAGGTGTGAGGATCTCAATCGGTATAGCTGATTCTGAACGGCTGATCTCCTGCATGGTCCCGGTAACAACAACTGTATTCAGACTGTTTTCAGCCGCAACAATCTCCTGTATTATCCTCAAAGGCACTGAGCTTTCTATCCTGATATTCTTCTTAATCTTCTCATACCCTACTAGAGAAAACTGCAGCTCATATTTTCCGAAAGGGATATCTTTTATAAAGAAGTCGCCATTTTTATCCGTAATTGTTCCTATGGATGTACCTGTGAGTCCTACAGTGAGAAATTCCACCGGCCTGCCCTCACACAAAACTTTTCCGGCCAGCATCCCGGTTTGTGCGGAAGCCGGACAAAAAAAGCTTAGTAATACAAATGCTAAAAAGAATCTCATTCTAAATATTTTAACAAAGATATATAATTTTAGACTAGTCTAAATTTTTTTTCAGAAAGTAAAAAATATTCTTTAACTTTGCATAAAAAAAACGGGCCATGCATTCTTTTACGGAAGAGAACTATATAAAAGCTATCTATAAACTGCTCGAAAATGGCGAGGAGACCGTTAATACGAATGCAATTGCAGCCAGGATGCAAACAAAAGCGGCCTCGGTGACTGATATGCTTAAAAAGCTCCATTTAAAGAAGCTCATCAATTATCAGAAGTACCAGGGCGTCAGCCTTACTACAAAAGGCGAAAAAGCAGCTCTTAACATCATCCGGAAACACAGGCTTTGGGAAATGTTCCTGGTGGAAAAATTTAATTTTAAATGGGACGAGGTGCATGACGTAGCCGAACAGCTGGAGCATATACAATCCGACAAACTCATTGAAGAGCTGGATAAATTCCTGAACTTCCCAAAAGTAGATCCTCACGGGGATCCGATCCCCGATGCCAAAGGAAAATTATACCTGCGGAAATCCAAGCCCCTTTCACAATTCCAGAAAAATGATATTTGTATAATGACAGGGGTTGTTGACCACTCCCCTGCATTTTTACAGTACCTTGATAAAACAGGATTTGAGCTTGGCAATGAAATTAAAATAAAAGACCTTGTTGAATTTGATAAGTCCCTGCAGATAACTGTGGAAAAGAAGAACACCCTTTTTATCAGTCATGAAGTGGCTAAAAACATTTTAGTGATATTGAAACAGATATGAAGAACGGAACAGGAAGATCGCTTGACGAAGTGCATTCAAGTGTAGACACAAGTAAAAACACCTTCTGGAAAAAGCTGTTTGCATTCATGGGCCCTGCTTATCTTGTAAGTGTTGGGTACATGGACCCGGGGAACTGGGCGACAGACATTGCCGGTGGAAGCCAGTTCGGGTATAAACTTCTGTGGGTGCTCCTGATGAGCAACCTGATGGCCCTCCTACTGCAAACTTTAAGCGCAAGGCTCGGGCTTGTCAGGGGATTGGATCTTGCCCAGGCATCAAGGGCAACTTATCCGAAGGCGATCAACTTTTTTAACTGGGTGCTGGCAGAGATCGCCATTGCGGCATGTGACCTTGCCGAAGTAATCGGGATGGCGATAGGATTACAGCTTTTGTTCCACATCCCTCTGCTTGCCGGTGTTTCAATCACCGTACTGGATACATTGCTTATTCTTGTCCTGCAAAAACACGGAATAAGAAAGATGGAAGCATTTATACTTGCCCTGGTTGCTACAATCGGGATTGCATTTATTGCTGAATTATATTTTGCACAACCCGTGGCCGCTGACCTTTTCAAAGGTTTCATCCCTTCTATCCCGAATGACGAAGCATTGTATATAGCTATTGGGATTATCGGGGCCACCGTTATGCCGCATAACTTATACCTGCATTCTTCGCTTGTGCAGACAAGGAAGATCGAACGGACGCCCCAGGGTATAAAAGATGCGATCAAGTTCAATTTCATTGATACCGGTATTGCTCTCAATATGGCATTGTTTGTTAACGCTGCCATCCTGATCCTTGCCGCCAGCGCTTTTTATACTACCGGGAGATACGGTGTATCGGAAATCCAGGATGCATTCAGGTTACTTGAGAATATCTTAGGGAGCCATCTTGCACCTATCCTGTTTGCGGTTGCACTGATTGCAGCCGGGCAAAGTTCAACACTTACAGGAACGCTTTCCGGCCAGATCGTCATGGAAGGCTACTTAAACCTTAGGATCCAGCCATGGCTCCGCAGGTTGATCACAAGGATGATCGCAATTGTTCCGGCTTTCCTGGTAATTTATTTTTTCGGAGAAGATGCAACAGGAGAACTTCTCATCCTCAGCCAGGTGATCCTCAGCATGCAGCTAGGATTTGCAATCATCCCGCTGATCCACCTTACCAGCGACAGAAAGCAAATGGGGATCTTTGCAAACAAAACATGGGTGAAAATTTGTGCCTGGCTTATTGCAATCATTATAGTAAGCTTAAATGCCAAGCTTGTTATCGATACAGCTTCTGAATGGATCAGTACCGCGAAAGATCCCACACTGCTTTATCTTACAGTAGTCCCATTGATCGGTGCTGCAGGAATACTCTTAATGTATATAACTTTCAGCCCGCTGATCAAAAAATCACATAAGGCAAACAAAGTTCCTGACGGATCACCGGAGGAATTGCAGATCCTCCCGCTGCTTAAATACAACCGTATCGCTATAACGGTAGACTTTAGCCAAAGCGACAGTAAAGCGATCAGCAATGCTTTTTCCCAGGGAGGCAAAAGCGCGGAATATATCCTTATCCACATCGTGGAAACAGCCGGGGCCCGTATGATGGACCAGGAGATTGATGACCTTGAAACTGCTACCGACAAAGTAAACCTTGAAAAATACCGGGCGGAGCTCGCATCAAAGGGATACAATATCAAAACAAAGCTGGGGTTCGGCAATCCGAAGAAAAGTATCCCTGAAATTGTAAACAGCTGCGACTGCGACTTATTGGTTATGGGAGCACACGGCCACAGAGCTTTTAAAGACATTCTTCTCGGAACCACCCTGGATACGGTACGGCATAATGTTAAAGTGCCGGTCCTTATTGTGAGATAATCGGTTTCCAATTAGATTTTTAATGTGTAATTTTACGCCATGAGCAAGGATAACCGCATAGATATCAAGAACAGGAAAGCATCATTCGAATATGCTTTTCTTGATAAGTATCTTGCTGGTATGATGCTTACCGGGACCGAGATAAAATCTATCCGGGCCGGCAAGGCGAATATCAATGAAGGGTTTTGTGTTTTTAACAAGGATGAGCTTTTCATCCGCAACATGCATATAGCGCACTACTTTGACGGCACTTATAATAATGTTGAAGAGAAGCGTGACAGGAAACTTCTTCTTAACCGCAGTGAACTGAACAAGCTTCAGAATAAATTAAAGGACCAGGGCCTTACCATAGTACCTCTCCGCCTCTTTATAAATGAAAAGGGTTTCGCCAAACTGGAGATCGCACTTGCAAAAGGGAAAAAGCTTTTTGATAAGCGTGAAGACATTAAAAAAAGGGATGTCGGCAGGGAAATGGACAGGATGATGAAATAACCTATTCTATTTCTATATCATATTTATCCAGCAGTCCGCGCAGGCCGTGATTTGAGAATTTCGCTTTACGGATCTTGTTTTCTTCCGGATCTATAGAAAAATTATACGCTGTCCTTAAATCCGCTTTTTCCAGGTTCGCAGCCCGAAAAACGGCATGGCCAAGATCGCAATCATCAAACACAACGTTCGTTAAGTCGGTTCCGGCAAAGTCTGCTTCCTGAAGGCTGCAGTTCCTGAAAACGGTATTCTTTAATTTGATGCTGTTGAAGGAGGCTATGTTTAATATGCAATTATCAAATCCGACTGAAAACAAAAAAGGATCACAATAGCTGAAATTTATTCCAAGCATTTTGCAACCTGAAAACTTCACATTCCTGAGCGATGTTGTATTCATCTTTACAAGACTAAGGTTACAATTTTCAAAGTCGCAGTCAATAAACCTGCTGCCTGAGAGGTCGGTTTCCGGAAATTCACACGACCGGAAGGAACAGTTCTCATACTCACCTTTAATCAATGCTTTCTCCTTATAATTCATTTTTTCAAATGTGATATTCTCACTTACCCTGTTATTCATTGTCTTCGTATAAATTATTACAAAAGCATCACCTGTGAATTATGCAACTTATTAAAAACATCCTGTAACAGTCCTTCATGGCAATCAATGCACCTTTGTCCTGTTAAATCAAACTAATCATTTAAAAAAAACTAAAATGAAAAATACAATTTTATTAGCTGCGGCATTCGTTTTAACAGCGACATCCATGGTTTCCTGCAAAAAAGATTACACCTGCACATGTTCAAAAACCTACACAAGCGGTAGCGGAAGCAGCACACAGGCGCATTCGGTGTATACTTACAAAGACACACGTAAAAGAGCTGAAGACAGATGTAATGATAACACTGCAAGCAGTACCGATCTTTACGGAGATTACAGCATCAACTGCCAGATTGATTAAAATAAAAAAACCGCTGCTCACGCAGCGGTTTTTTCTTTATATTTTTTACTTGTACATTTCCACCAACTCCGTCAGTGCATTATGTGTTGACTTGTTCACCCTTACAAGCGGCAAGCGCACATTGGAAGAACATATCTTCATCATTTCAAGAACTGCTTTTATACCAGCCGGATTCCCATCGGCAAATAGCTGCTCTATAATATCGGTTAATTTATAATGCAGCTTTTGAGCATCTTTCACATTTCCTGCAAGGATCTGCCGGGTCATTTCCGAAAAATCTTTAGGAAAAGCATTGGCAACAACTGAAATCACACCATCCCCCCCGCTTGCGATAATGGGAAGCGTTAATGCATCATCACCTGAAATCACTAAAAAGTCCTTCGGCTTATGCTTGATGATCTTCATGCATTGCTCCAGGCTTCCTGAAGCTTCTTTGATCGCAATAATATTCCGGAATTCTTCAGCAAGCTTCAATGTTGTATCAGCAGTCATATTAGAACCTGTGCGTCCCGGTACATTATAAAGAATAATGGGAAGCGGTGAAGCTTCTGCCAGAGATTTGTAATGCTGATAGAGCCCGCGCTGATTTGGCTTGTTATAATATGGAGACACCGAAAGAAGGGCATCAATGTTGGCAAAGCTTTCTTTCTTTAAAGTATTCAGGATTTCCTGGGTATTGTTTCCGCCAAGCCCGAGTACAATCGGGACCCGTTTATCAACCGTTTCGATCACATGCTCCACTACTGATTGCTTCTCCTCTTTTGCAAGTGTTACCGACTCACCGGTTGTTCCCATTACAACAACATATTCAACTCCTCCCTTGATAATAAAATTCACCAGTTTTTCAAGACCTTTAAAATCTACATTTCCGTCTTTTGTAAATGGAGTAACGATAGCTACACCCGTGCCTTTAAATTTATTGTGTTTGCTCATTGGAATTTCTAATTTTGATTGTAAAGATATACGGATTTTTAAACCCTTTTTAATATTTATTAGATCCCGGCAGGAATTCGGGTGGTCTTTTTGATTTATCTTCTGTTACCAATATTTGTTCTTACAGGATAGGAGATCTTAAATTCGTTAAAAACCGTTAAAACAAAGAATTGACCGTTTATTTAAAATTACATTTGGTACCTGCATTACAGATTAAATTTATTCAGGCATGAAAAAAATCTTCTCTCTTTTTATCTTTTTATTCTCTCTTCAGTGCCTCTCCCAAACTGACACTATAAAAAGAAAAGAATATGAGATCATGAGAGCTGATAAGACACCTAAGATTGACGGGTGCCTTGATGATCCTGCATGGATCAATGCAAATGTGATTAAGGGATTCAAACAGAATTACCCGGTAGAAGGCATACCCGAATCACAAAAGACAGAAGTAAGGCTCATATATGACAATACCGCTTTATACATTGCGGCCAAACTCTACGATACTGCACCCGACAGTATCATGAAACAATTGGGTAACCGCGATGATTACCTGAATGCCGATGTGTTCAGGATCGTATTTGATACTTACAATACACAGCAGGACGCATTTGACTTTTCAGTAACAGCCTCCGGGGTCCAGCTGGATTCCAAATTTTCTGATCAGCAGTACAATGCGGTATGGGAAAGCTCAGTTAAAATTGACAAGGATGGCTGGAACGCTGAAATAAAGATCCCTTATTCCGCTTTGAGATTTCCTAATTCGGAATGGCAGGTGTGGGGACTGCAGGTCACCAGGAACATTACACGCAACAATGAGTTTGATCAATGGGCATTAACACCGAGAGCTGCCTCCAACGGCTTATTATACTGGGGCCTTATGAAAGGCCTAAATGATGTTAAAGAACCTGTACGCTTATCACTTACACCATATATAACTGCTTATACATCACATTACCCGTCCAATATCGAAGGACAGAAAAATTACACATCAAACATTACGGGAGGCATGGACCTTAAATACGGGATCAATGAAAGCTTCACAGTTGATATGACGCTGCTGCCGGATTTCACGCAGGTGCAAAGTGATAACATTGTAAAGAACCTGAGTGCATTTGAAGTGCAGTATGCAGAGCAACGGCCTTTCTTCCAGGAGGGAACCGACCTGTTCCAGAAAGGCGGGCTTTTTTATTCACGCAGGATCGGCAGAAGACCGGGCGGATATTATAATGCATACAATATGACGAACCCTGAAACAAAGGAAGTCATTGTTAAAAATCCGGATCAGGCAAAACTGCTTAACACTACCAAAATCTCCGGGCGTACCCCCAACGGACTGGGAATAGGCATCCTTAACGCAGTCCTTGATGATACATATGCCATAGCGCGTGACAGCGTGGGAAATGAGCGAAAGATCCTGACAGAACCTTTTTCGAATTATAACATTGTGGTATTCGATCAGCAGATGAAGAACAGTTCCAATTTATATCTTATAAATACCAATGTGAACAGACAGCGCGGTTACAGTAATTCAAACGTAACCGGTATTGGCGGGCGGCTGAACAATAGGAAAAATTCTTACGGCATTTCCGCAGATGCCGCCCTGACAAATATCTTTACACCGGATACCGCGAAAAACACCTACACGGATGTGATCGGGCATTCCTATTTCATTGCTGCGTCCAAAACAAGTGGTAACTTTCAATTCTCTTTATGGAGAGAAGCGGTTAACCCCACCTATCAGAATAATGACATGGGCTATCTGCGTGAAGTCAATTACATCAGGAACGGAATTGACATCAGCCTTAACCGGTTCAAGCCTTTCGGAAGTTTCCTGAATGCAGGTATAGGTGTAAACCTGAACCGTGTTGAAAATTATACAACCCATCGCCAGAACTCCCTGGATTTTGAAATGAACTCCTATGCAACTCATAAATCATTTTACAATATCAATTTTGGAGGAAACATAAAACTTGCGGAACAGGTGGATTATTATGAACCGCGAACTCCCGGGCGTGTTTTGATCAGGCCAAGAGGGATGACATTATGGGGCGGCATGAATACCGATTCCCGGAAGAAACTCAGTGCAGGGCTTAATTTTTATGCCGGTTCCACAGAGATCGTGACGCCAACAATCGGTTACAACCCGTATTATGGGATCACCCTGTCGCCCAACATCCGCTTTTCCGATAAATTTTCGCTCTACCTTTCATCTAACTATTCGCAGGACATCGGAGACCGCGGGTTTGTCAATAATGATGAATACGGAAGTATTATTTTCGGGTTGCGCTATCTTACAAACCTGACAAATACAATTGAAGCAAGATATCTTTTCAGGAACAATCTTTCGCTTGCAGTAAGAGCAAGGCATTACTGGGCAAGGGGCGATTACAAAAGCTTCTATAGTCTTTCCGATGAAGGCAGGCTTATCGATAACATAAGCTACGACCAGAACCATGATTTTAATTTCAACGCCTTTAATGTGGATATGGTCTTTCAATGGCAGTTTGCCCCGGGAAGCTTTGCTAACCTTGTATGGAAGAACTCAATATACGATGAAGGCAATGCAGTGATCAACAGCTATTCAAAGAACCTTGGCAATACCTTTGAGGCAAAGCAGCTGAACACCGTTTCTTTAAAAATATTATACTTTTTCGATTATCTTTACCTGAGAAAAAAACGGGCAGAGAAATAATGATCAAGGCTTCCACCATTCATAAAACATACGGTACGCTTTCCGTCCTCAAAGGGGTGAATATCGATATTCAAAAAGGCGAAGTCATTTCAATTGTAGGGGCTTCCGGAGCCGGAAAAACAACTTTACTTCACATACTTGGTACCCTGGACCGTGCGAATACCGGCCTATTAGAGATCAACGGAATAAGCATCGCTTCACTCAATGATAAAAAGCTGGCAGAATTCCGTAATAAAAATATTGGATTTGTGTTCCAGTTCCATCATCTCCTGCCTGAATTTACTGCAATCGAAAATGTGTGCATACCGGCTTTTATCGGAGGTGTTTCTGCCGCTGATGCTGAGAAAAAAGCGAAAGAGCTGTTATCTTTCCTGGGGCTTGCTGAAAGGATCCATCACAAGCCGAATGAATTATCAGGCGGAGAGCAACAGCGTGTGGCTGTGGCAAGAGCATTGATCAATAATCCTGCAGTAGTCCTTGCTGATGAGCCATCAGGGAACCTCGACTCTGCAACCGCCAAAGAACTGCACCAGCTCTTTTTTACATTGCGTGAAAAATTCAACCAGACGTTTGTGATCGTTACACACAATGAGGAACTTGCGGATATGGCAGACAGGAAACTTGTAATGAAGGATGGGAATATTATTTGATAGCAGTTCTTATTACGAATTTGAAATCTGAAATTTTATATCCTGTCAATCAACTCCTTCACCCTTCTTTCAATCTCATCACGGACTTTATTAAACTCCCCTGTTTCCATATTCTTAGGATCATCCAGCTTCCAGTCTTCCCTGTTATCAGCCTGAATAAAAGGGCATTCATCACCACAACCCATCGTTATTGCATAATCATATTTTATTTCAGGGATCTCATCCAATGATTTTGAAGAATGCGCATTTAAATCATAGCCAAGCTCTTTCATCGCTGCAATGGCTTTCGGATTTATTTTTCCTGAAGGACGTGAGCCGGAACTGTAGGCTACTACTTTCCCGGTACCGTACATTTTTGCAAATGCTTCGGCCATCTGGCTCCTGTTTGAATTTTCTACGCAAACAAACAGTATGTTTTTCATTCCTGTGACTTATTATAAAAGTTAAACATGAACACACCGCATAATGCACCGGCAAACGGACCGGTCAGGTAGATCCACAATTCATCCGTATTGGAATTCATAAATGCAGGGGCGAATGAACGTACCGGGTTCATCGATCCTCCGCAGTATGGTCCCCCGACAAATATCCCCAGGGCAACGAATCCACCAATCAGCCAGGGTTCAGAACGCAGCTTTTTACGGGCTCCAACGAGGATGACGATCATTAAAAAGAATGTAAGAATGAACTCCATTGAAAAAGCCCAGTACCCACTGATCGTTGGGAGCGTTTCTCCTAAAGTGGGGCTGGCGGGAAATATCCTTTGCATGATAAAACTCGCCAGCAATGCTCCTGCTGCCTGTGCTGATACATAGGGAATGATATCCTTTTTAAAGAACTTGTCATTCGCGGCAAGCGAAAGTGTTACTGCCGGGTTCATGTGCGCACCGCTCCACTTTCCGAATAATAGTATGAGTAAAGCAACAGCCAGTCCTGTTATAACTGAGATGCCGGCGAGTGTAATCTTCCCGCCCGTCACATTATCAAGCACAACAGAACCGGTTGCTGCAAATACAAGAAAAAAAGTACAGATGAATTCAGAAAATGTTTTCTTCATTTAATTTAAATTAGCAGCATCCTGAACCCGGAGAACAACAACTGTTCTTATCGCCAGCTTCAGCGAGGCTGAGTTTTAATTTTTCTTTAGGAGTGCCGCAGTTATCACTTGCAAGACAGTCGGTTTTCTTTGCCAAAAGAACAAACGAACCATCCTTAAATTCCACACCATATCTTCCAATGGTATTTGTCTGGTATTCAACTTCTACTTCCTGGTCTTCAATTCCTAACACCTTTTCAGAAAGTGAAATGATACCCGACAATTTTCCAGGGGTTAAGCGATGATCAGTATCGTTTGCCTCCCACAGCTGAAAGTTAACAACTTTTTCTTCACGGACAGTACCTCCGCAATCAATAAAATTCTTTGTAGTAAGTCCCATTTCAGTAATATGAAAGTGTACGGGAACAGGCATTCCGTCAGGCTGAATAAAATTTACATTACTCAGGCCTGCAAGCTCTTTTTTAAATTCGGATAGTTTCATGATTTTGATTTTAAGGTTTATAATATATATTGATCAACAGCATTTTTTCATTGCTTCAAATTTCAGGTTAAATAAGTCGGAGAAAATCGACCGCGCAATTTTCCAGTTTTCCTTATGGATGCAATAGCAAACCCTTGGTCCATCGATCTCTCCCTGGATGAGGCCGGCAGTCTTCAATTCCTTCAGGTGCTGGGACACAGTAGATTGCGATAAAGGTAGATGCTCAACCAGGTCGTTGCAGATGCAGGCTTTTTGTTCAGCAAGGTATTTTAGGATCGCAACCCTGGCAGGATGAGCTAAGGCTTTTGCTATCTCACTGGCTTTTATTTCATCCTTACTGAACTCTGTTTTTTTAGAATAGGCCATATCTATATTTTATATCGCAAATATACGATATAATAGGATGCGAAAGCAAGAAAATATTCAATTATTTTCTAGAAGTACTTTTTGATGTGTTCTACAAATGATTCCGGAGCTCTGCAGGGCTTATTGGTAGTCATATTAATAAATACAAGGGTTGTGTTTCCGCTATTCAGCAGTTCTTTCTTTTCATTATATATTTCATAATCAAAAGTGATCTTAAGAGTCGGAAGCTCTTTTATAATAGTTCTGATAGTAAGAAGATCATCATACAAAGCGGGTTTCATATATTTCAGGCTGCAGGTATAAACAGGCAGCATAACACCATTATCCTCCATGTCTTTATAACTGGTACCCAGTGAACGCATGGCTTCTACCCTGCCCACTTCATAATATTGGGTATAATTGCCATAATACACATAGCCCATCTTATCGGTTTCTGCATACCTGACCCTGACCGTAGTTTCTGAAATATACATTTACAGCATTTTATTTTTGTTGAACTCAAAATACATTTTTTAATGATTCATCAACAAAGAAAAAATATTTTTATTTTATTTTTTTGTGTCCTGTTCTCGAATATATTTTTTATAATTGTGTGGCTCTAGGAAAGTAAATACCAATCAATCTTAATGAAACAACTCCAGCTGCAATATTCAATTGCGTTTCTTTCTATTGCCTTGCTCCTGGGCTGTTCGGGATCACCGAAATTAAAATCGGTTACAACTGGCTCCACAGAATTCAACCAGGCAAACTCTGCTGTAGATTCCACTTCATACAAACTTATTGCTCCTTATAAAAAAGAAATGGACAGGATCATGAATGAGGTCCTGGCAGTTTCCGATTCGGCCTTAACCAAAGATCTACCTGAAGGATCGCTGGGAAATTTTGTATCGGATGCTGTTTTAAAAAAAACAAATGATCTCTACAGGCCGGAGGACAAACACCCGGCAGATATCTGCCTTCTTAATAATGGCGGGCTTCGTGCTCAATTACCAAAAGGCAATATAACACGTGGGAACGCGTTTGAATTAATGCCCTTTGAGAACAGCATTGTGATTCTAACCATCAGCGGTCAGCGGATGCAGCAGCTGTTCCAGTCACTCGTTAATTTTAACGGTGCTCCGTTTGCAGGTGCAAATGTTAGAGCAAAAGACAAGAAGATCATTGAACTGAACATTAACGGACTGCCCTTTGATCCCGGGAAAAATTATAAAGTGGTAACATCTGATTATCTCGCAGCTGGTGGCGATAAATATGAATTTTTCAAAGACCCTTTAAAGACAGATACGCTGAATTATAAACTAAGGGATGCAATAATAGATTACATGACAGAAGAGAATAAAAAGGGAAACAAGATCAAAAGCCGGAAAGATGGAAGAATTAAACTTGAATAGCAGGCGGGATTTCCTCAAAAAATCGGCACTTGCCGGTGCAGGCATCCTGGCATTCAGCGCGATCCCTGATGATGCCTTCACAAAAACAGATCTTGTTAAGATCACCATTCTGCATACAAATGATGTACACAGCCACATTGATCCTTTTCCGGAGAATGATCCGAAATTTCCGGGATTAGGCGGAGCTGTCAACCGCGCAGCGCTGATCAAAAAAATAAGAGCAGAGGAAAGGAATGTGCTGCTGTTTGACGTTGGCGATATTTTCCAGGGAACTCCGTATTTCAACATGTATGGCGGTGAGCTTGAATTCAAGTTAATGACCATGATGCAGTACGATGCATCCACTATCGGCAATCATGATTTTGATAACGGGCTTGAGGGTCTTGTTAAGCAACTGCCTCATGCAGGCTTTCCATTTATAAATTGCAATTATGATTTTTCCGATACACCAATGGCGGGGAAAACACTTCCGCATAAGATCTTTATAAAAGACGGGATCAGGATCGGTGTGTTCGGACTTGGGATAGAACTTGAAGGTCTTGTTGATAAAAGAATGTATGGAAACACCAGGTATCTTGATCCGGTTTTAAAAGCTGCCGAAGCATCACATCACCTGAAAATGAATGAGAAATGTGATCTTGTAATTTGTCTTTCACATTTAGGTTATAGTTCCCGTGGTAAACAAATTAATGATGTAGAGCTTGCAAAAAAATCGAAGAACATTGATGTCATTTTAGGAGCACATACACATACATTTCTTGATAAGCCTTCTGAATATGAAAATAGTGACGGAAAAAAAATTCTTGTCGCGCAAGTCGGATGGGCAGGCATCCGATTAGGCAGAATTGACTACGTTTTCGAGCGTAGGTCGAAAAAAAACCTCGCAGAAGGTCACAGTATAAAAATTTCCAAAAAGTCAATAGCTATTTAGATTTTTTTTAAACTTTTTTTATCTAATATTTGTTGCCGCTAAAGTAAAGTTGTATATATTTACAGCAGAATAAGCCGAAACACAGCACACACAGGAAACCAAGCATAAGTTAAACAGTAAAAAATTTTTGAAAGCGAATGGAGAAAGCGTACGTAAAAGTCTGGGAGAGTTGTCTGGAGATAATAAAGGACAATGTTAGTTCACAAAGTTTCAAAACATGGTTCGAACCAATTAAGCCGGTAAAATTAAGCAGCAGTGTTTTAACAATACAAGTACCTAGTCAATTTTTTTACGAATGGTTAGAAGAGCATTATATCACCTTATTAAAGAAGACAATAAAAAAAGAATTAGGATCTGAGGGAAGACTTGAATACAGCATTATTATGGAGAACTCCCATAATACATCCAAACCATACACAGTAAAGGTTCCAACTACAAGCAAGAAAGAATTAAAGAATCCTTCGGTATCAATGCCGATCGATCTTAACCAGAATACTATCCGTAACCCATTCATTATCCCGGGATTAAAAAAGGTAAACGTTGAATCACAGTTAAATGCAAATTACTCTTTCGAAAATTTAGTTGAAGGTGATTGCAACCGCCTTGCACGTTCTGCAGGCTTTGCTGTAGCGAACAAACCGGGAGGAACTGCTTTCAACCCATTATTAATTTATGGCGGTGTTGGTTTAGGAAAAACACATCTGGCACATGCAATAGGTATTCAGATAAAAAATGAATTCCCTAATAAAACTGTCCTGTATGTTTCATCTGAAAAATTCACACAGCAATATATTGACTCCGTTAGAAATAACAATCAGAATGACTTTGTACACTTCTACCAGATGATTGATGTACTCATCATTGATGATGTCCAGTATTTTGCAGGTAAAGAAAAAACCCAGGATGTATTCTTCCACATCTTCAATCACTTACATCAAACAGGTAAACAATTGGTTTTAACAGCTGATAAGCCTCCTGTGGAATTGCAGGGCTTTGAACAGCGTTTATTATCACGTTTCAAATGGGGCCTTGCTGCAGACCTTCAAACTCCGGGTTTGGAAACACGCATTGCCATACTTGAGAAAAAAGTGTATGCTGACGGAATTGATCTTCCTAAAGAAGTAATAGAATATCTTGCGTATAGCATCACCACCAATGTTCGTGAACTTGAAGGCGCCCTTATCTCATTGCTTGCCCAGTCATCAATGAACAAAAAAGCGATCACGCTGGAATTAGCGAAACAAATGATCGATAAATTCGTAAAAAATACAGCGCGCGAGGTTTCTATCGATTATATCCAGAAAGTTGTATGTGATTATTTTGATCTGCCTATCGAGCTGTTAAAATCAAAAACACGCAAACGTGAAGTTGTGCAGGCCCGTCAGATTGCAATGTATTTTGCAAAGAGTATGACCAAGTCTTCACTGGCAACCATCGGATTACACTGCGGTGGTAAAGATCACGCCACTGTTCTTCACGCATGCCGGACGGTAAATAACCTGATGGACACAGATAAACGTTTTAAGAACTATATCGATGAACTTAACAAAAAAATCAGCATTCAATAATATTAAAGACAAATCTCTCTAAATGTAGAAATAGGAACCAGGTCAATCCTGGTTCCTATTTTTATTAATACATGGATGTAATATTTTGAAAATTAAAAGGCCGCCCCACTCATTTTATTTCCTGATCGCTCTCCTTGCGATCAGCTCGTATGCATTCGGCCAGAACTTTAACTTCAGGAACTATTCTCTTGATGACGGGCTTTCACAATCAGAAATAAACTGCATTTATGACGACAGCCGCGGTTACCTTTGGATGGGGACTTCCGGCGGAGGGCTCAACAGGTTTGATGGGAGTTCCTTTAAAGCATATGAGGAAAAAGACGGAGTCTGCAGCCAGATCATTACAGCCATAACCGAAGACCCTTCAGGTAATTTATGGATAGGAAGCCAGCAGGGATCTATCTGCATATTTAACGGCAAATCCTTTATAAAGATAAACGACAGCAATAAAGATGGTTTTATAAAAGGTAAGATCGTTTTTATAACTATTGATGATAATAAGAATGTTCTTATTGGTAAAGAAGATGGCCTGTATTTTTATCCCGGAAATAAACTCGAACGGATCTCCGCAACTGAAGACACTACAACAAACTATACTGTTAACTGCTTTAAAAAGGACAGCAGGAATATTACCTGGATAGGGACGTCCAAAGGCGTATTTGTATTAAAGAACAGGTCACTGATCCGCATTTCCGGCCCTGATCTCAGCAGGAACATGAATATAACTTCGATCACTGAAGACATCAATGGAAATCTATGGGCTATAAAAGACAATAAGGAGTTCTTTAAGATCCGGATTGTCGGGCCATCCCATTACCAGGTTAGTGTTACTAAAATAGATTCCATTCAACTGCCTTTCAATACTGAAATTGCTTCGGTACATTTTGATAAGCGGAATCAACTCTGGGTAGCAAGCTCAAACAAAGGGATCATTAAAGTTGAGAACAATTCATATTCCCATTTTAACCAGCAAAGCGGACTTTCCGTTGAGAATATTAAAAATATTTTTGAAGATGCATCCGGGAACCTGTGGTTCGGAACAAGCGGTGGGGGCCTTATTCGTTTTACCAACCAGGCATTTGCGTATTTCGATAATCTTGAAGGATTTAATTCACCGGATATTTTCGCAATCAATGCAGACAAGGATAATAATATCTGGGTGGGAACACAGCTGCACGGTGTTTTCAGGTTTGACGGCAAAAGAACGATCAGCGCAGGCCCATTCATTAATGATGAGGTCAGAAGCATTTATACTGACCGGAAAGGCGTTACCTGGTTTGGAAGCAGTTCCGGGATCTTCATGTACAATGGAAAAACGTTCAGTAAATTCAAAGGAACCGACAGCCTGAAAAACATCCGCGCTATTTATGAAGACAGCAAAGGCAATCTGTGGATAGGTACCAAAGGGAATGGCATTTACATCTATACTGATAAGAAAGACTTACGTAAACTGGAAAACCCGCAGGAAAATGCGTATGCTTTTGTAGAAGACGCAAAAGGTAATATATGGATCGGTACGGGAGCCGGGATATTTGTTTACAATAATGAAAAACAGATCGGATATTACAGCGTATCCGAAGGAATGTGCAACTCCTACGCAGGCAGCCTCGCCTGTGACAAGTTTGGCAATATATGGGTAGGTACGGATAACTGCGTAGCAAGATTTGATGGCAAAAAATTTAAGAGCTATGGTGTTGAGGAAGGCCTTACTTCCGGTACCGTTTACCTGATCAATGCTGACAGTATCGGAAATATCTGGGTGGGAACAAACAAAGGTCTCGACAAAATAGCGTTGAATGAGCAGGGGGAAATAGAAAGCTTCAGAAATTATGGTAAGGCGGAAGGTTTCAAAGGCATCGAATGCAATTCAAGGGCAACCTGCACCGACAGGAATGGCAACCTGTGGTTCGGAACGATTAAGGGCGCGATTAAATTTAATCCGCGGGAAGATATAAATACCAGCGTAGAAATTCCTGTCACACATATCAACGGGATAAAGATCTTTTATGAAGAGGTTGACTGGACAAAGTATTCCGATTCTATCTCCACCTGGTTCAATGTTCCTTATGAAGCAACACTACCTTACAACAAGAACCAGATCACATTTGAATTTTCTGCGATCAGCAAAACTTTTCCTGATGCTATAAAATACAGTTTTATGCTTGAAGGTTTTGATAATGACTGGAGCCCGCCTGATGATAACCACTCCGCCTCCTACTCTAACCTTCCCCCGGCAACATATACGTTTAAAGTAAGGTCGATCAATAAAAGCGGGATCAGGAGTGAACGCGAAGAAACTTTTACGTTCACGGTTTCGACTCCGTTCTGGAAAGCATGGTGGTTTATTTTACTGATCATTTCTGGCGGATCCGGAATGATCTATTTCTATAATATTTACAGGAAACGAAAACATGAACTGCATAAGGAACGACTTGAAAAGATCATCCGTGAAAGAACATCCGAAATATTAAAACAGAGAGATGAGAAAGAGATCCTCCTGAAAGAAGTACATCACAGAGTTAAGAATAACCTGCAGATCATTAACAGCCTTATCAATATTCAATCCGATTATGTAAATGATCCAGGATCGCTTGAATTATTCAAAGAAATAAGGAACAGGATCCGTACCATTTCTCTCGTGCACGAAAAGCTTTATAAATCACAGGATTATGCAAATATCAATGTAAAGGAATATATTAATATGCTTGTTGAGAACCTGATTGACACGTATAATTTTGATAAAAACATTGAATTGAGAATAAACCTGCAGGTCGAATACTTTAACCTTAATACGATCATTCCGCTTGGCTTGCTCCTGAACGAAGTCATCTCAAATTCCTTTAAGTATGCCTTTAACGACACGCAGGAAGGCGTGATAGAGATCTCACTTGAAAAATACGGAGAAGAAAGATATATTCTCATTATCGGGGATAACGGAACCGGGTTTGATCATGATCCATTTACAGGCGAAAGCACCACACTTGGACTTGAGCTTGTAAGGATACTCTCTGATCAGTTAAACGGTAAAATAGAAAAGCTAAAACAAAAAGGGACCTATTACAGGTTGGAGTTCAAACCTCTGAAAGACTAATTTATGACTAAAATTTTAATGGTGTGCCTTGGAAACATCTGCAGATCACCACTTGCAGAAGGCATTTTAAGGGTTAAAGCGGAAAAGGCAGGGATTGATATAGAGATCGATTCAGCCGGTACTTCAAATTATCATATTGGCGAGCACCCGGATAAACGAACAATCTTTAATGCCGGCAAACATGCAGTGGATGTTGCAAATCTCAAAGCCCGGCAATTCGCAGTAAGTGATTTCGATGATTTCGATCATATCTTTGTGATGGACAGCTCCAATTATAATGATGTAATTTCCCTTGCCCGGAATGAATCTGACAGGAATAAGGTGGAACTTATACTCAACCGTGTGTATCCTGGTGCTAACATGTCGGTTCCAGATCCATACTTCGGTGGTGAACAAGGTTTTGAGAATGTTTTCATTCTCCTGGATAAAGCCTGTGATGTGATTGTAAGCTCAATTAAGAATAACCAGGAATAATGACGCAGACCAAAGGAACCCTCTACCTTATTCCAACCACTCTTGGCGATACTGCGGAAACCATGGATGTCCTTCCTTCGAAGGTTAATACCATCATCGATACCATTGATGAATATATTGTGGAAAATGAAAAATCCGCACGGCACTTCCTCAAGAAAATGGGGATTAAAAAACCGTTACAGGAGATCATTCTTCATCCTTTGAACCAGCATACCGAAGCACACGAGATTTCCGCCTACTTAAATTCAATTTCTCTAGGGAAACACATTGGGATTATCTCAGAGGCTGGCTGCCCCGGAGTTGCTGATCCTGGGGCGGATGTGGTCCGACTCGCCCATGAACGGAACATTCTGGTTGTGCCTTTAGTCGGCCCCTCCTCTATCCTTCTTTCACTAATGGCTTCAGGTTTCAACGGACAGAATTTTGCTTTCAATGGTTATTTACCAAAGGAACGCGGTGACAGGATCAGGAAACTAAAAGACCTGGAACTGCTCGCAATAAAGAAGAACCAGACTCAGATGTTCATAGAAACGCCTTACCGGAATATGCATCTGCTTGAAGACCTCCTGGCAACATGTGATAAGCAGGTCCGCCTTTGCATTGCATGTGATGTAACACTTCCCACCGAATTCATTAAAACAAAATATATTGGTGAATGGAAGAAGAACTTACCGGATCTCAATAAACGTCCCGCAATATTTTTGCTGGGAAGATGATCAGAGCCTGATCCATTTAACGATCTCGCCCTGGTCGGTCTTTATAAAAAATACTCCCGGAGCCAAGGAAGGAACATCTGCCTGCATAACATTTTCAGATCTCATTATGAATTGTCCGATTGAGTTTATCATTGTAAAACTTACAGGCTTGTTAAAGTAAATTACATTAC
>DASVUX010000036.1:0-16946 GCA_036386835.1 Bacteroidia bacterium
TTAAATATTTTGAATCCTGCGACCAGATCTGGCATGCCGGGGATATCGGAACAATTGCCATAGCGGATGAACTTGCCGGGATTAAGCCACTGGTTGCAGTTTATGGAAATATTGACGGAACCGATGTAAGGAGAGTACACCCCCTTCATCAGCGGTTTATGTGCGAGGATGTGGATGTTTTTATGACCCACATCGGTGGATACCCCAACCGTTATTCATTGGAAGCCCTGGCGGAAATTAAGCGGAAAGCACCCAAACTTTTCATCTGCGGGCATTCTCATATCCTGAAAGTAATGTTTGACCAGACTTATAAGCTTTTGCATATCAACCCCGGAGCGGCCGGGGTGCATGGTTTCCATAAGGTAAAAACGATGGTACGTTTTTTAATTGACAAGGATCAGATAAAGGAACTTGAAGTGATCGAACTCGGACCGAGGGCATAATTGAAATAATTTTGTTTGTATGTAAAAAAATCTTTGTATTATTGCAGAGTCGATTCCACGGTTATATTATCTATATAACAAATCACAATCAGGTCACCTTATCGAAGAAGAAAACATTATTTATTCAAAACCTCATTTATTACTTCCCATCCTCTTAAAATCAATTCCAAATTGATCCATTAACCAAATAAAAAAACATGTACGACATTATTGAATTAAACAGCAAGCTTGTTGGTGAGCTTAAGGAAATTGCAAAAAATCTTAACATTCCTAAATACGAAGCATTAAAGAAGCAAGAGCTTGTATATAAGATCCTGGACCACCAGGCCATTAATCCTGTTGCTGCTGGCGAACAAAAAGCCGAATCCAAGCCGGAGCAGCGCCCTGAACCGAGGATTGAGCACAAGCATGACCACAAACCTACTGAACACAGAGTACTGCGCCCAAGAAAGCCGAAACCTGAAGGACATGATTCCGAGCGCCCGAAAATAAAACAGGACCAGAACACTTTCTTCAACGAGGAAGATTTCAGCTCCCAGAAAGGAAACTCACATAATATTCATACTACTGCGGAAGAACCAAAGGAGATCATCACGCATGAGCCTCATCCGAACGAAAATACATCACATGAAAACCCTGTAGTTGCCACTGACGGGAATGACAGTTCTTCTATTGAAAGGAAGGACCAGATGAACCGCCAGCATAACAACCAGCGGACGAACAGCAACAGTCCACGTCAGCAGCAGCAGGCCGATCTTTATAATTTTGACGGGATTGTTGTCAGCGAAGGCGTCCTTGAAACAATGCCGGATGGTTACGGTTTCCTAAGGTCTTCAGACTATAATTACCTGAACTCCCCAGATGATATTTATGTATCACAATCGCAGATAAAACTTTTCGGATTAAAAACAGGTGATACCGTTCGCGGGAGCATCCGTCCACCGAAAGAAGGCGAGAAATATTTTCCGCTCATCAAAGTTGAAAAAATAAACGGCCGTGACCCAAGCTATGTCCGTGACCGCGTTCCTTTTGAATACCTTACCCCACTCTTCCCTTACGAAAAATTCAAGCTGACAGGACATGCGCAGTCAAATCTGAGCGCGCGTATCTTTGATCTTGTAACGCCTATAGGAAAAGGACAACGTGCATTGATCGTTGCCCAGCCAAAAACGGGTAAGACCGTATTATTAAAAGATATCGCGAATGCTATAGCAGCTAACCATCCAGAGACTTATTTGATCATACTGCTGATCGATGAACGCCCGGAAGAGGTTACAGATATGGCACGCAGCGTTAAGGCGGAAGTAATCGCTTCTACCTTCGATGAGCCGGCTGACCGCCACGTGAAAATTGCGAACATTGTTCTTGAAAAAGCAAAGAGAATGGTTGAGTGCGGTCACGATGTATGCATCCTTCTTGATTCCATTACACGTCTGGCACGTGCTTACAATACTGTTCAGCCTGCATCCGGTAAAGTATTATCGGGTGGTGTTGATGCAAATGCATTGCACAAACCAAAACGCTTCTTCGGTTCAGCCCGTAAGATCGAAAATGGCGGCTCACTTACCATTATCGCAACAGCCCTTACTGAAACAGGATCTAAAATGGATGAGGTAATCTTTGAGGAGTTCAAAGGTACCGGTAACTCCGAGATCCAGCTTGACAGGAAGATCGCGAACAAGCGTATTTACCCTGCAATTGATATCGTTGCTTCAAGTACCCGGAGAGATGATCTTCTTGTGGATAAAGAAACACAGCAGCGCATGTGGATCCTTCGCAAGCATTTATCAGACATGAACCCGGTTGAAGCAATGGACTTCCTGAAAGACAGGATCAAGAATACCCAGACAAATGAGGAATTCCTTATGTCGATGAACGGGTAAAGAAAGTTTAGAGTTAAAAGTTTAGAGTTGTTTTATGAAATTACCGATCAGCATTACATTAGGTTTAATTGCAGGACTCATATTCTCTGTTTCCTGGTACCTGATGGCTACATCAATGGGCTTTTATTCTGTGGATGTTTATAAGAACCGTAATTACCTGACGTTTGTCCTGATCTTTGTCGGGGTTTTCCTTTCGGTGTTCATTGTAAAGAGAAAAGGCAGGGGTTTCCTCCAGTTTAAAGATGCCCTGAAAACCGGGATGCTTTACAGCCTGGTGTTTGCTGTGATCATCGCATTGTTCAACTACATCTATTATACTTTTATCACACCGGATACGATTGATTTTTTCATGAGCGAAGCAAAGAAACAAATGATCGAAGACAAAGTGAAGCCTGAGGATTTTCCAAAGTTCCTTGAAAGTGTCCGCGGTAATTACGGCTCTTTCCGGCTGGTTCCTCCTGTGTTATTCTGGGGACTTATCATTTCGCTGCTGGCCGGAGCCCTGCTTCAGAAAAAAGATCCTCATCCTATAAGTGCGAATTAATACAAAAGCCTTTCTGAACAGAAAGGCTTTTTTAATTAGAACCTGATCCCCATCACCAGGATATCATCCACCTGCTCCTTTTCCCTGGCCCAGTCAGTTAATGTAACATCCAGGATCCTTTGCTGCTCTGCCATGGGTTTATGGTGAACTGAGGATAAGAGGTTCCTGAAGTTCTTCGCCATGAACTTCTTCCCTTTTTCCCCGCCAAACTGGTCAAGGTAACCATCCGTATAGATATACACAGAATCCCCTTGCTTTAATTCAATCCTGTTGTTACGGAATTTAAAGCTGTCATCTGTAGCCCCTGCGATGGAAGCCTTATCACCATCGATCTTTTGAAGTTCTCCGGAAACATGATAAAGAGGCCGCATCGCACCTGCAAATTCAAGAATATAATTTTTAAGATCGATCGAACAAAGTGCAATGTCCATTCCATCCCCCGTTTCGGCTCTTGCAGCTTCCTGCTTCAGCGCTTTTTTTACCCCTTTATTCAGCATCTCCAGGATCTCCGAGGGAGTGGTCACCCCTTTCTCTATCACGATCTGGTTGAGAATGTCATTCCCGATCATGCTCATAAAAGCCCCCGGCACACCGTGTCCTGTACAATCCGCTACTGCAACAATTACTTTATCATTCTGTTCGGCATAAAAATAAAAATCACCGCTTACAATATCCTTTGGCTTGTACAGGATAAAATAATCTTTCAGCTTCCGGCTGATCTCTTCCTTTGAAGGGAGGATCGCCTGCTGGATCCTGCTTGCATAATTTATACTGTCGGTAATGTTCTTGTTCTTCTCCGCAATCTGGTCCCTGCTTATTTCAATGATCTCGTAAGCTTCCTCTATTTCCCTGTTCTTCTGTTCAAGCGTTTTATTCGCTTTCTGTTTTTGCCTGATCCCAATAATCAGCAGCAATGTAAAAGCACAGAGAACAACCAGCCCACCTATTATTGAATTCCTCACCACCGCCTGTTTCTCGAGTTCTGCCTGCTGAACCTTCAGTTCTTTGTTCTTGGCTTCATTCTCCATTTTTTCACCCTGCAGCTCCGTTTCCTTTAACTCGATCTCTTTTGTTTTCTGAAGCGCTTCCATCTTCTGTGTTTCCAGTTCCAGTTGCTGCTGCCTTGCTCTGAGGTCTGAGATCTCCCGGCCTTTGGTAAGCAACGCGATCTCCTTCTCTTTTCTGTCGCTGTCGAATTTAGTTTGCATCTCGATCAGCTTAGATGAGTTCTCCTTATTGAAAATACTGTCTTTTATAGCTGTATATGACTTATAACTCTCAAGCGCGTTCTTAGGCTCGTTTAACTTTTCATAAACAGAGGAAAGCCCCAGGTAGGCACTTTTCAATGCCACCTTGTATCCTACTTCTTTTGCCAGCTGCACGGCCTTAAGCTGTGATTCCGCGGCTTCAGCATATTTACCCTGCTTTTCATAAATGTTCCCGATATCGATATAGCTCATAGCCATACCTTTTTTATTATTCAGCTCCTTCCTGATCTGGAATGCTTTTTCCTGGTATTCCAGTGCTAAAGGATAATTACCCAGCTCATAATATATAGCGCCTATATTTCCCAGGTTGGAGGATGTGCCTTTCTTATCCCCGACCTCTTCTTTAAGTTTTAATGACCTCAACTGGTAATCAAGCGCTTTGTCATATTCCTTAAAGTCCATGTAAATGATTCCGATATTATTCAGGCATCCTGCTATACCATCCTTATCATTGAGGGTTTCCCTGATCGCAAGCGACCTTAACTGGTATTCGAGTGAGAGCTTGTTGTTTCCCTGGGCCGAATAGATATTACCGATCCCCATAAGCCCGTTTGCTATTCCTTTTTTATCCCCGAGTTCTTCGTTCAGCTTCAAAGCCAGCAAATAATACTCCAGGGAAGGATTAAAATTCCCTTCAAGGTAATAGCTGTTCCCGATCGTGTTACTGCTGTTGATCCGTCCCCTGATGTTGTTGGTCCGGGAAGCCAGCTCCAGGGCTGTAAGACTGTATTTCCTTGCTTTGGCAGGTTCTGTGCGCAGGTATAAATCTCCAAGTGAGTTAAGGATCTCCACCTTTTTCCTGTCATCCTTTTCCTCCTGCAACTGCTTTTCAAGCTCTGCAGATTTTGGCTGCGCAAGGATCATCATCGGGACTATAAATAAACACAGGAGGACAAACCCGAAAGTTAAGCCGGGTTTACTTTTTGTTCGGATATGATGATTGATTACGGAGTAGTTTCCCATGAATAAGGAATGTTGCCCAAATATACTTTTTTAGAATGAGCAATCCAAAGCCACATAGCGCCTTAACATTGGTTTAATGCCGAAAGTTCACACGAATAAGAGCAGAGAGCATATAAAAACCCTTAACTTTGCGCTCCCAATTTACACCCACACATGGCACGCAAAGTAAAAGAGACGGATGACCTTCCAAAGGCCAAGATCAATAAAACAACCTTAAAAAGGTCAATGCGCCTGTTTGAGTATGTCGGCAACCATAAATGGAAGCTTCATCTCGGGATGGTTTTCCTGTTGCTAACGGGCGGAACCGCGCTTGTTTTCCCATGGATCCTGAAAGACCTGATGGCTTCGATAGATAATAAAGATTTTTCCCAGATCAACAGGATTGGTCTTTTGCTGATCCTGGTATTAACGCTTCAATCGGTTTTTTCATACTTCCGCATCTACCTTTTCGTAAATTATACTGAGAATACACTGGCTGCACTGCGCAGGGCAGTTTATGCCCACCTGATCACCCTGCCGATGAGTTATTTCGTGCAACAGCGTGTCGGAGATCTTAACAGCAGGATGTCGGCTGATATTTCCCAGATCCAGGATACATTGACAACCACCATTGCAGAATTCCTGAGGCAGTTTATACTGGTTGTAGGAGGAATCATCTTCCTTCTTATTATTTCTCCGCAACTAACGCTGATGATGCTTATGATCGTCCCGATAGTGGCAGTTGCTGCAGTAATTTTCGGCAGGTTCATAAGAAAGACCTCTAAAGAAGTGCAGGAAAAAATTGCAGAATCCAATACAGTAATTGAAGAAACACTGCAGGGCATCAGCAATGTAAAAGCCTTCGCCAATGAATTTTTTGAAAACCTTCGCTACAGCAAAAGCACAGAGGAGATCGTAAAAAATGCAATTCACGGAGGCAAACTCCGTGGGGCATTTGCATCCTTCATTATATTTTGCCTGTTCGGGTCTATAGTCGCTGTAATATGGTACGGAGTATATCTTGCTTCCAAAGGCGAGTTGAACAGCAGTTCCCTTGTAGCATTTATTCTCTACTCTGCTTTCGTGGGTGCTTCATTTGGAGGCATTGCTGAATTATATGCACAGATCCAGAAAGCGATAGGATCCCTGGAAAGGGTGTTTGAGATCCTGGATGAAAAACCGGAGATCCTTGAAATTTCAGAATACAAGGAGATCACGTCAAGAATTGAAGGGGCGGTTGAATTTGAAAACCTTGCTTTTACTTATCCTTCCAGGAAGGAAATCCAGGTTTTAAAAAGCATTAACCTCTCTGTAAAAAAAGGAGAGACCATTGCCATCGTTGGCCCGAGCGGATCAGGGAAATCCACGATAGTCGGGCTGCTTTTACGCTTTTATGATCCCGAAAGCGGTGCTATTCTGATTGATGGTAAAGATGCAAGACAATACTCCCTTACGGAACTCAGGAATAACATGGCGATAGTTCCCCAGGATGTACTTCTCTTTGGAGGGACCATCAGGGAAAATATTGCTTACGGAAAGCCGGGAGCTACATTAGAAGAAATCACAGAAGCTGCACGGAAAGCAAATGCTCTTGAATTTATTGAAACATTCCCTGAAAGGCTGGAGACAATTGTCGGTGAACGCGGAGTGAAGCTTTCGGGCGGACAGCGTCAGCGGATCGCTATTGCAAGGGCGGTACTAAAAGATCCAAGTATCCTTATACTTGATGAAGCCACAAGCTCACTTGATTCTGAGTCGGAAAGAGTTGTGCAGGAAGCACTTGATAAGCTGATGGTGGGCAGAACATCTTTTGTGATTGCTCATCGCCTTTCCACCATCCGCAAAGCCGATAAGATCGTTGTGATTGAAAAAGGGGAAGTTCGTGAAAGCGGTACCCACCATGAACTTATGCAACTGGAAAATGGCTTGTACAGAAGCTTGTCGAGCATGCAGCTGGAAACGGCATAATAAAAATGTAACCTTTCTGATTCCTTAGCGTAACAGTTGGTATAGCTTTATGCTTAAAGATTTTCAGAAACACCAATTACTACCCATAAAAAATCCCGCGCCTGCGGGATTTTTTATTTTACATCGGCATATAAACCACCTTTTTCGTTTCAAAGAATTCCTCTTCAAAAAACTCCTTAAGATCATGGAAAACTACTCTCTTCCGGAAGTCTTTAAATTCTTCCGTAAGGTCTCCTCCTTTTAAATAAAGAATTCCGTTAGGTAGTGTATTGAATTGATTTTTAGACACTTTTCCCTGAACCCACCTGTAAAAAGAAGGAAATTCAGTGACTGCCCGTGAGATGATAAATTCAAATTTTTCCTTCACCTCTTCCGCCCTTTTATGTTCTGCCTTTACGTTTTTTAAACCTAAAGCCTGGGCGACTTCGTTCACTACTTTTATCTTTTTTCCGATGGAATCTACCAGGTAAAAATTACACTCCGGAAACATGATGGCAAGAGGAATCCCGGGAAAGCCTCCCCCGCAGCCCACATCCATAATATGAGTTTTCGGCTTAAAATTCATCACTTTCGCAATACCCAGGGAATGCAATACGTGGCGCTCGTACAAAAGCTCGATGTCCTTCCGTGAGATCACATTGATCTGGGAATTCCAGTGTTCATAGAGCGACTGCAATTTAGCAAACTGCTCCAGCTGCTCTGCAGAAAGTCCGGGAAAATATTTACTGATAATAGAATGGTCAAGCATAAATTAAACTTTAGCAGAAGCCAATGTTCTGCATCCGGGAAAGATCAGATCCTGCCGTCAGTATTTTTAAGGATATTTGCCAGGAATTCACGGGCACGAAAAAGCTGTGCTTTAACTGTTCCCAGCGGCAACTCAAGCTTCTCAGCGATCTCTTCATAGGAAAGCTCATCGAAATAACGCATCTCCACCAAAACACGGTAACGTGGTTTTAATTTCTCTACCACATCATGCATATGCTTCACCTTTTGCTTCTTAATAAAATTTTCTTCCGGGGTAAGCCCTTCCGACTTAATGTCCATTGCCATTTCGGATCCTTCATCATTTTCAAAGGTTTTATCTATTGAAAATGTGACCATCTTCTTCCTGCGGATAAAGTCGATACAGTTATTGGAAGCTATTTTAAAAAGCCAGGTGCTGAACGCGTAATTAGGGGTGTACTGGTGAAGCCGTTTGAATGCTTTCCCGAATGCTTCAATGGTAAGATCATCTGCATCATCCTTGTTATTCACCATTTTCAGAAGCATGAAATAAACAGAATCGCGGTAACGCCCCATAAGGGCTGCGTACGCTTTCTGATCTCCGTTATCCAGTGCGGAACGGATCAGGTTGTAATCGAAAACTGCTTTTTCAGAAAGATTATTTTCTTGGTTCAATTCATTCATAACACCCCGGTTATTTCCATTTATTTTTCCTGACAAACATATTAGCGAATGTTATAAAAGGATACATCAGCAACAATATGATCTCGATCAATGGTGCCAGCATGAGCAAGTCTTTTTCAGCCAGCAGCTTCATCGATTTGTTAAAGATAATGATTTGAACTAATAATCGCAAAGCAAAGAGTGATAAAACAATAATGGGTTGAAACTGCAGGATTAATAATGTTACAAAGGTCCCGAAAAAGAAATACATGCTCATACTCAGCATTGCCAACCGGAATTTACTCCCTGAATTATAATGTTTAAATGTAGTTACATGCCTGCGTTTCTGACGGAACCAGTCTTTGAATGTCTTTTTAACGCGCGATATTGTATGGGTTTCTATACTGATTTCTACCTGCGAATTCCGCTTTGTAGCGGCTTCATTTACAAACAGGTCATCATCACCGGATTCAATGTGGTAGTGAGAGGCGAAACCTTTCATCCGAAAGAACAATGACTTTTTATAGGCAAGATTCCGGCCTGTACCCATATACGTTTTACCCGCAAGTGAAAATGAAAGGAACTGAAGGGCGATAAAAAATGTATCATACCTGATGATTTTATTCAGGAACCCTTTTTGCTTTTCATAAGCTCCATATCCAATCACAATCTCCGTCTCCCCATTGAAGTGCTGCATCATGTTCCTCAGCCAGTCTTTACTGTTCGGGCGGCAGTCCGCATCCGTCAGTAGCATATGCTCATTGCCCGCACCTTTGATTCCCATCATAAGAGCAATCTTTTTGCCGTGTGTATAGGTCTCGTCCTCCTTGATAGTAACTATTTTCAAGTTACTGTGCTTGTTCGCGAATTCCTTGAGGATATCCTCTGAATTGTCAAACGAACAATCATTTACAACCACTACCTCAAATTCAGGATAATCCTGCTCAAATATCCTCGGAAGGAATTCAACAAGGTTATCATCCTCATTCTTCGCACAAATTACTATCGAGGCGGGAGGAGTATACGGTGGTAATTCCTTTTTCTTAAAAAAAGCAAGACGGCTGAAGAAACCAAGATAAAAAAACAACTGGATCAGTAAAGCAAGAACATATGTTCCGAATAAAAGCAAACCAACTGAAAAAACTGTAAAATCAGACAAAACCATATACCTCTGCGAATTACGAACCAATAACAAATAACTAACCTCTGTTTATCTCTCTTTAGTGCGTTCACGTATTACCACGCTTTACATGTTGCCTGAACGTACATTAGCTGATATTCTTTCAATAAGATAACCCAACAGGAAGTCAAACAAAAATACCTTGAACAGATCAATGCTAATGTGTTATCTTTGGCAGGATTTAAACAAAGTAATTAACAATTGCCTGCGGATTCCGAATCCTGCCGAATATCGAACAATCCGGTCATTCGCATTTCGTAAAATTCGTTATTCCAAGAAATGAAGTTCAGCATATCACACACCGATAAGGGAAGTAAAGCGCGTGCCGGAGAGGTTGTCACGGACCATGGTTCAATACAAACGCCCATATTCATGCCGGTTGGCACCGCAGGAACAGTAAAGGCGGTGCATCAAAGGGAACTGAAGGACGATATCAAAGCACAGATCATACTGGGGAACACCTATCATTTATATCTCCGTCCCGGCCTGGACACGATAGAACAGGCAGGCGGACTGCACAAATTCAACGGCTGGGACAAACCTTTGCTTACAGATAGTGGCGGATACCAGGTTTATTCACTGTCAAGTCAGCGCAAGCTTACGGAAGAAGGGGCAAAATTCACATCACACATTGACGGGAGCAAGCATTTCTTCACACCCGAAAATGTAATGGATATTCAGCGGACCATTGGCGCGGATATTATCATGGCTTTTGACGAGTGTACCCCTTATCCCTGTGAATATACTTACGCAAAGAACTCAATGGAAATGACCCATCGGTGGCTAAAGCGCTGCTGTACCCGGTTTGATGAAACCGAAGGGAAATATGGATACTCTCAAACACTTTTCCCTATTGTCCAGGGAAGCGTTTACAAGGACCTTCGCGAGCGGTCGGCTGAATTTATTGCTTCCCAGGACAGGGAGGGCAACGCCATAGGAGGTCTATCGGTTGGTGAACCTGCCGAAGATATGTATGCGATGACTGAAGTTGTCTGCAATATTTTACCTGTTGATAAACCGCGGTACCTGATGGGAGTCGGGACACCAGTAAATCTCCTGGAAAGCATTGCGCTGGGGATAGACATGTTCGATTGTGTATTGCCTACCCGAAATGCCCGCCATGGCCTCCTCTATACACAGAACGGGATCATGAACATGAAAAATGAACGCTGGAAGAACGATTTTTCCGTGCTGGATGAAAATGGGACCTCCTATGTGGACAAAGCATATACTAAAGCTTACCTCAGGCACCTTGTGCATTCCCAGGAATTGTTAGCCGCCCAGATTGCCAGCATACATAACCTTGCGTTTTACCTGTGGCTTGTCGGAGCTGCCCGGGAACAGATCATGGCAGGAACTTTTTACGACTGGAAGAATAAAATGGTGAAACAGCTGAGCATAAGGTTATAAAAGTTAAGAGTTAAGAGTCTGTTGTTTAAGTATATATATGAAGTTAATTGACAAATACATTATTGGTAAGTTCCTGGGGACATTTTTCTTCTCTCTCCTGCTCATCATATTAATAGTTGTGGTCTTTGATATTTCAGAGAAGATTGAAGATTTTATAGGGAAAGAAGCTCCACTGAAAGCGATCATTTTCGATTACTATTTCAATTTTATCCCTTACTTCATCAACCTCTTCAGCCCGCTTTTTACATTTATTGCCGTAATATTTTTCACCTCACGTATGGCCAGCCGGACAGAGATCGTGGCTATATTAAGCAGTGGTGTAAGTTATACCAGGCTCCTTTTTCCTTACATGCTCTCAGCCACAGTGATCGCTATTTTGTCGCTTACATTAAACAATTTCGTAATTCCTCATGCTACAAAAAAGATGATCGAATTTGAAAACACCTACATAAGAAACGAATTCTATAACCGCGACAGGAACATCCACAAACAGATCTCACCGGGAAATTATATTTACCTGCAGAGTTACAACACTGAAGAAAATACAGGTTACAAATTTTCGATTGAGAAGTTCAATAAGGGTAAGCTTTATTATAAAATGATGGCAGAAAGCATTAAATGGGACAGTATTAAAAAAGACTGGACCATTAATGATTATTATGTAAGGTTTATTACGGAAAAAGGGGAATTTATCAAAAAAGGATTAAAGATAGATACTACACTTGCTTTTACGCCCAAGGAATTCGGGAGAAAAGACAATACGGTGGGTACAATGGATTACTATGAACTGGATTCATACATAGCAGCGGAACAGCTTAAAGGCAGTGATAACATTGAGCTGCTTTTCCTGGAGAAATACAGGCGGGTTGCCTTTCCTTTTGCAACATTCATCCTGACGCTTATTGGGGTTTCTATTGCCAGCCGGAAGGTCCGCGGAGGGATCGGAATGCACATCGGAATGGGTATAGGGATCAGCTTTACCTTCATCATGTTCATGCAGGTAAGTACAACATTTGCTGCCGGGGGACTCCTGAAGCCTCTGCTGGCAGTGTGGATCCCGAATATCATATTCGGCTTCCTTGCATGGTACCTCCTTAAAATTGCCCAGAAATAACACCACCGGTTGTGTTGGCATAAACCTTTATATTATTAAATCAGAGCAGGTTCTTACAGATCTTTTAAGCTCTTTTTAGACCATGGGAGATCTGTTATCAGGAATCATTCATAAAGGCCTCCGGAAGGAGGCCTTTAATTTTTTACACGCTGGCATAAATTTTAAAATAAAAATCAAAAAGACTTACAGCTATGAAAAAATTAGGTACCATTTTACTTATCGCAGGAGTAGTCCTGATGGGGTATGCAGCATTTAAATTTGTAAAGGATAAAAAACACGGAAGCGAAGAGCAGGTTCAGGATCAAAGTTTGCCTTTTCCATGGATCCCCACAACAGGCGCACTGTTAACAGCCGGGGGCATTATTCTCCTGGGTTCGGGAAGATTTAAAAGAGTGAGATAAAAAATAAAAGCCGGGTATTAACCGGCTTTCTTATTCTGATAATGTTCAACAGCCTCTGATTCCCCGATCGTATTTTCAATTGTCACGGTCTCTATACTTCTTCGTGGCTTCACCGATGCTATCTCAATTAGCCTTATGTGCCGTGCATGGATCATCTTTTCCTCCAGGCTGGCGTGTGATTCGAAGGTCCGGGTGTCAACCGCTTCTTCATGATGAGTATGGCCTGTCTTATGATGCCAGTTCATCTCAACGATCTTGAAGACCAGGAAAAATACCCCGAGTATCAAAACCAAACATAACATCTGAATTCCGCTGATTTCCGCCATCCTTGTTATTTATTGCCATTTAGCACCCCTGAAAGCTGAGGCCCGATAAAATGAAAAGAAAAATACAGATTTTCCTCTGGATCGGCATATGCACCTGACGAATATAACCAATAATTAACATTGGCGCATTGTTATAGCCGGATTTACTATTTTTTACCTTTGCTGAAGATGCCTTTTATCTTCTTCCAGAGCCTTGCTGACTGTTTACCATCCTGCTGGTCACCTATCAGGAATCCATACACCCTTAATTCGGGGATCGCATCACAAATTATCTTTGTTACACCAAGCATGGGAAGGAACAGGATCATACCCGCCACACCCCAGATCAAACCTCCTACAAGCAGGATGAGGATAGTAAAGAAGCCGCTCACATTTACTTCTCCACCGATAATGTATGGTTCAATAAAATAATTATCAAGCGATTGTATAATGACCACTACCGCTAAAGCACCCAATGCAACATTTGTGGAGTCTTCCGTGACAAGGGCAACGGCAAAAGGGAATAAACCGCCTATGATCGAACCTACATAAGGCACGATAGTAAGTAACGCAGCAATAAGGGCTAACAGTATCGCGCTTTTCAATCCTATTATAAGAAATCCTATTGAAAACAAAGTAGCAAAGATCATAATCGACATGACTCTTCCGGTCAGGTAACTTATTGCTACCTTACTGATATTATTGATCAGCTTCTTCGAATCCCTGTCAGGTGTATCTTCCATTACTCTCATAAAGAACTCCTCGTATTTCTCCCGCTGGAACAGGAAGAGAAACGTAAATATCAGGACAAGGACCGCGGAAGCAAAAAGTGCCACCGAACCTGCTAAAAAATCCTTAAAGAAAGATCCGGAAGATTGAATGAATGATTTAACCTGCTTATTAATAACAACATCTTGTTTCTCCTCGGGGATATTCAGCCTGGCAGCGATATAGCTCTGCGATTTTTTCATCAGCTCTTCTGATTTCTTCTCCATTTTAGGGAAATCATCCGCCAGCTTTTTACCCTGCATAAAAACCAGGCAGCCAATACCAAGCGCTACTGCAACAATTATTAATAATGAAATGAGTGAAGTAAACACCCGTTTAATGCCGATCGACTCCATCTTATTTGCTAAAGGCGTGAAAAGCATTGCAAAGAATATCGAGAACGTAACAGGTATCAGTACCGGTTTCGCATAGTAAAGAACTACGCATATGAGGACTGCACATAATAAAAATGAATTAACCGTACGTAGTGATGTTTTATGAACCATCTTGTTTTGTTTTCTTGTGCCTTTCCAAACCTTGTTCCAATGAACATTCTCTGTAATAATACAAATTAAAACAAGAAGTGAGAGAATATTTCCCCAAACCAACATCATATCCCCTTGGAGGTTTAATTGATAATACTCATTTAATGACTAAACTCAAAAGAACACTCAACCTTGTTGAGATTGTCTTTTTCGCATCCGGTGTTATCCTAGGAGCCGGTATATATGCAGTTATAGGTAAGGCTGCAGGGCATGGCGGGAATATGTTATGGCTTTCATTTATACTTTCGGCCGCGACTGCTGTACTTACAATATTTGCTTATGCGGAACTCAGTGCCGCATATCCGAAAGCAGGAGGTGAATTTTATTACGTCAAGGAAACAATAGGCTCCAAACCTGCTTATTTTATTGGAACCATCGTAGCGTTAGGTGGAATCATAGCCGCGGCAACGATTTCGATTGCTTTTGCAGGTTACCTTTCACAACTTATTGATGCAAATAAGGTTCTTACCTCCTTTGGGATATTAGCGCTTATTTTATTGGTTAATATATCAGGAATTAAGAATTCATCAGGAGTGAATATAGTTTTTACTCTCATTGAAACTGCAGGCTTACTCTTTGTCATCTTTTCCGCAGCACCTGATCTCAAACATGCCAATCTTCTGGAAGCACCTCCTGAAGGGCTCAGCGGGATCCTTATCGGGGCAGCTCTCAGCTTTTTTGCATTTACCGGATTTGAAGATGCAGTAAAACTTGCAGAAGAAACCCGAAATCCGGAGAAAAACATTCCTAAGGCTTTATTCATTTCATCAGCAATAATCATAATCATTTATCTGTGCCTGACTATTATGGTTGTAGCTGCGATACCTTTTGAAGAACTCGCTGATTCACACCATCCCTTATCTACAGTGATTGAAAAGAGATTTGGTCATACAGGGGCAGTGGTCCTAGCAATAGTTGCGCTTTTTTCAACATCCAATTCCATACTTTCAAACATGATGGGGGCATCACGCGTGCTTTATACGGTTGGCAATGAAAATAAAAAAATATCATGGCTGGGGTATATTTCAAAAAAAAGAAAGACACCGGTAATCGCTCTTATTATAGTGACCTGTATTGCTGCTGCTTTTGCTGCTATCGGTAACGTGGAAAACGTAGCTCAGATTGCGAATTTCTTTGTCCTCCTCTCGTTTATCTTCATCAACATCACTGTTATTTATATCCGCATCAGGCATCCGGAAAAGAAAAGCCCTTTTCGGATACCCGGCAACATCCGAAATGTCCCGGTTATAAGTATTTTAGCAATAGGGATGCTCCTGGTACTCACAGGGTTCAACATCTATGGATTAGTGAGATAGGAGAATAAAAAAAATCCCGGAATTACCGGGATCTTCATTGAATGGATAAAGAATTATTTTTTAACAGGGATGGTCAATGTAACGACCACCTTATCTTTTCCCGACTTACTTGCTTTGGTAACACCAAAATCACCGGAATGGATCGTCATTGTTCCTTTAAAAGCTCCCGCACCATCTTTTCCTTCAAATGTAAAAGGGATCTCAACAGCTTTTGTAGAATCTTTCATAGTAAGATTACCACTTGCGATAAATCCATGCTCAGCAGCTTTAACGGAAGTAGATGAAAAGGAAACTGCCGGATATTTTTCCGCATTAAAAAAATCAGCGGAAAGCAAATGATCATCCTTTTTCTTATTCCCGGTATTTAATGTCCTGATGTCGATAGATGCATTTATTTTTGCAGACTCGGGGTGTTTCTCATCAAAATCGATACTTGCTTTCAGGCCGCTTACTGTGCCTTTAGTCCCTTCTTCGGGCAGCTCAAAGGTTATTGCAACGTTTTCATTGGCCACATTCCAGAGTGATGAAACAGCGAAGCCGCAAATCATTGTTACGACTGCTGCAAGCATAAATATTGATCCCTTTTTCATAAAATATTTTTTTACAAAAGTAGTCATTTTTCCTTTCCCGGTGCGGTCCTGGCTGATGCCGCTTTTTAAATGCCGAAATTCAGCATTCCCTTGGGGACAATATTATTTTTCATTAAATTGCAGAAAATTAGAACTTCATGAAAGCATTCAGACTCACTTTATTATCCTTTACTGCCGCTGTATTATTCACAGCCTGCAGCCCTACACCCGAAGAAGCGCGTATCTACAATGATGAATTAATAGCCCTTGAAAATCCATTATCGCAAACGGAAGAGAATTTTATCGATATGCTTTCCAGCGAAAAGAGTACCGCTGATCTGAAAAAAGCTTATGATGAACTTGTAAAGCAAAGTGACGAAGCTGTTTCAGGAATTGAGAAGATCGGTGCGTTTGATAACAATACAAGTTTCAGGGATGCTGCAGAAGAATATTTCAGAACCATCCAGGCAATCGTTAAAAACGAATACAAGTCACTCGTAGAACTTGCATCTAAAAACCCTGAAGAGATCACAGAGGAAGATTCGAAAAAGTATGAAGAACTGCTTGATGGCGTTCAAAGCAAAACAGATAAAGTACTTTCGAAAATCCAGGCGGAACAGGCCGCTTTTGCCGCCAAATTCAAATTTACTATAGAAGATGTGGAGGCTGCAAAGCAGTAATTAACAGTAAAAAGCCGAAGGTAAATTAATTGCAGTTGTTCATCATTAGAGTAGCGGCTTCAGGATGGCCAAGACCGCTCGCTTTACTTAAATCAACACAAGCGTTATCTTTCCGGCCAAGCTCTATATAACATTGTCCTCTTCCGAAATAGGAATATCCATCAGAATTATCCAGGTAGATCGCTTTTGAATAATCATTCACGGCCGACCGGTAATCCTTC
>DASVUX010000037.1:0-125807 GCA_036386835.1 Bacteroidia bacterium
TGCCTCAGTAACAGCTTTTGTGAAAAAACTCATGAACCCTAAATTAGCTCCGTGCACTTCCTTGAACTTGTCTTTATATTTTGCCCTAAGTGCATAAATTGCACTCATATCCACTTCATTGAAAGTGGTGAGCATTGCCGTTTCATTTTTAACAGAAACCAGGCGCTGGGCAAGCTTTTTCCGCAGCGGTGACATTTTCGAACGTTCCGAATCCCTGGTTCCACCCCAGCCGCCTGCCGAGGAACTATCAAAGCCACCAGCAAGCGCTGACAATACATCGCCTTTGGTGATGCGCCCGTCTTTTCCGCTTCCATTTAATTTGGAGGCAGGAACTTTATTCTCATCCATCAGCTTTTTAGCTGCAGGAGAAGGAGTGCCGTTTGCGTAACTCTCCGCCTTTGCAGTCTCTTTCACTAACTCTTTCTTATTTTCTTCTTTCACCGTAACCTCAGCTTTCGCCTTTGGTGCTTCAGCTTTCGACTCGGTTTTCTTTTCGCCCTTTACGGAAGTATCCACGGAACAAACAACCTGGCCAACCTTCACTGTATCGCCCTCTGCCGCAAGGATTTTAATGGCACCCGAATCCTCTGCATTAATGGTTAAAGTCGCCTTATCAGAATCAACTTCTGCAACTTCCTCATCTTTCTCCACATAATCACCATCTTTCTTCAGCCAGCGTGCAATTACAACTTCTGTAATGGATTCACCCGGACTTGGTACTTTCATTTCAATGATTGCCATAAATTTCAGATTTGAGATCGGAGACCTGGGATGTAAGATGCGACATTTCACATCTACATCTCAATCCTCACATCTATTTAGTTACTAATTGCTTTATAAAAACTTTATCCAGGATGCCTTGCTGCTGCTCTGCATGCGATTTCGAGAAACCGGTGGCAGGACTTGCGTTTTCAGCTCTTCCTATATAGTTAAGAATAATATTCTTTGTTTCGGCATTTTTCATGAACATGCGCATCATGTGAGCCCATGCACCCATGTTTTCAGGCTCTTCCTGCGCCCAGATATGTTCGGCTGCACCTTTGTATTTGTCGAGGATCACTTTCAATTGTTTGGCAGGGAAAGGATACAGCTGCTCAACACGAACAATCGCAATATCATCAGAAGCTGCTTTTTCCCTTGCTTCTACAAGATCATAATAAACTTTTCCTGAACAGAATACAACTTTCTTAACTGACTTTGCAGTCACTGTATCATCAATTACTTCCTGGAACCCTCCGCTTGTAAAATCCTTCACCGATGAAACACAGCTTGGATAACGTAATAGCTTCTTAGGTGTAAAACATATCAATGGCTTGCGGAAATCACGTTTGATCTGCCTGCGCAATACATGGAACTGGTTAGCCGGTGTGGTGCAATTCACTACCTGCATATTGTTTCCTGCACACTGCTGAAGAAACCGCTCAAGGCGTGCGCTTGAATGTTCCGGGCCCATTCCTTCGTAGCCATGCGGCAATAACATCACAAGCCCGTTCATCCTTCTCCACTTTGCTTCCGCAGACGTAATGAACTGGTCAATGATGATCTGGGCTCCGTTAAAGAAATCCCCGAATTGGGCTTCCCAGATCGTCAGTGCACTTGGAGTTGACATGGAATACCCAAACTCAAATCCTAGAACACCATATTCAGAAAGTAATGAATTGTAAATGCTTAATTTACCTTTTGCTCCGAAGTTATTTAATGGCGTGTATTCATCTTCAGAATCCTCCACTTTTACAATTGCATGGCGATGTGAAAAAGTTCCGCGCTCCACGTCCTGCCCGCTGAAACGAACATTATGGCCTTCCTGCATCAGGGTTGCGTAGGCCATTAATTCGCCCATTGCCCAGTCATAATTATCAGAAGAAATCATGGCTGCCCTGTCATCAAATAATTTCTGGATCTTATTAAAGAACTTCTTGTCTTTTGGAAGCTCCACTGTTTTTTTTGCAATATCAAGGAAGATCTTTTTATCGACACCGGTTTCAGGCGACTTGTCAAAAGCATCTGCATCAGCCATTTTCAAGCCTTTCCATTGACCCTCAAGAAACGAAGTGATCTTCGCTTTCTCTGTCTGTTTTGCTTCGTCAAGCTTTTCCTGTAACAGGTTTTTAAAGCTGGTTTCCATTTCCTTTGCAAGGTCAGCTGCAATAGAACCTTCAGCCTGCAATTGTTTTATATAAATCTCACGCGGATTCGGGTGAGAAGCGATCACTTTGTAAAGCAACGGCTGTGTGAAACGCGGCTCATCACCTTCATTGTGTCCGTATTTACGATAGCAGAGAACATCGATAAATACATCACGCTGGAAGGTTTGGCGGAATTCCATTGCGAGCTGTGCTGTGTAAACAAGCGCTTCTACATCATCACCATTAACATGGAAAACAGGAGAAAGCACCGTTTTGGCAACATCCGTGCAATAAGTGCTGGAACGGGCATCAAGATAGTTGGTTGTAAACCCTACCTGGTTATTGATCACCACGTGGATTGTTCCGCCTGTTTTAAAACCGTCCAGCTGGCTCATCTGCAGCACTTCATAAACAATTCCCTGGCCGGCTAACGCAGCATCACCATGAATAAGTATCGGGCATACTTTCTTAAAATCGCCCGCATGAAGATTATCAATTTTTGCCCGTGCAATACCTTCAACAACCGGATCAACAGCTTCCAGGTGAGAAGGGTTAGGGGTCAGGCTCAGATGCACCTGCTTGCCGTTATTTGATTTCTGATCACTGGAATATCCCATGTGGTATTTTACGTCACCGTCAAATACCGAATCCTCCGAGGGACGTCCTTCGAATTCTGTAAAAATATCTTTGTATGTTTTATTCAGGATGTTTGCAAGCACATTCAGCCTTCCGCGGTGTGCCATCCCGATCACAAAATCTTCGATTCCAAGGTCTGCACCTTTTTCACAAACTGCATCCAGTGCGGGGATTGTTGCTTCAGCACCTTCCAATGAGAAACGCTTTTGCCCGACAAATTTGGTGTGGAGGAAATTTTCAAAAACAACAGCCTGGTTAAGCTTATTCAGAATTACTTTTTTCTCATCAATGGAAAATTTGGGAGTATTCTTACAGCTTTCCATTTTATCCTGGAGCCATTTGATGATCTCAGGTGTACGGATGTACATGTATTCTGCACCGATCGACTGGCAATAAGTCTGATCAAGATGGGCAATGATATCTTTTAACTTCGCTGCGCCTATGCCGATCTGCGTCCCTGCCTGGAAAACGGTTTCCATATCACCCTGGCTAAGCCCGAAATTCTCTATTGAAAGATTAGGGAAGTATTGCCTGCGTTCGCGGACCGGGTTCGTCTTCGTAAATAGATGTCCGCGGCTGCGGTAAGCATTCACCAGGTTCAGTACATCAAATTCTTTCTTTACATTCTGTGGGATCTCACCTGCATCCTCGTAATTCTTACGGGCAAATTCAAATCCTGCAAAAAATTGCCTCCAGTCTGCCTCTACTGAATTATTATCCTTCAAATATTGTTGAAATAACTCTTCCATTGCAACAACATCTCCGTTACCCAAAAACGAAAACTTATCCATATCCTTAGTGTTTCTCTGATTAAGGAAACAAATTTAAGATTTTTAGCCGAAAAAGGGAAACATTTAAGGGTATTTCTAAAACCAGCTGAAAGCCTTGTTACTGCTTGCTTTTGTAATGATTTTTGATCACCACCTTTTGCAGTTCACGTTTTATGATCAGATCGGTAAGGATCTCTGAAAACGGCTCTGAAGAATTGTTTTCGAGGGCTTTCTTTATTTGTTCATCATTGAGGTCGATCCTGTATAGAATACTGATGAACTTTGAGTGATTGGAATCTATAAGCTTTTTGATGTGAGGCTCGATCTGGTTAAACAGCTCTTCATAGGCATTATACGCGCTCCCCGAAAACCTGATCTCCAGCCCGAACATATCAAAATCTTTGATAATCTGGTCAGCTGTTGCCTTTATAAGATCGGGCCTGTTTATGTATTGGGAAACATCGGTAAAATTCATTTGCAGTTTAGTTTCGTTAGGCTAAGGCTCATTCCCGACTCCGCTGAATTGTCCTGTGGGAAGCCAGTTTTTGGGCGAAGCCTAACCCGGATAAAATTCCAGTACGATGTCAGTTCGGGCGAAGTCGCGAACCCGGAAAGAAGCACCGAATTGCTATATTTTCTTTCCTCTCACGTTCTCCAACCTTAATCTTTCCACTACACGGTCATTTACAATATGTTCCTGGATAATCTCATCCACATCAGAAAGCTCAACACCAGCATAAAACACACCCTCAGGATAAACTACGATTGTTTGCCCGAAATCACAGATATCCAGGCAGCCCGCTTTTTGTGCCCGCAGCTTTACCGGCAGGTTTAATTCTTTCAGCTTCTTTTTAAACGCATCAACTATTTCCATGCCGTGGGCTTCACCGCAGCTTTTCCTGTGTGCGCCTTCTACACGCTGATTGGTGCAGATGAATATGTGCTTTTGATAAACCATTTTAAAATTGTTACCGCTATCCGTTATTTCGACCCTATACTTCTCTTACCATCAGGCCATCCGCAAAGCTGACCATGACCTCCCTCTTCTCTTCCGACACAGGAATTTGTTCCAGGCACTGCATCGCTATTTCGTATTGCTTTTTCATTTCGGTACGTGCAAGTTCTTTTACGTTCAGGAAATTGTAAATGCTGGTCACCGCTTCTACTTTTTCCTTCGGATCAAATGATGGCGCAGCAATCCACTGTTCAAGCTCTTCCTTTAAATATCTGTTGGTTGCCGACATTTCCATTGCCTTGAGCAGGAGATATGTTTTTTTATTTGCAATAATATCCCCGCCTTTCTGCTTCCCGAATTTTTCTGCGTCTGCATAAACATCCAGGATATCATCCTGGAGCTGGAAAGCAATGCCAATGTGCTTTCCGAAGCTGTACAGGCGCTGGGCATCTTCTTTTCTCGCGCCTCCCAGCAGAGCTCCCATTTCCAGGGCACCGCCTAATAATACTGCGGTCTTTAATTCGATCATTTTAATATAATTCGGGATAGATACCTTTTGCACTTTCTCATAGTTCATATCCAGTTGCTGCCCTTCACAAACTTTCGCGGCAGTATCACTGAATATTTCAAGAAGCTGGGGCAGCAACGGAGTTTCCGTTTTACACAGCTCCTGGTAAGCCCTTACCATCATTGCATCCCCGCTGAGTATGGCAATGTTGTCATTCCATTTTTCATGTACGGTAGGTTTTCCTCTTCGCAAAGGGGCTTTGTCCATGATGTCATCGTGCACAAGTGTGAAATTATGAAACAGCTCTATAGCTATGGAAGAATGGAGGGCCTGATCAGCATCCCCGTCAAACATATCGCAGGCAAGCATGACCAACACAGGGCGCATCCTTTTTCCGCCAAGTGACATTATGTATTCAATAGGTTCGTAAAGTTCCCTGGGATGTGTTCCGTAACTTCTGCCCTTCAGGGCTTCATCTATCTTCTGCTGGTAAAGGGATATCTTATTCAATTTCTTCGGTTCTGTAATATTATTCTATCTGTTTTAAAAGATACGTCCCATAACCGCTTTTGGTGAGCGGCTCAGCGATCTTTCGCAGCTGCTCTTTACTGATATAACCCATACGGTAAGCAACTTCTTCTATACAACCGATCCTTAAACCCTGTCTTTCTTCGATTACCTGGACAAACTGTCCTGCCTGCATCAATGACGCAAAAGTACCGGTATCAAGCCACGCTGTCCCCCTGTCAAGGATCCCGACTTTCAGTTTTCCCTGCTCCAGGTATTCTTTATTTACATCGGTGATCTCATACTCCCCGCGCGGACTCGGTTTTAATTCCTTCGCTATTTTAATTACGGAGTTATCATAAAAATACAGGCCCGGAACGGCATAATTTGATTTAGGTGATTTTGGCTTTTCCTCTATAGACAAAACATTTCCTGCCTTATCAAATTCAACAACACCGTATCTCTCAGGATCAGATACATGATATGCAAATACAACACCACCATCAACATCCTGGTTTTCCTTGAGAAGCCTTCCAAGTCCCGCACCGTAAAATATATTATCACCGAGGATCAGCGCAACTGAATCGCTGCCAATGAATTTTTCACCGATCACGAATGCCTGTGCAAGCCCGTTGGGGACTTCCTGTACAGCATAACTGAATTTGCAGCCAAGTGGTTTACCATCTCCTAAAAGCTTTTCAAAATGCGGCAGATCATGCGGGGTTGAAATAATAAGTATCTCTGAGATACCAGCCATCATTAATACCGATAACGGATAATAGATCATCGGCTTATCATAGACCGGCATCAGCTGCTTACTTACTGCAAGTGTTAAAGGATGCAGGCGCGTCCCCGAACCACCGGCCAGAATAATTCCTTTCATCTTATTTTTATTTATGTTCTGTTAACAAGGCTCTAAATAATGCCCTAATTTAAGCAAATACCTATTCACTTTTTTTCTTGTCTTCAATTTTTAATTCATCAAGGTCAATATCCTCTTCCTCATCATATACATCGATGAGGGGCTCTTCCAGGAAAGCCTTGCTGGTTATCCGCCTCTCAAGTGTCAATAAAAAACAGGGAAGCAATACCAGGTTAGAGCAATATGCAATAAGCAAAGTTATAGATATCAGTATACCAAGGGCTGCTGTTCCGCCAAAGCTGGATGCTGCAAATATTCCGAAACCGCAGAAAAGTATTATGGCTGTATAGATCATGCTGACACCGGTTTCCTTAATAGTGCGTGATGCCGCTTTTGAAATGCTTCCATGTGTACTTTTTAATTCCTGCCGGTACTTCGTAAGGAAATAAAGTGTACCGTCTGATGCAATACCAAAAGCGATACTGAAGACAAGTATTGTACTTGGCTTAATGTAAATATGAAAATACCCCATAATTCCCGCAGTTATTATAAGTGGTATCAGGCTCGGGAGAACCGAGATGAAGATCATCCTGGGCGACATGAAAAGCATGTAAAGAACAATGGCTATTAATATCACTGCAAGGAGAACACTCTCCAGGAGGTTTTTCACCAGGAACTGGTAGCCCTGAAGGAACATAAGGCTGTTGCCTGTAATCACTACCTTATAATTTTTATCTGTACCCAGCCACCTTTTCGCTTCGTGGTCATAATTAAATATACTGTCGATCCGTGGTTTTAATTCATTGATAAGCTTCGCCATTTCAATGGAACCGACATCTTTCATCTGGATACTGACACGCGTGTAACGTTTGGTGCTATCTATAAAAGCAGCTACCATGTTCTGCTTGTCCTTAACATCCTCTTTCGCGAAATCAGAGAGTTCCTGCAATTCCATTGCACCCGGCAAACGGTAACTTTTACTCTCACCATTATTGTATGCCTGGTTTGCAAACTTAATCCCCTCTACAACTGAAACTGGCTTTGAAAACTGGGGATACTGGGAAAATAATTTTTGAAGTTTGTTTATTTTATAAAGGGTACGGCCTCCGTCCGCGAACACACCATTGGGCTTCTTTGTATCAATGCTGATCTCAAACGGGAGGACTCCGTTGTAATTCTTTTCAAAGTATTTCAGATCAAGCAGGATGGGGTCTTTTGCCGGCAGATCATCCACAACAAATCCAAGCGGAAGGATCTTCGTCATGCCGAAAAGGGAAATTACCACCACTGCAATCACCGTTATATAGATAGCAGGGCGGTAATGGTGAACCCAATAATCGATCTTCTCCAGGATCCTATTTACCAGCGGGCTCTGCAGATGCTTTGTGTGGCTAACAGAAGGGGCAGGAAGAAAACTGAATACGATCGGCACCAGCATCAATGAGATCGCATACGTAAGAATAACGCTTACTGATGCCACAAGCCCGAATTCAAAAAGCACCTGGCTTTCTGTAGAACAAAAAACCGCAAAACCGATTGCAGTTGTTATGTTTGCCATGAACAGGGAAATACTGACCCTTTCGATGGAACGTGACAAGGCTTTCATTTTATTGCCATGTATCCTGTATTCCGTATGATATTTATTAAGGAGCATGATGCAATTCGGCACCCCGATAACGATCAGCAATGGCGGTATGAGTCCTGTAAGAACAGAGATATGATAACCGCACAAGACAAGCAAACCGACCGACCAGATCACCCCTACAAAGACCACAGCAAGCGAGAATACTACCGGGAGAAAAGACCTGAAAAAAAGCATGAGAATGATTGCTGTAACCAAAAGAGCAAGGATCATGAACAGCGTCATCTCGTTCTGGATCTTTCTCGCAACTGCGGTCCGGATATAGGGCATACCGGAATAATGCACTTTAATATTTACAGTCGATTCAAACACGTCCACCTTTGATTTTATTGAATCCACGATCCCAAGCCTGTTCTTTGTGTTTAGGAGTTTATTATCAAAGGTGATCGCCATTAAAGTAGAATGCAGCGCATCATTATAAATTATGCCTTCATAGAAAGGGAGACCTTTTATCTTCTTCAAAACACTGTCAAGTTCCGCCTGTGAAGAAGGTTTTCGCGAGAGTACAGGATAATTTTCAAATTTTCCAAGGCTGTCATTTCTTTCCAACGACTGAAGCCTGGCTATTGACACAACCTCTTTAACACCCCATACTTCTTTAAGCGAATTTCCGAGGTCAAACCAGTGATTGAAGATCTCAAGCTTATAAAGCTCTGTGTCAGGGATGCCGAGCACCATTACACTGCCATCCTGGCCAAAACGCTTTTTAAATTCCCTGTATTCAAGCGCGGTGGTATCTCTCTCGGGCAGGAGCTTAGGGGCTTCGTACGAGATCTCAGCCTTGCCTGCGTAAAAGCCAAGCAATGTTGTGATTACACCAAGAACAATGATGATTGAAAATCTATTCCGTAATATAAACCTTGCGACAGCAGCCCACATATTTCCTCAGTTTAGCAGTGTACAGTATTCAAACCAATACCTCCCGAAATTAAGCAATATTAAGTTAACCTCAAAAAGTCCCGACGGCAGGGATTACTCCCTTTAAAAACTCATCACAAGCGAAAATTTATAACTGAAATTCTCTTCTGTATTTACTGCCGAATAAGGGCCGTACCTCATGAACACCCCGCCTCCAAGACCAAGATACACGAGGTTATAATAGTTTATCCTGAGAATATTATTTATGAGGAGCCCGCTTTCATAAAAACCTTTCTGCATAGTATTGAGTTCGATATTCCTGTGCTGTAAAGGATTCCGCAAATCCCCAAAACCGATATTGGTAAATATTACAGGCTGGGGTTTAAAATTAGGTCGCTTAAACAGCAATGAACCGAAATCGTGTGAAAGAAAAAGGTTCACGTAGCGATCGGACACAAACTCGTATAATCCCATCGTCTGGAACGTGTTTTCAACATACAGGTAATTCCCTTCACTATTACTGCCATTCCCATTGAACAGATAAGAATAAGGAACATTTCCCTGCATCCATCCGCCTTCCAGCAGCACTTTTGTCTTACCTATGTTTTTAACAAGGAAAGTCTTTTCTATACCGAGAGATACTTTATCATAATCATATCGGCCGAAATTATTTACGCCTTTTAAACCCCTGGCAAAAGAAAAATACACAACGGGGTATTTTGTTCCGTCAGAGATCATTTGCCCGAATGCCTGGATCATCCTTTCCCTGAATGCATACCTGCCGGTTATTCTCATTTCAGAAGAATAGAATCCGATGGAGGTAAGTGTTGAATCTTTTTTATCAGGCAGGAACACATAATCATACCGCGGAATCCTTAAGCTTTCATTATAAGCCAGTGAAGCTGCGAGGTATTTAAGTGCACGGAAGTTTACCGAAACCTCTTTTTGCTCAATATAGTCCATCCGGGAAGTCATGGAGTTCCTGTTAAAATTATACCTCGGGTAGAAATACCTGGTTTTGGCCGGCTCGGAAATATCATTCGAATAAAGCGCCCTGATAAAAAAATCCCTGCTCTTTTTATCCAAATAAATTTTTGCATCAAAGCCATATTTACTGACAGAATCTTTGTAACCATAACCAATATAACCGCCTACATTGAACCAGCGTGACAATTTATCATTTGTGCGCAGCCCAATACCCCCGCGCACAATCTCATGCTCATTGAATGCAAGGATCTTTGTAAGGTCGATGCTGATCACAGAGATGGGGACCTGCAGAGTGAATAAGGCTTCAAAGATCTTTAATGTGCGGTCGAAGTGCTGTTCTTTCCCAAGGCTGTCAATAACGGTGTAAGTTTTTTTCTCTTTGGCATCGAGTGTGTCGGCACGCTGTGTTTCCCAATAAGCATCATCCTTGCGGGTTGCACCAGGCAGCTGGGTGATTGTCTTCTCATCGAAATCCCTTTTTCTCAGGGGCACGTCAATGGTTACATTTCTTATATAAGTCTTCCCGGTCAGCTTCATCCCCATGAATTTTGTTGGATACTTTTTATAATGCAGCTCATAATTCAATTGCTCGGGGAACCACTGCCTCCCATTAACCAGTGTGTACTGCTGCTGGATCTTTATATCTATTAATCCCTTTTCAAAGGGTGAGGCGATCACATTCTGGATTGCATACCCGTTTGAATTTATGTAGAGGACACCTTCCAGCGCCTCAAAATTTTTCCCTTTTAAAGGGCGGAAGGAAATAAGAAAAACAGTGTCTGCAGCCTGGAACAATGTATCTTCAATAACAAAAAAGTACTTACCGGTACTTCCTGAAGTAATAGGATTAAGGTAATTCTTCCCTAATATTTTGAAATGGTCCCCGTAAAAACTGAAAGGCTGAAGATCGGTTGCAGTCGCAGAGAACGAAGGATCTTTAAAACCGGAGACCTTGGTGGCTGTAATAATTTCCCTGAGGTTTTCCGGATAGAGAAAACTCCGGTCTGTAACGGATTCCATCATAAGCAAATGGGAGTTTTCAGAAAATATTTTTAACCTGGATTTAAGCGAATCGACTTTTGAAGAATCATTTTTATCATTCACCTCATCCTCGTTATACACCAGGTCCCAGTAAGTTTTGCTGTATGTATTGCAAACGTAGGAACTTATCTTCTCCGGGTTATTCCTGTCACGGTTCTTTGTGGCCAGCCTGATGATCCGGTGTGCAGGATTTTCTCCCGGTAATATTTCCACTTCTGTAAGGTCGTAAGATTTTTTCTGCAGGCGGATAACCATGTTTTTTTCATTCTTCCAGACCGAAAGACGGACCATTTCATATCCCACATAACTAAAAACAAGTTCAGAGAATGATGAAGATGAACTGATCCTGAATTTCCCGTCAATGTTTGTGGAAGCTGATTCACTTTGGTCGGGAATCGCAATATTCACAAAGGCGAGCGGCTCGCCATTCTGCGAATCAACCACTTTCCCTTCAACCGAATATTGAGCAGAAACAGAAACGGAGATGAGCAATAAAAGAAAAAGGAATTTTGCCTGCACAGGATTTTTTTACGAATGTAAGGCTTTGTATGATAAAATAAAACCACGGCCCGGGCCGTAGTTTGAGATCAGAGCTTTATTTGCTTTTGCTCCAGTACATCCTTTAAGTTCGGCCTTAAGCGGCTTTTATAAACAGAAAGAGAATCTTCCTTTTTCCGTCCGCGCCTTAAAGCTTTCTGCTCTTCAACGGAAAGTGAGGAGATATGGACGCACTCAGGTGTGCAGCAGCCTTTCATTTTTTCAGCGCAGCTTTCACACTGAATGAACAACAAATGACAGTCATCATTTGCACAGTTAACATGTGTATCGCACGAGGTCCCGCACTGATGGCACTGCGCTATCACATCGTCTGTGATCCTTTCCCCCACACGCTCATCAAACACAAAGTTCTTTCCTATGAATTTTGATGCAAGCCCTTCTGCTTTTATTTGCCGCACATAATCAATGATTCCACCGTGAAGCTGATTCACATCTTTAAAACCGTGATGCTTTAAATACGCGCTTGCTTTCTCACACCTTACCCCCCCGGTGCAGTACATAATGATCTTCTTATCCTTCTTATCCTTCAGTTCCTCGATCACCATCGGCAGCTCTTCGCGGAAGGTATCGGCATCTGGACAAAGCGCCCCCACAAACCGCCCGACTTCAGTCTCATAGTGATTCCTCATATCAACGATCACCGTTTCCGGATCTTCCATTGCAGCGTTGAATTCTTTTGCATTGAGATGATTCCCTACATTGGTCACATCAAAGGTATTGTCATCAAGGCCGTCAGCAACGATCTTATGCCGCACTTTTACAGCAAGTTTGTAAAATGATTTGCCATCGTCCTCTACTGCAATCTTTAATGGAACGTTTTCAAAACGCTTATCAGAATTAAGGTTGAATTGAAAGATCTCCCAGTTTTCTTCAGGAACACTCATCTGGGCATTGATGCCTTCATTTGCAACATAGATGCGCCCGAGGATATTCAGTGAATTCCATTGTTTGAATAAATTATCGCGAAGCTCCGTTGGATTGTCAATGATCACATAGCGGTAAAACGAAACAGTGATGCGCTTAATCGCTTCTTCCTGTATACGTTTTTTAAGCTCCTTTTTGTTAACTCTGTTATGCAAGAACATAGTGTCAGGGATTTTAATTTATGCAAAGGTAACATTTTTATGATAATTTTTCACGCCTATGCACCTGGCTTCGTTGTTTAACGGGCATTCCTGGACTAATGTTTAATTAACATATTCTATCTAAAATTCAATCGAACACTTTGTATAGTTACTCCTATCAAATCCTTAATTCATCTCAAATCCTTTTTAATTATAATAATTATTTTCTATCTTAATCCTCGATTTAACAGAACATGAACAATACACTCGAACTCACCGGGGCAAATCTCCAGCTCCGGATCGATGAACTTAGCGCACAGGCATTGGAAATTTGCCGTAATGATCCGCATAAAGGGATTGTGCTGGCAGATGAACTTATCCTGCTTGCTCAAAGTAATTCACTCACGGTGGAGCTTGCACGCGGTTACGCATGCAGGGGCGCCTGCAGGGTATGGATCAGTGCATATGATGAAGCGTTAAAAGATCTTTTTCAAGCACTTCCTGTTTTACAGCAAGCGGATGACAGGAAGTTCGGAGGATCGGTTTTCTATCATGTTTTCTGTGCATTTTATTTCCTTGCCGACTATGACAATGCATTAAAATATGCCTATGATATGCTTGCTTATGCTGAAAAGGTCCAAGATCCGATCGCACAGGCAAACGCAATGAACGGCATCGGCACAATTTATTATACAACCGGTGAGAATGAGAAAGGCGTGGAGATCCTTTTAAAAGGGCTTAAGGTTGTTGAAAAACTTGACGACAAGCATTTGCTTGCAAGGATCCTTGATGGTTTAGGATCGGCATATTTTAATCTTAAAGACATTGAGCAATCTATCATCTATAAAAACCGTTGCCTTGAAACAGCGCGTTCTATAAGCCTTAAACAGGTAGAATCTTATGCCATTGATGGGCTTGCGAAGATCTACCTTTCCATTAACGACCTTAAGAACACAGAAAAACATTTCAGGGAAAGCCTTGCCTTAAGGGAAGAGCTTGATTTTAAAGCGGGGATTTGTGAAACAAACCTGCAGCTTGGAGAGCTTTATATTAAAAAACAGGAATGGGAAAAAGCACTTACCCACCTGGAAAAAGCACTGCGCCTTTCAACTGAGATTAATGCCAAAGAGGTTATATACAAAAGTCATGAAGCATTGTCGCGCTACTATGAAAAACAGCAGGATACATCCCTGTTCGTAGCGCACTTTAAACAATACTTTCATTATAAAGAAGAATTCTTCAGTGAGAAGAACAAGCAAAAAATGAAAAGTGCCGAGATGCAGTTCCGCATCACACGCATGGAAGAGGAGAAGGAACTTCTCAGTTCCAAGAACAAAGAGCTGGAAGCTCTTTCAAATGACCTTAAACTTTTAAGCGATCTTGGAAAGAAAATCACTTCGGAACTAAGCGTGGAAAGCATCAACAAAACAGCTTACGAGATCATCAACAGCATTATGGATGCACCCGGTTTCGGCATCGGTGTTATTAAGGAAAATGGCTCTGAACTGGTATTCCCCGGCTACATTGAGGACGGGAAAGTTCTTGAATCTTCCGCAGACGACCTCTCTGATGAAAACCGCATGGCATCTCTTTGCTTTAACCGTGAGATCGATATTGTTATTAATGATTTTGAAGCTGAAGCAGGCAAATACATTAAAAAGATCATGGAGCCGGTTGTTGGCGAATCTGTTAACTCCCTGATTTATCTTCCGCTTAAAGTAAACGACAGGAAAATAGGGGTGATCACTGTTCAGAGCTTCAATAAAAATGCATATACGGAGTACCATGTGAACCTTGTAAAGAATCTTGCTTTGTACTGCGGGATCGCCATTGAAAATGCAACCATGTATGAACGCATGGAAGAGCAGGTTGCAGAACGCACCAAACAGGTTGTTAAACAAAAGGAAGAGATCCAGCGCTCTCATGAAAACACTCACCTGCTTGGCATTATAGGTCAGCAGATCATTTCCAGCACTGATTTTGATTCGATATTTAAAAGTCTTCACTCCAGTGTAAGCAAACTCATGAATGCCGACTGCTTTGGTGTAAGGATATATGACGAGAACCGCCAGGAAATAGAATACCGGTATGAAATGGAAAGAGGTGAGCGCTTGCTTCCCCTTACCGTTTCAATGAGCAACGAAGATAATTTCTCAGTCTGGTGTGTGAAGAACAGGAAAGAGATCTTCATCAACGACAACCAGAATGAATATCATAAATACACGAAAAAGATAGTTGTGCCTTCCGGTGACATGCCGCATTCACTCCTCTTCTGCCCGATGGCAATTGGTGAAAGGATAGTAGGCGTGATCACTGTTCAGAGCTTTGAAAAGAATGTTTATGTTCCCCTGCATATTGACATCCTGAAAACACTTGGGACTTACACGGCAATTGCCCTTGAGAATGCAAATCTCGTTGAGAACCTTGAAGTGAAAGTGAAAGAGCGTACCTCTGAAGTGGTGAAGCAAAAAGAGGTGATTGAAGAAAAGAACAAACATATAACCGACAGTATCAAGTATGCCAAAAGGATCCAGGAAGCAATCATTCCGGGGGAAGACATGGTGAAAGCCATGCTGAAGAATTCCTTTGTCCTTTACAAACCTAAAGATATTGTAAGCGGTGATTTTTACTGGATCGAAAGGAAAGGCAATAAGATCCTGTTTGCCGTAGTTGATTGTACCGGGCATGGCGTACCGGGAGCATTCATGAGCATAATCGGTTTCAATGGGCTTAACCAGATAGTAAATGAACTTAACCATATCCGCCCGGCCGATATCCTTACACGACTCAATAAATCGATCACTCATACTCTGAGGCAAAGAGTGGAAGACTCAGTAATAAGGGACGGTATGGATATGGCCATCTGCTGCATCGATCTCGACACCAATAAACTGGAATTCGCTGGCGCATTCAATCCGTTATTTATCATACGCGATAATGAAGTTGTTGAAATAAAAGGAGACAAACAACCTATCGGGAATTTCCTTGGCCAGGAGAATTATGAATTTACCAATAAAGAAATTGATCTTCTCCCTAATGATAAGTTATACCTGTTCTCCGATGGATTCGCGGATCAGTTTGGCGGCCCTAATGGGAAAAAGCTCAAGTATAATTATTTCCGGAAACTCCTCCTCGACAACCATGCTAAACCGATGGAGGAACAAAAAGTATCTATTGACCGGTTCTTTGAGAACTGGCGTGAAGGTTTTGAGCAGATAGATGATGTCTGTATCATCGGTGTTGGCATTTAAAGCCTAAAACCTTTTGATTTTCAATATTAATTTGGATATTTAGCCTTTCAATATCAAGGTATGCGAAGCAGTGAAAAAATATTAGTGATCGGCTCGTCCGGTCAGATAGGGACCGAGCTTGTTCAGAACCTCCGTGAAATATACGGCATCGACAGTGTTATAGCTTCCGATGTGAAAGTGACCGAGCAGGCGAAAGAAGGCCCGTTCGAAGTTATCGATGTTATGAATGCGGAAGACCTGATAACTGTTGTTAAAAGACACAAGATCACCCAGGTTTACCTGCTTGCCGCACTTTTATCCGCTACAGCTGAAAAAATGCCAAAATTCGCATGGGACCTTAATATGCAGGGCCTTTTTAATGTTCTTGACCTTGCAAAGGAAAAGATCATCCGCCAGGTTTATTGGCCCAGTTCGATCGCTGTTTTCGGGCCTAACACCCCAAAAGTAAATACCCCGCAGTTCACGGTAATGGAACCCAGTACTGTTTATGGAATCAGTAAACAGGCAGGTGAGCGCTGGTGCGAATATTATCATAAAAAATTCGGTGTGGATGTCCGAAGCCTGCGCTATCCCGGCCTGATCGGGTGGAAGTCGGCCCCTGGTGGCGGCACTACCGATTACGCTGTACATATCTTCCATGAAGCATTAAAGAAAGGAAGCTATGAATGCTTCCTCTCTGAGAAAACGATCCTCCCGATGATGTATATGCCTGATGCCATCAAAGCCACTATCGGTATTATGCAGAGCGATCCTGACAAAGTGAAGATCCGTTCAAGCTATAACCTGTCGGGATTCAGTTTTTCACCGGAAGAGCTGGCCGCAGAAATAAGAAAGTATGTCCCGGAACTGGAAGTTACTTATGCACCGGACTCCCGCCAGCAGATTGCGGATAGCTGGCCCCAAAGCATTGATTCCCAATGTGCTGAAAAAGACTGGAACTGGAAGCCTGAGTATGACCTGGGCGCCATGACGAAAGACATGATCATAAATCTTAAAAAAATTATTTAAAATATTGTAACTTTCACGCTAAACAGTCGTAAAAAATAGCCGGGCGGTTTTATCGGCCTAATACTCTGGTTGGTCTAAAAGTGTTGAGATTTAAGAAAAAGAGTTATAAATTAGCTAAGATTAAACAAAAAATTACCATACTCCAATGAGAAAAGTTGTTTTAATATTGTTGTTCATTACATGCAAGATCGCTGTAGCACAGTCGTTCGAACTATCAGGTAAGGACACGCTGAACTTTACTGATGCCAATGGCAAAAAGCAGGGAAAGTGGGTTATTAAAAACATCACACTGCACAAACCCTGCTATGCAGATGACCAGGTTGTTGAAGAAGGAAAATACCTTGACAGCAAGAAAACAGGTCCATGGAAAGAATACTACTGCAATAAGAATGTTAAAAGTGTAATTACTTACGAGAACAACCGCCCGAACGGATATGCTAAAATGTATCATGATAACGGCAAGATCAAAGAAGAAGGCCTCTGGAAAAATAACCGCTGGGTAGGTGACTATAAGCTTTATTATGATAACGGACAGGTTCAGCAGGCATTTAAATTCAACACTTCCGGTAAGCGTGAAGGCCCGCAGACCTACTATTACGAAAACGGCCAGGTGATGATCGAAGGCAGCTGGGCAGAAGGTAAAGAAGCAGGTGTCCTTAAAGAATATTATGAAAATGGCGATATTAAATCAGAAAAATCATTTGAAGGTGGCAATATTGACATAGCCAAGACTAAGACCTACGAGCCGAAAAAACCTATCGCTGCTAAAAAACCAGAGGAGAAAGTAGAAGCTCCACCTGTAGTCCCTGATAAAACCAAAGAAAAGGATAACCTTGGGAAAACATTTAACGGTGAAGGATACTGGAAATTATATAACTCTAACAAACAGGTTTCCAAGGACGGAGTTTTTGCAAAGAGCAGGCTTATTGACGGAAAGGTTTATTATTATGACGGAGATGGCATCCTTAATAGAATAGCTGTATATAAAGGCGGAAAGTATGTCGGGGATGCTGTGGTGGAGGAATAATTCTCCACGATTCCTGAAAAATCTTAATATCTTTGGACCTATGAAATTCTCATAGGTCTTTTTTTGTGTGAATTTTTACCTTTAAATCTCACGGTTTTTATTCATTGTTCAGATATGCAGAACGAACTCTATATTTACAATACTCTTTCACGCACAAAGGAAAAATTCAGCCCGATAACACCCGGGATGCTGGGCCTGTATGTTTGCGGCCCTACTGTTTACAGTGATGTACATCTTGGGAACTGCCGCACGTTTATATCTTTCGATCTCATCTACCGTTACTTTTTACATCTTGGTTACAAAGTCCGATACGTCCGCAACATTACTGATGCAGGCCATCTTGAAGGCGACCGTGATGAAGGTGATGATAAATTCGCAAAAAAAGCCAAGCTGGAACAGCTTGAGCCAATGGAGATCGTTCAGAAATACACCCTTGGTTTCAGGGATGTGATGCGCGAATTTAACGCACTTCCACCGAGCATTGAGCCCACTGCTACCGGCCATATCTGTGAGCAGATCGAAATGATCCGGCAGATCATAGATAAAGGTTATGCATATGTTGCGAATGGAACGGTTTACTTTGATGTGGAAAAATACAACCAGGAGTTTTCATACGGTCAGCTGACAAACCGCAGGCTTGAGGAGTTACTTGAAGGCACACGCGAATTGAGCGGGCAGGATGAGAAACACGGCCGGCTTGATTTCGCATTATGGATCCGGGCAAAAGCCGAAACATTAATGAAATGGCCTTCGCCCTGGGGATGGGGTTTTCCGGGATGGCATATTGAATGCTCTGCGATGAGCAGTAAATATCTTGGGGAAACCTTTGATATCCACGGAGGCGGAATGGATCTCCAGGCCACTCACCACACAAATGAGATCGCGCAATCACAGGCCTGCAATCATAAAGCCCCGGTAAACTACTGGATGCATACAAATATGCTTACAGTTAATGGGGTTCGCATGTCGAAGTCTGCCGGAAATGGTTTTCTTCCGGGAGAATTATTCACCGGGGACCATCCTCTCCTGGAAAAAGGATACAGTCCAATGGCTGTACGTTTCTTCATGATGCAGACACATTACCGCAGTACCCTTGATTTCTCCAACGAAGCATTACAGGCTTCGGAAAAAGGGTATGCGCGACTCATGAACGCAATTAAAACTTTGGATAACCTGAAGACTTCTTCAAGCACTACATCTGATATCAACCAGCTTCAGAAAAAATGTTATGAAGCGATGAATGATGATTTTAATGCACCGATCCTGGTTGCTAATCTTTTTGAAGGGGCACGCATTATCAACTCGGTAAATGACGGCAAAGAAACGATAACAGCTGAAGACCTGGACTCGCTAAGGAAGATCATGCACGATTTTACTTTTGATGTGCTCGGCTTAAAGCCTGAAAATTCAAATTCCGGCAATGACAAAGCACTTCAGGGCGTTATGGAAATTATCCTCGACCTTCGAAAAGAAGCAAAAGCTAAAAAGGATTTTGCCACCTCTGATAAATTAAGGGATGAACTCGCAAAAAACAAGATCACTATAAAAGATACTAAAGATGGTGTTAACTGGTCGATCGAGGGATAGTGTATTTTTTTTCCTGCTTGTATTTCTTTTATTCGCTTCATCCTGCGGAAATGACTCACCTCCGCCCGCTTCAGTATCTTCCCCTGAGGATGCCGGGCCGGCAAGGATCCCTACACCTGAATTCGATGCTGATTCTGCATATTCTTTTATTAAAGCCCAGGTTGACTTTGGACCGCGTGTTCCCGGCTCTAAAGCGCATTCAAACTGCGCTGATTATCTTTCCGGGAAGCTCAGGTCGTATGGTTTTGATGTGATCATTCCTTCCGGGCAAACCGTAAAAACTTACGATGGAAAACAATTCGCGTTGAAGAATATAATTGCTTCGTACCAACCAGGATTACAGAAAAGAATCCTTGTGTGCTCCCATTGGGACACCCGGCCGGTTACGGAATCGGATACAAAAGACCAGGACAAGCCCGGAGATGGGGCAAATGACGGGGCAAGCGGTGTTGGTGTTGCACTGGAAATAGCCAGGCAGGTAAGCAAAACAAATCCAAATGCAGGAGTTGATATTATTTACTTCGACCTTGAGGATTACGGCAACAACCGCAATGAAGATTCGTGGTGCTTAGGTTCAAAATACTGGGCTGTTAATTTACATAAGCGCGATTATGTAGCCGACTTCGGGATTCTTCTTGACATGGTTGGGGGGCCAAACGCAACTTTTGTGAAGGAAGGTTATTCAGTGGAAAAAGCTTCCGGGATAGTTGAAAAAGTGTGGAAAGCAGCAAGCGATATTGGTTACGGAAATTATTTTCTTTCCCAGACAATTCACTTTGTAGGTTCAGACGACCATGTGCCGGTAAATGAGAAAGCGCACATCCCATGCATTGATATTATCCAATACGACCAGGCAACCAGAGGGTTCCCTTCTTATCATCATACACATAAGGACAACATGGATATGATCGATAAGAAAACACTGAAGGCTGTCGGACAAACTGTACTTGAAGTAATTTACAGGGAGAAATAAAAATTTGAAAAAAATCCTCATCATACGTTTCAGTTCCATTGGGGATATTGTACTTACAACTCCTGCAGTCCGCTGCATTAAAGAGCAGGTTCCGGGCGCTGAGATCCATTACCTCACGAAGAGGTCATTCAAGAGCATCCTTGAGCATAATCCCCTCATCACCAGGGTCCATACAATAGAAAAAAACGTTTCGGAGATAATTTCAGCATTAAAGAAAGAGAATTTCGATTATATAATTGACCTGCACAATAACCTGCGCTCACTGGAAGTAAAATTACAGCTGCGGAAAACTTCCCGAGCTTTAAATAAAATGAACTTCAGGAAATGGCTGATCGTAAGGTTCAAGCTGAGGAATATGATGCTGCCTCATATTGTACAGCGTTACATTGATACAGCTTCCGGACTTGGAGTTAAGAATGACCATAAAGGATTGGATTATTTCATACCTCATGCAGATGAGATTACTTTAAGCACCCTTCCATTCACGCACCAATCGGGATACACCGCTTTTGTTATTGGCGCCAAACATTACACCAAACAGCTGCCGGTAGAAAACATCATTGCAATCTGCAAAAAACTAAATACACCAATCGTCCTCCTTGGGGGGAAAGAGGACCTTGGCCGTGCGAATGAGATCCAGGCTGCTGTTGGTGAAAATATATTCAATGCCTGCGGTAAGTTCAATTTAAACCAATCAGCTTCCTTTATTAAACAGTCAGCGAAAGTTATCACACACGACACCGGACTTATGCATATTGCTGCAGCTTTTAACAAAGAGATTATTTCTGTCTGGGGAAACACTGTTCCTGCTTTTGGATTTACTCCTTATCTTCCCGCTGAAGATTCAAAGATCGTTGAGATCAAAGATCTCCCCTGCAGGCCTTGTTCCAAGATCGGGTATGGTAAATGTCCCCAGGGACATTTCAAGTGCATGAGAGAGATTAAAGAAGATGCTTTTTTAAGTTAGCCCGGATACTTCCTAAAGTACACTATTGTTTACGAGAAAAGCGCTTTCAGCTCCGTGGCATCTGAAGGTTTCATCTTGCCCGCAAGAATAAGGCTCAGCTGTTTCCTGCGTAAAGCACCTGCAAAACGCTGCTTCTCTTCATCAGTTTCAGGTACAAGTTCAGGTACCGGCAATGGCGATCCATTCTGATCTACAGCAACAAACGTATAGATCGCCTCGTTGCATTTTTTCTTTTCGCCCGAAACCGGATCTTCCACCCAGACATCAATAAATACCTCCATCGAAGTACTGAATGAACGTGACACTTTGGCTTCAAGCGTTAAAAGGCTTGCATGGTTGATGGGCATGTTAAAAGAAACATTGTTCACCGAAGCAGTCACCACCACTCTCCTGCAATGACGATGAGCTGCAATGGAAGAAACAATATCCATCCACTGCAGTAATTGTCCACCGAAGAGATTTCCAAGTGTGTTGGTATCATTCGGCAATACCATCTGGGTTTGTATAGTGAGGGATTCTTTGGCTGTTTTGGATTTCATTGTGAGGATAATTTCAGCAAAGATAAGTGATTTATTCCTCGCAGGGAGAAAAGAGCGCAAAGGTTTCTGGCAGAGGGGCATTGTCCGCAGAGGAGTTGTATGAAAGAAATTGGTTAATCGTATGGCAAGAAAGAACATTATCATAAACTCTTAATTCCTGAATGTTGATCATAAAGTGTATTTTTGTCCAAACAATTCTTATGGAAGAATATTACGGTTACTTCAAGGCATTGCACATCATCTTCATTGTAACCTGGTTTGCCGGCCTTTTTTACATAGTACGGCTTTTCATCTATCATACCGAAGCAGAGATAAAAACAGAACCTGAAAGAACGATCTTACAGAAACAATATAAGATCATGGAAAAACGACTCTGGTACGGGATCACGTGGCCCTCTATGTTCCTTACACTCACTTTCGGAGGCTGTCTTTTATGGGTTAACCCTGCATTCCTTACACAGGCCTATTTTATTCTTAAGCTTGCATTCGTTGGAGCTTTAATTATTTACCATTTCCAGTGTCATGTTTATTTCACGCAGCTGCAAAGCGACATCGTCCGCTCTACTTCCTTTAAGCTGAGAATATTCAATGAGGTAGCAACTATCTTTCTTGTCGCGATCGTATTCCTGATCGTTCTGAAAAGCAATACAGGATTTATCTGGGGAATGCTCGGATTAGTTGTATTTGCAGTCACTTTAATGCTCGCGATCAAGCTATATAAAAAGAGCAGGGAAAAGAATAGCCTGGAGAACGGGGAACGGGGAACTGAAGAAAAAGAGAAACAGCTTTGATGCCCTGGGTAAAGCGGAAACACGCTCATGCTTTGTGCACTTCCGATTGTGGTCGAACTGACAACACACTAATGTGATCGAACTTAATTTTTATACAGCCAGGCATTCGGCTGCAGCTTGCGAAGATTGCCCAGCTCATCATTAGCCAGCTTACGGGTTGGAAAATCACCGCAGCTTACAACAAATAATCCGTTATTATTCTTGCCGATGATTGAAGCGCTGAGATTTTGTGCGCGAAGGCTTTCAACAAATTTTATCGCATTTTCCTCTACCTGGAAACAACCGGCAACAAGATGAAACCTGTTCTCCGAATCTATCTTATGCTCAATAACAACTTTAGTAGTATCAGCTTTTACAGGCTCAGCGATAACTTCTGTAACCGGTTCCGGGATATGTTCTTCAACAGATGTATTTAAAACAACAGTATCTTTTTCAGGTATTACAACTTTTGCAGCTGCTGAGGTATCAGGTGCTTTTTTTACTACCGGTTTAACAACTTCACCCGAAGCAAAAGGATTAAGGTCAGAATAATTTATATTCTTCAAAAGGTCCGTTTTTAAAGGTACCCAGATCATCCCGAAAAGAAGCGGCATGGCTATGGCAAGAGCCACATATCTCTTAACATTTATCTTTTTTCTTTCCGCGGGTATTGCTCCCCTGTCCTTGAATTCTTTTTCAATACGTTTTCCGATGTTGTCGCGCTGGATAGCAGGGGACTGGAACCCGCTCAGGCCGAAAGCATCCAGCAGGTGGTTGGTTTTGTCCGGCTCAAACTGGATGTTGCGTTCCACATCAAGGAACAATGTACCAACTTCTTCTATCTTAACTTTCCCGCCCTTTTTTAGCACGGAGGAAGTACTCTCAACAAAGCGGCTGATGTACTTTAATGCCTGTGGATAATCAGTATTCTCAGCCATCACGATATGGTTCGCAAGGAGGCCGTCATTATTCTTCAGGTTCTTGTTAAAGACGATGTTTTTAGAAGGAGGGCTGAACGTATGCTGAACAGGATGGATCTTTGCAGGGGCATAATTTGCGACAAACCCGCCAAATTCCGGAACGATCACGCAATCGTGCTCATTCAGCAATTCACTGATATGTTTGTCTAACTTCTCCATGTAAATTTCGGGAACGTGAAAGTACTAAATTTTTACAAAAAACTGGTGAGTTTCCTTAGGTCATCAGGCACATCAACTGCAACACTCTCAAAATCAGTAATCTTAACTTTCAGCCTATAGCCATTCTCGATCCAGCGCATCTGCTCGAGGGCTTCTGCCAGTTCCAGGGGCGATTGGTCCAGGGCTGTGATCTCAGCCAGTACCTTGGTCCGGTATGCATAAATACCAATATGCTTATAGAAGATGAAAGATGAAAGCCAGTCAGACTGCTGCTTTCCCCGGACATGAGGGATCGTCTGCCTGCTGAAGCACACGGCATTCATTTCTTTATCAAGCAGCACCTTTGGAATATTATGATTAAAGAGCTCTTCGTCCGTTGAAACTTTTTTTACCAATGTGGCTATTCCCACATGTTCTTCCGCAAAGCAGGATGCCACCAGGTCGATCTGACCGGGCTGTATAAAAGGCTCATCCCCCTGGATATTCACCACAACATCCGCGGAAGGACGAAACTTTTGGATCGCTTCAAAACAGCGGTCGGTCCCGCTCTGGTGCCGATCCGAGGTCATTACCACTTTACCCCCAAAACCTGTCACATGCGAGAAAATGCGGTCATCGTCCGTTGCAACTACTACATCAGCAAGGAGCGAAGAGCTTTTCGACTGGCGGTACACGCGTTCGATCATTGAGATTCCGCCAATGTCGGTAAGAGGCTTTCCGGGGAACCGGGTACTTGCATAACGGGCGGGAATTATTCCGATGATCTCCATAAAAAATTAGTTCTATTGTACGAATTTAAGCATTTATATAAACCCTTTTTTTGGTATGTTTGTAATTATGCAATTAATCAGGGTCGGCCTTTGTTTTCTGCTGCTATTTGTGTTTTCGGGAGCGGACCGGATGCCTAAAACGGTTTCGTGCAGGGAAGTCATTGATCATATGCTTGACAGTATCAAGCATATTAAGACACAGCGCTATACTGTAAAGTCAACTGAACGTGTTGACGGCCATTTGCTGTTTGCCTCTTCGATGATAAAGATCGAACTCAACCCGAGGAAGATCTACCTGTTCAACCCTGAAAAAAATGTAGAGGTGCTTTGGGTCCAGGGAAAGAATAACGGCAATGCCATTGTCCGCTCAGGATCAGTTCCCCTCATGAATTTTAATCTTGATCCTTATGGCAGTATTATGCGCAAAGACCAGCATCATACGATATTCGACCTCGGGTTCCAGTATATCGGGCTTACGATTGCCAATACCATCCTGAAAGCACCTAAAGATTTCGACAAGCATTTCCAGTATGCAGGAAGTGTTAAATATGACAACCGTGATTGTCACCAGGTTGTGATCAATTACCCTGAATATAAATTCATCGATTATGTCACCGTTAAAGGCGAAACAGTAACTACCATTGCCCAAAAACTGAACACCAGTGACTTTAAGATCCGCTACATAAACGATCTTTCCAGTTATTTCGGAGCGATCAAGGAAGGAAAAAAACTGAAGATCCCTACACCATATGCAAACAAGGCGATTATTTTTATTGATAAAAAAACTTCTATCCCGGCAAGTATAAAGATCTACGATGATGAGGGGCTTTTCGAGAGTTATGATTTCACCAATGTGGTTATCAACAGGCCTTTTGCGGCAGATGAATTTCTAAAATCCTACAAGGATTATGGATTTTAGCGGATTTTAGTTAATTTTAGTGAAGGTTGATTTAAAATACGATTAACTTTGCAGCCATTTTTTAATAACATGAGATCAGGAACACGATATATACTCTTTTTTAGCTTAATCATTACTGTAACCACTTCTTTCCGTCCGAAGGAAACTACTTCTGATAATGATAACCGTGCATTTATCGACAGGATTTTCAATGCCGTTGACAATGTAAAGACACTGAAATACAGTCTTCAGTGCAACGAGCGGATCAAAGGCAGGATGCAGCATACCGAATCAAAAGTCAAGATGCAGATCAGCCCGCGTAAACTTTATCTTAATATCCGCGGTGTGGAAGTACTGTGGGTTGCCGGTACCAATAATGGCGAAGCCCTCGTTAACCCGAATGCATTCCCTTACATGAACCTGAACCTGGATACATACGGCACGCTGATGAGAAAAGACCAGCATCATACTATCCATGAAATGGGCTACCAGTACCTGGCAGACATCCTTCGTGACGGGATGAAGCGTGCGGGTGACAACCTGGATAAATATTTCAAGGTTTTAGGCGAAGAAAAACATGCCGGGCGCGACTGCTATAAGCTTTCTATTGCATTTCCTGATTTTGCATGGGGAAATTACACTGTTAAAAAAGGCGAGAACCTGACCAGCATAGCGAGGAGATTACGCGTGAGTGAATACATGGTCCTGGAAAACAATCCGAAGCTTGGTTCCTATAATGATGTGAAAGAAGGCCAGGTCATTAAAATACCAAACGCATATGCAAAGCTGACCTTATTGCTGATCGACAAGGAGCACATGCTTCCTGTGAACAATAAGATCTTTGATGATAAAGGATTGTTTGAAACTTACGAATATTACGACCTGCAGGTTAATCCGACCATTGCTCCCGAAGAGTTTACCAAAGGTTACAAGGATTATCATTTTTAATCAGGCGCCAAGCCCTGTGTTCAAAAATCTACCTTATTCCCAAGGGATTTATTCCCATTATCTTCACTATTCTTACAGAGGTAACCAATCCAGGTAACAGGCTATGCTCCTTTCTATTTCCTGACTAAATTTACGGTGCACTTAACATTTTCTTATGGAAAACGACTTATTTAACCTGGATTTCTCCAGGTGGGAAATCATTTTACTTTCGCTTATTCCTGCATTCATAAATTTAGGGATACTGACATACGTAATGCTAATCTTTCAAAAAACAAGAACAAATATTCTTTTCTCGATTTTTGTTTTCTTACTTGGCATGTGGCAATTCACCGAAGGCCTGATGAGGCTTAGCAGGAATGCAGACACAGTTACTGAGTGGCTTCGGATATCAGAAACATTTTTAATTTTTGTTGTTCCATCAGGGATCTTTTTCGTGCTCCATTTCACGAAATGGGAAAAAAAAGTGTCTTCTAATCTTATTTCATTATTCTTTCTTATACCGGCAGTACTTTTTTTTATATTGATACATGCCAGATTCGATTCATTTAATATTATTCAGTCGCATTCAGTTTATTGGACTGCCAATCCTGCTCCTACATTTGTAACAACCCTTCTCTTGCTGTGGATAACTTCGGGTGCAGTATTAATACTTGTTTTACTCTGGGCTTATTTTTTAAAAAACCGGAAAAACACATTAAAGCGACCTCAGGCATTACTGCTGGCCGCCGGAATATCAATCCCGGTTTTGGGCGGCATTATCGGAGAAGTGATATTTCCTATAGTTTTAGGATATGATGATGTTCCTGTAACAGTCCCTCTTATAACTGCCTTTTCTGTCATGACCCTCGTAGCAATAAAAAAATACAGGATCCTGGACTTTTCTCCTAAACATCACTGGGATCAAATCATACTCAATGAAGGTTTACTTGTAGTTGATAACAATGGGGTGATCATGTATGCAAATAAAACCTTCTGTAAATTAACCGGTTACCGGCTTGCTGAAATTGAAGGGAAATTTGCACACTTTCTATTCTTTCACAACATCAGCCAAGAGGAACTAAGCCGGATTACTAAAGAAAGAAAAAATAAAGTATCAAACCCCTATGAAATTGAAATGACTACAAAAATAGGAGACAAAATTTGGCTTTTAATAAACGAGTCTCCTTATATTGAAAGTAGCGGAAAAGTGATAGGCTCAATATTGGTCCATACGGACATAACACACATTAAAAACACAGAAAAAGAATTAAGAAATAATGAGCTAAGACTCAGGAATGCACAAAAAGTAGCTCATGTAGGAAGCTGGCAATTAGATTTTTCACGTAACGAATCTATTTGGTCGGAAGAAGCCTGCAGCATCTTCGGGTTATCACCAGAAGAAAAGGTTCAATCATTTGAATCGTGGTTGGCATTTATCCATCCTGAGGATCTGGATGTTGTTAAAAAAGAAATAGAACGATCTAAATCATCACTTAGCAATTCCTCATTTAAACACCGCATTATATGTAAAGACGGGACAATCAAATACATATCATCGGTAAGTGAATTCGAATTCAATGATACAGGATATCCCGTTGGTTTGGTGGGGATCTGCCATGATATCACTGAATTAATTACGGCAGAAAAAGCCTTTACCGATAGCGAAGACCAGATGAACACATTTATTACTGATTCACTACTTTGTATTTATTTTATTGACCCGGATACCAAAAAAATCATCTTTTCAAACGCTGCCTTTACAGATCTGCTGGATTATTCCAACGAAGAAATCGCGTTAATTAATACTTACGATATTTTTGACGCTTCAAAAGAAAAAGTTGACATCATCATCGGAGAAGTTATCAAAGCTGGCAAAATCAATAATGGAGAAAGCAAATGGAAGAAAAAAAACGGACAAATTATTCATGTTCTTCTCAGCAGTTTTTACACTAACAGGAATGGCAAAAAAACAGTTGTTGTTGCCGCCCAGGATGTTTCTGAAAGAAGGAATGCCGAAGAAGCGCTTAAAGTCACAAACCAGGAACTTGAAACATTTATTTACCGTGCCTCACATGATCTCAGGGGCCCATTGGCCTCTATCATGGGGTTAGCTAATTTGAGCAAACTGGAAATTAAAGACGAGCTGGCCTTAAAGTATTTGAAAATGATAGGAACGGGAACAGAAAAACTTGATTATACTCTTACTGAACTTGTCAAAGCGATGGAAATCAGGAACATACATAAATTCGAGGATGAAATAAATTTTGAAGGAGTCATAAAGGGTGCACTTGCAAAATTTGAATTCTTCGAAGGTTATTCCAGGTTAAAGATACATACTGATATTAACCACAAAAGACCATTTATAACCAACAAATTTGTTTTAGAAACTATAATTCAGAACCTCATTGAAAACGCAATAAAATATCAGAACTACAGATCAGCTGAACCATTTCTTAAAATAAATATTTCGGGAAATACTGAAGGAATTATTCTTGTCGTGGAAGACAATGGCCGTGGAATCGAAAAATCCATTCAAAATAAAATATTTGACATGTATTTCAGGGGATCAAGCGACCAAAAGGGAACCGGGCTCGGTCTTTACCTGGTAAAAAAGGGGATTGATAAATTAAACGGACAAATAGAACTCAAAAGTAATGAGATGGAAGGTACGACCTTCACTATACACTTATCTTCCAAAAGCAAATTCCCTTTAAATCAAAAAACGATTGTGAATTAAAGATCTGCATTTGGGAATGAAAATAAGTATGCTGAAGAAAAATCTTGCTCCTGCATTTTAGTAAGGCTGAACGTATTCAACCGATTTAATGCGCTTCCAGCCAGTTGTTTCCGGTACCCATTCCTATTTCCATCGGAACCTTTAATGAAGGGATCGCATTTCTCATCCTGTCGGTTACAATCGCTTTTACCGCTTCCACTTCTTCTTTCAGGACATCGAATACCAATTCATCATGTACCTGCAGAAGCATCTTCGACCTGATTCCTTTTGTCTTAAAATCATTATGGATATTGATCATGGCGATCTTGATCATGTCGGCAGCGCTTCCCTGGATGGGTGCGTTAATGGCATTCCTTTCGGCATAGCCCCTCACCGTATGATTACTTGAATTTATATCACGGAGGTTTCTTCTTCGTCCCATGATCGTTTCCACATATCCTTTTTCACGGGCATTGTCAATGCTTTCATCCATGTATTGTTTAATCCGCGGGTACTTCTCAAAGTAGCTGTCGATAATAGCAGCAGCTTCTTTACGGGGAATGTTCAACCGTTCAGACAAACCAAAAGCAGAGATTCCGTATATAATCCCGAAGTTGACCATCTTGGCATTTCTTCTCATATCAGAAGTTACTTCCTCCAGGGGAACGTTATAAACCTTTGAAGCAGTGGCTGCATGAATATCCTGTCCCGACTGGAACGCCTCTATCATTCCTGTATCCCCGCTTAGTTCTGCAATAATGCGCAGCTCGATCTGCGAATAATCGGCTGATAGCAAAGTATAATTCTCGTTCCTGGGAATAAACGCTTTCCTGATCTCGCGGCCGCGCTCGGTGCGGATTGGTATATTTTGAAGGTTCGGGTTGTCAGAACTTAATCTTCCCGTAACCGCCACTACCTGGTTATAGGATGTATGGATCCTTCCGGTTCTCGGGTTCACCAGTAATGGCAATGTATCAACATAAGTATTCTTTAATTTCACAAGTTCCCGGTAGTCAAGGATCTTCCCGACTATAGCATGTTTACCTGCTAATTTTGCGAGGACATCCTCCCCGGTTGCATACTGTCCTGTCTTCGTTTTCTTTGGCTTTTCTGTGATCTGCAGTACTTCAAACAACACATCACCAACCTGCTTGGGTGAGGAAACATTAAACGGTGTGCCTGCCAACTGCTGGATCTCAGCTTCAACCACGGCAATATCTTTTTCAAGCCCGTGGGAGATCTCTTTTAATGCGTTTTTATCAAGGGCAACACCCTCGGCTTCCATTGATGCCAGAACACCGATGAGGGGGATCTCGATCTCTTCAAAAAGTTTTGTAATGTGTGCCTCTTTCAGCAGCGGCTCAAATTTATCTTTCAGCTGCAATGTTACATCCGCATCTTCAGCAGCATATTCCTTTATATCCTCCAGTGGTACGGCACGCATGCTAATCTGGCCCTTCCCTTTTTTTCCTATAAGCGTTTCAATGGATACTGGTGAGTAACCAAGGTAAGTTTCAGCAAGCACGTTCATATTGTGGCGCATCTCGGGCTGAATAAGGAAATGCGCGATCATTGTATCAAACAACTTTCCTTTGATCTCGATCCCGTACCATTTGAGAACGGAAATATCATACTTGATATTCTGGCCGATTTTCATAATGCTTTCACTTTCGAACACCGGCCTGAATTCATTTACGATCTCCTGGGCTTCATTGTAATTATCCGGTATCGGGACATAAAACGCTTCTGCGGCTTTCCAGGCAAAAGAAAAACCTACCAGTTCAACATTATTAGCGTCCAGCCCCGTAGTTTCAGAATCAAAACAAACAGCTGGCTGCTGAAGAAGCTCTGTAATGAGTTGTCCGCGCTTTTCTTTTGTATCACTCACATGATAGGTATGAGCGGTGTCTTTAATAGTTTTGTAAACCCGGGGTGGGGCCTGTGCCTCCATTGCCTCGGTCATTACCGCGGTTTCATCGCCTCCTCCAAACATATCGATCTGTGAAGAATCTGCTTTTTTCGCTTTCACGGAAGTCTTTTCCACAGGCACCGGTGAAGAAGTGATTGTCTCTCCCAACACCTGTTCGGCAAGCCGCCGGAACTCGAGTTCCATAAAAAGATCGCGAAGGACCTCTTTGTTTGGCTCATCCATCTGCAATGCACGTTCATCCCATTCGATAGGCACATCACAAATAATTGTTGCAAGCCGTTTCGATTGAATTGCCATGGCTGAATTGAGTTCAACTTTTTCTTTCAGCTTCCCTTTCAGCTTGTCGGTATTCTGAATCAGGTTCTCAATGCTTCCAAAATCCTTAATAAGCTGAATCGCTGTTTTTTCACCAACTCCGGGGATTCCGGGGATATTATCCACTTTGTCACCCATCAGCCCCAAAATATCTATAAGTTCAGCTACGTTCCGGATCTCCCATTTTTTGCACACTTCGGGTACACCCATTATTTCGACACCATTCCCCAGACGGGCAGGTTTATATATAAATATATTCTCTGAAACGAGCTGGCCATAATCCTTATCCGGGGTCATCATGTAAACGGTATAGCCATGCTGTTCCGCTTTTTTTGCAAGTGTCCCGATCACATCATCCGCTTCATACCCTGGCTTGCCGATCACCGGTATATGAAAACCCTCAATGATCTTCATGATGTATGGAATAGAAAGCGCCAGGTCTTCAGGCATTTCTTCCCGGTTTGCTTTATATGCTTCAAATTCGGTATGCCGAACGGTTGGTTCAGCTGTATCGAACACGACTGCAATGTGTGTGGGCTTTTCTTTTTTTAAGACTTCAAGGAGGGTATTGGTAAAGCCCAGTATTGCCGAGGTATTTAATCCTTTGGAGTTTATCCTGTGATTATTGCTGAAGCCAAAATAAGCGCGGTATATAAGGGCATATGCATCAAGTAAAAAAAGTTTTTTCGGGTTCTCGCTCATGATCATTCAAGTTTTTTAAGATCTTAAAATTAGCCGAAAAAAGCCTTGGTTGACTGATTTATTATTAACAAAAAAGCCGTCATTCACAGGGGGAAGACGGCTTTAAATAATGGGTCTTGTTATTAATTCGAATTGCTCTTGTTATAGGTATTTACAACTTCAACAATGTTCTCATAATCGTATTTTTTTTCTTCCAGCGCTTTAACAATCTCTTCATTATCCGCCATTACATCTGTCATTTGTTTTTTGAACTTGCTGGATTTTACTTTAACAAACTCACCACCCGATTTTTCCATGTAATAATCGGACTTTACTTTAATATCATTCATCTGCATCACTTCCACCTGCGATTCATACAGATTTACCGCTCCTTCAGAGATCCTTTTCACAAAAACCTGCTCCCCGTCCACATTCCGGGAAACATAAGTGCTTCCATCCACATAATATTCCTTGATCTTGGCGGGAGTAAAATTCTTTGTTTCCGACCCTTCTTTCTTACGGTAGGAAGCCTTTGCAAAATTATCAAACTCGCGTTTCATGTTTTTCTTGATCTCTCCTTTTAAGGAATCCCCATTAAGCATGATCACGTACCCCGGGAAATACTTCACCTGGGCAGCTGCACGTGGGCCAAAAAACACAGAGCCTGCTATTATTACAGCCAGGGCAAATAAATTATGGAAAGTAGTTTTTTTCAATTTTTTTCAGTTTTAGAGTCTCAAAATAAGGTTAAAATTTCTAGATAAAAAACAGCTCGTTTAAAACTCCTTTCATTTGTTAATAACTTGTTAATTATCCCGCTGCTTTTCTTTATTACCGCAAGTCTTCAATTGAAATCCGGTTTCCTTTTCGTAAATTTGCATATTAATCTTTTCCTTTTGAAACGGCATCGTTTATTTCTTTTTCTTTTAACATCCATCTGCCTCACCGCCTGCAATAAGTGTTCGCAAAAGCCAAAGCCTGTAGTCCTTGTAGAAAAGCCAGAACTGGTCAACGAAGAGGTCAGCAAACTACTAAGTGAGAACCTGGGAAGCCACGACACATCAGAAATCATGGTTTTGTCAGAGGACAGTCTTTTTGCCACGCGGCTTATGGCTGAATTCTATGAAACCAAAGGATTTGCAGTGGCCTGGACCGATAAAGGACTTTTGACCGCGCAGGGAGATACCTTGTTAAATATCTTAAAGCATGCAGATCTTTATGGGCTGGCCCCTGAGGAATATCATTATTCAAAAATCGACAGTCTTATAAAATCATCCCGCGAAGGCGTCTCCAAAAAATTTGATGCCGTAAAGTTATATGAAGCGGACCTCTTTATAACGGATGGCCTTTTTAAGTTCGTTGTTCATGCCAGTAAAGGAAGATTAAATCCCGACAGCCTGACGAGGGAATGGCATCCGGAAAAACTGGACACTAATATTGTGGCTATGATCAACTCGGCTCTCCTGCAAAATACCCTGCGCAATACAATTAATTCGCTGGAACCAAAAAGCACCCAGTACCGGAGGCTGAAGATCGCATTAAAAAACTACAAGTACCAGTTCAGGAATTCCAGCTGGGATAGCCTTAAAAGCAGGGAATCGGATTCAGTCACTTTTAATGATCGCCTCAGGCAGCGTCTTATCGCAAGTCATGATTATTATGATATTTACAGCGGCAATGATTCTGTTAAGCTCTTAAAATCCATTAAAGACTTTCAGTGCAAGCACAACCTGGTAGAAGACGGGAAGATCGGGAAGCTTACATTTAAAGCTCTGCAGCAAACCAAAGAGGATGTGATCCGCCAGATTGAAATGAACATGGAACGCTGGAGATGGACAGATGAACCGGCCGAAGAAGAATATGTATGGGTCAACATTCCAAAATTCGAGATGCACGTTGTGGAAGAGGATACAATAGTGATGCGCTCCAGGGTAATAGTTGGCGCACCGAAGACCAAAACACCTTTGATAAAAAGCACTATCCGCTATTTTACCATTTATCCTTACTGGACAGTTCCTTTCAGCATTATTACAAAGGAGATCCTCCCCCAGCTTAAACGTGATACTTCATACCTCAGAAGAAAGAATTTCGAGGTGCTTGACAGGAACGGCTATGTGATAGATACCATGATCAACTGGAAAAGATACAGCAAGAATTATTTTCCTTTTAAACTGAGACAAAGAATAGGGGATGACAATTCCCTTGGGATCTTAAAATTCAATTTCAACAATAAATACGGTGTATATATGCACGACACTGATAACCGCAGGCTTTTTGCAAGAGAGAACAGGGCCTTAAGTCACGGATGTGTGCGCCTTGAAAAATTCTTTGATTTTGCTAAATTCCTTGTACGGGATGATAGCCTCAGGTACCCGGTTGACTCTTTGTCTGCTGATCTTTCCAGGGAAGTGCAAAAGCAGGTCAACCTCAGGAAACCGATCCCTATTTACATTAACTACTATACAGTTGAAGTGGATGAGTTTATGGAAATACATTTCTTCAACGACATATACGGCCGGGATGAAAAGATGCTGAAGGAATTAAAATTAAAAGATTAATAGAGAAAGTTATTGTAAGGATATCTTTTCTGGTGCATATCTTTAATCCGCTCATAAAGAACTTTTCTGAATTCATCCAGGTTCTCCTTGTTCGCGGCTGAAATAAAGATACAGTCGGTATGAAGGTTTCTCATCCAGGTTTTTTTCAATTCATCAAGGCTGAGATTCTTCTTTGTTATAGGGGTCAGATCATCTTCATCTTTCTGGTCAAACGTAAAAGCATCGATCTTGTTAAAGACAAGAAGTGTTGGCTTGTCGGATGCCCCGATATCAGCAAGTGTCTGGTTCACCACATTGATCTGGTCTTCAAATCCCGCATGGGAAATATCAACTACATGAATAAGGATATCAGCTTCCCTCACTTCATCCAGGGTTGATTTAAATGATTCAATAAGGTTGGTAGGGAGCTTGCGGATAAAACCAACCGTATCCGACAGAAGAAAAGGAAGGTTTTCAATTACTACCTTTCTTACGGTAGTGTCAAGTGTTGCAAACAGTTTATTCTCCGCAAACACTTCGCTCTTGCTGAGCATGTTCATGATCGTTGACTTACCAACATTGGTATAACCCACGAGGGCGACACGGATCATCTCTCCCCTGCTCTTCCGTTGCGTTTCCATCTGCTTGTCAATCACCGTAAGCTTCTCTTTCAGCAAAGCGATCCTGTCGCGGATAATCCTCCTGTCGGTTTCAATTTCTTTTTCACCCGCACCTTTCATACCGATCCCACCCTTTACCCTGTCGAGGTGGCTCCACATTTTAGTAAGGCGCGGCAGCATGTATTGATATTGGGCAAGTTCAACCTGTGTCTTGGCATGTGCGGTCCTGGCGCGGGAAGCAAAAATATCGAGGATTAGCGTTGTCCGGTCAAGCACTTTTACTTTTTGCTTTTCATCCGACTTCACCCCTTTTTCGAGGTTACGCTGCTGAGCAGGAGAAAGCTCATCATCAAAGATCACGATGTCAACATTATTCTCTTTAACAAAATTCTTGATCTCGTTCAGCTTCCCTGAACCGATAAATGTTCCGGGATCAGGATGTTCGAGGCGCTGTGTATAACGCTTAAGGATTTTTGCACCGGCAGTTTCAGCCAGGAAATCAAGTTCATCGAGATACTCGGCAACCTTCTCTTCATCCTGGCTCCTGTTGATCAATCCGACCAGTACGGCCGTTTCCTGTTTCTTCTCGGTATCAAACATTTTATTTCAGATTTCAAATTTCACGCCTGGTTTACCTGAAACCGCAATTTGAAATTTTTAAATTATTTTTTCAGGCTTTCGGTGTATTCGGCTACAGCTTTGATCTGAGCTTCAGTGAGCATTGTTTCAAATCCGGCCATTGCACCCTTTCCCTTTTTTATGGTTTCGATCTTCGCATCCATCTCCATGGTTGAAGCAGAAAGATCCGGTGAACCCATTAAGCTTAATTTCCCGTCCTCACCATGGCACCTGGCACAATTATCCATAAAAATATCATGCCCGCTGTTAGTCGCTTCTGCAGGCACATCATTATGGATTACAGGCTCTGATGATGAAGAGGATTTTTGCTTCTTGCTCATTTCAGCAAGCCCGTATGCAGCAATGATCATCAACAGGGATATTACTGCAAGCACTTTGTTCCTTTTTTTAAATCCGACTACAGCCACGGGTATGGAAGCGAATACAAGCACAATCTTAATGATGAGCATTGACTTTATCTCAGGGATCTCGAAAAGCATATAAATCCCTGTCACAAGGAATAATGTGCTGACTATGATTTCAGGGACCTTTATCGCTTTGGTAAATTTCACCAGGCTTTCTTCCTTATTTACAAGAAGCAATATGGTTTTAATTACATAGATCAATAAAAAAATTATAACGGAAATTAAATGGGTATAATAGATTCCTTTGAACATTCTTACGAGGTTTTTAATCCATCCAAAAGTAATAAAAAACCGCTCACTAAAACCGTTCATCCTATTGTTGGGAAAAAATCCGTTTTAAATGTTATTTTTGTTTACACAGATTAATGCGCGGACAATCTGTATCCGTGAAAACATAAAATATGAAGAAAATACTCTTACTGCTCCTGGGGGGCACCTGCAGCTTTCTCAGTTCCGCCCAGGAGACATTTCCTGTAAACGGAACCTCGAATAAGAATCACAGCACATACGCTTTTGCCAATGCAAGAATTGTGGTTGACCCTGAAACAATCATTGAGAACGGAACAATGATCATTAAGGACGGAATGATCATAACTGTGGGGACGAAGATCCCATTGCCTCAGGGATCTGTCGTTATCGACCTGAAAGGTAAAACCATTTATCCCGGCTTAATAGATCCGTACACGAATTACGGCATGCCGGAAGTAAAGAAAACGCAGGGGTGGGGCACACAAATGGAAAGCAGCGTAAAAGGAGCTTACGGCTGGAATGCTGCTATTAAAGCTGAAACTGAAGCTCACAGGATCTTTGCAGATGACAGCAAAACAGCGGAAGAATTAAGGAAATTAGGTTTCAGCACGGTAAACACTTTTCAGAGGGATGGGATTGCGAGGGGATCTTCGGCTGTAGTCACACTTGCCGATGGCAGAGAGAATGCATTGGTCATCAAAGACAAGGCTGCTGCCATGTATTCATTTGACAAAGGAACATCTTCACAGGACTATCCGTCCTCACTCATGGGCGCCATTGCCCTGCTCCGGCAAACATATCTTGATGCCGACTGGTATAAAAAAGATAAAAGCAAAAAAGAATTCAACATTTCGCTGGAAGCATTTAATAATATTCAAAGCCTTCCGCAGATCTTTGAAGTGAACGACAAACTCAACTTAACCCGCGCTGATAAAATTGGCGATGAGTTCAGGGTCAGTTATATCATTAAAGGTTCGGGAAATGAATATCAGCGCATAGAGGATGTGAAGGCCAGCAATTGCCGGCTTATCATACCGCTTAACTTTCCTGTAGCATATGATGTTGAGGACGCTTACGAAGCGAACAGTGTTTCACTTACCGAATTAAAGCACTGGGAAATGGCAGCAGCCAACCCGCTTATCCTCGAAAAAAATTCGATCCCTTTTGCAATCACATCTGCCGACCTGAAAGACAGGAAAGACTTTTGGAAGAACATCCGGAAAGCGATCAGATACGGATTAACTGAAAAGCAGGCCTTGAAATCATTGACGGTTACACCTGCTGAATTCCTGAACATCTCTGATAAATCAGGAAAGATCCAGGCGGGTATGATCGCAAACTTCCTGATCACTTCCGGAAATATCTTCGAGGAAAAAACCATCATTTATGAGAACTGGATCCAGGGAGATCCTTACCGTATTAATGATTACAGTACCATTGACATCCGCGGCAATTATGAAATATCCTACGGTCCGACACGCCAGGTGCACCAGTTAAAGATAGAAGGCGAGCTTGAGAAACTAAAATCAACAGTAATTGCCGATACAGCCAAGCTACCTGCAAATATTACAGTTAACGGCAACAATGTTTCTATCACGTTCAATCCTAAAGAGCTTACCGGTACATTACGACTGAGCGGCAATATCCAGGGCGAATCGCTGAACATGAACGGTAAAGGCCAGCAGCCGGATGGCTCATGGGTCACCTGGAGCGCAACTTATATTTCTCCGGCAGGTTCGGAGACAAAAAAAGATACTGCTAAAAAACAAGCAATCGAGTTTGGTGAAGTGATCTATCCATTCACGGCTTTCGGAAAACAAGCGGAGAAAAATCCAACCGAACAGAAGAAGGTCAACAGCACTGTCCTAATTAAAAATGTCACCGTCTGGACCAATGAACCGGAAGGCATCTTAAAAGAATATGATGTATTACTGGTTGACGGAAAGATCAGCCGAATTGCAGACAATATTGATGCGGGTACAACCTCACAGGTGATCGATGGAAAAGGGAAACACCTTACTGCGGGAATTATTGATGAGCATTCCCACATCGCGCTGATCAGTGTGAATGAAGGCACTCAGGCCTCGAGCGCGGAAGTGCGCATGGGGGATGTTGTGAACTCTGAGGACATCAATATCTATCGACAGCTTTCAGGCGGTGTAACTACATCGCAGCTGCTCCATGGATCGGCAAATCCTATCGGGGGACAATCCGCATTAATAAAACTCCGCTGGGGCAAATCACCAGAGCAAATGAAGTTCAGCGGAGCAGATGGTTTCATCAAGTTCGCTTTGGGGGAGAATGTCAAACAAAGTAATTGGGGTGATGCGAATACTATTCGTTTTCCGCAATCGCGTATGGGTGTTGAACAGGTTTACTATGATTATTTTACACGGGCAAAAGAATATGAGTCACGCCAAAAATCTTCTGCCTCTGCTAAAACAGGCACGGCTTTCCGCAGGGACCTCGAGCTTGAAGCGCTTGCCGAGATCTTGAATAAGAAACGTTTCATTACCTGCCATTCCTATGTTCAGTCCGAAATCAATATGCTGATGCACGTGGGTGACTCCATGGGTTTTAAAGTAAATACATTCACACATATTCTTGAAGGCTACAAGGTGGCTGATAAAATGAAAGCGCATGGTGCCGGAGCTTCTACATTTAGTGACTGGTGGGCATACAAGATGGAAGTAAAAGATGCCATCCCATACAACGCTGCAATCCTTGCAAACATGGGAGTAGTTACTGCAATCAATTCAGACGATGCTGAAATGGGAAGGCGCCTAAACCAGGAAGCCGCGAAAACGATTAAATATGGCGGCCTTTCTGAAGAAGAAGCGTTAAAGACCGTAACATTAAATCCCGCTAAACTTTTACATATCGACAATAAAGTGGGAAGTATAAAAGCCGGCAAGGATGCAGACATAGTGCTTTGGTCTGATCATCCCCTTTCAGTTTATGCAAGGGTTGAAAAAACAATAATTGACGGTACAGTCTATTATGATGCTGAAACTGATATTAAACTCCGGGAAGAGCTTCAAAAAGAAAGAGCACGTATTATCCAGAAAATGATAGAAGAAAAGAAAAATGGCGGCCCGACACAAAAGCCGGCAGCGAAAAAACAAAAGCTTTTTGAGTGTGACAGCATGCAGGAGGATTATTTAGAACAGGAATAATTCTCATCATTTTTTTATCCATAAAAATCTTAATGACCTGCGTTCCATTAATACAGTAAGCAATTTATCATGAAAAAAATTATTATCCTTTTAGTACTTACATCGCATCTTTCTTTTGCCCAGAAAAGCACCCTGATCATGAACGCAACAGCCCACATCGGTAATGAAAGCGTTATAGAGAACTCAGTAATCGGGATAAAGGATGGAAAGATCACACTTGTTGCCAATGCCGAAACAGCGAAGATCGATCAATCGGGGTATGAGGAAATTATTGATGCCAAAGGCAAACATGTGTACCCGGGATTTATCGCTCCGAACTCTACTATCGGGTTAACAGAGATAGAAGCAGTCCGGGCTACCAATGATTTCAGGGAAACCGGCACTACGCTGCCGAATGTTCGCTCACTCATTGCTTACAATACGGATTCGAAGATCATTCCCACAGTTCGCGGCAACGGGATCTTAATGGCGCAGATCACTCCGCGCGGAGGCCTGGTGTCCGGGACTTCAAGTGTACTGATGCTGGACGGATGGAATTGGGAGGATGCGGCATACAAAGCGGATGATGGCATCCATGTCAACTGGCCACGGATGCAAAGCAGGAAATACTCTGATGATGATAACATTTATCCGGCACCATACGAAAAGAACAAAGATTATACTCGCCAGGCAGCTGAGCTTAAAAAGCTGCTTTCGGATGCCAGGGGTTATAATGAAACCAAACAGAAAGAGGAAAAAAACCTCCGTTTTGAATCCCTCAAAGGGCTTTTCAATGGCAGCCAGGCATTATTTATCCACGTTAATAATGTGAAAGAGATCATTGAAGCAGTGAATTTTGCGAAAGCCAATAATATCTCCAGAGTGTCAATTGTCGGTGGGAAAGAAAGCTGGATGGTTACTGACCTTCTGAAAGAGAATAATGTTTCTGTTATGGTGGGCAGAGTCCACGATCTTCCTGACCGTACTGATGATGATGTAGATCAGCCTTATAAACTGCCGGCATTACTGCACAAAGCCGGTGTGCTTTTCTGCCTTAACAATGAAGGTGATATGGAAGCAATGGGCGCAAGGAATTTACCTTTCCTGGCCGGAACAGCTGCGGCTTATGGTTTGACAAAAGAACAGGCCCTTATGTCAATTACTTTAAATGCAGCTAAGATCCTGGGCATAGATAAAACTGCAGGAAGCCTTGAAACAGGAAAGGATGCCACACTTTTTATTTCCACAGGTGATGCGCTTGACATGAGAGGTAACAATGTAGAAAAAGCTTTCGTTAAAGGGAGAAGTATTGATCTTAATAATGACCAGAAAGATCTGTATGAGAAATACAAAAAGAAATATGGACTGAAATAATCATCAACTTCCACCATGAAAAAACTTCTTTGCTTAATTGTTCTGGCTGTTTCACTTTTCGGCTGCAGGAAAGAAACCCTTCATAAGGTTATTTACAAGGTTATTGTAACGGCCGGCACTCCCACTTATTCAGTTAAATATTCTTCTGCTGAAAACTCAACGCAGACAGCGGGCCCATTAACCGCTTCGAAATGGGTATCCCCGGAAATCAACGACCGGAAATCCGGTAATGTGGTATCCTTAACACTCGAAGGCGGTTCGGGCGGGAGTTACATGATGTACATCTATGTGAATGGCAGGCTGCATGCCGAAGAACGCATGGATGATCCGTATGGCCCCAAGACGCTCAGCGTTAAACTTCCCGATGAAGATTAGATCCTGAAACCAAGCTTTTCTCTTACCCTGCCTAATGTCGCACGGGCAATAACCCGGGCCTTATCCGCGCCTGTTTTTAAACGTGCGTCAAGTTCCTTCCGGTTATCCATAAAATAATTATATGTTTCCCTTTGTGTTTTGAACTTCTCCAGCATCAGTTCATATAACGCGGTTTTGGCATGTCCGTATCCATAATTTCCATTCACATATTTAGAACGCATTTCTTCCGTTTGCTGCTTATCCGCAATTAACTTATACAAGGCGAATACATTACATGTATCCGGATTTTTAGGCGCTTCGAGGGGAGTGGCATCCGTCACGATGCCCATTACAACTTTCTTCAGGTCCTTCTCAGGCAGGAATATATTAATGAAGTTATTATAAGACTTGCTCATTTTCTGTCCGTCTATACCCGGCACGATCATTACTGTTTCATCCACTTTAACGTCAGGCACAACGAAAACCTCTCCGTATTTGTTATTGAATTTTTCAGCTATATCGCGTGTCATCTCCAGATGCTGAACCTGGTCCTTTCCAACAGGCACAAAATTCGCGTCATACAAAATTATATCTGCCGCCATCAGCACCGGATAGGTAAATAGTCCTGCGTTAACATCAGAAAGGCGCTCGGACTTATCCTTGAACGAATGCGCATTGGCAAGCATCGGATAAGGCGTAAAACAGTTCAGGTACCAGGTGAGCTCACAAACTTCAGTTACATCACTCTGGCGATAAAAAATATTTTTATCCGTATCGAAACCGAAAGCCAGCCAGGTGGCAGCTACCGCGTCAGTGCTGTCCTTCCGGAACTGCGCATCTTTTATCGTTGTTAATGAATGAAGATCGGCAATAAAAAAAAGTGAGTGGTTGCCCGCCTGCTTTGATAATTCTATGGCAGGCATGATGGCACCAAGAATATTTCCAAGATGAGGGATGTTTGTGCTCTGGATTCCGGTAAGTATTCTCGACATTCTTTTATAGTTTGAAATTGTTTAATTAAGTTTAGAGTTAATAGTTCAGAGGAACTAAGAAACTGAGAACAGGAAACTCATTATGGTTCTAAAGCCGCTTCAAAAATATCGATATTTTTAAGCAGGTGGATTGAGTTGCTGATATATTCATGTGCCGGCTTTGATTGCTCCAGCCCGAACTCTTCCTGCATCATCCGGCTGTTATCGAACACCTGTCCTAATTCCATGAATTCTATGTAGGGGTCCAGGCCACCCATCAGGACGCGAAGTTCGCTCGTGTCAGACATGATGTTCTGCCAGTAATTGAGATATTCCGGATGCTGGTATAAACCGCTGTCATCGTTTAAACGTTTTCTTGCCCACATTTTTACATCCCGCACCATTTCCCTTCCTATAAAATTAAATTTCGGTGCCTCGGGGAAAGCAGCCTCTATTGTTTTGGCAAGCTGGGCAGGCGTAGTGCATCCATTCTCACCCGCAGAAATATGATAAACATTATACTTTCTTTTTGAGAAGATGATCCTGGTTATTGCGTTGGATACATAATCAACCGGGATCATGTCCAGCAGTGTATTTGCATTTGCAGGGATCAGCCGCAGGAAATTCATGCAGGCGAGTGTCCACATGATCACGTAAGACCGGGGTGTCCACGGCCTGCTGTCACCTAAGATGATAGATGGGCGGACGATCAGGATCTTGTCTTCCGGCAAATGGTTTTTCACTTCAATCTCACCCTGCATCTTTGTGTATGTATATTTCACAAGGTGCTCCGCGTTAAGATCAGGTGATTCAGTTTCCTTTACAGTGCGGTTCTTAACCTGCTTGCCGCAGATCGTTGCAGTACCGATATAAACGAATGTTTCAAGGGTTTTAAGCGACTGGCTCCATTTTAAGATCTTGTTCAGCCCGTGGATATTTATTTCCTCTACCATCTTATCGTAAATAGGTGAAAAAGAAGTGTTGGCTGCGGAGTGGACAATATAATGTACATCCCTGATCTCCGGCCGGGAACTTAAGTATTCCGAAAGGTTCTCCTGTGCAAGATCACCCTCTACCGGGATAATACGCGATGGATCAAAAACATCCTTATGAAAGTCAAATACCTTTTTAAGCCGCTGCTGGGCTTCCGCGAATGTTCCTGCACGAACGAGGCAATAGATCTTCCCTACCTCTTCACGCTTCGAAAGATCTACCAGTAGTTCGCCTCCCAAAAAACCGGTAGCACCGGTAATAAATACGTTCTTCATTTTAATTTAATTTCAAAAAAGCTCAAGGCCTACAATGCCTGCAATAATCAGTAAAATAGAGATCACCTTGGCAGCTGTTACAGGCTCATTAAAAAACATTATCCCGATGGCAGCAATAAGAGCTGTTCCTGCGCCCGCCCAGATCGCGTAAGCAATACTCACCTCATACCCTTCTAATACAAGAACTAATAAAGCCAGGCTCAGCGCATAAAAAACAAATACCAGTACGGATGGCCATAATTTCGTGAAACCTTCTGCATATTTCATGCATACGGTACCAAGGACTTCGAATACAATTCCCAGGGCCAGGTAGATCCAATAGATGTTTTTCATTTCCGGAGTATTATTTTGCAGAGTAGAATGTGGTGATCTCACAGTGCAATTCATGTTCTTCAGGCAAATTTATGAATTTTAGCCGATCCCCCGCATCTGGGCTGGCCGTTTAATGTACCTGTTTTATATTTCTTTCAGCATCCTCCTTTTTCTTACTTTTACAGGCCATGAACTATTTGCTGATCATACCCCGTACGCTTTGGAAAATATTGTTCTTGCTCAATTTCGTCATTGGACTGATTGTTCTTTACCCGCTTTTTTATCTTTTCCTTTCACGCAGAGACTGGTTCCCTGCAGCTTTTTCCCTGAAAAAATTCTGGGCGGCATGGATCATGCTGATTCCTGGGCTTTTCCTCCGTATTAAATGGAAAACCGCCAAAGAAAAACTTCCGGAAACCTGCATATACTGCGGAAACCATGTTTCTTACCTGGATATCATTGCCAGCTACCTGGTGGTCCCTCATTACTTCGTTTTTATGGGGAAACAGGAGCTTGACAAGGCACCTCTTTTCCGGATCTTTTTTAAGGAAATGAATATCCTGGTTGACCGGAAAAGCAATATCGGTTCACACAGGGCATTTATGCGTGCAGGTGCCGACATTGATAAAGGCCACAGTGTTTTCCTTTTCCCTGAAGGAACAATTTCCAGTTTTGGTAAACTCCGTGGTTTTAAGAACGGGGCATTTAAACTGGCTATAGAAAAACAGGTCCCGATTGTACCGGTTACTTTTCTCAATAACTGGAAGCTGCTGCAGAACGGGGGATTCTTCAAGGCTTTTGGAAAACCAGGTATAAGCCGCGTGGTTGTGCACGAACCTATTTCCACGCTTGGCATGAGTGAGAAGGATTTAGTATCTTTGCGCACGAAAGTAGGAGACGTGATACAAGCAGAACTGGACGATTATAATAAACAATAGCCTCACTTCAGGCTACTCAAATGACAAGAGAATAACGACATTAAATGAAAATAGATAAAGAAACGGTAGATAAGATCGCACACCTCGCCCGCCTGGAGTTTGAGACGGAAGCCAAGAAAGAAGAGATGGTAAGTGCAATGAACAACATGCTTGGCTTTATCGATAAGCTGAATGAACTGGATACAAGCAATGTTGAGCCTTTAATTTACATGAGTGAAGAAGTAAATGTACTTCGTGAAGATGATGTAAAGCATATCATAACCCAGCAGGAAGCTTTGAAAAATGCACCTAAAAAAGATTCGGATTATTTTAAGGTACCGAAGGTGAAGGGGAAGTAATTTGAAAATTAGTCAATTTGAAATTAAAAAATGGCAGGAGCATTAATGAACTTCTTTTGAAAGAATTCTCTCAGGTTCACAAAATGAAATCACCAGAATGAGAAAAGGCAGAATCACCAGGTTACCTACTTGTTTCATTTTCAAATTAAAAAATTTACAAATTTTCAAATCCATCCCTTCTCCAGTATATCCTTCGTATGATAAGTAATGATCAGGTTGGCTCCTGCCCTTGCAAAAGCATACATGTTTTCCATAACAATTTTCTGCTCATCGATCCAGCCATTTGCCGCTGCGGCTTTCACCATTGAATATTCACCGGAAACATTATAGCAGGCAATCGGCAATTGCGTATTCTGGCGAAGGTTAAAGATTACATCCATATAAGCTAAGGCAGGTTTTACCATTAGTATATCCGCCCCTTCAGCTTCATCCAGCAGGCCTTCTGTCATAGATTCATTCCCGTTCCTGAAATCCATCTGGTATGATTTGCGGTCGCCTTTCTGAGGAGCTGAATCTGCAGCTTCGCGGAAAGGACCGTAATAGGCAGAAGCATATTTTATTGAATAGGACATAATAGCTGTATTCTCAAAGCCACTTTCATCCAGCAGCTCACGCATTGCTCCTATTCTTCCGTCCATCATATCACTCGGTGCAACCATATCTGCACCGGCTTGTGCATGTGATAATGCCATTTTTGCGAGTACCTCAACGGAGGAATCATTATGGACATAATCATCGTGGAGGATCCCGCAATGTCCGTGCGTTGTATAAGCACACACACACACATCGGTGATCACGTAAATTTTTTCTCCGAATTTCTCCTTTAGGGCTTTTACCGCTTTTACAACAATGGAATTATTGCTGAAAGAGGAAGACCCATCTTCTGTCTTTTGCTCACCAACACCAAAAAGCAGGATCTTGTTGATCCCTGATCTAAGTCCGTTTTCAACGTCCTTCAAAAGCTCATCAACTGAGAAATGGCTGATGCCAGGCATTGCATCTATAGGATGAACGACATTCTTCCCTTCTACCACAAAATAAGGGTAGATGAACATGTCTTTCGACAATCTGGTTTCCGCTACCATCTCACGGATGATCGGGTTTTTCCTGAGTCTTCTTGGTCTTTGTAGCATGTTTTTTTACCGCTGATCGATAAATAATGATCACTTTTTATTAATTATTATAAGATGTTCAAAACTGACGCATTTTTTCGACTCTTCGAAATGACTGTCACACACAGATTTGTAAATTCGTTGATTCGTAATTAGCTGATCCCGAATACCGCTTCCGCTAATCCCACCTCATCAAACGAAACAGGTAATACACAATCAATCACCCCTAATGATCTTAATTTTTTTTGTGTTGATTCGCCAATCGCAACTATCTTCTGTTCTGATTTAACTTTTCCTTTTTCGAAGTACGATTCCACGTTTGAAGGACTTGTAAATACAAGAACTTCCGCTTCCGGCATCTCTGCATTTTCTTTCTTCACCGTTTCATAAACAACAAGGTCCGTAAGCCGGGAAGCATCTTCAAACTGCTGCTGAATAGTCCTTAATCCACCTTTCGCCTGGGGGAATAAAACAGTTTCAGCTCCCACACTCTTCGCAAATTTTTTACCCACCACCTTCGTATCGTTTACGCTTCCCACGAAAGCGGCATTACGGTTATACTTTTTTAAAGAGAGCTCCGTGGATTTACCGATCACGCCAAATTTAACTTTCGGTTTTAATTCAGGGTCCTGCGCAAAGAAATGATCAACAGCCGTACTGCTTGCAAAAAACACCCAATCGGTCAATGGTATCTTTTCAAAACCCACTTTCCTTGTTTCTATGAACGAGATCCCGCTTACTTTATATCCGTTTCCTTCCAGTGTTTTTCTGAAGAATGAATCTTCACTGAGATCACGTGTAATAAGGACAGGAACAGGCTTGATATTATTCAGCTGATCAACGATCTTCTGCGCAAATCCGTCAGCAGTGAATGATTCACGATAGATCCGTTTTGGCATCGCCTCCCAGGAATCCGATTTGGAAGCCCAGACCTTGAATTTATTTTCTTCTTTGATGCAGTAAACACCTAAGGGAAGCTGGCAGCCGCCATCAAACAGGTTCAATATTTTCCGTTCGATACCAATTGTACCTTCAACTTTTTCGGAGGTAAGTTTATGGATGTACTGGAATAATTCGTGATCATCCTCCCTGATCTGCAAACCAAGCACACCCTGGGCAGGAGCGGGAATAAATTCTTTCGGGTCGAGGCGGAGGATCTTGAATTCGCTGAGATCAATCTTTAAACGTTCAACGCCTGCATTTGCAAGCATGATCGCATCATATTTCTTGTCGCGTAACTTCTGGATCCGTGTTGGAACATTTCCGCGTAAGTCTTCTATCTGAATGTCCCCGCGGAAAGCAAGCAGCTGGGATTTCCTTCTTGCCGATGATGTACCTACGACCGCATTCTTTTTAAACCCGAATTTCAGGCTGTTATCAGCGGACTCTTTCCTGATAAGCACCAGTTCCGCAGGATCTTCTCTTTCCGACACAGCAGCGATCATCAAGCCTTCCGGGGATGTGGTCGGCAGATCTTTGTGTGAGTGCACGGCAAGATCGATCTCTTTATTAGTCAGTGCATCTTCTATTTCCTTTGTAAAAAAGCCTTTTCCTTCAAGCTTATCAAAACTGAGGTCCTGTATTGCATCACCTTTTGTGACAATTATCTTTATCTCCGCAGTAAGTCCTAATTTCTGGACCTTACGTAAAACATAATTTGCCTGCCATAGGGCAAGGTCGCTGCCGCGTGATCCGATGATGATTGTTCTTTCCAATTTATATGTAAAATTTATATGTAATAATTAATATGCAATAACCGACTGCGCATTGTTAGATTGTCAGCACACAGAGTAAGATTCCTCCGCTGCGGTCGGAATGACATCGATAATATTTGTCATCCAGGGCTTGCCCGAGGGATCTTATTCCAACAGACATAGATCTTGTATACATTTAAAAAGCCCTTGCGGGCTCTTCTTTATTTCGTTTTAGCATCTTCAATGAGAATGTCTTTCGCCATTTTCATCGGGACACTGATGTATTTCTTTTCCATGTAAGCAACGATCTTTTCCAGGACTTCCTTCGACTGCGCGTCCATGCTGCTCAGCTCTTTGAAGAAAACTTCATTCATGGCCATTTCACGAATCTCTTTCACCTTTTTAGGCACTTCGCTCATTGCAAGTTCAACCTTGCGGGTTTTCAGGGTCTGGCGGAAAGCTTCTATATTCTTATTGATGATCACCCTGCATGATTCCATTTCCTGTTCACGTGCCTGGAGATTTTCTTTTGCCACTTCCTGCAGGTTATTTACCGCAATCAGGTTCACATCGTAATTATTCAGGATCTCGGGATCAAGATCGTTAGGAACAGCCAGGTCGATCACTACTTTTTTAGACCTGTCATCCCCGACAAGATTCTTATATATAGAAGGAGTAATTACACTTTCGGCAGAACCGGTACATGTAACTATAATATCAAAGCCTCCTTTGTAATTCTCCAGGTCTGACAGGGGAAATGCTGTGCCGTTGAGCTCTGCTGCGAGCTTCCGGGCGTTTTCCATTGTCCTGTTAAACACTGTAAAATTCGCAAACCTGTGTTTTTTCAGGTATTTTGCCATGTTGGTATTGGTAACGCCTGAACCGATAATGAGGAAACGCGCATCCAGCTTTACATTCAGTGCGCGCAGCTTTCGGTAAGCCAGGGAAACGACAGAAACAGGATTCCGGGCGATATTGGTATGGGTATAAACTTCTTTGGCTACTTCTATTGTGCTTTTTATTGCCAGCCGCAGCAAGTCCCCGGTAAGTCCGAGGGAATTACATTTTTCGTAAGCATTGCGGACCTGGGTAATGATCTCACGCTCCCCGACCACCAGTGAGTCAATGGATGAAGCTACGCTGTAAAGGTGTTCGAGCGCAGTCTCGGCTTCAAAGATCCGGGCATTCTGCAGGCACCACTGAATATCGGCAGGTGTAAATAACGGATCAAAAGTCGAAAAGAATTTGGAAAGAAAGGATGTATCGAGTGCTTTTTCTGTGGAAAGCATGAATTCCACACGGTTGCAGGTAGAAAGATAAAAAAGCTCATCCACCTCGGCTTCAGCCTTCAATGACTCCAAACGCCCTTTTAATGCGCTTTCCTCAATATGAAGTCTCCCGATATCATTAATATCAGTACTTTTATGGGTAAATGCTATGATCTTTATCCTGTTCAAGCGCTCTTTCTTCTTATTATCTTTACAAAGGTCTGTTTTCCGGGCTTTTCAATTGTCATACAATTGTCATAGCGCTTATTTAGAACATGTCTAAAAAAGGGAGGAGCGGTAAGAGAAATCATAAAAACGGCCGGCCGGGGAAAAAGAGTTATAAAAACAGGTCTTTCTGCTTCATTTTCAACCTGGAATACGCAGGTCTCTTGTAAACCCTATAAACAGGGGTTTTCAGTTTTTTCAAAATGCAGATGAAAGTCAATTTAGTAAGATTTCAGAGGCAAAACCAGCATTTTTCGGCATGGTATTTTTTGTTCCTCTACATTAATTGGTAGCACACAATAGTTATTCCTCAATTCAATTTTCGGTTTCCTAATTTACACTGATTTCAGACCTTTTTTATGTTTTTTCTCTACTTTGAAACATTCTGATTTATAATAGTAAAACACAGAGTATTTTGTAGTAAATTTCATGGATGAGAAAATAGAAAAACACCTGAGCAGATAATTCGAGAAGACCCACAACTTCAGCGAGACCCTTCTTACCCTGTTTTACTTCCTTCTGACGATTTAAATCAAGAGAGTGAAGACTTGGGAGCCAAGAATCTATACAAACGCTTCCAAGCGACTTTGGCGGCCTTAAATTTAACAACGGAGAATTATTAAGCAAAATGAAAAAGTGGTGACCTATTCTTCTTCCTGAAACCTATCAGCTTCAACGGCTTGACCACCTATTACATTTACTGTAAAGGATTTCCGCACTTCGTCTAATCTCGAAGCACTGGTTTCAATGGCTTCACTTGTGGGCTCTTGGAATAACTGCGGTGGGATTTCAATAGCAGTTGCAGGCTTAGCTTTTTCAACAAATACAATTTCGTTGTTTCTAAACTCTACTTCCAAAAGTGAATTCGAGGCAGCTTCAGATGCAAAGGTTTCCATATAACGTTCTAACTCTGCATCATTAGCAGTTGATTTTGCATACTTTCCTCTTTTAGGGAATATATCAAGAAATATAACTTTACTGCTTTTCTTAATTACAACATGGACTACTCTAAATCCATCTGCGCTTGACTGATGTGAACCTGAGTTTGGCATTCTTAGTTTAATTATACGAACCCCGTCCTCTTCGCCAACCCTAGCTTGACGTTCCCACATTTGGTCTACTGTATATCTTGAAAATTGTTTTATAATATCTTTTGGACAGGTAGCATAACCTAACCTTGGAGATTCACAAAGGCGTTCAAGCGATTTTCGAAAGGTTGAGGTAGCGTATAATGGCACAGGCTAAAAGTTTTTGAATTTACCAAGCAATGTACTAAGCTTTGTTTTTCCCTTTGAAGGTGTGATAAAAATAAGCTCAATATCTTTAATAGTTTCACTTAAATTATCCAATGCATTAGATAATCGTTCAATCGACCTCTGAATATCATCACTACATGCACATTTCATAGCTTTGGTTTTCTCTTTTGTAACCTTAGTATGTAAATCCCTTAACTCGTTTAAGACATTCGGCAATATCATATTCTTTGGCTCATTTGCCAGTTTCGGATGAATAGCTTCAATAATTTCCTCGATATGCTGTGAATAAAAATCAAGCTTTTTTAAATAGCTACTTATTAAATCCAAATGAGCTGTTTCTCCTTTGATTAAACTTTTTGCTGGTTTCTGAGGAGCGATAAGTGAGTACGCAAGTGTTTTACGTATTTCTCTTTGAAGGATTGTATTAGTCATGATTCAGCGTTATAAACAATAGTTAAAACTTAACAAAAATAATCGGGATGAATAAATCCTAAAAACTGTTCAATCGCTAAACTAATGAAAAAATGTGTCGCAAATTGTAAAAATCTCAGAAAAAAATCATCCACGGGTTATTAACAAGGGATAAAAAATAAGATACCATTAAAGGTAAAGCGTCCTATTTTTAACTCTTTTGAGCTACTTAGGCGCATCTCGGCAGCGTTTTAGAATATAACAGATTATTATGGGAAATGTTCTGGAGGGGAAAGGATTCCACAAACCAAGGACTCAAAAAAAACTGTCTAAGATGTTTGGATGCTTTCTTGCCCAAATTTTGGAACGCATTTATCCCATCAATCACACCCCGGATATACACCTTCCGCTCCTGATCTATGATCCATTCTTTCTTTGGCCCAGCTGCTTTCTCTGCGAGTTTTTTAACCTGGCTTTTGTTTAGCTTCTTAAAATCCATTTTTATCATATTAAAAAAAATTAAAAATATAAATATATTTATTCTGCACAGATGGCTTTTTTAACTTTGAATAAATTACCGGTTTATGTATAAAAATGTGAGTGAAGAAGAATTTAAAAAAAGATATGAGGATCTGCTTTCTTCCTCTGAAATGCAAAAGGTGTATGACGCACTTAAAGTTTTGAATCTCAACTTTACTCAATTTTATAAATATGCAACAGCTGCGGTAGAAGAAGTGAAACAGAATAATAGTGAGTTCACATCAACCGATGCTGTTAAAGCAGACCTTACTACATATATTCTCAAAAAAAGAGAAACAGCTACCAGTAAAGAATTAAAAATTCTAAATGATTTTAATGATTTAAGCCTTAAACTCCCCTATCTTGATATTGAAAAGATGATCGCTCAGGGAGAATATTGGATAGCCCTTGAGCAAGCAGAAAATAACTTGGAAATATTAAATGGATTTTCTGTTCGGTCCGCCCCCCTGCCAACACCCCCTTTGGGTAAAGAGTTAAAAAAACAATATCGAAGAATTATAAAAGAGCTAACTGAAAAAATCAAAAGGTATAACGCAGAAAAAATCACCAGGCGGACCTCCAAAGATACTGACACAAAAATAGAATGGATAGGCGTAGATGATTTTTTGACCTTGCTGTCAAAAGAACTTTATGGCGAAGGATTCATTCAACAGGAAACAGCATTTTTCTCAGCGATCAAACGTCAAAGGCAAATTAAATGGTCAGGAGATCCAGTTGCCTTATCATATTTAATTTATAAGCTGGAGAATTAGGTAAAATAAAAAGTCCTTACCGCGGACACTTCAAAGCAGCGGAAGAGTTGTTCATTTACGACTTAAATAATAAAGTCGTAAAAAAACCAGGCGCGCCTTACCTCAGAAAACTTAGATCCGAGATAACAGGCCGAAATGCCAATAAATACAAGGAAATTGTCAAAAAGATTGATGCCCTTTTGATCCGAGTTTTCCATTCCAAAAAGTCCTAATCACGACTTAGCCACGACTTAGAATTTAAGTCGTGAGTTTGATCCATCCTACAATTTACTTTCGTTTCAGAAATAACAAAGCCAACACATGCTTGGTTGTGTTGGCTTTTGAAATGAAATGTAAAAAGGTCGGGTAGTTCAATGAATAGAATAACTCTTTTGCTGAGAGGAAGGTTGTGGGTTTGATTCCCACCCCGACTTCTTTTTATATTCCTTAATGACCAAAACAAACTTACGGAATTTCTTTTTCTCAGCAATGAGATGTAAAGAATCTATCAAATGTTAATAACTTTTCATATACCCCCTACGGGCATATATGAAGCAAATACAAGGCTTTCAGAGTGAAACCTGTGTAAAGAAAGGAGCGTTACAAAATGACAAAATAAAAAATAGCTATCGAAAAAGTTTGGAGACCACTCGATAGCTATTTGAAAAAATAATCCGCAGAAGCGGAAATAAATCTGAGAACAAAAATACGACATATCAATCGTAAAAGCAACCGACATGGTGGTATTTTATTTTGCGTTGACGAACTCAAAGCAAGGAAGATGCCTCAGTTGATTACTAAGATATTGGGTAGCCGCCCGAAACAATCAGCCTATCAGTACGATGATGTTATTATGAACTGGATCTATTCCGTTCTGTGCGACTGCTATCACCTGAACGGTACTACCGCATTAAGATCAAGTTTCACCGAGATCCCAGGGATAAAGTTCCCTTCACATGATGTAATCGGTCGAGTTTTTAAATCCCTGGCCACTCCAAACATTGTTTTCCACCGAGAGGAAGGAAAGAAACCTCATGAGATGAATCTGAATATCCCAATGAACGAACTTTTGATCGCAACCGCATGTAAATTGGGATTATTGAACCAAATGACTGGCTATACATTGGATTTTGATGCTACTGTCGTTGCGACTGAAAAAGCAGATTCTCAGTTCACCTACAAACAATTCTTTGGCTATAACCCTTCTGTGGCCTTCTTAGGAAATAGCATTCCGGTATTCATTGAAGGAAAAAGCGGAGCGACACACGCAGCTTTCAAGATGGCAGATACCCTGGGGACGATCATGGAATTGCTTTCAAAACAAAATGTAAAGGTTGCCAGGCTTAGGAGCGATGCCGCAGCCTTTAGTCAGTCCGTAGTTGAATTTTGCACTGATCGCGGTATTGAGTTTTTTATCCGGGCAAAAAGAAGCAAAGGATTATATGAGCAGCTGGAACATGTTGAGTGGACACCGTGCGAGATCGGCCATATTCCACAGGAGTTAGCATCGATCAGATATGATTTCGGAGGAAAGGACTACCGGGTGGTAGTACATCGCAGGAAACTCCACGGGGACGATAAGACTGATGATACTGGTTATCTGAAAGATGGCTACATGTATCGCAGCATTATGACAAATAATTATACAATGAGCGATGAACAGGTAATTCGCTTTTATGCCAAAAGGGGAGCTGTTGAACGGAATTTCACTAATTTGAATGAATTTAATTTCGAGAACCTACCTTTCAGTTATCTGAATGAGAATTGTGTTTTTATGATCGTATGCGCAATGGGATACGTGATGTATCAGCATCTTCTCCGGAAGTTCAGCGGAAAGCTCCCGTGGATTAGAAAGAATCTTATGCCGAAAACTTTTATCAAGCACTTTATCTTCGTAACGATGATATGGGTTGTAGAAAACGGAATCAAGGTTGCAGAACTGGATAGCGATGGAATCAGAGATTACTCCCCATTATATTCCAGGCCCCCGAGTTAAGGTCGTATTTTTAAATATCTTTGAGAAAAACATTCTATGAAAAAGTTTGCCGATTTACAAATCAGAATTGCGGAACTAATTCAAACCGCCCAAGCGGCCAGATTAGGGGCGAGTACAGTTCAATTTGACATGGAGGAGTATTCCAGTCTAAAAATGCAATCATTGTCATTTGCTGAAAGTATTTATGGAAAGAACCACAGTATGTATATCGGATTAATGGAAGGATTTAAACCTTTCTATAACAACATGCCGGATATTCGGAACATTGACTGCTGTTTAGGTGCATTGATGGCAATCAAAGCTGAAATAGATGGAGGTTGGTTAGGTACTCTGAAAGGTCAAATCATGGCTGAATCATTCTCTGATTTCCTTGAAATGGGTAACTACTTTTTAAATGAAGGTTATAAAGATCCGGCAGCGGTGATGTTTGGAGGTGTATTAGAAGAGCATCTTAGACAACTGAGTATTCTAAATAAATTAGAGATCGTAAAAGCCAATGGTAATCCTAAAATGGGAGGCGAATTAAATGATCAACTCAAAGCTGCAAAGGTTTATAACGATATAGTTCATAAAGCTATCATGAAGAATTTAGCAATCCGAAACGCCTCTGCACATGGAAAATATGATGAGTTTACAGAACAGGATGTTAAAATCATGTATACTGAAATATTAAACGTGATGTTGAATAATCCAATTTAAGAATCGTACCGGGGTTTATTCTGTGAAATATAGGTACTTAATCCTCTTCGAGCTGTTGCCCGGGATTTCATTGCATCGACATGCTTTTTACCAGCCCTTCTGTCACTGTATGTGTAAATATCTCCGCTTTTGAATTGAACGATTATAAAGTCTTCACCCGTTTCATAAGCAATTACACCGGACGGTTTACCACTTCGACTTGAATATGATCTCATGTTTTTTTTAGCAAAGTTAGTGAGGAGGTCGCTACCGGAAAAGAAATGTTATTTACAATTGTTATTCGAGGAATGCCTTTAGATCAACATCCAATGCCTTAGCAATTTTGGCAAGGGTGGTTACAGTTACATTAATTCGACCTTTTTCGATCGGGATTAGGTTAGATTTCTCAATATCGCATAAATCACCAAGGTCCTTGCTGCTCAATCCTTTCTTCTTCCGGATCTTAGTGATGTTCTCGCCAATTATTTTAAGATAATCTTTATCCTGCATTGGGGCTGTATTTTACACAATGTGGCACTTCTTAAAAAAATATTAGGTATGACATATCATACCTATTGTTTTTATCATATTTTTGCTCAGAACCAATTAAAAAATCAAGAACATGAAAACAAAAATTACAACATTCGGCTTGCTCCTGTTTATGGCAGTATCAGCCACAGTATTCAATGGCTGCAAAGGAAAAGATGGTGCGCCAGGTGCAGAAGGTCCTAAAGGGGCTGATGGAAATGCAAATGTGGTCGGCACAACCTCGGCCACAATCTCTTCCTGGACCCTTGGTGGCGGAATTTTATACTCCGCTTCTCTTACCAGCACAGCAATTACTCAGGCCATCGTGGACAAAGGCGTGATCATGGTTTATGAAGATGATGGTTCAGGTGGATGGTACGCCCTTCCTTATACCTTAGCTATTGAATCGAGTTCTTTTGGATTTGGTTACGCTTCCGGAGGATTTGTCAATATTTATATTACCAATACCGATGGTTCTACCCCATCCCACCCCGGAACAAGAACTTACAGGATTGTAGCGATTACAAGTCGCGGCATGGAAGCTCACCCGGAAGTGGACGTGAAAAACTATGCTCAGGTTAAGCAGGCATTCAATCTGAAAGACTAATTTGAGATATGGACCCGATAATGCAGGAGATTTTAACCAAATATGATCTCACGAGCGGAGAATCGGAAGAAATGGAGGTCCTGATCGATGCCTGGCGAGAGCTTAATTTCTCGGATGATCAGATCAAAAAGGAGCTAAAGGATTACCACCTAAACCTTTAGTACAGGAGTTTACAGCAATTTTACAAAGGCCTTCCCTTCCGGGAGGGCCTTTTTCTTTAAAATCATCGATTTTTATCAAAGAACTTACTAAATGCCCCTCCCATACTGATATTTTGCTCATTTTTAGAGACCTGCGTATATTAGATTCAACAATAAAATGTTAATTATTTTGCAGAAAGTAAAAAAGTACTTATCTTCGCGTCCCATTTTTAAGGAAAGGTGGGCTTAAAGTATAAAATTTAATACATAAATAAAGTGGAAGCAATTAGTTACAAAACAGTTTCGGCAAGCAAAGAAACTGTAACAAAAGGTTGGGTTTTGATCGATGCAGAGAACGAAGTTTTAGGACGTCTGGCATCTAAAGTTGCGTATATCGTACGCGGCAAGAACAAAACAAATTTCACACCTCACGTGGATACAGGTGATAACGTTATCATCATCAACGCTGAAAAGGTGAAATTAACAGGTAATAAAATGAACGATAAAGAATACGTTCGTCACACCGGTCACCCGGGCGGACAGCGTTTCGCAACTCCAAAAGAATTACTTGCTAAAAAACCAACGGAAGTAATTACAATGGCAGTAAGCGGTATGTTGCCTAAGAACAAATTAGGCGATGCTTTAAGACGTAACGTATATGTTTACGCTGGTGCTGAGCATCCTCATACGGCACAACAACCAAAAGAAATCAAATTAAATTCAATTAAATAAAAAAAATGGAAGTAGTAAATACTCTTGGTAGAAGAAAAACCGCTGTAGCACGTGCATACGTGCAAAAAGGAAGTGGCGAAATTGTAGTTAACGATAAAGACTACAAAACGTACTTCACAACAACCGTTTTACAAGGTAAAGTAACTCAGGCTTTCGCAGCAACTAAAACGCTGGGTGAGTATGACGTGAAGATCAATGTAAAAGGGGGCGGGGTAACAGGTCAGGCAGAAGCTGTTCGTTTAGCGATTGCCCGTGCTTTAGTCGAAGTGGATGCAAATCTTAAGCCTCTGTTGAAAGCAGAAGACTTAATGACACGTAATCCTAAAATGGTTGAACGTAAGAAACCGGGTCAGAAGAAAGCCCGTAAACGTTTCCAGTTCAGTAAACGTTAATATTATATGGTTTTGCAGATCGTTCATACGGTTTGCATTTCCTTATTAAGATCATCTATCAAAAAAGTATTAATCAAATAATTAAGACACTCAATGTCATCATCAAGAACAAATTTTAACGAATTATTAGAGGCCGGATCTCACTTCGGTCACTTAAAAAGAAAATGGAACCCCGCAATGGCTCCGTATATCTTCACAGAAAAAAACGGTATCCATATTATTGACCTGAACAAAACTGTTGCTAAAATTGACGAAGCTGCAAATGCTTTGAAACAAATTGCAAAATCAGGGAAGAAAATTTTATTCGTTGCTACCAAAAAGCAGGCGAAAGACATCGTTGCCGACAAAGTAAAAGCGGTTAACATGCCTTACGTTACCGAGCGCTGGCCGGGCGGAATGCTTACAAATTTTGCTACTATCCGTAAAGCTGTCCGTAAAATGGCTTCTATCGACAAGATGGCAACTGATGGAACTTTCGATAATATCTCTAAAAAAGAGAAATTACAGATCTCCCGCGTAAGAGCTAAATTAGAAACCAACTTAGGAAGTATTGCTGACCTTACACGCCTTCCGGCTGCATTGTTCATCGTTGATATTTCTAAAGAACATATCGCAGTTGCTGAGGCAAAACGCCTTAACATCCCAACTTTCGCGATCGTTGATACAAACTCTGATCCTAACGCAGTTGATTACGCAATCCCTGCCAATGATGATGCCTCTACTTCAATCGCTTTAATTACAAGCATTATAACCAAAGCAATCGAAGAAGGTTTGTCAGAACGCAAAGTGGATAAAGAAACTGCTGCTGCTGAAGAAAAAGAAGGTGGAAAAACTTCACGTGATGAAGCTGAAAGCCTTGCAGAGGGTGCTAAATTCAAGTCTTCTGAAGAAGAAGGCGGAGTTAGCGTTGCTAAGAAAACAACTACCGGAACTAAGAAACCAAGAACCGGAACAAAGAAGTAAACTGAGTTAACTTTATCCCGAAACACCTTGGGATGCGGATAAAGATCATCGCTGCACACTAAGTGCAGGAGAAATAATAATAACAATAAATATCCCGAAAGTAATTTCGGGATATTTTTTAATAACATAAACAAAATGACAACAATGACGATCACAGCAGCAGATGTAAACAAATTAAGGCAAATGACAGGTGCCGGAATGATGGATTGTAAAAAAGCACTTACCGAAGCAAACGGTGATTTCGAAAAAGCAATTGACGAACTGCGTAAAAAAGGACAAAAAGTTGCTGCTAACCGCGGTGACCGTGAATCCAAAGAAGGTGCTGTTCTTGCTAAAGTTACTGCTGACAGCAAACGCGGAGCTGTGCTTGCAATCAATTGTGAAACAGATTTCGTTGCTATCAATGCTGATTTCATTAAGATGACAAACAACATTCTTGATATCGCAATTGAAAAGAATGCAAAAACTGCAGACGAATTAAAATCTTTGTCTTATGACGGAAAGATCACTATTGCTGATAAACTGATCGAGCAGACCGGTGTTATCGGTGAAAAGATCGAGCTTACAAAATTCGAAGTGGTTGAAGCTCCTTTCGTATTGGCTTATGTTCACCCTGGAAACAAACTGGCAAACATTGTTGGTTTCAGCTCAGCTACGGTTAAGCCTGAAGTTGCCAAAGATGTGGCAATGCAGGTTGCTGCCATGGCCCCTGTTGCTGTTGACAAAGGTGATGTTGATGCGGAAACTATCAAACGCGAGATTGAAGTTGGAAAAGAACAGGCACGTGAAGAAGGTAAGCCGGAAGATATGCTTGAGAAAATTGCAATGGGTAAACTAAATAAATTCTATAAAGAGTCAACTCTTTTGAACCAGGAGTTTATCAAGGATAATAAAAAGTCTATCGCACAATACCTCAACGAATCAGAGAAAGGGCTGACAGTTACAGCTTTCAAACGAATCGCTTTAGGTTAATCAGTTTATATTTTTAAAGTCCCGATCATTCGGGACTTTTTTTTGACCTTCCCCCAACCTTCACCGGAAAAGGTTAAAGAAAATATTAAATAAGGAAACAACAACAGAACCGGTACGCACCCACGTATCGCCCCTTCAGAACGAGCGGGAATAAAGGGCTGAGGTCTATGAAATACAAACGCATACTATTAAAACTTAGCGGAGAGTCGCTAATGGGAAAAAAACAATTCGGCATTGATAACTCACGAATCGCTGAATATGCAAAACAAATAAAAGAAGTATCCGATCTTGGAGTTCAGGTTGCAGTAGTGATCGGAGGCGGAAATATCTTCCGTGGGATCCAGGCGGAAGAAGGCGGAATGGACCGCGTGCACGGTGATTACATGGGAATGCTTGCCACCATGATCAACTCTATGGCATTGCAGTCGGCCCTTGAAAAAGCAGGCGTTGAAACACGTTTACAGTCTGCAATTAAAATGGAACAGATCTGCGAGCCTTTCATCAGGAGAAAAGCGGTGCGCCACCTTGAGAAGAACCGTGTGGTGATCTTTGGAGCAGGAACCGGGAACCCATATTTTACTACAGATACTGCGGCTACGTTGCGTGCTATTGAAATTGAAGCGAATGTTGTTTTAAAGGGAACGCGTGTTGATGGGATTTATACAGCAGACCCGGAAAAGGATCCTTCCGCAACCAAGTATGACACGATCTCTTTTGACGAAGTATATGCCAAAGGGCTCGAAGTAATGGACATGACAGCATTTACACTTTGCAAGGAGAACAAGCTGCCGATCATTGTTTTCGACATGAACAAGCAGGGCAATTTAAAAAGTTTAATGCTGGGAGAGAAAGTTGGGACACTGGTTGATTTATAAGATATATCAATTAAATTTGCATCAACAATTTCACACTTAGCATTCAACTTATGAACGAGGATATTCAATTTATACTTGACAATACCAAAGAGCAGATGGATAAAGCAGTTACCCATCTTGAATCTGAACTGGTGAAAGTACGTGCCGGTAAAGCCAGTCCAAGCATGCTTGAAGGGATTATGGTGGATTATTACGGAACCAAGACACCGCTGAACCAGGTGGCAAATATCAATACGGGAGATGCCCGTACACTGATCGTACAGCCATGGGAAAAGTCAATGCTTACTCCTATCGAAAAAGGAATCATGATTGCCAACCTGGGCCTCAATCCACAGAATGACGGGGTAATTATCCGCATCCTTGTCCCGGCACTTACCGAAGAGCGCAGGAAAGAGCTTGTAAAAAAAGCAAAATCTGAAGCGGAAAATGCAAAGGTGAGCCTCCGTACCATCCGTAAAGAAGCAATGGAAGAGCTAAAAAAGTTACAGAAGAATGGTACACCCGAAGACTTTATAAAAACTGCTGAAACGCAGGTACAGGTTATCACTGACGGCTTTGTTGTTAAATGCGACAAGCACCTGGAAGTAAAAGAAAAAGAGATCATGACCGTTTGATCCTTTACACAATCAATATCAGAAAGGCATCCTTGCGGATGCCTTTTTTTGTTAATATGCTGAGAAGACGAGCATTTCAATATAAGGACGTGCATCAGATTACGCGCAGAATAAGATCCCTCCGCTGCGACCGGGGATGACACCCGCACTGTTGTGTAATGAAAAAAATTAACCCTCCCGTTTCCGGAAGGGTTAAACCACATTAATCATTATCATTCACCGGGCGCATGTAAGAACCCTGCACCGGTTTTAATGATGTACAAATTAATTCTTTTTAAATAGGATACCCAAGCCGAATAATTCATAAATCTTACTAAATTTGATTACCACATTATTATTAAGCATTGAGTCAGTTACAGGCATTATTACAGACATTATCAGAAAGGGAACTTGCTGAATTAAACGGCCTCCGTTTGATCGGTAAGGAAAAAATAGTGTTCGATTTCACACGAAAACATCTAACCGGGCCTTTTCCCGAAATTCCCGCTGTTGTTGCCTCCCTGAATATTTCTGACGCTCATTATTATAAGATCAATTCTGTGCTGCTCCGTAAATGCTATGTGGCACTTGTACCGCCACAGGGCACTGACCTGCTCAAATATCTTAAAAAGAAAAATCTTTTTAACCTTCTGAGGCATGAGATCCTTTTCCAGGATAAAAAATCCGCAGCCTTAAAATCTGGCAAAGAACTGGTGGACTTCTACCAGGCCTGCTTTCATTATCTAATTGATCTTCCTTATAAATATTACGATAAAAAACTTGTTGCCCTTTTTGGTAAAAAATACCTCGCAGCAAAAGGGAAGTATTCAGAATCGGATGAGCTCTATATAAAGTTCCACACACTCTTTGCTGATATCAACAGGATTGCCGCACGGAAAAATCCGCGAAAATCAATTAACATAACACTTGCTGCCTTGCTTAAGCATGAAGAGGAACTAAGTAAAGGGAAGCATTATCTTGCTACCTACTACTTATACAGGTGCATCTGCAGCTATTATTCCTATTATGATAACCAGCCGGAGAAGGTTCTTGAATATCTGCGGAAGGCAATGACACTCAAGGACCATATTGCTGCTTTCTTCCCCATCGACATCAGCCTTTTCCTCCAGCTTCTATATGCCGATGCCTTATTTACAAACAATAAGATCGCGGAAGCAGAAGAGATCTACAACAAAGCATTTGACAAGGGCATTGATGAGAATATGTATGGTTATTATTATCACTGCGAACAGTATATTCTTGTGTCAACCATACGCCAGAAATATGACCAGGCTAAAAAGATGCTTGACCAGGTATTCCTGCCCTGCATTGATAACCGCCTTGATATCTATGCTACCCGGGGGGCAATGTGCTATGTTAAATATTACCTCAGCAACAATGACCTGAAAAATGCGCTCAGCTACCTCAACACTGCAAAGGTGATCAATGAGAAAACATTCTACCTGCCATTTGATGTGCAGCTGCGGGTGCTTGAGAATATCTATTTCTTTTTGAAAAAGGATTATGATTTCAGTTATCAGCTTGCAAACCGGAACATCAAATTCCTGAAAGCCCAGGAACAGACCGATATTTTCGGGAACTATCTTCTGCTGTGGAAGATGTTCGTTGGAATGCTGAATGCCATTTCGAAAAAAGCGAACCTTAGTGAGGAGCTCGTGAAAGATTATGAATTCCTGAATTCCAGGTTTATGAATCTTTATTGCGGGTTACTGGAGAAAATCTACATACAGACTTTAAAGGAAATTTAGTTTTCAGTTTAAAAAGTTTTCAGTTTTGTCAAGCTCCGATTTTTAGACAATTTTTATCTAAAAAACGAGTTCATCAGCTCGACCTTAACCTTATAAAGCCGAATCTCCTAAGTAAAGACCTTTGTGCCTTCCGTGCAATTGCTGCAGATATCTATCTCCGAACGTGAACGAAGCACTGCAGCCCGGAAATTAGCATAGGCAGGTCCTTTCCATAATTCAGCAAAACTTGTTTTTTTCAGATCTCCCATCCGGTGAGTTGCATCCTTATCAAAGCAGCAGGGAACAACCAAGCCATCCCATGTGATCACGGTTGAATGCCACAAGCGCCAGCAATGATCCTGCAAGCCGTTCTTTATCCTGTAACGGCCATTCTCGCCCTGCTTGTACCTCGAATATTTATCCTGTGTTGGGATCAACGGATTTCCATTTTCAAAATCGTACACCTGGGCAGTTTTAAACCGCACCTCATCTGCTCCCGTTTTACGGGCAAGCTCTTTCACCTCATCTACCTGGTGCTCATTAGGTTTAACCACCAGGAACTGGAATATCACATGAGGCGTTCTCGAACGCAGCTCTTTTTTCCACTTAATTATATTTTCAGCGCCTTCTATTACTTTTTTCAGATCACCGCCTATACGGTATTGCTCATACGTTTCCTGGGTTGTGCCGTCAATCGATATAATCAACCGGTCCAGGCCGCTTTCTACAGTCTTTTTCGCATTCGCATCATTAAGATAATGTGCATTGGTGGAAGTTGCTGTATAGATCCCTTTTTGAGAAGCGTAAGCAACCATCTCAAGGAACTTCGGGTTCAGGTATGGTTCACCCTGGAAATAAAAGACCAGGTACGATACTTTCCTATATAACTCATCAATCGTGCTCCTGAAAAAATCATTCTGCAACATTCCTGTAGGACGCGTAAATTCACGCTTACCGCTTGGGCACTCAGGACATCTCAAATTACAGGAGGTCGTAGGCTCTACAGACAAGCTTATCGGGAAACCCCACTGGACCGGTTTTTTGGTTATACGGGATATGTGATAGCTGCTCAATACTTTAACCGCATTCAGTACCCTCCCAAAGGTAAGTTTAGAAAGGAAATTAAGACCATCTGTTGTGCGGGAGCTCATTATTGTAAAGATACGGATTTTATCGTGTGTTTTTCTCTCAGAGTCGCTGAGAACGCAGAGTGAGGTGTTCTGTTATTTCGAATATTTTCTCTTTTCGGGAAAATTTATCCTGAAGCGAAGGCTTTTATCCGAGATTGCTTGCGCCACGGCTAAAGCTAGGTGCCACGCTACCGGTCTTACATTCTTGCATGACGCCAAAAAAAAAGCAGCGCCTCATCAGCGCTGCTCTTAAAATCAATCATTTCTCTTAGTGAGCCACTTCGAACTTACCGCGGTTGATGACCAGGTTATTTTCATCAAGCACTATATATGTATAAATCCCGGAAGCATAGTTCCCGGTTCCGATCTCGGCCATATTCGAGCTCATCACGTGGCTGCCAATTATTCTGCCTGTAACATCAATAACCTGGACACTTGCTGCGTTAACAGTGCTTTTTACGGTAATGTAACTTGCAGCAGGGTTAGGGTAAACCGTAACGGTGTTATTTACGGCATCAGCCTCGTCAACTCCCACGAAAGCCGACCACATAAGATCATCGATCCAGAAAGTACTCCCAACCTTGGCGCCATCATGAGAATAAACACTTGACGATACAAAAACCTGCTGGGTATCAGGGGACACGCCTGCAAATGCTGCATCGTAGTTCATTGTTAAGCTGTTGATTGAATAAGTGGATGTAGCTGCTCCGGTTGCATACCTTCCGCTTGCAATAGTATCACGGGTTGAGCTTGCAGTATTCCAGCGGGTTAAATAAGCGAGAACAAAGGCTGAATCACCCGGCATCGGGGAGTATTTAGATTTAAAGCTCAGAACAGAAGGCTTTGCAGAATATGTAAAACCATACTTAATGCTTGGCGGTGATGCCAACGCAACACTTCCGATAGCAAGGATCCCTGCGGTATCCAGATTTCCTCCGTAAGGACTGGGAATGGTAGCACCCTGAACCTGTACGGTAGTGATCTTAGCGGTAATAGTTCCACCGGCAGGTGAAGCTGTTTCTTTGGTCACAGATAATGGAGTTGCCGTAAAACCATTCAACGCATTCAGACTTGCCCATCCATTAGGATCTTCTGCATTTACAAGTGGGGGCGCTATTGCGTGCCATGCTTCAAAGCCCAGAACAGGTGCGGTGCCAACCTGGGCAGTTGTTGCGCCTGTCATTAAAACCACTGTAGTTAATGATAGTAAAAGTTTCTTCATCTGATTAAATTTATAAGGTTAGTAATGTTGAGAACGATATGTTCTGTATAGACAAATATAGGTTTTAAAACGTTAAAAGAAAAATTCCGGCAGAGGAATGAAAATCAGGTAAGAAAGCTTATACAAACGCTTGCAGGTCGTGCAGCTTTTTATAAGTCCCCCTTTGTGTAATGAGCTCCGCATGAGTACCTCTTTCAATGATCACGCCTTTTTGCATTACGATGATCTCATCGGCATGCTGGATGGTGGATAAACGATGTGCGATCACAACAGAAGTACGGTTCTTCATCAGGTTGTTTAACGCATCCTGGACAAGTCTTTCGCTTTCGGTATCAAGGGCTGAAGTGGCTTCATCAAGGATCAAGATTGGAGGGTTCTTCAGTACTGCACGTGCGATGCTGATGCGCTGACGCTGCCCGCCTGACATCTTGTTCCCCCTATCGCCAATGTTTGTATGATAACCCTCTGGCATCTGTGAAATGAACTCGTGGGCATTTGCGATCTTTGCTGCTTCTATAACCTGCTGTTCCGTTACATTGCTGATACCGAAAGCAATGTTATTATAAACAGTATCATTAAAAAGAATGGATTCCTGCGTTACAATTCCCATCAGCGCGCGGAGATCATTTAAACGTGTATTCTTTATCGGGATCCCGTCAATAAGGATCTCACCCAGGGTGGCATCATAAAACCTCGGCAGCATATCCGCCATTGTGGTTTTACCTGAACCCGACTGGCCGACAAGCGCAATTGTTTTCCCTTTGGCGATCTTCAGGTTCACATCATTCAGGACCCATCCGATCTCACCTTCACGGTAAGCAAATGAAACATTCCTGTATTCTATCTCCTTTTCAAATTTCGTGATCTCCACAGGCTTTTCGGCATCACGGATATTAACTTCAGCATTTAAGATCTTATCGATCCTTTCTGCGGAGGCCAGGCCTTTCTGAACATTATAATAAGCGGTAGTGAATGCTTTTGCCGGTGCGAGAAGCTGCGAAAATATTGCCAGATAAGTGATCAGCAGCGTCCCGTTCATGCTGGGATTCTCATCCAGTGCCAGCTTGCCACCGAAATAAAGAATAGTAACCATCACGCTTACTCCGAGGAACTCGCTGAGCGGAGATGCAAGATCCGTTTTGCGGTACATCTTTACCGAGATGTCATTATAAACCTGGTTCTCTCGTCTGAACCTGTCATCCATGCTTTTCTCCGCGTTAAAGCCCTTGATGATGCGCAGGCCGCCAAGTGTTTCCTCCATGATGGACAACAGCAACCCCATTTTTTCCTTTCCTTTTGCAGATGAGCGCCTGAGGCTTTTCCCGATCCTGCCGATCATCAGTCCGCTCAGCGGAAGTAATATAAAAGCAAAAAGGGTAAGCTGCGGACTGATCACCACCATTACACCAAGGAAGAATAAAATGGTGACCGGCTCGCGGAAGATCATTTCGAGTGATTGCATCACACTCCATTCGATCTCCTGTACATCAGTTGTCATGCGGCTCATGATGTCCCCTTTCCGTTCTTCCGAGTAATAGGACAATGGCAGGCGAAGGATCTTATTATACATTTTGTTCCGCATATCACGTACCACACCATTCCTGATGGGAGCAATGAAGAACATTCCCAGGTAACGGAACAGGTTCTTCAGAAAAATATTTGAGATCACGAAGATGCAGATCAGCACAAGCGCCTCTACCCTGCCCTGCTCATGTATGGTTTTTGCCAGGAAATAATTTACTGAATCTGTAATGCCGGCAGCGGAGAAAGCAAACGATGGTTCTCCCTTGCTAAGCGTTTCCCGCAGTGTTTCTTCATTTGCAAGCAGCAGCACCTGCAGGAAAGGAAAAAGCATTGCAATGGAAAACAGGGAAAAAATAACGGAAAGAATATTGAACAGGATATTCAGAAATGCATAATTCCAGTAGCCGTTAACATACCGCAACACACCGAAAAATTTCTTCATCCTGTTATGATCTAATTGGAATGGAACGCACCGCTGGTTCTGTTACCTTGTTCCGGCCAATTCCTTTGGCAAATATACTGTTTATAGGCTTTTATTTGCTAAATTTACAGTCATAAAAATTATATAATAATAATGGATTCACAAAGGCAGCTAAAAGTATCACGGCTTATACAAAAAGAATTGGGAGAGATCTTTCAGCGTGAAACGCGGAACCTTTTCGGGAATGCGCTTATTACGGTTACCCAGGTACGCGTGAGCCCAGACCTTGGTGTTGCCAAAGTGTATGTAAGCCTTTTTAATGTTCCTGACACCAAAGCTTTGCTTGAATCTATAAAAGTCCACACGAAAGATATCCGCACCAAACTATCGGACCGGATAAAAAAGCAGGTGCGCATTATCCCCAATCTCGCTTTTTACCAGGATGACTCTCTTGATTATGCAATGAGGATTGATGAACTGCTAAAGAAATAGAGAATTAGAGAAGAACTATCGGTTTGCAATTCTTATGTTCCTAACACACACAGATTCGTATATTCGTCTCCCTAAATGAATTTCCCCTTCTTCATAGCAAAGCGTTACCTCGTTTCAAAGAAATCCCACAATGCGATCAATATAATTTCGGGGATCTCTGTGGCAGGTGTCGCTATCGGCACGATGGCCCTTATAATAGTACTTTCCGCATTCAATGGCTTATCCGACCTGGTAGAATCACTCTATAATTCATTCGACCCGGATATTCACATCAGCATTAAGCAGGGCAAAACATTCAACGCTTCTGCCCCTGAACTTTCGGAATTAAAAAAAATAAAAGGGATTTCATTTTACACTGAAGTAGCTGAAGGCAATGCTTTGCTGAAATTCAATGATAAACAATGTGTGGCAACCATTAAAGGTGTGGAAGAAACTTTCGGTAAAGAAAGCGGTTTCGATTCCCTGGTGATCAGCGGAAAATTTGATATTTCGGCCAACCACATTGTTATCGGGAAAGGAATTGGCTATGTGCTGCAGAATGGTGCGGATGACATATTCAGTCCTATCTCTGTATATGCCCCTAAACGCGGCATAACGGGAAGCAGCCTGAACCCTGAGGACGGACTTAATGAAATGAAAGTTTACACGGCAGGTGAATTCTCCATAAACGATGACTTCGATTACAAGTATGTGATCATGAATATTGCGAAAGCCAGGGAACTGCTTGATTATAATAACGAAGTAACTTCAATAGAGCTTGGGATCGCAAAAGATGCGAATGCAGGAAAGATCCAGGAGGAGATAAGGAAATTGCTTGGTGATAAATATCTTGTAAAGAACCGTGAACAGCAGAACGAACTTCTTTATAAGACCTTACGTTCGGAGAAACTGTGGACCTTTATCATTCTTGTCTTTATCCTTGTGATCGCGACTTTTAACGTGATCGGTTCATTGACAATGCTTATCATTGAAAAGAAAAAGGACATAACTATCCTTCATAACATGGGAGCAGATCTCCAGTTAATAAGAAAGATCTTTCTTGTGGAAGGAATGCTTATCACTTTCACGGGAGCAGCTGCCGGCATTTTCCTTGGGACACTTATCTGCTGGCTTCAGAGGACATTCTCACTCGTGAAATTTGATGAAGGTTATGTTATCGAAGCTTACCCGATATCTTTTCACACTATGGATTTCATAATGGTGATCACTGCAGTTACGCTGATCGGGTTCTTCGCAGCCTGGTACCCAGTTCGTGTTTTTACAAAGAAGCATTTAACAAGCTAGCTGTTCTCTAATCATCTTCGCGTCTCAGTAATTTCTGCAGGAACCTGTTCTTCGGCTTTTTATATGGGTAAAACCTGTTCTCAGGGATATTATTAAAGATGAGCGCTATTACCAGCAGGATCAAAACTCCTGACAATACAGGCGATAATACATACAGGTAGCCAAGTGCTTTTATTTTCTCCGATCCGATATTCGCGATCAGTGCCGTAGCCCCGCCGGGAGGATGAAGGGTCTTGGTGATCTGCATGATGACTATCGAGGTAGCTACAGCAAGTGCGGATGAGAGCCATGGAATCCCGGGGAACAGCTTGAACATAGTTACACCAACAATCGCGCTTATCAGGTGACCTCCCACAAGGTTTCTCGGCTGGGCAAGCGGGCTGTTGGTAGCACCATAAATAAGAACTGCTGTGGCACCGAATGAACCGATGAGAAAGAGCGTATCGTTCATTGTAAAATAACGGGCGCTCAGGAAACCGATCGCGCTTATCCCTGCGAATGCGCCAAGGAAGGTCCAGAAAATATCAGAAGTATTAATGATTGTTTCGCGGTATATTACATAACGCGCTACACGGAAGTTGCGTTTTATCTTTGCTTTCATCCTACACGATGATCCCGAGTTCGGAATATTTGTCCTGGACATCATCAAGGATACTGATGATCTCTTCGTAAGAATAAGTAGTTACCAGTTTCAGGCGGTAATCTTTAAAATGAGGCAGGCCTTTAAAATAATTTGTATAGTGCCTGCGCATTTCCACAATACCGGCATGGCTGCTTTTCCAGCGCATTGAAAAATCAAGGTGCTCTTTGCAAACCTGCACCCTGTCAGCAATTGTCGGGGGCGCCAAGTATTCACCCGTCTTTACAAAATGTTTGATCTCGTTGAAGATCCATGGATAACCGATGCTTGCGCGCCCTATCATTACTCCGTCAACACCATAACGTTCTTTCATTGTTTTGGCCTTCTCGGGAGAATCAACATCACCATTCCCGAAAATAGGGATCTTAATCCTTGGGTTGTTTTTTATCTCGCCAATCAGTGTCCAATCGGCTTCTCCTTTATACATTTGTGAACGGGTCCTTCCATGTACACTCAAGGCCTGTATACCGATATCCTGGAGCCGTTCCGCCACTTCCACAACATTCTTTGTATTATCGTCCCAGCCAAGACGGGTTTTAACGGTGACCGGCTTACTAGTGATCTTTACGATCGCAGAGGTCATCTGCACCATTTTGGGAATATCCTGTAAAAGCGCTGCCCCTGCTCCTTTGCAGGCAACCTGTTTAACCGGACAGCCGTAATTGATGTCAATCAGGTCGGGATTTGCATGATCTGCAATGATGCCTGCTTCGCGCATGGAATCAATATCAGAACCAAAAAGCTGGATGCCTATTGGCCGCTCATATTCGAAAATATCAAGCTTCTGGACGCTTTTAGCCGCGTCACGGATCAAGCCTTCCGAAGAAATGAATTCAGTGTACATAAGGTCGGCACCGTTCTTTTTACAAACGGCACGAAAAGGCGGATCGCTTACATCCTCCATCGGAGCAAGCAAAAGCGGAAAGTCGCCCAATTCTATGTTACCTATCTTTACCAATTGTTAATTTGTTGAATTCTGAATTGTAGAATCAATGGCTACAATTCGTAAATTCGTAAAAATTCGTACGATTACAAAGGTACCAAAAAATCACCAAAAATATGCAGGATACAGAGCAAGAAAGACATTCATGGATAAAGCTGGCGGCACTCCTGGCATTTATGTTCCTGTACGGAGCATTAAATGTGATGGGTGGTGACAATGACCTTAACCTTAATTTTGACAATCCGAATGTCCTTGTCTTTTTGAAAATAGTACAGGCGATCAGCGTTGTGATCCTTTTTATCCTGCCTGCCGTATTAATCGCATTGTTCTGGACGAAGAAAAAAATCCATTATTTAGGTATAACAGTGAAGCCGCGAGCAGCATCTTTACTCGTAGCCGGGCTGGGGATAGTCTGCGCCATGCCCCTGATCAACTGGATGGCGGATATGAACCAGCACATGCATTTACCGGGGGCATTCTCCGGTATTGAAGCCTGGATGAAAAGCAGCGAGGAAAAAGCGGCAGAATTAACGGAAGCATTTACGAAAGGCACTTCAGTAGAAACACTTTTACTGAACCTTTTTGTTGTGGCATTCATGGCGGCATTAAGCGAAGAGATCTTTTTCAGGGGGATCTTTCAGAAGGTTGCAATCGAATGTTTCCGGAACAAACACGCTGGTGTATGGTTGGGGGCTATTATCTTCAGTGCATTCCATATGCAGTTCTTCGGCTTCTTTCCAAGAATGCTGATGGGCGCTTATTTAGGCTACCTGTTCCTGTGGAGCGGTTCGCTCTGGCCGGGTATTGTTGCCCACTTTGTAAATAACGGATTAGCTGTATTCCTGGTATGGCTGATTAACCGTGGGACTATTTCCGTTGATGTGGATAAAGTAGGAATAAACGAAAGTGAGATCATATACGTTGTGATCAGCGCTGTGATGGTGCTTACCAGCCTCCTGCTTGTGTACCGGATTGAAAAGAAAAAGCTGCTAACCATTCCCAGCCGGGAAGTGCAAAACCCTCCAACATTTTAAGGGATTTTCAACATGGCACTTTTTTTTAACAGTCTAATACCCCGGGAAATTAATTCCGGGTAAAACTAAATTTGTCCATGGCGAAAAACAAACTCCCTAAAAGCACTGAATCCAAAAAGATCTCCGACCTTCAGCAACATACCGAGAACAGTGATGGTCAGTTCCTTACAACCAATCATGGTTTAAGGATCAACGATAACCAGAACTCCTTAAAATCCGGTGAGCGTGGGGCTACTTTGCTTGAGGATTTTATTTTACGAGAGAAGATCACGCATTTTGACCACGAACGCATCCCTGAAAGGATTGTTCATGCAAGAGGTTCCGGGGCTCACGGTTTTTTTGAGCTTTATGAGAACATGGGGAAATATACAAAAGCCGGGTTCCTGAATGACATTAAGGTTAAAACACCAGTGTTTGCTAGATTTTCCACTGTTGCGGGCTCGCGCGGGTCAACTGACCTTGCAAGGGATGTCCGCGGCTTTTCCGTTAAATTCTATACACAGGACGGTAATTATGATCTTGTTGCCAACAATATGCCGGTCTTCTTTATACAAGATGCAATGAAATTCCCGGATCTTGTTCATGCCGTAAAACCGGAGCCTCACAACGAGGTCCCGCAGGCATCATCTGCACATGATACATTCTGGGATTTTATTTCCCTCATGCCTGAGTCAATGCACATGATCATGTGGCTGATGAGCGACCGGGCATTACCAAGAAGTTACCGCATGATGGAAGGCTTCGGGGTTCACACCTTTCGTTTTATAAATGAGAACAATAAATCACATTTTGTTAAATTCCACTGGAAACCGGTTCTCGGGACACATTCCGTTGCATGGGACGAAGCACAGAATATTTCCGGGAAGGACCCAGATTTTCACCGCAAGGACCTTTGGGAAGCAATTGCCACCGGCAACTTTCCCCAATGGGAACTTGGTGTTCAATTAATAGAAGAAAAAGATGAGCATAAATTTGATTTCGATCTGTTAGATCCTACAAAGCTGATCCCTGAAGAACTTGTCCCTGTGAAGATCATAGGAAAACTGACGCTGAACAGGAACCCGGATAATTTCTTTGCAGAAACAGAGCAGATCGCCTTTCACCCGGGCCATCTTGTTCCAGGCATTGATTTCACAAATGACCCTTTGTTACAGGGACGTTTGTTCTCATATACAGATACGCAGCTTTCAAGGCTTGGCAGCCCTAACTTCCATGAGATCCCGATTAACAGGCCGATAGTGGATGTTCATAATAACCAGCGTGACGGTCACATGCGCCAGACCATCAACCAGGGCCAAACCAGCTATGAGCCGAATACGCTCGGAGGAGGATGTCCGTTCCAGGCAACCATGAAAAAGATGGGCTTCACCTCCTTCTTTGAAAGGATCGATGCAAAAAAAGTGAGATCGCGCAGCAAAAGTTTCACCGATCATTTCAGCCAGGCTACATTATTCTTAAACAGTCAAAGCCCCGCAGAAAGAAAACATCTTACGGATGCTCTCCGTTTTGAATTGGGGAAAGTGCAAACTCCTGCGATCCGCCAGCGGATGGTGAACCTGCTTACGCAGGTGGATAAAGCGTTAGCTGATGAAGTTGCAGCTGCGCTCGGCTTAAAGGCAGGCAAGCCTGAACTGCCTATGAACCATAGCGTTCCGGCTGATGAAGACCCAAAACATTACCAACCAAAAAAAGTAAAGCTGACGCTGGAACGTTCCAGAGCCTTAAGCATGGCGACTACTCCGAAGAATTCCATCAGGACAAGGAAAATCGCTATTCTTGCAGCGGATGGCGTTGATGAGGCCTCTTTAATCAATATGAAAAAAGCGCTCGAAACAGCAGGCGCCATGACCAAAATAATAGCCCCTGTGCTGGGGTTAATTAAAAGCTCAAGCGGGAAAAGCATCGCTGTTGATGAAAGCTTTCTTATTTCAGCTTCTGTTGTTTATGATGCGGTTTTTATTCCTGCGGGAGCAAAAAGCGCTGCAGCATTAATTGAAGAACCGGATGCACTGCATTTCATAAATGAGGCTTATAAACACTGCAAGGCAGTGGCTGCGGACGGAGAAGGTGCCGATGTAATAGAAGCGTCATATATAGGGCAAAACCCGAATGATAGCACCGAACAGGGTGTGATCACCGGGGATGATAACCCTGGGAAGCTGGCAAAGGAATTTATAACTGCCATAGCAAAACACAGGTTCTGGGAAAGAGAAACCGATAGAAAAGTACCGGCATAAAAAAAGAGCCCGCTTATTGAGCGGGCTCTTTTTATTTATGAGATCGAGATCTCCTTGATCGGTTTAGGTTTTGCTTCTTCCCTTTTATGTAACGTGATCTTTAAGATACCGTTCTCATACTTAGCATCTATTTTTTCATCATCCACCGATTCCGGCAATGAGAAGGATCTCCTGAAAGAACCGTAGTTAAATTCCCTGCGCGTGAATGTTTTGGACTTATCTTCTTTTTCCGTTTTATGTTCACCGGAAATAGTCAGCATTTTATCATCAGCTTCGATCTTAAAATCCTCCTTGTTAAATCCTGGAGCAGAAAGATCTACAGAGAATTTATCCTTGTCTTCGGATACGTTAACTGCTGGTACCGCGGAGGAAAACTCTCTCGTTAAGAAGTTATCATTAAAAAAGTTTTCCATCAGGTTACCAAACGGTGATGAATATAACACCGGTGAATCATTTTCCTGCCCGTTAGAGGGCTTTTTCCATCTTGTGATTGACATGGCTTGTTCCTCCTAATTTTTAAGTTAATATTAATTATGATTTTATTACCTCCTAAACAAGTGCTTTGCCAATGCACTTTCACGGGGGGGGTTCCTGTCAAAGAGTGTCATTTTTTCAAAAAAAACTGAAAAAATTTCAGTTTTAAGGTCTTTTGTATGCGGGGAAATCCCTCCGGAAATCAATAAAAAATGTTACATTTGCAACCCAATTCCGGAGAGGTGTCAGAGTGGCCGAACGAGCAAGCCTGGAAAGTTTGTATACTCGCAAGGGTATCGCGGGTTCGAATCCCGCCCTCTCCGCTAGTTAAGTCTTATCAAGTCAAATTGCTTCAGATTGAAGCCCATTCAAACGAATGGGCTTTTTTTATGCTCTTCCAGGGATTACGAGCTTTCTTAAAATGGAATCACCTGTTCCTAAACAAACAATGTCCAAGCTTGCGATAGTTCGTGAGTGTCCGGCTTACACGGCCTGCTCCTCGTTAGTCATTATTAGTTTTTTATTAGCTTAATTCGTGTGACCTGATTGTTTCGAGTAATCTCGGCAAAATAGATCCCACTTGATTGCTCCTGATAACTAATTTCAGTACTCAATAAAGAAAGCTCTTTTTCTAATACTATTCGACCGGTTAGATCCATCAATCTAAAATACGATTCAGACATATAATCGAATGCAATAGTAATTTCACCGTTATTCGGATTAGGAAAAATTCTTATGCCATTTTCAAGCACATTCTCAGCTATAGCTACCGTTGTAATAGAAAAACAGGCGGAAGTATCACTACAGCTATTTTCGGAGATAATAACCGCATAATTACCGTTTACAGCTGCTGTAAAGGTTTGACCGGTCTGCCCGGTTACCGGCAGATAGCTATTTGAACAGTCAACCCATTGATAAGTGGTTGCCGAATTATTGTGTGAAGCTAACGTGATCCCTGTTTGTATAACGGATAAATCAATCAAGCCTTGAATAGTTAGTGAAGTATTGACAATACTGTCGCAACCCAAAGCAGAAATAAGCGTATCCGAATAATTTCCGGATGTACTATATGTATTTGCACCAATGGAAAATGTGCTGCCGTTACATATATTAACCGATTGATTATTTATATTTGCCGGTAAAATTGCAAGCTGTGTAATTACTGTGCTATCGGATAGATCAGCTGCTGTTAATACTTCAATGTATGTTCCTGAAGTAGTGTAGGTGTTTGTTCCAACACTCATGCTGTCACCATTGCAAAGTGTAACATTTTGGGATGTTACAATACCAAAGAAGCCAAAAGTTAAAACACCGTAATCAGTTAACACAGCATTTGACTGAATAGAGCCAGCCCCACTACCGGTGCAGCTACCAGAGGCGTTGGAAGGAACATAATTCCAGGCAGTTCCATTCCAATGGCTTATACTTAGTTGCGCACAATTTGAAATTGCACTTGCTCCCGCATCCTCCCAAGTTAAATCTACCTGTACATTATCTGCAGTACTGAATTTGTCGAGCTTCCAATACTCAAGATTAGTTACAGCCATCAGTGGCGAATTATAAGGTGTGATACTGGAATAGGAAGAATCAAAATATTCTCCCACAAATTCACTTGCCACCGAAACTGGTGCGGTCATCGCTAATCTCCTCCAGGTATTGTTCTTGCCAATAGGAAACACAAAAGCATCATTTCCTGTTTTCTTTAAAGGACCATTAACAAAACTTAAAGCGGAACCACTACTTGCAATTGTGTTGTCTGTTAATGTGAGCAAATTAATCTCTGTTGTATTCAGCTTTCCATTATTCAATAACAAAGAACCTGTTACTGTAGTTGGAATATTAAGAGTAAGCCCTGTAGGCGATGAATTATTAATCGTTAAATTATAAAAAGCCGAGGAAGTTGCTCCACCAATACTCTGAGAAGAGCTGCCTCCGAAAGTAATTGTATTTAAATTAGCGTTAAAGTTACCGTTGCTTATGAAATCTCCAATAACCGATACATTTGTCGGGGAAATGTGAGAAAGGGTTTTAGCGTTGTTGATAGTCACATTATTGAATTTATAGCTGCCGGATCCCTGCAAACTTGTAATTCCGTTGAATATAATTGTACCACCATCAGCATTATAAACTCCTGGATTATTTATTGCATTCGTATTCGAGAATGTGAACAATGAATTGCCTGATTGTTTTATGCTGTCTGTGCTATTCACAAGGGTGACAGCAGCACCATTAAATGCAAGATTTGCATTACCCGAAAGGCTCATATAAAGATCAACTGTTGTTGCCGGATCATTTATTATATCACCTCCTATTGTACCTGAACCGCCCGACATAATAAATTTAGGAGTACCTGCACCTGGCGCTTCCCCGAGCCACGTAAGACCACCGGCAACTGTCAATGTTCCTGCCGACATATGAAAGGTTGGATAATACAACCCTGCTTCATTCTCAAAGCCCATATCCAAGCTCATTGTCAAAGAACCGCCATTCATTTCAAATAAGCTGCTGCCCAGTGCATTTCCATCGCCAATTGCCAATTCCTGTATAGTGTTTATGGTTCCGTTATTAAAAATAAAAGTTCCGCCTAACTCAATAATAAGCCTTTGGTTTGCTTTTAATAAACCACCGTTCATAATTATCTTTGCCCCATCACTTACAATAAAACGCCCCTGGCTTCCTCCACCTGAGGCAAATACGGTACCGGCAGTAATTGTTACTATTGTTCCATTTGTGAACAGTTCAATCCGTCCGGTCGTTGTAAGATTTGCCTGAATAGTAAGGTTCGCTCCGTTCTGAACTATCATTCCAGCCGGGGTAAACACTGAATTACCCGAAATAACAGGTGATGATGATGCTCCCGTGTAATTTACAGGATCAATAAGTATGTCCGCTCCGGTTAATGGCCAGCTCGACCAATTGGCTGGGTCATTCCAGTTTGAATTTACGTTACCTGTCCAGTTTTGGGCAGAAATTTTAAAAGTGAATAAAACGGAAATTACTAATAGTAAAATTTTACTATTTATAAAGGTTATTTTTTCGAATAGCATAATGAATGATAAAATAATTAATAATAAAGTCAATTACTCCCTGAATTTCAGGGAATAACCAAATAATATAAAACAGACTTGAAAATTAACTATGAAACTTTGGCGGTTGCCAGATAGAAGATAGGTGTGAAGATTGAAAATTCAAACGCGTATATGCTGTTAACCCTTTATTTCCAATGATTAACGGGCGAAGGGAAATTGTTTCAGTTTGTAAAGGAACGGACTGAATATCAGTGAAGGCTATAGTACTGTGTGACTTAAAAGGCAATTCCATATCCTTGTCCTGGTCACTATCATTAAAATCCTGCCCAATGTAATGCATATACAAAAAGTCAAAAAATGAAACGTTACTATTTGCTTCCCTATGTTCCGTATAATGTTCAATCAGAAGAGGTAGCTTTAAAAGCTGATTACATTCAGTTGTTGTAAGAATATATACGGATAAAATCGATATGATTACAAAGCGCTTCACAGTACAAAGATACGATTTTTGATAACTTCAAAGTCAAAGTTTCAAAAAATCAATAACTTTGTCCAAATCGCCGGCAAAAAGGTTCGAACTTCGTCCCTTTCTGCCCGCAGGCGAATGAAACATGGCCCCACTTTTCAGTGGATCAGGATGGCTCATAAGCGATCTTAGTTGATAAACCTGTTGGGCCAAATGTATAATGTTCCAGGATCCCTCCGATGATTGTGTTACGGTCTTTAGCTCTAAGCCTTATTTAAAGCAACTTTCAATTCATTATTATTTGCAATCATTGCCTTAACGGTTAAAAGATGCTCTTGGGTAGTGTAGGAATCAAGTTCCGCAGCTATCAACATATGTACAACTTCATTTTGTGTGTACGCGTGAAGAAAGAAGCAAAATGTTTTTCTTCTTATATAAAAAGCTAATATAATATCCTCCGCTACAACCTCTGAGTTGTCAAGCACTTTACTCCCTTTAGAATCAATAATATTATTAGAAAGAAAGCTTTGAATATTATTCATTATATGTGGAACAATATCATTATTTGAAAGTGCTTGAAGAATTTGCCGATTAGATTCCCTGCTTAGTTCAATTAGATCGTTCTCACTCAACTTTGCAAGAGGACGCATCATTGGAAGATCTAACTCCCGGCAAAAACGAATTCCTACAACTGTGAATTCGTCCAGTTTGTCAGTTAAGAGAAACTTACAGAAGTCTGGCAAATATTGAAATTTAAAAATGGCAGTATTTATTTCGGGAAGGCTTATCATTTTACAAAAATACAAAAAACATGTAAAATATCTTAGAACCAATAAAAACATGCTAGATGGATAATGTCCAGAATGTTCCACACTAAATTTGTTGCTTGCAACTGATATTAATGCGATCTTTGCTGATAGCGGCTCTTTGCGGAAGGGAGAAAAAATAAATATTTGATTAATATAATTGTAATACATGAAAAGATTTACGGAAGCTGAAAGATTAAGCAATCTAAAACGATATGAAATCCTGGATACCCCGACCGATGGAAGCTACGATAGAATTGTCGGTATTGCGTCAAAAATGTTTAATATGCCCATCGCTCTTATAACGCTCGTTGATGAGAATCGCATTTGGTTTAAAGCAAAACATGGTTTAACGGATGTGAATGAAATTCCCAGAGAACCCGGATTGTGTGCATCTGCTATACTAACTGATGAGGTATATCTAGTGGAAAATGCCATCGAAGATGTTAGGACCCTTGCTAATCCATTGGTTCAAGGGGAATTTGGACTTCGGTTCTATGCTGGTGCCCCACTGCAAACTAAAGATGGGCATAATATCGGAAATCTTTGTGTAATAGACAGAAAGCCCCGCTATTTAAATAGAGAACAAATAGAACTATTGCAAGAGCTGGCGCTGGTAGTAGTTGATGAGTTTGAATTAAGATTGGCTGCACTTCTGGAACATCGTAAGTCATCCACTCGAATAAAGGAGCTGGAAGATCAATTAAAGATGAAACGAACAGCATAAAATTTCACAATTTGCTTTATTCTATAACCGTTATTTCATGTTAGTTTATATCCGTAATCATACCAATGTTATGGAATAAGTCTTGCTTAAAATGGTTTGAAATTATCCTCTTTTCCGCAAACTAAGTTTTTATTGAGTTTCGTGGAGTTATATTCTCTCTTTAAAACTCAAATTCATTCACATTAAAAAGCTGTCTCCGAACAGCCTTTTTGTTTTCCGTATATTTGCATCTATGAAACTCTATATTAAAAATATGGTTTGCAGCCGTTGCCGGATGGCGGTAACATCCGAGCTTGAAAAAGCCGGAATCGCATTTTTAAATGTAGATTTAGGAGAGATTGAGCTTGCCGGGGAACCTTCACTAAAACAGCTTGACAAATTCAATACCGGGCTGAAACACATGGGTTTCGAACTTATTGATGATAAGAAGACGCGAATCATTGAAAAGATCAAAACATATATAGTAAAGCTTATCCATTATTCAGAGGAAGGACAGAAAAAAACAAACTTGTCCGACTACTTAGCGGATAAATTACACTACGAATACACCTATCTAAGCAACCTGTTTTCAGAAGTGGAAGGGACAACCATTGAGAAATACTTTATAGCTCAAAGAATAGAAAAAGTTAAGGAACTTTTAGTTTATGATGAGCTTTCCCTTTCTGAAATAGCGGATAAATTAGGTTATAGCAGTCCTGCCTATCTCTCAAGCCAGTTTAAAAAGATCACGGGCCTTACTCCTTCGCATTTTAAGGCTTTAAAAGCGCATAAGAGGCGAAATATTGAGGAACTGTAAATCTCATAAATCCTTCCCAAAATTCCATAATCAGTACCACCGGTAAAGGCAGTAATTTTGTATCATAAAATCTGATGCAAATGACACACACATATAAAATTTCCGGGATGACCTGTGGTTCATGCCGGGAAAAGGTAGAAAAATCGCTGCGAAATGTTGCAGGAGTTACAAATGTTAAAGTGGATCTAACGAAAGGCGAAGCCGAGATCACGATGCAAAGGCACATTAGCACTGAAGTGTTAAAAGATGCTTTGAAAGACCATCCACATTATCAGCTTTCCGAAAAAACGCACACTATGGCACCGCCCATGGTTGACGAAGAAGAAAAACCGTGGTTGGAAACATACAAACCCGTCCTGCTGATTTTTGCTTATATAACGGGAATAACTTTACTCATTCAGGCATTTAACCAAACGTTTGATTGGATGCAGTGGATGAACCACTTTATGACGAGTTTCTTCCTGACATTTTCTTTCTTTAAACTGTTAAACCTACCGGGCTTCGCAGACAGCTATTCAACCTACGATATAATAGCTAAACGCTGGCGGGGATGGGGCTTCGTGTATGCATTTACAGAACTGGCTTTAGGGGTGGCATACCTCATCAATTTTTATCCGCTCTTCACCAACGCTCTTACATTGATTCTGATGAGCGTGAGTATTATCGGAGTTCTTCAATCCATACTTAATAAGCGAAAAATAAAGTGTGCCTGCCTGGGTGACGTATTTAATTTACCAATGAGTACTATTACCGTAATTGAAAACGCTCTGATGATTAGTATGTCAGCGGTGATGTTAGTCGCTTTAGTTTAAATAAATCACATTATAGCAGCAATTGTTGTGGCACGAAACAAATTAAAAGGGAAAACAAAATGAATAGATTTCTTAAAACATCAGCAATAATAAGTTCATTCGTTGCAGGAGCATTGTTAAGCTCGTGCGATAACACACAAACTAAATCACCGGACATGGGAAGTCATAATCATAACAACGAAGGAAATTCATTCACTTGTCCTATGCACCCCAAAGTAAAAGGCAAGCAGGGTGACAAATGCCCTGAATGCGGAATGGAATTAGTTGCCGAAAAGAGAAGTTCCAAAGAGTATGAAGTATCTCTTAAAAGTTCGCCTCAAATCTTCGAAGCCGGCAAACCAACCAAAGTGGAGTTCACTATTAAAAAAGGCGGCCTTAATACACCATTGGACATCTCCCACGAAATGAAAATCCATCTTATGGTATTAAGTAAGGATTTGAAGTGGTTCCATCACATACATCCGGAAGAGCAGCAGGACGGCTCATATACGGTAACCGAAACTTTTCCCTATGGAGGAAACTATATGCTGTTTTACGATTTCAAGCCATCAGGATCAAATAGTGTATTAGAAAAACAGGAGATTGAAGTCAAAGGCGCCCCTGATACCGGAAAATCAGATTTTACTGATAAGTTTATCGCGTTTGCAAATGGTTATAAAGTTACTCTCGAGAATGGCAATGACTTCAAAACTAACCAAACTCAATCTTTCAGGATAACAGTTGAAAAGGAGGGCAAGAGGCTTTTGGAAAAAGATATCCAGCAATATTTAGGAGCTAACGCTCATATTGTAATGATTGGTAAGGACGACATGGAGTTTCTGCACATACATCCGGTAACAAATGAACAATATCCTATCTATGCTGAGACGCTGATTCAAAACGCTGGTGTTTACCGGATATGGGTGCAATTTCAGACAAATGGAAAAGTGCATACAGCGGATTTTACGGTAAAAGTCAGGGAAGGTACCAAGGACCAGGGGAATGAGAAGCCAACTCACAAACATCAGCACTAATTTTGATCCCCGGTCACTTTAATGTAAAGTTAACTTTACTCAGTATTGTGTTAAGTCACAGACTTTCTCCCAATCTTACACAAAGATTCGAAACGTAGATCTTCTGCCGCAGAAAAGGACTTACCAGGTAAAACATGGATAAGTCCTTTTACTTAACGCAAATCGCCCGCTAGGCGGGCGATTGCTGCATTTAAAAAGCCTGGAGTGTGATTCGAATATCCCTTTTCCTTATCATTTATCTCACAACCACTATCTTTTGCTTCAACAAGGCTTTATCTTTTGAGAGAACAAAATAAACTCCGTTATCTAAATTCTCAATTGTAGTTGTGTAATTGTGTGCTGCATTTATTTCAAACATTCTTACAACTTGTCCTAACTTGTTTACCAGCGAATAAGCTCCTTCAACATTTGCTTTTATTACAAAGCTTCCGTTATTCGGGTTAGGATAAATTGTCAGATTTGTTTCTGCATGTGCAGCAATTCCTGTTATTGTAACATTCAAACATGCTGAAGTATCTGAACAAGAACCCTCCGTTACAATTACCGCATAACTACCGCTTACAGTTGTTGTAAAGCTTTGGTTGATTTCATTTAATATTTCAGAGTAGCTGTTATCACAGTCTAACCATTGATAAGCTGCTCCCAAAACATTCGAAGTAAGAGTATTACCTGTCTGAGTTACTGAGGTATCCACAGCACCTATTGTAAGGCTCAGTGTAACAATACTGTCACAGCCTGCTGCATTTCCACCCGGTATGTTATAAGTGGCAGTACTGTTATCAGAATAATAAGTAAGCCCATCAATCCAGGTTAAGCTGTTACAAGAGGTTTGAATATCTGTTCCAGAGGTGCTGTTATTGATCGTCAGGTTTAGGGTTACCAGGCTATCACAACCTGCAGCATTGAGCAATGTATAGGTTGCTGTACTGTTGCCGGAAGTATAAGTTATGCCATCTATCCAGGTTAAGCTGTCGCAAGCGGTAAGTACATCAGTTCCTGTAGTGTTATTAATGGTAAGGTTTAATGTTACGGTACTGTCACAACCTGCCGCATTGGGTATTACAAAAATTGCAGTGCTGTTGCCAGAAGTATAGGTATTCCCGTCAATCCAGGTATAAGTAGCGCAGGCAGTTTGCACATCCGTTCCTGTGCTGCTGTTATTAATGGTGAGGTTTAATGTTACCGTACTGTCACAGCCTGCAGCGTTTGTTAGATCGAACGTTGCTGTGTTATTGCCTGATGTATAATTGATCCCGTCAATCCATGTGTATGAATCACAGGCGGTAATTACAGCTGTTCCCGCTGAACTATTATTTATAGTAAGATTTAATGTTAGTGTGCTATCGCAACCGGCAGCATTTCCTCCCGTTAAAATATATGTGGGCGTATTGTTACTTGAATAATAAGTAACACCATTAATCCATGTTAAGCTGTCGCATGCAGTCTGTACATCCATTCCTGTACTGCTGTTATTAATATTGAGATTTAACGTTACCGTTGAATCACATCCTGCTGCATTGACTAACACTTTGGTAGCGGTACTGTTGTCAGCGGTATAAGTAACGCCATCAATCCAAGTATGAGAATCACAAGCGGTGATCACATCAGTTCCGGCTGACGGGCTGTTAACACTTAGCATAACATTTTGTGTAAACGATTGACTGCAGTCAGGTGAAGCGCTTGTTGCAGTTACCTGTGTTACCTGCAATGTCTGCCCGTTATTGGCAGCTGTTAAGTTTGCAGAAGTAAAGCTTGCCGCACCCGATGCATTTGCCGTAATGCCTGTTATAGCAGCTTGAGCAGCTCCGTTGATGGTATAGTTAATTGTTGAAGTGCTGCTTGCAAGCAAACCTGTAAGGTTAATTATGGCACCCGAGCCTGCACAAACTGTGGCAGACTGGGAAGCGCCTGTTAAAGCTGGAACAGGATTAACACTTAAAGTAACATTTTGTGTAAACGATTGGCTGCAGTTAGGTGTCGAACTTGTTGTTGTGACCTGGGTTATGTGCAATGTCTGCCCGTTATTGACAGCCGCTAAATTTGCTGAAGTAAAGCTGGCAGCACCCGATGCATTTGCCGTAATACCTGTTACAGCAGTTTGGGCCACCCCGCTGATAGTATAATTAATTGTTGAAGTGCTGTTTGCAAGCAAACCTGTAAGGTTAATTGTTGCACCCGAGCCTGCACAAACCGTAGCAGCCTGGGAAGCGCCTGTTAAAGCTGGAACAGGGTTAACACTTAACGTAACATTTTGTGTAAACGATTTGCTGCAGTTAGGTGTAGCGCTTGTTGCTGTGACCTGTGTTATCTGCAATGTCTGCCCGTTATTGGCAGCCGTTAAATTTGCTGAAGTAAAGCTGGCAGCACCCGAAGCATTTGCCGTAATGCCTGTTACAGCAGTTTGGGCCACCCCGTTGATGCTATAATTAATTGTTGAAGTGCTGTTGGCAAGCAAACCTGTGAGGTTGATTGTTGCACCCGAGCCTGCACAAACTGCAGCAGCCTGGGAAGCGCCTGTTAAAGCTGGAACAGGATTAACACTTAAAGTAACATTTTGTGTAAACGATTGGCTGCAGTTAGGTGTCGAACTTGTTGTTGTGACCTGGGTTATCTGCAATGTCTGCCCGTTATTGGCAGCTGTTAAATTAGAAGAAGTGAAGCTTGCAGCACCCGATGCATTTGCCGTAATGCCTGTGATAGCAGCTTGAGCAATTCCGTTGATGCTATAATTAATTGTTGAAATGCTGTTGGCAAGCAAACCTGCGAGGTTAATTGTTGCACCCGAGCCTGCACAAACTGCAGCAGCCTGGGAAGCGCCTGTTAAAGTTGGCCCGGGATTAATAGTAAGATTCAGTGTAATAATAGAATCACAACCTGCAGCATTCGTAAGCGTTTGAGTATAAGTCCCGGTCGCGGTATAAACCTGGCTATTTAACGTATAGCTGCTACAACTTACAGCATTCACAACTGAATTACTCCCGATGCTGACCTTAACCGTGGCAGTAGCTGTATCTGCACAGTTTGTCCGCGGATTGGTGATCAGCCTGACAATATAATTCCCGGTAGAAGGATAAGTATAAGAAGGAAACTTCAGAGTGGAAGTATCAGCAAGCGTACTGCCATCACCAAAATCCCATAACCAGCTATTGACATTTCCTGAAGTATTATTCGGAAAGGTCAAACCCAGGGTATCACATACTGAAATTTGTTCTGAGGAATTAATAACAGCGGTTGCAGGAATAGGACAGTTGATTACCATTAGCTGAAAATCCTGTACTACTTCACTCAATAAAGTACTATTTCGGTATTCTTTTACTTTAATACCTACAATATAATTACCAATCCATGCAGGTACTCCGGAGATCGTACCGGTTGAAGGGTTTAAACTTATTATGGAAGCACCTAAAGGGCTAGTAGCTGAATAGCCTGATTCCCAGCTTACCGGGGTAAACGTTGCAATATTGGATGGAAATGCTGGAGCTACATCCGTATAAGGAGTGTAAAAAGAATACGCTAAAGAATCACCGTCCGGGTCACTTGCAGAAAAATCATATGAGAAAGGACTCCCTGCGCAAAGAAATAAGGGTGGTGTTGTGGTAAATTCAGGATTTCCGTTAGTAACGAAGTCATTTTTACTGACAACTACATTATCAAATCTATATATCTCTGATGTAGGCGAATTGTTATCACTTCGTGTATATACCCTTAATTGTATTGTATTTCCTGTCAGGGAACCTGTGCTTGCGATAGTAGAAGTAAAATCATCAGCAATTGAACCGTTAGTAGGGAAAAGTATGTATGGTCCCCCATTGAGGCTGTAATAAAGTTTAATGGAATCACCTGCATCCATATTTCCTGCCTCAAAAAGATTTGCAGACAAAACAACACCATTAGTATATGGGGCGATATTAATAACCTGTGAGGTCCAGGTAACCTGGGCGTTATTTGCTCCGACAACTTCGAAAAGATTATTATTAACCTGGGCAGATGTGGGCGGGATTGTGCCTAATGTTCTTGTCCAGGCAGTAGCTCCTGCATCTACCGTTGTTCCATTTGCAAGTAAAAAATCTTCAAACCAAACGGGTGTTCGTCCCGGAATATAAGCATAGATAGATGAACCAATGCAATTACAGCTGGAATTAACGTTCACATTACTAAGATTTCTGCAACAAACCTGGTAATATAAATGATATCCTCCCGGGTTAGGAGGCAGATTATTAACTGTTGTAGTATAAATACCTTCCTGTACGCAGGGAATTGTATTTGACCCCATAAGACAAGTGTCTATACCGGAACCCGACACATCTGTAACAGGGCCAAGGGTCATATTGAAATCCTTTACAGGAGAAAAGGCTTCGCCATTGTAACCGCCAACAGTTATGGTTACTGACGCTGGAAAAGCTGCGCTGCCGGAAGCACAATCACGATATAAAGTAAGCGTAACCGTATAGCTGGATCCGCCATTATATAAATATTTTAATGAGCCTCCCACAATATGGGTTGCATTAGAATAAAGGGAAAGAAAAAAAAGAAAAAATGCCGAAAGTTTAATACTCTTCATGAAAGGTTGTTATAAGAAAGTGTTTGTTGAATGTGTTGACTCTAAAGGAGAAGGCCAACTTTGCACAAGGCTGTTTCTGGAAACAGCCGGTTCAGAGAGCACGTTTTTCATAAAGAGGCTGCGAAGATAAAATAATTTAAAAGAAAAGCGAGTGGAAAAGGAATGAAAAAGAGATAATCACGTAATAAATAATGGCTTTTCCCATAGAACGGGACTGCGATTGGACATTGAAATAGAATTCTCACTGAAGAAGTTATTAGTCCTTTGCAATGAGGGAATCTTATAAGTAACTCCTATCTTTGCAGATATGGTGATGGAATTAAAAAGAAAAGATGCACGCATTGAAGTGCCAGCTCATCAGGAGGAAGTATTGATCTCTTATGGTGGCTTATATTATATAGGAAGGTACAATAATGAAGCTAAAGGCTTCAATACCAGGGAAGGGAATTTCTTTGTTGTGCATGAGAAAGGACTGGCAGTTTACTGGAGCGAACTCCCTAAATCCTGAAGAATACATTTAAGGGCCCTTTGAGTAACTCATATTGAGTAAACTTTCCACGCAAGCCTGGAAGTTTATTTGCTCGCAAGGTATCACGGATTCAAAACCACCTATCTGCTTATTAACTCCTTAAAATTTATAACCCTGTTTCTTGTTAAAGACTGTTCTGATGAACCGCCTTTTTTAAGCTGTTTGGAACGGTATCCGTTATCCAATGGTTTGAGCCCAAAAACCTGGAGCAATATTTCCGCCGGTTGTAATAACAATACTCTTTTCTTACTTTGGCGTATATAAAATAAAAAAAATTAATAACGTATGACCCCAAATACTTTGAACATTACCCTTTGGGTAATTCAAATTCTTCTGGCATTAATCAGTCTCCTTTCAGGAATCTTTAAAGCAAGCCAACCAGTAGATAAACTGGTTAAAAGCGGGCAAACCGGTGTGCAGGATCTTTCAACAGGGCTGATAAAATTTATTGGCTTTGCCGAAATTTTAATTGCTTTTGGTTTAATATTCCCCTGGTGGCTTAAAATCATTCCCATCTTAACACCTTTGGCTGCTCTCTTCTTTGGTATTATTATGATTTTAGCAAGCCGGGTTCATTACAATCTTTACCTTAAAACAGGCAATAAAAAAGAGCGGCAAAATTCCATTAATAATTTAATGATCCTATTACTGTGCTTGGTTTTGGTAATCGCCAGAACACTGCAGCTTTAAACTGACAGCTAATTTCGAAGCGAACGACCCAAACGGTTCTGAATTTTGAACTCCTGCATAAACGTGCACGCATCCTGTTAATTTATTCCGGGTTTGCCATATTTTTAAAGGCATAAGAATTTAATATTCTTAATAAAATTCAATGCAATGGAAATAGACTTCAGCAAGGGAAAGCACCCGACCGGATTAATATTATTCATAGATGATGATATTGAAGAACATGGCTTGTTCAAGCACTCAATGAGGTCAACGGATGTGAAAAATAAAATTGTCACTTTCAGGAATGGACTTGAAGCCTACGACTTCATAAAAGAAAATCAGGAAGAGATCTTTTTCATCATAAGCGATATCAACATGCCTAAAATGGATGGATTAGAGCTAAAACGCAGGATAGAATCAGATGCTGAAATGAGGGCGAAATCAATCCCCTTCGTGTTTCATAGTAACCAGATCAGTCCTGCTGAAATCAGAACCGCATTTACCCTGGGCATCCAGGGTTTTATTAAAAAAGGAAACTACGAGGAAACGGTTCAGCTGTTAATAGCACTCTTTTATTTTTGATCTAATTGCATCCAAAGGATGTAGCTTAGAGCAGTAATCCCTTCCACTCAGCATGTATCCAGATTGTGTTTTCCTCTGAAATCTATTGGGACCAAATTGTTCATAGCATTAGCGTCACACTTAATGAGAGCAGGGCTCCGTCATGCATTAACCGTCCCGGCCGCTCTTACTTATCTTTAAATAAACCCTAATGACTTTCCTGCACCACCGCACCAATTAAAAAAGGGGAATTTTATCTACAATGGTTTAGACTAATAATCTCTAATTTTGGCCTGAAATAATACATAATAATCAGATGGCAAAATACCAGAGGATACTTTTAATAGATGATGATGAAGATGACCGGGAAATTTTCTTAACCGCTCTCGATCGCCTGGTAAGTCCTGTCATTTGCGAAGCATTCGGAAGTGCAAGGCTGGCGCTTGACCATCTGTCAGAGAAAAAGGTTCAGACAGACCTGATCTTTCTTGATCTCAATATGCCTTTAATGAACGGGCAGCAGTTTCTTATGGAGATTAAGAAACATCCGGAATTAAAAAACATCCCTGTCATAATTTTTTCCACGACATCACATCTTCCTACAATTGAACTCATGAAAGAGTTAGGGGCAATGGATTTCATAACAAAACCCGAGGGGTTCACGGAACTCGTTAATACTCTAAAAGCTACATTAAATTAATTTCCCGTTATGACTTTGAATCACATATATAACAAAGCCACACGCGAACTGGTTGATAAGATCGATTGGAGTAATACCTCTTTAGGCCCTCGGGACACCTGGCCGCCCGTTCTTGTTCATACTGTACGCATGGTTATGGCGAGTCCTCTTCCGATCTGCATTGCATGGGGAAAGGATTATATACGTATCTATAATGATCACTATATCCCTTTATTAGGTCAGCAGCATCCTTCCGCTTTAGGCAAGCCGATCGCAGACTCTTCTCCTGCCAAATGGGATGAATTTGAAGCCATCTTCAAAAAAGTGTACGAAGGTGAAGTGATCAGCATGAAGGATTTGAAAGTTAACCTGAACAAGAAAGGCTCCTGGGAAGAATCATATATAGACCTGAATCTTTCCCCGATATTTATTGATGACTCAACTGTTGGAGGGATCCTTGTTATTGCTGGTGAAAGCACTGATAAGGTAAGGGCTGAACAGGCCCTTATTAATTCAGAAAAAAGGTTCAGGGATCTCATTTCAAATGCACCTGTGGCTATTTCCGTTTTCCGGGGACCTGATCTTATCTGCGAGGTTGCAAATAAGCAATACTTACCACTGATTGACAGGACGGAAGAAGAATTCATCGGGAAACCACTGTTCGAAGCATTGCCGGAAGCCAGGGAACTTATCCCGGTTGCGAACAACCTGCTGGCCACCGGTGAACCCTTTATAGCGAATGAATATCCGTTGATACTAAGGAAGAATGGCAGGATGGAAACCTGTTATTTTACTGCAATCTGGGAACCAATCCGTGAAGCTGAAGGTAAGATTGACGGATTCATGGCAGTAGTAATGGATGTTACTCAACAGGTAGAAACAAGGAAGAAAATAGAAGCAAGCGAAACGCGGTTAAAGAACCTGGTCGCCCAGTCAACTATTCCCACGGCTGTATTTCATGGCCCTGATATGGTCCTGCAGCTTGTGAATGACGCCATGCTATCCTTCTGGAATCTTACCGCAGAGGTTATTGGAAAGCCATTGACTGAATTTATGCCTGAAATGAAAGATCAGCCTTTCCCGAAACTTTTATCCAATGTGTATAAAACGGGCGAAACATTCATAGCCACTGAAGCACCCGCTTACCTGGCTACGAGAGGAAATGTATATGTAGATTTCAGTTACAAAGCTTTGCATAATGAGCATGGTGAAATTGACAGCATCCTTGTACAGGCAGCTGATGTTACTGAAAAGGTTGTTTCAAAACAAAAGCTTATTCACAGTAAAGAAAGCCTTAAGAACACGATCCTGAAAGCACCTGTGGCAATGTGCATCCTCAGGGGGCCTGATCATGTGGTGGAAATTGCAAATGAAAAAATGATCGAGCTTTGGGGCACAACAAATGATGCTGTCATAAACAAACCCCTATTTGAGGGTTTGCCTGAAGCACGTGATCAGGGTTTTGAGAACCTGCTGGATGGAGTTTATACCACCGGCATCGCTCACATGGCGGATGGAGCACCTGTTAATCTTCCACGTAAAAACGGAATAGAGACCGTTTATGTAAATTTCGTTTATGAAGCCCTCAGGGAAAGCGATGATACCATAAACGGTATAATTGTAGTTGCTAATGATGTTACAACCCAGGAGCAGGCGCGGCAGCAAATTGAAGAAAAAGTATTTGAACGGACCCAGGCCCTGGCTAAAGCAAATCATGACCTTGAAAAGTCAAATGCTGAACTTGCGCAGTTCGCCTATATTGCCTCTCATGATCTGCAGGAGCCCCTCAGGAAAATAAAGACCTTTACTCATTTACTCCAGGAAAGCATTGCTGAAAAGCTGGATCCGCAAGCGCAGCGGTTCATCGAGAAGATCAATTCTTCCACATCACGCATGACTGCCCTGGTGAGGGATGTATTGGTGTATTCGCAGGTGGCAAAAGAAAAGCAACTCTTCCAGGAGGTTGACCTGAACAAGATCCTGAAAGGTGTGCTGGAAGACTTCGACCTTTTAATTGAGCAAACACAAGCCTCGGTCAAAATACCTGAGTTGCCGGTTATTAAAGCGATCCCTCTTCAGATGACACAGCTGTTCGGTAACCTGATTGGAAATTCCCTGAAATTTACAAGGCCGGGCACAAAGCCTGAGATTGAGATCTCAGTATCAGAAACGTCTGTCGATTCGGAAAAGGAAAGGCCTGAACTTCCCGGTAAATATTATAAAATCCAGGTAAAGGATAACGGGATAGGTTTTAAGAAGGAGCATTCGGAACAGATCTTCAGCATATTCCAGCGATTGCATACAAAGTCGGAATATGAAGGGACAGGCATAGGTTTAGCCCTTTGCAAAAAGATCGCGGTGAATCATGGCGGAGATATTTATGCAGGTGAAGGAACAGAATCGGGAGCCATTTTCAATATACTTCTCCCCGCTGAATTATAAATTGTGTTCACTCAGTCGGCCTGGGGTTCCTGTTCTTTAGGAATGGAAACCACAAACTCAGTCCCTTTTCCGGGGGAAGATTCAATCGATATTTTACCTTTTTGTGATTCTACTGCTTTCTTCACAATGGCCAGGCCTACACCTGTGCTTTCGGGATTGTTGGGATCACCTATTTCGAAAAGGTCGAACATTTTCTTCTGAAGGTCTGCGGGGATACCCGGGCCATTATCACGGACAAAAAATTCATTGGCATTTTCCTTATCCCTGCTGCCAATTATAATTTCAGGCTTTGCAGAAGAGTTATATTTGACGGCATTGGAAATTAAATTCTCAAATATTTGCTGGAGCAATACACGGGGAAAACTTATTGCTGCCACAGGCTCCTCAAAAATCAGTTTAAATTTTGAATCAAGGCCTTCCACCAGCGGCAGGTTCATCACCAGCTCTTTCACATCGATCTCTTCTTTTTCAAGCTTGTTTATTCCGATCTTGGAATACCGCAGGATCCCGTCAATCAGCCGGTTCATCTTTTGAACATTCGCCTCTATCCTGTTCAGGTCCCTTTGAACCGCAGTAAAATTCTTTTTTTCAACCGCCTTCACCACGAGGAGGCTATAATTGCCGATCGCTCTTAAAGGGGCTTTTAAATCATGTGCAACGATGTGGGCGAATTTCTCCAGCTCCCTGTTGATCGCCTGCGTATTTTCAAGTGACATTGCAATCCTTTCTTTTTCATAGCGGTGCCTTTCGGCCTGTTTCTTCTCAGAAATATCACGGGTTAATTTAGAGAATCCGATCAGTTTATTCTTCCGGTACAATGGTGTTATTATAACATTTGCCCAGAACCGGTCCCCGTCCTTTTTTATCCGCCAGCCCTCATCTTCAAACCTTCCCCGGGCCACAGCTTCCTTCAGCTCATATTCCGGGAAATTGGTTTTAAGCGCCTCTTCAGGATAGAAGATGGAAAAATGCCTTCCTATTATTTCGTCCGGCTTATAGCCTTTGATCTTCTCCGCACCTATATTCCAGCTCGCAATCCTGCCCTTGGGATCAAGAAGGAAAATCGCATAATCTTTTGCCTGGTCGATCAGTAATTTATATCGTTCACGCGTTTCCTTAATAATGTCTTCCGTCATTTTGCGCTGGCTGAGATCGCGGCTGATCTTTGCGAAACCAATATGTTCCTTATTATCGTACAGGGGTGTAATAATTACATTGGCCCAGAACCGGGTCCCGTCTTTCTTGATGCGCCAACCTTCGTCCTCAAACCGGCCATCCTGCAAGGCTACATTCAGTTCAAATACAGGTTTGCTGTTATCAATATCCTCTTCCGAATAAAAAACAGTAAAATGCTTCCCGATTATTTCATTGGCCTGGTAGCCCTTTAGTCTTTGTGCCCCGGGATTCCAGGTTTGAATGAACCCATTCACATCGAGGATAAAAATTCCATAATCTACAATTTGATTGACCGCAAGCTGAAAATACCTGGGGTCATTAAAGTCTATGCGGGGAGTCTTCATGTTAAAGTTTATTCATTTTCCAATATTGTGCAATTGTAATAACAGCTCTTTGAAAGCTTTCCATTGATGCAGGTTTAGAAATATAGCTGCTGGCGCCCAACTCCCTGCATTCATTGATATCAGTATCTTTATCCGAAGTTGTTAAAATAACAACCGGGATGTTTTTAAAGTGCATGTTCTCTTTTAACCGGGTCAATACTTCTCTGCCATCCATATCATGGAGTCTTAAATCAAGGATCACAACTCTAACATCTTTATACGCAGCTGCTGATCCCGGATCGAGCATCTTCTTCAGCGCTTCCTGTCCTTTTGAAAAATGTAATATCGTTTCCCGGATATTTTCTTCCTGGAACCCGCGCTGGATGCATTCTGCATCATCGAAACTGTCTTCAATTAAAATAATACCCGGTTTCTGCATTTATAACTGCTGATCTCATTTCATTTACTCAATAGTGCTGCCAAGGCTGACATCGGTTCTTTAGGGTTGTTAAGCACTTTAGCGCAGACCACTGGGCCAGTGACAGGGGCAATTATATTCCCAATCCCTGGATACACTTGTTCCACAACCTGAATACCACACTTCAGGAATGGTTTTTTTTAAGTGCATTTATTATTAAATTTGAAAACGGAAGTGTTTGAAATTTAGAATTTTTTAATCCGCAAAAAATTAAAGTATAACCTCTGCAAAATCGAAACGATGAATCCAAAAGTTGATTTTTATTTTACCAAAGCAAAAAAATGGCAGGAAGAGATCGGGCTTTTAAGGGAGATCGCATTCAGCTGCGGCCTGGAAGAAGAATTAAAATGGGGCTGTCCTTGTTATACGATTGAGGGGAACAATGTTGTTTTGATCCATGTATTTAAAGAATACTGCGCGTACCTTTTTTTCAAAGGCGCTTTATTAAAAGATCCTAAGGGTATTCTTGTACAGCAGACAAAAAATGTTCAGGCAGCCCGGCAGATCAGGTTTACAAACGTAAAAGAAATTATGAAGCTGAAAACCGCGCTGAAAGCTTATATTAAGGATGCTGTCCGCGTGGAGAAGTCAGGTGTGAAAGTAGAACTGAAAAAAACCAGCGAGTTCAGCATGCCGGAAGAATTTAAGGCCAGGCTGGAGGAGCTCCCTGCGTTGAAAAGCGCTTTTAACTCCCTCACACCCGGGCGGCAAAGAGGATATCTTCTTTATTTCTCTTCTGCCAGGCAATCCGCAACCCGCGAGTCAAGGATTAAAAAACACCTGGAAAATATTATGAACGGTAAAGGCTTAGATGATTAAATCTGACAACATGAATAAAAAAAAATTATCGCCTGAACAAAGCAAAGAATTGTTCAGTACACTCTCTGCCCGCTTTGAAAAAAACATGAAACGCCATAAAGGGCTTAAATGGCACGATGTACAGGCGAGGCTTGAAGCGCATCCCGGGAAGCTCTGGTCTCTTAACGAAATGGAAGCAAGCGGTGGAGAGCCGGATGTGATTGGGCATGATAAAAAAACGGGTGCATACATATTTTATGATTGCTCCCCGGAAAGCCCTAAAGGCCGGAGAAGTATCTGCTATGACCATGAAGCCCTCGAAGCGAGGAAAGAGCATAAGCCGGGAAACAGCGCAATTGGAATGGCATTGGAGATGGGGATAGAGATATTAACCGAAGAAGAATACCGCGGGCTCCAGGAACTGGGAAATTTCGATACAAAAACATCAAGCTGGGTGAAAACCCCGAAAGAGATCCGGGAACGCGGTGGAGCTATATTTTGTGACTGCCGTTACGGGCATGTCTTCATGTACCATAACGGTGCTGAATCTTATTATGCCGCAAGGGGGTTCAGGGGATCTTTGCAGATCTAATCAAATACAGCCTGATAAATTTATCGTGCAGAATTATTTATAACACGTTTCAGGTGGGAGATCAGGTTTTCTTTTTCCTGCTTATCCAAAAAAACGTTTGTAATAACTTCCCTTAGCTTTGCAAAAGAGATATCATCTTTTATGATGAACTCTACCGCTTCATGTTCCATGCAATTATTCGCAACATCCGGTGATTCATCAGCTGATAAAACAACAATAGGAACGGTTGGGTTCACTTTTCTTATCTCAATCAGTGTTTCCAGGCCGTTCTTCGCTTCCGGGACAACTTCATTCAAATGATAATCCAGGATGATGATATCAGGGTTGTGTGACAAGGCGGCTATACAACGCTCACCTGTAGGAAATGTCTCCACATTGTAATAAGGCTTCGACATGAAGCTGATCTCGAGGTTTTTCAGGTATAAAGCATTATCATCCACCAAAAACACCGTTATTATTCTACTGTTTGCCATTTGCTAAATGCTTTACGTTTTCACTTCAAACTGCTTCTCGCTATTTTCTTGCTCAATTATAAATAAAATATCTTAATCCGTCAATATATTAAAGGATATTATTAGGCTGCAACCGGTATTTCATCATCCTCGTGCTCTTACCACTATATTCCCCAGCAATGGGCGGGCATGAATATTGAACTCCTGAAAATGCCTGTATTAATACTTAGCATTGCGGTATTTAATAAACAGGGATTGTTCCAACAGCCGGAACGATCTGGTAAAATTTTTCAGACATGGAAAAACCTGGTATTGATCGGCTGTCTTTCAAATCATTGAAAGCTGCCTTCAGTTATTTCAGCATTTCCTTCTTTTCAGTCCTTAGCAGGAGCGCATCAGGCTGAATTAATTTTAATTGCGGCCTGCAGTGCGCCTGATCTTTCACACATACGATCCTTAACCAGGATTCATTAATTAACAATTAACCAAATAAAATAATGGCATCAAAATCAGAAACAATTTTAATTCTTCAGAAGAGGAAAAAAGAGATCCATGAGCAATGGATGAATAACCAGGCGAAAGATGAAGGCTTGAGGAACGACCTGATCTCCAATGAAGACCAGCAAGCTGTTTCCGATGAGCTGCTTGACGCATTCCTGGACGGATTGAATGACACGAGCATTACGGATGGCAATTCCAGGGATTTCGAAAAAGTGATGGACCTGCTTGCCGGAATTTCAATCTCCAGGGCGAAGCAGGGCTTCTCGCCAAGGGAAACCGGGGTGTACATCTTCAGCCTGAAGGATGCCTTGCTTTCTGTGATCCAGAAAGAAATTAAAGATCCTGTCCTGCTCTATACCGAAAGCCTTAAGATCTCCAAATTACTTGACCACTTTGGGATAGCATCATTTGAAACATTCATAAGAGGCAGGGAAGATGTTATTCTACGCCAGACAGATGAGATCACGGAGATTTCCACACCTGTTATCCATGTCTGGGATGGCATCCTCGCATTACCGATCATAGGTACCCTGGACAGTGCCCGCACGCAGGTAGTAATGGAAAACCTCCTGCAGGAAATAGTTGAAACGGGAAGCGTTATAGCAATCCTTGATATTTCAGGGGTTCCAGCTGTTGATTCCCTGGTCGCACAGCATCTTATAAAAACAGTCAGCGCCACGAGGTTAATGGGAGCAGAATGTATCATCAGCGGGATCCGCCCGGAGATAGCACAAACCGTTGTACATCTCGGAATCGATCTTTCTACTATCATTACAAAAGCTACCCTGGCAAGTGCATTGAAAACCGCCTTCACTATCCTGCAGCTGGAAGTAACCAAAAAGCAGAAAAACATTTCACAACCGCAATCACAACTAAATGGATAAAATCCCAATACTTCGGATGGGCGAATTCCTGCTTGTTACAATACAGGTGGACCTATATGATCAGCTCGCGGAGAACCTGGAGGCTGACCTTGTTAAGATGGTGAAAAAATCTTCAGCGCAGGGAGTGCTGATCGACATCTCAGCGGTTTCCATTATCGATTCCTTTATGGGAAGGATCTTAGGGAACATTGCAAGCATGTCAAAAATATTAGATGCAGAAACCGTTATCGTAGGCATGCAGCCTGCTGTTGCCATCACCCTCGTTGAACTGGGAATGCCCTTAAAGGGCGTGTACAGCGCCCTTGATGTAGAAAAGGGGATGATTTTGCTTCGCTCGAAGATAGGGACAGACGGGAGCAGGGAATGATTGTCGTATTAAGTAAAGACGAGCTGAGTATCCGTGTAGAGCGCGATGTGATTTCTTTCCGCAACCGCGTAAAGGAAAAGGCCGTGAAGATCGGCATGGGCCTGCTGAACCAGACAAAGCTGATTACCGCTGCGAGTGAACTGGTGAGGAACCTGCTGAAATACGGTGGTGGCGGTAAAGTCATCATAGAAATTGTAAGTAAGGGCACACATAACGGTGTGCGCCTGATTTTTATTGATAACGGGCCGGGGATCAAAGACCTCGACCTGGCTTTAAAAGACGGATATACAACTGGCAAATCGCTTGGCCTGGGATTACCGGGTGCACGCAGGCTTGTGAGTGAATTCGATATAAAATCGGAAGTGGGTGTAGGAACAACTGTGAGTATAATTAAATGGAAAAATGGATAATACGCAGTTTCATACCTACAAGGTTGAGGAAAGAAGTTATATATCGATAATAAAAAGGGAGATCCACAAGATGCTTGTTGCCGAAGGGTTCAGCGCGCAAAAAGTGGGAGAAGTGGATATCGTGGTTGCTGAGCTGACCTCAAACCTTGTGAAGCATGCCGACCATGGCGGAGAGGTGATCTTCCGGCTTATTCCTGATAAGGAAGATAAGATCTTTGAGATCTTCTGCATCGACCAGGGCCCGGGAACAAATAATATACAGGAAAAGCTGGTGGACGGGATCTCTTCGACAAATACTTTAGGACAGGGACTCGGGGCCATTAAACGGCTCACCGATTTCTTCCAGATCTATTCGATGAATGCCTGGGGGACAATCACCTACTGCAGAAAACATTTAACGACACCGGCTGCGGTTATTAAAAGACCCATAATTATTAAAGTAATCCAGCAGCCTATCCGCAATGAGAAAGTGTGCGGGGATGGGTACAGCATCATTGAAAAAAAGGATGAGACCAGGATATTTGTAGGTGATGGCTTAGGGCATGGCCCTCATGCTTTAGAGGCAGTACAGGAAGCTATCGCAGCATTTAAGGAATGCAACAGCGAACTGCCTTCCGATATTTTAAGATATATCCATGAGCGTGTGCGGAAGACGCGCGGGCTCGTTGGTACAATTGCTATTCTCGATCACAGCAGAAAAAAGTGGATCATCGGGGGGATTGGAAATATATCCACCCGGATCATACAGGGAATAGAATACAAGAATTATACACCGCACAACGGCATCATCGGGTTAAACATTCCCAACACAATGAATAACCATGAAATTGAAGCGGAAAAATTCCAGTCGATCGTGATGACTTCTGATGGCATACAGAATAAATGGAACCTTCTGAAATATCATGGGATCTTAAAATATGATCCCGCCATACTTGCAGCAGCCATCTTTAAAGACTTTGGAAGAAAAACAGATGATATGACAGTATTAATCGGGAAAATAAATCTCTGAGTGAATGAAAGAAATAGTTAAGATAAACCTGGACAATGAAATGGACCTTATCCTGGCACATAAGAGGACATTAAAGATAGCAGAGCTCTGCGGGCTGGGCCTGCCGGCACAAACAACCTTCGCCACTGCCGTATCTGAGATTGCAAGATGTGCGATCAGTGTAGGCGAGAAATCTTATTTAACACTTGGTATTAATACGATCCGCTTAAATAAAAAAGAGATCGTTGCCTCAATTTTTGACACGGTGGACCTGAGCAAAGAGAATTCTGAAGCTTTCCAGTATGCGAAACGCCTGATGGGTGGCGTACATTCAGTGAAGCACAATGAGATCAATGAGATCCGGCTTAGTTATTTGATAAACTTCAGCGGCCTGATCAGCGATGCCAAAATAGAATCGTTTAAACAATATTTCCAGACGGAACCTCCTATTTCACCTTATGATGAGATCCGGAAGAAGAACATCCAGCTGATAGACATGGCAAATAAGCTCCGGCAAAGCGAAAAGCAATACAAGATGCTGACTGACACTTTACCGCTGATGATGTTCGCAATAGACCTCAAGGGTGAGCTTATCTATTCAAACAAGTGGGCCCAGGATTTCTTTAACTCTCTTTCATTGAATATCACCAACAGCATGTCATGGCAGAATCTGGTGCATAAGGATGATTATAAAAACATCTGGAAAGAATGGGACAATTCCCAGTTAAATAAAACCACTTTCCGTGCGCAGGCAAAACTTGTAAACAAGCATGGAGATTATATCTGGCACCTGATCACAATTGTTCCTGCTCTTGATGAATACAACAACCTGATGAACTGGATCGGTTTTTTTGTTGACATCCATGCTGAAAAACTGATTGAAGAAACTCTCAAGGATAATAAAGAACTCAAAGCCACACATAAAAAGCTCGAGAAATACCAGGACCGGCTGGAAGTGAAAATCAAAGCGCTGAATGCCAGCAACCACAGCCTGGAGCAGTTTGCTTACATTGCCAGCCATGATCTCCAGGAACCTCTCCGTAAAATTAAAACGTATTCGCATTTACTGGAAGATGATCTTGATCTGTCCGACTCACAGAAAGAATACTTCGGCAAGATCATCGATTCATCCGACAGGATGTCCTCACTGATCAAGGATGTCCTTAGCTATTCACGCTTATCCACCAGTGTTGAACATAAAGAAAATACTAACCTGGACGAGCTTATCGCCAATGTCCTTATAGATCTGGAGCTGCTGATACAGGAGAAAAATGCAACTGTAAATGTGATGGAAATGCCTGTTTTGAAGGTGATACCATTGCATATCACGCAGCTGTTCTCCAACCTCATCCACAACTCACTTAAATTCAGCCTGCGGACACCTGTCATTAATATCTCTTCCAGAAAATTAAGTGGCATTGAACAAAACACGGTTGAAGGCCTTAACCCCGCACTCAACTATTATCATATCAAAGTCGAGGATAACGGGATAGGGTTTGATCCCACCTATAACAACAAGATCTTTGATATATTCCAGAAATTAAACTATAACATATATTCCGGGACAGGCATCGGACTTTCGATCGTTAAAAAGATCGTGGAGAATCATGAAGGGGTGATACAAGCGGAGGGGGTTGAAACAACAGGAGCGGTTTTTCACATTTATTTACCGGTTGAGCCCGAAGTAAAAGAAGAATGACCACAGGCGTACGCGGGGACATAAGTAATCTGCTGTCGCCGGTTCATTCCGGCCCTCTGATCCCTTTTAAAATTACCGTAATAATTCGAAGGAGAACCTGGACGCTTTATCCTTATATTTGCGCAAAATCTACTTGCTAAATACAGGAATATGGATGACCGGGGAATTAATGAAGGATTTAAACAAGAAGGATTAACGGCTGATCAGGCTATCGTAACTCACCTATTCGATTCCCAGCCAGATGCCATTTTATGGTACGTTCCCTGCTTTGAAAATGACAACGCGGATTCAAAGCCCGTTGATTTCCGCATTGGGTATTGCAACCTCGCTGCTTCCCAGGCATTAAAACTTCCCAAAAGCAAGGTTACCGGCTCCTTGCTTCGATCCACCAATATAATTGAGGAAGAGCTGAGGCTAAAGATCTGGGAGCAATGCCTGCAGGTTTGGGAAAGCGGGGAAAGTCTTGAATTTAGCTATTATCATCCCGAGAGCCAGAAACATTTTAATGTCCATAGAAGTAAGATCCAGGGCGGGCTCCTGAGCGTTACACGCGACCATACCAGCATTGTTTATATCCATAAGGAAAAAGAAGAGCAATCGCAGCTGCTTAACCAGATCATCGAAAGTTCACCCAGCGGGATTTCACTTTATGAAGCCATCAGGAATGACAGGGGAAAGATCGTTGATTTCAAGCTTAAACTGACAAACCAGAAAAGTGCCGACATCACAGCCTTTTCAATCGAACAGCTTTATAAATACACTGTGAAGGAAATTATGCTGATAAGGGGCCAGTCCAATTACTTTGACATTGTATGCCGCGTTACTGAAACCGGTGAACCGGTATATACCGAGTATTATGCCGAAGCGCGGAGGCAATGGGTTGCCCTTTCCATTTTAAAATTTAATGACGGGTACCTTTTAAACTATAACGACATTACAAAAACCAAAAGCCTCGAGAAGATCGCCAAAGACCAGGCCGACATGCTCAACAGCATATTAAATGCTTCCATTACAGGGCTGATCACCTTCCAGGCTATCTATGATAATGCCGGCAGGATATCGGATTTTAAATTTATTTTGCTGAATGATGCTGCAGAAAAACTCCTGGGCATTTCGAAGGAAGATACAACCAAAACATACCTCACGTTATTCCCGAATGCCAAAACCACAGGCTTTTTCGAACTTTACAAGAATGTCCTTCTCACAGGTGAATCAGTTTCAAAAGAGTTCTTTTATAAGGGCGAAGGATATAACGGATGGTATTATATTTCGGTTTCCAAAATGAATTCCGATAGTTTAGTCCAGTCTTTTGCGGATATCACCAAAACCCGGGAACCACAGTCGTAAACCGAGTGCAGCTGTTCAGACTCTTCTTCTCTACGGAATTGTTTGCCATGCTTCCGAACATGCGCATGTGGCGATAACTAATGTCCGGATCACTTTTTAAGCAATTCACTGATTTGTTTCTTTAGCTCAAAATTTTCCTTTTCCAGTTCAAGGTTCCTGAACTTCACTTTGGCTTCCAGATCTTCATTTGCATACCGCAGCTTAAGTTCCAGTTCCTTTTGCGAATCAATCTCAGTTCCGGTCCCTACCCATTTAACAATTTCTCCGGACGCGTTCTTTATTGGGATGGCCCGCCCGAGAAACCATTTATAGGTTCCGTTCACATTCTTCCAGCGGTATTCTATTTCATATTCCGTCCCGTTCTGAAAGCTGTTTGTCCAGGCCGTGACACACTTCTGAAGGTCGTCCGGATGCAGGACCTTCTCCCATCCCCAATCCTTCGTTTCATTTAGTGAATAACCCGTGAATTCCTCCCAGGTTTTATTGAAAAAATCTACATTCCCTTTAGAATCAGCAGTCCACACTACATCGGGCATAGCATTGGCCAGGTCACGGTATTTCTTTTCCTGCTCTTCTATTAATTTCCGTGAAGCAACCTGGTCTGTAACGTCATAAGCAAATACGATCAGGCCTTCAGCACCGGGTCCCTTTGTTATTGGCTGATAACTAAAATTTAGATACAATGTGGTTTCATTTCCGTCTTCATTTAAAAGCTTTACCGGCACTTCTTTACCAAAAAACGGCTCCCCGGTAGTTAATACCTGTTCCACGATCGTGAAAAAGCCCTGTTCGATCAGTTCCGGCAGTACTTTCCGGGCAGGCTGCCCTATCACATCACGGTAACCAACCAGTTTAAGATATGTAGGGTTTGCAAGCTCGAAAATCAGCTCCGGCCCCGTTAACAAAGCGAGAGCAGCAGGAGTTTGCATAAAAAAATCAGTCAGCATCTGCCTTTCCAGGAACAATTCCCGTGACTGCTGCTTGATGATCTTATCCAGCTCAACGTTTGCATTCGCCAGGTCATGGAGCTCTTTCATCGTGACTTCCATTGGCTGGAAATCACGAACAGCTTTAGACCCGGCTCCCTCCTCCTTCAGTTTTGTTTCCAAGGCAGTTAAAAGGGCAACAAGAGAGTCGGCAACAGACTCCATTTCACCCAGGCCTGACCTTGCTTCTTCCACGTTCCCCTTCCTGTATAATTCAACAAGCCTGCGGGCGGATGTATGGATCTTCTCATGGACCCTTTCAAGTTCATGCACTTCTTTATGATGACCATAGGCATGGAGTGCATGATCATAGATCCACTTCCCAACAGTACATTCGAAATGCGAAAGTACCGGGACCTCATCCACCTCAACACCATAGAGTATGGATCGGAGCTTGGATTTAAATAATAAATGTTTTGTTTTTGCTAATTCAAAATCGAGAGAAATCTTATCCATTGAATTAATTTTTAAATAATATCAGTTCAAGTCCGTTGGAAAAATACAGTGTTAGTTTTTGCAGGTCACGTTCCCCGTGCTCTTCTTTCGTTAAACGGGTTATAATTGCACTTGCAGTTTCATTTGTAGTTAAAAACTTTACCTGTGGATTATAGATGATCTTGTTTTCCCTGATTAACTGCACTTCACCGGTGATTGAGCCATTATCCGCACTGAATCCCCCGGGATGGATTTCCAGCGAATTTATACGGGAGAAAATTCCGTTCCCGTTCCCGGACCCCGATGCAGGCAAGCTCCGTGAACTGACATACCAGCTGCCCAGTATATGTTCCCGTGTAATAATATTTAGATCGATGTATTGCAGCAAGTTTATTCTGGATTACTTAACATGAAGTTAAAAAGCAGTCGGATAAATTGATCTTACGCATGAACGGAAATGGATTTGTCCTTGGAGCCTAAACCTGCTGCTGGCTGCGGTCGCGCCTGTTTAAGAATTCAACACGGATCTGTACGCGCTCGTCATTGAGAGCTGTCATTGACCTGACAATTATATCCTTATCCTCATTATAATACCTGGCAATACCTTTAATGATGCCTATTGCAAGGCTGGCCATTCTTCTCTTCGAAAAATAGTCGATCATTAACAATTCCTTGCTTACCACGGCAACATTTAATATCGGGGGGTTGGCAGTACTGTTCAGCTTTCGCACGGCTCCATGCATAACATGCTCAGTATGGACCAGCACATCATAGGTTTTCCATTCCGGCCGGAGATAACTTTTGTATAATGCAAAAAGGTCGGGGACAAGGTATTCTCCGAACCGTTCCTTGAGGACATCTTCCGGCAAACCTGTCATTTCCGATGCGGCAGCAACAATGTTGCCGATAGCTTCCAACGGATAGCTCTGGGTCATTTCAAAATCAGGTTTATCCATGCCTGCTTTCTCATTCAGCTTTTCCCAGCTTCCTGCAGGTAAGTTATGGTCAACAAATTTTTTCAGGAGGAAAAAGATCGATCCGTGAACATTTGTTTCATGCCTCATATGCATATCTCTGATATTTTAAAAGTTCGATTTATTTAATTTTTTGGAAGGTACACATAAAATTTCGCACCCTTATCAGGCGCGCTTACAGCGGTGATGTGCCCGTGGTGATTGTCCACGATCTTTTTACACAACGCAAGCCCGATCCCGGTACCTGCATAATCCTGCTTCCCGTGAAGGCGCTGGAACAGTGAAAAGATAATCTTGTCATACTGCTGTTCAAAACCGATCCCGTTGTCCTCGAACGTGAGTTGGTAATATTTCCTGTCTGCAAGGCCTTCCGGTGCATTAATGACCTGTGAGAAATTCACAATGTCAGAGCTGATGCGGATCATCGGATTTGTTTTTGAGAACTTGAGCGAGTTGCCGATGAGATTGGAGAACAATTGTCCCAGCTGCATTTTGTCACCATGTATTACAGGTAATGGTGTATTGATAAGGATCGCTTTCTTCTCCTCTATCAGTAATTCAAAATCCTGCTTCACCTCTTCCACCAGCTGGTTAAGATCTACAGCTGCCAGGCTGCTTTCCCTGCCATTTACCTTGTCTTTGGAAAGGCGGCTGTAATTGAGCAGTGATTTTATGAGCTCTGCCATTCGGTGTGCAGAGGATTCCAGCTTTTCAAAATATTTCCGTACAAAGGCCTCGTCCTCGTAATTCTCCTGGATCAGCTCAGCGAATGTCTGGATCTTCCGCAGCGGCTCCTGGAGATCGTGTGAGGCCACATATGCGAACTGCTCCAGCTCGCTGTTCTGGAGCTCCAGCTCGGTATTATAGGCCATCACTTTCTCTTCTGCCATCTTTTTCTCGGTAAGGTCGCGTGTAACTTTCGAGAACCCGATCACCTCGCCATCCTTGCTGTGCAATGCAGTGATCGTGATGCTGCCCCAGAACCTCGTCCCGTCCTTGCGAACGCGCCACCCTTCCTGGGCAGCCCTGCCGTTCTCCTTCGCTTCGTTTAACAGCCTGTATGGCATGTTTACAGCACGGTCCTCAGGAGTATAGAAGATCTCAAACTTTTTCCCCACAACTTCTGAAGCTTTGTATCCTTTTATCTTCTCTGCACCGATATTCCAGTTTTCAATGATTCCTTCAGGACTTAAAAGTATAATTGCATAATCCTGTACCTCCGCTATCATCTGGTGATACCGCTCTTCACTCATCCGCAGTTTGTTCTCCGCCATTTTTTTCTCGGTGAGGTCCCTCGTCACTTTCGAATAGCCGATAACCTTCCCGTCATCATCATGTATTGCAGTGATGGTAATGCTTCCCCAGAACCGGGTCCCGTCCTTCCGCTTGCGCCAGCCTTCCTGTGCCGCGCGGCCTGTGGTTTTCGCTTCGTGCATGAGCTTCTGCGGAAGGTTGGTGGCAAGGTCCTCCGGCAGATAAAAAATACTGAAATGCTTGCCGAGGATTTCTTTCTCGGTATAGAGTTTGATCTTTTGCGCTCCTTTATTCCAGTTCCTGATGATCCCTTCTTCATCCATAAGGATGATCGCATAATCCTCAATTTCCTCGATCATCTTTTTATAAAGATCATTTCTGCTGTGAAGGTTATCCTTTTTATTTTCTTTAGGTAAAATAGACATTATCGCTAGTTGGGATTATTTTCGGGATTTATTTCTGAAACTATGTTAAAGATAGCCGACAGCTTTTCTTTAAGGTCTTTGGTTTTCGAGGGCTTCATGATAAAATCATTTGCCCCGTGGCTTTTGCTCTCTTTAACAACATCTGTTTCAGAAGTTGTTGAGTACATCAAAATCCTGGTGGCTTTGAGCCGGTCGATCTGCCGGAGCTGCTTGAGGCATTCCACCCCGTTCATTTTAGGCATGTTCACATCAAGGAAAATGTAATCCGGGACATACGCCTGGTCTTTCTTCAGCATAGCTAAAGCCTCCACTCCGCTGTTGGATGTAATACCCTCTATGTTCTGACCAATCTTTTTAAGACACATCAGGAAAATCTCCTGGTCATCCGGATCATCATCAATTATTAAACACTTTTTTAAGTCTGTCATGCTTATATCGTACGCTTATTCTATTTATTGTAGTGCTTATGCCGGTTGAAACAATACAAGCATCTATAATTACTGCCCTTATACTCCAAACTCTATACCTGGCTGCAAGAAAATCCAGGTTTTTTGAGCACTTCAGGATGATTAACCGGGATTACCCCTTTTCACTGCGCGATAATCCATTATTACCGAAGCTAAAGGCCGCGTTATTATTAGACTTTAATCGATTGTGCTGCCGGCTCACGGATTTAATATTAATCTCATCTGAACTGACAGCTTCTAGAGAACGGATTTGAGTTTGCAAGATTGACATAAATCAATAAAAAGATTGTAGAAAGAGTTCCCCAAAACCATGAAGTTTTCAACCATTTTTACGCTCCGATCCTGCCTTGGTACATTTTTATAATTATCAGAAGTGTATGAGATTAAAACGCCTGAATGCTCCGGGAAGCCGGCCTTTCACCATTATACCTGTTCCAATCCTGGTTGTTCTCCTGCTGTTCAGCTCCTGTAATTTTAAAGGCATTGGCGGGAAAAATCTGAAACAAACCCCAGCGCCTGTTTCTTCTGAAAGTCCCGGAATTTCTGATGCCCTTTCGCTTTCCGAAGAAATCATGAAAACGAAAACGGGGATCCGGACCCTTGAAAATGGCGGTGAAAGCCTCATCCTCCGGCTGTGGTTGCTTGAACATGCGCAAGGTTCCATCGACCTGCAATACTATAGCTTTGCGAGGGATGCAACTGGTGTGGCCGTCAGCAGCTACCTGGTCAGCGCAGCCGACAGGGGCGTGAAGATCCGCCTGTTACTTGATGATGCCGCTACACGCATGCGCAGTCATGAGATCAGCCTGCTCGACTCCCATGAAAACATCGAAGTGAGGATCTACAATGCCGGGCTCCTGCTGGGGCGGCTGGACCAGCGGCTGGCAAAGCTGGCAAAGAACTCCAACCGCCTGCTGAGGCGCATGCATAATAAAACATTTACCGTGGATGGACGGTATTGCTTAACGGGCGGACGGAACATCTCCAACGAATATTTTGATTACAACCGCAGGTTCAATTTCAGGGACCGTGATGTCCTGATCATAGGAAAAGCGGTAGCCGATGTACAATCGTCCTTTGAAAAGTTCTGGAACGATGAATTAACGGTTACCTATGCAGAGCTGGCGGGGCGAAGAAATAAAAAAGAAAAATACAAAGAGCCTTCCCGCTTTGACAAGCTTCACGAAGATGCAGGAAAAAGCCTCTCGCCTGCGATGATAGACCGGATAAAGACTGTCCCGGGAGACATGGAGAAAACATCTTCAACAAACCCCATTGTATGGACTGGTAATGTCTCTTTCATTTCCGATGTTCCCGGTAAAAATGAAGACAAGGCCAGCCGTGAAGGAGGCATCTGCAATGATTCCATGATGGCTCTGCTGAAGCTCGCGAAAACTTCCATAGACATACAAAGCCCGTACTTTATCACTACAGAAGAAAGCAGGCTCCTGCTGCGCGAAATGACACAGCGCGGTGTGAAGATCCGTTTGTTAACGAACAGCCTCGCTTCCATAGATAACATTGAAGCTTTCAGCGGGTACCAGCAAGACAGACAGGCGATCCTGGATGCAGGGGTCGAGCTGTACGAGTTCAGGCCGGACCCTGAAATCCGCTACAAATTAATGATCCCTGAGATCCAGTCGGGGATCAGTTACAAACCTGTATATGGCCTGCACTCCAAATCCATTATCATTGACGGGATCACTGCCGTGATCGGCTCTTACAATTTTGATCCGCGCAGCGCGAACCTTAATACTGAATGCATCGCGGTGTTCCGCTCAGCTGAAGTTTCCAGAAACCTCGCAAGGTATTTTGAAAACGAGTTCCTCCCCGAAAATGCATGGAGAACTACAAAAGACCGTAATTACGATAAGGAAGCCGGCCTCAAAAAAAGAATGAAAGCGCGGCTGAGAAGGGTGATACCAAAAAGGCTTTTATAAATATGTTTAGCCTTCTGTTAAAATATTTATCTCTGTTTCAAAGGATTGCACAGGTGAGGAAACACTTCTACATCAATTAATAAATTGACTTTTATCTTTGCACGGAATGATATTTGATTGTTAACAGGGCTATCTCCAAAATATAGCAGGTGAATGGTAAAAGAATTTAAAAAACAGAAGCTAGAGATGCTGCACAAGCAAATGATTGCAGAAATCCAGGATTATGCGATCATCCTGCTTGATGAAGACGGCACCATATTGAGCTGGAACATGGGTGCTGAAAAGATCAAAGGCTATGCTGAAGAAGATATTATCGGCCAGAATTTCAGCATATTTTATTTGCCCCGTGACCGCCAGGTAAATTTGCCGCAGAAGCTTATCGAACAGGCGCGTAAAGAAGGAAGGGCGAAGCATATAGGACAAAGGGTTAAAAAAGACGGAACAACCTTCTGGGGAAGCATCCTTATAACAGCATTGCATGATGAAGAGGGACAAGTGATAGGCTTTACGAAACTCACCAAAGAATTAGGGCCTCACGAAATCGATTAGGCCTTTATTAACCTTCCTGCTGGATCCCTAAATACACCTTAAGAGAATACAGCTCTTCCATTGAAGTATAATAATCAACATCATCGATCACCTGTTGCTGGATAGCTGCACTCTGGGTATACCCATAAAGGAAGTGAGAATAAGTACGCCTCCTGATATAATAAGCAAGTGTAAGGTCTTCCGCAACTACTTCCATCCTGTCCAGCCCCTTTATTTTATTCCCGATCCAGTTATTAAGGTTTTCCTCTATCTGGGCAGCAACGGTACCATTGGCAAGGGCGCTCAAGATCTTCTTATTTGATTCCAGGCTCATCGCCACAAGCTCTTTTTCCGGGATCCTGGAAAGCGGCTTTAACATAGGCAGGTCAAGCTCGCGCGCAAAGCGGATCCCGACCAGGACGAATTCCTCCAGCTTATTCTCCAGGAGATAGCCTGCATACTCTGGCAGGTGCCTGAGCTTAAATGTATTTTTATCGATGCTGACTTGCTCCACGGGTTAAATAGTTGTTGCAACAAATATAACACTATCCTTTCTGAAACAAGCTTTCTTGATAAGAATCAAGTTTTAAGGAATTACCTATTGAATTGCCGGATCCATTCCAGGGCTTCTTTTTCATCACTGAACATCTTGGTAGGGTATACGGGCGGCTTAAAAGAGAAGAAAATGTTCGCAAGCATTTTGCTTAGTGGTGACGTGGTTATAATAGCCAGGGCAATGATCAGCCTGTTCAGTTCACTTTCCACAAGGTCGCGCTGGGTTTTGGGCGTGGTTTCACCTTTCGGAGGAGTTTCTACAATAATGCAGACCTTTTTTCCGCCTGTGATTTCCAGGAAGCGGTTCACCTCCGAAATAATCTCTTCATCAGTAGATCTCAGCGGGGCGTCCGGCCGTGGTTTGGAAAACGCGATCCCTTCATTGTCAAACCAGATGACAGATGATCTTAACTCGTACGTCTTGGCATCTTTAGGAATTTCCATCTCATGAAGTTTGACGCAAATATATCAGAAAAATCTTCTCCGGTCAAATTTTATTTCGGCTGAAACACCCGCCAACATTGTTGTTGCAACAAGAGTTGATGGAAAGTTTTACATGGGCTTATAACTGGAATTGTGTTCCTAAGATCCTTCCGATGGCACATAATTATAATTACATAACTGGCAATTTGAAACTGTTTTAAATGAATGATTTTTTAAACTCACTGGAACGCAAACCGAAAGGAACGTTTGTATTTATAGATGATGATAAAGATGAGCATCATCTCCTGGAACTGGCGATGGAAGAACTCGGTCTTCCCAATCCCGTTGTACACTGCATGGATGGAATGGAAGCTTTTAACTACCTGAAAGAAACCAAAGATGAGATCTTCATCATCCTGTCGGACCTGAACATGCCCGTGATGGACGGGCTGGAGCTGAAGAGACTGGTGGAGATCACACCCGAGCTGAAGATCAGGGCCATCCCGTTTATCTTTCACAGCAATACCGGAAGTACCGCAGAGATCAAAGCTGCGTATGCTTCAAATATACAGGGTTATTTAAAAAAAGCACCAAGCATAGAAGGCACGATCAAGAGCCTGCAAAAGATCATCGCGTTATGGACCGACTGTGTCCATCCGAAAGACATTGAAGAAGAAGCTTTTTAACATAACCATAAACACTAAGGAAAAATGAATATTGACGACATAGAAATTATTTTAGTGGAAGACAACCCGGATGATGCATTCTTCACAAAGCGGGCATTCATCGAAGCGAATGTGAACAACCAGATCCTGATCCTGACTGATGGTGAGGAAGCCATTAACTTCTTCTTTCATGACAAGTCTTTCGCAAACCAGACATTTGAAGGGAAATCGAAACTGATCCTCCTGGATATGAACCTCCCGAAAGTTGACGGGATGACGATCCTGACAAAACTTAAAGCGAGCGAATCGACAAAAAGCATTCCCGTGGTTATTTTAACGGCTACGGAAAATGATCCGAAAATGAAAGAAGCGCTGGCACTGGGAGCCGACAGCTATATAATCAAGCCGGTTACTTTCGAGGGTTTTCTTAAAGTGGTGAAGAAGCTTAGTGATAAGTACGGCTAAGCCATCAATGGAAAGGAAATTACTTGACCGTGTTCTTACTTAATCCTGCACATTCGGATGAACAATGGAACTCCAGAATTTTACTATAATATCCAGATGGCTGACTGATTTAGTGAAATCATCTGCCTTCCTAACAAATCCCTGGATCCCCAGGGAATAAGCTTCTTTCACCACAAGCCCGCTGTCGTGCGTGCTGTGGAAGATGAAGGGAATAGCTTTCATCTTCAGCTCCGGGGTCCCTTCGATCAGGCGCTTCAACTCCAGCCCGTTTATCTTCGGCATATTGATATCACAAATTACCAGGAAAATATCATCCTTGTTTTCCTTTAACAGCCGGAAACCTTGTTCTCCGTCATAAGCACTTAAAACCTCGTTATTGCAGATCTTTGCTAAAGCATTCCGGAACGCCACATGCTCATCATGATCATCATCTATAAAAACAAATTTTCCCCTGGGCTTCATCTTTTTCTAATATTAAATTCGAATATTCAGCATCTAAAAAACTATGTGCCATTGCAGACTAGGAATTATGTAACTTTTTTGAAGAATCCTGTAAAACAAGGCTGTGAAAAGAATCAGAACTTTGCCTGTTAAAAACAGGGAAATGGCCGGGGATATAAACGAAAAGAATTACGAAAAGCTTATAACTATTCACCAGGAAATAGGGTCACGGAGATCGAGGCTCATCGAGATCGTTAAGGAAAAGAATAAATTACTAAAAGAAGGTGTCCATACTTTTGCAACACGCGAGTACTATCTCCTGAGGGCAGATTACCAGAGCATCAGGGCGCAGATCATGATCCTGAACAATATCAAGCAGGACCTGAACCAGAAAGAATAGCTCATCTCTCCTAGCACGTTTTTTTAGTAACTGTTTCAAAACAATTTAAATACACCATGATTTCTAAATTTTACGCCCTGGCATTATGTGCCGCTGTTTCATTAAGTATTATAAGCTGCAAGCCACACGTCCTCTGTGGTGACACTTCGGCCAAAAAGCCCGAAGTACTTTCTAAGAGATATAAGAAGGCGCTTGCCGAAAGGGATTCTTTGTGCAGCTTCAGCAAGCAAAAAACAGAAGAAGCCGCAGGATTATCCAGGAACCTTGAAAACCTCAGCAAGGAATATGAAAGTTTAAAATCCAGTTCCGGCAGCACTGTCGCAAGCCTCAGCGATGACCTTAAAAACAAACAGGCCGAGCTTGCCAAAAAAGAACAGGACCTCAAAGAAAAAGAAGCCAAGCTGAAAGATCTCCAGGCTATCGTAAACAGGCAGGATTCCATCATGTCGGCCCTTACCAATACCGTTAAAAAAGCGCTCCTGGGTTTTAATGCCGATGAGCTTACTGTATATATGAAGGATGGAAAAGTGTATGTTTCCATGTCGGACAAGCTGCTCTTCAAATCAGGAAGCCCAGATGTTGAATCGAAAGGAAAAGAAGCCCTGAAGAAACTTGCGGAAGTATTGAACAAGAACAGCGATGTGAGTATCGCTATCGAAGGACATACGGATAATGTACCCATCAGGACAGCTTTGTACAAAGACAACTGGGACCTGAGTGCCGCCCGTGCAACAAATGTTGTGAGGCTGCTGACGGATGAGTACGGAATGGATGCCAAAAAACTTACAGCTGCTGGAAAGGGTGAATTTTCGCCTATCGCTGACAATACAACCACTGAAGGAAAAGCAAAGAACAGGAGGACAGAGATCGTATTGTCACCAAAGCTGGATGAGCTGATGAAAGCGATATCGTTCAAGTAATGTATTTTTGTTAATTACTTAGCGATTCAATCAGATGCGCTGGCTCCCGATATTCCTTGTTCCATTGGTCCTTTCTGCATGCAGCGGGTCCCGTTCGGTATTGAATTCCGGGAAGGTCCTGCCGAAGGACCAGATGAGATTTGGAAAGAATTACACGGTCAATATTTCCAGCGCACCCATTTCACAGTCGGTACGGGGCGCATATAACCTTTCGGACAACCTTTCCAAAAAAGACACTATCTATTATAGTTCGCAGGTTGAATCTGTAAATGCAGCGCTCCTCGCCTATTGTCTCGATCCGATAGGTGTAAATGATGAGATGTATTTTCGTTATGGCTTAGGCCACCGGCTTGACCTTGGTTTTAAAAGCTCGGGCGGGTCCAATGCCTTTGATGCTCAATGGCAGTTCCTTGGGTCCACAAAAAATGTAGAACAGGCGGAAGAAAAGGAACACCAGTTCTATGGGAGTCTAGGGGCACAATATTCCTGGCAGAATTACCGCTTCCTGAATTATCCAATGTTCGATAAATTTCAGGAAATATTCGGGCTGGACATGAGCAGGAAGGATATTTCATTCCCGCTTATCTTCAGCACTTCCTTCGGCCCTGAAGAACGTGTAGGCTGTTTCTCTTTCGGGCTTGTGTATTCACACAGCTTTATAAAATATAAGATCACTCCCAGGAACATCTATGCCGCAGACCGCGTGGACCCGGCATTGCTCGAACCTGTAAATGCAAAAGTCAATTACAGTGCATACGGAACTTTTATAAATTTCAAAATCGGGAAAAAATTTATCTTCTTTAATCTCTCGCTGGCTGCGTATTACCAGGACTATGGTAAATACCCGATGCTGGGAGGCGGTAAAAAGTCACTCCGCGGAGTTTCTCTTATCCCTTCGTACGGGGTGCAGTTCAATCTTCTGAAAAAGAAAAAACTCATCAGGGGAACGGAGATCTGATTTTCATCAGCAATATTTTTTCTAAATTAGTTGCATGAGATTTCTCCTGATGCCGCTTTTCTGCCTGTCTTTTTTAGCGGGCTCCTCACAAACATGTTGTCATAAACGTGCATGGCAGGCGGATGAAATGCCTCCGCCAAAACTCATGTCAGGGATTGGAAACAACCATTTCAGGATCACTACCGGCAATGACTCCTGCCAGCTTTATTTTGACCAGGGCCTGAGGATGATTCACGGGTATTGGGACTTTGAAGGTTACAGGGCTTTTAAACATGCAGCTCAGCTTGATTCAACGGCCGCAATGTGTCAACTTGGGATGGCGATCATCTATTACAATTCCCACATGTTTACGGTCACTCCGGAAGCGAAATCATATGCCCTGAAGGCCAAAGAGCTGCTGGCACGGCACAAGGCAACAGCAAAGGAACACGATTTTATAACTACATGGAACAGGTATTTCCAGGAAGGCAATGACAGCATCTTCCGGAATGAACTTAAAGAATTATGTTTCAAATATCCCGGTGAAACGGAGTTCCAGCTTGCATATGCCGCAGAGCTTATTGATGGCTATGAAGATGGTAAACCGACCCCGGATTATACATCCTGTGATTCCGTCCTGCGGCTGATCATAGCAAGAGAGCCAGGTAATTTCGCAGCGCATCATTATCTTATCCATAACATACAGGATACACCCGAATGTGAAAAGGGAATACCAAGTGCGGAGGTTATTGCCTCCCTTGCGCCTAACATCGGGCATATCCAGCACATGCCCGGTCATATCTGGTATTACTTGGGAGATTATGCCAAAGCGCGGACTGCGTTTCTCACTGCAAGAGTAACCGACTCCCTCTATCTGTTCAACAGCCAAGTGGATCCTGTCAATCACTGGAACAATGTGCATAACATGGTTTACCTTGCTTTTAACGATATTGAGGAAGGCCGGTACACAGAGGCGCTGAGCATTTCAAAAAGCCTGCAGAATGTGGAAATGTCCCCGGACCAGTTTGGAAGGAATGAAGGGATGAAGATGAGTTACCTGGTGGATCAGCTGCTGACAAACGGCACCGGTGATTGGCTGCGCTCGGTACAGCTTGCATCAAAACCGCTCGGTATGGGAGAGGACACGCCCTTCCTGTTATGGAAAAGGAAATTATTTGTTTATTATGCAGAAGGGATGAACGCTTTTAAAAACAATCAACCCGACTCCTTAGCTTTTTTTACGAGAAAATTAAACAGGCATCTTGATGCTCTCAAAAAAAGCATGAGCAAGGGCATGGAATACACTGCCGTCCGCGAATATCATGCGAAGGCGTATTATCACGAGCTTCTTGCCTGCAGGTCAGCAATAAAGCGTGATTTCAGGAACGCACATATTCTTATTGATTCGGTCATAAAAAATAATGTCGGCACTACCGTGGGTGATCCGCCCGTAACACCCAGGTTCAATGAAGAAACAAAAATAGAATTCCTTTTAATGGAAAAAAAACATGTGGAAGCAGCCGCAGTCTGCGAACAGATTCTAGGGCTCAGAAGAAATTCAGCAAGGCTGAACTACCTGATGGCGCGGATTAAATTTGAAAGCGGGAATCACCGGGAAGCTGAATTATACCTTGATAAGACCTTAACGGCATTAGGGCATGCCGACCACGATTTTCCTGTCTTAAAAGAAGCGATTACCTTAAAGGGAAAACTATCTCCTCACTAACTCATTTCGCCCCGCAGATCAGCTGAAAGCATTTGTTTGATTGCTTTGCTGTCTTTAGCAGCACCAAGCACATACATCATTTTCGCCACAGCAGCCTCAAGCGTGATATCCGAGCCGCCAATGACGCCCATCTTCCTGAAGGCAGCACTTGTTGCATATTTGCCCTGTTCCACTTTTCCGGCATTGCACTGGGTTACATTCAGGATTACAACTCCCCGGGATAACGCTCCTTTTATGGCTTCCAGGAACCATGGCTGCGTTGTTGCATTCCCTGCCCCGAAAGTTTCAAGGATCAAACCCCTCAGGTTTTTTGTATTCAGTACCGCATCCACCGCATTGGGAGAAATGCCCGGGAATACTTTCAGGATATTGATATCAGCATTCAGCTTCGTTTGTACGCTTAATTTTTTTGCAGAGGGCTTTTGAAGCGCAGCCATGTTATATTTCAAATGCACACCGGCTTCCGCAAGTATCGGGTAATTCGGGGATTGAAAAGCCTGGAAATGTTCAGCGTTGTATTTATGTGTTCGGTTCCCCCTGTATAACTGGTATTCAAAATAGATGCACACTTCTGAAACCACAGGCCTGCCTTTCACTTTCGCTGCAGCGATCTCAATCGCAGTGATCAGGTTCTCTTTTCCGTCAGTCCGGATCGTTCCGATGGGAAGCTGGGATCCGGTAAGGATAACCGGCTTGGACAGGTTTTCCAGCATAAAGCTCAATGCAGAAGCGGTAAAGGACATGGTATCACTTCCATGAAGGATCACAAAGCCGTCAAACTTATTATAATTTGATTTTACAGATTCGGCAATCTCAACCCACACTTCCGGGCTCATATCACTCGAATCAATAGGCTTGCTGAAGGATACTGCAGAAAGATCAACATCGAATTTGTTCAGTTCGGGGATCTGCTGGCTGAGATGCTTAAAGTCAAACGGCTTTAGCTGCCCGGTCTTCGCATCCTGCATCATCCCGATGGTTCCGCCTGTGTAAATGAGTAATACTTTTGAACGCATGGTACTGATAACGAATTTTTAACGAATGTACGAATCTGTGGGAATACTTTATGTTCAACTCTTAAGAGTAAGACGCGCTTTGTGTCTTGCAATAAAAGATCAAAACCCGAAAACCTCTACCGAATTCTGCGTGGTTATTGCAGCAACTTCCTCTACGCTTATCGCCTTGATTTCAGCCACTTTTTGGGCAACGAGCATTAAATAACCGGGCTCATTCCGTTTGCCCCGGTATGGGGCAGGCGCTAGATACGGGGCATCCGTTTCCAGCACCAGGTGCCTGATGTCAATAGCTTCCACTACTTTATCCAGGCCGGAATTCTTAAACGTAACAACCCCTCCGATCCCCAGCTTGAAGTTGCTCTTATCAGCCAGGGATGCACCTTCGGGCAACCCGGAAGCTATTACTTCCTCCGCCTGCTCCACATTCCCGCTGAAACAGTGAAAGATCGCTTTGATATTATCTGCTTTAAATTCATTTACAATCTGCATTGTTTCATCAAAGGCATTCCGTGAATGGATCACATAAGGCAGGTTGTATTTTTTAGCTAAACCGATCTGCCGCCTGAATGCATCCTGCTGCTGCTCAAAGAATGTTTTGTCCCAATAAAGGTCAATCCCGATCTCCCCGATTGCCGCGAACTTTCTTTTTCCCAGCCAGTATTCCACCACCTGCAATTCCTGCTGGTAAGTCTGGTTAACGGAACATGGATGAAGGCCCATCATGGCAAAACATTCCACTGGAAATTGCTTTTCCATCTGGAACATCCCGGGAAGCGATTCACTGTCCACATTCGGAAGAAAGAACCGTTTGATCCCGGAAGCGATCGCCTTTTCAACCAGGGACTGGCGGTCTTCCTCAAATTCTTTTGAATAGAGATGAGTGTGCGTATCAGTAAGGATCATAAAGGTAAAATTACCATTATTATTTTAACCCGATGCCTGGAACAACCCAAATTGTCCATCTCTTTTTTCCTTTCATTTTCATTTATATTTCATTAAATTTGTTCAATGGATTGTATCGGTAAATCATTCATTATAGACATAAAGCAGGTTACCAAACGTAACCCCGAATAGATTCTTTCCACGGGCAGCCGTCTGATTTAAAGTCGTCCAGTTTTCATTTTGACTTTTAACCCTAATTTTTCAAATGCCTATATATCATAAGCTGGGATTATTCCCTCAAAAACGCCACACACAGTTTGAAAAACCGACAGGCGGATTATACTATGAGCAGCTCTTCGGGACGGAAGGTTTCCACGGCCACTCCTCCCTGCTTTATCACACGCACAGGCCGACACAGGTAAAAGAGATTCTCCGGTCCGTTGATGTCACTCCGAAAGTAGCCATCGACAAGAACATCAAGGCATTGCTTCTTAAAGGTTTCCAGGTGAAGCCTGCAGAAGATTTCCTGGAAAGCCGGAAGTCAATGCTTGTTAATTCCGATTGCACGATCGGCCTTGCCGCACCGCAAAAATCCCTGCGCGATTATTTCTATAAGAATGCAGATGCAGATGAAATGCTTTTTATCCACAAGGGAAAAGGCACCTTGCGCACATTAATGGGCAACATCCCGTTTGAGTATGGCGATTATCTTATTATTCCGCGCGGCATGATCTACCAGATGGAATTTGAATCAGCCGACAACCGGATCTTTTATGTTGAATCTTACAGCCCGTTTTACACACCAAGAAGATATAAGAATGATTCGGGGCAGCTGCTCGAACATTCACCATTCTGTGAACGTGATTTTAAGCTCCCTTCAGTGATTGAAACATTTGATGAAAAGGGCGACTTCCTTGTGAAGATCAAAAAACAAGGCATGCTGCATGATGTTGTGTATGCCACGCATCCATTTGATGTTGTGGGATGGGATGGATACAACTTCCCTTACGGCTTCAGCATCCATAATTTTGAACCAATCACAGGTCGCGTACATCAGCCGCCACCGGTTCACCAGACATTTGAAACCTCAACTTTTGTTGTGTGTTCTTTTTGCCCGCGCCTGTATGACTATCATCCGAAATCAATCCCGGCACCTTACAATCACAGCAACATCGACAGCGATGAGGTATTGTATTATGTTGATGGTGATTTCATGAGCAGGAACAATATAGAACAGGGACACATCACATTGCATCCGAAAGGCATTCCGCACGGACCTGCACCAGGGGCCATGGAAAGAAGCATTGGCCAGACTGTTACACAGGAGCTGGCAGTAATGGTTGATACTTTTAAACCGCTGATGGTAACTGAAGATGCAATGGCTATCGATGACGGGAAGTACTATAAATCATGGATGGAATAAACTAAATGTCATTCCGACCGCAGCGGAGGAATCTTTAAATCGCTGATGGTCATGAAGATGTAATGGCAACGATGAAGAGAAGTACTATAAACCGTGGACGGAATAAACTGAATGTCATTCCGACCGCAGCGGAGGAATCTTTTTATTACTAATAAGGTTCGGCAAGTCCGAAATGATTCGAAAAAAAATAAAAATTCATAAAAAATAAGAACATGTCGAAAGAAATAAAAAATGTAGAATACGGTTTGGAAAAAATATTTGAAGGCGCGCAGGATTTTCTTCCTTTACTGGGTACCGATTACGTGGAATTTTATGTGGGCAATGCAAAACAGGCCGCTCATTATTATAAAACGGCATTCGGTTATCAATCCTACGCATACGCTGGATTGGAAACAGGCTTAAGGGATCGCACCTCTTATGTATTGAAACAGGATAAGATCAGGCTGGTGCTTACAACAGCTCTTACGAGTGATTCACCAATTGGGGAACATGTAAAGAAGCATGGTGACGGAGTGAAAGTGATCGCATTGTGGGTTGAAGATGCGCGGAAGTCGTGGGAAGAAACAACGAAGCGCGGTGCCAAATCATACATGGAACCTACCGTTGAAAAAGACGAGCATGGTGAAGTGGTCCGCTCGGGAATCTATACGTATGGTGAAACGGTTCATATGTTCGTGGAAAGAAAGAACTACAAAGGAGAATTTCTGCCCGGCTTCAAAAAGTGGGAAAGCAATTACAACCCTGCACCCGTTGGATTAAAGTTCATTGACCACATGGTTGGGAATGTCGGCTGGAACCAGATGAATGCTACTGTAAAATGGTATGAAGAAGTGATGGGATTTGTGAATTTCCTGTCGTTCGATGACAAGCAGATCACAACCGAATACTCTGCCCTGATGAGCAAGGTGATGAGCAATGGCAACGGAAGAATAAAATTCCCTATCAATGAGCCTGCAGAAGGAAAGAAAAAATCACAGATCGAGGAATATATTGATTTTTATGAAGGCGCAGGAGTGCAGCACCTGGCACTGGCAACAGATGACATTATAAAGACCGTATCCGAATTAAGAGCGCGCGGGGTAGAATTCCTTCCTCCTCCTCCGCAGGCGTATTACGATGATATTCCGAACAGGTTAGGTTCTCATATGAGCATCATGAAAGAAGATATTTCCAAGCTACAGGAATTATCTATCCTTGTTGATGCGGATGAAGATGGTTACCTGTTACAGATCTTCACGAAACCTGTAGAAGACCGCCCAACCCTGTTTTACGAGATCATCCTGCGTATGGGTGCAAAAGGGTTCGGTGCAGGTAATTTCAAGGCATTGTTCGAATCGATTGAAAGAGAGCAGGCCAAGAGAGGAACACTTTAACCGGGGAATTAATCAACATGCCTTCCAATCCCGCTTCGCAGTAACGAAGCGGGATTTTTTCTTCTTTTTTCCGTCCAAATTGAGTAAATTCGTTGCAGATACCGGATGCGCCAGACAATCAAAATCACCTTTCTTTTCACCTTTGCTTTCCTCCTGCTTTTCAAAGGAGGAACAGCGCAGGATAAGCCCGTGATTGATTCGCTCCTGGATGAGGTCGCTGGTCAGAAGGAAGACCGGCCCCGCGCAGATGCAATGCTCGCACTTGCTGTGGAATACATTAACGTAGATGCAAAAAAAGCATATGAATATGCAAAGCGTGCCGAAGGACTTTCAGAGAAGATCAATTATACACGCGGTGAAGTGGAAGCCATTAACCTGCTGGCAACACTCGACAATAACGAAGGCAAGTATGCGGATGCCCTCCTTAAGCTTAAAACTGCGCTGCAGATCGCAGAGGCCGCTAAAGATGAGATAGCCATTGCAAAATGTTTCCTTAACATCGGTGATGTTTACTCTACCCTGAAGAACAATGAAAAGGCGGTAAATAATTATCAGCAGGCATACACCCTGTTCCTCAGGGCAAAGGATTACAACAACAGTATTACTGCGCTTAACCGGATTGGCAACAGGAACATGGACATCGGCAACGTTTTGTCCGATACAACTTATTTTTTTAATGCCATACAGCTTTACTCAAAAGCATTTAACCTGGCCGTCAGGATAAATGACAAAAACAAAATCATCAATTCATATGTGAATCTTGCGGATGCATACAATATCCTGGGAGTTGTCACAGGGAATAAAACCTACTTCTTTCACTCGCTTGACAATTCCCTTCACGGCCTGAAACTCTCAAGGGAAAACAAGAATATCCGCCTGGAAGCATTAAACAACATTAACATAGGAGATACATATGCCAAACTCGGCCAGCCGTTCAAGTCAATCCGGTTTTATGAAGAAGCGCTTGAAAAGTATGAGCAGGTTGGTGATAAAACATGGCTTCAGAACACTTATACTTTTCTCGGGAAGGCTTATTTCGCGCTTAAGAATTATGACAAGGCTGTTGACGCGATAAACAAGAGTATCCGGCTTTCAGAAGAGCAAAAGCTCACCGTTTACTTAAGAGACAATTACAAACTGCTTTCAGATATCTATGCTGATAAAAAAGACAATACACGCTCGCTTGATTATCTGCGTTTACACTCAAATTATAAAGACAGCATCTTCAATGAGAGCTCGGCCTTAAATGTGGCGCGGCTCCAGACAGAATTTGAATTTGAACGCAAGAACCAGGAGATTGAATTACTGAAAAAGAATACGGAGATCCAGGATGAGAAGATCAAGAACCAGGCAATCCAAAGGAACCTGCTGATCCTTGGGATCCTGATCGCACTTGCAGGCCTGATCATTATCTACTATCGTTACTGGGAGAAGAATAAGCTCCAGTCCGCTATCATAAAAGCGAAGGAAGCTGCTGAACAGGCCAAGGAAACACAGGAGCAGTTCCTTGCAAATACCAGCCATGAGATCCGCACACCCATGAACGGCATCATAGGCATGACCAACCAATTAAAAGACACTGCCCTCACTGCCGAGCAGATGGAATATATCAGCGCTATCAACGAATCGGCCAACAGCCTGCTGGTTCTGATAAATGATTTGCTCGATCTATCGAAGATCAATGCAGGTAAAATGACCTTCGAGAAAAAAGCCTTCCGCTTATCCGACCTTTTTAAAAACCTTGTCTATTCCCTGCAGTATCGCTCTACCGAAAAGAACATCCGCCTTATTTCAAGTATTGATGAAGCGATCCCTGCTGCGCTTATAGGAGATCCTGTAAGGCTGAACCAGGTATTGCTGAACCTTACAGGAAATGCGATCAAGTTCACCGAAAAAGGGGAAGTGAAGATTGTCGCGAAGCTGCTCAGAGATGACGGCAGCGACCTGCATATTTTGTTCAGCGTACAGGATACCGGAATCGGAATCCAGGAAAGTAAGCTCAACACCATCTTTGAAAGCTTTACCCAGGTAAATGCACGCACTACCCGAAAATATGGTGGAACGGGGCTGGGCCTCACTATTGCCAAACAACTCATAGAACAGCAGGGCGGCACAATATCGGTCAGCAGCAAAGTGAATGAAGGTTCGATATTCACATTTACGCTGCAGTTTAAAAAGCTTGCACGGAATGTAAAAGAACGGGATATCAGCAGCATCCAGGCGGCAGACTTTAACCAGCCGAACCTTAATTCCATTGCTGTGCTGGTTATAGACGACAACAAGGTGAATCAACGCGTTGCTGCCCTCACTATCCAGAAATGGAACGCCAAGGTGGATGTAGCTGACAATGCTAAAGCAGCCTATGAAAAGCTGTCGGAGAAGAAATTCGACCTGATCCTGATGGATGTTACAATGCCTGATATTGACGGCTTTGAGGCGACCAAGCATATCCGCAGGAAAATGGCCGCACCGGTGAACAAGATCCCGATCATTGCCATGACGGCTTCTGCGCTTATCGGTGACCGCGAAAAATGTATTGCTGTGGGCATGAACGAATATGTGTCAAAGCCTTTCAATCCCGAAGAGCTGTATGACAAGATCGTGAAAACGATCCCGATGGGCAGGATCAGCAACGCACCGGTGATCGACCTTTCACTGCTGAATGAGCGAGCAGAAGGTGATAAGAATTACCTGAAAGAGATCATGGGAAGCTATATTGAAGAGATGCCCCATTATGTTGAGGAGATGCGGCAGTTCGTAAACACAGGGAACATAACTGCTATCGGGCCCCAGGCCCATAAAATGAAAAGCCCGGCAAAGCTGTTGGGCGCGTTTGAGCTTAATCTCCAGCTCGAATTTATTGAAAAGAACATTACGGCCAGCGGGTTAAGCGAGCCGATGCTGCTGAAAATAGAAAAAATGAATGAACAATGCCTTAAAACCGTTAAAGCGCTGGGAAAAGAGCTCGAAAAGATCGGTTAAAAGCTATTTATAAACTTATTTTTATTTAACGTTTATTTTTAAGTACTTTGTTAGAGCTAAACCAACCGGGATGATCAGGAAATTATTATTTTCAGTCGCAGTGCTTTCAACATTTACTGCATGCAAGCAGGAAACTGCTTTTAAAGAAGTGAAAGTAAATAACCGTTATGCCATTTCTATCCCTGAGTATCTTCAGCCCTGTGTTGACCTTCATGCAGACGCCTCATTCCAATACCAGAATACAGATAAGGATATCTATGCCTTTGTAATTGATGAACGGAAAAAGACAATGGTGAGCTATGATCTTGAATACGATATCGATCTGTACTTTAAGAACATTGCTTCCCAGCCTTTTCACGAAACAATTAAGAATGGCAATGTAAGTGAGCCCAAGAAAGAAAAGATCGGAGGGAATAATGCCCTCGTGAGTGAAATAACAGGAAGTGTTGACGGCATTGACGTATATTATAAAATGGGGGTAATAGAAACTCCTTATGCTTTTTACCAGATCCTAACATGGACAAGGGCAGACAAAAAAGCTGAGTTTGGCCATGACATGGAAAGCATGATAGAATCCTTTAAAGAGCTGCCTCAGCCTGAAAGCGAGCTGCCTCAGCCACATATACAGGAACAGATTCAGGACTCCGTAAAATCGGCAAGCTAAAAATAAAAGGCTCCCATACGGGAGCCTTTTTTAATCTAATTCTTTGCAAGCCTGTTATTTCATCTCGACTATTCTCTTCATTGTGGTTTTACCGTCAATACAAATTTTAACAAAATAGATCCCCGCATCCATTCCAAGTTGTTTTCCGGAGAAACCATATCTATATGATCCCTGGGGCTGCACCTCTGCTACCAACGTCTGGATATGCTGGCCCATTGCATTGTAAACGTCAACATTGACACCGGACTTTTCATTCAGAACATAACTGATATTGGTGAGATCCATATAAGGATTCGGATAAACATTGATAGTTGATGAACTATTCAATTCTGTTAACGATGTTGCAGCAGGGTCGATAATAATGGTGAGGGACGAGTCATTAAACAATATGGCATTACCGGCAGAATCATTGGCAGAATATCCGCTGAAGGATAAATTTAATGCTGATACGGATGAAATAAAGGGACTGGCCTGGAACCGGAAGGTTGCGATCTTACCATAACCATTGCTGTTTATATGATCAATCCGTGTTTCTGCACCAAAAACAGTATGATACACCTGATCAATACGCGCAAATTTAATTGCATTGCTCAAAGGATCTCCAAGCCAGCTTGAAGGAAATATAAGACTTTCAGTACCGCTTTGAACGAGAGAAGGATCGTAATCAATGTTAAAGGCAATACCGTACAGGTTATCAGTTGGATTTGCAGCGGTTCCAAGCTTGACATCTACATCAATCCAATCACCCGGCAGATAAGAAGTATTTGAGCTGCTAAAATAAATCTCCGGATCAGAAGAACGGGAAGGTTCGCCAGGATTTGGAACGAAAGCATGATACGAGGAAAAATTCTGGGTAATCGCGAGGGTATCATTATTGTCGACAATGCCATCCCCGTTGCAGTCAGCATGCTTCAGGTCTGAACCATTTGACTGCAGAGTCCCCCAATCAGCCGAAGGCCAGCCGAACCATCCTATGCTTTGAACTGCTCGTGGGAAGCCGGTTTGACCATAGTGTAACCCGATCGGTAACAGATCATTATTGGAAACCAGGCGATCATTATCTGTATCCCCTGGCCATGTATAACATCCCGGAAGCACATTCAGCATCACAGCATCTGAAGTGTCTTTATCAGAATAGACTGAATTAACAATACACCTGTACTGATAACCATTCATTGATGTATCCACACTTGTCAGGAGAAGACTATCATATGTAGAACCGGGGCCACCAATGTATATCCAGCCGGAAATACCATCATTCACCTGCCAGGAAGGTGAACTATAATAGCCAGGTCCATCCCGCGTGATCTTAAATTTCACATCATCCCCGGAACAAGCTGTTGCATTAACAGGGTTGGTCAAAATTATATTCAGATGAATGGCCGGTGTATTATAAAAACATCCTATGGAGTTATCAACCCTCAAATGATAAATACCCGACTGAGTAGCCATGTAGGTTGAGGCGGTTGCGCCTGTAACCGGAGCACCAAAACGGTACCACTGATAAGTCAGATAGGAAAGACTGTCTGCGGCTAATATTACTGTATCACCGTTTTGATAAGGCGGTGAAAGATCTGTGTTTAATATATTCACATGGGTTGGATATAAGTAAAGCGATGCAACATTACTTGTATCTGCACCTGCATAGATTCCATCAACAATACAACGGTAAGTATAGCCATTCATACTGTTATTCGTGTTTTGAACCCGCAGGCTATCTGAATTTACACCAACGTAACCGAGGGCCGCATCAAGGTCATTCCAGCCGGTCCCCCGGTTTTCCTGCCATTGATAAGTAACGAACCTGCCGCCGGTAGTGTATTTAAAAATTGCTGTGGCTGCATTGCAGACTGTATCATTTTCTACAAAAGCAGCACCGGGCCCATTGAAAACATCTTCTACCAGGTAACTCGTAGAGCCTAAACTTTGCGTGGCTGTCTGATCGTGTGTTTTCGTATAAGTATTTGAAACAGGATCAAATCTGAATATCACTCCACGTGAATTGAGTCCGCCCTCTTTTGTTATTCCGTAAAATTTTCCATCGCTTAAATATGACATTCCGGAATAAAGATTTTTTCCGTCAGTTCCATTAAAATAATAATGTTCAGTAAGATAATCACCGGCAATATCATACTCAAAAACTCCGCCTAAACCAGCAGGACCTGTACCGGACGTAGTTCCGAAAAGATTTATACCATCTGTTTCAAGAGACTTACAGGCAACAGGAATATCGGACCCTCCGCCATAAACAACCTGAAAAGAAAATGGTGAAAGTGTGGCTTTGAAAATCTTCTTTTCAATAATACCATATAACGCACCGCCTGCTTCAACAAGCTTCCCCCCGGAAAAATGCGTATTATTGAAGTCCGGGATATTGTACTTGCTCACCACGGCACCGGTAGTGAAATTATACTGATACAGATTACCACCCATTGTGGTGCCATAGGCATAACCATCCGATGCCAGTAATAAAGGCGATGTTGGAAACTGCATTGCACCGGTGAATGAATATTTAATTGAATAAATAAGTGTAGCCGGATCAAACTGGTATACTACTCCATGCCCTAATCCACCATACATAGTGGTTCCATAAAGCTTTCCATCAGGACCTTTTATAAGACTGCTTGCTCCTATATTTGCCTGATTAAACATGTGACGAAGGATCAGATTATTTCCTTCAGGGTCATATTCATACAACCAGGCAGAATGCATATTGCCCGAGTTATTATAATGAACCAGCGGAAAATAATACTTGCCGTTATCTGCCTTGCACATTTTCTCTCCGGCA
>DASVUX010000038.1:0-126204 GCA_036386835.1 Bacteroidia bacterium
ATCCTTCAATGCCGCCAACTGAGATGCAAAATCATTTGCAGGAGGCTCTGGTTTTCCTGAACCCTTTTTATTGGAATTATTGGTATTGGAAACCGGTTTTGATGGCTGAGCAGGTGCCGCTGAAACATTGTCCTTCATGGACAAGGCAATGCGCTTCCGCTGTGCATCTACTTCGGTGACAGTCACTGTTACTTTCTGGGCAACCTTTACAACGGTGTTAGGGTCGGAAACGTAGGTATTGGAGAGCTGTGAGATGTGAACCAGTCCATCCTGGTGAACACCAATGTCCACAAAAGCCCCGAAATTGGTAACGTTGGTGACAATGCCCGGAAGCTTCATTCCTATTTTCAGGTCTTTTATTTCATGGACGCTGTCGTCAAATGCAAATACCTCGAATGATTTACGGGGATCGCGGCCCGGCTTGTCGAGCTCGGACATGATATCATTCAGCGTTGGCAAGCCGACAGTCTCCGTTACGTATTTCGAAAGTGAGATTTGTTTTCTTAATTCCTTGTCGCTCATCAGTTGTTCAATGGTACAATTGAGGTCTGCTGCCATTTTCTCAACGATGTGATAGCTCTCCGGATGCACTGCGCTTTTATCCAGCGGATGTTTTCCATTCGCGATGCGCATGAAACCTGCTGCCTGCTCAAATGCTTTTTCACCCATGCGCGGAACTTTCAAAAGGTCTTTACGTGATTTGAAAGGCCCGTTCTCATTCCTGTATTCAACAATGTTTCTTGCCAGTTGTGGCCCTAATCCAGAAACATAGGTCAGCAATTGCTTACTTGCAGTGTTCACCTCTACTCCAACCTTATTCACGGAGCTTTCCACTACTTCATCCAGCTTTTTCTTCAAAAGATACTGGTCCACATCATGCTGGTACTGTCCGACCCCAATCGATTTTGCATCGATCTTCACCAGTTCTGCAAGCGGATCTGCCAGTCTTCTACCAATTGAAATTGCGCCTCGCACTGTTACATCCTTATCCGGAAATTCCTCCCGCGCCACATCCGAAGCGGAATAAATGGAGGCACCGCTTTCATTCACCATGATCACGTGAATGTCTTTCGGCAGCTCTTCTATGCTCCTTATGAATGTCTCCGTTTCGCGGCTCGCAGTGCCGTTTCCGATCGCAATTGCTTCCAGGTTATATTTAGCGCATAAGGCAAGCACTGTTTGCTTTGTATGAAAGATCTTATTCTGCTCATGCGGGTAGATCACCGTGTCTTCCAGTAATTTCCCCTGCTTGTCCAATGCAACCACCTTGCATCCTGTGCGGAACCCCGGGTCAATGGCAAGGATCGCTTTTTGTCCGAGCGGTGATGCCAGCAATAATTCACGGAGGTTATCGGCAAATACCTGGATCGCTTTTTCATCCGCGAGTTCTTTTGTCAGCATGCGCATTTCGCTCTCAATCGAGCTTTGCATCATGCGTTCGTAGGAATCGGTTACGGCCAGCTTTACCTGCTCGGAGGAAGAATTATTCCCGGTAACAAATTGCTTGTGTAAAATATCCAGCGCGCTTTCTTCAGGGGGTGCAATAAAAATGCTGAGCACTTCCTCGCTTTCACCCCTGCGGATCGCAAGCAAACGGTGTGAAGGACAATTCATTAAAGGTTCTTCCCAGTCGAAATAATCCTTGAACTTTTCTCCAACGGCTTCTTTTCCTTTCAGCACTTTACTTTTTATAGTCGCCTCCCGCTTGAACAGGTTCCTGATCTTATCACGCGCTTCCGCATTCTCATTCACCCATTCCGCGATGATGTCGCGGGCGCCTGCCAGCGCTTCTTCCTTTGTCTTTACGTCTTTATCTTCTGCAATAAACTTCTCTGCTTCGGCCTTCACATCGATCTTATTCTGCTCAAAAAGCAAGGCCGCCAATGGCTCGAGCCCTTTTTCCTTTGCAATGGTTGCCCGCGTCCTGCGCTTTGGTTTGTATGGAAGATAAATATCCTCAAGTGTTGACACAGTTTCGGCAGCGCGTAATTGCTGGATCAGCTCCGGGGTTAATTTGCCTTGGCCTTCTATCGAATCAATGATCGCTTCCCTTCTTTTCTCAAGGGCACGCAGTCGCTCGATCTCATCACGTACGTTCGCAACCTGCACCTCATCAAGACTTCCTGTTGCTTCTTTCCGGTAACGCGAAATGAACGGCATGGTGGCGCCTTCGTCCAGCAATGCAACTGTTGCGCTTACCTGTTGTTCTCGGATCCCTAATTGTAATGCTATCTTTTTGTAAAAACGTGTATCTGACATGTCTTGAGTGTTTACACAAATATAAGAATTGGAAAGGGGTGGGAATTATAATGTTTTTAACAGTTTCAGGGATTTGTTGAAAAAATAAATTTGTATGGATGACCAGCGTGATCGTCATACCGTGCCCAGACACGGTATCTCTCTAATATTATGATGTGAAGGGAATCCAGCCCACCTTAACACTACAGAGAGATTCCGTGTCAAGCACGGAATGACTAAGGTTTGGAAGAGTTAGTTCCCAAGCCACGCGCTTTCTCGACTCCGCTCGAAACGACACCGCACTGACAATACCGTTCCGGGCGAAGCCCTTTACGGAATCAAATCATAATTTTATTATAAGCTGCAAAAGCTATCATAATTTAAAACATAAAAATCATAATGATCTGCGTGTTAAACTCAGGCTGGCACAGATTTACAATACCCCGGGGGCTTAAGTCCTGGGGTTGGAGATATTATTAATAATGTCCCTAACGGACTGCACTAAAATGGATGCGGATAACGAATGAATAAGAATTTAGGAATCTGTGCATGTACCGACTGAATAGAGATTTTATAATACACCCCTCCGGGGCTTAAGTCCTGGGCTTCGAGTTATTATTAATAATGAGTCCCTAAAGGGACTGCACTAAAATGGATACGGATAACGAATGGATAAGGATTTACGAATCGTGCATGCACCGACTGAATACAGATTTTATAATATGCCCCTCCGGGGCTTAAGTCCTGGGCTTCGGGTTATTATTAATAATAAGTCCCAAAAGGGACTACACTAAAACGGATACGGATAATAACGAATGGATAAGAATTTTATGAATCAGTGCATGCACCGACTGAATACAGTTTTATAATACGCCCCCGGGGCTTAAGTCCTGGGCTTCGGGTTATTATTAATAATAAGTCCCAAAAGGGACTACACTAAAACGGAAACGGATAACGAATGGATAAGAATTTACGAATCTATGTATTACGTAAATACAGATTTTTATAATATGCCCCTCGCACTTTCTCGACTCCGCTCGAAATGACAGCACACAAATAATCCAATTCAATTCCGACCAACCGCCAAAACAAAAAAATAGCAGGTTTTAATATTCTTTAACCTGACACACTTTCTCGGCTCTGCTCGAAATGGCAACCCGGGAACGAAGAGGTTTATTTTAGGAGCCGAAGAGTGGGAATGACTACGGTGTTTAACCCCTCTCCTTCGGAGAGGGGATGAAGGGTGAGGTCAGGATATTCTGCTCCAGTTCGTATTGTTCTTACTCATCATAGAAAAATGATAGGCGATATTGGCGTTCTCAGGTTTCGCTAACTCGGGATCTTCGGAGAGGAGTTCGATCACCATATTTCTTGCAGCATGTAGGATCTGTGCATCTTTGGCGAGATCAGCGATATTGAGGTCCAGCACACCGCTTTGCTGCGTTCCCGCCATATCACCCGACCCGCGCAGCTTCATATCCACATCCGCGATTTCAAAACCATCGTTGGTGCGACACATGGTTTCCATTCGCAATTTACCATCCGCTCCAAGTTTACGGGATGTCATTAAGATGCAGTACGATTGCTCTGCACCTCTTCCCACTCTTCCACGAAGCTGGTGGAGCTGCGAAAGCCCGAAACGTTCTGCGCTTTCAATCACCATTACACTGGCATTGGGAACGTTCACGCCCACTTCAATAACTGTGGTTGCTACCATGATCTGCGTTTCACCTTTTACAAAACGCTGCATCTCGAATTCCTTTGCATCCGCTTTCATCTGTCCATGGACGATGCTGATCTGATAGGGCGGTGGAAATGCTCTTGCAATACTTTCATACCCATCCATCAGGTCCTTAAAATCCATTTTTTCCGATTCTTTGATCAGGGGATATACAACATAGATCTGCCGGCCGACTTCTATCTGCTCTTTCATGAAACCAAAAACACGCAGCCTGTTCTCATCAAAACGGTGAACAGTCTGGATCGGCTTTCTCCCGGGCGGCATCTCATCAATCACGCTCACATCAAGATCACCGTAGAGCGTCATGGCAAGGGTGCGTGGGATCGGAGTCGCGCTCATAATGAGCACATGCGGAGAGATCGCGTTCTTCGTCCACATCTTTGCGCGCTGTGCAACACCAAAACGGTGCTGCTCATCGATTACGACCAAACCGATATTTTTAAACTGCACCGCATCTTCAAGCAATGCATGCGTTCCTATCAGAATATGCATTTCACCGTTCTGCAATTGCTCATGCAAAACTCTTCTTGCTTTTGCTTTTGTGGAGCCGGTGAGTAAACCGACATTCACATTCAGCGGCTTTAATAATTCCGAAATAGTTTCATAATGCTGGTTCGCAAGAATTTCCGTTGGCGCCATCAGGCATGCCTGGAAACCATTATCCATGGCAATAAGCATATTCATCAGCGCAACTAGGGTCTTCCCGCTTCCCACATCGCCTTGCACCAGACGGTTCATCTGCTTGCCGCTTCCCATATCCAGGCGGATCTCTTTGATCACTCTTTTTTGCGCTCCTGTTAATTCAAAAGGCAGATGATGATTGAAAAAATTATTGAAGTAATCCCCCACCTTTGAAAACACATTTCCGCGGAAATGCTTCTCGCGGTTTCCTTTTTGTTTCAGGAGCTTCAGCTGAATAAAAAACAGCTCATCAAATTTCAGCCTGAGTTCAGCCTGCTTTAAGCTGGAAGGGTCTTTCGGCAAATGGATCTGCTTAAAAGCTTCTTCACGGGAAATCAGCTGAAACTTATCCATGATGTTCTTTGAGAGAATTTCAGGAATGTTATTTTTTATCTGCGAAACAAGCGCCTTCTGGATCCTTGCGATTCCTTTAGTATCGAGATTACGAACCTTCAGTTTTTCGGTGCTGTTGTAAACAGCCTGAAGCGCAGAAGCCAGTACTGTATTCTCATCACTTACCGGATCGATCTCCGGATGAGGGATATTGAACCTGCCGTTAAAAAGCGCAGGCTTGCCGAATACGACATATTCATTTGAGGCATGAGGCTTTATTTTTTCACCGATCCATTTTGCGCCCTGGAACCACACAAGCTCTAAAACTCCTGAACCGTCAGAAAACCTGGCAACAAAACGCTGTGACCGCTTTACCCCGATCATCTCCGTGTGAACGATCTTCCCTCTCAGCTGTACATACGGAAGATCCGGAGTGATCTCACTGATCTTATAAAACTTTGTGCGGTCAACATAGCGGAAGGGATAAAAGGTCAGAAGGTTGCCATAATTGAAAATATGCAGCTCTTTTTTCAGCAGCTCCGCTTTTTGCGGGCCAACTCCTTTTAAATATTCGATCGGGGTTTGCAGAAAAGTGCCTGACATTCTGCTACGAATTTAAAGAAATAAAATCGCCCCGCATATTATTGCGGGGCGCTCAACAGGATAATTATTTTTCCTCCGGGTGCGGGGGAGGCATTGCCTCTTTTCTTGCGGGAGCATCTTTTCTCCTGCTCTTCATTTCTTCTTTTTTCTTTTTGAATTTTTCGAACTGCTCCGCGTTCAGGATCTTTTGGAGATCGGCCTCCATCTCAGCCTCTACTTTCTGACGGGTATCCCTCGCTTTTTCTTGCATGTTCTCCCTGTCCTTTTCACGCTTCAGGATCAGCGCTTTTACCTTTTGTTGCTGTTCTTCATTCAGCGCGAGGGTTTTCGTCATCCTGGCTGTGGCCATCTCAGCGCGTTCTTCCGGGGTCTTTTTTGCCGGTGGTTGTTTTGTTTCCTGTGCAATTGCTGTTGCAGTCGTCATGGCAACCGCAAACAAGATCATCATTAATTTTTTCATAGGTTATTGATTTTAAGTCCGGGGGTAAGACCTTAGTAAAAAGGGAAGGTTTAATCTAAGAAACTTAGATTTTGACTTCCAAAAAAAACACCGCAGCGGCCCATGCCTGAGCTCAACAATACGCCCTCCGGGGCTGATGCTTCCGGGTTGATGGTGTAATTAATAATTTGCCCCTAAGGGGCTTATCATCTTGGGAGAAGCCGGATATCTTTCTTTTATGAACGGAGTTATGATAAGATTCCTCCGCGTTGGTCGGAATGACAGACAAATAATACGCCCCTCCGGGGCTAAGATTCCCGGTTGATGATGTTATCAATAATTTGGCCTAAGGGGCTAAACGAACTTATTCTCCCGGGAGCAGCCGGGAGAGCCTGTTAAATTATAAACAGATCCGCACTTATATCGTCCAGGTATTCTTACCCCTGATCAGTGCATCGAGGTCGCCTTTCCCTTTCTGTGCGATCGCTTCCTGGATCTGCATATTGAATGCTTTCTCGTATGAGAAGCGGTCTTCCTGGTAGAACACACCAAATGGCCTTGGCAATGCATTTTCTTTTGAAGGACTGTCAAAGAAACGGACAAGTATGTTTGCTTTCACCTGGTCTTTTTCATCATGGATCCAAAGGTCACCTGCAGAAACTTCAGCCATGTCAACAACGATTGGTTTGAAGCCGTCCAGCTTGATTCCCTTTTCACCTTTCTCTCCGAAGATCAATGGGTTCCCCTGCTCTACGAAAAGTGTATTCATTTTTTTTGTCCCTTTTTCAGTAAACACTTCAAATGCGCCATCATTGAATACGTTGCAATTCTGATAGATCTCCACCATGGATGTTCCCTTATGTGCATTTGCCCTTTTCAGGATTTCACGGAGGTGGATCGGGTCACGATCCATTGAGCGCGCTACAAAAGTGGAATCAGCTCCAAGGCATAATGCCAGCGGATTGAACGGATGATCCACGGAACCCATAGGAGTTGACTTTGCAACCTTCCCTAATGGTGAAGTTGGAGAATACTGTCCTTTTGTTAAACCGTAGATCTCATTATTGAACATCAGTACGTTCACATCGAAATTCCTTCTCAGTAAATGGATAAGGTGATTTCCCCCGATAGACAATGCGTCACCGTCACCGGTAACGATCCATACACTAAGATCAGGGCGGGTAGCTTTCAGGCCGCTTGCAATTGCGGTAGCACGGCCATGGATACTGTGCATGCCGTATGTTTCCATGTAATAAGGAAAGCGGGATGAACATCCGATCCCGGAAATAAATACGATCTCTTCCTTCTTTAATCCAAGCTCAGGCATTACCGTCTGCACCTGCTTTAATATCGAGTAATCACCGCAGCCCGGGCACCAACGTACTTCCTGGTCGGTCACGAAATCTTTGGGTGATAATTTTTCTGTTACTGTTTCCATTCTACCAATTACTAATGTACTAATTTCTATCTGCGTGCTGTTATTTCGAGCGAAGTCGAGAAAGTGCGCATGCCTTATTTTTTTACTGTCATTTTAAATTACCTATGCAACTATTTAATTCCTTTCATCGGCCAAGATCCCTCCGCTACGGTCGGGATGACATCCTGGTACCAAAATGCCAAGTGCAAACGACCGATCGTTTTCATGGGTTCCTAACTATTTATCATTTCCGCAATCTTTTCCTTTATTTCCGCAGAAGTAAACGGCATCCCTTTGATCTTATTTAACCCTTTTGCATCCACCAGGAATTTATCGCGAATGATCTTTATCAGCTGTCCATTATTGATCTCAGGGATCATTACTTTATCAAATCCTTTTATCAGCTCGCCTAAATTTTTTGGCAAGGGATTCATGTATTTCACGTGTGCATGGGAAACATCAAAACCTTCAGCGATCGCCTCCCTTACAGCAGTTTTGATAGAACCATATGTTGAGCCCCAGCCAAGGATCAGCAGCCTGCCTTTGGCATTCCCGTTATCAATAGTTTGTAATGGAATATAGTTCTCGATGTTATCAATCTTTTTCTGGCGAAGCTTCACCATCAATTCATGGTTCTCCGGATCATAGGAAATATTCCCCGTCTCATTTTCCTTCTCAATACCACCAACACGATGCTCCAGGCCTTTCGTGCCCGGGATCGCCCACTGACGGGCTAATTTTTCATTCCGTTTATACGGAAGGAATTTTTCCCCTTCCTTTAATTCATTTTTTGCGAAAGCAACTTTTAATTCAGGAAGATCGGCAGCAGATGGGAATTTCCAGGGCTCCGAACCGTTTGCTATATAACCGTCACTCAGGAAAAATACCGGTGTCATGAATTCAATTGCAAGGCGGCAGGCTTCGAAAGCCATTTCAAAACAATCACCCGGTGTGCTTGCAGATATAACGGGGACGGGCGCTTCGCCATTACGGCCGTAGATCGCCTGCATCAGGTCAGCCTGTTCTGTTTTCGTAGGTAAACCTGTGCTGGGCCCGCCACGCTGTATGTTCACTATCACAAGCGGAAGCTCAAGCATCAATGCCAGGCCGATCGCTTCCCCTTTTAATGCGATACCCGGACCGGAAGAAGCTGTGATCCCAAGGGCACCTCCGAAAGAAGCGCCAATAGCTGATGTTACAGCGGCTATCTCATCTTCTGCCTGAAAAGTCTTCACACCAAAATTCTTATGTTTCGACAACTCATGAAGAATATCCGAAGCGGGTGTGATCGGGTATGTTCCGTAAAATAAAGTCAGCCCGGCTTTCTGGGATGCGGCTATCAAACCCATCGCGACAGCCTGGTTACCTACGATACTGCGGTAAGTTCCTTTAGCAACAGGGGCAGGTTTTACTTCAAAACGGTTCATCGGTGTTTCCACTGTTTCACCGTAATTAAATCCTGCTTTCAAAACTTTAATGTTCGCTTCAAGGAGTTCGGGCCGCTTCTTAAACTGTTCTTTCAGAAATTCAACCGAACCATCGATAGAACGGTTATACATCCAGTAAATATATCCGAGCACGAACATATTCTTGGAGCGGTCCATTTCCTTCGTCCCAAGTCCGGAGCCTTCCAATGCCGCACGCGTGATCTTGGTCACATCAATCTCATAGACCTTGTATTTTTCGAGCGAATTATCCTTCAGCGGATTCACCCCCTCAGGATATTTAGCGAGCTTTAAATTCTTTGCATCAAAACCATCCGTATTTGCAATGATGATCCCGTTAGGTTTCAATTGCCTGATGTTGGCTTTTAATGCGGCTGCATTCATCACAACCAGCACATCACATGCATCACCGGCAGTAAAGATCTCAACACTTCCAAAGTGAAGCTGGAAGCCTGAAACACCCGCAATAGTCCCCTGCGGGGCACGGATCTCTGCCGGGAAATTAGGGAAAGTGCTGATGTCGTTCCCGTACAATGCAGCGGTATTTGTAAATTGTGAACCTGTTAGCTGGATCCCGTCACCGGAATCACCTGCAAAAAGGATCACCACGTTTGTTTTTATTTCTGTTGCCATTTTTTTGGTACTGATTCTAATCTCTTACAACTGTCAATCTGTATCTGCGGATAACTCAATGTGTTCCTGAACAAAAAAGGCTCTTCCGTCCTTTGGGAAAAACCTTTCAATGATGTTTAACACTGACTTACAACCAATGTTCCCGGGGCTAAACCACAACACACGAATTCAATATCTGTTACCGCAATAAGCTTATTTTGTCCTGATTTATTTGCGCTGCAAAGGTACGGAATAAAACGATGTGGGAATTGATTCCAAACCGATAATTTCCAATTGTAAATACTCCAAACTGTTGATTTTATTATCTGTGGGTTAAAAGATATAACAGTCTTTAACATCCATGATCCGGCCTTCTCAAGAATTCCATGAATAACTTGATTTCTGAGCATAAAATCCCTTATTTTGTCAAATGAAGAAGCTTTTCTTTTTATCAGTAATATTCAGCCTCTCCGTTCGCCTGACAGCGGGGGGGTTCCAGATCAACCTGCAGGGGCAGAAGCAAACAGGAATGGGACATACCGGAACAGGATTTCTCCAGGATAATGCTGCAATCTTTTTCAACCCGGGTGCTGTGTCTTTCCTGGATTCACTTCGCGGGATCTCGTTGGGCGCAAGCTTCATTATTCCACGCACCACTTATTTAGAACCTTACCCGGGGAATTACACTTCCAATATGGTGAACCATACGGGAACTCCCTTTACATTATATGCTGTTTATAAATTCAAAAAAGCAGCGAAGTGGAATGTCGGACTTGGCATTTACACACCATTCGGAAGTAAAGTCCAGTGGCCTGATGACTGGAAGGGGCAGTTCCTGATAAGAGAGATCGACCTGAAAACGATCTTCATCCAGCCGACAGCTTCTTTCAGGGTAACTGACAAAATTGGTATAGGGGCAGGATTTATATATGCTACAGGGGGGTTCAGCCTGCGTAAAGGAATCCCTTTGCAGGACTCAACAGGTAAATATGGTGAAGGCAAATTAAATGGGAAGGCAAGCGGTTACGGATTTAATGCCGGGATCTACTTCAAGCCCAACGATAAATTATCCATCGGGATCGATTATCGTTCGGAGGTCAAAGTTAAAATAGATGGCGGGACAGCCGAGTTCGAAGTCCCGTCTTCGGTGGATCACTTTTTTCCTTCCACCACTTTCTCTACCCAGATCAGGCTGCCTCAAACCATTTCGGTTGGTGCAGGCTATAAAGTTACTTCCAAAGTTGCCCTTGCCCTTGATGTGAATTATGTAGGATGGAAATCGTACGACTCACTGGTAATTAATTTTGAAGAGAATACGGAAAAGCTTGCAGATATCAGATCCCCGAGAATGTACCAGAACTCTTTTATTTACCGTCTTGGTGCCCAATACGCATTAAAGGAAAAATGGACAGTTCGCGCGGGCGCATATTTCGATTCCAGCCCGGTGAAAAGCGGCTACCTTACCCCTGAAACACCTGATGCAAATAAAATAGGCATAACTGCAGGATTCACATTCAATATTACCAAAATGATCCACTTTGATGCTTCTGTTCTTTATATAGAGGGCATGAAACGGACGGATACAAACATGGAAACAGGTTTTGGCGGAACCTTCAAATCAAAAGCGGTAGTACCGGGCGTAAGCCTTGAGTGGAATTTTTAGGTAAGGATAACTAATATTAAACGAATTTTACGAACCTGTAAATTGAACCCAAGAATATCTTATTGAATCGCTTCCATGATAACCAATTTTAGCAAACCCTGATTCCACCTTATTCGTTATCGGTACCACCTGATTTTAAAACTATTTACAGGAATTTTTATTTCCACGGTAATTTTCTATCTTTAACGTAAACAAATAAAATCCCATGAAAAAAATTTACTTGTCAGTACTTTCCGGAGTATTGATGCTTGGTGCGGCAGCAGATGCATCAGCACAATGTTTCGGTGGAAGATACCATAACTATGTGTTTCCAACGCACACACTCACTTCCAATGTGCAATACGGAAGCAATGTAAAGCACAACAATACCAACTTCAACCTTATGCTCGATATTTATGAGCCGCAGGGAGATGCTGCTCAAAATCGTGCGCTTGTAATTGTTGCCCATGGCGGGAGCTTTGTGGGCGGAAGCAAGACAGGCAGTGATGTGGTACAGCTTTGCAAAGACCTTGCAAAACTGGGGTATGTAGCTGCTTCGATAGAGTATCGTACCGGCATGACGCATTTTCCTGTTGGCGGGCCTCCGGATTCAACAGATGCAGGTGCCGCAGTGATGCGCGCAGTGCATGACGGGCGCGCGGCAGTCCGTTTCTTCAGAAAGAACCACGCTGTAGGCGGTAATACTTACAGGATCGATCCTAACAATATTTATTTTGCGGGTGTTTCTGCAGGAGGGTTCATAGCGCTTCACATTGCTTACATGGACCAGCTTTCTGAGTTCCCTGCCTATGTGGACACAACAGGTACAGGAACCAATCCACAGCATGGGTTACATGGCGGAATCGAAGGGCTCAGCGGAAATCCAGGTTACTCATCTGATGTTAAAGGAGTGATCAATCTTTGCGGTGCATTAGGCGATACAGCATGGATGCAGCCCGGAGATGAACCTGTTTTAAACATGCATGGGAACAATGACAATACTGTGCCATACGGATCAGAAGTTATTTACCTGTTAGGAACATATCCTTTACTGGTGGTTGACGGAAGTGAATCCATTGCAATGCGGGCGGATAACATAGGGCTTTCGCATTGCTTCAAAACATACTATAACCAGGATCACGTTCCTCACGTTGGCACGTCTGCAAATAATCTTGCTCAGTATGATACTACAATTGTTTACATGCGCAACTTCTTAGAATATTATACATGTGGTACACCCTCTCTTGTTTGTTCTTATAACGGACCGATCCAGATGATCCCCCTTGGAGTTGAGCAGGCAGAAACCACAGAACAATTCTCTGTCTTCCCGAATCCTGCGGAAAGTACTTTCACACTTGATCTTTCTGCATTCAGCGGAAAGAATGTAAGAATGGACATTTTCGATGTGCTTGGAAAGAATGTGAAGTCGATGACATCCATCAACCAGGACAGGATCACTCTTTCAAGAGATGGTTTAAGTAATGGAATGTATATGATCCGCATCACCACAGAAGAAAAACAATTCAGCAGAAAAATCAGCCTGAAGTAATTTTCCAATCAATCAATAGAAAACCCTTTCCATAAACGGAAAGGGTTTTCTATTTATAAAAATTCCGGTAGCAGGAACAAATTCAGACCATCTCTGCTACCTTTGCGTGCTTTAATTATTACCATGAAACCAGCCCCAGAAAATAAAAGTCCGGCATTTACCCGCTATCATCTATTTATAATTGCAATCTTATCCATCCTGATGTTTACGATCGTTCTTGACTTCATGGTCCTTTCCCCTCTCGGGGCTCAGTTACTGGAGGAGCTCCACATCAGCACTTCACAGTTCGGATGGGTGGTTTCTGCGTATGCTTTCAGTGCAGGAGCTTCAGGAATACTGGCTGCAGGCTTTGCGGACAAGTTTGACCGTAAGAAACTTCTGATCTTCTTTTATACCGGCTTTTTGATAGGAACCATGCTTTGCGCAGTCGCACCGGATTATAATTTCCTTCTGATGGCAAGGATCGTTACAGGACTTTTCGGAGGTGTGATCGGCTCAGTGTGTTTCGCGATTGTAACTGACATTTTCAGGATGGAAGTGCGCGGACGTGTGATGGGATTTGTCCAGATGGGATTTGCAGCCAGCCAGGTCCTCGGTATTCCTATCGGGTTGTTGCTTGCAAATAAATTCGGCTGGCATTCACCTTTCTGGATGATAGCAGCCTTCGGAATCATTGTGGGGATCGTGATCATTATTTATATGAAACCCATCAATGAGCACCTGTTGATCAAGTCGGAACGCAGCGCTTTTCAGCACCTGGTAAAAACCCTCACAACCAAACATCATATCCGGGGATTCTTAGGCACGATACTACTGGCAACAGGCGGCTTCATGCTCATGCCGTTTGGCAGTGCGTTCTGTATCAACAATCTTCATCTTACAATGGAACAGCTTCCCCTGCTGTATGTAATAACGGGCATCTTCTCGATCATTTTCGGGCCTCTCATCGGAAAGTTCAGCGACAGGATCGGGAAGTTCAGAACGTTTTTTATCGGTACTATTATTAGTATGATCATGGTTGCTGTGTACACCAACCTTGGAATAACACCTTTATGGCTGGTGATTGTTATAAATGTAATTTTGTTTGTCGGGATCTCCTCGCGGATGATCTCCTCATCCGCACTTATGACGGCCGTGCCAGCTCCGCAAGACAGGGGTGCATTCATGGCGATCAATTCTGCTATCCAGCAGCTCTCAGGAGGAGTTGCTTCTGCGGTTGCCGGAATGATTGTAGTGCAAAGCTCTACCGGTGAATTACAGAATTATGGCTGGCTCGGTATTGTCGTTCTGATCTCGATGGTATTTGCAACAATAATGATGTGGCGTGTGGACCAGTATGTAAAACATCATCCCCAGCCTGCACCGCCTGCAGTTAAATAAAGAATGTCCTTCCAAACCGGAAGGACATTCTTGTTACCCGGAAAACATTTTTTACTTTTTCAATGGCGGTGCTGTAAAGACAGGTCTGAAACCGATATAAGGCGAGCCTTCTGTTACACCGGCATTTTCCTTCGCGTTGATCTGTACATGTTCCGCATCACTGTTCCAGCTGCCGCCTTTGGTAATTGGCTTCATTGTCTCATGTTCCCAAACCATTTCAGCAGCATTGCCTGACATGCAGAAAAGGAAATGATCATTCGGATTATATGAATTAACTTTCGCGGTAAAGAAAAAATCTCCGTTCGCCCAACCCGCAGATGTTATTGCCTTGTCGAGCTTCTGATTCGCGCATTGGTTTAGCTTTTTCAGGCTGTCAGGATAATTTATGATCGAAAAATTACATAAAAAACAACCGCGGGAGTTCTGTACACTATTCCGTTCCGGGCTTGTTGACCAGGGATACGGAACATCTCCGTTTCCGGCCCTTGCAGCTGCGACCCATTCAATCTCATTCGGGATCCGAATATCGTTTATATAAAGTCCCTCTGCTTTTTCCGGATTTTCCTTCTTTATTTTTTCATTCACTTCACTGGTGAGCCAATCACAATACATTTTGGCACCTTCCCTTGATACATTGAGCACCGGATAGTCATTATACGCGGGATGCCAGTAATAATTCTTCCGCATCGGCTCATAAAACTCCTTTCCTCCTATCAACCACCTGGCGGTATCAGGAACAGCTTTAATGTAATCATCAGTTCTGTCTTTGATGATCAGGTCCTGCAGGAAAACCCTGTACTGATTATTGGTTACCTCCATCGTTGCTATATAGAAAGGGTTATATGAGATCTTCTGGTTTCCGATATTCTCTGTCCCCATCCTTACAAGCGACCAGGCTGATTTATCCTTTTTGATGAGCTGCCTGATCATCTTATCCTTCAGTTTATTATTTGCTGCTTTTTGCTTAGGGCTCAGAACAGGAATATTTTCATAGGCGTCTACAAACTTTGGATCATACTTTTTGGGAGATGGTTTGTAATCTGATTTAATCCCGGGATCTCCTGTTGTCCATTTTTCTTCTCCAGGCTCTTGCACGGTATCAGGATCATTTATCCGTTTCTCATCTACTGACATTACAATCAGGCTGACAGAGGCCGGCTCCGAGGAAACCGAATCGGTAGCCTCAATGGTGTGTGTTTGAATAGAAAGCATGCTTTTATCGTTCTCAGGAGGAATAGGTTGAGCAGATTGAGTTTCAACAATGTCCGGCTTTATAATATAATAAACCATGATAGCAGAGATAATAATAAGTGCTGAACAGGCAACCATCCATCTGAATAAATTTTTTCCTTTAGAACCAGTGATCTTTTGTAATAATTCTTTTTCCTTTTGGAGAGGAGGCACATGCAGCGCCTCACTTCCGAATACAAGTTTTGCTTCCATTTCTGTGAGTTTTTGGGTTAGTGGATCATCCTCTTCCGGCTCAAGGAGGCGCCTCTTGAGCAAGTCATGGATTTCTTTATCTGTTAAATTATTACCGGTCATTTTAATTTCTTGGTTAATTTTTCCTTCAGGCGCTGATAATAAACTTTCAGCTGTCCCTCCGGCTTATCAATATATTTTACGATCTCCGAGTATGCCCTGCCTTCACTCCGCATCAATAGCAGCATGCGTTCCCAATCTTCCATACCGTCCAGGGCTTCATTCAGTGCATTCATTTTCAGATCAGGCTTCTGCTCATGTTCAGGAGGCTCACCGGCACTTACATCAACATCGTCCATTGCCATGAATTCAAATTCCTTTGCGTTCTTATGATCCCTGTAATGATTTCTCAGGTAGTTAATAAAGATCCTGAAAATAAAAGAGGCAAATTTCTCCTCCGACTCAAACGTATATCGTCCGTATGTTTCTTTTACCCGGTAGATTGTTTTGTAAATAAGGTCCCAGGCCGTATCCTCATTTAGCCTCCAGGAATGGAGCGCATACGAATAAAGCTTTTTGCCATAGCGGTTGTAAACCTCGGTTATAAAGGCATTACTATCTGTTGCTTTTAAATTATATGTTTCTTTTAGTCTGCTGTCCACAAATCCTGATCTGACCGTATTCAAATAGTATAACACAAAGTGGTAACAGTATGCCGGAAATAGTTTTTTATAAAATTATTTATCGAAGTTATAATGGCTATAGTCAGCCAGGACTGCGAGAAGGAATTTATTGTCGGGAAGGTCGCTGCTCACCTGCATTGCGGCTTTTGTTCTTAGTGCCAGCTTCTGAATAGCTTCCTTATTGTTGGTTCTTATGCTCATCTGAATAACTTCTTTAATGATGGCAACATCATTATCAGATAGTCTCCTTACCTCAGGGAATAATATTGTATGTTCCGGTACAACTTTGTTCAAGATTGTATCACTGAGCTTTACCTTTTGCTTCATCTTGATCACAGTGGTCCCTGCAGCCATATCACCAAGACGCTGACCTCTGGAACTTACTATGATGGCAATAAGCGCAACGCCACCCATGAATAACCTTGTATCAATGATCCGCAGGAGCCAGCGGATCAGGTAAGCTCCGAAGTCCGCACGTGAACCATCCAGCTTTACTACCTTGATGTGCATGATCATTTTACCAAATGATCTCCCGTCAAAAAACACCTCGCATAACAAATCATAGAATAGTATCGGTAATAAAAGGACAAAGAACAGGATTTGATTTGGGGCCTTAAAGCCATTTAACACAACCAGGACTATCGTAATGAGGAGGACATATGCAATAAAGAAGAGGTAATCAAGCAGCGTGGCCAGGATGCGGTCACCGATACTCGCAGCTTCATATTCTATATCAACGTTCTGTGTAGTCTGTATCCGGATATTGTCCATTCAAATGCCTGTGAAAAGTAACTTTATAAAAATAATTATTTTAATGAGACGAATACTGATTCTTTTTTGGCGGGGAATTTTGTAGATTTACAAAGCATTTTGCCACACATTTAAGGAACAGAATTGAAGGAAATCACATTTTTAAAACACAATGGCGATAGATGGCAGCATTTTGAATCGCTAATTGACAAAAAGGGGCATAGCGACCCTGATCTGATGGCCGATCTTTTCATTCAGCTTACAGATGACCTTTCCTACTCACGGACCCACTACCCAAAATCAAAAACCACCCAGTATCTAAACGCTGTTGCAGCCAGGGTTCACCAGGAGATCTATAAAAACAAAAAAGAAAAACGGAACCGGATAGTAGCGTTCTGGAAATATGAGCTGCCGTTCCTCTTTCGCAATTCACACCGGCATCTTCTTACAGCCTTTATTATTTTTTTTATTGCAATGCTGATCGGTATGGTATCTGCTGCAAATGATGATTCCTTTGTCAGGCTGATCCTTGGCGACAGCTATGTGAACATGACGCTGGAAAATATTAACAAGAATGATCCGATGGCAGTTTATAAGAGCATGAACCAAATGGACATGTTCCTTGCAATCACCTTAAACAACGTATATGTTTCCTTCCTGTGTTTTGTTCTTGGAATCCTGTTCTCGGTCGGCACAGGTTACATGTTATTCTCAAACGGTATAATGCTTGGAGCATTCCAATATTTTTTTTATGCCAAAGGGCTTCTTTTAAAGTCCGTTCTTGTCATCTGGATTCACGGCACTCTTGAGATCTCCGCGATCATTATTGCCGGATGTGCAGGACTCACAATGGGCAACAGCATTCTTTACCCCGGAACTTATTCACGGGCCGTTTCATTTCAGAAAGGTGCAAAACAGGGACTAAAGATCATCATCGGGCTCGTACCTGTGTTTATAGCTGCCGCATTCCTTGAAGCGTTTGTAACCAGGCATACAGACATGCCGGTACTCTTAAGCCTTGGCATTATTTCTACCTCAGTGTTTTTTATAAGCTGGTATTTTTTGATTTATCCGATACAGTTAAACAACAGGTTACATAGGACAAACACTAACTAACACTACAATGAACTCAGAAAAGATCAACTTTCGTGTTGCAAGGGATTTTGGTGAAACATTCAATGTTTCTATTAAATTCTTACGGCAGAATTTCAGATTACTCATTCAGTCTTTAATTTTTATGGCCGGCCCGTTTATCCTTTTAACTGCCATCTGTGGCGCGTACTACCAGGCAAATGCCATTGAAACGTTCTCAATCGGCCAGGCCAGGCATCCCTTAGCCAACTTCGGGCTGAACTATTTCTTATTCATTCTTGCCGGAATTGTTTCCAATCTTGCAATTATAGGCACCGTATATTCTTTTATGATAGAGTATATGGACAAAGGCTATGGTAATTTTAATCTCAATGATGTAGGAAGAAGGCTCCGCAATAATATCGGCAATATTCTTTCCGTATTCTTTTCGCTCACACTTCTGATACTGCTTTTCCTCGGAGCGATCATCGGTGTTTTTATTGCAATAGGTTCCGCTGCACCATGGCTTGCAGTATTGCTGGGTGTTTGTGCTGTTATCGCACTTCTCATATTCTTTCCTCCGCTCATGTGGCAATTATCTGTGGTGTATATGGTAAAAATGTCAGAAGACGAGAATGTGTTTGATTCATTCGGCCGGACAAAATCAGTTATGAGAGGAAATTTCTGGTGGACCTGGGTGATCGTGATCTGTGCCACTATGGCTATTGGTGTTATTTCCTTTGTTTTTTCCATCCCACAGGTAGCATACCAGATGATCTCAATGATCAGCAGAGCGCGAGGGAACACTTCTGACGTGTCAATCATTTTTCTTATAGTAGCAACAATGTGCACCTTCTGCACTTCACTCATCTATTCCCTGCTTTATATCATTAATGCGTTTCACTACTTCAGTCTCGCTGAAAAACAGGATGGCACAGGGCTGATGGACAGGATCAATGAAATAGGGCAAACACCTGCACAAAATGTCGAGAAGCAATATTAAGCACAGGTATTTGCTTGTATTGTTGTTAAGCTGCTTCCTGCTTGATTCGCATCTTTTTTGCCTGAATCCTGCCGCTACTGTAATTCATGACTCAGCAGCAAGGAAAGTCCGCCTGCTCCCGGAAAAAGAAAAAGCTGAATTACTCGGCAATGAAGATTATAAATATGACCGTACCGGCAGCTCATCCGAGTCGCCATGGGAAAAATTTAAAGAATGGCTCAGGAATAATTTATCGAAGATCTTCAACAGCAAAGAAGGCAGTATCGGCCTTCAAATACTGGAGTACGGCCTTGTCATCGCTGCCGTTGTAATTATCATTCTTCTTATATTAAAAAATAATATCCGTGCATTATTCTACGGCAAAAGTGCCGAGGTTAAAATGGACTTCTCCGAATTTAGAGAAAACATTCATTCCATAAATTTCGACATGCTGATCTCTGAATCAATTGCTAAAAAGGATTACCGCAAAGCGATACGCATTCACTTTCTGAAAGTACTTAAGGATCTAAGTGACCGCAGGCTGATCGACTGGAAGATCGACAAGACCAATCACGACTACTCCACCGAACTGAATACAACCCCCTTAAGCGAATCCTTTAATGAACTTGCTTTATTATATGACCGCGTCTGGTATGGCGATATGCACATAGATGAAGAAAGATACAATTTATTGATGCCAAAATTCAATACAAACAGGTTTCAATGAATAAGCAGAACAGAAAATATATTATTATCCTGACCTTGTGCTTCACCGCGCTGATCACCATTCAATTCCTTGCCCCGAAGCCGGTCAGCTGGAAGCCCTCTTATACAAAAAAAGACAAAATCCCTTTTGGCACTTCTGCACTGTATGATATGCTCCCCGTTTTGTTTGAAGGGCAAACAATCATTGACAAAACCATGCCCCTTTACAACTCGATGAACATTGAAGGCAAGGGGTATAATTATATTTTCATTAATAATGAGTTTTCGCCTGATACACTTGATCTCCGTGAACTAAATGTATTTGTGGAAAATGGGAATTCTGTTTTTATAGCTGCCAATTCCTTTGAAGGGAAGTTTGCTTCAGGATTAAAAACAGGAAGCGATGAACAGCTATATTCCAATATTCAGGCTCTGAATGACTCCGGAGCAACGATATTTAAAAACAATACAAGACTCAATTTTGTTAATCCCATACTGAAAAGCACGGAAGCCTATGATTATTCCAAGGCCTGCAAAAACAGTTATTTCACATTCTTTGACACTTCAAAAACCACTGTACTTGGAGTGAATTCGCAAAATGAAGTCAATTTCATTTCCATCAGGCGGGGAAAGGGTATGTTCTATATAAGCACGGTACCTGAGGCCTTTAGTAATTATCATTTCGCCAGTACAGAAAATAATTCATATGCATGTAAAGCGCTTTCCTATCTGCCGCTGCAGACCACTTTCTGGGACGAATATTACAAGGCGGGAAGAATCCTTGACCCCAGCCCTTTAAGGGTTATATTCAGGCACCGCTCATTAATGACTGCCTATTACCTGCTTATTGTTTCATTGCTTATTTTCATGATCATAGGAATCAAGCGTAAACAGCGCATTATTCCGGTCTGGCCTCCGCTCAAAAACACAACCCTTGAATTTGTCGATGTGGTGGGAACGTTATATTATCAATCTGGAAACCACAAGAACATAGCAGGGAAAAAAATAAATTATTTCCTCGAACACATTCGCAGCCGCTTTTTTATACAGACATCCGCCTTCGATCCGGCATTCATTGAGAGGATCAGCAATCTTTCAGGCATTGAAATGACAAAGATCACGGAGCTATTTGAGTACATCACACAGCTTTCGGGCAAATCAAAGATCAGCCAGGAAGAACTGATCCTTTTAAATAAAAGAATAGAAGAATTTCATCAACTGAACAAAAGATAAACCTAAAAAATAAACATGGAAGAAAACGGATTTCAGAACAGGCTTGACCTGGGCGATCTGAAGAAGGCTGTTGACAGCATTAAAGAAGAAGTAAGCAAGATCATTGTCGGCCAGGAAGAAATGACAGAACTGCTGATTGCTGCAATACTTGCGGATGGTCATGTGCTGATTGAAGGAGTTCCCGGAGTTGCCAAAACACTTGCTGCCAAGCTGCTGGCCCGGACGATTTCTGTCGATTTCTCGCGGATTCAGTTCACACCCGACCTGATGCCTTCCGATATTATAGGGACAAATGTTTATAATTTAAAGCTGTCGGATTTTCAATTCAAAAAAGGGCCATTGTTCTCCAATATTGTTTTAATCGATGAGATCAACCGTGCCCCTGCAAAAACGCAATCCGCATTGTTTGAAGCCATGGAAGAAAGACAGATCACTGTTGAAGGTACTACTTATCCGCTGGCAGCTCCTTTTATAGTCCTTGCAACACAAAATCCCGTGGAACAGGAAGGTACCTACAGGTTACCGGAAGCACAGCTTGACCGTTTCCTCTTTAAAATAGAAGTTGGTTACCCAGGCCTTGAGGACGAGACAAAGATCATTTCTGATTTCCACAAAAGAAAACATATAATTGATGTTACTTCAATAAAAGGCGTCCTGAGCCCGGCCAATATTAAAAAATGCAGGGAAGATGTCAGCTCTGTTATTATCGAGACCAACCTTCTCAGCTACATTGCAAAGATCGTTCACAACACGAGAAATAATCCTTCTTTGTATCTGGGTGCTTCACCGCGCGCATCCATTGCTATCCTTACGAGTGCGAAAGCAATTGCAGCCATGCGCGGCAGGGACTTTGTAACACCTGATGACATTAAATTCGTAGCTGTCCCCGTTTTGAAACACAGAATCATACTTACTCCTGAAAAAGAAATGGAAGGGATTACCGCAACCGAGGTCATCAGGCAAATCATTGAAAAAATAGAAATCCCTAGATAGAATTGAGATCTTTCTTTAAAACCATTTACATTGCACCGCTGCTTTATTATATGATAGCAGCGGAGGTCGTCTTCCTTGTAATGGGTTTTTTCTTTCCATTGCTGTACGGTCTTTCCATCTATACACTCCTCCTGATCCTGGTCCTTATAATTACCGATGCAGTAATTTTATATGCAAACAAAATTGGAATATCCGCAAAAAGAAACACCTTGGAAAAGTTATCCAATGGGGATGAAAATCCGGTTACGATCCATATAGAAAATAAATACAGTTTCCCTGCCAGGCTTACAGTGATTGATGAATTACCGTACCAGCTCCAGAAGCGAGATGCTAAATACGTACTGCAGATCCAGCCGGCTGACAACAAAACCATTCAATATATAATCCGTCCGGTGAAACGGGGAGAATACCATTTCGGGGCACTAAATATTTTTGTTAAGAACCAGATCGGGTTCCTTGAAAGAAGATACCGTTTCTCCAATCATATGATCGTTCCGGTTTATCCTTCCTTTATACAGATGCGGAAATACGAGCTCCTCGCAATCAATAACAGGATCAGCGATTCAGGCATAAAGAAGATAAGAAGGATAGGGAACCATAGCGAGTTTGACCAGATAAAAGAATATGTAGGCGGTGACGATTACAGGACGATCAACTGGAAAGCAACTGCACGCAAAGAGCGTCTTATGGTGAACCAGTACCAGGATGAAAGGTCGCAGCAAGTGTACTCACTTATTGATATGGGCAGGGTTATGCAGATGCCATTCGAAGGACTCAGCCTCCTTGACTACTCAATTAACTCAAGCCTTGTCATCTCAAACATCGCCATGTTAAAAAACGACAAGGCCGGGGTGATCACATTTTCTTCCAAGGTACAATCTGTATTGCCAGCAGAGCGTAAAAGCGGACATCTCAGCAAAATTTTGCAATTACTATACAGCCAGAAAACAGATTACCTGGAAAGCGACTTTGAGAATCTTTACATCAATGTTAAGAATCGCATCAACACCCGGAGCCTGCTGCTTTTGTTCAGTAATTTTGAAAGCTTACCGGCTTTGAAAAGACAGATAAAATATCTCAAGAGATTATCGAAGGATCATCTCCTTGTGGTTGTGTTCTTCGAAAACACGGAATTAAAGAAATTTATTCATGCACCTGCTATTTCTACCGAGAATATATATCATAAAACAATTGCAGAAAAATTTGCAATGGAAAAAAAACTCATACTAAAGGAACTGGATCGATACGGAATTCACAGTATTCTTACTGACCCTAAAAACCTTTCTGTAAACACGATAAACAAATATCTCGAATTAAAAGCCCGGGGCCTGTTATAAGATGAGAAGCGAAGAAAAAAAACAGGCAAAAAAGCTTACACCTCATCAGGCTATTATAAAAGCCCAGATGAACTGTGCTTACCAGGAACGCTGCCAGCAGGAGATGCGGGACAAGCTCTATGAATGGGGGCTGCACGGCAACGAGGTGGAAAACATCATTGCCAACCTGATCACTGATAATTTTCTTAACGAAGAACGCTTTGCCAAAGCTTTTGCAGGAGGTAAATTCCGGATCAAGAAATGGGGCAAGGTTAAAATTAAGATCGAGCTGAAAAGAAAGAAAATCTCAGATTACTGCATTAAAAAAGGACTGGCGGAAATAGACGGGGATGATTACCTTAAAACCCTTGAAGAGATCATTCGCAAAAGATTAAAAGAAAACCCTAAAGGCAAAGAGCAGGTTAGAAATTATAAAGCAGTACAGTATGCAATATCAAGAGGATTCGAAAGCGACCTTGCATGGGAAATGATTAAAAAAATTCAGATTTCCGATTAAAAAATTCCGGGATCTGGTTTGCTTAAGATCTGCTTTATCATCTGAAATTAAAATCCGAATTATTTCAGCAGACCTGTTTCCTGCAAAACCGGTAATGCTTCCTGCTTATACAATACCCTGATGATCCTTCTCAGTGTTTTACCTTCCGGGCCTTCAAAATAAATCACTACGCGAGGATAGGAAAACCTCGGTGTTTTCAGAAGTACATTTTTGATCTTACTTCGCTGAATGGTCGGGGTCCTGCTCCCGTTAAACCCATTCTGCATCCTTTTGAAGGATAAAAACAAAAGGAACAAAGCACCGTAATTCAAGGGTTCTTTTATAAAGTCGATCCCGTAATAGGTAGCTGAAACAGCGGTATAAACAAACAGGAAAAAGAAAGTAATATAATTAAGGACACTAATAATCCCCCAGCCTTCTCCAAGTTCATGTTCAAGTGGAATATGCTGCGGGGTTTTCGAATTGGTAATAAATACTGCTTCGTCAGTAACGTGACAATATTCTTCTTTATTTACCCGGAAATATCTTGTTTGCATAAGTTCTGCAAAAATACGCTTATTTCGCCATCTCTTCCGGCATATTTATTAACTTTGGCGCATGATCACAACTGACCAACTTAAAGACCTTCGGGAGCGCACGGATGCGTTGAGGGGGCACCTTTGACATCGATCGTAAGCTTCGCGAAATAGCTGAGGAAGAAGAAAAAGCTCTCGCACCGAACTTCTGGGATGACCCTAAAAAAGCAGAAGAACTGCTTAGACAAACCAAAATTAAAAAGAACTGGACCAAATCATATGCTGCCCTCCAGAGTAGCATGGATGATCTTGAGCTGCTTTATAGTTTCTTCAAAGAAGGAGAAGCAACTGAAGCCGATGTGGAACAGCAATACACTGAAACCATTGCTTCCCTTGAAGATGTGGAATTCAAGAACATGCTTAGCGGCAAAGAGGACATCCTCAGCTGTGTTGTCCAGATTAATGCCGGGGCAGGCGGGACAGAGAGCTGCGACTGGGCAGAAATGCTGATGCGCATGTACATGATGTGGGGTGAAAAAAATGGATACAAAATAAAAGAGACCGATCGGTCTGACGGTGATGTTGCAGGTATTAAGTCGGTTACTCTTGAATTTGAAGGTGAGTATGCTTTTGGTTATCTCAAAGGCGAGAATGGTGTGCACCGGCTGGTAAGGATCAGCCCTTTTGATTCCAATGCCAAACGGCATACTTCTTTTGCTTCCGTTTATGCATATCCCCTGATAGATGATACTATTGAGATAGACGTGAATCCCGGCGATATCGAATTTGAAACTTTCCGTGCAGGGGGAGCAGGCGGGCAGAATGTCAATAAAGTGGAAACGGCAGTGCGCCTTTACCACAAACCTTCCGGGATTATCATTAAAAACCAGGAATCACGTTCACAGCTGCAGAATAAAGAAAACGCAATCAAACTTCTGAAATCACAGCTTTTCGAAATTGAATTGCGTAAACAGCGTGAAGCGATCGATAAGATCGAGGGAAATAAGAAAAAGATTGAATGGGGCTCACAGATCAGGAATTATGTTTTCCACCCGTATAAGCTGATCAAGGATGTCCGCACCGGTTATGAAACATCTAATGTACAGGCGGTGATGGATGGCAACCTGAAAGACTTTATCAAGTCTTACCTGATGGAATACGGGAATAGTTAGGAGAACGGATTGGAAGAACGGAGAAATGGAGCTGTTCAATAAAAGCTGTTATTAATTAAAGTGTCAAGAGAAGAATCATGTTAAAGATCTACCACAATGTTCGCTGCTCTAAAAGTCGCGATGTTTGCACTTTATTGAAAAAGAAAAGGGTTAAGACGGAAGTCATCGAGTATTTAAAGACTCCTCCCACCCAGAAAGAAATAAAAGAGCTGCTGAAAATGCTTGGGATGAAAGCTTCGGAACTGGTACGCACGGGTGAACCACTTTACAAAGAGAAATTCGAAGGCAAAAAGATCAGCCAGGTGCAGTGGCTGAAGATCCTTGCAGAAAACCCTATTCTTATTGAACGTCCTATCATCGTGAAAGGCGACAAGGCGATAATCGGCAGGCCGACCGAACGCGTTTTGGAGTTGCTGAAATAATTTATCTCCGGCTAACCTTGCGGGCTAAACCGGGAAGAATTGTACGTGCTCATCAGGTGTTGAATAAAGATTCCTTCGTGTAGGTCAGAATGACAATTCACTGGTTCCAAAATGAAGAGAGAAATCCTGTTAAGATTTCTCCCTCCGGTCGAAATGACACTGAAATCAGATAAGAACAAAACCCTACTTAGTCCCCGCCATTTCATTGATCTTAATGATCTGAAATTCCGTTCTCCTGTTTTCCTGGTGTTTTAAGTCAGGACATTTCACCCCGTTACCGCAATCATTCACAAGTACAGTTTCTCCATAACCTTTCCATTTCAAACGGTTTGGATCGATGCCCTTTTTAACAAGGTATTCAACAGCTGCCTTTGCACGTTTTTCGGAAAGTTCCGTATTATAGTTATCCTCTGCTCTCGCATCAGTATGTGACCTTAGTTCAACATTGATCTGCGGATTGTTATTTAACAATACAACAAACTTGTCAAGCTCAGCTGCTGCATCTTTCCTGATGATCCATTTATCAAGGTCATAATAAATGTTATCAAGCACGATCGGCTTTTCTGTCTGGATCTTTTCCAACTGAAAATCTGCTTTGAACACCTGCGATCGTTTCTTGTCAGAAGTAGCGATTTCAATCGCGACAGGTTTTAAATAGCCATCCATTCCCGCCTGGAAACTGTAATCCACGCCCGCTTTTAACCGCATCCAGTAGTTGCCGTTATCATCCACCGGGATTGACTGAATATAATTATCCTTATTGTTAGTTATCTCCACAACCGCATCAACCAGGAGCTCTCCTGTATTCCTGTCTGTTACTTTTCCTTTCACAATAAAGATCAGATCAGCCATTTTCACTTCATAGATCTTATCTGTTTCACTTCTGTTGGATGAAATATAACCCGTCTTGCCATCCTCATTCAATACGAAAGCAAAATCGTCTTTTGAAGAACTGATCGGATAATTCAGGTTTTGTGGTTCCGACCAGTTATTTCCGTCAGGCACAGAGGAAAAGATATCCAATCCGCCAAGGGTATTGTGTGCATCTGAGGAAAAGTACATAGTTCCGTCCTTATGCACATACGGGAACATCTCATTACCCGCAGTATTGATCACACTGCCCAAATTTTGTGGCTTAGACCACTCTTCTTTTCCATCCTTCCCAATTTCCCTGGTGCTTTTATAAAGATCAGTCCCGCCATTTCCTCCCGGCATATCCGAAATAAAAAACAATGTTTTTCCATCCGGAGATAAGGCAGGATGTCCGCACGAATAGTCATCACTGTTAAAAGGAAGTTCATACAGATCTGTCCAGATCCCTTTCACGAGCTCCGCATAATAGATCTTCAGATTGCTTACATCCTCCCCGTTCTTTCTTAACTTTTTGGCAGTTCCGTAATTGCTTCTTGTAAAATAAATCCTTGAACCTTCTGCATTGAATACCGCAGGCCCTTCATGGTAAACACCATTCACTTCGCCTTTCAATGGTTCCGGTGCTGTCCAGCTGCCATCATCGTTCTTTTTAGAATAGTACATATCCAGGTAAGAACGCCCTGTCCACCCGCTTTCTTTCTGTGAGGAATTGAAAGTTGTTTTATCTGCAGCAAATACCAGCCCACCGTTAAAATTTACCTGGCCGAAAGCCGTAGTTACATCCGGAATCTTTACCTCTTTGATCGCATAACGGGAAGAATCTTTATAGAACCTGTTGCATGAATCGCATGAAGCCATCAATGTTTTTGTCCTTGGATCTTCCGTCATGATCTCGCTGTATTTCATGAACCAATTCTTTGCTTCCTTATAATTGCCGTTGCTCATGAGCACTTTCGCATAGTAGAAATAATTTTCGGGAGCTACTCCCTGGATGTTCACGACTTCAGAATACCATTTTTCAGCATTCTTATAATCATTATTCAACCGGTAGGAATCTGCGAGTTTAATCTTAACAGCATCTGAAGGCTTCTTCCCAAGACCTTTATTATAGGCACCTGCAGCTTTTTCATACTGCATGGTCTTATAGTAATTATCTCCTTTTTTAATATAGTATTGCTTGCAGGAAGAAAATGCAAACAGGAGCAGAACAGCGAGTGAAGTATATGTTTTCATGATAATATTTTTTTAACTGATTAAAAGTAACGTGGTGTTTTCACCTTGATGAGGTCCCTTCCGAAATCATAACCGATCATGATCTCATGTGTTCCGGAAGAATAATTCCTGAGCTTGGAGGTTGTAAAATCATAGGCATATCCAAAGCGGAAATGGTTGCTGGTCTGGTATTCTACCATCGCAGTGATGGCATCGCTGGTGCGGTAAGATGCACCGAACCAGAATTGGTCACGGTACATGAAGTGGGCGTTCAGGTCAGCTTCCAGGGGCGCAGCAGAAACATACTTCATCAATACGGATGGTTTGAACTTGAAATTACAGCCAAGATCAAATACATACCCGGTAACTGCATAATAGTGCCTTCTCACGAAGCTGGAAGAGTTCACGCTTTCACCGAAATTCCTGTTCGGGTCATAAGCAATTAAAGTCGGCACCGATAGCCCGGCATACCATTTTTCGGCATAGTAATATAATCCTGTTCCGAATTTAGGAAGCCATGCAGAAGTCCTGTTCCCTACAAAAACCTGGTCGTTATCATCCCAGAAAACAAGCTTGTCATACTGATAAGTATATTTTGAAACACCCGCCCTCAATCCGAAAGCAAGCTTACCCTCCCCGAGCTTCAGATGGTATGAGTAATTCCCATAAATATCTGTCTGATCTGTCGCCCCGATCCTGTCGTTGGAAACTATAAGCCCTATTCCCATTTTTTCGTTGTTGACAGGGCCGTCAATAGCAAGGATTGACGTTTTGGGTGCGCCTTCCAATCCAACCCATTGGCTGCGGTGCATCAATGTAGAGCTAAAATATTTATGGCTTCCGGCATAAGCCGGGTTCAACAATAATCCGTTGAACATATACTGGCTTACCATTATATCCTGCTGCGCTTTTAAGGTACAGGAGAAATATATCGTGATAAGAACTGTGAGTAATATCTTTTTCATGATGCTGTTAATTAGAAATTAATGTCTTTTCATTTCTACATACCCTTTAAGGATCAGCTCTTTCGAACTTAGCTCAAGGATTACGAAATAGGTTCCGTCAGGCAAGGCCTCGCCTTTATTATTATTACCGTTCCATTGGTTTGCATAATTCTTTTTCTGGTAAACGATGTTTCCCCAACGGTTAAAAACCGTCAGCAGGTTATCCGGATTCCCTTCCACACCGTGAACTATAAAATTATCGTTGTTACCATCGCTGTTAGGGCTGAAGCCACTTGGGATCTCAATTTCAAGAGGTTGGTCAAGAGTGACTGATCCGCTGACCGTGCAGTTATTTGCATCAGTTGCAACAACACTGTAAACCCCGGCGGATAATTGACCAAGGTCTTCTGTAACTGCGGCATTTGACCATAAATACGTATATGGGGCAACTCCTCCGGATACAGTAAGATCGATGGAACCATCGTTCCCAAGGTAGGAACTGACGTTAAAACCACCACTGATCTCCGGGCTGCTCACCTGGAGGCTCAAAGGGACAGGCTGAGTTATAACAGCAGTGTCCTTTCTTACACAGCCATGGTAGTCTGCCACAGTCAGTATATATGTGCCTGCAGTCAGCTCGATTGCGTGAGCGCTCTGCGAGCCGGTTGACCAGAAATAATTGTAAGGGCTTACCCCACCGGTTACGGTAGATATGACATACCCGGTGTTTCCGCCATTACATAAAACGTGGTGAGGCTGAAGACTGATGTTTACAGGTGCGGGCTGATATAGTGTGATGGAAGCAGTATCAGCGCAACCGAGCGGATCGGTAGCAATAACGGTGTATACTCCGGCTCCCAAACCGCTGACATCTTCTGTAATTGCTCCATTGCTCCATGAATATGTATATGGGGAAACACCACCGGTTACGGTCAGGTTAATCGCTCCTGTAAGCGCACCGTAACAGCCCGGGCTGTTTACCGAATGGCTGATGTTAACCGCGCAGGGGATCTGCGCCTGCAGGCTGTTTATAAATGCCAAAGGGACCAACCATGAAATGGCTTTCAGGATCCTGATAAGCAAAGAACTCCCGGACCTCCCATCCTTGTGTTCTTCTATATTGAGTAGTAGCGATCTTTTCATCTTGATACTTTTGTTATCAAAATTAGACCAGCCTTTTAGCCACTTTTACAGGATTTCGGTGAGCGGGAGATTTTTATAGCCGGGAGAAACCCAGCCTGTTTTAAACGCGGAAAAAATTTTAAATCTGACAGAGATGACGGATCCGTTATTGAGGAAAATAAGACACTGTTTCCGATAAATTCTCCCGCGTTTCCCCTGATTTTTAAGCAAATAATCGTAAATTTAACCCCGTATATTCTCAAACTCTCAACACATATATTATGGACTACCGCATTGAAAAAGATACCATGGGCGAGGTAAAGGTACCTGCCGATAAATACTGGGGCGCACAAACAGAGCGTTCGCGCAACAACTTCAAGATCGGGCCTGAAGCTAGCATGCCGAAAGAGATCATCTACGCTTTCGGTTACCTAAAGAAAGCGGCTGCCATGGCGAACCATGAACTTGGAGTTCTTACTGCCGATAAAAAAGACCTCATTGCGAAAGCTTGTGATGAGATCATTGCGGGAAAACTTGACGATCAGTTTCCGCTTGTGATCTGGCAGACCGGTTCCGGAACACAGTCCAATATGAATGCGAATGAAGTGATCGCTTACCGTGCGCATGTTATGAGCGGTGGAAAGCTTGCTGATGAGAAAAAAGTCCTTCACCCGAATGATGATGTGAATAAGTCGCAATCTTCAAATGATACTTACCCTACTGCAATGCATATTGCAGCATATAAACAGGTGGCTGAGATTACAATTCCCGGTATGGAAAAACTGAGAAACACACTTGAGAAGAAATCGGAAGAGTATAAAAACATCGTGAAGACAGGGCGTACGCATTTTATGGATGCAACTCCTTTAACACTGGGCCAGGAGTTTTCAGGATATACACAGCAGCTGACTAACAGCATCCGCGCGCTCAGGAATGCGCTTGAAATGGTGAAAGAGCTTGCTTTAGGCGGGACCGCGGTTGGTACCGGGTTAAACACCCCGAAAGGCTATGATGTGCTGGTAGCGAAAAAGATCGCTGAACTGACAGGACTTCCGTTTGTTACTGCCCCGAATAAATTCGAAGCGCTTGCTGCACACGATGCAATGGTTGAATTATCTGGTGCTTTAAAGCGTTGTGCTGTTTCCCTTATGAAGATTGCCAATGACATCCGTATGATGTCATCCGGGCCTCGCAGCGGGATCGGGGAGATCATCATACCTGACAATGAGCCGGGATCATCCATCATGCCTGGCAAAGTAAACCCTACGCAGCCGGAAGCAATGACTATGGTTTGCGCACAGGTAATGGGCAATGATGTGGCTGTTTCTATCGGTGGGTCAAACGGTCATTTTGAGCTGAATGTTTTCAAGCCGCTGATCGCTGCAAATGTTTTACAGTCGGCACGGCTGATCGGTGATGCATGCGTTTCCTTCAATGATAAATGTGCAGAAGGCATTGAACCAAACCATGAGATCATTAAAAAGCACATGGAAAATTCATTGATGCTTGTTACTGCGCTGAACACGCATATTGGTTATGAGAATGCCGCGAAGATCGCGAAGACCGCTCACAAAGGAAATAAAACACTCCGTGAAGCAGCTATCGGGCTTGGCCTGGTAACAAACGAGCAGTTTGACCAGTGGGTGAAACCCGAAGATATGTGCGGCTCAATGAAATAATTTGTTCCCGCTGCTCGTTAAGAGCAGCGGGACAATTTAAAATATATGTCCTGTTTAAAGATTTTCCCTGATGGGAATGAAACACATACGCCTTTCAAATAGATGAAAGAAGAGGAAACATCCCCATACTTTTACAATTAAAGAATTGAAAAATCTGTTCAGGAATCTGTTAATTTTATGTTGTTGTTTGGGCGGAACTCTTTCTGCGCAGACAGATACGGTGATCAATGGCAAACATTACCAGATAGTGGATGAAACAAAACCTCCTGCAGCATCCTCAGTCAAAAAGAAAAAGCATATCCCTCCGATGGACAGTACATTTGTGCTGAACAACAAGAAGCTGAAATTTTATAACAACTGGATCACAGCAGGGGCTGGGATTCAGCAGAACCTTACCTACAAACGCAAATATGGCTTTTCAGGCGGTGTTGATTATCACTTCCATATCAGGCAGCACTACTTTCAGCTTGGAACTGTCATTACCGGAGAAAAGTTCGGGTCCTATGACAATTATAATTTCCATTTAGGTTATGGAAAACGCTTTGAGGATAAGGATTTTCATGCTGCAGCATTTGTCGGCATCTCCTATTCTACCGGTTACGCCAAAGTGGATTCAAGCGGAAGATATGAACGCGCCTTCAAAGAGCCGGGAGTTTATATTGAAGGCCAGGTGATAAAAAAAGTGACCTATGATGTAGGAATCGGGGCAAGCATTTTTGCCACTTACAACCAGGAACAATCAATCATTGGCGGGCGTGTCATTATTTATTTTTCAGGTGCTTACCGTGGAATGACTGTTCAGGACAATAACAGGGTGAGAAAGAAGTAGCTTTTGATATTCCTCCATTAACCGCATCTTAGCATGATCTAATTTGATTAGCCAAATAACTACATCACAATGAAGTGGACTTATAGTATTCAAAACAAGGCTGCCGCTTCCTTTTTACTTTTTATAGAAAAGCAAAAAATTACACAAACTTCTCCCCCTTCATCACCTTCGCATCATTCACGAATGTGCGGATCTGCTGCTCATCTTCTTTCTTGCAAATAAGGAGAATCCCATCCGACTCAACAACAATGTAGTCTTCGAGGCCCTGCATCACTACAAGTTTATCTTTCGGAACATTCACAATACAATTCTTTGAATCGTACAGCATCACGTTCTTGCCTACAACAGCATTTTCATTCTCGTCATGTTTTATATGATCATACAGTGAACCCCACGTTCCGAGGTCACTCCAGCCGATGATGGAAGACCGGACATATACATTATCGGCTTTCTCCATGATTGCGTAATCAATGGAAATATTCTTGCAGTTGACATATGCCTTTTCTATAAAGTCGGCTTCTTTCGGTGTATTATATACATCATTGCCTTCACTGAAAAGTATGTGCATTTCATGCGCATGTTTTTCAAAAGCATTGATCACACTCTGAACGCTCCAGATGAAGATCCCGGAATTCCATAGGAAATCCCCGCTTTGCAGAAAGAATTTTGCCATTTCCAGGTCCGGCTTTTCAGTGAATGTTTTCACCTTTTTAATGCGCTTGTCTTTCTCTTTTACGGTTGACTCATGAAACTGGATGTAACCGTAACCAGTATCAGGACGGCTTGGACGAATTCCAAGTGTCACCAGGCAATCTTCTGAAGCCGCTTTTGTGTAACAGGCTTTCACGGCTTTTATAAATGTATCTTCTTTCGTAATAAGGTGATCAGAAGGAGCAACAACAATTAATGCCTTGGGATTAAGCTGGTAAATTTTATAGGAGGCATATGCAACGCAAGGGGCGGTATTCTTTCTTGCAGGTTCGCTCAGGATATTCTTCGGATCAATTCCTTTGATCTGCTCTTTAACAAGATCAAGGTAAGAATCATTGGTGACAATGAAGATGTTTTCCTTCGGGCATAACCTGGCAAAACGACTGTAAGTTTGCTGAAGAAGCGTTTGTCCTGTTCCTAGGATATCAATAAACTGTTTAGGATGAGCTGTTCTGCTCATGGGCCAGAAGCGGCTACCAACTCCGCCTGCCATTATCACACAATAATTATTTTTCAAAATCGCTTTTTTTCAATGTTATGGTTCTGCGAATAACGGCTTCACCGAACCATTTCATTCATGATCCGAAGTTCCGTAGTTCGTTGATTACTTCAGTTTTTTCAATGCTTCTCTCAGATTCCCGATCACCCCGTTAACATCTTCCAGCTTACAGGTACCCACCGATAAGCGGTACCAGCTTGAATCTACAGAAGCGCCAAAAGCATAAAAAGGCACCAGCGCCACTTTCGCTTCATCCAGAATATACTTTGTGACATCCTGTGTGGTGGTTAATTTTTTACCGTCAGCAGTGGTTTGTCCATGGAGGGAAAACTGGACTGTAAGATATATGGCAGCTTCAGGAGCAATTGCATCCACATTCAATCCTTCTGCCTTCAGGCTTTTAAAACCATCATAAAAACCAACAAGACGATCATTGATCTTCGATTTTATATCTGTAAGAAAATTGTCATAAGAAGCCAAATCATCCAGGTACACCGCGCTGGCCAGCTGTTCTGCCTTGGGTGCCCAGGCTCCGACATGTGTCAGAATGGATTTCATTTTTTCGATGATCTTTTTTGGACCCATGCTCCAGCCTACACGAACGCCCGTAGCTGCAAGGGATTTAGAGATTCCGTCTACGAATACGGTGTAATTCTTCATTTCAGGGCGTAAAGAAACCGGATCGAAATGCTGTGTATTACCATGTGTTAATGCCCAGTAGATCTGGTCATACATCAGGTATAAAGGTTTTTTATTATCAGCATGGCGCTTAATATTTTCCGCAAGGATCATATCGCAGATCTCTTCCAGGTCCTTTTTGCGGAAGGTGGTTCCGGTAGGATTCAATGGTGAGCAAAGTGCGATCAGGTTTGCAGAAGCAACATGCGGCTTCAGATCGGCAGCTGTCGGCATGAACTTGTTCTCAGCAGTTGTTTCGATCAAAACCTGCTTTGCATTATTCAAATAAGTGTAATGATTGTTATTCCATGATGGAACAGGGAAAACGACAGTATCACCCTCATCAACCAGTGCCCTGAAAATAGCATAGATCACAGGACGCGCGCCACCGGCAATTACGATCTCATCGGTTTTGTAATCCAGTCCGCCACGTTCTTTTAAGAGTTTGGAAACTGCCGTACGAAGCTCAAGCATCCCGTCCGCTGCCGGATAATTGGTCATATCATTTTCGTATTCCCGGATGATGGCTTTTTTCAATTCTGACGGAATAGGAAAAACCTTAGGATTAAAATCGCCAATTGTCAGGTTATAAACCTTCTCCCCCTTTTTTATTTTCTCATTCACCTCAGCGGCCAGCTTTATAATCTCCGAACCGATGATATCCTGGGCAAGTTTTGAAACTTTTAAATCGATGTTGTCAACTGCTGTATTGCTCATATCCAATATTTTAATAAATGTGGGTTTTTCTTAAATTCTAAGAAGAACAAATTTAAAAAAATCGGGACAGGAAAGGGCTTTTGTTAAAGAAATTATTGAGGATCCGGGCAATTTCAGGGAAATAATGTGCTTGTAACCACCATTACTTCGGTAAGAGGGTTAAAAAGATAATCCCGGCCGGTTCCAACCTCCCGGCATTTAAACCGTTTACGGCTCTGTGCACCTTTAACAAACATCCTGTTTCCGTTATACGAAAAGGTGCTGCCCTCTTTCACATCTTCAAGCATAACAGTACCGCTTCTTTGATCGTAACGTTTCAACACCCTGAGAAGATTAATGTCAGAGCAGCTGGAAGCCGCAGGATTGCTCATGTAGATTTTCAGCGCTTCTATCACATCCACAGGAAAAATCTCGTAACTCATAAAATGCTTCATCAGCAATTTATATTCTTCCTTCCACTCTTCTCCATGCGGTTTTACCCTGTTCTTTCTCTTGTTCCAGTTAGTGAGATGGGCGATCTCATGAACAAGCGTGATGAGAAAGGCGTATTTGTTCATGTCGTAATTGATGGTGATCAGGTGGTTCTCACCATTCACAGGCGGACGATAATCGCCATAGCGTGTGAGCCGGCTTTTCTTGATCCGCAGCTTGAAATCATGAACATAAATCCATTCCGAAATCACCGGGACAGCCTTTTCGGGGATGTATTTATAAAGGATTGATTGGTTTCTTTCGAGCTGATCCATTTGACAATGCAAATTTACAAACGAAGTATCATCTTTCGAATTATAAGCATCAGGTTTTATAATAACTTTTCCACGGAAATCTTCTTAGAACGATTCCGTGTCGGGGCACGGAATAACAAGTGATAGTTTCACCCCTAACTGCGGGCCCGTCAATCTAACAACTATTTCAAAAGGTTATAGACCAGCAAACTCGAGAAGTATGCCAGCGCGCTCATGTAAAAGAACTGGATCAAGGGCCATTTGATCTTTTTCGTTTCGCGGTAAACAATGGCCAGCGTACTCATGCACTGCATCGCGAAGGCATAAAAGATAAGCAGTGAGAAGCCAACAGCAAGTGAAAATTTCGGCAATCCTGTTTCAGGATCTTTCTCTGCCCGCATCTTATCACGAATAGAAGATGTATTGTCTTCATCACCTACACTGTAAATTGTGGCCATTGTCCCTACAAACACTTCCCTCGCGGCAAATGAAGTAACCAACGCAATACCGATCTTCCAGTCGAACCCAAGCGGCTTTATGGCCGGCTCAATGGCTTTCCCAAGGATTCCTGCATATGAGGCCTCCAGTTTTTTTGAGGCAATGACCGATGAGGTAGAATCAGATGTGGATTCAGCATATTTTTTATCTATTTCTTCAAAGCGGTTACCCGGGGCATGGGAAGAAAGGAACCATAAGATAATGGAGATCGCAACAATGATCTTTCCCGCATCCCAAAGGAACATTTTTACTTTGTCGATAATGGTGAGGCTGATTGTTTTCCATTGCGGGGAGCGGTAAACAGGGAGCTCCATGATAAAATAACTTTTCTCCTTCGCTTTTAAGATCCATTTCATCACCAGCGCGGAAGCAATAGCGGCAATAAATCCGACCAGGTACAGCCCCATCAGGATCAGTCCCTGGTAATTAAAGAAGTTCTGGTTGTCTGTCGGGATAACAAGCGAGATCAGTAACGTATATACAGGCAGCCTCGCAGAACAGCTCATCAGCGGGGTGACCATGATCGTTATAATGCGTTCCTTCCAGTTGCTGATAGTGCGTGCGCTCATAATGGCAGGAACAGCACAGGCAACACCGCTGATAAGCGGAATAACAGAGCGACCGTTAAGCCCGAACTTCCGCAGAAGCTTATCCATGATAAAACTCACGCGTGACATATACCCGGTATCCTCAAGTATCGCTATAAATGCAAACAACAAAGCGATCTGGGGAACAAACACAACCACACCGCTTAGGCCTGCAAGAATACCATTTACCAGGAGACTGCTTAATTCACCGGGAGGCAAAGCATTTGTTGCCCATCCTGAAAGTGTAATAAACATCATTTCGATCCATTCCATCGGGAATGACGCAAGAAAGAAGATCGTTTGAAATATGAAGAAGAGGATGGTTAAAAAGATCAGGTAACCCCAGATGCGGTGAGTTAGAATACCATCCAGCTTTTGGGTAAAAGACATGGACTGGACAGCGGTCTTCCTTGTGATGCATTCTTCTACAACCCTGTTGATTACTTTGTAGCGCTCTACACTTTCAAGCGCCTGCAGCTTGTTCTTATCCACAATCAAAGTATTCAGCGCGTCTGCGATCTTCCTTGATTGTTTTCCGCGGATATCCCCTGATGTATCTTCAAGATTATTGGCTAACTGAAAAGCCATGAAATCACTCTTCACTTTAACGACCGTTTTTACACGTTCAATGATCTCAGGTGCAATCTTCTTAATGTCAATAAAATCATAAGAGGGAACTGTAACCGGCTGCAGCATGGCTTGCTTCAACTCTTCAATCCCATTCCTGCTTCTCGCGCTCAGGCCAATCACTTTTACTCCAAGGCGTTCTGATAACCGCACAAGATCAATCAGATCGCCCTCCTTCTCCACCATGTCCATCATATTCAATGCAAGGATAACCGGGATTTTCAAATCGATTACCTGTGAAACAAGAAACAAATTCCGCTTCAGGTTACTTGCATCGGCCACAATAATTGTAAGATCGGGATGTTCTTCATTGTTCTCATTGCAGAGCACATCAAAGGCAACACGTTCATCAAGGGATTTTGGGTAAAGGCTATAGGTTCCGGGAAGATCGATAAAATGGGCAGTAACCGTTTCATTCAGTCGTGCCGTTCCTATCTTTTTATCAACCGTAACGCCCGGAAAATTTCCGGTGCGCTGGTTGAGCCCGGTCAGTACATTAAACAGGGTGGATTTTCCGCTGTTGGGATTGCCCACAAGGGCGATCTTCAAAGACTTTCTTTCGGAAAAACTGATAAGAGATTGGATGGGTTCCACTTCAATTCCTATATTTTTTGCTTCACAGTGGAAACAAGTATAGTAGAAGCTTCTTCCTTACGGAGGCTGAGTAAATAACCAGAAACAGAGATCGCAATAGGGTCACCAAAAGGCGCTACACGGTCGAGCTTCACAATTTCCCCAGGAGTACATCCCATTTCAAGCAGCTTTAGTGCCATCGACTTATCGGTGAACGAATCAATAACAGCACTCTGCCCCACTTCTAACTGAGATAGATTTTTCAATTTGATCTTCATAATTGGATTGTATGCAAATTTACGGCTTTTTTAAGGCCTTTGGAAATAAAAGCATACCTAAAAGAAGGTATTTTAAAGAAGGCTAAAATGAACAATTAATCCGCACCAGTAAAGATTGACAAATTTAACCATTTACCTTTCTATTACCTTTTTACCTTACTTCCACTTAGGGCAGTCCCCGCAGCGGTTCTTTTTTTTGAACATGTAGCAACCTGAGGAAGATACTGTGACAGTAAGAAGGGCGAAGATCAGCAGATATTTAGAAAAACGAAGGTTCATTAGTGTAAGTATACCACAAATATACGGATTACTTCCCTTATTAATAAAACGCTTCGGACGCTGTTAACTAATTATTCTTATTTTTATGAAAATTTCAGAAAGTAAATGAACATTTTCTACCATTTCGGCCGGTATTTTATTCTTATAAAGCGTGCATTCGGCAAGCCGGAAAAGGTTTCTATTTACATCAGCCGCATTTTTGAAGAAATGAACCTTTTAGGCATCGGTTCCCTTGGCATTGTTGCTATCATTTCAGTTTTCATGGGTGCTGTTATTACTATACAGTCGGCTTTCAACTTTGAAAGTCCCCTGATCCCTTTGTATGCAGTAGGTGTTGCTGTAAGGGACTCGATGATCCTCGAATTTTCACCAGCGATAGTAAGCCTTATCCTGGCAGGGAAAGTAGGATCCAGCATCGCGTCTGAAATAGGGACCATGCGGGTTTCCGAGCAGATAGATGCCCTTGAGATCATGGGAATAAACTCTGCAGGTTACTTAATTTTTCCAAAGATCATTGCATCTGTTCTTTTCAACCCGATCCTGGTCATATTCTCCATGTTCCTTGGGATCCTCGGGGGGTACGTATTCGGACTGATGTCTGGTGTTGTGAGTGATTACGAATACATATACGGGATCACTTATCAGTTCAAACCTTATAATGTTATGTATGCACTTGTAAAGGCCGCGGTATTTGCTTTTATTATTGCATCTGTTCCTGCATACCACGGTTATTATACAAGTGGTGGAGCACTTGAAGTAGGCCGTTCAAGTACAAAAGGGGTCGTGTACAGCAGTGTGCTGATACTGGCATTCGATCTTATTCTTACTCAATTATTACTGGTTTGATAGAGATTAAAAACATAAATAAATCGTTCTCGGGGCGCAGCGTCCTGAATGACATTTCCTTCACTTTCGAAACAGGGAAGACCAATATGATCATTGGGGAAAGCGGGTCCGGAAAGACGACCCTCCTTAAATGCATGGTTGGACTTAATGAAATTGATGCCGGGCAGATCCTTTATGACGGACGAAGTTTTACAGAACTGAATTTCAAAGAGAAGAAAGATGTAAGGAAAGAAATAGGCATGCTGTTCCAGGGCGGTGCTTTGTTCGATTCAAAAACGGTTGAAGAGAATGTAGTGTTCCCGATCTCGATGTTCACCGACATGAGTGAAAGTGAAAAACGCGACCGTGCGAACTTCTGCCTTCAGCGCGTGAACTTAAACAATGCCAACAACCTTTATCCCTCTGAAATAAGCGGTGGTATGAAAAAGCGTGTGGCGATTGCCAGGGCTATTGCCGTACAGCCGAAATACCTCTTTTGCGATGAGCCTAATTCAGGATTGGACCCGAAGACATCAATTGTAATTGACAACCTGATCAAGGAGATCACAGATGAATATAATATCACTACAGTGGTCATCACCCACGATATGAATTCGGTAATTGAAATTGGCGACAATATCATGTTCATCTTCAAGGGCAATAAACACTGGGAGGGCAGCAAATATGAGATCCTGAAAACGCAGAACAAGGAAGTGAACGACTTTGTGTATGCAACTCAGTTCATGAAGGACCTGAAAGCCAAATTATAATTCTTTTTCTCCTGTCAGTAACGGATCGTATAACATAAAAATAAAAGCCCCGTGATCATGATCACGGGGCTTTTTCAATTAATAATGAGGAATGCTTATTTTGTAACAACCAGCTTCTTAGTGAAGTTATGTCCGTCAGCAATTAAGCGGTAAAAATAAGTACCTGCAGCTAAGTCGCTTGTTTCAACATTTACTTTGTAAGAACCAGCAGCTTGTGAAGAGTAATTGTTTTCAGAAATAATTCTTCCTTTGATGTCAGTAACAACAAGTGATACATTATCAGAGTTCTTCTCTAATGTATACTCGATAGTAGCCCTTTCAACACTTGGGTTAGGGTAAGTAGTTAATTTCATACCGTTAAAGTATTCGTTAACTCCGGTTGCGTCATCAAACACTGCGAAAATAGCAATGTTGTTATCCGTATCACCGTTTCCGGTTGTACTGAATAAATAATCTACAACTTGCCATTTGTTGCTGTAATAAACATAAGAATAATCAAGATTCTGGGCATCACCAACCTGATCGGCAAGGATACCTACTGTATCACCTGCAGCTAAACCGTTAGTTGCGCTTGTTCTTGAATCAACCCCTACCGCGAAGTCACCTGTAAAAGTTGCAGCTGCAGTGAAAGGCACATAATTATCAGCTAAAAAATTCGTGTCGATGTCGGCAAATAAAAGGTTACCGCTTGCAGCAGGAAGGCTGATACCGGTTGCAGGACCAGGCCAGTTCATTGCTGAAGCAGGAGGTGTTGAACCTGCAGGGTTTACAGAATTGTAAGCCTTGTTTGGCAGCATGTTCCATGCTTTAACGATAACTTTTGAAGTTGGGCTGCTTGCACCGCTTGATCTTTTAGCAGTGAACCACACGATAGCACCAACTACACTAACAGGCGTTGCATTAAGGTTCTGGTAACCCTGTGCGCAAACATTAACTGCATAAGGATTATTACCAAATACATACCCTGTTCCAAGACTAAAGCTTACTACCTGTCCGCCTGGTGCGAAGATTGGCAGGAAACTGAAAGTTTGTGTTGTAACATTCCAGCCGATACCTGTAGTATCCTGTCCGCTACGCTCACCTAGAACCGGTGCAGTTTGAACGATCGGGCGTGCAGCTCCAGCTGTAAACCCGCTTACATGATCCTGTGCTGCGGCAGCTAATGAAAGAGCCATGGAGCACATTAATAAGTAACTTTTTTTCATGAGATTTTTAATTTTTAATATTAATAATGATTCTTTTCCAAACTCAAATATAACATTTTAAATATCCAAAACAAAATTATCCGGAATCAATAAAAAATATCAAAGTCGCGGAAATCCGCATTTTAGAAGGAATACGCAAGGGACATCTGACTTCTTAAAAGAAACCGGATATAATCTAAGCCAATTCCGCTTCCATATAGCTTTCAAGCGGAGGACAGGCACAGATAAGGTTCCTGTCGCCATGCGCGTTATCCACTCTTGCCACACTTGGCCAGAACTTAGTATCCTTCACCCATTTTAGCGGATAAACCGCTTTCTCGCGTGAATAGGAATGCTTCCAGTCGCTGCTGATTACCGCTTTTGCCGTATGAGGTGCATTTTTTATCACATTGTCTTCCTTGTCTTCTTTTCCGCTGGTGATCTCATCAATTTCTTTTCTGATGGAGATCATTGCAGCGCAGAATCGGTCAAGCTCTTCTTTTGATTCACTTTCAGTAGGTTCAACCATAAGTGTATCATGAACAGGGAAAGCAACCGTAGGTGCATGAAAACCATAGTCCATCAGCCTTTTGGCAATATCTCCCACTTCAATTCCGGCTTCACGCTTAAAAGAAACGCAGTCGAGGATCATCTCATGCGCGCAGCGGCCGTTCTTCCCGCTGTATAATGTCTGATAATGACCGCTTAATGATTCCTTTATATAGTTGGCATTAAGAATTGCCATTTTAGTTGCCTCTGTAACGCCTTCCCCACCTAACATTTTTATATAGCCGTAAGAGATGAGAAGGATAAGTGAACTTCCGAATGGAGCAGCTGAAACAGCGGAAATACCCTTTTCACCGCCTGTTTTCACGATAACGTGAGAAGGCAGGAAAGGCACAAGCTGTTTGGCAACACCGATCGGGCCCATTCCAGGGCCGCCACCACCATGAGGAATTGCAAAGGTCTTGTGCAGGTTAAGATGACAAACATCCGCACCGATATTTCCCGGGCTGGTAAGCCCAACCTGAGCATTCATGTTGGCGCCATCCATATAAACCTGGCCGCCATTCTCATGGATGATATCCGTGATCTCAATTATGCTTTCTTCATAAACTCCGTGCGTACTAGGGTAAGTAACCATGAGGCATGATAAATTATCCTTATGCAGGATTGCTTTTTCACGCATATCATTCACATCGATATTCCCTTTTTCATCACATTTTACAAGTACGATTTTCATCCCGCACATTGCTGCACTTGCTGGATTCGTGCCATGGGCAGAAGTCGGGATAAGAGCGATATTACGGTGTGCATCACCTCTTGACTGGTGATAAGCCTGGATAACAAGTAACCCGGCATATTCACCCTGTGCACCACTGTTAGGCTGGAAGCTCATTTTTGCGAACCCGGTTATCTCGCTGAGACAGCGGTCCAGTTCATCGATCATTTCGATATAGCCCGCAGCCTGGTCCATCGGAACAAAGGGATGAATATTAGCGAATTCAGGCCATGTAATTGGCATAAGCTCGGATGCGGCATTCAGTTTCATTGTGCATGAACCTAGTGAGATCATCGAATGTGTCAGGGACAGATCCTTATTCTCAAGGCGCTTAATATAACGCATCATTTCAGATTCTGAATGATAAGAGCTGAATACAGGATGTGTGAATATTTCCGATTTACGTGTTGGGATAACACCTGTACCTGAAAAGATCTTCTCCTGTGTTATTTTATCTGCCTGCTTTCCCGAAGCTTTGGCAAAAATTCCGATAATATCATTGATATCGTTTGCATCAGTTGTCTGATCCAACGCAATACAGACTGCATTACCGGTATAACGGAAATTAATTCCGGCCGCTGATGCAAGCTCCCTGATTTTATCAGGAGAAATGCCAGAAGGAAGCAGCACTTTGATGGTGTCAAAATATTTATCCCCCTCAATTGTATAACCCACATTCTTCAAACCCGAAGCCAGGGCTACTGCTGAAAGATGAACTTGCTGAGCAATCCCTTTGATGCCTTCAGGACCGTGATATACGGCATACATACTGGCCATGATCGCAAGAAGCGCCTGTGCAGTACAAATGTTGGATGTTGCCTTATCCCTGCGGATATGCTGCTCACGGGTTTGCAGCGCCATGCGTAAGGCCGGATTCCCCTGCGCATCCACAGAAACACCGATGATGCGGCCCGGGATGATTCGCTTATAGTCCTCACGGCAAGCGAAGAACGCGGCATGAGGCCCACCATAGCCCATCGGCACACCAAAACGCTGCGTGTTCCCTACTACCACATCTGCACCCCATTCACCCGGAGGCGCCAGTAGTACAAGACTTAAAATATCTGCAGCAACAGCAACAGCGATATTGTTTGCTTTAGCATCCTTAACAAATGCAGCGTAATCATTTACCTTTCCATCGGCTGTAGGATACTGGAGAAGCATCCCGTAAACTCCGGCATCCTTCCCCGCATCTTTCCAGCTGCCGATTACCAGTTCAATTCCCATTGGCGTTGAACGGGTTTTCAAAAGGTCGATCGTCTGCGGATAACACTCATCCGAAACAAAGAATTTATTTGCTCCTGCTTTTACCTGCTCACGTGTCCGGCTGTTAAAGAGCATTGTCATTGCTTCTGCAGCTGCTGTTGATTCATCCAGCAAAGAAGCATTCGCGATTTCCATCCCGGTAAGGTCCATGATCATTGTCTGAAAATTGAGGAGCGCTTCGAGACGTCCCTGCGCGATCTCAGCCTGGTAAGGCGTATAGGCCGTATACCAGCCCGGGTTTTCGAGAATATTACGCTGAACAACCGGTGGCACAATCGTTCCGCTGTAACCCAGGCCTATATAGGACCTGAAAACTTTATTTTTAGCGGCTATCCCTCTCAGGTGCCTGTGATATTCAAACTCTGTCATGCCTTTTTCAAGGTTGAGCGGTTTTTTTAAGCGTATCGCTGAAGGAATTGTCTGATCGATCAGCTCGTCCACTGAAGCAGCCTTAACCTTTGAAAGCATTGCTGTTACATCATTAGCGCGAGGACCGTTGTGACGGTTTACAAATTTATCGGTAGTGATCATGATTGGAATTTTTAGGAATGCAAATATAATGAGAAAACGCCTTTGTTTTCCCGAAATTTTCAACAAGTACGCAAGAAAACGCCATGAATGCGGCAGAAAGGTTATCTTTGAAAAAATATAATCCATACCCATGTCAAGCAGGCAAATACTCCTCTCTTTCACTTTAGTCATATTCATACTTCCGGGATTTTCACAGGACACAGCCGGCATTTACCACGGGAATACGGATACTGTGCTTCTTCTGAACGGAGAAACCATGATCTGCAGTGTAATTGACACAACTAACGGCCTTACCAGCATCCGCAATCCGAAAAATCCGAAAAGGAACATTGTCCTCGAGAACGACAGGATTTTTTCCATTACCAACAATAAGGGGGAAAGCGTTATTTATGAATATGACACGGTGATTGGAAATGAATTTACTGTTGATGAGATGCGTTATTTCATAAGGGGTGAGCAGGATGCTGACAAGAATTTCAAAGCGAACGGCTGCCTGGCTATCGGAGCTGTTGTAGGCGTGCTTTCGGGTATTACCGGCAGCTTCTTTTCACCAATTCCTCCTTTCGCTTTTACAGCGCTCTCAGGACTTCCAAAGGTAAAGATCAAAGCTTCCACTGTTTCAAACCCCGAATACCTGAAACATGATCCTTACCTCATGGGGTACGAGCGCGTGGCCCGTAAGAAAAGAAAGTTCAAATCGCTTATTGGGGGTGGGATCGGACTGGTTGCCGGGATTGGGACATTTATCGGACTCAAAGCTTCCGGTAACGAGCTCTGGAAATGATTCTTTTATAAGATTTTCACGCCAATTACAAGGACATCATCAATCTGGTCGATCCCCTTTTTCCATTTCCTGATTGTCTTTGAAACCACATCCTTCTGTTCATTCATTGGAAGGTGGGCTATCGAGAGCAGCAATTCTTTCAGCTGTTTGATCTTGAATTTTTTTCCATCAGGCCCTCCGAACTGGTCGGCATATCCATCCGTAAAAGTATAAACAATGTCACCTGCATTCAAACTTACCTTCTGGAGCCGGAAAGGCTCGTTCTCCCTGTCATGCTTTCCAACAGGAAATTTATCGGGTTTGAATTCAATAAAGGCTTTGTTCCTGCAGATCCACAATGGATTATTTGCAGCTGAAAAAAGAAGCTCCCTGGTTTTGAAATTGTATGCACACAATACGCAATCCATCCCGTCCTTTCCGCCTTCTTCACTTCCATCGGAGCGTAAGGCTTCAATGATCTGGGCACGCACCTCGCCAAGCACCTGATCAGGTGTTACGAATGTGCTTGCATTGATGGTTTCATTAAGAAATGAAATATTTAACAGGCTCATAAAAGCCCCAGGCACGCCATGTCCCGTGCAATCCGCAGTGATCATATAAAACCAGTCACCCTTGGGCTGAGCCCAGTAGAAATCCCCACTGACAATGTCTTTGGGCTTATAGTAAATAAAATATTCATCCAGGTATTCTTTCAATAATTTATCGCTGGCAAGGAGCGCATTCTGAATTCTCTTTGCATATCTAATACTGTCCTTGATCTCGATATAGGCCGTTTCAAGCATGTGCTTCTGAGAAACAACTTCAGCGGTGCGTTCTTTCACGATCAGTTCAAGTTTTTCTTTTTGCCTTCGGAGCCGCATCGCAGTTATGCGAATGGTCAGGTACATCACCACTAAAAAAAGCAGGAAGTACAGGAAATAAGCCGTGTAGGTCCGGTACCACGGAGGAGAGATTGTAAAAGTGTAGGAATCTTCGGTGCTCATATTTCCATACGAATCAACGCACCGGACCCTGAATGTATATGTTCCTTCGTAAAGGTTTGTATAATACCTGTCGGTGATCAATGACGGTTTGGACCAGGTGGTGTCATAGCCATCCAGCCGGCAGCTGAAATACAGCTGGTTATGCTGCTTGAAGATAGGCGCATCAAAATTGAACGCGATCGAGTTGTTGGAGTACGCAATCGGATTGGGATTAATGATATTCTGATCATCACTTCCCATAAAGATGACAGAATCCTTTCCTACAAGAACTTTCTGGACAATTGCCCTGAAAACATACGGTGTGCTGCGTACTGCATTTGTATTGTAGGTTGCAAAAAACTCATGGGTCAGTGCCCAAAGGACCCCGTCCGGCTGTATAATTGAACACTGCAGGCTATTGTCTATAAATATTGATCCGAGCTTCACCCTTTTGGAGATCACCGTATTACCCGGGCCATATCCAAAGCAAGTTGTATAGGAGGGCTCGGAGGAAGAAAAGCACAAACGGAAATCATACGGCTGCCGGAGGTCCGGGCATTGTGCTTCCCTCAGCTTGTTAAATATCCAATATGCATTTTCAAAACATACTGCGGAAGGTGAAACATCTTTCTGCGCAACATAACGGTCACAGCCTGAGGCATCACAAATGAAAGTGCTGTCGCCAACGTAAACAATGTAATTCTCACTTCCCCTTATTCCATTCAGCGTATCGTATGCCCGGACAATCAGCTTATTCTGTTCTACCCCGAACTTCAGGTTGAAAATCTTTTTCTGCCGGGAAACGGCCCAGGTCTCATAAAGATCTTCTTCACCCTTGCATTTGTCAACGCGACCGATCTTTAGCAGCTCCTGGCCCACTATTTCATAATATTGCTGCGTGACGGGTTTCTTCCCCGGCTTAACATCGATCACGCTGAAACCACCTTTTTCCGCAGTCACAAGCTTGTTCTTTTCCTCAACAGAAGTTATCCTGTTGGTCAGGTTATCTGTCAGCATCTCTGCCCTATCCCCGCTGATCGTCATCAGGCCGTTGCTGGTTGCTACATATAAGGTATTATTCAATGAGTGAAGATCCCATACTTCTGTATTAGCAATTTCTGTAGGTATAGCTTTCAGGGAATGAGAAACCGAATCCTGCAGTACCTTGAACAAGCCACCGCTGCAGGCAAGATAGGTGACACCATTCAGCTTCTTAAGGAATTCAGGAGTCCCTTTGAATCCTATCTTATCTGTGTAAATAAAAGACAAGGCATTGTACCCGAGAAAGCTGATACCGTTATTGTGCATCAGCCAGATGTTCTGTTCCCTGTCTACAAACAACTCTGCAATCACCTCATCACTAAGCCCGGAATCCTTATTAATCGTTTCTTTAAAGTATATCTGCTTATCATAAAATGCGATCCCGGACCTTGAATTAATTGCCAGCACGGAATCATTCACCCACTGGCATCCCAGCACACCTGATCCGAGGAGGAATTTATCTTTCCTGAATTGTTCCGGGGGAAGCGGTTTGTTGATCTGCATCCTGAACATCCCGTCATCGCCTGTAAGCACGAGGTTCTGATCCTTACCGTAAGGGACCATTGCAAGAACCCGTTTATCGGCAAACAGCTCGCCACCAGGGATCAGGGTGAGCCTGTTCCCGCTAAGTTCCATTATTCCGACTGTTCTCTGCCTTACATAGAACCTGTTATTGGAAACAAATGACAATGCAAATTTCTTATCCGGTGGCGCTTCGATTACGGACGTAACTTTTTTATCCCGAACGATTATAATGCGCTCAGAACTCTGAAAATAAACATCGCCATTCAAAGGAATTATTTTCCAGAGGTCATTAAAATCCCTTTGCTCTTTGCTGAGCTGTTCCACTATAGAAACATACTGCCATTTTCCGAGCGTGTTCCGCTCAAGGTAACCGAAGTCCCCGGCAACACCGGTATATATAGTTCCTGTTGCTGAATCTACCGCAATCTGGCGAACAGCAGAACCCGATTTGATGGGAATTGCTTCCCAATGCGTTCCGGAAAAAATAAAAACATTGGAAGTACTTGCGAAATATAAAAGACCATTCTTATCCTGGATGGCATGCCACATCTGGTTGTAGCCCTTATAATCCTTCGGATAATAATTTTTTATAAAATAGCCGGAGGACTGCGCGAAGGAAACTCCGTGCAGGCTGAACAGAAATACCAGGCTTTTAAAAATGATCCCCCTCATGATGAACTAGGTCAAATATATGAAAAGCTTGCCTACAAAAGACAAAGCTTCCAGGCATCCGGCAGTTATTTAAAAACCACCCGAAGTGCTTCACCGAATGCTTTGGCTGTTTTTTCCAGGTCTTCCTCCGTATGGGCCTCACAAACAAAACCCACTTCATATCCCGAAGGCCCCAGGTAGATCCCGCGCTCAAGAAGCTCTTTGTGAAGAACCCTGAAATATTTCATTGAATCAGCATCTATTTCTTCTGCAGAACGGATCTCATTCTTATCTGTAAAGGCGATCCAGAAGATGCTTCCTATTGAAAAAATCTTAAGGTTGGCCGCTTTTACATTTTGCTGTTCTGCATAGAGAAGGATCCTTTCAATTAATGTGAGTGTTTTCGATTCGAGATCTTCGTAGAAATTTGGCTTCAGGCATTCTGTCAGCTGTGCTATTCCTGCAGCCATCGCAACCGGGTTGCCGCTGAGTGTGCCGGCCTGGTATACATTGCCTTCAGGAGAAATGCAGCTCATGATCTCTTCGCTTGCACCGTACATTCCTACCGGCAGGCCTCCACCGATAATTTTACCGTAGGTGATAATGTCCGGCCGGATCCCATAATATCCTGCTGCGCCTTCAAAACCGATCCTGAAACCATTTATTACCTCATCAAATATGAGGAGTGACTTATTCTTCGTGCATATATCACGGAGGAACTGCAGATACTCTTTCCGCTGAAGCAGCAAGCCGTTATTGGCAGGTATCGGTTCAATGATCACACACGCAATCTGGTCCCTGAATTCCTTGAAAGCCTGTTTTACAGCGTCTTCATTGTTAAGGGAAACAACAATTGTTTCATTTACAAAGCTTTCAGGTACACCAGCGGACGAGGTGTTGCCAAATGTAACAAGCCCTGAACCTGCTTTAACAAGCAATGAATCGCTGTGCCCGTGATAACAACCTTCAAATTTCAGGATCTTGTTTCTTTTTGTAAATCCCCGTGCAAGCCGTATTGCACTCATGACAGCTTCTGTACCTGAACTTACAAAACGGATCTTTTTCACATACCTGTTATTATGGAGAATCAATTCTGCCAAGTCGTTTTCCAGCGCTGTAGGCGCACCGAACGAGCTTCCGTTCTCGACAGTCTTTTTAATAGCATCTACTACTTTGTCATTTGCATGGCCCAGTATTAATGGCCCCCAGGAACCGCAGTAATCAATGAACTCGTTCCCGTCAGCGTCCCAGATGCGGGAACCTTTACCTTTTTGTATAAATAACGGGGTTCCTCCCACAGAGCGGAAAGCACGGACAGGACTGTTAACACCACCCGGAAAATACTTCTTCGCTTTCTCAAACAGGGCCTCTGATTTTTCTCTTTTCATTATCGGTTAATTAGGCTGCAAATATATATCTTTGAATTCAATTTCTCGCAGAGCCGCAGAGCACGCAGAGATTATATTTACTGGTTTATGAAAGAAAATGATATTACTGGAATATTAGTAGATATTTTATCAAAACTCATTCTCAATTGGGTCCCGGCTTACTTGAAAGTGTTTATGAAGAAATAATATGCCATGAACTAAGAAAAAGAGAAATTAACTATAGTAGACAGCATGGTATTTCTGTCATTTATGATGAAATTAAAATGGATCTTGGATTTAGAGCCGATATTATAGTTGAGGATAAAGTTATAATAGAAATAAAGTCTGTTGAGCAGCTTGCCCCGGTTCATCACAAACAGCTATTTACTTATCTTAAGCTTACAGACAAAAGAGTGGGCTTACTTGTTAATTTCAATGTCCAACCTTGTAAAGGACGGTATTGTTAGAATAGTTAACAAATATTAACTCTGCGGGCTCTGCGCCTCTGGAGAAAAAACACCAAGCGAGAAACATGAATTATACGAACACATTGGAGTTTGCAAAACAACAAGATGCAAATGATCCCCTTAAAAGCTACCGCGATAAATTTTATTTCCCTATGATGCATGGACGGGAGACTGTCTACTTCACAGGGAACTCACTGGGGCTCCAGCCTAAAACCACTCAGGATTATGTGCTGAATGAACTGGAAGACTGGGCAACATTCGGAGTGGAAGGCCATTTTCATGCGCGGAAGCCCTGGCTCTCCTATCATGAGCAGTTTGCTGAGCCGGTTGCAAAGATAGTCGGGGCATTGCCTGAAGAAGTAGTGGTGATGAACCAGCTGACTGTGAACCTTCACCTGCTTCTTGTCAGCTTTTACCGCCCTACAAAAACACGTTACAAAATTCTTTGTGAAGCCAAAGCGTTTCCTTCCGATCAATATGCAATAGAATCACAAGTGAGGTTCCACAACCTGGATCCGGAGAATGCTGTTATTGAAGTTGCCCCGCGCGATGGCGAACATTGCATCCGTCATGAAGATATTCTTGAAGCAATTGAAAAACACAAGGACTCACTGGCACTCATCATGATCGGGGGAGTGAATTATTACAGCGGCCAGGTGTTCGACATGAAATCGATCACGGAAGCCGGACACAAAGCAGGCGCTGTTGTAGGGTTCGATCTTGCACATGCAGCGGGGAACTTAAAACTTGAACTGCATAACTGGAATGCTGATTTTGCATGCTGGTGCAGTTATAAATATCTGAACTCCGGCCCGGGTGGTGTTTCCGGGGTTTTTATCAATAAAAAGCATTTGAACAAACCCGAAATTATTCGCTTTGCGGGATGGTGGGGACATGATAAGGAAACCCGTTTTAAAATGCAGAAAGGGTTTATACCAATGCCAACAGCAGAGGCATGGCAAATGAGCAATGCACCGGTATTGTCAATGGCGGCCCATAAGGCCGCAGTAGACATTTTTGATGAGGCGGGGATGGATTCGCTCATATCCAAAGCAGAAAAGCTTACCGGCTTCCTTGAATATGTAATAGATGATATAAATAAAACCCTTGATCAGAAACTGGAAATCATTACACCAAGGGATAAAAAGCAGAGAGGTTGTCAATTATCGATTGTAGCTCACGGAAGAGGCAAGGACCTTTTCAATAAATTAACCGAAGCAGGCGTAGTCAGCGACTGGCGCGAACCCAACGTGATCCGCTGTGCACCGGTCCCCTTGTACAATTCTTTTGAGGATGTTTACAGGTTCGGAGAGATCCTGAAAAAAGCTTTGTAGAAAAATGAAAACATTCAAATCCAAACTTGAAAAACTGGGATCATGGGTGGTTGTTAAAATACCATTCGATGCCAGGAAAGAATTTGGTTCTGCCGGGTACATCAGGGTAAAAGGCAATATAGATCAGCTGCCTTTAAATATATCACTCATGCCTATGGGGAAAGGAGTGCATTGTTTCCCTGTGAAGCTTGAAATGCGGAAAGCTATGGGAAAAAATCCGGGTGACCCGGTATCGGTGGCCATTGAAATTGACCCGGTTAAACCTGTCCTCAAAATACCTGTTGAATTGAAGCAAGCTTTCAAAGCAAGTAAGGAAGCCAAACAAATATTTGATGCCTATTCGCCTTCCATGAAGCGGGAACACTGCCGGTATATTGCAGAAGGCAAGAAGAAAGAAACGAGAATTAACCGCGCGGTGGCAACTGTACTAAAGCTCGAGAAGATTTTCAGGTCGGGCAAAGAGGCAAAGCCCGTAAAGAAGAATAAACATTATTAAAGACATCTTTGCGGCAAGCAATGGCAAAAAAACCGAAACATAATCCGGATGCAAAAAAGCTGATAGATGAAGGCATCAGCCAGGCGGGGCCAAAAACGCAGGCAATCTGTAAAAAGCTCCGTTCTATAATTCTGAAAGCAGAACCCGGTATTATCGAAGACTGGAAATGGGGACCCAATTATTATAAAGACGGGATGGTTTGCGGTTTCTGGTACTTCAAGAACTATGTTACCCTGACTTTCTTTCAAGGCGCATTGTTAAAAGACAAGAAGAAAGTACTCCAGCAGAACGCAGGCACTCTGCACAACCGTCATATTAAATTCACAGATGTAAAAGAAATCAACGAAGAGCTGATAACCGAATACATTATTGAAGCGGTGATCAATAATGAGAAAGGATTAAAATTAACCGAAGCGAAAGACAAGATGGTAATTATTCCAGCCGATTTTAAAAAACTCCTGACCACACATAAACTTCTGGCTAACTTTGAAGAAATGTCTTATTCAAGACGTAAAGATTATGTTCTATGGTTAGAAGGAGCTAAACAAGCCCAAACACGTTCAAGAAGAATAGTCCAGGCCCTGGAAAAGATAAAAGAAAAGACAGGGTTGAATGATCATTACCTGAAAAAATAGTTGACGAATACTTTTATAATAAATATAAAAAATGACAAAAAAAATAACACTGGTTGGTGCAGGATTGGTGGGATCACTGCTATCCATCTATCTTGCAAAAAGAGGATATAAGATCGATCTTTTCGAGCGAAGGCCCGATATGCGGAAGGCAAAGATCTCTGCAGGAAAATCAATCAATCTTGCATTGAGCGACCGGGGCTGGAAAGGCTTGGAAGGTGTAGGTATCGCTGATGAAATAAAGAAAATTGCGATCCCGATGTACGGTCGACAAATTCATCACAAGGACGGGTCAACCGCATTTCAGCCCTACGGGAAAGATAATCAGGCGATTTATTCAGTATCACGCGCGGAAATAAACATGCGACTGATGGATCTTGCAGAGCAGCAGGAAAATGTAAATATCCATTTTAATGAACGCTGCACTTCAATAGACCGAACGAAGTTAGAAGCGCATTTTGAGAATGCAGAGACACATAAAACCAGTTCAGTTCAAAGTGACCTGTTGTTCGGATCGGATGGAGCATTTGCTGCTACACGTTTAAACATGCAGCTTTCAAGTGATCGTTTCGAATACAACCAGCATTACATTACTGCGGGGTACAAAGAGCTGATAATTCCTCCGGGGCTAAATGGTGAATTCATGATAGAGAAAAACGCGCTGCATATATGGCCGCGCGGAAGCTTTATGATGATCGCATTACCAAATACAGACGGCAATTTCACCTGCACGCTTTTCTTCCCCTTCGAAGGGGAAAAATCATTTGCATCCATAAAGACAAAGGACCAGGTCCAAAAGTTCTTTGAAGAAGAATTCCCTGATGCCGTGCCTTTGATGCCAACACTGGTTGATGATTACATGAACAACCCGACATCTTCACTGGTTACAGTGAAATGCTTCCCATGGGTGTTTGACGATAAGATCGCGCTGATCGGTGATGCAGCGCATGCAATTGTTCCATTCTACGGACAGGGCATGAATTGCGGATTTGAGGATTGTGTTGTGCTGAATGACCTGATTGATAAATACAAAGAAAACTGGCCGGAGATCCTGCAGGAATACCAAGCGTTAAGAAAGCCTGACGCGGATGCAATTGCCGATCTCGCCATAATGAACTTTGTGGAGATGCGTGACAAAACTGCTGATCCCAAATTCCTTTTACAGAAAAAGATCGAGGCAAAATTCAGCAGTAAATATCCGGATAAATGGACGCCTTTATATTCAATGGTAACCTATAGCCCTCACATACGCTACTCTACAGCTTTACGGGAGGGACAGAAACAGGAAGCAATCATGCAGAAGATCATGGTAATGCCTGAGATTGAGAAAAAATGGGATAGTGAAGATGTTGAGAATGCCATATTGAATCTTCTATGAAATTCAGATTTCAAATACATGCGATAATCTGGAATTTGAAATTAAAAAATGATCTACTCTAAAAAATATCTAGTCGTTAAACTGCTCATAGAGAATGTGAGCAAGTATGAGCTTATGGGTATTTACCGCCCGCAGGCATACTGTCAGGGCGCAAAAGGCTATAGCAGTGAATGCCAGGTAGAACTCTACAAAAAACCTATAGAACCGGGGAAATCGGGGGTGATTAATGCAGTACTTTTAAATCCTTTAGGCTTCGGGGAGCATTTAAAACAAGGAAGTTTACTAACTTTACGTAATGGCCTGGATATTGAGGCGAAAGCAATAGTGCTCGAAATCCTGGGTTATACCTAGAAAAAATACGTTACTGTAAGCCGGATGAGAACAGTTATTATTCCGCGATATTGAAGTTTACGTGAAAGAATATAATACGCGGGCAAAAACCAAACAATAGGAAACCAGAGTTGAAAGCCATCAGAACCATACTGTTATTTATTGCATTTATCTGCAGCACCGGAATTTTTGCCCAGCCTAATACGGATGAGCAGTTAGCCCTGCAATTTTACCAGAACAAAGAGTTTGACAAGGCGCTTGATTATTATGAAAAGCTTTACAACAAAAAGTCCCCCGAACAATTCTATCAGCCTTACCTGAACTGTCTTCTTGAAACGAAGGACTTTAAAAAAGCGGAGAAGATCGTTAAGAAGCACATAAAAAGCAATCCTGAAAATTTAAGTTTTAATGCTGACCTCGGAATGGTTTACATGCGTTCGGAAGACCCTGAAAAAGCCAGGGCAGAATGGGAAAAGGCAATAAAATTAATCAGGACGGACGACCAGGTTTTTCCGCTTGCCAACTCCTTTATCACTTTACGTGAATATTCCTATGCCGCGGAGGCTTACATGAAAGGCAGGAAGATCTCCCAGACAAATTATCCTTTCAGCTTCGAGCTTGCGGATGTTTACCGGGTCCAGGGGAATAAGCTTGCAATGATCAACGAATACCTTGATGTTCTCGACAACAGCGATTCCTATATTCAAAGTGTACAGAACGCACTGCAGACCAGCTTCGGCAACGAAGCCGACAGCAAACAAAATGAAATACTGAAAAGTGAGCTGCTGAAACGGATTGCAAAAAGCCCGGATAAGACCATCTATTCAGAACTTCTCATCTGGATGCAGATCCAGCTGAAGGATTATGAAGGAGCATTCATACAGGCGAAAGCGCTTGACAAAAGAAAAAAAGAAGAAGGCGCAAGGGTAATGGGCCTCGCTCAGCTTTTCGCACAGAACGAGAATTACGATCTTGCCGCAAGGGCTTACCAGTATGTTATTACCAAAGGCAAAGAAACCTATTATTATACGAATGCAAGAATGGAACTGATCAATGTTTCCTATATGAAGATCGTTACGAAAGGGAACTACTCTGCAGCTGACCTTACCGAGCTCGAAAAGAATTTCAATATCGCTATCCAGGAACTGGGAAAATCTGCATCTACAACACCACTGCTGAAGAACTTTGCGCATCTCCTGGCTTTTTACCTGGATAAGCCCGCAGAAGCTATAGCGCTGCTGGAAGAAACGATAAGCCTTCCGCAATTAAGCCCCATTTCACAGGCGGAATGTAAACTCGAACTTGCTGATATACTTTTGATGACCGGTGATATCTGGGAAGCATCACTTCGTTATTCACAGGTTGAAAAATCGTTCAAGTATGATGCGATCGGGCAGGAAGCCAAATTCCGTGTGGCAAGGATCTCTTATTATACCGGGGATTTTAAATGGGCACAGGCACAGCTGGATGTACTTAAAGGTGCCACTTCCAAACTTATCGCCAATGATGCCCTTGAACTTTCCCTAACGATAAGTGATGCGCTTGCAATAGATACCAATGTCGCACCATTGCTTATTTATGCAAGGGCAGATCTTCTTGCATTTCAAAACAAAGATGATATGGCAAGGCTGACTCTTGATTCTATCAATAAGCTTTATCCGAATCACGCGCTTGCAGACGACATTCTTTATAAAAAGGCCAGGCTTGAAATAAAGCGTGGTAAATACACGGAGGCTGCAGCTTTTTATGATGCCATCATTAAGAACTATGGGGAGGATATTTTAGCCGATGATGCATTGTTTAAGCTCGCGGACCTTGAAGAGAAACAGTTCAGGAACATTGAAAAGGCAAAAGAGCTTTACCAGAAGCTTATCGAAGATTATCCCGCAAGCCTTTATGTGGTTGAATCCCGGAAGCGTTTCAGGAAGCTTCGGGGTGATGTAGTAAATTAAAAAACCATTCAAGAAAAAATGATCATATACAATGTAACAGTGAATGTTGAGAACGATATCCGCGAAGAGTGGCTGAAATGGATGAAGGAGATCCACATCCCGGATGTTATGGCCACAGGATATTTTACAGAGAACAGGATCTGTAAAGTACTGGTTGATGAAGAGCAGGGAACTACCTACTCCGTTCAGTACATGGCCGCCAGCATGGAGAAGCTCAAGGAATACCAGAGACTTGAATCTCCGCGTCTTCAAAAAGAGCATAATGATAAATATGCCAGTAAATGTGTTGCCTTCAGAACACTCCTGGAAGTTGTCTGATCCTAAATAAATACAAATGACCGATTTCGTAAGAGCAAAGAAAAAACTTGGACAGCATTTTTTAAGGAATGAGGATATTGCACAAAAGATAGTTGAAAGTCTTTCGCGGACTTCAGAGTATAAACATGTGCTCGAAGTTGGGCCGGGAATGGGTGTTCTCACCAAATACCTCATCGCGGAAAACAAATATGAAACGCATGTAATAGATATTGACAAGGAATCCATCGCGTTCCTGAAGGTGAATTTTCCTTCTCTTGTCCCTAACATCATCGATGGAGATTTCCTTAAGCTTGATCTTGGAAAGATGTTTGACGGACCATTCGCAGTGATCGGTAATTTTCCTTATAACATCTCCACTGAAATACTTTTTAAGGTGATGGAGCATAAAGACCGTGTTCCCGAAGTAGTGGGCATGTTCCAGAAAGAAGTGGCTGAACGGATCGCAGCCAAGCCCCGGAACAAGACTTACGGCATAACGAGTGTACTGCTCCAGGCTTTTTATGATATTGATTATTTATTTACAGTCGGTGAAAATGAATTCATTCCGCCACCAAGAGTTAAATCGGCAGTGATCCGGTTAAGACGTAATGCTGTTGCCAGCCTTGATTGTAATGAAAAATTATTCACACAGGTGGTTAAGGCGGGGTTCAATCAAAGACGGAAAACACTTCGTAATTCTATCCGCGCCTTCAAATTAAAACCTGAGTTCATGGATCATAAATATCTTACCCAAAGAGCGGAAGAATTATCTGTAAGTGATTTTGTGGCGCTGACCAATATGGTAGAAAATTAACAGCTTTTTAACCGTTAACTACAAAAATATCCCATTATGAATACTATGCCCTGCTATCATTTGGGGTTCTCTTTTTCTTTTCTATTTTTGGTTTTTTAATTACCAGAACGTCTAACTAAACTAACAAAAAAATGAAAAAAAACCTGGCATTGCTTGGGGCGTTTGCTATTGCGGCAACCTGCACCGTTACAGCACAAAAGCTTGACAAGTTCGGAGCCGACATGGCGAAAAAATCAGTTATGGGAAAAGAGGTACGTGTCCCGTATACTGACATGATCACGTACTATGGATACATTAAACCGGGAGCTAAGCCCGATGAAGAACGCGGTGGTAAAAAATATTATTACATCTATGTCTTCATTCCTGCGGCAGCACCGGAAATTGGTGTTCGCATGGCTTCACCGGTTGATAAGATGACACCGGAAAAAGAAGACATTGTGTCTCCTGATTATACAGCAAACGCGGCTGACAAAACAAATTATTTTGACACATGGATCTCCCTTGAAAGGGCGGAAGGCGTTACAGGCGCTGCCGATCTTGCAAAAGGAAAGACAGCAAGCTGGAACCTTTATGATTCAAATGATGATTCAGGAGAAATGCCCGCACAGCCATCAGGAAACAAATACAATTCCCTGATGCGCATCACAAGTGAAGTAAGCAACCCTAAGAAAGCACTTGTTGCAGGTCTTTACCGTATTGGGTTCACGACTTACAAAACAGGTGATGTCCAGGGAAGCTTTGTGGCCCAGGTTGGCGCGCCAGTGAAATTACCGGGAGTTAAGATCGCTCAAACGATAGATGATCTCATCAAGGCAACTGCTGCCAAGTAATTCACCCTTATTTTTAAGCCATCATTCTAACCAGGAATGATGGCTTTTTAATTTAATCAAATTGTTAATTTCAGCCTGATTTTCGCTTCCCGATAAGGATAAACCGTACCTTTGCCCCCGGAATTATTAAACGGCAATAAGGTGCAATTCGAACTGACAGAGGATTTTTTAACGAAGCTGCAAACTGCGATCGACAGTAATGATACTGCCTATGTTGAAACGCAGCTGAAGGAACTGTACCCGCCGGATATTGCCGAGATCTTCAACAAGCTCCAGCTTGACCAGGTTAAATTCCTCTACAAATATCTTGACGAACAAATAGCAGCCGATGTGCTTGTCGAGCTCGAAGAGGATGTTCGCGAGGATATCCTTGCTTCCCTTACTTCCAAAGAGATCGCGGAACAGCTGATCGACAACATGGATTCTGATGATGCTGCCGATGTGATCGCTGAGCTCCCGGATAATGTGCAGGATGAGGTATTATCGCATATGGAGGACAGCGAGCAGGCAAGCGATATTGTTGAACTCCTTAACTATGATGAGAATACGGCCGGCGGGCTTATGGCTACCGAGCTTGTGCGTGTGCATGTAAACAGCAGCGCAATTGAATGTGTGCGCGAGATCAGGGAACAGGCTGATTATGTTGAGAACATTTATGCGATCTATGTGGTTGATGATAATGAAAAGCTGGTGGGATTGCTCCACCTGAAAAAGCTGATCGTTTCCTCCACCCGTTCCAAAGTTTCAGAGATCTATGATACCAAAGTAATTTCCGTTAAAACAAACACGGATGCCGAAGAGGTTGCCAACCTCATGGATAAATACAACCTTGTTGTACTTCCCGTAGTTGATGCCCTGGGCAGGCTGGTCGGCAGGATCACGATCGATGATGTGGTGGATGTACGAAGGGAAGAAGAGACTGAAGATCTCCAGAAGATGGGAGGTATGGAAGCTCTTGATGAACCGTACATGAACATGTCGATATGGGGGATCCTGAGAAAACGTGCCGGCTGGCTTGTTATTTTATTTTTGGGTGAAACGCTGACTGCAAGCGCAATGAGCTTTTTCGAGAATGAGATCGCCAAGGCAGTAATACTTGCCATGTTTATTCCTCTCATTATTTCAAGCGGTGGGAATACCGGGTCGCAGGCTTCAACGCTGGTTATCCGTGCGCTTGCTTTAGGTGAGATCACTGTCCGCGACTGGTGGACGATCATCAGAAAAGAAATAAGAGTGGGATTACTTCTCGGATTATTGCTCGGGGTGATCGGGTTTGCAAGAGTGGCCCTCTGGGCGCAGTTCTCCCCGTCTTTCTATGGACCGCACTGGATGCAGATTGCAATGACGGTTGGTATTTCTCTTGTAGGAGTTGTGCTGTGGGGAAACACCATCGGCTCTTTATTCCCATTGATCCTGAAACGGGTTGGTCTGGACCCTGCCGTTTCCTCCGCCCCATTTGTAGCAACGCTTGTTGACATCACCGGTCTCGTTATTTATTTTACAGTTGCATCACTCTTGCTTGGCAGTCTTATCCTATCGTAACCCCGGTTGAAATGAGAATTCTTTTTATCGACTCCAATCATCCGATACTTCATGAAACCCTTGAACAGGCCGGTATAACCTGTGAGCTAAATTATAAATGGACCAAAGAGGAAATCGCTGACAACATCCATTTGTATGACGGGGTGGTGATCAGGAGCAGGATCACGATCACTAAAGAGCTTATAGATAAAGCAGTCAGGCTTAAGTTCATTGCCCGTGCAGGCGCAGGAATGGAAAACATAGATGTTGCGTATGCGGAAAGCAAAGGAATCACTTGCCTTCATGCACCCGAAGGTAACCGTGATGCCGTGGCCGAACATGCCCTGGGAATGCTGCTGTCATTATTCAATAACTTAACGCGTGCCGACAAAGAAGTACGGGATGGAAAATGGATCCGTGAAGGAAACAGGGGGATTGAGCTGATGGGCAAGACTGTTGGCATTATCGGGTATGGAAACATGGGCAGCGCTTTTGCGGAAAGGCTCAGTGGATTCGGAGTTAAAATACTTGCATACGATAAATACAGGATCGGTTTTGGTAATGCTGCAGTAACGGAAACCACTATGGAACAGATCTTCAGTGAAGCGGATGTAATCAGCCTTCATACCCCTCTTACAGAAGAAACCCGCTATCTTATTAATGACAGCTTTATAAATAAATTCCGGAAGAACATTTATGTTATCAATACCGCCCGGGGAAAATGCCTGGATACTGCGGACCTGGTCAGGAATTTACATTCAGGGAAAGTTGCGGGGGCATGCCTTGATGTGCTTGAATATGAAATGACATCCTTTGAACAGCTTGAAACCTCCTCCCTGCCCGGGGCATTCCGCGAGCTGGTAAAAAGTGAGAGCGTAATCCTCTCCCCTCACATCGGTGGATGGACGCATGAAAGCAATGAGAAGATCGCGAAAGTATTAGCACATAAGATCATCGCCTTTACCGTTCCCGGAAAATAAATTCTCACGGTTATATATAACCGGGCAAGGTTCCGCATCGCCCCTTCGCCTCTATTCTTCTGCATCTTAAAGACCTGAACGTAAAAAAATCAGTACTTTTGCAGCTCACATGAAACCACTTTCCCTTTTATTAGTTTTAACAGCCTTATTTAAGCTGAACCCGATCCATTCGCAGGACACGGCACTCGTTAAGCCCTCTGAGCTTCAGTATACGTCAGATTTCGAGAAGAAGCACTTCCAGGACTTCCTGGCTTCCGGAAAGCCGGACCTGCTTGCTCTCGCCATCTCATTGAATGAGAACAGCACCGAGTTCGAGTATCAGAAAGTCAGGAAAGGGATCGACCAGATCTACCTGGAAAGCGATAAAAAAATAAAGGGTGAGAGTGATGTATCTAAAAAAGTAAAATACCTTTTTGAAAAGATCCATAAGAACATGTTCAGGAAATATGACCTCCAGGCCCATTTCGAAAAGATCTTTACGGATGGCACATACAATTGTGTTACAGGGTCCATGCTTTACGGGTTTGTATTTGAGCATTACGGCATCCCGTTCAAGATCATGGAAAAGCCCAAGCATGTTTATCTTATTGCAGACCCGGCCGACAAGAAGATCCTTGTAGAATCCACCGATCCCGGTTCAGGATATTTTCTGCCTAATGAAAAATACAAGAAGCAGTATGTCGACTACCTGGTGAAAAACAAACTGGTATCTAAATCAGAGCTGGATGAGCAGGGGTATGACCAGCTTTTTGAAAAAAGCTTTTATGCTGATGAAAAGATAAATTTCCAGCAACTGGTAGGGTTGCAGTATTACAATTCCGCTGTTGAATATTTCAATGCAAAAGATTTCAAGAACACTTTATCCCAGATCCAGAAAGCGTATGTTCTTTATCCCTGCGAAAGGATCAAGTTCATCCTGGAATCGTGCTACCCTATCCTCCTGCAGGACAAAGATTTTTCCGACCTGCGGGATGTTGATTTGTATGTTAAATACTTCAACTTAAGCAAGGAGGAGGACAAATCATACTTCATTGCAGAGTTTTCTGCAATGACAGAAAAGTTCCTGATGAATGAAAATAAGAAGGAGCACTATGACCGGATTTTTGAAAAGATCTCTGCCGGCATTAAAGATTCCCTTTTCATGAACAAGATCTTCCTCTATTATTATGGGGAATATGCACGACTGGAATACATGAACGGTAATTACAAGCAGGCGCTTGACCATATGATTGTCGCTTATGCGCGGAACCCTGAGAACGCAAAAGCCAAAGCCCTGTTCGCCTCGCTTGTTTCGGACCAGATGAGGACCAGCAATGATTATAAAAAGATCATTTCCAACCTTGATGAATATGTTGTAAAGTATCCCTTTTTAAAAGACAACATTAACATCCGGCAGGCTTATGGAAATTTATATTTAATAATGGCGGGAAGTTATTTCGAGGCGAATAATGAAAAGCAGGCGCTCATCCATTTGAAGAACTTTGAAACACTTGCGCAGAACAAGGAACTGATCTTCAACGAGGCGATCATCGGTTTATCTTATTCAGCAGGCTGGGGCTATTACGTAAGGATGCAGAAGCGGCAGTATGCTAAGCAGTTCATTAACAAAGGCCTGGAATACGCACCGTTCAGCACTGAATTACAGCATAAGAAACGGATAGCCAATGAAGATACTTCCCAATAGAAAACTTCTTCCCTGTACCCGTGATACAAACATCACTGCCTGTTTCAAGGTCACCTCTAATAAAAAAAGCACCGGTTTGGCCGGTGCTTTTTCATTATCGTAATTATTATTTAATCTATGCGGATGAGCTCACCGCTCCAGGAGCGGTTATCGCTGCTGATGATGTGATAAAAGTAAATGCCCTTTTCCAGGTGCGGGTCAATTGTTTCCTGCATTGAATTGCTTAACTTCCTTGTAAAGACCTGCCGCCCCATGCAATCGAAGATCCACAGTGTTGCACTTGCACCCGGCATCGGGGGTTTTGAAATGGTGAGGGATGATGAGAAAGGGTTCGGATAGACAGAAAGTGGTTCAGCCTGCTTTGGCCCCCAGGTACCAACACCTGTGGATGAGCTCTGGAATTTATAGATGTACTTTCCTGCGGCATATCCGAGCGTATCGCCAAAGAAACGAAAGCGGTTGATCGGTGTCCCGAAATTTTCCAGTGACCATGTCAGGCCCCCGTTCACCGTTTTATAGTTAGACACCCCTCCTCCTATCCAGCCAACGGAATCATTCAGGAAACCTATTCCCTGTGCGTTATAACTTCCGCTGAAGTGAAACTGCATGTCGGTCCGGTGAGCCCACCGTCTGTTGTCTTTAAGAAATACTGCGCACCGCTGGGGCGGAACGACTGCAGGGAAACATAACCGGTGTTTGCGGAAGGAAAAGAAACTTTCCACCCGATCTCTTTCGGATGCGCGGAAGTATGGACGATCGTCCAGTTATCACCGCCATCCACCGTGCGCAGCACTCTTCCCTGCGCATTCAGGTAATTGGCATCCGAGCCACCGATAGCAATGCCGGTATCCTTATTAAAAAAATGAAGGTCCACTATTCCACCTGCTAATCCCGCCAGGCTTTTATACGACCAGGTAACACCTTTATCAGTTGTTTTATAAAAACCTGCCGGGCCGTAATACCTGCCGCAGGCATAAAGGGTGGAATCGTTGACGGCAAACATTCCGCAGATCCCCGAAGGACGCGGTCCCGGCATCACCACATTGCTCCATGTTGTTCCACCATCCGTGGTTTTGTACATGATGGTAGTATCCTGCGGATTGTAACCATCCGCGAGCGTACCGATAAAACCGGTAAGCGTATCGAGAAAAGCGATGTCACGGAACCTTGCACCGGAGGAGTCCACCTGCTTAAACCAGCTGTTACCTCCATCGGTAGTTTTGATCACATAGCCGTTATCACCTAAAGAATAATTAACGGCCCATCCGATGTCGGGGTTTATAAAAAAAACATCATCATGGCGGTAGCTGGAAAGTGGCGAGGGCGTGGTCACCCATTGCGCACTGGTGCTGAGTGCAGCGGTGCACATCAGCAGAAGGGATACATATTTCTTCATTGATCGGGAAGTAATTTAGCGGGGATGCCAGGCAAATATAATTGAATTTTTAAATAATGCCAGCGGCATCTATAATACGCCCCTACGGGGCTGGGGGGGTTGGTGGAGTTATGTTAATAATAATACGTCCCTCCGGGACGATACCCGGAGATCGAAATACATTCAGCTCGTCAGGAGCATACCATCATTTACATTTCAGTTCCGGAGGAGCGTATTATTATTTGTAGTCTATTCCAGCCTTAACCTTAGCTCCGGAGGAGCGCATTATTATTTGCACTTCACACCACACAGGTTATAAGCTCCGGAGGAGCGTCTTATTATTTGCACTTCAAACCACACAAGTTATAAGCTCCGGAGGAGCGTCTTATTATTTGCATTCCATTCAAGTCTTCGTATCAGCTCCGGAGGAATGCCAACGTTAAGCGGAATCAATAATACGCCCCTCCGGGGCTGGGGAGGTGGGTGGAGTTATTGTTAATAATAATACGTCCCTCGGGGACGGCAATATCCGGAGATCGAACATTCAGTTTGCCAGGGGCATACTATCATTTGCATTTCCGCCTCGCAGGGATAGCTCAATGACCGACCGGGTATTGGCTCCGGAGGAGCGCATTATTATTTGCACTTAACACCCACACAGGTAAAGCTCCGGAGGAGCGTATTATTATTTGCATTCTCATTCAATCCTCCGCATCAGCTCCGGAGGAGCGCCAACGTTAAGCGGAATCAATAATACGCCCCTCCGGGGCTGGGTAGCTGGGTGGAGCTATTGTTAATAATAATATGTCCCTCCGGGACGGCAAGATCCGGAGATCGAATACATTCAGTTTGTCAGGGGCATACTATCATTTGCATTTCCGCCTCGCAGGGATAGCTCAATGACCGACCCGGGTATTAGCTCCGGAGGAGCGTATTATTATTTGTATTCCATTCCAGCCTCACAAGCTCTGTAGGAGCGTATTATTATTTGCATTCCATTTCCAACCTCTGCATTAGCTCCGGAGGAGCGCATTATTATTTCACTTGTCACCACACAGGCATTAGCTCCGGAGGAGCGTATTATTATTTGCACTGTCACCACACAGGGTATTAGCCCCGGAGGAGCGCATTATTAATTTCCCCGCTAATTTCTCCCGCGGCCAACAAAACCACGAATAAAAATTGCACATCTGAAAATTTATTTTAATTTAGCTATTGAGCTACTCCCTCAACCCAATTTATTTCTAACCATAAAAAAATTGAGCATGAAAAAAATCTTCTTTTTCATGGGCTGGCTCATTAGCTGTTCCATTTATTCCCAAAGTGAATTAAAAGTGTTCCAGGACTGGATGACCCCGGCAGGCACACAAAACTTTTTTTATAAAAATGTAACCAGGGTGGATGGCTCAGGAAATGTGTATGTAGCAGGCGCCACCATGAATGGCGCAGGAAACTATGATATCCTGCTCGCAAAATTCAATTCTTCGGGTGTGCAGCAATGGATCCAGCAAATAGACGGCACAGCGCATTTCCAGGATTTCGCCACAGCATTGCAATTAGATGGCAGCGGGAATGTGTATATGACCGGAGCCATCACCAATGATACAGCTACAATGTATGCCGATCTCTTTATCTCAAAATACAACTCCGGGGGAGTGCTTCAATGGACCAATACATATGATGGATATGACCTGCCCGACGGTGGCACGGATATCTATATTAACACAAGTGCCGGGCTGGTATATGTTTCAGGCAGCAGCTACAATGCTTCTGTTAACCAGGATTTTGTGGCTATTTCCTATAACACCTCCGGTGTCCAGCAATGGGCATCCCGTTACGCGCACAGCAGCGGTGGAGAGGATGTGCCTGTTCGCATTGAGAAAGGAAGGTTCAACGAGGTCCTGATCTCGGGAGCGGTTCAAACCGGTACCGGAACATACAGGTGGGCGGTTGTAAAATATCATTATACCTCGGGTGCTTATGTATCATCCACCTTTAGTGCAAATTCAACCACTGGAATTGAGGAAGTGCGTGACATGGTAACCGATGCCAGCGGCAATATTTACCTGGCAGGATTTGCACCTTCACTTTCTGATGGTTATGATTATGATGTTATCAAAATGGATTCAAACCTCGTGATCCAGTGGGAGCGTACTTATGACGGGAACGGCTTTAATGATAAAGCCACAGCCATACAGGTAAGCGCTTCAGGGGATGTGTATGTTACCGGCTACACCCGGCAGGACACCGTTGAAAAAAACAATTATTTAACCTTAAAATACAACAGCAGCGGAACATTGATATGGAGCAGGACCTTCAACGACTCATTAAACGGGGATGACGAAGCCTACGCCATGGCGCTGGATAATAACGGGAAGATTATTATTACAGGGAATGCCCAGACAGAAATAAACCAGATGGATTATTATACCATTAAATATGATACTGCCGGAACGATTGAATGGAGCATTAATTACGATGGCGATAAGCACCTGCATGACAGGGCTACGAATGTGGCCATTGATACAGTTGGCGCTATAATAGTAACCGGTGCAAGTGAAACCGCTTCCGGTGTTTATGAATATGCAACGGTAAGGTATGTGGAAAAGGAGATTATAAATCCTACCGATTTTGCTGGAGAGAAGACTCAAAGTAGTATGTTATATTATGAGAATAAAGGTCAACTTTTGAATACTGACACGATTCCTATCCCCCAGGTAAGATATTATACTAATAACAGTTACCCCCAATACTATTTTATGAATGACACATTAAGTATTATTTTCCCGCACATTGATACTATTGATGCAACAAGCGACACTTTACAACGTATTGATCTTAAATATGTCAATAGTAACGATCAGCCTAAAGTATATCCTTTAGAACAAAAAGAGAGTTATTTAAATTATTTCCTGGCTCATTGTCCGCAAGGAGTCACACAAACATATGGTAACCAAAAACTAATAATTCCGGATTTATATAACAACATTGATGTTGTATATTCTAGTAATCAAAATGGTATAAAATATTATTTCGTGATTAAACCAGGTGGAGATCCCTCCGATATAACAATTCAATTTACAGGAGCAACATCGACAAATATTAATGCTAATTTTTTAGAGATTCGAGGACTATTAGATACTTTAATCTTTGATAGACCATTGTCATATCAAATAAATAGTTCCAATGATACAATAGCAAATAGTGATGCATATGCTGATTGGAGACATCTTTCTGGGAGCATTTACAATTTTGATATCCCCTCTTACGATACCTCGAAAGTATTAATAATCCAAATAGATGAAGGGAATTTACCATTCGTCACACCAGTAGCAAGTAATCAGAGTTTGGAGTGGAGCACTTTCTTTGGTGGCTCCAGTATAGACAGATTTTATGAAATATTTGCTCAGGGAGGGGATGGCACTTCAGGAATCCTTCTTACTGGACTAACCGGCAGTAATCTTTTTTTAGGGCAAGCAGGTACCATTAATATGCCATTTGTTAATTCGACTGATGCTTTTGTAACTAAATTTGACGAATATGCTGTAAATAAATGGACTAGTTATATAGGTGGAACAGGAGGCGAACATGGGCTTGATTTAGCAACAGATAATTTCGGAAACATTTACGTAGTAGGATTAACAAATAGTAATGATTTTGTAAATAATTCTTCAACGGGTATAAATTATTCCTATCAAGGGGCTCAAGATGGTTTTGTTGTGGAATTAAATAATATGGGCACGGCCATTCTAATGGATTCATATATTGGTGGAACAAATATAGATGAAGCAAGAGGAATAGCTATTGGATATCCAAATGGAATAAAAGAGGTCTACATTATTGGAAGGATTAGAGACGCTAGCGGCTTCACTCTTCAATCTAGTGGAAACTATAACCAGGGAGGAAAGGGAGGTTATGATGCGTTTATAATGAAGTTAGATGCCACCAATAACAATCAATGGAGTACATTATTCGGAGGAAGTGGAAATGAATCTTTTAATGACATCGCACTTAGACCTAGCAATGGAAATCCTGTGCTTGTTGGATCCACTAGTACCACTGCAAAGGCGTTAAGCTATTGTGTGGTGCCTGGCCTAACTGATTTTGGACTTCCTTTTTGCGATAACAGTACGGCTTATTACAGTCAGAATCATGGCGGTAGCGTAGATGACATTATCGTTGAATTCGACAGAACAAATCAATCCCTAATTTGGTCTACTTTTTTTGGTGGAGCTGGAAATCAAGCTTCACAACTTGATTATACTACCCCAAGTCTTGTCTTTACTAATGATGAACAACTTTATTTATATGGAAACACCTGGGGCAACGCAGGACCATCAGGTTTCCCTCTATTAAACAGCACTAATGGAGGAAGTTATTATCAAACATGGGTAAGTTCTATAACGAATCGACCAGCAACCTACATTGCGCGCTTTAATAGTAACCGCCAACAAACTTGGACAAGCTTCATCGGTGGAGACGCACCCGTTAAATATGGAAATGCCATTTGCTCTGATGGTGAAAATGTCTATTTAACCGGATGTGATCGAGCATATTCTATGCAAGCAAGTATAGACTATTGTACGACACCCAATTTAGATTTATTTCCATTGTGTAATTATTCCGGCTTAAACTATATGGAAATTAATCCAACTGGTTCACTTGGAAACAGAGTATCTATCTACTCTTTTAATAAAAATGACAATCTTATTTGGTCTTCTCTTTTTGGAAGTAGTCACGGTGGAATTGGATTTGGAACTACTGTCTTAAATAATAAATTATATCTAGCAGGTTCAACTATCAATTCTAATACTCTTTGGGATTTTAACACCTCAATTACAGCCGATTATTTTAAAACCACTAACAATAATGAAGATGCAGCGATTGCTCGGTTTGATATTGACAAAATCATAGGCGTTAACGAAGATGGTAAATTAAACAACCCAGATCTCTTAATTTATCCGAACCCATCAAATGATTACATCAATATTAAAGTAGGGAATGTTTTTAAGGAAGATTACACATTACATATATGTGATGCCTTAGGAAGAAGTATCATTATTAAAAAATATAAAGCAGACGAAGCACAACTTAAAATAGACATCACCTCTCTATCTAAAGGCATCTATTTTATTCGCTTTTACACAAAACATAAAATTCTTTCCACTAAATTTATAAAACAGTAATGAAACCATTCTCTCTAATAACTTATGCATTTTGGACTATAGCAACCACGCAGTCCGTTCAGGCGCAAAACTGGTTGCCAATGGATAAAGGTATTGATTGCTTCTATAATGGGAATGTTAAAAGAATATTGGTGGATTCCATAAATGACAAACTGTACATCAGCGGAACATTTAATGATGAAGGGAATTGTAACCCCCTCAGAGGAGTAGCAAGCTGGACGGGCCAGAATTGGATCCCTGTTGGCAATCCAACAGAAGGGAACGCTTCGAAAAATGCAATATGTATGTATAATGATAGTTTATATCTGTATGGTATTTTTTTTAACTCTACTTCCACTCAATATCTTGCAAAATGGGATGGGCTTAATTGGGATACAGTTCCTCAAAGTCCTAACAATACAGTTTCATGCTTTTTGGAAAAAGATAATCATTTATATATTGGAGGCGGACTTGATCATTTAGGGAATGATTCTACTTTTCTATTGGGGAAATATGATGGCATTTCATTTTCAGCTTTAACACCTTATTATGGATCCCAAAGTGGAAATATTATAACATGTATGGCTTTTTATCAGGATACTTTATATGTAGGAGGCAACTTTCATATGATGCCATATAAGAACCTGTCTGATTTCGCCAAATTTGATGGAACCGACCTGGCTCTTGTTTCCAGCGATTTTGCCAATTTAGGATCCTCTTGTTCGATTGAGTCCATGGTCACTTATAAAAATGAATTATACTTAGGAGGATATTTCAAAAAGACAGATGGGTATGCAGGAAATTATATTATGAAGTGGGATGGTTCTGGGTTTACAGAGGTTGGAAACGGATTAAATGAAAGGGTTACATGTATGCAGGTTTATAATAATGAATTGTATGTTGGTGGAAGCTTTACCCAAGCGGGATCTGTTAACAGCAATTATATTGCTAAATGGGATGGAACTAACTGGCACTCTCTCACTACCGATACTTTTACAGGATCTTATCCAATGATATTATCTTTAAATTTCTATCGAGATTCTTTAATTATTGGCGGCACTTTTACTGAAATTAATGGAAATCCGCACATGCAGCGAATAGCTAAATATTCCCAACCCATTATGAATGTTAAAATAAAGAGCAAGCCTGATGATGTTTTCTGTGTTTATCCTAATCCTGCAGCCAGCACAATGACTATTGAATTAAAATCATTACACACAAATACCTCAGCCCAAATTAAGAATAGTTTAGGCCAACTCATCCAATCTTTCACCTTAAACGGATCCGACAATAAAATTTTAGTGGATGTTAATGAATACCCACCCGGAGTATATTTTATTCTCCTTCAAAATGAGGGAAAGACACTTGTAAAGAAATTTATAAAAAAATAGCTTATTAATTCGTAAACTCAAACATCCATTCTACATAGATCCACAATTAAGCTCTCAAAAAAAATTAATGATGCTTCGTCAAGGTATAATATTGTTTTTTTTGCTTGTCCTATCACTTAAAGTGGTCTCACAATCTCCTGAGTGGGCGCCTGCAGGAATGCCTTTGCATGGCCGACAGATAAGGTGCATTTACAATGATACAACAGATAATGTATTGTATGTTGCAGGCGAGATCATGGCAACATCTACAAGCTTTTCTACCCAATTCATTTGTAAATACGATGGATCAGTGTGGAACACTATCGGTGTTTTTAATGGACAAGTCTTATCTGTCACAAACTACAATGGCGATCTGATTGTTTCTGGATTTTTTACAATGATTAATGGCGTACCCATTTATTCTATTGCGCGTTATAATGGTGGCGCGTGGTATTCCATGGGAAATGTTGACGAAGCTGTATTCCGGGTTAAGGTGATAAACTCCGAACTATATGCACTGGGCGGGTTTAATACTATTGATGGCACACCTGCCAAACGGATAGCCAAATGGAACGGCAACGCATGGTCAGATGTATATAATTTTTTCACAGATACAATGGACGGACTACTATTTGACGTAGCTATTTATAAAGGAAACACCTATGTATGCGGCAATTTTGAAAATTCTGCCTTAGGAGTTAATCATGTAGCTGTTTACAAAGGAGGATCATGGCAAAATGTAGGTGGCGGAATTCAAGGCAGCTTTACCAGCTTAGAAGAATTTGCAGAGTACCGCAATGAACTGTACATAGCCGGATCAATTATAAAACCTGATGGAAATGCCGGCCATATGATTCAAAAATGGAATGATACTATCTGGTCAGAAGTCGGGGGCAGTGTACAGGATTTAAATGGCGGCAATGGCTTTGCCACTATTCGTGATCTACTAGTGTATGACAATGAATTATATGTTGCCGGAGGTTTCGGCTATGCAGGAAGTATTCCTGCGACATTTATTGCAAAGTGGGATGGCTTGCAATGGTGTGGGTTTGCCACCCATGATCTATTTACGGATGGAGCAGGTGCGCAAACAGGAAATGCTATAGGGTTTTATAATGACACTATGTATCTGGGAATTGGAAATGATACACTAAATGGTGTCCATACAAACCGCATTATAAAATATACGGCAGGCAACTATGTTGACACTTGCAGCATTCAATACACGAATATAAACATTCTCATCAGTAACAATAACATCTTTATATACCCCAATCCGGCAACTAACACAATAATTGTTGAATTTGAATCCATTACATCCAAAACCCCACTGCAAATTAAGAATGTCTTAGGCCAAACCATTCAATCTTTCACCTTAAACGGCTCCGACAATAAAGTGTTAGTGGATATTAATGAATACCCACCGGGAGTATATTTTATTCTCCTTCAAAATGAGGGAAAGACACTTGTAAAGAAATTTATAAAGGAATAGAATCAGCAGCAAAAAGATTATCGAATATGAACAAGCTGAAATAAATTAAGGAGTTAGCATCCCCATTATGCCAATTTTTACCTGGTCGTACACCAATGAGAGATAGTACTATAAAAAGATTATTATTAGCAATAATAACCCATTTATTTAAATTTTGTTTCTGCCTATTAATATTTAATTCCAATTCTGCGTCCGTTCAGGCGCAGGATTGGACATTAATTGACACGAATATAACCCACACCAGCTATCCATTACGCGATATTTTCTTCACCAATGATTCCACTGCTTTTGTTGTAGGAGGAGGTGGATGGGGCACCGGTGCTATTCTCAAAACAAGTGATTATGGTCAATCCTGGGTTTTAACAACCACAACGCATAATATGAATGCAGTTTATTTCCCCTCTAATGATACCGGATATGCGGCCGGTGAACAGAATACTATATTAAAAACTATCAATGGGGGCAATACCTGGACTTATCAGAATGTGTTGGGAGTTTCCCCGGCTTTCTCACCAACTTCAATTTGCTTTTTAAACAATTATATCGGATTTGTAGGATTACATAATGGACCCGGGTACGCATTCCTGAAAACAACTGACGGTGGCGCTTCATGGGTAAATGACATAAGCGATACTGTTCACATGGATTATTTTTCAAAAGTGAATGATAGCACTATCTATGGAATGTACGGCAGGTTCTCCGTAACAAATAATTATGGTCAATCATGGGATAACTTCACAATTCCCAATGGTGCATGTAGAGGGCTTTACTTTCTAAATGATTCTGTTGGATTTGCCACTCTTGATCACGATGATGGGGGTACTTGTCAAAGTTATAGCACCTTGATTAAAACAACAAATCGAGGGCTAAACTGGACCCAGGTAAACTTTGGTTGTAATTTTCTTTATTCAATAAATTTTCCAAGTGATCAGATTGGATATATGCTGGGGACTGTTACAGTAGGAGGCCCGCGGGTTATTTGGAAAACCTATGATGGCGGAGAAAACTGGCATGAAGGGACTTACACCGTAGGGCCGGGTTATGATTCAACGTATTCCTACGGATTAAAAATTAAGTGTACGGATGCAAATACCTGTTATTTAATTACCAATTACGGTACTATATTAAAAACAACAAATGGCGCTGGCCCCGTTGGAATACATGAAACTATTAAACCGGAGACAACTACTGTTTCTATTTTCCCAAATCCTACAAATGGACAAGTTTCTTTAAAGTTTATTTCAACTGAAGATAAGATTGGTTTAATTGAAATTAAAAACTTACTAGGTCAAACTATTCTTACAAAAAAAATCTCATTTGTTCGAGGTGACAATGAAATACAGATTGATATATCGGATGTAACCGGAGGCTTATATTTTATTCAAGTTTTTAATGGCAAAGAAAGTCAGATACACAAACTTATAAAAAAATAGATTTGGTAATTGTAAGGCTAAAATCGCTTACAATGGCTAGTTTAGACCTGCCTCCACCCACGTTATTTTGAATTGATTTATTAAATTACAAATGTTTTAACAATTGAGATCCGGAATACACTTTGCCATGAATTGGCTAGTCTGCCTGATTCTTTTAATCACTTTTAACTCAAAAGGGATATCTCAGAATTGGGCAGCTTTAGGAGTTGGGGTCGATGGAAATGTAAGATGCATTTTTGCCGATACTGTTTCAGATTTACTATATGTTGGAGGCGATTTTATAAATGGAGGCGGAATTAACGCGAGAGGTATTGCTTCATGGAATGGCACTCAATGGGATACTTTAGGTAAAGGATTAGATAATAATCCCCCCACTTCCAGCACTTCCGGTTACCCGTTAGCTATGTGCCGGTTTAACAATAAACTCTACATAGGTGGAGACTTTACCCAAGCCGGGCTCGTAAATTCACCGTTCATTGCAAGCTGGAATGGAACGGATTGGGAATCATTCCCCTCTAATCCTAACCAACCGGTAACAGCAATGATGGTTCATGAGAATGACTTATACATTTGCGGGTTGTTTGACTCTGTGGGCAATGTACCGGCTAACGGCCTTGCGAAATGGGACGGAAACACCTGGTCAGATGTAAATGCACTTCCCAATTATAATGCTTCCTTATCTTCCAGGAATGCTATTTTTTCCATGGCAGTCTTTCAGGGCAATTTGTACATAGCAGGTAACTTCGAAGGCACAGCCGGCTATAAAGAAATTGTTTACTGGGATGGTTCTCTTTGGCAGTCATTGGACGGAGGCATTTTGGGTTCTGCCGCAGAAGTGTCCAGTATGTCTGTTTTTCAAAACGAACTTTATGTTGCAGGAACTTTTACATCATCGGCAGGTAATTCAGGAAACTATATCCAGAAGTGGAATGGCTTTACATGGCAGGATGTTGGCGGTGGGGTTTCCGGAATAAATGGAGGAAATGGACAAATATGGGATTTAAAAGTAATTCAGAATGATTTATACGCGGTGGGGGTATTTACTACTGTGGGCGGAGTTGAGGGAGAGAAAATAGCCAAATGGGATGGTAACCAATGGTGTGGATTCGGAGATAGTATCTACAGTAATATATTAGAAATTGAAACCTACCATGATTCCATTTTCGTAGGTGGGATGTTCCCAATAAATTCTGATACTGTCAATTCCATAGCTAAATGGATGGGAGGAAATTTTGTAGACACATGTGGAAGCATTCTTGGAGTTATACATGAGCAGATAGCCCAGAATTTAAATATATACCCTAATCCCACCAAGAACCATATTACAATTGAATATTTAATTGCGTCCTCAGAAGTTAACTTATCCATCCAAAACATTTTAGGCCAATCCATCCAATCTTTAACATTAAGCCGATCCGATAATAAAGTTTTAGTGGATGTTAATGAATACCCACCGGGAATATATTTTATCCTGCTTCAAAATGAAGAAAAGACACTGGTAAAGAAATTTATAAAGGAATAGTAATTGGGGCGGCAAATAACAAAGAAGCAAATTAAAAAATGAAACCACTTTTATTACCAATCCTACTTTTTGCTTTCGCATTTCACATTACCTGCCCAGAACTGGCAGAGTGTAGGCGGTGGAACAGATATGACGGTAAGAGGATTATATTCGGATTCACTGGAAGATAAGCTGTATGTTGTAGGCAACTTTCCACACGCGGGTGATACTTTGGTTAACCAGGTAGCTACATGGGATGGGAATGTTTGGTATAACGTAGGTAATGGCAGTGGAGATACAGGATGCTGGTATGGATGCAACCCTATAGTAACTGTGCTAAGGTATAATAACGATATATACGTTAGTGGTCATCAATCTATTATGGGAGGAATATATGGAAATAAATATACTTCCAGGTGGGATGGTATTTCCTGGCAACCTTGTGGTAGTCCGAATAATTTAACTTCCATCAATGTCGCCAATGATACACTTTTTACCATCGGGGGATTTGATACGATTGGAGGTCAAAACATTAAATATTTCGCAAAATGGAATGGAGCGCAGTGTGAACAATTTGGCATTCCCTTCACGGGCCCCGATGAATTTCCTTATCTAATAGAGTTTTATCAAGGGAATTATTATGTGGCTGGTAATTTTGAGTGGGGAAACGGAATGAAAGAAATTATCCGCTGGGATGGCGCTCAATGGCAACCTTTAATGTCAGGTCTTTTAGGGGATTCTTATGTTAATGACATGGTTGTGTTCGATAGTCTTTTATACGTTGCCGGTTGGTTCCATCAAAGCGATGGAAATGCTGGAAATTGTATCATGGCTTGGGATGGGAATCAGTGGATCAACCCTTTTCCACCGGATGTCTATTATTTTAATGGGATAGCCGATCTGGCCGTTATTGAAGATAAATTATATATATCAGGCAACTTTCTTTTGCTGAATGATACAAGTATGTTTACCCTGGCACATTTTGACGGAACAGATTTCTGTGCTTTTGGCGGAAGAGCAAATTATCCTGATTGGGCTGAAGCACCGCCGGTATCCAATAGCCGGATTAAACGGCAATTTTTACATTGCCTGTAACGTAACCTATTGGGGAGATACGGTAAACTACATTGCTCAGTGGATGGGCGGAGATTCTGTTGATGCCTGTATAAGCATTAATCCAGCAGGAATTATTAAACCTATTAATGATGTTAAGAGTTTCAATCTTTACCCTAACCCAGCCTCTGATCATCTCACCATTGAATTTGAGCCAACCACTACCCAAGCCGTATCAATGGAGATTAAGAATATTTTAGGACAATCTATTACCCCCTTAATTACAAGCAAATCAAACGGTAAAATGGTGATTAATGTTAATCAATACCCAAGCGGAATCTACTTTATTCAAATGCAATCGGAGGGAAATACACTGATCCGAAAATTTATAAAGGAAGAACCTAACTGCTTTAGATCAATCACTGTAATATCCTTAAGATGAACATCAGCTTTTTAAAGAAAATAATCTTTTACCTGTTTTCCTTCCTTGTCTTGTTCCAATGCAGTAAAAGCTTTTCCCAAAACTGGAGCGCGGTAGGTGAAGGAGTTAATGCCAATGTGAAAGTTTTTTATTCTGATGCCCTCACCAATCGCCTCTACATAGGTGGTCAATATGTAAAAGCTAATGGTTATTGGGACGGAATCACTTTTAATTCCATGGCTTGTGGTGTTGATTGGGATTGTACTACCCCTTTAATGGATAACAACTTCACTTCACCTGTCAACAGCATTATTAAATACAATGGCGAAATATACATTGGGGGAGGATTTACTTTAGCTGATGCGAAACCTGTGCGCGCCTTAGCGAAATGGACCGGGAGCACCTGGGATTCCGTAGGAACTTGTCCGAGCCATGCAATTAACGACATGCATGTTAGCAGCAATAACGAACTCATTGCAGGAGGCTGGTTCAATTCAATTGGCGGAATAACCGCTCATGGAGTAGCTGTATGGAATGGTTCGGCATGGAGTTCTCCCGGGGGAGGATTGCCTCTGTCTTTCGGAAATTATGCGGTGAATGCTGTTTGTGAATTTATGGGAGAAATATATGTAACAGGGAATTTTTCCGATAATAATGCACAAATAAATGAAATAGCAAAATGGAACGGAACAAATTGGGTTAATCCCGGACTACGTTTGTATGGGGGATCTGCCCATGTAAACGACCTGATTGTTTATGAAAATGAATTGTACGCTGGGGGCTTATTCCTCAGTGCTGATGGGAATTTAACCAACCAGGTAATTAAATACAATGGCACCTCCTGGACTGATGTCGGAGGAGGAATGCAGGGTACGAACGGTCAACTATTCCAGTTTGCTATTCATAATGGCGAATTATATACAGTTGGTGCTTTCGCAGGTGCAGGAGGGGTTCCCGCTGAATATATTGCCAAATGGGATGGTGCGGAATGGTGTGGCTTCGGAACGGATTTCAGCCATGTTAACATATCCATTGGGTCTCACAACGGGGAACTATATATCGGATGTGGCAAAACAATACAAAATGATACGGTAAATTATATAGCAAAATGGGATGGTGCTGGCTTTGTTGACACTTGCGGTGCTATCATGAATGGTATAGAAAACACTACAGGAAGCAATCACAAAATCTACGTTTATCCAAACCCTGCAACAAATTTCCTTACTATAGAATATGATTTGGATGTGTCCAACCTTGTGTTGGAGATCCGGAATACACTGGGCCAAACCATTCAATCTTTCACCTTAAACGGCTCCGCCAATAAAGTTTTAGTGGATGTTAATGAATACCCTCCGGGAATATATTTTCTTCTGCTGCAAAATGAAGAAAAGACACTTGTAAAGAAATTTATAAAGGAATAGCTGCTTTATTTCCAAATATCTTTTATAAAAAATGACTAAATCATTATTAATATACTTCCTGATTTTACCTTTTTGGCTGCAAAGCCAAACAGGTCTTTATTCCTCGCTGGATGGCGGGGCTCTAAGTGGAGGCATATCCTCCATTGCTGTAGATACTATTGAAAATAAATTATACGTGGCTGGTAGTCACATGTATATAGGCGGAATCCTGAGTCCATATAAAGCAAAATGGAATGGAATAAACTGGGACTCCATTCCCGAACTTCCTCAATCAATCCAACACTTTCAATACATAGACACGGTTCTCCATGCCTATGGTGGTGCCGGAATTTGGAAAAAACAAAATGGGCAGTGGTCTGAAGTTGCTTCAGTTAACGGGATTAATGGCGTCACAGGAATAGAAAAGTATAATGGTAAAATTGTCATTATGGGTTTCTTCGATTCCCTGAACCATATTCCTTTTCATCATTTCGCCCAATATGACGGAACCAACATAACGACCTTTTCGAATGACCTGATCTGGCCTTTGTATGAAGGGGAGTTTTCTTCTTCTGCAGTTTTTAACAATGAGTTATATGTAGGAGGATATTTTGTTGACACTTCCGGGGAATTTAAAGAACATCATGAAATGGAACGGGACTCAGTGGACATCGGCAGGCACCAGGACCATCGGTTCATTTGCAAAGGTGTATGACATGATCGTGTATGATAATAAGCTTTTTGTAGCGGGTGAATTCACCAAAGCTTCAGGAAATAAAGGCAATGGCATTTTCACCTTCGATGGAAATAATTTTGATGACCTTGGCGGAGGGTTTTATCCTGCTGTTTCGAAGATGGTCATACATGACGGGCTGCTGTTTTTAACTGCCCCCTGCGAATGTATTCAGGCCGTGAATTTAGCGGGTTTGCCACATTTGACGGATCGCAGTTCTGCTTTTACGATAGTGTACCCTGCAGCAATGATCCCGGATCACCCTTTACCAAAATTGCATTTTATAATGATAGCCTCATTGTAGCAGGTGGAAGAATTGCTTATAATGGCGATACGATTAATTACATCGGTCAATACCATGGGGATTTTAGCAGTACATGGGGCTGTGAAAATGTAGTTGGCATAAAAGAGCAGCACCCGGATGATCATGAGTTACTTGTTTACCCCAACCCGGGCCATTATCAGATTACAATTGAATTCCCTGCGGACTTTATAAAAGGCTCAACACTATCTCTAAAAAACAGCCTGGGCCAAACCATTCAATCTTTCACCTTAAACGGATCCGACAATAAAGTTTTAGTGGATGTTAATGAATACCCACGAGGAGTATATATTATCCTGCTGCAAAATGAGGGTAATATCCGGGTAAAGAAATTTGTAAAGGGATAGCTTAATTCTCTCACGCTTACTATTCATCTCTATTACCTGCTACAAAAATTCTGACGGAACTTAACAGTGGAAAACAATTTCAATAACTAGAACTGGGATAAGTATTTGTCATAATAATACGCCCCTCCGGGGCTAAAATTTTTTTTTCGAGATTGTTGTTATGAATAATAAGTCCCTATGGGACTTCATCCGAAGCATTAACAGCTCCAGAGGAAGCTGATTATTACTTGAACTATTTTATCATCAGAAGATTCTATTAGCTCCAGAGGAGCGCATTATTATTTGCACTTAATCCACCAGGGTATAAGCTCCGGAGGAGCGCATTATTATTTACATTCATTTGGTAGATATTTAATGAATACCCACCCGCATATATTTTATTCTCCTTCAAAATGAAAGAAAATACTTGTAAGAAATTTATAGAGGAATAACAGCGGAAAACAATCTGAATAATAGCTAGGATAGGTATTGTTCATAAATAATACGCCCCTCCGAGGCTTATTGATTTTTCGGGATTGTTGTTATGAATAATAAGTTCCTATGGAACTTTCTCAGAAGTATTAACAGCTCCGAAAGAGGCTGATTAGTACTTGCACTATTTTATCATCACATTCTATTAGCTCCAGAGGAGCGCATTATTGTTTGCATTCCATTCAAGCCTCCGCATTAGCTCCGGAAGAGCGTATGATTAATTGCAGTTAACACCCTCGGGTATAAGCTTCAGAGGAGTGCATTATTATTTCTATACTACTCCCTCATCCAACTAATCAAAAAATAAAATTGCTGATCTGAATTTATATTAATTACTACTCACTCAAATCAATCTTAAGCGAAAGGGGCTTTATTATTCATTCGAAAATGTATTCCTCCTTATACTCTACCTTAAACTCTTCAAGGAATTCAACATATTCTTCCCTAAAAGTTCTAGTTTGATGGTGCTCCTTCTGGTTAAGGATATACTTTACAACATTGTCAATATGTGATTGACTATAGGAAAAAGCGCCAAACCCTGATTGCCATGAAAACTTTCCCCTAACCCAACGCTTCATATTAATAAACTGTGAGCTGGAAGTTTTCAGATCTCTTACAAGATCGGAAAGATTATGAGCAGGTTTCATACTTATCAGTATATGTACGTGATCAGGCATACAATAGATCGCATAAAGCTTAACTCCTTTAGAAGCTAGCAGGCCGCTCATTACCTTTTGCAATTCATCCCGGTTTTCTTCTGCAATAAGATTGTGACGAAACTGAACAGCGAAAACAATTTGGATATAGATCCGTGAATAAGTATTTGCCATAAATAATACGCCCATCCGGGGCTAATTGATTTTCGAGGTTGTTGTTATGAATAATAAGTACCTGACGGGACAACTATATTTAAATTCTTTGATTTAATAATGGTTTTCAGCAATAACACTGTTGAACGCTGTTCTATGAATAATAAGACCTAACGGGAATACTACATTTAAGTTCTTTTAAGTAATTAATGTTCAATGGTAACAATAAAACTATTTGAAGCTGTTATTATGTAATATAGTGCCTGACAGAGCAAACATATTTTAACTCCTTTATTAATTACTGGTTAAACAGCAGCAACAAATATTGAAAGATAGTGTGATGAATAATAGTTTTTTGGCGAACAACGTTATCTTAAGAATGCCGCCAAAAACTCTCACTCAATTGTGTTAATTATTCTTATTGGCTTTAAAAAGCTGAATCAATTTAATTTATATAGCATTCATCTGGATGGCTCCTGAGGAGCCCCTTATTTTTGCACCCTCTTAAAACCATATATAAGCTCCGGAGGAGCGTATTATACCTTCTCAAAAGTAAATGACAGCATTAGCTCATTCCTGAATTGGAATTTATAAGGTGGGTAGGGCAAATAACGGATCTTGCTGTCGATTATAAAATCCATGAACCTGAATATCTTTACAATTACCCTGTTTCTGAAATCAATATCAAATTTTTCCCGGTGTACGGCATTAGCAAAAGCCCGCGAATAGTTTTCCCATCTCACACGGTTTCCAATTGACTTTCTTATATAAGTGTTTAGGCCGATCCCATACTGTGAGCTTATTAATGTTTTTTTATAAATCATATCTTCTTTGTTTTCTTCTAAAGGTGGATCTAAAAAGGGAAATGTTGAAGTCCTTAATGTTACAAATGCCAGGTTGATCCTGCACGACTTCCAGAAATTAAATGTTGTTCCGTAACTAAGATCAATATTCATTGGATTTCCGAAACCAGCAGCCCACCGCTTCATGTAATCTCCATTTTCACTATAATACATTTCGTAATTTGAAAGAAACTGTGAATTAAAATAGAAGCTGAATATGTTCTCAAGCCTTTTATTAGTGTTCTTCACAAAATCAACACTCAGATCGAGATAGTCGTTACTTTTATACCAGGTACTATCAGCAAACTTCATGTATCCCAGTTCCCCATTAAACCTTATATGACTCTCCCATTTATTCCCGACAGTATCCAAATTAATATTAGAGCGGATAAGAAATGAATAATTATTATAGCCGCTATATTTCCAATTTTTATAGTGTGTATAAGATGCGGAGATGTTGTTGGTAAAAGTGATGGTTGAGGGAAGGTGGTATGCCTGTTCGGTTTTTTGGGCATAAGCATAATATGGCAAAACCATATATTTGAAAAAACAAAATATCAAATACAACGCAAATTTCTGATAATTCATAGGCTTGCGAAACAATTATTATTTCACTTGCGTTTTCAGATCCAAATTCATCCCCTTTATTGGATCTAAACAAGCTTTGATTATCTTAACTTTACAATTCTTTGCATTCGATAAATTTTGTTCCCAAACCTTCACATGATCCCGATTTAGTTGACCCACAAATTTTGCCCATGTAATTACTACTATAACATCATACTCGTTTATATTATAGGAAACGGCTTGGCCGTTACTACGAATAAAAAATTTCGAAAAATCAATATAATTATACTCTGTTTTTTTCAACCCTAAATAAGCATTACATACATTTTTAGTAAAATCGAATCCAGCTCCATTGCATACAGTGTCTGGCTTATACTTCAAAAGCCTTCCACTTCTATCGAACACATACAACTCTGGAAGTCCTATGTTAAAATGTTTTGTTGGCTCATCTGCCTTTGTGTAATACTTCATAAACATTGCCGAATCCTTTAAAAAGACTAAGTTCGTGGTATCCATTTCCAACTTATAACAATAATTTTTATACGATTCTATTGATTCTTCTCGCGGATCATGGTATCCATACATTGCTAACAAAATCCTTTGGCATCCAGAAGTTAAGCACACTAGTATTATAATAATTAAAAGGAATCTTTTCATTACTCTTTTTTTTAAGTAGAGCTATCTGTCGATAGCTCTACTTTGTTAATTATTGTTTAATGATAAGTTTATAACCAAATGAAGTTTTTTCTATATCATACATTCCAGCCTTAATTACCAATTGCCTTGTAGTTCTTAAAGCTTTTAGTATATCTGCTTCTATTTCTGCGTCCTCACCAATTTTAACCTTACCGTCTCTTATTAAGCTTTCTTTACCTTTCATAGATTCGTTTGAAATCTCCCACATTAATTCATTGCTTCTCTCGTTAAATTGAATCGTGCCATTACTAAATGCTGATTCCACTCCTACGGACCCACCACACCATCCAAAACCTGCACAGCTAAGAGACTTTTGTCCTATTCTAACTTTAATTGTAATTATCGGACCGGCGAAAGCCTTAACTGACATTGATACTAATATTACTGCTGCTATTATTAATTTTTTCATGATTATTAATAAGGGTTAATTGTTTTTTAAATGAATTATTGATAATTTCAACCCTTGAAGAAAAACCCAAGGGTTTGTTTTCAACGACTCTTCTGAAGAGTGTGATGTTTTTATGGTTTAATTACTGTTTCTCATTTACCTCCTTCCTTTTTAGTAAGTTTCCTAGGCCTACTTGAACGACTTGAAGAGTCGTTTTTTAGTTTACGTAATTATTAAACTTGTTCTTACTGTGTTTAATCGGCTGCAAATATAGATTCATATCTTTTTTAAATGCAAGGGCCTGCTTATACAAAATTTACCCAAAACTTAGGTTTCGCTCACTATCGTTTTAAAACAATCCTTGATTTCATTGGGCAAACATCCTCCCACTTATTCCTTCTGCATTAAAGGACTTTAATTATTCACAACAATATTAACATGTAAGAAATTTGTAAAAATTGTAAAGGTTTTTCATCAGCGCCAACAAACTTTTAAAAGCTTTATGTTAAGTCAAAAGCCATATCAGCAAAGAAACCCGGCCTCAGTAAGCGACAACTATAAAACTCACTTGTATTAATAATAAATACACTTTTGCCAATTTAGAGATGTAAGATTTTCATTAAAACTGTAAGTGAAAATTTTAACTTCGTGTTGTAAATCGTGCGAAATGTCCCAATCTAACAACCCCCTTCATGGCAAAACCCTTCAAATGATCCTTGAAGAATTGCTGGAACATTACCGCTGGGAAGGCCTGGCCTATCATATTCCTGTGAACTGTTTTATGAAAGACCCCAGCATTAAGTCGAGCCTCACATTCCTTCGGAAAACTCCCTGGGCACGTACCAAAGTAGAAGAGCTGTACACCCGCCTGAAAGAAAATTCATAAGACTATAATAAACCCATTCAGCGGCCGTTATTGCTTAAATCATTTACCCATGAAAGCTGCCGCACTCGCCCTCTTATTTATACCTATCGCTTCAATCGCACAAACCGGGAAACCAGTTGCCAAATCCAGCAGTACGGACTGCCCTACCTTTGTGAACAAACCACAGGTGAGCAAAGCAGCTTATTTTGAGTCGCTGCGCCATACGAAAAAAGCCGCAAAACCTGCAGCTGAAAATAAAAAGCCGGAACCGGCATATGTTCCTTCCTTTGCTTCCACCTCCGACAAAGTGCTTGAAAAGCCAGCCTCTCCCCCGGCGAAACCTGTGGAGGAGAAAAAGCCCGTGATCGCGGAAAAGCAGAAACCCGCTGCAGCCCCGGTTGAAAAGAAAGTGACTGCGGAAGACGGACCGGAAGAAAAAGTGCAGATCGCAGAAAAGAAAGCCCCTAAAAAGAAAAAAGCCCTTAATACTTCAGGCAGGGTACGCACCCCAAGACGCAGCGCTGAAAAGTGCCCGCAATTTTAAACCATTCCATGTGAGAGTGCAGGAAGGAAATTTGTTCGTGGCGGAATGTCAAGGAATGGATAGCTCACCTTTGAAAGATACAATCCCTGCGGATGTGCCGGCAGCAATAATGCGGAAGCTTCCTGTGTCCGCAATGAATGTTCAAACGCTTCTACGGTGCTCTCCCCTCTTCCTATTTCCAGGAATTTTCCCATCAGCATCCTGATCATGCATTTAAGGAAGCGGTTGGCCGTAATCCGGAACCTCAGCCTGTCGCCTTTTTCCGTATGGAACAATTGTGCATGCGTTACAATGCATTTGGTATGATTGTGCTTTTCAGGTGATTTGCAGAAAGCATGATAATCCTCGTACTTCATGAGCAGGGCGATCGCCTCTTTCATCTTTTCAAAATCAAGTCGCTCAACCAGGTACATGGAGCTGAAATCACCCAGGAAAGGATCCTTGTAAGTATGCAGGAAATAATCATACGTGCGCGATACCGCATTGTATCTCGCGTGTTGGTCTTCCGCTGCAGGAATGATATCAAACACCGCTATATCCCGGGGAAGCACTTTGTTTAAGCGGAATACCAGGTCGTAATCCCATTCCTTCAGCGTTTCAATATGGAAAAAGTACTGGCTGGCGCTTACCATGGCATCGGTACGGCCGCAGCCGAACACCGTTACCTTCTCTTTCAGGATCCTTTCAAAAGCATTCTCCAGCACTTCCTGCACAGTGATGATCCCCGGCTGCCGCTGCCATCCGCGGTAGTGGTAACCATGATATGCGATATGAAAGAAGTATTTCAACCTTTGTGTTTTGATTGGTAAATGTAAGTATTAAAGACCTGAAAATTTGCTGATTATTGATTAGTTAAGTATCTTTACGGCTGTTCTTTAGATCATAGTAAAATCAAATTTCCATTATAATTTCAGTTATTGCTCCTGTTAACGGAGGATCCCGGATCAAGTCGGGGATTAATAAATCTGAAATTTTATGCTGAAATTCCGGTTTTACCAACTTATCCAGAAAGGCAGAGGGAAGCGCCCTGTGAAGCCTTGACAACCCATCCGTAAGGAGAAGGTGTCAATTCGCTCTTTTTAAAAGAACAGATAAGTCAGAATATATTTTTTTGAAACATCAGTATCAAAATATTTATCTCCTCTGACTATAAACGTTAGGGGAGATTTTTTTTGTGCACAGGAATTAAAACAACAACATACCGAATTACAATATTATGAGTGACATCAGGAAAGAACTCGAGAACCGGATCCTTGTGATCGATGGTGCTATGGGAACGATGATCCAGCAATACAAGCTGGAAGAAAAAGATTACCGCAGCAAGCGGTTTGCCGACTGGCACAAGGACCTGAAGGGCAACAACGACCTTCTTTCCATTACACAGCCGCAGATCATTAAAGCGATCCATAAAGAATATTTAAAAGCCGGTGCTGACATTATTGAAACGAATACGTTCAGCGCAACTACCATTGCAATGGCTGATTACGACATGCAGGCGCTTGCCTATGAGCTTAACCTGGAATCGGCAAAAATCGCCAAGGAAGCAATAGCGGAATACCAAAAGGAAAGCGGTGACACCTCACCGAAATATGTTGCAGGGGCTTTCGGTCCCACCAATCGCACCTTATCTCTTTCTCCCAATGTAAATGATCCCGGTTACCGGGCCGTCACTTTTGATGAGCTTGTGGAAGCCTATGCGGAACAGGCCCGCGGCTTACTCGATGGGGGTTCTGATATCCTCCTTGTTGAAACGATCTTTGACACGCTCAATGCAAAAGCGGCATTGTTCGCGATCCAGGATGTATGCAAAGAAAGGGACCTGCGGGTGCCCGTGATGGTTTCAGGAACGATCACCGATGCAAGCGGCCGTACTTTGTCAGGACAGACCACCGAAGCTTTCTTAAATTCCATTTCACATGTCGATCTTCTGAGTGTCGGCTTAAATTGCGCACTGGGAGCGAAAGACATGCGCCCTTATCTTGAAGAGCTTGCTCAAAAAGCGCCTTTTTATGTCAGCGCTTACCCGAATGCCGGTTTACCGAACCAGTTTGGCGAGTATGACCAGGATGCGCATGAAATGGGACACCAGGTTGAAGAGTTCCTGAAAGCCGGATTTTTAAATATTGTCGGGGGCTGCTGCGGCACTACTCCATCTCATATTAAACGGATTGCAGAGATCGCAAAAAATTCCAAACCACGTAAAAAACCGTCAGCAGACCACCTGATGCACCTGAGCGGGCTCGAGCCCGTAACGCTTCGTCCTGAAAGTAATTTCATGAACGTGGGTGAACGTACGAATGTAACGGGATCCAAAAAATTCCTGCGCCTGATCAAGGAAGGAAATTATGAGGAAGCACTCTCTATTGCCCGGGAACAGGTAGAAGGGGGAGCCCAGGTTATTGATGTGAACATGGATGAAGGGATGCTTGATTCGGAAGCGGCCATGACCAAATTCCTGAACCTGATCGCCTCAGAACCGGACATTTCAAGGGTGCCGATCATGATCGATTCTTCCAAATGGACAGTCATTGAAGCCGGACTTAAATGTGTACAGGGAAAAGCAATCGTGAATTCCATTTCCATGAAGGAAGGGGAAGCTAATTTTATTGAGCAGGCCAAAAAGATCAGGCAGTACGGAGCTGCCGTAATTGTAATGGCATTTGATGAGATAGGACAGGCAGATACCCTTCAGCGAAGGATAGATATCTGTAAACGCGCTTATGAGATCCTTGTAAACCAGGTGAACTTTCCCCCGCAGGATATCATTTTCGATCCTAATATTTTTCCTGTTGCTACCGGGATGGAAGAGCACAGGCTGAATGCTTTAGACTTTTTTAATGCTACCAAATGGATCAAGGAAAATCTGCCTTATGCAAAAGTAAGCGGTGGTGTAAGCAATGTCTCCTTCTCCTTCAGGGGGAATGATGTAGTCCGCGAAGCTATTCACGGTGCCTTTCTTTATCATGCCGTTAAGAACGGGATGGACATGGGAATTGTGAATCCATCCCAATTGCAGGTGTATGATGACATCCCGAAAGACCTCCTGGAACTGGTGGAGGATGTTCTTCTCAACAGAAGGGACGATGCAACGGAGCGCCTGGTGAACCATGCGGAAACATTAAAAGGAACTTCGAATGAAAAAGCAGAGAAGGATGAGGCATGGAGAAAAGGAACGGTTGAAGAGCGTTTGAGCCACGCACTCGTTAAAGGAATTGTTGAATACATTGATATTGACACTGAAGAAGCGCGTTTAAAGTTAGGCAGGCCCTTGCATGTGATCGAAGGGCCGTTAATGGACGGAATGAACGTAGTTGGCGACTTGTTCGGCAGCGGGAAGATGTTCCTTCCGCAGGTAGTAAAAAGCGCAAGGGTAATGAAAAAAGCAGTTGCGTATCTTGAACCTTATCTTCAGCAGGAAAAAGAAACGAACCGCTTAGCGGGCATAGTTGGCAACGGAAGGCAGAATGCAGGAAAGATCCTGATGGCAACAGTGAAAGGCGATGTGCATGATATAGGGAAGAACATTGTTGGCGTTGTGCTGGCCTGCAACAATTACGAGATCATCGACCTGGGAGTAATGGTGTCCTGTGACAAGATCCTGGAAGAAGCAAAGAAGCACAACGTGGATGTGATCGGCCTGAGCGGGTTGATCACACCTTCCCTCGATGAAATGGTGCATGTTGCAAAAGAAATGGAGCGGTTGAAATTCACCACACCTTTGCTGATAGGAGGCGCCACAACTTCTAAAGTTCATACAGCGGTGAAGATCGCGCAGAATTATTCAGGCCCTGTTGTTCATGTTAATGATGCCAGCAAGTCTGTTCCGGTTGCCAGCAGCCTGATCTCAGAAGAGCTCCGTGCGGCATTCATGAAAGAAGTAAATGCAGATTACGAGCGCGTACGTGAACAGAATAAAAATGCCCAGTCACAGAATAAATACATTCCTCTTAAAGAAGCGCGGGAGAATAAGTTTCCGGTCAACTGGGACAATACTGCTTTTCATGAGCCCGCATTTACAGGGAACAAAACGTTTACGGATTATCCTCTGCAAGAGATCGCTGAATACATCGACTGGACCCCATTTTTTATCAGCTGGGAAATGAAAGGTTCATATCCGAGGATCCTTGAAGATAAAGAACGCGGTGCTGAAGCAAAAAAATTATTCAATGATGCACAGCAGATGCTTAAAAAAATAATTGATGAAAAATGGCTGAAAGCAAATGCGGTGATCGGGATTTATCCTGCCAATTCCGTTGAGGACGATATAGAGGTTTATGAAGACAAGGAGCGCAAAAAAGTAAAAACCATTTTTCACACATTGCGCCAGCAGACAAAAAAACCTGCAGGTCAATACAATATTGCTTTAAGTGATTTTGTGGCTCCGAAAAAATCTTCCCCCCTCTCTTCCGGAGAGGGGTTGGGGGTGAGGTCCGACTACATCGGGGCATTCGCAGTCACAACAGGAATAGGAATTGATGCGCATGTCGCCCGCTTCGAAAAAGACCATGATGATTATTCGGCTATTATGCTTAAAGCGCTTGCAGACCGACTCGCTGAAGCATTTGCCGAGCTCATGCACAAGAAAGTAAGAAAAGAATTCTGGGGATACGCAAAGGATGAGGACCTGAAGAACGAAGATCTTATAAAAGAAGAATATGCAGGGATCAGGCCGGCACCGGGATATCCCGCCCAACCTGACCACACGGAAAAACCGGCATTGTTCAGGTTGCTTGATGCAGAAAAAAACACGGGGATCACATTAACTGAAAGCATGGCAATGTTCCCGACAGCAGCAGTAAGCGGCCTGTATTTTGCACATCCCGATTCTCACTACTTCGGAATTGGAAAAATCGCTAAAGACCAGGCTGAAGATTATGCAAAAAGAAAATGCATGAGCCTGGAAGAAGCTGAAAGATGGCTGGGGCCAAATTTATCTTATTAAAAATAACACATGAAAACAATCAGGCTAATCGCATCAGCATTTTTTATTTTTTTCTTTACGGGGTTAAGCGCGCAAAAAACAACTCCGAAAGAAAAGACCGGGCCTTTGGCAAAGTATGATTATGCCGGCCCGTTCTATGAAGGCCTTGCCCGCATAAAACTTGAAAAAAAGTGGGGCTTTGCGGATACAACAGGAAATGTGGTTGTGAAACCAAAATACAATGAAGTAGAAAATTTTAAGGATGGCCTTGCAAAGGTCAGGACCGACACCAAATGGGGATTGGTGGACAAATCAGGAAACGAGGTTATCAAACCTACATTTGACGCGATTTATGAATTCATCAACGGAAAAGCAATGGTGTTGCTCAACGGTGAAAAATATTATATGAACCGCCAGGGCCAGAGAGTAGATAAGTAACCTGCTAACTGTCTAAAGTCTATTTACCCCAATTCTCAATTTCCGCGGCTGTCCACAGCTGGGGAAAAAAGATCCTTCTCTGGTAAGATGGATGAAGATATTTCTGCCATTCGCTTCCGCCTGTAGCGGCTTTATTTTCTCCTTTGGAATTGAGATAATACCCGGCAGTCTTTATGTGCGCTAGGGGCCATATCACATTATAAGTATGATCAAATTCCCTCAAGGCATGTTTCAGCTCTTTTACATTCTCATCATCCTGATCAAGTGAAAGGAAACGATGAAGGATGTTTTTTCCTTTCATCTTTTTTGCTTCCGCCTTTAAAGCATCCAGGTATTTATTTTCAAAATGCTGAAGGGTGAGTGTCTTTTTTCTTGTCTTGTGATCGATACCGCCATCCTTCCAATAAAGGTTCTCGAACAAATATTCAAAGTCGCTGGAATCTGTTACTTCTGCTCTTACACGTGTATTCACGAGCAGGTGCAGGTCGGTGCAGTATAATTCTATAAAACGGAACTGTGCAGACTGAAACCCGCTTGCTGGTGCAAGTGCCAGACGGAATTGGTTATACTGGTCATAATCCATGCCTTCCCTCATTACACTGAAGGATGCAGTCAATACACCAGCGTAACGGTTAATGCGTTCTATCTTCTCACGGAAAAGCACCGCATTTATATTCTCATTATCTACGATCTGTTTTATCTCGTGAGTGATCAGCTTCAGCAGCAATTCGGTGACCTGGTGATACATGATAAAAATAGGCTCATCAGGAAAATCGGTCTTCGGCTTTTGTAAAGTAAGAAGCGTGTCCAGCTGAATGTAATCCCAGTAGTTGATCGGGCGGCTATGGTAAAGTCCTTTGAGATATGTCTCAGGGTCCTGCCCGAGATTCCTGTATTTCTCTTCTATCTCATTAATAATATCGCTCATGGAATTCAAAAATTTCTCCGAAGATACTACCAAATGGTAAAAAAACATATCCATATCGTGTTTTTCATTATTATGATGTAGGCTCAGGCTTGGTAATTAACTATCTTTTTACTAGACTTGCACAATCTACTCCAATTTAAATGTTTAAAAAAGGCTGGGATTTTGTTACGAATATGGGGTTACAGAAGACCATTAATACATCCGGCTCAAAACATATAAAACTCAGCAACCAGCTTACAGCGCTTTCTATTCTTTTCACCCTGTGTTATATTCCCGTCTTCCTTTACTGGGGGTTTACGCGCACCATTACCTCCCAGGCCCTGGCAATAACAGTTTACAGTATCAGCTTATTACTTTCGCACCGGGGATACTTTCTCTCTGCAAGGATGCTTTACATCCTTGGGATTTTCCTTCATATGTTTATGCTTTGCCTGTTTTTCGGGGAAGCTTCCCAGATGCATCTGTTGTTCATTCCTGTAGCCGCGATACCGCTGATCCTGTACGATCTCAGCCACGTTCGCATTATTATTACGCTGGTGTTAGCCGCCCTGGTGATGTATGCATTGCTTCAATTTATCAATTTCAGTTCACCGTTTTATATTCCCGTGCAGGACAGTACTTTGAGAATGATGAGGTTCTGCTTTAACGTGACCGCCATTGTTGGTGAAATTATAGTTATCGCTTCCTTTGTCTATAATTTCGAACGTTCCGAGAAGAAGCTCGACCATAGCAATGAATTGCTGCAGGTACAGCTCCAGGCTATCTTCGAAAATTCCTTTGACGCGCTGTTCCTTGTTGACTGGAAGAAAAAGAAGATCATAAAAGTCAACCAGCGCGCAGTTGAACTGTTCGGGATGAGTTCGGAAGAGGAATTTTATGACCAGTACGGTATCAGCCTGCACAAAGAACTTCCTGATGAAGCGGAGATGTACAGGATGCGCTCTGCCCTTGAAACAAAAGGCTTCTACGAAGGAGAAGTTTTGTATAAAAAGAAAGACGGGAGCGAATTCTGGGGCGCACTCGCTATTAAGCTGGTATTGATTGGCTCCGAAAGATATCAGTCGGTCCGTGTAACTGACATCACACCTGAAAAACAGGCAAAAGCGCAGATAGAATCAGCCCTGCAGGAAAAAGAACTACTTCTTTCAGAGATCCATCACCGCGTAAAGAACAATATGGCCGTGATCAGCGGATTACTGGGACTGCAATCGAGTTATGTTGAAGACGAGCACTCCCGTTTGCTTTTCGAAGAAAGCAGGAACCGGATCCATTCCATGGCGCTGATCCATGACAAGCTTTACCAGCATGAAACATTGGCAAGGATCGATTTCAATGCATATTGCAAAGACCTGCTGCAGCATATTAATTCCTCATATAACTCTTCAGCCACAAACATAAAATGTTCGATCACCTGCAATGATGTTCTTATCGACATAAAAAATGCTGTTCCCTGCGGATTAATCCTGAATGAACTTATCTCCAATGCATACAAGCATGCTTTTAAGAACCGGGACGAAGGCGAGATCAGGATCATCTGTACTAAAATGGGTGGAAAATTCACAATGATGGTAAGTGATAACGGAGTGGGTTATGATGCGGAAGCATTGATCGGGAAACCGGTATCGCTTGGGCTCACGCTTGTGACTGCCCTTGTTGAGCAGGTGAGCGGGAATATCAAGACCAGCAATAAGAACGGAACAACCTATTATATATCTTTCGAAGAGTAACTATGGCAAAGATCATTATTGTAGAAGATGAAGCAATTGTTGCAATGGCAACCAAGCTGATGCTCAGGGACCTGTCTCACGAGATCATAATTGTAGTTTCACAGGGTGAGCATGCTGTACTTGAGAACAACAGGAATGATGCTGATCTTATCCTGATGGACATTAAACTCAAGGGTGAGATGGACGGTATCCACGCTGCGGAAGAAATAAGGAAATTAAAGAATACCCCTATTCTTTTTGTTACCGGGAATTCAGATGCAAAAACCCGGTCGAGGATTGAAAACATCAGCAATTCCTCCATCCTTCAAAAGCCTGTAATGACTGAGGACCTTGCACGCTCTCTTAAAACCCTTCTGAATTAATGGATGCAGAAAAAACGGAACGCTTTAAAAAGCTCCAGCAATTACTTAAGATTGAAAGAGATGAGGACCTGGCCCAATACCGTTCATTTTTCCTTCGGAACAATATCAATTACCGTAAAGAAAACGGTGTAACCTGGTACCCCATAATCATCAGCAATGTGGAGATCGGGCTTGGGGAATATATTCATATCGATGTTGAACGTACTACTAACCATAATGAGCCTCACCGGTTTTCAGGAGGAAAAATCGCATCTTTATTCTCCAACAATCACCAGGATGCCAAACCGATTAACGGAACAGTAAAAGTACTCAACCAGAATAAGCTCCGGCTTTCCCTCAGTGTTGATGAATTACCGGATTGGTGTGATGATGGAAAACTCGGGATCAACCTGCTTTTTGATGAAACCAGTTATAAAGAAATGGATATCGCACTTGAAAAAGTGATGAACGCTTCCAATAACCGCCTTGCTCATCTGCGTGATGTTGTTATCGGAACGCGGCAGCCGGAATTTGAGAAGACAGACGACTCACTTCACATCACAGGTTTGAACCAATCACAAAATCTTGCGGTGCGTAAAATCCTCTCTGCAAAAGATATTGCAATAATCCACGGGCCTCCCGGCACCGGGAAAACCACGACATTAGTGCAGGCGATCCGGCAAACATTAAAATCGGAAAAACAGGTGCTGGTGTGCAGCTCCAGCAATACTGCCGTTGACCTCCTAACTGAAAAGCTGCACCGGGAAGGGATAAATGTGTTACGGCTTGGCAATCCTGCCCGGATCTCTGAAGAAGTTTTAAGTAACACGCTCGATGCGAAGATAGCTGCACATGATTCTTACAAGGACCTGAAAGCTTACCGCAAAACCGCGGAAGAATATTTCCGGATGACAGGGAAATATAAAAGAACATTCGGCCGTGAAGACCGTGAGCAGCGTCAGCTCTTCTACCAGGAAGCACGAAAGATCCTCCAGGAAGCAAAAGCGCTGGAAGACTTCATATTATCAGAGCAGTTTGATAAGGCACAGGTAATTGCGTGCACTCCCGTTGTGTCATCGGGAAGAATGATGCGCGACAAGCATTTCTCTACCGTATTCATTGATGAGGCCGCACAAGCGCTTGAACCGATGTGCTGGATCCCGATCACAAGGAGCAGCCGGGTTGTCTTTGCCGGAGATCACTTTCAGCTTCCTCCTACCGTGAAATCAAAAAAGGCGGAAGACATGGGTTTAAAAGAAACCCTGTTCGAGCACTGTATGAAAATGGAGAATATTTCGGTGATGCTGAACACACAATACAGGATGAATGAAAAGATCATGAACTTTTCTAATGCAGAGTTTTACGGAGGCGACCTGAAAGCGGATGCATCCGTTAAAGACACTGTTTTAAGTTTCGATGATAGCGAGCACTTGTTAAACACGCCTTTTGACCTGGTGGATACTGCCGGCTGCGGTTTCACGGAAATTATCAACCCGGAAAGCCTCAGCATCGCGAATCCTGAGGAAGCCGGTTTATTAACAGACCACCTCAAAAGGCTCCTGCAACAATTTGAAACAAGCAATAAAAGCGGCAGGAAAATAAGTATCGGGATCATTTCACCCTACAAGGAACAGGTCCAGCACCTGACATTAAGAATAACAGAAGATGAATTCCTGAAGAACTATCTCTCTCAGATCGCGGTTAAAACCGTTGATGGTTTCCAGGGGCAGGAACGGGACGTGATCTACATCAGCCTAGTCCGCTCCAATGACAACATGGAAATCGGATTTTTGAGTGATACCCGCCGGATGAACGTGGCCCTCACCAGGGCCAAAAAAAAGCTGGTGGTAATTGGCGATAGCGCAACCTTTGGCAGCCATCCTTTTTACAGAGATTTCCTTGATTATGTGGATTCCATAGAAGCCCATAAAAGTGCATGGGAATTCATTTAACGAAGAAGTGTCGGGGTACTTTCAATCGTTTTTTTCCCATGTTCGGGTATATTAATTAAATTTGCAGCCATGCAGATACTATTTATCAGAACAACTGCTTTCTTATTCCTTCTGTTTGCAGGAACGGTGCATGCTCAGCAGCCTGTTGCAGCCAAAAGCTGGTCGTTGGAAGAATGCATTGACTATGCGTTGAAGAACAATATCCAGGTGAAGCAATCGGAGCTCAATACCGGTCTCAACAAGGTAAATCTTCTTCAAAGCCAGGGGAACCTGCTGCCTTCCATCAATGGAAATGCTTCTCATTCATATAACATCGGCCGCACTATTGACCGCTTCACCAACCAGTTCGCAGATGCACAGGTATTATCGCAGAACCTGTATGTAAGCGCAGAGATCAGCCTTTTCAGCGGCTTTCAGAACATCAATACCATCAAACAAAACCGGTATGAATACCTTGCAAGCAAATATGATGTGGACAAAATGAAAAATGATGTTTCACTTAACGTTGCAACTGCTTATCTGCAGGCATTGTATGCAATGGACGCGCTTACCAATGCACGAAATCAAACCGGCATTACAGCATCCCAGGTTTCACGCACAAAGCAGCTGGTGGATGCGGGTGCAAGCGCAAAAGGCACTTTGCTTGACATGCAGGCACAGCTTGCTGCCGAAGAAGTGGCAGTAACCGATGCACAGAACCAGCTTGATATCGCTTTACTATCGCTGTCGCAGCTTTTAAACCTTCCTTCCTCAGAAGGCTTCAGCATTGTTAAGCCCGACCTTTCCACTATCAATGAGTCCCTTTTAACATCAACCCCTGCGGCCATCTACACTACCGCCATCCGCAATCTTCCTGAGGTGAAAAGTGCAGAATACAATTTAAAAAGTGCGGAAAAAGGCATAGATGTGGCATGGGGCGGTTTAAGCCCGAGGCTTTCTTTCAGCGCTTCGTACGGTACAGGTTATTCAGGGGCCAGCCAGCGCGTACTGACCCTTCCCCAATTCACCAATTATACTCCAAATGGTGACATCACATCCTCCGGTGATACCGTATTTTCACCTGCTTTCACAGATCCTACTTTTGAAAAAATCCCGTTCACCGATCAGTACCGGGATAACGTTAACAAATCATTCGGATTTTATTTACAGGTCCCTATCTTTAATAAGCTTCAGACAAAAACATCCATCGACAGGGCAAAGATCCAGAAGATGAGTGCTGAACTTACTATTGAATCCACAAAGCTCCAGATCCAGAAGAATGTTCAGCAGGCTTATGCTGATGCAAATGCCGGATTAAAAAAATACGCTTCCAGCATGAAAGCGCTTGAAGCAATGGAAGAATCCTTCAAATACTCTGAGCAGAAATTCAATGTGGGGATGGTAAACACTACCGATTATAATACCGCAAAAAATAAAATGGCAAAGGCACAAAGCGATCTTCTCCAGGCCAAATACGATTATGTATTCAAAGCCAAAGTGCTCGACTTTTACCAGGGCAGGCCGCTTAAATTTTAATGCGAGTCATTTCGAGCGAAGTCGAGAAGCGAGCGAAGTCAAGAAGCGAGCGAAGTCGATCAGGAAGAGCAGAAAATATTCTAGTTTCAAAATAAAATAAAATGAAAAAAATTATCTGGATCATTATTGCAGGTGTTGCCTTGCTTGTAACAGTCATCATGTTAAAGAACTGTTCGGGTGATGACTCAATAGCGGTAACCCTTGAGAATACAAAAAAGCGGAACCTCACCGAAATGGTATCCGCTAACGGAAAGATCCAGCCAGAGGTTGAAGTGAAGATCAGCTCTGATGTTTCGGGGGAGATCGTGGAGCTTTTTGTAAAGGAAGGCGATCATGTAAAGAAAGGTGATCTGCTTTGCAAGATCAATCCCCTGATCTATGAATCGAATTCAAGCCGCATGGTGGCCACACTGAATGCTTCGAAGGCAAACCTCTCAAATGCAAAAGCCCGGCTGGAGCAGATCAAGGCCGCATTTGTAAATGCAGAAGCCTCTTATCTGCGTAATAAAAAACTCTTCGAGTCAGGGGCCATTTCCCAGTCGGACTATGACATCGCAAAAGCTACTTATGAAGGCGCAAAAGCGGATGTTAAAGGTGCAGAAGACAATGTAGATGCATCGGAATACAACGTAAAAAGCACCGAAGCTTCATTAAAGGAAGCAAATGACAATCTGGCCAAGACAAACATTTATTCTCCGGTTAACGGCACGATATCGAAACTAAATAAGGAAAAAGGCGAGCGTGTTGTGGGTACGGCACAGATGGAAGGAACGGAGATCATGCGGCTTGCCAACCTGAATGAAATGGAAGTGAGTGTTGATGTAAACGAAAATGACATCGTGCGTGTACATAATGGCGACACCTCGCTGATCGAAGTAGATGCCTATATCGAACGGAAGTTCAAAGGAATTGTTACCGAGATCGCGAACTCTGCAAATACCACGGGTGTAACTGCAGAACAGGTAACTAACTTTACGGTGAAGATCCGCATCCTGCAGGAGTCTTACGCTGACCTGATGAATGATCGCAATGTAGCACCTTTCCGTCCGGGAATGAGCGCAACGGTTGATATCCAGACCAAGAAAGCAAACAACGTCCTGACCGTTCCAATCCAGTCAGTCACCACCCGCGCTGACAGCAGCGCATTTGAAAACAAGGAAGGCAGGGATGCCGGAAAAGATGAAGAAGGGGATGATGATATAGTTGTTAAAGACGAAAAGGACAGGTCCGCTGATGCACCAAAAGAACAAGTGAAAATTGAAGAGTGTGTCTTTATTATGAATGAAGGAAAAGCAAAGCTTGTGAAAGTGAAGACCGGAATCCAGGATAATAATTACATCGAAATCAAGGATGGTCTGAAGGAGGGCGACCAGGTGGTTTCTGGCCCTTATAGCGCGATCGCTAAGCTATTAAAAGATGGTACTGCCATCAAAAAAGTAGAAAAGAACGAGCTTTTCAACACAGGAAAGAAATAGCAGATGGCATTGATACTTAACCTGGAAACAGCAACTACTGCATGCAGCGTCTCCCTTGGTGGAGATGGAAAACTGCTCGCTTTAAAAGAGCTTGACGGGGAATACACACACGCTGAAAACCTCACCTTATTTATTGAAGATGTTCTTGCGCAGGCAGGAAAACACCTGTCAGACCTTGATGCAATTGCTGTCAGCAAAGGTCCCGGCTCTTATACCGGGCTCCGCATTGGGGTGAGCACTGCAAAAGGATTATGTTACTCCCTTGACAAACCTCTGATCGCAGTCAATACACTGGAACACCTTGCATTTTCAGTTATCGGCAATGCAATCGTAAAAGTCCAGGAGGAGGATTTCCTTTTATGCCCGATGCTTGATGCAAGGAGAATGGAAGTCTATTGCGCTATGTTCGACACGATGGGTAAAACAATAAGAAATACCAGCGCAGAGATCATAGATGAACATTCATTTACCGACCTGCTCTCTCAAAACAAGGTTTGTTTTTTTGGTGACGGATCTGAAAAATGCAAGGCTGTTTTTGCACAGAATACAAATGCCCTGTTTATTGATAGTATTACTCCATCAGCAAAAGACATGATCAGCTTTTCGGAAAATGCTTTCCGTAAAGGTCAGTTCGAAGACCTCGCCTATTTTGAGCCATTTTACCTCAAGGACTTCGTGGCCGGAAAGAAAAAAGGTGCAGATCTCTGATTCTTTCCTTAACTTAGTAATAGCAAATCCATTCTTGAAAATCAAATTCGCATGGCTAAAAAATTACTTCGCCCGTTCCTGTTATTAATTCTTCTCTCTGCTTCTCAATATTCCTATTCACAATTCACAGGGATCTATACAGGGAAGCCCACATTTGAGGTAATGGTAAAAAGAAGCAACACCTATCTTGGCACCATCAATCTTGAACTATTTCCCAATATTGCGCCAAATCACGTAAGGAATTTCGACAGTCTTGTAAGCGCACAATTTTACGACAGCACTGCGTTTCACCGCGTGATCCCGGGTTTTATGATCCAGGGCGGAGATCCCAATTCCCGCTCAGGCCCTGTCTCCACATGGGGATATGGTGATCCTTCACAGCCCACGGTAAATGCTGAGTTCAGCGCGGCAAAACATGTGAGAGGAATACTTTCTGCAGCAAGAGATACAGATATCAATAGCGCAAACTCGCAATTCTTTATATGCGTGGCTCCTGCAGCATGGCTGAACAACCAGTATTCAATTTACGGAAAGGTAACCGCAGGTATGGATATAGTTGATACCATTGTAAATTCACCGAGGGACTCGAATGATAATCCTCTCCAAAAAATAGAAATGTTCATTACACGCACAGGCTCCAATGATACTTTGGCGGAAGTTCCTTTACTGAACACACCTGTTACCGGAACCTTTGTGCCCGGAACAAGCAAACTCCTTAAATGGTACGCAGTAAGCGATGCCGTTTATTATCACCTGGATGTTTCCACGGATTCATTATTCTCCACCTTTCATAAATCCATTGACATTGCTGCCATTGTTTACAATGTTTCAGGACTTAGCCCGGGAACAACATACTACTGGAGAGTACGTGCAAACAATGGCGGTCACTGGAGCGCCAATTCACAAACCTGGCACTTTAACATGAACAGCGGTGTTGGCATTGAAACTTCATCTGAACTCAACGATATAAACGTTTCTCCGAACCCATCTACGGGACCATTCCTGTTCACCGGAATCGAGAAAGGCTATACGATCATCGTGTATGACATTACGGGAAAGGTCATCTTCAATATGGCTTCAAAAGGCGAAAGCCATTCAGTGGACCTGGGTGATAAAGCAAAAGGAATTTATTTTTATAAGGTGGTTTACCAGGGACGCGAAGCCAAGCACGGCAAGCTCATAATTCAATAGATCAATAAAAAGTATAAGCGTACTTAACGATCCCTATGGAGGCATTCTTGAAATCCCTGTCGATATGTGATTTGACGAGCTTTGTAAACTCATCGAACAGGTAGCTGACTTCATTCAGCACAATTTTATCCTTGAGTTTTTTTTCCGTGACCAGGTGACCGTTGGCATCATAATCAAAGGTACTCTCCTGTTTCAGCTCACCGCTTTCATTGCTTTTAAACACCCTGCGGATCAGCCGGCCGTTATTATCATATTCAAATAAGCTTTCCTGCCTCATCCAGCTGACAATAAACTCATAGCTCTCCGACAGCTTGTTACCTTTTAAGTCATAATTAATGATCGCCTTTTTATATTCCCTTCCCTCATCATTAAAACATTTTTTCTTCACCTGTACAGGAGTCAGGTTTTCATAATCAAAAGTCTCGGAGGAAAGTATGGTTTGTACTCCCAGCTTAAAGAAATTCTTATTCTCACTTATGTTGGTTTCCCTGCAATGCATTTCCTTATTAATTTTACCAATGGCATTGTACTCATAATAATAAGCATCATAATAATCTCCTGAACGGGAACGTTTCAGGATCACCCTTCCGAGATCATCGTAAAAAACATTCGTGAAGATCGTATCATTAATAAATTTCATTACCGTTTTTGTAGTTGCAGGGCGAATTACTTTACCTCTTTTTTTAAGTGCAGGAACATCAACCTCTGTAGCCTGTGTCCGGTTGAGGATTGTATAATAATAACGGATTACCCGTCCTTTTTCATCAAACTCGAAGCCCTGGGTGGCATCCTTGTCCACGATCACTTTTCCATCAGGCTTATCTACAATATCAAGAACAATACTTTTTACTCTGTTCTTTTTAACGATATCAGGATTAAAATTAACAGGGCCGATGTTGATCTCAACAGGCTTTGTATTGATGAGCTGCGCTTCGCAATAAAATATTACGAAGACTAAAAGATATGTCAGGGAGTATTTTTTCAAAAATGTTCCGTTCCTTATTGCGAAGGCCCCGGGGACAGGTTATCCCTTATCTTCCCGGATCTGCTTCAGAGCGTCTTCCACCTCAGCCACAGGTTCCCTGCAGGTTTTCCCGGTACAAACATACACCAGTGTACGGCCTTCTGTGAACCTGTCCCTGAATAATGGCAATGTGCTCTGAACTGCGCTTCCCGCAAAGATCACATTTGGAAGGTAATGTTTGAAGAGCTCTTTCCGTTTTTCATCAACAGCTTTACCAACAATTACAAGTTCATGCAGCGAATGACTGAAATACAAATGCAGCATAGCCCAGTTACTGTAGCCTGCACCGTAGTTTTCCATTTCTGCCTGCACGCTGTTAAGCATCACACGGCTCATGTGAATATATTCTTCGTTTTCCAGATAATGGCCCATTACAAATAATGATTTTGCTATACTTGAATTCGAAGCCGGGATCACATTATCCGAAATCTCCATTTTCCGCGTGATCAAACCTTTATCTTCATCAGACGTAAAGAAGAACATGCCGCTTTCCTTATCATGGAAATGTTCAATGCAGAACCCAAGCAGGTCCTTGGCTTTAAAAAGGTACTTATCATCCTGTGTCGATTGGTATAAGGAGATGAATGCCTCGATAGTAAACGCATAATCTTCCAGGAATCCTAAACGCTCTTTTTTACCTTTTGCAGCCAGATGGAACAGCCGGGCGCCTTCCGTGCAATTTGCAAGAATGAACCCTGCATTTTTTAATGCGGCATCAAGGAATTTTTTTTCATTAAAAGCATTGTAAGCATCCGTATATCCTTTTAACATCAGGGCATTCCAGGATGTGATGATCTTATTATCAAGACCGGGCCTGATACGGGTTTCGCGGACCTTTAATAATTTCCCTTTTAACCTTTTGATCGTTTCCTGCAATGCTTCGGTTTTAATACCGTGTTTCTTTGCGATAACATCATCATCTTCGTGCCGGAGAAGAATATAATTATCATGTTCCCAGAAGCCCCGCTCATTAACATTAAAATAATCCATGAACAATGCTGCATCTTCTTTTAACAGATCTTCAAGCTCAGGTTTTGTCCACACATAATATTTACCTTCAACACCTTCCGAATCAGCATCCAGGGCTGAATAGAAGCCTCCTTCCGGGGATGTCAGCTCTCTTGCAATAAACTCAAGGGTCCCATAAACAACCTCCTTGTAAAGTTCTGTCTTAGTGGCGCGGTAAGCCTCGCTGTACAGGGTGATCAGCTGGGCGTTATCATAAAGCATCTTTTCGAAGTGCGGAACTTTCCATAAATGATCCACAGAGTACCTCGCAAAACCTCCTCCTACCTGGTCGTAAATGCCGCCATATGCCATCTTTTTCAATGTCAGGTTCACATGCTGCATCAGCTCATCCTTGTTTTCCGCTACGTGTGCATAGCGAAGCAAAAATTCATAATTATTCGGCAAAGGAAATTTAGGAGCTTTATCAGGTCCTCCTTCAATGTGGTCAAAACGAAGCTTCCAGTTTTCAATACTTTGCCTTAGCACCTCTCCTGAAAATTCCTCCCCCAGTGCTTTAGGTTTGATCAGCTCTGCAAGCTTCACGCCTTCAGTTAAGCGGGCTGCGTATTCAAGGGCTTTGTCCTTTTCATTTTTATAAAGATCTGTAAGGTTTAAAAGCACATTGATCCATTGCTGTTTCGGGAAATAAGTCCCTCCATAAACGGGGCGGCCATCAGGAAGCGCAAAACAATTCAGCGGCCAGCCTCCATGACCTGTCATCAACTGCACGGCAAGCATGTATACCTGGTCAATATCCGGCCTTTCTTCACGGTCGACTTTAATACAAACAAAATGATCATTCATGATTGCGGCTACCGTTTCATCTTCGAAACTTTCATGCTCCATCACATGGCACCAATGGCATGCAGAATAGCCCACACTTATAAGTATGAGCTTGTCCTCCCGCTTCGCCTTTTCAAGCGCTTCATCGTTCCATGCATACCAGTTTACCGGGTTGTGGGCATGCTGCAAGAGGTAAGGACTGGTTTCGGAAACCAGTGAATTCGTAAATCGCTGTTCTTTTTTGTCCATGTTTATATTTTCCGGATGTAGCTTCCGGGATCTTATATTTATAACATTGAGATAATTGACTGTACCTGGAAGGTATTAATTAAGACCGGTTCCGCTCATAGGAACATTTTTCACCATGTCGACCGGGTATTTTTTCTTGATCAGGAACTTACCCACTTTGAGGTCGCCCTTAAGGCCCACCTTTACATTCTTGGCGGTCATTACCGACATTAATCGCGGCAGGTCCATCATGTTCAGGGAAGAAAGATCCGATTTTATTTTAAAGGTATAGGAATCCTCCTTATTTGGCTTTATTCGGATGTTGTTGATGAGCTTTGCCTTCCCGGCATTCATGCCGTTAAGGGTCGCATCCAGATCGGAAGGATAAATATGGAATGCCGTTTTATTCGGGTTGTCGATCCTTGCGGTCACCTCTGCTTCTATCCCCTGTTGCGACATCTGGATGATCTTAAACCCTTCCACGCCTTTGAAGGTTACATCTTTAAAATCACCGCAGGAGCTAAGTGTTAAAACAGTAATAAGAAGTAGAAAGTAGTGTTTCATAATCAAATAATTTATTTATTTCCTTATGAAAAATTTATTCCAATGGCGCTCAAAAACCGGATGTAATTCATCCAGTGTTGCCTGATGGCCTTATGGCTTCACCCGGAATTGAGCTTACTTGCTCAATTCAGCGAAATTCCTGAAGAAGTGCGGAATGGTTTCAATCCCTTTCAGGTAATTGAATACGCCATAATGTTCATTCGGGGAATGGATCGCATCTGAATCAAGGCCAAAACCCATCAGGACGGAGTCAAGGCCTAATTCCGATTTGAACATAGCCACGATCGGAATGCTGCCGCCACTGCGTACAGGAACCGGTTTCTTCCCGAAGGTGGTTTCCATCGCCATGCTTGCCGCTTTATAAGCAACAGAAGTGCTTGGAGTTACCACCGGTTCACCGCCATGGTGAGGGGTTACTTTTACTTTCACCGATTTAGGTGCTATGCTCTCAAAATATTTAGTGAAAAGTTCGGTGATCTTATCGCTGTTCTGATGAGGCACAAGACGCATCGAGATTTTCGCAAACGCTTTGGAAGCAATTACAGTTTTAGCGCCTTCGCCTGTATAACCGCCCCAGATCCCGTTTACATCTAGTGTGGGACGGATGGAAGTCCTTTCATTTGTGCTGAACCCTTCTTCACCGTGAATATCGGAAAGGTTAAGCGCTTTTTTATACTCATCAAGGCTGAAAGGAGCTTTGGCCATTTCAGCGCGTTCTTCTTGAGTAAGGATCTCTACATCATCATAGAATCCCGGTATAGTGATATGATTCTTATCATCTTTCATTTTTGCGATCATCTCGCAAAGAATATTGATCGGGTTGGCAACAGCTCCCCCGTACAGACCTGAATGGAGATCACGGTTCGGGCCGGTCACTTCCACTTCCATATAGCTTAAACCCCTTAATCCGACAGTAATTGAGGGGATGTCATTCGCAATGATGCCTGTATCTGAAATTACAATCACATCGGCCCTGAGCTTCTCTTTATTTTCCTTTACGAAGATCGCGAGATTGGTAGAGCCAACCTCCTCTTCACCTTCGATCATAAACTTTACGTTGCATGGGAGAGTATTTGTACGCATCATTAATTCAAATGCTTTCACATGCATGTACATCTGCCCTTTATCGTCACATGCACCACGCGCGTAGATCTTACCGTCTTTTATAACAGGTTCGAAAGGGCCGGAAACCCAGAGTTCTATCGGATCCGCAGGCTGGACATCATAATGCCCATAAACCAGCACTGTTGGCAGCTTCGGATCTATTATCTTTTCACCGTACACGATCGGGTATCCTGCCGTGGAACAGATCTCCACATTGTCTGCTCCCGCAGCAATAAGGTTGATCTTGATTGCTTCCGCAGTTTTAATAACATCATTCTTATATTTAGGATCCGCGCTTACAGAGGGAATGCGCAGTAATTCGAATAATTCCTCAAGGAACCTTTCCTTGTTCGCTTCTATATAATCATTAACCTGGTCAGCCATTTTTATAATTTTATTTTTCGCTTACAAAGTTGCAATTATTATTGAAATGTGTTTAAGATTCAGACGATTTTTGAATACAATTTGCAACCTATTGAACATTATAATCATCCTCTCTCCAACCCTCAGATAATTTTATGAATTCATAAGCAGGGGAAGCAAGTTATTACATATCAGCAATTTATTTTATAACGAAGGGTATTCTTTCGGAACCACATTCAAATCAAGAGGACGAATACAATTAAATTTCCGATAAATTACTATATTTACCTGTTAATCAGCACCTGGGATGTTACAAATTAGAAAAAAGGTATTATTATTTCTGCTCCTGGTGAGTGGTTCCGCGGCTAATCTGTTCGGACAGCTGACCACCAGCAGTACGATGACCCCGGTTCAACTTGTTCAGTCGGTTCTGCTGGGAGCTGGTGTCACAGCCACCAATATTACTTTTACAGGTGCTCCCCTTTCAAAAGGTACATTTAATGGCGCCACTTCCAACATCGGTCTTAATGCCGGGGTAATCCTTTCCTCGGGGGATATTTCAAATGCGGCAGGGCCCAATAACGCTTCAAGCATTTCTGTCGCTAACGGGCTACCCGGAGACCCGGACCTTGATATTATTATGGACCCGACACTTAGTTATGATGCAGCCATACTGGAGTTTGATTTTATCCCTACATCCGATACGATTAAATTCCGCTATGTTTTCGGATCCGAGGAATACATGGAATACGTAAGCACCTGGGTGGGCGGGATCAATGATGGTTTTGGATTCTTTATCAGCGGACCTGGCATTTCGGGACCCTTTTCAAATAATGCAAAGAACATTGCGCTGATCCCGGGCACTACTTTGCCTGTAACAATGTTTAACTTAAATCTTAATTCCAACGGAGCATACTATTTTGACAACGGAGACGGATGGGGAACCGGTACAGCGCCAGATGGAGCAACGGTACAGTATGATGGGTTTACCGTTCCTTTAACTGCTGTGGCTGCTGTACAATGCGGATCGGTTTATCATATAAAGCTGGCCGTAGCTGACGGTGGAGATGGTATTATTGATTCAGGCGTATTCCTTGAAGAAGGTAGCTTCGCGAGTTCCGGAAATGTATTCATTACACCCAGCACGTTATTCGGAGGGATAGCAGGGGCCAACGACACTACGATTTATGAAGGCTGCGGCAGCGCCCAGGTATTATTCGACCGGGGACTTACCGGCAGCAGCAACCCTGATACTATTATTGTCTCCTTTTCCGGAACTTCTGATAACGGACTGGATTATTCCTTTGTCAGCGATTCGATATTCTTTGCCGCCGGACAGGACTCGGCATATGTAACAGTGCTGACTTTACCTGATGCCCTCTTAGAAGGGATGGAAACCGTAGTGCTGTCACTTTATAATTCCACTCCATGCAATGGCAGCGATACCATGTCGCTCACCCTGTATATTATCGATTCCCCTCCGCTTACATTGACCATGAGTAATGATACCGTTATTAACTGCCCGACCCAGAATATCCCGATCACCATTACAGCGAATGGAGGGGTCCCCATTGGGAATTACCACTACAGTTGGACAAACAATTCATCCACCGGTGATTCCATCCAGGTTTCCCCGGCTGTAACAACCACTTATTATGCAACCGTAACCGATACCTGCGGAAATTCGGCTACCGACAGCATGAAGGTGACCATCGTCCCTTACTTGCCGCTCCAAATGACATTGACCGATGATGCCAGCTATTGCGAAGGCCTCAGCGCCTTTCTAGATGCGAATGTTACCAATGGCCGCCCCGATTACATGTATAACTGGAACCCGGACATCACCTTACTTGATACAATAACGGTAACTCCTGCTGTGACTACAAGTTATTCCCTTACCGTAACCGATGGATGCGGCTATACTGTAAGTGACAGTTTAACAATTACGATTGTCCCGATCAGTACGGATTTCACTTATGTATTCAGCACAAACCAGAACGCACAGTTTTATGATCAGTCGGATGGAGCCATAACCCACTTCTGGAATTTTGGTGACGCATCACAGGATTCTGTTTCAACGCTTCCGAATCCAGAGCATGAATATATTAACGATGGGGTTTATACTGTAACACATATCACAACAAACGAGCAGGGTTGTGCGGATACGATCAGCCAGACTATTACCGTACTTCCCGACTTTTATTTTTATTTCCCCAACTCTTTCAGTCCTAACGGGAACGGCCTGAATGATGTATTTCATGGTTATGGAGTTGGTATAAAGTCGTTTCACATGCAGGTATTCGACCGCTGGGGAGAACTGCTCTTCAGCACCACGGACCTGCTTACGGGATGGGACGGTACTTACAAAGGAAAGTTAGTGCCTCCTGGAATTTATGTTTGTGTATTTGACCTCGAAGGATTTCATTATGAGCTGAAACAATATGTTACAAATATCAACCTGATCAGATAAATTTACTGCGGTTAGCAAATCATCCCCCAATTTTGAAGTACCGGCATGAGTAAGAAGTTTATTGTGTTTTTTTTGTTGCTGACCTTTTTCAGTTATAAAAACTATGCTACACACATTGTTGGCGGTGAGATCTATTACGATTACATCGGGAACAATGATTATAAGATCACGCTTAAAGTTTACAGGGATTGTTATAATGGCATACCTCCCCTGGACGATCCTGCTTATGTCTTTGCATTTAACAGCGCTGGTGACTTTATTGACAGCATGGCACTTAACGCACCGGTTACAGCCATCCTTCCACCTGTTATCAACAATCCCTGCTTTACGCCTCCTACTGATGTTTGTGTACAGGAAGGCATCTACCAGGGGATAATCAATCTGCCTGCTATTCCCGGTGGGTACTATTTATCTTACCAGCGCTGCTGCCGCAACGGCACTATCCTTAACCTCATCAACCCGGGCGATGTAGGGTCAACCTATATGGCACATATTCCCGACCCAGCTTTGGCTCCCGACAACAGCAGTCCGCGATATAATAATTTTCCTCCAATCTTTTTATGCCTTGGGGTTCCACTGGTTTTTAATCATTCGGCAACCGATCCTGATGGCGATTCTTTGTATTATGAGTTATGCGATCCTTTCCATGGCGCTTCAAGCAATTGCGCACAGTTCGGTCCGCCAGCAATTCCATTCGGCTGCCCGGAACTTGGAACACCTCCTCCCTATTCTTTTATTCCCTGGCTTCCGCCATACTCAGCCACTTTCCCGATGGATGCTTTCCCGGTTATGCAGGTAAACCCTGTAACAGGGCTGCTCACAGGAACACCAACCACACTCGGACAATGGGTGGTGGGAGTTTGTGTCAGCGAATACCGCAACGGAGTATTGCTGGATGTAAATAAAAGGGATTTCCAGTTCAACGTGGTCAACTGCCCGGGATTACCAGTAGCCTCCATTCCGCAGCAGGTAAGTTTCTGCACGGGCTATACCGTTAACTTCTCCCAGAACAGTTTAAATGCAAGTTCCTATTCATGGGACTTCGGTGACCCTACAACTACCGCGGACGTATCTTCCGCATTTTCCCCGAGCTGGACCTATGCTGATTCAGGCACATATACGGTAACACTCATCATCAATCCCGGAACTCTTTGCACTGACACAAACACCATCGTTTATCATATTTATCCTGTTCTTGATCCTTCATTCGTTTCACCGGCACCCGAATGTCTTGAAAGCAACAGTTTTAATTTTACGGCAACAGGGGCATTTCTTGGGAACGGGACATTCACCTGGGACTTCGGACCTCAGGCTTCACCATCAACATCATCGCAGCAGAATCCGTCCAACATCGTTTTCAGCACACCCGGGATTTATCCTGTAAGCTTAACCGTCAGCGAGAACGGATGTACGGATAGCTTTCCCGGGACAATAGAGGTTTATCCCAAACCTGTCGCTGATTTCGGGCTCTCATCAGAACTCAGCTGCATTTTGAACCCTGTTCAGTTTAATGACAGCTCGCTGTCAACTACCCCGCTGACTTATCTCTGGGATTTTGACAATGGCTCCACATCCGCATTACAGGATCCGAGTACAATTTATACGGTAGTCGGAACTTATAATGTAAGCCTGATTGTTACTTCGACACAGGGATGCAGGGATACAGTTGAACTACCCGCGCCACTGAATGTGCTTCCCCCACCAGTAGCTTCTTTCGGCTACACAACAAATTGTTTCAGTAATGAGATTGATTTTACACAAAGCAGCGTGGGTGCTTCAACATATCTTTGGGATTTTGGAGACCTTTCTTCAACGAATGACCTGTCGCAGCTTGCCGTCCCCTCGTACGTTTATCCTGACTCTGGTACTTATTCTGTTACGCTGACAGTTAATCCCGGAACTACATGCAGTGGTACGCAGACAAACACCGTCACTTTAAATCTCCCTCTGATCCCGGAGCTGAGCGCGCCTCCCGGTGAATGTATTTATGACAACAGCTTCAACCTGGGCCCCGGCGGGTCGTATGAAGGCAATGGAACTTTCTCCTGGAACTTCGGCCCTCATGCCACACCGTCTGCAGGGAACCAGGAGAATGTGAGCAATGTTGTATTTGATACAGTCGGTTCATTTCCTGTAACCCTCACCATTACTGAGAATGGCTGCACTGCAACAACCAACTGCATTCTGCATGTTTATCCCAAACCAACCGCATTTTTTGAATTGATGGCACCTACAGGCTGCGCTTTAAATCCTGTTCATTTCATTGACGATTCACAAGGCGATACACCCTTAACCTATTCCTGGAATTTTGGTGACGGCACAACATCAGCAGTGCAGGACCCTTACATGTCCTATGCCGATTCGGGATTATATACAGTGAGCCTCACTGTATCAACTGCACATGGCTGTATGGATACAATGGTATTTCCTGCTCCACTCCGGATAGATCCTTCTCCGGTTGCAGGGTTCATTGTGGATCCGACCTACACTTCCATCTATGATCCGGACATTGCAATGACCGACCAGAGCATTGGTGCCAGTGACTGCCAGGTGAACTGGGGTGATGGCATCACTTCATCCAACTGCGATTCCCTGCATGTTTATACGGAAGCCGGAACCTACGATGTAATGCAGGTTGTTGTCAATACTTACGGTTGTTATGATACGGCTTATCTGCAGGTCATCATCGATCCCAATTACATGTTCTGGCTTCCGAATGCATTCACACCGGGGAATTTCGATGGGCTCAACGATGTCTTTAAGCCAAAGCTTATCGGGGTGCATAATTACATGTTCATGATCTTTGACCGCTGGGGAGAGAAGATCTTTGAAACTCAGGACCCCGAAGAAGGCTGGAATGGATATTACAAGGGACACCTGTGCAGCAATGATGTTTATGTTTACAAGATCTATTTCCTGGACGATCCGCGGGGGGATTATCATGAGTTCATTGGCAGCGTAACACTGGTCCGGTAAGACCGGTTCAGTAAGAATTATCCTGATTATTCCCTTTCTTCCTTCAGGATAACGTTTAATATCATTAATTTTAATCCTTCAAATTAACGGTATAAACAAATCTGCCCATGCAAGTGCAGCCTTTTAAAAAATGTATAAGAAGGCCCTTTTAATATTCATCTCTCTTTTCTTTTTGTGCCGGGAAAATTTCGCTTCGCATATTGTGGGCGGTGAGATTTATTATGACTGCCTGGGATCGAACAATTACCGTATCACCCTTAAAATATACAGGAACTGTTATGACGGCCAATCTGAAATTGATGACCCTGCATATATTTTTATATTCGGTTCCGCAGGCGAATTTATCGACAGCCTTGCAATGCCCCTTCCGGGAACAACGGGGATACCTTCCACTATCAATCATCAGTGCTTCACGCCTCCTGATAACATTTGTGTTGAGCAGGGTGTTTACCAGCGTGATATTCATCTGCCGCCAAGGGCAGGAGGCTATGACATCAGCTTCCAGCGCTGCTGCAGGACCAATTCAATTATTAACGTTGTGGATCCCGGGATGACAGGCTCGACTTACACAACGCACATTCCTGATCCGTCTTATGCGCCATGCAACAGCAGTCCGCATTTTACCAATTTCCCTCCTGTATTCCTCTGCACAAGTATCCCGCTGAATTTCGATCATTCCGCACAAGAGGCAGATGGTGATTCCCTCTATTATGAATTTTGCGACCCTTCAGAAGGGGCGAGCCCATTTTGTCCTTTTTTCGGGCCTCAAGGCTTATTATCACCCTGCTCTGAAATAAGCGAGCCGCCACCTTACGCACCTGTTGCATGGCAGGCAGGATACAATGCTTCCTACCCGATCGCCTCATCTCCTGTCATTGCCATCGATCCGCATACAGGAGTGATCACCGGGACACCAACTACCATCGGGCAATGGGTAATGGCGGTATGCGTCAGTGAATACAGGAACGGAGTATTTCTCGGTGTGAACAAGCGGGACTTCCTGTTTAACGTGATCACCTGTTACGGTCTTCCATATGCATCCATACCTGCACAAACAGAATTCTGCAACGGATACCAATACCAGTTCTCACAGAATAGTGTAAACATGGCATCCGCTTTCTGGAATTTCGGTGATCCAACCACAAGCTCGGATTATTCATATGCTATATCACCGAGCTGGACATACCCTGGCGCTGGCACCTACACGGCTTCGCTGATCATTAATATGGGAACTTTCTGTTCGGATACAACCACTATGACTGTCAACATCCAGCCAAAGCTTGAACCTGAGTTCAATGCACCGGGAGGCTGTTTGTACAACAACAATTTTAATTTTACGGCCGATGGTGCCTTTGAAGGTTCCGGAACATTTGCATGGAATTTCGGGAGTCATGCGAACCCGCAGACTGCCAATATGCAGAATGTAAACAATGTTGTATATGATACCCTGGGTACATTCGCGGTAACGCTTACGGTAAGTGAAAACGGCTGCACCGAAGAATTCACAGATTCGGTAAAGGTTTACGATAAGCCGACAGCATTGTACGGGCTTGATTCGCCTTTTGCTTGTTTACTGCAGGCAGCACATTTTACAGACAGTTCCAAAACCGATGATCTCCCGTTAAGTTATGAATGGACTTTCGGTGACGGAGGCACATCCTCCGAGTCGCAGCCATATCACAGTTATTCCTCCACAGGGACATTTTCTACCGGGCTGATCATTTCTTCGGCTCATGGCTGTAAGGACACGTTTAACATGGCGGCCCCTGTCAATGTATTTGAAACGCCTTACGCAGGATTCTCTGTTACGCCAACCGACACATCCATCTTTTACCCGGATATTACGATCAGTGATAACAGCAGCGGGGCTTCTTCATGCAGGACGTACTGGGGTGACGGCAGCGTTTATCCTAATTGTGATTCTGTTCACCAGTACACAAAACCCGGGACCTACCACATCATGCAGGTGGTTACTAATCCTTCCGGCTGCAGTGACACTGCTTATTCAGAAGTGCTCATACGTCCTGAATTCATGTTCTGGATCCCGAACGCATTTACACCAGGGAAAGATGACGGGTTAAATGATGTATTCAAACCCAAAACAATCGGAGTGCGTGAATACTCATTTGTGATCTTCAACCGCTGGGGAGAAAAAGTATTTGAAACGCAGGATCCTTCCATCGGATGGGATGGCAGCATGGGAAGTGGGTATGGAGGCAGCAATGTGTTTGTCTATAAGATCAGCTTCCGCGATGATGTGAGGAATGATCCACATGAATTCATCGGCCATGTAACCGTAATCAGATAATCCTTCGCAATAAGAGGATCTACTTTCTAAGCCAGAGACATAACTGCATCCCCGTACCGGTCCGTTCCATTATTGGCCGGAGAATAAAATCTGCAACTTTCGGTAAATACGTTTCGCATACATAATATTCATGATGAGCTATTTTATAATTATGTTTTTGCGAATGAGCCCTGAAAGACCCTAATCCAAATTCATACAGGTGAAAAGGCTCATGCATCGGTGATATATTAGCCACATAATCGGTTCCGGTCAGCCTGTAATAAAGATTAACAATCCTGTTGATAAGCCAGTCGGATGAGGGCACCTCAATATGCATTATCCCTCCCGGCTTCAGCCATTGCATTGCCTTTATTATTGATAGAGAAGGATTGTATAAATGTTCGAGCACTGCACCGAAGGAAATAAAATCAAAATAATCTGCGGGATATTCCATTTGCTCAATCATTCCCAGCTTCAGCTTTCCGGGGTCGATTCCCATTTTAGAAATTGCACGTTCGTGGAAAGGTTCAGAGGGTTCAAAACCGTATGTATCAAACCCCGCCTTGGACAATGAAATCATGGCTTTGCCAAGACCGGCACCGATATCCAGCGACCGCATCCCGGGTTTAAAATCAATAAGTGATTTGAGCTTCCGGATCTCTTCACTGAAATAGCCTGGATCGGTACGGAAATAATGATCCTTCCAGTACACCTCGGGCAGCACACTATAATGATCCTGGAGATCGAAAGGAACAGGCTGGGGATTGGAATATACCAGTCCGCAGGAATCACATTTGGCTACTGTTGTGGTTATCCCGATCCTTGATGCAGGAGTCCTTCCCTGCGAACGGTTCATCCGCTTCCCCATGATCCTGTGTGAACCCATAGGTGAATCACACATATTGCAATTATCTATATAGTTAAAATAATACCTTAATTTCCTGCCTGCCATCCGGTTTATTTCGAATAGCGAATATACGAGTCCTGCCGTTAATTCGGGTATGTGAGAACGGACAATGCGGATCCCCGGCTGTCAAACAGGAATTTTTTTGGATTTAGTAATAAAAAAGCACTGCCGGTGGGCAGATACTTTTTTATAAAATACATTTTAACTCTGAAGAGTCACAGCAACTGCAGACGATCAAATGAAGTTTTTACTCCGCTTTAGTCGCCAGGATCCCTGCATCGAAAAGGTACATACTGCCAGCACCCAGACCTGCAGCACATAGTTTCCCATCAGGTGAAAAAGCAAGTGTTTTAATATCAACGCCATCACCGCCCCAGCCTCTGATCACTTCACCCTGGCCGTTGAACGTGTAGAATCCGCCATCAAAGCCAAGTGCGATCAAGGAACCATCGGGGGACACAGCACCGCAATATTTCCAACCGGTAACAAATGTTTTTTTAACAGCCATCTTATCTACATCCCAGATAGAAACAATAGTATCACACTGGCTGATCATTGTTTTCTTGTCGGCACTCATTGCCATGTAACCGATCTGCCTGCTGTTTTCAGGGACGATCTTCTTCAGCTCCTTGCCGGTTGCATACTCCCAATACTGGATGATTCCTCCTGAATGGGTGATAAGTGTTTTCCCATCATTTGCCAGGTGCAGGCTGATCACGATCTTTCCAGCATCGTTAATGTTGATTGTCCGCTTTAATTTGTCGGTGGCAATGTCCATGATGTGAACATGTCCCTGCACAGTACCGATGATCGCTTCCTGTCCGTCTGCAGAATACAGCAGAGTGAATGCAACTTCGTCATTAGGAAGTGTCAGTGCTTTTTCCGCTTCCCCTTTGAAAGGAAATGTTTGCGGCCCGTTGGACAATTCAGCGGAAAGGATCTCTTTTCCATCCGATTTAAAAACAGCGCACAATGCAGGCCGGTCAGTTTTTGCCATTTCCTTTGCCCCTGTTTCTACGTTAAACACCTGCGTTCCGCCCGCGCGGAGTGTCATTGTTTCGCTATACTTAATAGTGGAGAAGCTTGTGCCCACAACATATTTATTATCCGGGGAAAATGAAACAGTATAATAATCTCCGGGAACAATCTCCATTTCTCTCTTTAAGGGGCTTTGTCCGAAAACGCTCACCGAAGTGATCGCGGTTATCGTAAGACTGAGCAGGCTGCGTGTGATGTTGGCTTTCATTATGAATGTGATAAGGTTTATAATTTGAAATAAGGGGATAATTCTTTGTTGCTTATTCAAATGTATAAAATGCTTTTCGTGATCAGCTTGTATGGCAGGACCAATAATGGAATTTTCTTACTAAAGTGCGAGTATGGGTATTAGAAACCTCCCTTATTTCATATCAATTAATTTATCAGCCAACCGATCAAAAGCCGAAAGGGTAAACTGATCATACCAATTGCAAAGTCTGTGAGCAAGCCCAATAAAGGCAACAAAATAAATACCCACCATTTATATCTCAACATGGTCGTTACACCCATGGTCAGATTATTCCATGCCAGGATCATTCTGTCTTTATAATAGTATAAAATAAAGAGGTCAGCGATTATCATTCCTGCAAGTCTAACAGGTAAAGCCGGACCGAACATATCAGTCGTAAAAGCAAGATCAACCAGGAATATTTGTCCGAGTACCGGCAGGAGCCATAAAGCTCCAATTAAGGTGGTCCGGTTAATTACAATTAATATCGCACCAATAATTTGAAAAAGCCCAACGATAATATTAAATGATTTGTCTAAGCTGAATAGATACCAGGCCAGTTGAAATTTACCAATCTCTTTAAGAGGTTTTTCTAAGACTGCAGGGTCATATAGTCCAAACTGTCCACCGGTCATTTTGCCCCAACCATAACCCAGCATGTAAACGGCAAGATACCATCGGAGTGTTAGTATGATAAAATCGAATAGTTGTGCTTTTGATAACTTCAAAGTCTTAATTTTTGTCAGGCTAAAGAGATGCTAAAATTACAGCCAACTAATATTTATACAATGCCTCACATACCCCGGATAGTAAACAAAACGCCCCTGCATTTCTGCAGGGGCGTTCTTAATATCAGAATTTAAATTAAAAGAACCTTACAATGTGTTCTGTAATGTTTGCATTTCCTTTTAATGCATCGAACACTTCAAAATCAACACGCGGTGCTATCTGCTGCATCTCTGCCATCTGCTGTGCTTTCATGTCTTTCTGCTCAGGTGCCGGAGTGATGGCATCCACATAAACTAGGAATACGCCTTCCCTGCCTTTTACAGGCTTGCTCATTGATTTTGCTTTCAGTGTTGAAACAACTCCCATCACTGCCGGTTCATTCGCTGATCCCGGGATTGCTGCTGTATTAAAATTCACATTTGGTGCATTCTCAACCGCAAGCTTTAATTTCGCTGCAACTGACTCAATTGCCGCTCCGCCTGCCATCGCATCATTAAATTCTTTTGTAAACATTTCGGCTTTCTTCTCACGGATCACTTTCTCTGTTAATGCATCTTTCGACTCTTCCATGGAAGCAATTCCTTTTTCACGCACTTCTGTTAAAACAGCTACGATGTATTTTGAGCCGAATTCCATTGGTTCTGATACTGCGCCTTTTTCTTTTTCATAAGCCCAGCGGATCAGCAATTTGGGATCCTCAAGACCCGGGATCGTCCTGTCGCTTTCTTTTATCGGCTCAGGGGAACGCTTGTTCAGCTTCTGGTCTATCACCGCTTTCTGGAACAATTCATTTGTATTGTATGTCCCGGCAAACTTGTTTGCTTCAGAATAAACGGCAGTTATTGTTTTTGAGCTCGGCTCTACTTTCTTGTCGATTGAAGCAACCTGCACTTTCTTTTGTGCTCCTTTGCTGTCAAGCACTTCAATGATGTGGTAACCGTAATTCGATTCTGCGATCACGATATCACCTTTTTTGTTGTCGAGCCCTGCATCAATAAACGCGGGTACAAACTGGCTCTTTGCATTCAGCCAACCATAATCTCCGCCTTTACCCATGTAATACTCACCGTCTTTTTTATCAGCCGGTTTTGTCTTACCACGGTCATCAGAATATTTTTCCACCATGTCAGTGAATTTCCCTTTGCCCGATTTCAGTGCAGCAAGTAAGCTATCGGCTAATTTCTTTGCCTGCTCTTTTGTAAGCTTGGTATCGGAAGCTCCTGAACCTGCGTATGCAATAAGGATGTGACGCACTTTTGCCGAATCTGCAGATGTTTTCACCCCGGTTAATTTGGAGATCAGGTATGTACCGTTCTCAAGGTACGGACCAACCACCGTTCCAACTTCTGATTTGAACATGATTGTATCGATCATTGGAGACAATGTTCCTGCGGCATGGTAGCCCTGGTCAACAAAACGACTGTCAGATTCAGAGATCACGAATGAAGAATCATCGGCAGGTTTCTGCTCTTTGAACTCAGCAGCTACTTTCTCAAGGTCCTTTTTCACGTTATCGAAATCTTCCTGGGAAGGCGCGATATCGTAAGTAATGTATTCCACCTTACGTGAAGCTTCCTGTTTGAATTCGTTCTGATGAGTTGAATAGTATTCGTTAAGCTCCGCCTCTGTCGGCTTGATCGTGCTGTCAGCAACCAGCTTGTAGTTCTTCACTACATACCTGATGTTCGCATTTGTGTTCTGTACGGTGTAGTTACGCTTTGCAACAGCAGTGGTAACATACAATCCTTTTTTGATGAGGTTGTTGTATTTTTCGATCACACGTACCTGGCGAACGTAATTCTCAAGCTGAAGCCATTGTGCTTCTTCTTCGTCCGTCATTGCCTGTGTGAACTCTTTTAATTTTACCGGGCTGATCTGACCTGTCTGAGGATCAGCGAAACGCTCGATGGCTCTTCCTGTCTGTGGATCGCTTAACTGGCGAACCAATGCTGAATGAGGGTTTTCAACCATAAGATCGTACAGTTCTTCATCAGATACCGCGATCCCCAGTTTTTCATATTCCTTCGTCATAACAAATTCATTGATCTGCTGGTTCCAGACCTGCTGAACGATCCCGTCTGTTTCGCTTTCAGTAAGGGAGGTCTTTCCGCTGCTGCGTTTCTGGTTTTCAACCGCCTCATCTACTTTTGGCTTAAAGTTCTCGTATTTTATCTTTTTACCTGCGATCTCTCCAACCAGCTGGTCGCTTCCGCCAAACATCGATTCAGGTGAACTGAATAAACCTGTTAATACAAATGCCATTAAAGCTATACCTACTATCGCCACTAATAAGCCCGAACGTTTACGTAAACTTTCTAAAATACTGGTGTTATCGCTGCTCATATCAATTATATGTTATTTTGATTTTAATATCTAATGCTGTGTGTTGCCCTGTTAAGGGTTGCAAATATAAGATTCTTAGGCAAATCCTGAAAATTTTATTGAAAATAAATCGGCCGTGGGGAAGAAATAAACAACTGATTATCAGTCGTTTGGTTTTTGAACCTTTAAATTGACCACTTCGATGCGCGTACGGGAAACGCCTGTGATAGTAAAGAGGAAGTTCTCGATCCGGATCTCCTCGTTAAGGCGCGGGATGCTCTCATGGAAATGCATGATCAGTCCGCCAAGGGTTTCAACGTTATCAAGGATCGGTAATTTGAGGTGATATTTATGATTTACATAATCAGTTTCGAGTCTTGAAGAAAAAATGAATTCCATCTCCGAGACCTGCTTTTCAATGGTTTCTTCCTTGTCATGCTCATCTTCTATTTCACCGAAGATCTCTTCCATCACATCTTCCATAGTAAGGATCCCGGAAGTTCCGCCAAATTCATCCACTACAACCACGATGCTTTTGTGCTGCTGGATAAAGACGGTAAGCACCTCGCTTGCAGCCATCGATTCGGGAACAACGCTTACGGGAAGTAAGATGCTCCTGATGTTCTCCGGTTTTTTGAAGAGCTCTTTGGAATACACATACCCGATGATATTGTCAATATTCTGATGATAAATAAGAATCTTGGAAAGGCGTGTAGCGATGAACGATTGCTTCAGCTCTTCAATGGAAGTGTTCACATCCATTGCCACGAGCTCCGTTCGCGGAATCATACATTCCCGTGCTTTAACACTCGAAAAATCAAGGGCATTCTGGAAGATCTGGATCTCATGGTCCATTCCCGCTTTTTTCTCCACCGCTGATGTTCCTTCACGCACAAAGTTATCGAGGTCAATCATCGTAAATGCAGCATTCTCATTTTCAATCTTCACACGGAACAGATGTTTCAGGATAAATTCCGAGAGTCCGATCGTTACCATTACAAAAGGATACAGCACTCCGTACACAATGGTCAGGGGCAATGCGAAAAGGCTTAAGGTCTTGTTCGGATTGATACGGAAAAGACTCTTCGGCAAAAACTCTGCTGTTACCAGGATCAGCATGGTAGAAAGGAATGTGGACAGGAGCAGGATGAGGATCTTGGACGACATGTAATGTTCAAAAAACATTTTGAGTTCTTCATCCATGTAGATCCCAAACATTACAAGTGCAATATTGTTTCCGAGCAGCATGGTACCTAAATAACGCGAGGGGTATTTGCTGAAATAAGCGAGGATCTTTGCAGCAAAATTACCCTGCTTGCTTTCCAGCTCTATGCGAAGCTTGTTGGAAGTAATGAATGCGATCTCACAGCCCGAAAAAAAGGCTGAAGCGATAAGGGTAATAAGAATGATGACGGAACTATGCAATTCTATTTTTTCTCCTCTTTTGGTTTCTGTGAAGCCTCATATTTGATCCGGTGACGCCTGCGGACAGCATACATCAATCCGGCAACAAAGGTAAAAATAAGAAAAAATACGGAGTTTCCTTTATCCTGCGCAACGATATGATATGAGCAGAGCAGCACGCCCACACAACCGATGATCAGCCAGAAAATTTCTAAGTAACGGAATGTTTTATTCATTTGTTGTATTTGTTTCTTTGTCAAATTGTTTATCATCCACCTGGATCACACCCTGCGGGCGAAGGATCTCATATTTTGAAAAATCCTGATCCGCTTTCAATCCCTCTCCCCAGATCACCTGTTCTTTCGTGGTGATCTTTACAAACTTATCGGTATAGATCTTTTTGGTTGCTGCATCCCATATAAGATGCTCCGTTTCCAGCTTATCACCTTTCTCGTTCACCACGCGCACATTGCGTTTGGCCTCCATCTTATCCATCCCCTTTGTGCTTTCATGACTGATACCATAATCTGCTTTCAGCCTGTTCTCTTCCTTTCCGAGTGAATTATAGAAGATCACCAGCATGCCTTTTGGCATTTCCGTATAATTCTTCTTCTCCACATTCCGGTCAACATACCGGTCCACCTGCGGGGCTGTAAGCTTTGCCCTTACGATTGCCGAATCGCTGTAAAGCATTTCAACGTTCTTCTGCGCGTCCAGGGGAAGCTGTTCCTGGTTGGCCGATGTAACAGAATTCACCACTGCAATATCATTCTCACATGCAGTTAAGAGCAATAGAAATATAAGTAGAGGGAACAATTTAATATGGTGACAGACAACGCTCATTCAGGAATCAAAATAAATTAAATATGACCCGATCAATCGATCCTTGTTTTCTGGAACCAACGGTCGTTGATGGTAAAGCTGAGCGTTGATTTAAAGAATTCCTCACGGATCAAACCGTTAGTGGTAGTGCCGCGCTGGCCCACCTCAACCCCGATATTTACCATTGAAAAGCTTTTCAAAAGATAGTTGCCCGCTACCGGGAAGCCCATTCCAAATGAAACTGCATATTCTGTAAGCTGTGAGCTTTTCAGTTCAAGCGCTGTTTGTGCGTACCTTCCGCCAACACGGTAATGCACCCTCCTGAAATAGGTTTTGATACCGCTGGATTTGGCATTAGGCACGAATTGCGCCCCTGCTGAAACGCGCATACTGTTTTTTAATCCCTGCGTTTGGTTGAAAGCCTGGTAACTGCTCCAGTTCTGCATTGCAAAATCAGCTGCAAGCATCCAGCGTGTTCCTTTCTTTAATCCTATTCCGAAACCAAATGATAATGGCAGTGTAACTGATCCTTTGTGTCCTTCTACAAATTCAACAGTATCTTTAACAATATCGAACCCTGCCGAGCTGTTGAAATAATTCACGGCAAGACTGTCAATCCGTGCGTTCACATCGGTTTGCGCGGCAAATGTCGCCCCAAACATGATCTTTACATTGTCTTTCAGATCGCGCCCGTTGAGTGAGTCGATGGTATGTGCGTATTGAATTCCGTAGTCGAAATAAACATCATTAAAACGGGTAGTTGTGGTGGATCTTGTATTGAACGTATTGGCAGAAGTGAATTCAGAAGCCCTTAAATGCTCAATGCTTCCAAACAGATAAGATACATTTCCGCCAAGTGAAAGGGAAGCCAGTGACTTCCTGTGGTTCATGATCTTTATGATCCTGTCGGGCCGGTTCTCAGCTTTCAGCCTTGCATATTTTGCTGAATTCCGGAATATTTTCGGCAGGCCGCTCAGAGGTTTAAAGCCTAAGCCAAAGTATGCCTGGCTCATTCCGCCATTACCTTCATATTTATAATTTACCCTTCCGATGTTATCCAGGATCCTGGTATCGGCCAGGTTATATCCCACGGAACTGAAAGGCACAAGTCCAAAACTCGCACCGATCCATTTTTTAATAGGGAAAGCAATTGAAACATAACCGAAAGAAGCATTGTTAATATTCTTTTTTGTATCCGCACTCTGAAGGCGCAGGCGGTTATAATTCATTCCCAGTTCAGCAGTAGTAAGATAAACACCTGAGTACGATGCCGGATTTGTACTGTTGATGAAAAAAAGCGGGGTGGTATCATTCTGCATTGCGATGGAAGTCCCTCCCATGGCAAAACCTTGTCCGTAAACGCGGCTGTTCACATCACCAACACCGTAGCGCGAGTAAGGTGAACTTGTATTTTGGGCGAAGGTCTTGTTATTTAAGGAGTGCAGCAGGTGCAGTACAGAGAATACCAGGATTATTGTTTTAAGCTTAGCGCCTGAAATGATCATATTGCTTCTTTATACTTCTGTTTATTGTGTTCCAATATCCGGTTCAATCCCTTAAGGATGAGAAATTGGTCTGCAAAGATGGGTTTTTTTAGCCGTTTAGCAAAAAAATCGGCATCTCCGCCTGTTAAAAAAACCTTTATATTGTTAAAGCGTTCGCTGTATTGCTCTACGAAGCCATTCACTTCCGCAGCAGCCCCAAGCTGTACACCGCCCAGGATACTTTGTGATGTGTCGTTGCCGATAAGTGAACCGAAGCCCTCATCAGCTTCCAGCAAAGGCAGCCGTGAAGTAAAACTATGAAGCGCCCTGAAGCGCATCTTCAATCCCGGGGAGATGGCCCCTCCTATGTATTCATTTGCTGCATTCACATAATTGTACTTGATGCATGTTCCCGCATCTATTACAAGGATATCCTGCCCGGGGGCAATTTCATTCGCCCCGATTGCAGCTGCGAGCCGGTCGCTTCCGAGCGTTGCAGCAGACCGGTAAGAATTTTTAATCGGCAGAGGCGTCTCTGAACTGAACAGCAGTACAGGCATCCTGCTTTTCAGCACTGCAACCAATGCATCGATATCATCCACCACACTCCCGATGATGCAATGACTGAAACTGTATTTAGACAGGTAATCCGAAACAAGGAATTCATCCACGGAGGCAAACGCCTCTGAATGCTTCAGCGTACTTCCTTCAAATGCCGCAGCTTTCAGGCGGGTATTCCCTATGTCGATTACGAGGTTCATCCTTGCAAAAGTAGTGATAAAAAACTTATAGGAACCGCAAGATCGTGCGGCCTTGCCCCGTCCGGGAATGACCGCAGGAATATGACCCGCAACACGATGACTGAGCGAAAAGTATTTCTAAATTATTAATTATTAAATTTAGAACCTGTATGACAAGAATACTTTTGCTCCTTTCCTTCCTCATTATCCGCTTCAGCTGCTTTGCGCAGACAACAGCGATCGATTCATTAAAATCCGAACTTTTAAAAGCGGATCATGATTCAACCCGTTGTAAGGTATTAAGTACGCTTATTGAGCAGGAAGGCTCAGAAGATATCTGGCCGGTTTACAATGCTCAGTTAAAGGAACTCAGCAAAAAGAATATTGCTAACAGTTCCGGGGATTTAAGAGATTTCTTCAGGCAATATTATGCACTCGCACTCAACAATGCAGGTTATCTTGCCATGCAGGAGGGTAATTCCTACGAAGCGTATGAGCATTACAAACTTACGCTTGACATCTTTATAAGCCTTAATGACAAAAGCGGTATTGCATCAGCGTTCCTTAACATGGGCCAGGTTTTCCGGCAGGAAGGAAATATCAGTAAAGCATTGGAATTCTATCACAAAGCCCTGAAGCTGTATATAGAAATTAACCATAAACCGGGAGTGGCTACTTCCTATAATAATATAGGTTTTGTGTTCGACAGCCAGGGAGAGATCGCACAGGCCCTTGACTATTATGAAAAGGCCCTGGTTATTTATGCGGAGATTGATGACAGGGAAGGCATAGCGACTGCCAATGCCAATATTGGATTTATTTATTCCGTCCATGGTAATCCAGAATGTAAAGGCAGTGTTGAAGAATGCAAACGGTCATCTGTTATCAAAGCTATCGCTTACCTGGAAAGGTCTGTGCAGATCAGGGAAGAGATCGGTGATCCTTACGGGCTTGCCAGTTCACTCAATATTATTGGCGGCATCTATGACAATTACGGTGATCCTGGGTGTGATGCTTCAAAAACCAGTTGTGCGGAAGAAAGCAAAGCCAAAGCGCTGGCTCTTTTCCTGCGGGCTTTAGAATTAAGACGTAAAACAAATAACACCCTCGGGCTCTCCCACTCATATTACAGTCTGGCAGAACACATGCTAAAAACGGGCAAAACCGCTAAAGCGCTTGAATATGCCCAGGCGGGCATGAAAGCTTCACAGGAGCTCCAATCCCCGGAGCGTATAAAGGACGCTGCTTTTCTGCTGCAAAAGATCTACGAGGAACAGAAAAATTATCCGGAATCACTGAAGATGTACCAATTGTATGTGAGGATGAAAGATAGTGTGTTCAATGAAGAAACCAAAAGAAGCGCCATCAGAAAAGGTTTCCAGATAGAGTACGAAAAGCAGTCGGCTACAGACAGCATTAAGAATGTAGCTAAGATCAACGAAGAAAGGATCAAGAACGAAGCAGCAATCAAACAACAGCGGTCCTATACTTATGGCGGCCTGATTGGATTTGCTCTTATGCTGCTTGTCGCGGTGATCTCCTTCCGTGCCTTTCGTCACAAACAAAAAGCAAATCTGATCATCACCGCGCAAAAAGCATTTTCGGATCAGCAGAAACTGATTATTGAACATAAACAAAAAGAGATCATTGATTCGATCAATTATGCTAAAAGGCTGCAGGAGGCGATCTTGCCGCCAAAGCAATTTATTGACCGCCATATCCCCGAAAATTTTATCATTTATCAGCCGAAGGACCTGGTAGCAGGTGATTTTTACTGGGCGGAATTTAAAAACGACAGGTTTTTCATTGCAGCGGCTGACAGTACGGGACATGGTGTTCCTGGAGCCTTGGTTTCAGTGGTTTGCGGGAATGCATTGAACCGTGCGGTAAAAGAATTCGGTTTACATGAAACAGGAAAGATCCTTGATAAAACAAGAGAGTTGGTTCTAGAGACATTTGAAAGAAGTACAAATGATGTGAAAGACGGGATGGACATTTCCCTGCTCTGCATTGATATGACAACCAGGGAAGTTAGCTGGAGCGGAGCGAATAATCCTTTATGGTATATTCAAAATAACGAACTGAAAGAGATAAAGGCAGACAAGCAGCCGATCGGGAAAACGGATGACCCTAAGCCATTTACCACGCACAGGATTGATTATAAAGAAGGTACTTTGTTTTATCTATTTACCGATGGCATGGCCGATCAGTTTGGCGGTCCAAACGGAAAGAAGTTCAAATACAAACAGTTGGCGGAGCTTTTTATTAAAAATTCTCAACTGGAACCTAACGGGCAATCCAGGGAAATACTACGGTCGTTTATAGAATGGAAAGGAGAGCTGGAACAGGTGGATGATGTGTGTATCATCGGTGTAAGGCTGTAACCAGGCATTTGTTATGCCAATCGCAATCCCAACTCCGGACAACAAGGCCAACAGGTTTTAAATAGCATCCACCCTGATCACGATTAAAATTTGCTAAAAAGCTAAAATAATTTTTTGGTTTTAATAATTTTCTTACATTTGCCCTCCGAATAAATGAGCTGGTGCCTTAGCTCAGATGGTAGAGCAAAGGACTGAAAATCCTTGTGTCCCTGGTTCGATCCCTGGAGGCACCACTTTTTTAAAAGAAGCACATCAGAAATGATGTGCTTCTTTTTTTGTCCCTTCGGGAGGTTTAGCCACTCTGCAAATCAGAGACACTAAGAATTAGCTGCATTCCACAAATTTGTCAGATGTATAACTTAAAATATTATCTGAGGAAATAATCTGTTTAAGGGGAATAAAGAATAATTATCTGATGACTAAATGAACCCTTTGACGGGTCCTTCCGGAAGTGAAAAAAATGTAAAAGCAAACTCCATCAAACATTAATGCCATCTCCATTGGGACTGAATACATTTGGATAAACAGGTTCCGTTTCGGGTATTATTGGTGTTATTACCGGATCAGTTGGTATAACTACTTCGGGGGTGGAACCCAATAATCCTGAGCAATTTCCCGGAGGATAATAGTCCGTAATAAATTAGCGTTAAAGTACTTTTCATTGCTGATAGACTTCCTTTAAAAAAATATCCGGTAATGAGGTAGGGGCTTCTAATCCTATTCTTCACACGATTAAATTAGATACATTGTAAGGCATAACCAGGCTCTCTTCTTATCATCTTTTAGCTTATATAAAAAAGTAATCATCACCTGAAGGCGCATCTTCTGCAATGCCGCGCCTAACATCAGAATGAGCTATAATCACAAAGAGCCCTATAACAGGGCTCTTCATGATCTATTAACACAATTCACATTTAATCTTTAATCATCTTCCTGACTACTTCTCCATTTGAGGTCTTTAGTTTAACAAAATATAATCCGTCTGCCTGGCTGGCTAAGTTCAAAGGCTGAGTAAATTCACCGTTCACAGAACCCAGGTCGATAGCCTGAATTTCATTACCCAGGATATCAACGATCAGTATTTGGACATTCTCATTATTAACTGAACCTTTCAGAGAGAAGATACCGTTATTCGGGTTAGGAACAACCTTTAACTCAACAGCCGAAACAGATTCATTTATCCCAACGCTGCTTACAACACTTGCCGCAGAACATCCCTGGCAGTTATTTGCATTAGTTACACAAACTGTATAGTTCCCGTTAACCAATGCATTGTATGCTGAAGATGTTGCACCCGCAATAGGATTTCCATTTAAGTACCACTGAATTGCAAGGGTTGTGTTTGCAATGCTTAAGCTTGTACCCGAAGCATTAATGATTGGAGCAGCCAGGGCATCTATGGTTACCATAGCCGTAGTTGTGGCTGTACATCCTAAAGCACTTGTTCCGACAACCGTATATGTTGTTGTTGAAACTGGATTAACGGATACTGATGACCCTGACAGATTACCCGGATTCCATGTATATGTTGCTGCACCGGAAGCAGAGAGTGTTGCCGTACTGTCCTCGCAAACAGTAATTCCATTCGCAGAGACAACTACGTTCTCTATCGCCACATTCACTGCGGATGTTGATGCACACCCGTTTCCATCGGTTCCGGTCACTGTGTAAGTTGTGTTGCCAGCAGGGCTTACAGGAACTGATGCTCCACTCAGGCTTCCCGGCATCCAGCTATATACTGTTGCTCCTGATG